>CAWFBT010000005.1:0-292355 GCA_963814095.1 uncultured Thermoleophilaceae bacterium | reverse complement strand
CGGGCGAGAACGCCCTCGCCGCTCGCGCGGAGCGCCTCGCGGCCGCCACGGGCGGCACGGTGATCGCGGCGGTGGCGCGCGTCGGCGGCGGCGCACTGCCGCTCCTGGAGCTTCACGGACCCGCGGTCGCGCTCGATCCCGGTCCGGCCGGCGCCGACGCGTTGGCGGCATCGCTGCGCGCCGGCGAACCCCCGCTCGTCGGGCGGATCCAGGATGGTCGGCTACTTCTCGACCCGCGCACGCTCGAGGACGCCGAGGTCGACCTGGCCGCGCAGGCGGTCGCGGCGGCACTGGCCGTCGATACCCATCCGGGCCGGGTAACCTGACCCGAATCAGCGCAACTTTGCCCTCTGGGGCGTAATACAACTGGCCAGAGAGCCGTTTGCAGGACTAAAGGGCGCGCGTGTCGAAGCCGACGCAGCCCGAGACCCAGACCCGGAGGGGCGACCCACCCCAATGGCAATCAGCCCGACCCAGGCAGTTCAACCGCGTCCCGTCGCCGGTGGCCCGCGCCGCCGGCTTGTGATGGCTGGCGGCATCCAGGCGCCCGAGCGCGCCCGCGCGTGGCTGCACAACGTGGCGCGCTGGCTCGACAAGGAGAGCGAGCAGACGCTGGCGCTGCTGGTCTCGGAGCTCGTGAACAACGCCGTTCGTCACGGCGGCGCCGGCGACGGTGAGCTGATCGAGCTGGAGCTGCGGGCGACCGCGGACGGCGTGGGCGTCGAGGTGAGCGATCCGGGACCTGGCTTCGCGCCCCGCGGGCGCGAACGCCCGCTCGAGGAGCCGGGCGGCTGGGGTCTCGTGCTCGTCGATCAGATGGCGGACCGCTGGGGGGTCACCCACGACGGCCGCACCCACGTCTGGTTCGAGCTGCGCGGCTGAGCAGCTCCGCCCGTCAGCCGACCTGCTGGCCGGCGACGAACATGCCGGCCGGGTCGTACTGCGCCCTGACCGCCAGCAGCCGCTCCCAGACCTCGGGCCGGAAGGCGGCCGGGACGTCCCCGGGCCGATCCGAGAAGTTGGCCACGCGCCGACCCGGCGAGTATGGCGCGAGCTCGTCCTGGATCCTGTCGAGGTAGCTCTCGATCGGGGGGCGGGCGGCCGGGTCGAACACGGCGCCGACGGCGAACACGACGTGCTCGGCGTCGAGCTTCGGGAGCGCGCCGGCGTTCTCGTCCTCGCGCCCGAACGCGCCACCGAGCTGGCGGACCTGAACGCCCATGAGCGGGCTGTCCGCTCCTGCCCCGGCCAGCCCCACGAGCGCGTCGACGGCCTCGGGGGTGAGCTCGCCGAGCGTCACGCTGTCACCGAGGCCTGGGACGGGCTCCTCGGGGTCCATGGCAAGCTGGCGCAGCGCCGGCGCCGGGTGAACTCCCCAGGTGTCCCAGACCGCACCCTCGATCTCGCGCAGCGGGCGCATGAGCTCCTCGCCCGCAGCGGGGTCGCCGATGAAGGCGGCGGTCACGTCGACGAGCGACTTTCCGCGCAGCGGTTCGGGCAGCTCCGGAAGCGGCGGAAGCGACATGAAGCGCAGCTGCGCGGTGATCTCGTCGGGCGCGCCGTGGAGCCACTCGCGGTAGGCGTGGGCGATCTCCGAGCCCATCTCGCCGGGCCAGGCGACCATCCCGGCATAGACCTCGGTGACCGGATAGAGCTCGATCTCGAGCAGGGTCACGACGCCAAACGAGCCCCCGCCGCCGCGCAGCGCGAAGAAGAGCTCGGGGTCGTTGTCCGCGTCGACGCGCCGCTGCCGGCCGTCGGCCGTCACGACCTCGATCGCGCGCACGCTGTTGCAGGCGAGCCCGTAGCGGCGGCCGAGCCAGCCGATCCCGCCGCCGAGCGTGAAGCCGGCCACGCCGGTGTCGGGGGACGAGCCGAGCAGAGCGGCGAGGCCGGCCTCACCTGCGGCGATGGCGACGTCGGCGGCGACCACACCGGATTCGACGCGGGCGCGGCCGGCAGCGGCGTCGATCTCGATGCCGTCGAGCCGGCCGGTCTTCAACAGGATCGTGTCCGTGAGCGGCGCCAGGCAGCCGGCGCCATGGCCGGTCGACTGAGCGGCCACGCGCAGGCCGCGCTCGCGCGCGAAGTCGACCACGCGTGCGACGTCGGCCGCGTTCGCGGCCTGGACCACGGCGGCGGGGTGGAGGTCGGCCGCGAGGTTCCAGGCGCGCCGCGCGTCGTCCCAGCCCTCGTCGGCCGGGAAGAAGACCGCGCCTTCGAGGTTGCGGCCGAGGCTCGACAGGTCGGTGGCGGTGGTGTCAGGCACTGCAACTCCTTGTTCGGGTGAGGGGGGTCCTTCAGTGAATAACGACTTTCAGCAGAACCATCAGCGCTCCGAGCGAGGCGCAGCCAACAGAGGTGAGCGCAATGCGCGCCACGCTCTCGTGCTCCTGGCGGCCGACGATGATGCCCCAGCCGGCCAGCAGCACGACGCATGACACAGTGGCGAGCGTGATAGCCGTCTCGTCGGAGGCCCCGAGCGCGACCGCGATGAACATGACTGCGAGCGGGGGGAAGGCTGCCTGGACAAGCGGCCAGTGATGCGCGAGCGTTTGGCGCAGGCCGCGGTGCCCTTGCTCGGCGCCGGTCGCCCGGCGGGCGATCGACAGCGACCACGAGTGGGCGAGCCAGAAGACGACCACCGTGACGGTGACCCACAGGGCGGTCGGCCAGACCTCGGGATCGTCGTCCGGGCCCGTCGAGGCGAGCAGGCCGGCCACCACGATCGTCCCGTAGATGCCGCCGGCGAGCTGCTCGGCGCGGCTCTCGGTATCGCGGGTGGCGCTCACACGGTGCCCCATTCGGGGTCCTGGTGCGTCCACTGCCCGCCGACCATGGTCGCCACCACGCGCAACTCGCCGAGCTGCTCTGGCGCGCACTCGAAGGGGTCGCGATCCAGCACTACGAGGTCGGCGAGCATTCCCGGCCGCAGCATCCCACGGCGGTGCTCCTGGTGTTCGAGCCAGGCCGGGGCGATGCAGGTCGCGCGCAGCGCCTCGTCGAGCGTCAGCGCCTGCTCGGGCCTCCACGGCGGGCGCTCGTCGAGCGTGCGGCGCACCCCGGCGACTAGCCCGGCGAGCGGGTCGAGCTCCTCGACGGGTGCGTCCGACCCGTTCGCGAGCAGCGTGCCCGCGTCGGCCAGCGAGCGGTATGCATACGCGCCCTGCCTGCCCTCCCAGAGGCGGTCGGCGAGGTCGCGGTCCGACGGGGCGTGGCTGAACTGGACGGAGGCGCTCACGCCGATCTCGGCGAACCGCTCGAACTCCTCGGGCGCGAGCAGCTGGGCGTGCTCGATGCGCGGCCGCAGACCGCGCGGCTGCCACTCCTCGCGCGTGGCCGCGAAGGCGTCGAGGGCGGAGCGGTTGGCCCCGTCGCCGATCGCGTGGACCGCGACTGGCCAGCCCGCCCGGGCGGCGCGCCGTACCACGTCCTCGAGCGCCCCTCGGCTCGTGATCTCGACGCCCGAGCCGTCCAGGAGCAGCGCCGTCGCCGAGCCGAGCGTGCCGTCCATGAAGCCCTTGAGGTAGCCGAGCCGCAGCATGTCGTTGCCGAAGCCCGAGCGGATCCCGAGCGCTGCGAGCTCGTCGAGGCGCTCCCACGGCAGCGACTGCCAGACGCGCACGAGCAGCTCGTCGTCGGCGAGCAGCTGCTGGTGCACCTCGAACGACCCGAGCCAGCCGTCCTTGTCGTGCAGCGCCGTCACGCCCCGAGCGGCGGCGATCCGCATCCCCTCGCGCGAGCCCTCGACCATCTCCGCCTGGGTGGGGCGCACGTAGCGGTCCCGGAACGCCCAGGCGGCGTTCTCGCGCAGGATCCCGAGCGGGCGCCCCTCGGCGTCCCGCTCGACGACGCCGCCCGGCAGCTCGAGCGGCCCGTCCGCGCGCGCGAGCGCCGCGCTGTTGACCCAGAGCGAGTGGTAGTCCTTCGACATCAGCGCCGCCGGAACCGCGCCCGTCACGCGGTCGAGCGCGGCCAGGTCGGGCGGCTCGGGCCAGTCGCCCTCGCGCCAGCCGAGGCCTCGCAGCCAGCCGCCCGCCGGTACGCCGGCGAGCGCCGCCTCCACGCGCTCGAGCGCCTCGTCACGCGAGCGGGCTCCCTCGAGCCGGGCCTGCCGCAGCCCCATCGACCAGGTGGGGAAGTGAACGTGCGCGTCCGCGAAGCCGGGTAGCACGCAGCGGCCGCCGAGCTGGACGCGCTTGGCCTCCGGCGCCGGCTGCTCGGCGACGACCCCGGCGCGCACCGCCAGCTGCTGCTGCACCGGCGGGCGCTCCGGGTCGAGTGTCCTGGCTGTGCCGCCCTCGAAGAAGAAATCCACGAGGTGGCATCTTGGCGAAGCCGGGCTAGCTCTGACCTGATAGCGCGCGCCGGTACTCGAGCGGCTTGACCGCCGCCTCGATGTCGGCGCGCCGCGACTCGAGGAACGGCGGGATCGACAGCTTCTCGCCGAGCGTCTCGAGCGGCTCGTCGATCGTGAAGCCCGGGCTCGGCGTCGCCAGCTCGAACAACACGCCGCTCGGCTCGCGGAAGTAGATCGAGCGGAAGTAGTGGCGGTCGATCACCTCGGTCGGGTGGCCGCCATGCGTGCGAATCTGAGCCCGCCAGGCCGGGTGCTCTGCATCGGTCGAGCCCCAGGCGATGTGGTGCACGGTCCCTGCGCCCTGCAGCCCGCGCTCGGCCGGCGGCACGTCGTAGGCGTACTCGCCGCCGCGGCTCTCGCCGCGCGTCTCCCAGCCGTCGCCGCGGGTGGAGAAGCCCATGCCCGACTCAAGCAGATAGCGGCTGCGCTCGGGATCGGAGCCGTAGGCGCGGACGCCGTGGAAGCCCTGCAGCGCGTGCTCGGCCGGCACATCCGGATGCTCCGCGATCAGCGGCTCGTCCGGGACGTCGAAGATGCCGAGCTCGTGCTGGAGCCCCTCCGGGTCGCGAAAGCGCAGGCGCTCACCGTCGCGCTCTGTCTCGATGCCCTCGTCGGCGAGCCGCGCTGCCCAGAAGTCGAGCGCCGCGGGCGAGCCCACCCGCCAGACGATCCGGTGGATCATGCCCTCGCCCGCGCGTCCGAGCGGGGCGCCCGGGTACTCGAAGAAGGTGAGGTCGAGACCCGGCTTCGCGTGCTCGTCGCCGTAGAAGAGGTGGTAGACAGTCGGGTCGTCCTGGTTCACGGACTTCTTGACCATCCGCAGCCCGAGCACGCGCGTGTAGAAGTCGACATTCGCCTGAGCGTCCGCCGTGATCGCCGTGATGTGGTGGATGCCGTTCAGCCTCATGTCCGTTCCCTCGCTAACGTCCTCGAAGTAATTGCTCGCACAACTATATCAGGCGAGCGCCGTCGCGTCGCGAGCGCGAAGCCGAGCGCGCTGAGCGTCACGATCGTCGCGCCGCCGGCGATCACGGCGCGCGCGCCGAAAATCTCCGCGGCCGGGCCGGCGACGAACAGCCCGGCGCCCGCGGCTGTCGTGCTGGCGGTGATGAACGTGAGCATCGTCTTGGCGCGGAGCGGCTCCTGGACGCACAGCGTCACGAGCGTGTTGGCCGGCGCGTTGGCGACCGGGTTCGCGAGCCCAGAGAGCGCCATCCCCGCCGCAAGCAGCACGGGTGGCAGCGGGGCCGCCACGATCCAGAGCGGTGCAGCCTCGGCGATCAGCGCCCACCTGATCAGCCCGACCGGCTCGCGCGAGGACAGCCGCAGGGCCGGCAGGGCTCCCGCAAGTGCGCCGGCGCCCCAGGCCGCGAGCAGCAGGCCGGCCAGGCCGGCGTTGCGGTCGTAGGCACTGAAGACGAGCACCGGCACCGCCAGGAAGACGCCCTGCATCGCCAGCTCGATAGCCGCGTAGGCAAGCGTCAACGGGCGCAGGACCTGGTCGCGGGCGAGCTCCCGAGCGCCGTCCCAGAGCCCGCCGCGCTCGTCCGCGTGAGCCGCCGTCCCATTCGTTGCGCGCGGAACAAGCGTCGCCACGAGCAGCGCCGACAGCGCATAGCTGCCCGCGTCGATCACGAGCACACCGGGTGCCCCGAGTACGGCCACGAGCAGTCCGCCGAGCGCCGGCCCGAGCACCATCGGCAGCCGGTTCGCGGCCTGTAGCACGGCGTTGCCCCGCGTCAGCTCCTCCGCCTCCTCGCCGAGCAGGGCGGGCAGGATCGTGCGCTGGGACCCGAAGTGAGCCGGGAAGAAGACGCCCGTCAGGAACGCCAGCGCGAGCAGCACCCCGAAGTCGAGCGCGCCGAGCCAGTGCAGGATCGGGACGGCCGCGACGATCGGGATGCGCGCGGCGTCGCAGGCGATGATCGTGCTACGCGGGCCGAGCCGAGCCGCGATCGTGCCGCTCGGGATCCCGAGCAGGGCCATTGGCAGCCATTCGACGGCCGCCACGAGGCCTGCCTTCGTTGCCGAGCCGGTCGTGGTGAGGACGAGCCACGGCAGCGCGATCGCGGTCATGCACGCTCCGGTCGTCGACACGACCTCCGCGGCAAGCAGCGGCCGCAGGCCCGGCGCGCGCGGGATCACGGCAGCGGCCCGCGCTGCGGGAAGGCCTGCAGGAGAACGGCCACCCGCTCGGCGCTCTCGCCGTCGGGGCCGAGCTCCCGGTAGCGCATGATCGTCTCGAGCAGCTCGGCGCTGAGCGCCTTGAGCTGCGCCGGGGTGAGCCGCATGTGGATGTCGGACAGCTCCCAGGCGTCCTGCCACTCGGGCTCCCACTCCCCGAGCTCATCGATCCAGCCGGCGAGCCAGCGCGAGTAGTCGGCACCGACGCGCCGGGCGAACTGCCGGTGCGCCTCGGCCTCGCCCGGCTCTCCCCCGCTGAAGGCTGCGGTCGACCAGGCCGTTAGCTCGTGTGAGGCCCGCCACCAGCGCTCGCGGCCGCCAGCCCGGGTCGCGTCGTCCTCGATGAAGCCGTAGCGGGCGAGCTGGCGGAGGTGGTAGCTCGTCGCGCCCGAGCTCTCGCCGTAGCGCCGGGCGAGCATCGACGCGGTCGCCGGCCCGTCAATCCGAAGGGCGGCAAGGAGCTTGCCGCGCAGCGGGTGGGCGAGCGCGCGCAGGGCGGCGGGGTCGGTGAGGTCGAAGGTGCGGGGATGGGTCTGCTCGGGCATTGCAAAGCTATCTTTGCAAACTTTTCTTTGCGTGTGCCGACCGAAGCGTGGGGAGAGATCCGGGCATAGACAGTCAACTCGTCAGAGCTCGCCGGCTCGAGCGGTGGCTAGGCGCGGGATCGGGGCGCCCTGACCCGGAGCACCGCGCGCATCCCGAGCTCGAGATGCCCGGTCAGGGAGCAGTACACGGTGTAGCGCCCGCGCCGCAATAGCCGCCCGGTCACGCTGGCCGTCGCACCGGGCCCGATCTCCGGCAGGCGGGCGCGCATCACGCCGCGGCTGTTGCGAACCACGAGGTCGTGGACGTCCTCGCCGAAGTTCTTCACGTTGAACTTGACGAGCCCGGCCGGCACCCAGGGCCGGTAGAGCGCGATCCGCCACTCGCGCTCGCCGACCCCCACGGCAGTGGGACGCGCGGCGGCCGCGGCCGGCGCGGCCAGCACGGCGCTCGCCGCGAGCAGGCCGAGCGCGCGCCTCACCGGATCAGCTGCACGCGACCGAAGCCCTGCGAGCGCGGGATCACCGCGCTCGCGTCGGTGCCGAGCCACTGCTCGAGCAGGCTCGAGTAGACGCGCCGGAAGTCGATCGTGACCCTGAGGTTGTCGTCGTCGTCGAGCTGGCTGAGGCTCGGGTACTCGCTGTGCACGCCCGGCAGCGCACGGTCGCCCTGCACCCAGGCGAGGCCGCCCGCGCCGTGATCCGTGCCCGTGTCGTTCTCCTCGGGGCGGCGACCGAACTCCGACCACACGAAGGTGAGGACGCGCTGCGACACGCCGCGTGCCTCGAGGTCCGCCTCGAAGGCGGATAGGCACTGGCTCACCTCGGCGAGCAGCGGGCCGAGCTCCTCCTGGTTGTCGTGGGTGTCGAAGTCCCCGCGCATCTCGACGTCGGCGACACGGATGCCGAGCGGCTGCTGGATCATCGCGGCGAGATAGCGCAGCCGCTCGCCGAAGTCGCTCTCCGCGGGGTAGGCGATGGTCGAGGCAAGCGGATCGACGCCGTCGCGCTCGCGGTAGGGCTCGAGCCGGTCGGCCACTCCCTTGGCGAGCCGCGCCGCCGTCCGTGACGCCTTGAGCGCGTGCGACCCGGAGCGCGTCCGGCCGAGCCGGCCATAGGCCGTCATCGCCTCGTCGTAGGGCTCGCCCCAGACGTCGCGGATCCAGAAGCGCGCGTCCCCGGGTGAGGACACCGCCGCCGCCGGCGCGCGCGCCGAGCGCATGACGGGGGAGAGGCCCCAGCCCATCGACAGCCCCTGGAGCGGGTTGTCGCGCCCGCCCGCGCGATCGAGCCAGCGGCCAAGCCAGCCCGGCGCGGCGTCAGCGGTGATCAGACCGGTCTCCCAGAAGTGGCGCGAGTGGAAGTGCGACAGGTCCGGGTTGGCGTAGTCGATGCCCGGCAGGAAGCCGATCTTGCCGCGTTCGAACAGCCCCTTGACGCCACCGCCGAGCCCCTGAGCGAGCGACGGATGGACACCGAACAGCGCGCCGCCGAGCGGGAGCCCGGCGATCTTCAGCTTCGGGTGCAGGTCCGCGTAGCGGCCGTAGTCGTGCAGTGGCACGAGCGTGTCGAGCAGGTCGACGCCGCCCGGCAGGAACACCGACACGAGCACGGGCGCGTCGGGCGCCGCGGCGGCCTCGGCGGCCGCCGCCTCGAAGACGCGCTCGGCCGGCATCGCCCTGGCGCCGTAGAGCGCCAGGCCGGCGCCGAGCCCCGCGCCGAGCACCTGGCGGCGCGTGAGCGCGCCACCGCCAAGCCACCGGCCAGGTGCCGCGGGAGCCCGGGGGCGTGAGCCCCCGGCTGTCCATCGCTCGGAGCTGCGGTGGAAGTCGTCACATGCGCGGTGGCGGCTCATCAGTGCACCTGGGCGTCGGGTCCGCAGAGCAGAAGCTGGCGCAGCACGCGCTGGCACATGTCCGCGCGCGTCTGCTTGTCCTGGCGCCAGCCCCCGCCGGGCAGCTTCTCACGGTCGTCGAGCAGCCGGCGCGCGATTCGCATCAGCTCGGCGTCGGTCGCGCGTGAGGTCCAGGGCTCGCCGACGGCGCGCTTGGCGCGCGCGACAGCGCGTCCCGGCGACAGGCCCTCCGGCGTGGATTCGTCAGCCACCCGGAGCTTCGGCGTGTCGAGCAGATAGTTGGCCGTGTCGAAGCGGATGTGCATCGAGTTGGACGAGAGCCACGCGCTGCCCCACTCCCAACCCGCCACCGACGGCGGCCTGAACAGCTGCTGACCCATCCCCTGGAGCAGCCAGCCCCAGGAGTCGCGCTCGACGCCCTGGCCAATGCCACGCAGCGCGCCGGCGAGGAACACGACCGGGGCCTTGACCATGGTCGGCTCGTCGAGCCGCCGATAGAGCGCGTCCTGGGCGAGAATCGCGCCGACCACCGGCTTGATGCGGTGACCCGAGCGGCGGTAGCTGCGCGCGAGCCCGTTCCTAGTGCTGCGCGGGATCGGGGTGCCGACGAAGAAGTCCCACAGCTTCTCGACCATGAACGGCGCGTGCGCGGGGTGGCGCACGCACAGCGCGAGTACGTCGCGCCAGTCGAAGCGGCCGCGCTTGCCGAAGATGCGCTTGCGGCCGGCGTCGTGGTACTCGCGGTCGTAGAAGGTGCGCACGCTGCCGTCGTCGTTCCAGTCCGCGCGGAAGCCGGTGAGCGCACGCGCCGCCTCGCGGATGTCGCGCTCCGAGTAGCCGCGCGCGAGCGTGTACAGCTCCATCAGCTCGCGCGCGAAGTTCTCGTTCGGCGCCTCCGGGTCCGAGTTCGCGAGCGAGAGGTGGAGCAGCATCGCCGGGTCGGTCGTGACCTCGCGCAGCAGCACCGGGAAGTCGCCGAGCGCATGCCGGCGCAGCGTGCGGTTCTGCGCGAGCATCATCGGCGTGTCCTGATCCGTGGTGGCGAAGTGGTCGTGCCAGAAGAGCGTGAGCTTCTCCTGGAGCGGCCGCGGCGAGCTGACCATGCGATGGAGCCACCAGAGCGCGTCGTGACTCCACTCGTTGAGCGGATCGAGGGGGCCGTCCTCGGTGCGCGCCGGCGGGATGCGCGGAACCGGGGCGGGCCCGCCGTTCAGCAGCCAGCGAATCGTCGCCGCCTTCCCGCGCCGCGCCCAGTGCGCCGCCTCGCGCGGCGTCGCGCCGAAGCCGGCGCGCCAGAAGAGCCGGCGCACGTGGCGCTCGGTCCAGCCGTCCGGGCGGCGCCGCGCCCGCTTGCGCCGGCGCCGCCGGCGGCGCGCTGCGGCCTCGGCGCTCATGGCCTGACCCCGCGCGCCTTCGGGCCCTCGTGCAGCTCGTGCTGGACCAGCTCGTGCGCGCGCTCGGCCCAGTCGCAGAGAATCGGGCGCGTGTCGCGGGGGTCGATGATCTCCTCGACGCTGAAGCGCTCGGCCGTCCGGAACGGCGAGGTCACCGCCTCGAGCCGAGCGGCGATCTCGGCGCGCAGCGCCGCCGGGTCCTCGGCCGCCTCGAGCTCACGCCGGTAGGCGGCCTCGAGCCCGCCGGCCAGCGGCAGCGAGCCCCAGTTGCCGGAGGGCCAGGCGTAGCGCAGGTTCAGCCGTGAGCCGTCGCCGTGACCCGCGCCCGCCACGCCGTAGACCTTGCGGACGAGGATCGAGACCCAGGGCACCGTCGCCTGCACGACGGAGTAGAGGCCGCGGGCGCCGCGCCGGATCGTGCCGGCGCGCTCGGCCCTCGTGCCGATCACGAAGCCCGGCACGTCGACGAAGTTGACGACCGGCAGGTGGAACTGGTCGCAGGTGTCCACGAAGCGCGCCATCTTGTCGGCGGCATCGGCCGTAACCCCGCCTCCGTAGTGCTCCGGGTCCGAGGCGAGTACGCCGACGGGCCTCCCGCCGAGCCGCGCCAGGCAGGCGATCGTCGAGCGGCCGAAGGCGGCGCCGAGCTCGAACAGCGAGTCACGGTCGAGTACCTGCTCGAGGATGCGGCGCATCTTGTAGGGCCGGCGCGGGTCGCGCGGCACGATCGACAGCAGCTCCTCCTCCCGCCGCTCCGGTGGGTCTCCGGCCGGAGCCAGCGGTGGCGCCTCCCAGACGTTCTGCGGCAGGTAGGAGAGGAAGCGACGCAGCTGGCCGAGCGCGTCGTCCTCGTCCGCCGCGAGGTTGTCGACCGCCCCGGCGCGCGCCTGCATGCGGGCGCCGCCGAGTTCCTCCTTGTCGGGCGTCTCGCCGATCCCGGCCATCGCGACGACCGGCGGCCCGGCCACGAAGAGCTGAGCGCTGCCCTGCACGATCACCGAGAAGTGCGAGCACACGACCCGGGCGGCACCGAGGCCGGCGGTGGGCCCGAGCGCCGCGGCGACGACGGGCACGATCGACTGGTTCTCGACCACCAGGTCGAAGCCCGGCAGCGGCGGCACGTACGAGAAGCCCATCTGCTCGAGCGTCTTGACCGAGCCGCCTCCGCCCGTGCCGTCCACGAGGCGCACGAGCGGGATGCGCAGGTCGTGCGCGAGCCGCTCCGCGTAGACGGTCTTCTCCCAGATCGCGGCATCGGCGGCGCCGCCGCGGATCGTGAAGTCGTCGCCCTGCACGACCGCGCGGCGCCCGTCGATCCGGCCATGGCCGATCACCGCGTTGGCGGGCAGGAACTCGCTCAGGCCGCCGTCGTCGCCATAGGTGCCGCGCCCGGCGAGCGCGCCCGTCTCGTGGAAGCTGCCCTCGTCGAAGAGCCGCTCGATCCGCTCGCGGACGGTCAGGCGCCCGGACGCGTGCTGGCGTGCCACGCGCTCCTCGCCGCCCATGTGACGGGCGAGCCCCTCGCGCCGGCGCAGCTCCTCGAGCTCGGGCTCCCAGACCATCGGCGCGGGAGGCTACCCGCGACGCGTTATGCCTACGCGCCGAGCGCCTCGCGCGCCGCGGCGAGCCGGTGCTCCTCGAGGCCGCGTTGCTGCGTCTCGGCCCGCTCGATGAGGCGGTCGAGCTCGGCCGCGTCGAGCTTCGGCTCGCTCTCCGCGACCAGCCGGAGGGCCTTCCAGACCGCGAGCTTGCCGGTTACTCCGAGCGCGAGGCCCTCGAGCTCCACGAGCCTGCTGAGTGGCGAGTAGCCGCGCAGCTGGCCGTTCGGCTTCAGCCTCCCGGCCTTCTCGAGTACCCAGCCGCCGGCCACCTTGATCCGGTCGCGGGGGATCCCGAGATCACCCATGATCCGCTGAAGCGTCTCTCGATCGGTGTCGATCTCCGACACGAGCCCTGCGAGGAAGTTCCCCAGCTCGGTCCCTTCGTTCGCGCCGCTCGCCCGCTTGACGAGCTCGATGCCGACGGTGGAGCCGCCGAGGTGGTCGTTCAGGTAGATGCCGAGCAGCTTCGTGTCCACCGTCGAACCGTACCCAGGGAATCAGGTGCGTACGCTGCGCGGATGGGCGCGCCCCCCAGCGAGCTCGAGCTGGCGCTCGCCGATGCCGGCGGGGTCGGCGCTCCGCGTGAATATGGTGCCCGCCTGCGCGAGCTGCTGGGAGCAGAGCTCGGGCGCGGCGCCGGCGAGCTCGGGCAGGCGCGCAGCGGGCGCGAGCAGCCGATCGCCGTGGCCGTGGCCGCGCACTCCGATGCGCTGCTGGCCGCGCTGCCGCTCGACCCGCGCCTGCGCGCCGACCCTGCGGCTGTTCCGGATCGCGGCTTCGAGCTGGCGGCCGGCGCCGTCGGCGCGCTCGTCGAGGCCTGCGAGCCGGACGCTCCAGGCTCGAGCGCCGACCTGGCTCTGCTGATGGGCGACGGCGGCGGCTTCCTCGTGCTCGCCTATCCGGCGGACGACGAGGGCTGGCGGGTCGAGTTCGCGCGCGAAGCCCTCGACGAGGCCTGCCGCCGCATCGACCGGCTGCGGGCCCGCACGCTCGCACTCCCCGGCCACGTACTCGACCCGGCCGACCTGCGCCCGCCGACCGGGGCGACGCACCCGTTGCGGGTCGCCGAGACGATCAGCCGCCTCGGCGGCTCGTCGCTCGACGACGACTCGGCCGAAGTGCTCGAGGATCAGGTCCTCGCCGTGCTCGAGCCGCGCGGCGCGATCGCCCGCGCGCATGACGACCCGGACCCGCGCCGGCGAGTGATGCGCCGCATCCTGCAGCGGCTCGACGGCATGGGGAAGTGGGGCGGTTACCACACCGCCTTCGACCACGTGGCGCGCGGCTTCGCCGGCAACGAGCGCCAGCTCGCCAACGAGGTCGGCGAAGAGCTCGTGGCCGCCGGCCTGCTGGCGACCAAGCCGAGCGTCGGCCAGCGCCACGTCTTCCTCAACCCGCGCAGGGCGGGAGACATCCGCCGCCTGATCGAGACGGGCGAGCTCCCTGCGGAGCTGTCTTGAGGCCGACCGCCGTAGAGCTCGCCGACGCGATCCGCCGCGGCGAGCGCAGCCCGCTCGAGGCCGTCGAGGAGCAGATCGAGCTGATCGAGCGGATCGACCCGTGGCTCAACGCGGTGGTCGTGCGCCGCTTCGAGGAGGCGCGCGCCGAGGCCCGCGCCGCGGAGCGGGCCCCGGCCACCGCGCCGCTCCACGGCGTGCCGGTGACGGTCAAGGAGGCGCTCGAGATGGACGGGCTGCCGTTCACGAACGGCTCGCTCCTCGACGCGAACGTGACCGGTGCGAGCGACGCCGCGGCCGTGCGCAGGCTGCGCGGCGCGGGCGCGATCGTGCTCGGCAAGACGAACCTGTCCGAGTTCTGTTGCTTCTACGACAGCGACAATCTCGTCTACGGACGCACCGTCAACCCGCACGACCCCGAGCGCACGCCTGGCGGCTCATCGGGCGGCGAGGCGGCGGCGGTCGCTGCCGGGCTCAGCTATCTCGGCGCCGGCTCCGACCTCGGCAGCTCGATCCGCCAGCCGGCGGCCTGGTGCGGCGTGTTCGGCCTGAAGCCGACCCGCGGGCTGGTGTCGAGCGCCGGGCACGCCGGCTTCGGCATCCCGCCGGCCTTCGGGATGTTCGGGTGCGTCGGGCCGCTCGCGCGCAGCGCGGCGGACCTGGAGCTCGGGCTGCGAGCGATGGCGAGCGTCGAGCCGATGGCCGCTCGCGCGGGGCCGCTGGCCGTCGGCGTCTACGACGACGACGGCATGCAGGCCGTGGCGAGCTCATGCCGCCAGGCGGTCCGGCGCGCGGCTGACGCCCTCGCCACGGCCGGGCACGCGCTGGCGGAGGCGGCGCCGCCACGCCAGGCCGAGGCGCGCGACGCCTTCGACCTGATGCTCGGCAGCGAGATAGCGCTCTTCATGCCCGACCTGGTCGGCGGGCGCGAGGAGGAGCTCTCACGCTACGGGCGCGAGATGGTCGAGCAGCTGCGCGGTTTCAGCCCGGGTCTGCGTCCGTACGCGGAGGCCGGCCGCACGCTCAACGAGATAGAGGCCGAGGCCTCCGAGTGGTTCGAGCAGCACCCGGTCGCGCTCTGCCCGACCGTTCCCGTGAGCGCGCCACTCGCCGCGGAGGGGATCGTGTCGATCGACGGCAAGCCGCCTCGCCCCGGCGGCAAGCTCACGCTCTGCACGTACGCCAACGCGCTCGGGCTCCCCGCCGCGAGCGTGCCCGCCGGACGAGACGAGAACGGGCTGCCGCTCGCGGTCCAGGTGATCGCCGACAGGGGCCACGACCTCGACGTGCTGATGGTGGCCGCCGAGCTCGAGCGGGCGCTCGGCGGCGCGCTCGACCCGGCGGAGTCGCCGCTCAGTCCTTTGGCGTGACCTCGAGCCGGCCGCCCTCGGCCACGCTCAGGCTGCGCCGGCCGGCCGCCAGCTCGCGCAGCTCGTCGCCCACGAGCTCGCGCCGCCAGCCACGTGCCACCCGCAGTTCGGCGCCGTTCTCGCCGCGCCGCAGCGCCGACATCAGCGTGGCGAGCTCCGCCTGGGTGGCGATCAGCTCGACGGCGACTCCCGCCTCGCTCGAACGGTGGCGCACCAGCGCCTGAGCGAGCGACACGACGGGGGCGTCGGAGGAGTCGCGCGGCGGCGGCTCGGGCGGCGGCGCGGGCGGCGTGCGCTTGCGTCCGCGGACGATCGCCTCCAGCAGTGCGTCGCCGCGGCGGTGGAAGGTCTGCGGCGGCAGCCCGCGGATCTGCTCGAGCGCGTGGCGGTCGCGCGGAGTGCGGCGCGCGATCTCGATCAGCGCCTGGTCGGGCATCACCGTGCTGGGCGGCCGGTCCGCCTCGCGCGCCGTCTGCTCGCGCCACTCCGCCAGCTCGCGGGCGACGGCGCGGCCGCTGTCGGACAGCCGGCCGAGGCGCGGCAGCCGGTCGTAGGCGCGCTCCGGCGTGCGGTCGTCGGTCGACTCGGCCACGAGCCGGCTCTCCTCATGCGCCCATTCGAGGCGGCCGCGCTCGCTGAGCCGGCGCTCGAGTTCCGTCCCGAGCTCGAGCAGCAGGCGCGCGTCATCGCCGGCGTACTCGAGCTGCTGCGGGCTGAGCGGGCGACGGTCCCAACGCGTGAAGCCCTCGTTGCCCTTGAGCTTCACCTGCAGCACCTTGCGCACGAGCGACTCGTAGCCCTCCTGGTTGCCGAAGCCCAGGAAGCCGGCCGCGACCTGGGTGTCGAACACGTTCGTGATGGCCGTGCCCCAGCTGCGCCTCAGAATCGCCACGTCCTGGCGGCCGGCGTGGACGACGATCTCGATCTCGGGGTCGGCGAGCACCTCCGCGAGCGGGGTCGGGTCCAGCTCGTGCTCGATCGGGTCGAGCACCTCCGTCCGCACGCCGCCGGGGGCGCCGGGGTCCGGCACCGCGACCTGTGCCAGGCAGAGCAGCGCCTGGTAGCGGCGCTCGGAGACGAACTCGGTGTCGATCGCCAGTCGGCCGCCATGCCGGGCGCACTCGGCAAGCTCGGAGATCACAGCCACCTCAGCGCCTGGAGATGAGGAAGAAGTAGATGAGCTGTCCGAGCGAGGCGACGAAGCCGGCCACGTAGGTGAGCGCGGCGGCGCTCAGGACGGCCCGGGCGCCGTCGACCTCGTCGGGCGCGAGCAGGCTCTGCGAGTCGAGCGCCACGAGCGCGCGCTTCGAGGCGTCGAACTCGACAGGCAGCGTCACGAGCTGGAACAGGACGACCGCGGAGAAGAGGATCAGCCCGACGGTCACGAGCCCGGTGGCGCCCACAACAAGCCCGATGATCACGGGCAGGAACCAGAGCGACTGGCCGAACTGCGCCGCCGGCAGCACGGTCTGGCGGATCCGCATCGGCGTGTAGTTACGCGCGTCCTGGATGGCGTGGCCGGCCTCGTGGGCGGCGACGCCCAGCGCGGCGACCGTCGCGGCCTGGCCGACGCTCTCGGACAGGTTGAGCGTGCGCGAGCGTGGGTCGTAGTGGTCGGTGAGATGACCGGCGATGGGCCGCACGGTGACGCCTTCGAGGCCCGAGTAGCGGACCACGGCCGCGGCGGCCTGCGCGCCGGTCAGGCCGTTGCGCGTGGGGACCTGGCTGTAGCGCTTGAAGGTCGACTTGACCCGCATCTGCGCCCACAGGCCGAACAGCAGCGGAACACCCGCGCAGATCAGCCAGATCCAGAGCCCTTCCACGGCGCGGACCCTAGCTGAGCACCTGCTCGTAATACTCGGGAGCAGATGCTGCTCGCTGCCCTCCTCGCAAGCGTCGCCGCGCTGGCGCCCGCCGGCGCCGCGCCCGCGACCGCCGAGACGATCGGGACGTCCGCCGAGGGCCGTCCGATCCGCGCCGAGCTCGTCGGCAGCCCGAGCGCCCGGAACAAGATCCTTGTGGTGGGCTCGATCCACGGCAACGAGCCCGCCGGGCGCGCGATCACGCGCCGGCTGCGCCGGATGCGACCGCCGACTGGGACCGCTCTCTGGATCGTCGATGACGCGAACCCGGACGGGAGCGCGGCGAACGCGCGGCCGAACGCCCACGGCGTCGACCTCAACCGCAACTTCCCGTATCGCTGGCAGCCGCAGGAAGGCGTGTACGAGTCCGGCCCCGGGCCCGCCTCCGAGCCCGAGACACAGGCGCTCCAGCGCTTCATCGAGCGCGAGCGGCCGCGCGTGACGCTCTGGTACCACCAGGCGCTGCGGATGGTCGTGGCGGCGGAGGGTGACGCGGCGCTCGAGCGCCTCTACGCGCGCGGCTCGGGGCTGCCGCGCAAGCGCCTGCCGGCCTACCACGGGACGGTCAGCTCGTGGCAGAACAGCACCTTCCCGGGCGACACCGCCTTTGTCGTCGAGCTCCCGGGCGGGAGGCTCGACGCCACGGCCGTGCGCCGCCACGCACGCACCGTGCTGTCGCTCGCGCGCTCGATCGCGCCGCCGCGGATCACGCGCAAGCCGATCCCGTACGGCCCCGAGCGGCGCGCGCAGATGGCCGGCTACGCGCAGCGCCATTACGGCATCGACGACTACCGGCTGCGCGACCCGAAGGTGATCGTCGAGCACTACACCGTCACCGACACGTTCGCTCCGGTCTTCAACTACTTCTCCGTCAACGAGCCCGACCCTGAGCTGCACGAGCTGCCAGGGGTCTGCTCGCACTACGTGATCGACCGTGACGGCACGATCTACGGGCTGGTGCCGCCGCGGATCATGTGCCGGCACACGGTCGGGCTCAACTACACGGCGATCGGGATCGAGCACGTGGGGCAGAGCGACGCGCAGGTGATGGGCAACCCGCGCCAGCGGGCGGCGTCGCTGCGGCTCACGCGGATGCTGCAGGGGCGCTACGGGGTCAAGACGAGGAACGTGATCGGCCACAACGAGAACCGTTCGAGCCCGTTCCACCGCGAGCGCGTCGCGAGCCTGCGCAGCCAGACGCACGGCGACTTCCCCAAGCCTGTGATGGACGACTACCGGCGCTCGCTCGGGCGGCTGCCGGCGCCGGCCAGCCTGCGCTAGACCCGTCGCCGCTTGAGACGCTCGAGGCCGTAGCGGACGAGCAGAACCGTGATGTCGGCCAGGACGCTCCAGAGGTGGCCGAGGGGTCCGGTCACGACCCACGCCTGGAGCCGCTCGGCGGGGTTGCGTCTGAGCGGCGCCATCGGCGGCAAGCTATCGTCATCGCCCCACATGGCGACCGCGGTCAGCACCAAGACAACCGAGCTCGACGACTCGCGCGTGCGCGTCGAGGTTGAGGTCGAAAGCGGCGCGCTCGAGCGCGAGATGGCAACGGCCGCGACGGAGATCGGCCGCGACATGCGCGTGCCCGGGTTCCGCAGCGGGAAGGTGCCGGCGGAGGTCGTGATCCGTCAGGTCGGGCGCGAGGCCGTGCTGGACGAGGCCGTCCGTCGCGCGCTGCCGGTCTGGTACGAGGAGGCGATTCACAAGGCGGGCATCACCACGGTCGGTGATCCGCAGATAGACCTCGCCGACCTGCCCGAGAAGGGCTCGCCGCTCGCCTTCTCGTTCGAGATCGGCGTGGTGCCGCCGGCCCAGCTCGGCGACTACCGCGCCATCGAGGTCGGCCGTCGCGAGCCGGCCGCGAGCCCGGATGAGGTGCAGGCCGAGCTCGAGCGCATGCGCGAGTCGGTCGCCTCGCTGGAGACGGTCGAGCGCGAGGCCGCCGACGGCGACTTCGTGGTCATGGACTTCGTCGGCCGCATCGACGGCGAGGAGTTCGCGGGCGGCGAGGCCCGCGGCCACGTCACGGAGCTCGGCGCGGGCAGGCTGATCCCAGGCTTCGAGGAGCAGCTGCGCGGCGCCAGCGCGGGCGAGCAGCGCGAGGTGAAGGTCAGCTTCCCCGAGGACTACCAGGCCGAGCAGCTCGCCGGCAAGGACGCCGTCTTCACCGTCGACGTCAAGGAGGTCAAGGAGAAGCAGCTGCCGGAGCTCGACGACGACTTCGCCGTCGAAGCCGGCGGCTACGACTCCCTTGACGAGCTGCGCGGCGAGGTCGAAGAGCGCATCAAGCAGGCCGAGGACCGTGCCATCGAGGGCGAGTTCCGCGAGGCGGCCGTCGACGCGGTCGTGGCCGTCTCCAAGATCGAGATCCCGCACGAGCTCGTCCACTCGAAGGCGCACGAGATGTGGCACCGCACCGCACGGCGGCTGGCCGCCCAGGGCGTCGACCCGGCGCGCTACCTCGAGATGGCCGGCAAGACCGAGGAGGAGCTCGTCGTCGAGTCCGAGGAGGACGCCGAGACCGCGCTGAAGCGCGAGGCCGTGCTGGCGGCCATCGTCGAAGCCGAGGGCATCGACGTGACCGACGACGAGCTGAACGAGGCGCTGCGGGCCGCCGCCCCGCCGGACGCCTCCGAGAAGCAGCTGAAGCGCGCCCTGAAGCGCGCGCACTCCCAGGGCGCCGACGAGGCGCTCCGCGAGGACATCGCGATGCGCAAGGCCGTCGACCTGGTGGTCGACAACGCCAAGCCGATCCCCGCGGAGCAGGCAGCCGCCCGCGACGCCCTCTGGACGCCCGAGAAGGACGAGGAGGGCGCGGGCACCGGCAAGATCTGGACGCCCGGCTCGTAGTCGTCACAAGCGATGTCGCGTGCGGTGGGCTACACCGCAACCGGCGGCCCGAACCAGGTGGCCAGCGCGTCGTGAAGCCCGAGGTCGGTGCCGTCTCCCACCCAGGCGACGTAGCCGTCTGGGCGGATCAGCACGGCGGCGGGGGCGCTGACAACGCCGACTAGGGGGAGCTTCCACAGCCCTGTGTAGCTCGCGTCCATCAGCTGGACCCGGTCAGCCCATGGAGTGATGTCGAAATCGCCGGGCGGACCGAGGTTGAGCAGCAGCGGCCGTGCGTCGTGCAGCAGCTCGAAGACCCTGAGCGGGCCGTTATCGCCCGTCAGGTCGAGATCGGGCATGCGGCGTCCAAGCAGCGGATGTCCCTCGCCGAGGTCGTAATGAATGTCCAGCGCGGTGACGATCGCGGCGAGTCGCTCGCGAGGCTCGTCCATGTCCGCCAGCTCCGACACCAACTCGACGAGGGCCTCCATACGATCGTCGCGGCGCTGGAGCAGGCCGAGCGCCATCGTGTGCCTGAGCGTGCGGGCGGCAACCGGGTGGCGCTCGGCGTGGTAGCTGTCCAGGAGGCTCTCCCGGGAGGTCCCGCCCGCCACCTGAGCGAGCTTCCATCCCAGATTCACCGCATCCTGCACCCCGAGTTGGAGGCCCTGCCCGCCGGCCGGGTAGTGCACGTGGGCCGCGTCGCCCGCCAGCAGCACTCGTCCGTCGCGGTAGGCCGCGGCCTGCCGGGTCATGTCGGTGAACCTCGAGATCCAGGTTGGATTGTGGATCCCGAAGTCGCTTCCGAACACGTTGACGAGCACTTCGCTCAGCTCGCGCAGGGTGGGCTCGCTGCCAGGCTGGAGCTGCTGCTCGGTCACGACGAGGCGGACCGTCCTCCCATCCTCCAGACGCTGGAGGGCGTGGACGCCGGCCGCGTCGTGGTGGAGCCCCAGCGGCGGCTCCTCGGTGAACTCGACCTCGGCGATCAGATTGCTCTTCGTCGCATCCGAGCCCGGGAACTCGATACCGGCTGCTTTTCGGATCAGACTGCGACCTCCGTCGCACCCGACGAGATATTGCGCCCGCAGCGGCTCGCCCTCGGACAGCCGGACATCAACCCCGGTCTCGTCCTGCGCGAAGCCCGTGACCTCACGTCGGTAGTAGATGTGGATCGGCAGCTCGGCGATCCAGGCGGCCATGATCCGTTCGATCTGATTCTGGTAGATCAGGAGCGAGTACGGATGGCGCGTCGGAAGGCCGCTCATGTCCAGCAAGGTGTTGCCGAACGGAGCGGCCTGATGCACCTGACCCTCGGCGAGGAACCGGTCGGCGACCCCCCGCTGATCCAGCACCTCGATCGTGCGCGAGTGAAGACCGCCGGCCCGTGACCCGGCGACGACGTGATCGGGACGCTGCTCGACGACCGCGACGTCAACCTTCGCCAACGCCAACTCAGCGGCGAGCATCATCCCCGCGGGCCCGCCTCCGGCAATGACCACCGCGTGCTCGGTCATGATTTTTCGCTCCTCCATCTCCGTGGGCTCTGGCTTGCGGCGGGCGATTATGGGGCAAGTGTCAAGGCCTCATGAGGAGCTTCAGTGCGGTATAAATTGTGGGTGGCAAGAGGCGGGTGACGGTTCCCCACCGTCCTCCGCCTTGAAGCAGCGCGCCGCGCCTCGTCGTCGAGACGGACAGCCGAGCGATTGGCGCGCGACCTGCTCGCTAGACTCGCCCACCCATGAGCCCACTCGTTCCAATGGTGGTCGAGCAGACGTCTCGGGGGGAGCGCGCCTTCGACATCTACTCGCGCCTCCTCAACGAGCGGATCGTCTTCCTCGGCACCCCCGTAACCGACGACATCGCCAACCTGATCGTTGCCCAGCTCCTCCATCTCGAGTCGGAGGATCCGGACAAGGACATCTCGCTCTACGTCAACTCGCCGGGCGGCTCGGTCTACGCCGGCCTCGCGATCTACGACACGATGCAGTTCATCAAGCCCGACGTGCAGACGATCTGCGTCGGGATCGCCATGTCGATGGGGGCGCTGCTGCTGGCGGGTGGCGCAGCGGGCAAGCGCATGGCGCTGCCCAACGCGAAGATCCTGATCCACCAGGTGAGCTCAGGCTTCCAGGGGCAGGCCACTGACATCGAGATCCACGCGCGCGAGATCATCGACGTGCGCCAGCGGCTCGACAAGATCCTCGCGCTCCACACCGGCCAGGACTTCGAGAAGGTCACGCGCGACACCGAGCGCGACTACTTCATGTCCGCCGAAGAGGCGACGGAGTACAACCTCATCGACAGGGTGATCGAGAAGCACTAACTAGACGAAAGCCGGTTCTCACTTGCAGGGAGCCGGACATGCGTCGAGTATCTACCTGGGCGAAGCACCACTGATACCCTCGCCGACTGAGGAGAGACCTGTGGCCCGACCCACCGATTCCAACGAGCAGCTCCTCTGCAGTTTCTGCGGCAAGTCGCAGCGGCAGGTCAAGAAGCTGATCGCGGGTCCGGGCGTCTACATCTGCGACGAGTGCATCGATCTCTGTAACGAGATCATCGACGAGGAGCTGACGGGCGCTCCGACCTTCGACCTGGAGAACCTCCCGAAGCCGATGGAGATCAACTCCGTCCTCCAGGAGTACGTCGTCGGCCAGGAGCCCGCCAAGCGCACGCTGTCGGTGGCGGTCTACAACCACTACAAGCGCGTGCAGATGATGCAGTCGGAGGGCGAGCAGGACCTCGAGCTGCAGAAGTCCAACATCCTCCTGCTCGGGCCGACCGGCTGCGGCAAGACGCTGCTCGCGCAGACGCTCGCCAAGATCCTGAACGTCCCGTTCGCGATCGCCGACGCCACGGCGCTGACCGAGGCCGGCTACGTCGGCGAGGACGTCGAGAACATCCTCCTCAAGCTGATCCAGGCCGCCGACTTCGACGTCAAGAAGGCCGAGACCGGGATCATCTACATCGACGAGGTCGACAAGATCGCCCGCAAGGCCGACAACCCGTCGATCACGCGCGACGTCTCGGGCGAGGGCGTCCAGCAGGCGCTCCTGAAGATCCTCGAGGGCACCGTGGCGAGCGTGCCGCCGCAGGGCGGGCGCAAGCATCCGCACCAGGAGTTCCTCACGATCGACACGACGAACATCCTGTTCATCTGCGGCGGGGCCTTCGCGGACCTCGACAAGGTGGTCGAGCGGCGCATCGGCCACAAGGGCGTCGGCTTCGGCGCCACCGTGTCCTCGAAGCACAACAAGGACACCGGCGACCTCTTCGAGCGGGTGCTCCCGGAGGATCTCGTCGACTACGGCCTGATCCCCGAGTTCATCGGTCGCCTGCCCGTGGCATCGGTCATCCACCAGCTCACGCGCGACGACCTCGTGACGATCCTCACCGAGCCGCGCAACGCGCTCGTCAAGCAGTTCCAGCGCTTCTTCCAGTTCGACGGCATCGAGCTGGTGTTCGCCGACGACTCGCTCGAGGCGATCGCCGACAAGGCGCTTGACCGCGAGACCGGCGCCCGCGGCCTCCGCTCGATCCTCGAGGAGACGCTCCTCGACGTGCAGTTCGAGCTGCCGTCGCGGCGCGACGTCAAGAAGTGCGTCGTCACCCGCGACACGATCGAGAAGCAGCTCAAGCCGACGCTCGTGACCGAGGCGGTCGCGGACGACGAGGACGACGCGGGCACGGCGCAGGCCGAGTCCGCCTGAGCAGCGCACCCATATGAAGCAGGTCGCCGACGGCGTCTGGCAGCTGCGCGGCTTTCCGCCGGACGCGATCAACGTCTATCTGGCCGAGGACGTGCTGATCGACGCCGGCTCGAGGCACGCTGCCAGGCGCATATTCCGGCAGCTGAAGGGGCACACGGTCACGGCCCACGCGCTCACGCACGCGCACCCCGACCACCAGGGATCGTCGGACGAGGTCTGCGGCAAGCTCGGCATCCCCTTCTGGGTGGGGGGAAAGGACGTGCCCTACGCGGAGGACCCGGCCAGGCTCCACGAGATCCAGTCGGACCATCCGTTTACCAAGGTCGGCATGAAGTACTTCGTAGGGCCCGGGCGCAATGTCGACCGGGTGCTGCACGAGGGCGACGAGATCGCCGGCTTCAAGGTCCTGGACGTACCGGGCCACTCGCCCGGACATATCGCGTTCTGGCGCGATCGGGACGGCGTGCTGATCCTCGGCGACGTGATCAACAACATCAACGTCGTCACGGGCATGCCCGGCCTGCACGAGCCGCCGCTGTTCGTCGCGTTCGATGCCGAGCAGAACCGCAGCTCCGCACGCCGGCTCGCCGCCCTCGAGCCGAAGCTCATGCTGTTCGGCCACGGACGCCCGCTGCGAGACACGCGCAAGTTCACCGACTTCGTCGCCCGGCTCTCGAACCCCTGAGCCGCAGGATCGCCTCGAGCTCGTCGATCGCGACGAGGTCCTTCGGGCGGCCCGCCGTCCGCTTCATGGCGATCAGGTCCTCGACCGAGGCGACGCTGACCGCGAACGCGCCGAGATCGAGCCGCTGCGCGCGGCGGCGGAGAACATCGTAGGCCGGCGCTCCCGGGGGAAGCGCAACCAGGTCGAGCGGGCCCGCCGACGTGTCGAGCGTGAGCAGCTCAGACTGCTCGAGTGTGCGCCGGTCGGCCACGAAAGGGACCGACTCGCCGACCCCGCGCAGGCGCGCGCCGAGCTCGCCGAGCGCCTTGGCGAGGGCCTCCAGATTGCCCTCGTCACGGGCGAAGCAGATGTCCACGTCCTGGGTGAGCGTCGCCGACCCGTGCAGCACGGCGGCCAGCCCGCCGATGAGCACGTAGTCGACGCCGCGCGCGGTAAGCAGCCCGAGCAGCCGCCCGGGGTCGAGCTCAGCCGGCGCCGGCACCGTCGGCTCGAGCCGCGCGCGCGAGCTCGCCGACCCTGTGGTGCCAGTCGCTGAAGCGCTTGAGCCGCTCGGCGGGGGCGAGCTTCAGGTTGGCCGCGACGAGGGTCTCGTCGACCGAGGAGCCGTTGTCGCTGGCGGCCAGTTCGAGCCGGTGTCCGGTGGCGTGCATCAGCCGCTCTAGCGTCGCGACTGTCGGGTTCGCGCCGGGGCGTTCCATGCGCGCGACGGCGGCCTGGCTCATACCGAGCCGGCGGCCGAGCTCGGCCTGTGTCATGCCAGCCTGAAGCCGGGTCGCGCGAACGAGATCTGCGGCGGTGCTCATAACCTCTAGGTTATACAGCAGTCCACTTGTTTGTCGGATCCGCGGTTCGGTCGTTGCGAGCTCGCAGCAGACTGTCCGGATCCAAAAGTTCGCAAATAGCGGGAAAAGGCTCTGAGGCCGTTTTGCGTACGAAGCGTAAATCGCGTGCGCGTTGCTCCGGGGTCGGGAAGGCTTGAAGCAGCTTTCGACGCCGCTAGTTGTGCGAAGTGACACCGATTTCCGCCAACACATCATCCAGTTCGACAGGGAGACGCCGCCTCCGGCACGCCGGCGCGCGCCTCGCCGCGGTGCTGGTGGCGCTGATCGCGATGCTCCTCGTGCCAGGCTCGGCAGCTGCTCAGCTGCCGGGAGCGTCGACCGTAACGGGCCTCGTGCAGCAGGTGGCTCCGCCGGCGGCTCCCGTGGTCGAGCAGGTCGCCGATGTCGCCGCTCCGGTGACCGAGGCCGTGGAGACCGTGACCCCACCCCCGCCGCCGGCCGCACCCGCCGCGCCGGCCGCCCCGCCCGCTCCCGCCGCTCCCGCCGCTCCCGCCGCTCCGCCCGCTCCCGAGGCCGCCCCCGCCCCAGTCGAGCCCGCCGCACCGGTCGCTCCCGCCGCGCCCGTCGAGCCGGCCGCGCCCGCTCCCGCCGCGCCGCTCCCGCCGCTCCGGCCGCTCCGGCCGCTCCCGGCCGCGCCCGGCCGCTCCGGCCGCTCGCCGGCCGCCGCTCCCGAGGCCGCCCCGGCCCCCGCCGCACCCACCGCCCCGGTGACCCAGGTGCTCGACCAGGTCACGCCCGTCGTCGAGCAGGCGACCGCCCCGGCCGCCCCGGTCGAGTCCGCCGCCCCCGCCGCACCCATCGCCCCGGTGACCCAGGTGCTCGACCAGGTCACGCCGGTCGTCGAGGAGGCGACCGCCCCGGTCGCCCCGGTCGTCGACAGCCTGACCGAGCAGCCGCCCCCGGCAGCGCCGGCTCCCACGCCGGCGGCGCCGGTCGTCGAAGCGGTCACCGGTCCGCTGCCCGCAATCATCGAGACCCCCGACGACCCGACCGACCCGCCCGCCGCATCCGGCGGCCTCGTCGGTTCGCTCATCCCGGTGGTCGAGGACGCGACCGAGCAGCTCGCGCCGGTCGTCGGTGTTGTGACGGAGCCGCTCGGCCCGGTGGTCGAGGACGCGACCGAGCAGCTCGCGCCGGTCGTCGGTGGTGTGACGGAGCCGCTCGGCCCGGTGGTCGAGGATCTGACGGAGCCGTTGGCCCCGGTGGTCGAGGACGCGACCGAGCAGCTCGCGCCGGTCGTCGGTGGTGTGACGGAGCCGCTCGGCCCGGTGGTCGAGGACGTGACCGAGCAGCTCGCGCCGGTCGTCGGTGGTGTGACGGAGCCGCTCGGCCCGGTGGTCGAGGATCTGACGGAGCCGTCGGCCCGGTGGTCGAGGACGTGACCGAGCAGCTCGCGCCGGTCGTCGGTGGTGTGACGGAGCCGCTCGGCCCGGTGGTCGAGGATCTGACCGAGCCGCTCGGCCCGGTCGTCCAGGATCTGACCGAGCCACTCGGTCCGGTGCTCGGGACGGTTACGGATCCGTTGACGCCGGTGCTTGAGACGGTGACGCCGGTGCTCGAGACCGTGACGGATTCGCTGACGCCGGTGCTCGGGACGGTTACGGATCCGTTGACGCCGGTGCTTGAGACGGTTACGGATCCGCTGACGCCGGTGCTCGGGACGGTTACGGATCCGTTGACGCCGGTGCTTGAGACGGTGACGCCGGTGCTCGAGACCGTGACGGATTCGCTGACGCCGGTGCTCGGGACGGTTACGGATCCGTTGACGCCGGTGCTCGAGACGGTGACGGATTCGCTGACGCCGGTGCTTGAGACGGTGACGCCGGTGCTTGAGACCGTGACGGATTCGCTGACGCCGGTGCTTGAGACGGTGACGCCGGTGCTCGAGACCGTGACGGATTCGCTGACGCCGGTGCTCGAGACGGTTACGGATCCGTTGACGCCGGTGCTTGAGACCGTGACGGATTCGCTGACGCCGGTGCTCGAGACGGTGACGGATTCGCTGACGCCGGTGCTCGGGACGGTTACGGATCCGTTGACGCCGGTGCTTGAGACCGTGACGGATCCGCTGACGCCGGTGCTCGAGACCGTGACCGACCCGCTCACCCCGGTCATCGAAGATCTCACCGCGCCGCTCGCTCCGGTGCTCGGCAACATCGTGGCCCCGCTGGTTCCCGTGGTCAACGATCTCACCGGCCCGCTCACCCCGGTGATCGAGAACCTGACCGAGCCGCTCGCCCCGGTGCTCGGCAATGTCGTTGCCCCCCTGGCTCCAATCGTCGATGACCTGACCGCCCCCCTGGCTCCGGTCATCGATGAGCTGACGGCGCCGCTCGACCCAGTCGTCCGCGACGTCGTCTCAGTGCTGCCGCCCGCGGTGACGGACATCCTGCCGCCGCGGGCGCAGCCACAGGATTCCGGCGCGCCGGGGCCGGCACCGTCGACCCCGTCCAGGCAGTCGCCCGCCCCGGCGATCACGCCGGCCCCGCCGAGCCCCTTCTCCGGCGTGCCGGTCACACCGCAGCCGACGCCGGTCGCGGTCGACCTCCCGGCCGCCCAGCGGACCTTGGCCGATCCTCCGCAGACCGGCACCCATCAAGTCCCGGGTGCCCCTCAGGCCGGCTGGCCCGTCCCGAACCACGGCGGACACGGCGCGTTCTCCAACGCCCTGGCCTTCCAAGCTGGCCTGCACGCGGCCGGCGCGGACGTCTCCGCGTCCCAGCCGAACGATCCTGCCGGCAGCGCGCCGTCGCAGACCCAGCCGCAGACGCTGCCTGCCCCGTCCGGCGCCTCGGCTGCCGCGGGCGCCGGGAGCGGCGTCGCCGCGGCCACCCTCTTCGCTCTTCTCGTCTCACTCGCGGCCTTCGGCCTGCGCCATTCCACGCGCCTGCGCCTGCCTTCCAGCGGCTGGCGCCAGCAGGCCTTCCTGGCCGTCATCGAGCGGCCTGGCTAGCCCGACCGGGCTTTAGCCAGGACCTCGCCTGGGCGCAAGACGCGCCCCGGCCAACGCTCGATTTAGGAGACGACGATGGAACGGATACTTTGGATGCCCGGCATGCGGGCGGGACTGGGGGCAATGGTTGCCGCTGTGGTCCTGCTTGCGTGCGCAGGCACCTGCGTCGCGAGCGGCGCACCTCAAGGCGCGCTGCCGGCCAAGATGGCCGATGCCGCCCCTCTCGACCTTGGCTCCGGCTTCGGAGCCAGCCGCGAGGCGCGGCGCGTGAAGACGCTGCAGCGCTCGCTGCGACGACTCGGCTGGGCGCCCGGGCCCGTGGACGGCCTGTTCGGCCAACGGACCGAGTCGGCGGTGCGTCGCTTTCAGACGGCCCGCGGGCTTGCGCCCGACGGCGTCGCCGGAGCGGCGACCTGGCGCGTGCTCGGACGGGCCCTGGAGCGGCCGCTGGGTCGCGGAGCGGGGTTTGCGACCCCGAACGGCTCGCCGCGAGTGCGTGCCCTGCAGCTGCGGCTGCGGAACGCAGGGCTGCGGCCCGGGCCGATCGACGGCCGCTATGGGCCGCGTACCGCGGCGGCCGTGACGCGCCTCAGGGAAACACGGCGTGTCAACACCGGCAACCGCGAGCCCGCCACGCGGACCTCGCTCGCGCGGGCGGCCACGGGCGCCACGGCGCTTCCGCTCGCGGAAGTGGACGAGGACAGCGCTGCGATTGCAGTGCCGCTGGGAGTGGCGATGACGACATTCGCGCTGCTGCTGGGAGCGTTGCTGGGCGGCCTCGTCGTGCGAGCCCGCAGGCAACCGGCTCCGGTTCCGGTTTCGGCTCCGGTTCCGGTTCCGCAGATGGCGGCATCGGCACAGACGGTCGTCGCCGTACAGCCGCCGGAGCAGGGCGCGGTTACGGCTGTGCGTCCGAGGAGGCAGACACGCGTGGTCGGATACGTGAGCATCCCCAAGGCCGACCGCGACCGGGATTCGCTCGACAGCCAGGCGTCGGCGATCGAGGAGCTCTGCCGCAAGCGTGGCTGGGAGCTCCTGCACGTCGTCCGGGACGTCGAGAACGGCCACCCGAAGGGACTCGAGCGGCCCGGCTTCCAGTACGCCCTCGATCGGCTTGCCGACGGTGAGGCGGATTGCCTGATGGTGTCGGAGCTCGAGCGGCTGAGCCGCTCGGCCGCGGACCTCGGCCAGATCGTGGAGTGGCTGGTCGAGCGCGACTATCGCCTGGTGGCGATTGACGTGCGGCTCGACACCGGGTCGCCGTCCGGACAGATCACCGCCCGCACGCTGAAGTCGGTGGGCGAGTGGGAGGGACGGCGGATCGGCGAGCAGACCCGCAAGGGCCTCGCCGCCGCGCGCGCCCGCCGCGGTAAGACCGGCAGGCCGGCTGTGGAGGACGTGCCGCACCTCAAGCTACGGATCTCGGCGATGCGCGAGGAGGGCATGACGCTGCAGGCGATCGCCGACACCCTCAACGAGGAGGGAGTGCCCACCCTGCGAGGAGGGGCGCAGTGGCGCCCGTCGAGCGTGCAGGCGGCCGCCGGCTACCGGCGTCCGAAGAAGGGACGCTCGTCGCTGAAGGCCGAGACAGCGGAGGGCAGGCCATGAGTTGACAAACTTGCGGCTCGATGGCCCACGACCGTCTCAAGGCACTCGAGCAGCGCACCCTCTACGAACCGGCCGAGGTGGAGGCCCGCGTGTTCTCGCGCTGGGACCACGCGGGCATCTTCCACCCCGAGCCCGAGGGCACACCGGGCGAGAACTTCTCGATCGCGGTCCCGCCGCCGAACGTGACGGGCAACCTCCACATGGGCCACGCGCTGAATGCGTCGATCCAGGACGTGAAGATCCGCGTGGCCCGCATGCGCGGCCAGCGGGCGAAGTGGATCTACGGAAAGGACCACGCGGGCATCGCCACGCAGCGGGTGGTCGAGAAGCAGCTCGAATCCGAGGGCGTCTCACGCCACGACATCGGGCGCGACGCGTTCGTCGAGCGCGTCTGGGAGTGGGTCGAGGAGTACGGAGGCAACATCTCGCGCCAGTTCCGCGAGCTCGGCGCGTCGCTCGACTACGAGGACGAGCGCTTCACGATGGACCCCGACTACGTCAGCGCGGTCACGCGAGTGTTCGTGCACCTCTACGAGAAGGGGCTCGTCTACCGCGACAACTACATGGTCAACTGGGACCCGGGCCTGCGCACGGCGATCTCGGACCTCGAGGTGGAGCAGCGGAGCGTCGAGGACACGCTCTACATGGTCGACTACCCACTCGAGTCCGGCTCGGGCTCGGTCACGGTCGCGACGGTCCGCCCGGAGACCATGCTGGCCGACACCGCGCTCGCGGTGAACCCATCGGACGCGCGCTACTCGCGCCTGATCGGCGAGGCCGCCGTGCTTCCGCTCGTCGGACGCCGGCTGCCGATCATCGCCGACGAGTACGTGGACCCGGAGTTCGGGACGGGCGCGCTCAAGATCACGCCCGGGCACGATCCGAACGACTTCGAGATCGGCCGCAGGCACCGGCTCGACGAGATCGTCGTGATTGGCGAGGACGGCCGCCTCACCGACAGCGCCCCCGAGCGCTTCCAGGGCATGGAGACGGACGAGGCACGCATGGCGGTGGTTGCCGCCCTGCGCGAGGAGGGCCTCATCTCGGGCTCCCAGCCCTACGTGCACGACGTGCCGCACTCGCACCGCTCGGGGCGCCGCGTCGAGCCGCTGATCTCGCTCCAGTGGTTCTGCAACATGGACCAGCTGGCGAGGCCCGCCATCGACGTGGTCAGGGACGGGACTATTCGCTTCCATCCGGAGAAGCCGTGGACCGGCGTCTACCTGAACTGGCTCGAGAACATCCGGCCCTGGTGCATCTCGCGCCAGCTCTGGTGGGGCCATCAGCTGCCGGTCTGGTACCGCGGCGACGAGACCTACGTGGGTGAGACCGAGCCCGACGGCGAGGGCTGGGAGCGCGACCCCGACGTCCTCGACACCTGGTTCTCCTCCGGGCTGTGGCCGTTTGCGACGCTCGGCTGGCCGAATGCCACGCCCGAGCTGCGCGCTTTCTACCCGACGGACGTCAACTCCACCGCTCGCGACATCATCTTCCTCTGGGTCGCGCGGATGGTGATGTTCGGCAAGGAGCTGACCGAGCAGGTGCCGTTCACGGACGTGAACATCCACTCGGTGATCCAGGCGCCGGACGGGCGCCGGATGTCGAAGTCGCTCGGCACGGGCATCGACCCCTCCGACCTGGTCCACGGCGGCCCGCGTCCGCCCGTGTATCAGGAGGGCGGCGAGTTCCCGGCCTACGGAGCCGACGCGCTCCGCTTCGGGCTGCTCGCGATGTCGTCCTCGCAGGACGTGCGCTTCAACGAGGAGCGCGTCAAGCAGGGCCGCGATCTGGCCAACAAGCTCTGGAACGCCTCGCGGCTGATCCTGCTGCGCGTCTCGGACGTGGCGCCGGACGCTCGCGCGGCCGCCACGGTGGAGGACCGCTGGATCGTCTCCCGGCTCGAGCGGCACACCAAGCGCGTGACGGAGCTGATCGACGATTTCCGTTTCTCGCACGCCGTGCTCGACCTCTACACGGCGTTCTGGTCCGAGCTCTGCGACTGGTACCTCGAGCTGGCCAAGCCGCGGCTATACGAGGAGGACAACGCCGAGGTGTCCGCCGTGCTCCTGTGGGCGCTCGAGCGAACGCTGCGGCTGCTCCACCCGGTCATGCCCTTCGTGACCGAGGAGATCTGGTCGCTGATGCCGGGCGGCCAGCGCGAGCTGCTCGCCGTGGCCGAATGGCCCGTGGCCGACCCGGCGCGCTTCGACGACGGCGCCGAAGCCGACGTCGAGCGGCTCATCGAGGCGGTCGGCTCGCTGCGCCGCTACCGCGACGAGGTCGGAGCGCGCGCGGGCACGGCGGTGCGCGGCCGCCTGCTGGCCGAGGGCTACGACGCCGTGCGCGACCAGATCGCGCGGCTCGGGCGCTTCGAATGGATCGAGGCGGATGCCTCGAACGGCGACGTGCTCGCCACGATCCCGATCCCGGGCGGCGGCGTGCAGGTGCTGCCCTCGGAGGCCTTCGACGCCGACGAGGCGCTCGCGCGCATCGAGAAGCGGCGCCAGCACCTGCTCGGCGAGGTCGAGCGCGCCCAGCACAAGCTGGCCAACGAGAACTTCGTGGCAAAGGCACCCGCCAACGTCGTCGACGAGGAGCGCCGCAAGCTCGACGAGTACCGCGAGGCGCTGCGCCGCCTCGAGGGCCCGTGACCTTCCGCCAGGCAGAGGAGTACCTGCTCGGCCTGGAGCTCTTCGGCATGCGCTTCGGCCTCGATCGCATGCACCGGCTGATGACGGTGCTCGGGCTGCCGCAGCGCCGCTTCGCGTCGATCCACGTGGTCGGCTCGAACGGGAAGTCCTCGACGGTTCGCTTCATCGCCGCGATCCTCGAGCGCCACGGCCTGCGCACCGGCAGCTACACCTCGCCGCACCTGCGCTCGTTCCGCGAGCGCATCGAGGTGGGGGAGGCCCCGATCTCGGAGGCGGACTTCGCCGCGGCGGTCGAGCGCGCAGCGCACGCCGCCGAGTTGGTCGACCGCACCGCGGAGCCCGACGACCGCGTCACGCAGTTCGAGGCGCTGACGGCCGCGGCGTACCACGCGCTGGCCCGCCGCGGCGTCGAGGTCGCGGTGATCGAGGCGGGGCTGGGCGGCCGCTATGACGCGACCAACGTGATCCCCTCGAAGGTGCAGGTGCTCACCGGCGTCAGCCTCGAGCACACGCGCTGGCTCGGGCCGACGCTGGCCGACATCGCGGGCGAGAAGCTCGCCGTCGTTCCCGACCAGGGAACGCTCTTGATCGGCGCCCTCGATCCCGAGTCACTCGCCGTCGCCGAGCGGGTGGCGACGGACCGGCACGCGCGGCTGGTCCGCCCGCAGAAGGCTCCTGCCGAGCTGTCACTACGCGCCGCGGGCGGCTTCCAGCGCACCAACTTCGCGCTCGCCGCGGCTGCCGCCGAGGCCTTCCTCGGCCGGCCGCTCGAGCCCGCAGCGGTCGAGGCGGCGGCCGCGGAGACGCTCGTGCGCGGTCGCCTCGAGGTCGTGACCGAGCGCCCGCTGACGGTGCTCGACGGCGCCCACAACCCCTCGGGCGCGCGCGCTCTCGCCGAGTCGCTCGACTCCGTGCTCGGTGAGCGCCGCCCGCGTGTCGCCGTCATCGGCGTCCTCGACGACAAGGATGCGGCCGGCATGCTCGAGGCGCTGCTCCCGCGGGTCGACCGGATCATCTTTACGCGCTCGCAGAACCCGCGCTCGCTGTCACCGGCCACGCTCACGACGCTCGAGGAGAAGCTCGGCGGCCCGCCGTCCGAGACCGTCGCCGACCCGCTTGCCGCGCTCGCGCGGGCCCGCGAGCTCGCCGGCCCGGACGGCAGCGTGCTCGCCACCGGGTCGATCTACCTGATCGCCGACCTGGTGCGCGAGCACGCCGACGCGCGCGCCTCGACGCTCTAGTCGAGGAGCGCGCGATCGAGGAAGCGCGTCACCCGGCGCTCGTACTCGAGCGGGTGCGCCTCCTGAGCGCCCACGTGCCCGGCGTCGCGGACCTCCCATAGGGCCTTCGGACCGCCCGCGGCGCGGTAGTACGCGCGGTTGAAGCGCTCCTCGTCGGGGTCGGCGCTCGGCGCCGAGATCAGGAACATCGCCCGCGGCGCAATCTCGTCGACCTGGTCGATCAGATGCTCCGGGGGGCTGGCGTTCGAGAACACGGCCGTGCCGGCGCTGACGACGTGGTTGACCCAGAGCGGCCCGGCGCGGGCTGCCCTCGACACTGGCGAGCTCGCTGCCGGAGCGCGCGGTCGCGCCCTCGGAGACGACCGCCTTGATCTCGTCGTGGCGGGCCGCCGCCTGCAGGAACGTCTCACCGCCGACCGAGAGGCCGACGCCGCCGATCCGCTCCGGATCGACGTCGGGGCGCTCCTCGAGGAACTCGACGGCCGCGACGATGTCCTTCTCGCCGCCGCCCCAGGCGTACGGGTTGGGATCGCCGTCGCTCTCGCCCTCGCCGCGGCGGTCGAAGATCAGGACGCCGTAGCCGTGACGAGCGAGCATGCGCGCCTTGTCCTGGCTGCCCTTGCGTCCGAAGGCGACGATCACCGCGGCGCCGTTCTTCGACGGGACATAGGAGCCCTGCAGCGTCAGGTCGTCGCTGGTGTGGAGCTCCACGTCCTCGACGTCGGCCGTGCCCAGGTCGATCTCCTCCACGGGCGGGCGGGCGACGTGGGTGGCCACGTACGCGTAGCCGAGCGGGATGAGGACGAGGAAGGCCCCCACGACGCTGGCGACAGCGATGCCGGCGCGGCGAGCGGAGCGCCGCACGAGCCCACCGTGGCGCCGGCGCGTCCGCCAGAGGTGCACGAGGCCGAAGCCGGCCAGCGTCACGCCGGCGCCCAGGGCCAGCAGGCCGGTGAAGTCATCCCCGGACGCGCCCACCTTGGAGGTGTAGTAGACGGCCTCGATTCCCACGACGATTCCGGAGAAGCCGACCAACAACGCGATCGCGCCTTGCCAGCCGCCGCGCACGCGCGGGTAGAGCACCGCCGCCAGCGCCAGGGCGGCCAGAGGAACGAACCCGCTTACCAGGTGATCGGCGGCCGAGGTGCCCGGCTGGGGCTGCAGGAACGAGTCGTCGATCACGTGCAGCGCGATCAGCCCCGTGAGGGCCATGAAGAGGGTCTGGCCGCGGGAGACCCGGCCGGAGGGCCGGGGGATGCGCATGCGGCGGGGGCGTGAGAGCGTGGTAGCGGTCATGGTGCCACCTTCGCGCGCGCTCGCCCTCAATACATCGGGCTGGGACCCTGAACCGCACCCTGAGCTTGTTGGCGATCCAACCGCCGTCGATGCCTAGGATGTGGTGACGATGGACGGCGACGGACCCCGTTTCGGAGCGATGATCGCCCTCGTGGCTGTGGTGGTCGCCACCGTCATTCTCGTGTTCTTCGGGATCGGCTACGCACTCGGTCGCCTCTTCCTCTAAGCCGCATCGGCGTTACGGCTGACCCGCCCACTACACTCGCCAACTCAATGGGCCTCCTCGCCGTCTTCGGCATCGAGAACGACGGGCTGAACCTGGCAGTCAACCTGCTGCTGCTCTTCCTCGTCGTTGTCTGGTTGGCGCTGGTCTACTGGACCTTCGCGGACGCCCGGCGCCGCATCGCGGATCCCCTGCTGGTGGGCTGCGCCACCGCGGCGTCGCTGTTCCCGTTCGTCGGGACGATCGTCTACCTGATCGTGCGCCCGCCGGAGTACCTGGCGGACGTGCGCGAGCGCAACCTCGAGATCGCCGCCGCGCAGGCACGCCTCGACAGCGTCGAGCACCTGCACTGCCAGTACTGCGGCTTCGAGGTCGAGAAGGCGTTCCTGCGCTGCCCGAGTTGCCTGCGGCGCCTGAAGGAGCCCTGCACCGTGTGCAGCAAGCCGCTCGACCCGCGCTGGAAGATCTGCCCGTACTGCGAGGCCGAGGTCGGCCAGGCGCCGGAGACGCGCAGGGCCCGGCCCAGACGTGCCGCGGCCGCTGCGGCCGCAGCTCCGGCTCGCCAGGCATCACCGCGCTCGGGCCCGCGCGCCGCGCGGCCCGACACCGCCGAGCGCCCCGCCCGCGCACAGCGCGAGCGCCCGCCGTCCACGGGCTGACCCTCCCCGGTCACCAGCAAGCTGAGCCGAGTCCCGGCGGTCGTCCCCGCCTGGAATCGGCGAACGAGTCTGCATTAGGCGACCCTAACTCTGTGTTAGGTTGCCCTAACTATGCCTGCATTCACGAAGTACCTCCGCCGTCATCACATCGGCCTGCTGGCCCTCTTCATCGCCCTCGGCGGCACCTCGGTGGCCGCCGTCGGGCTCGCGAAGAACAGCGTCGGTGCAAAGCAGATCAAGCCCGGCGCCGTGCGCTCCGACGAGGTCCGCGACCGCTCGCTGCTCGCCAAGGACTTCAGGCGCGGCGAGCTTCCCAAGGGAGACCAGGGGCCGGCCGGGGCGCAGGGACCGCAGGGACTCGCGGGTCCGCAAGGCCCCGCAGGGGTGGCCACTCCGGTCGGCCCGGATCAGCTCGCGCAGCTGCCCGCGGCGCGCGTGCGCAAGACGAGCGACACGCAGATCGTGCCCGGCGACGGAAGCTCTGCCGTTGTGTCCTTCGCTGACCCGGCCTCCGAGCAGTACGACCTCGGTGGCATGTTCGATCAGGCGGCCGACAACACGGTCCTCACGATTCCGGTCACCGGCACCTACGTGATCACCGGCGCCGTGCGCTGGGCGCCAAACGCCACCGGCGTGCGCAATCTCAGCCTGCACGGGCCGCAGCCCGGCGGCATACGCGCGTCCTCGAGCGTTCGCGCAAACGACTCTCTGGTCCCGCCCTTCGGCGGGGGCCCGCCCGCGCTCGACGCAACGCGCCAGGCCATATCCACGACGGAGCGGTTCAACGCCGGCGACGAGGTGTTCATGAGCGTCTCGCAGACCTCAGGCGCCGACCTGGCTCTCGACGCGAGTCAGAACCAGATCCACCTGTCGGCGGCCTTTATCGGGCCGTAGCGGAAAAGCCGTCCGGCCGCCTGCGCAGCTCGAGCAGCCCGCCGAGCGACAGCAGGCCGCCGATCGCGAGGAACCACCAGACACCGTCCGGGACGCCCTCGTCGGGCTCGTCCTCATCCTCGTCCTGGTCACGGCCGCGGCGCGCCGCCTCGAGCGCGTCGCGGCCGGCCTCGCTCGAGAGGGCGTTGAGGTCGGCGAGCTCGATGCCGTTGACCTCCTCGAGCCCGCCCGAGGCCTGCCCGTCGTCCTCGACCGGGTTCTCGGAGCTGCCGGAGTCGGGGGGCTGCGGGGGCTGGTCCAACGGCTCGTAGGTGCTGGGAGGCGTCGACGGGGCGATGGGGGTCACCGGCGCGACGCCGCTGCCGCCGGTCGAGCCCGTGCTGGGCGCGGTGCCGCCGCCACTGTCGGGCGCGTTCTCGTCGGGGTTCGTGCCGCCGCCCTTCCGGTCCGGGCCTGCGGGCGCCTTGCCGACCTGGACCGTCACGACCGCGTCTGCCCCCGGATCGTCCTCGCTGGTCGTCGCGCCCACGGTCACGTCGTACGTGCCCGGCCTGCGGAACCGGTGCGTGACCTCGCTGCCGGACTTCCGGCGGCCGTCGTCGAAGAACCACGAGACCTCCACGTTCTCGCCCTCCTCGGCGCCCGTCACGGTCGCGGTGAAGCGGACCGGCTTCCCGACCTTCGTCTTCCGGGGCGACGCTTTCGCGCTCACGCTGAGCTCTCCGATCGCCGCGATCTGCACGGTCATCGGGCCGCCGGTCGCGAGCTCTGCCACAGCGCCGTCTGCGCGCGGGGGGCGCAGGAAGCGCGCATCGTCGTTCTCGACGTAGAAGACAGGCGGTCCCTCCGGGAAGGTCGTCGTGCCGGTCGCCTCGTCGCGGGTCACGACGACCGTGCCCGAGGTCGCCTGAATCGACAGCGCGCCGAACCGGAATGGGTCGACGCCGGCTTCGTCCAGCACGCGGTCCAGCGAGTAGCCCGTGATCGGCACGGAACCTGTGGCGCCCGGGAGCGTGTACGGGCGCGCGACCACGTCCGGTTCGCCGAGCTGCGAGAGGCTGATCGTCTGCGGATCCTCGCCCGCGGGCTGGATCGTCACCTGGTCGTCCGCCAGCGCGCTCGCGGGCGCCGCCAGCAGCAGCACGACCACGAGGAGCACGAGGCGCCGCATGTCAGGGACCCGCCGGATAGCTGAACGAAACCGAGATGCAGCCGAAGGTATCGCCTGGCAGGTAGAAGTCGGCGAATACAGCCTGCGAGCCGCCCAGCGGAACGGTGGCAGGGATGCGCTCGTAGCTGACCGAGCCCGGTCCCTCCACCGGCGGCACGCCGGCCGTGTGGAGATCGGCCATCACGCCTCGCTTGTTTCCCGGGTTGGTGTCGCCACGGCCGTCGAAGCGCACGATCGCCCGCGAGCTCGCGCCGTTGATCTCGATCTCCGGCTCCTTCGTGTCCAGGTCGATGCCGTGCGCGGGGAACTTGAAGTTCACCCCGCCGGTGAAGTACGTCGCGGCAGTCTTCGTCGCCGAGTCGTACCAGCCGTGGGCGAAGGGGAAGTGGAAGGAGTAGACGTCCTCGACGTCCGGCTCGTTGGTCTCCCCACAGAGCGGTTCGCTCGTGGGTGGATCGCCCCAGGCGCCGGCGAAGGGCGCGTTCACCGGGACGTACCGAATGAAGGACGGCCTCACGTGCCAGGTGATCTGAGCGCCGGTCAGGTCGACTGCGCTCGCGGGCCGCGCGAGGAGGGGCGGCTCGTCGCCGATCGGCTGCGACACCGGCGGCCCTCCGCCGCCGGGGCCGCCGCCACCCGGTCCGCCGCCGGGGGCGTCGCTGCCGCTGACGAGCGCTTCCACGGTGAGCTTGCCGAAGGCGCCTTGCGGCAGCCGCCGCAGCCGCAGCCGCTTCTTGATCAGGCGGCCGGCGGCACGGGTCAGCGAGACGGAGGCGCCGCGGACCGTCGCCGCGCCCGTCCGGCTGTCGAGGCTGAGCGTCCGCGACACAGACCTCAGGCCGAAGATCGCGAGGCGACGCGTCCCGAGCTGGCCGACGATTTCGCTCCGCCCGCCGAGGCGCACCTGCAGGCGGCCGAGCTCAAGCTTGCGATTGCGCCCGCCGATGCGCCTGCGCAGGACGAGTCCGCCGCGCTGGTTGAGGAGCGCGCTCGACGACACGAGCCCGCTGCCGACCCTCAGCACGACGCGCTTGCGCCGCGCCGATGCGCCGCCGTAACCGGCCATCTCGACGCCCTGGGAGCGCAGGCTCTTCACGGCTGTGCCGCCGAGGTCGATCGTGGTGGTCCCGGCGGCCGACGCCGCAGCAGGCGCGAGCGCGGCCGGCAGGAGCGCGAGCGCGACGGTGGTGAGCAGGCGCTTCATCCGGCGGTTCCCCTTCTGTCGTTTTCATCACCGAGCCACGCGACGCGCAGCGCGGTCTGTCCAAGTGAGCCCGTGTCGAGCTCGGCGTCCACGTCCCAGACGTCTGCGAGCCGCTCGCGCACGAGGACGTCGGCCGGAGGACCGGCGGCGACCGAGCGCCCCCGCGACATGACCACGACCTTGTCGGCGACCGCCGCGGCGAGTGCCAGGTCGTGGACGACGAGGAAGACGGCGAGGCCGTCGTTTGCCAGCCGGCGGAGCAGCCGGGCCACGCTGACGGTGGCGCCCAGGTCGAGGTGCGAGGTCGGCTCGTCGGCCATCAGGACGGGCGCCTCCTGGGCGAGCCCGACGGCGATCTGCACGCGCTGCAGCTCGCCGCCCGACAGCGTCGTGAGCATGCGCTCGGCGAAGCGCGTGACGCCGGCGCGCTCCATTGCGCGCTCGACGGCGTCGCGATCCGAATGGGTCGCGCGCTGCAGAGGGCCGATGTGCGCCGAGCGGCCGATCCGCACCGCGTCGCGCACGGTCACGCCGGCTGGGACGCGCGGGCGCTGCGGCACGAATGCGCGGATCCTCGCCAGCGCACGGCCGCGCAGCCGGCGAACGTCCTGGCCCATCCAGCGCACCTCGCCGGCGGCGTGCTTCTGCAGCCCGGCCGCGCTGCGCGCGAGCGTGGACTTGCCGGCGCCGTTCGGCCCGACGACGGCCACCAGCTCGCCGCGATCGATGCGCAGGTCGGCGCCGTGCAGGATCGGGGTGCCGGAGATCTCCACCTCGAGGCCGCTCACCTCGAGCGGCGGCGCGGACTCGTCGAGCACGGGGCGGGCCATCAGACCGCCTTCCGCAGGAGCCACAGGAACATCGGCACGCCGATCACGACCATGAACGGCCCGACGGGCAGCTCGAGCGGCGGCTTCGCCGTGCGCGCGAGCGTGTCGCCCGCCACGAGTAGCGCCGCGCCGCCGAGCGCCGAGACGGGCACGACGAAGCCATGGCTCGCGGTGCCGCCCGCCATGCGCACCACGTGCGGCACCACCAGGCCGAGGAACCCGAGCAGGCCGGCAATCGCCGCAGACGCGGCGGCAAGGAGCGCCGCCGAGGCTCCGGCGGTGAGGCGGATCAGGCGCGGCCGCGTGCCGAGCGAGGCCGCGACGTCGTCGCCGAGCGCGAGCCGGTCGAGCGGCCGGATCAGGCAGACCGCGATCGCGAAGCCGACCGCGAAGTACGGCCAGATCGCACGCATCTCCTCCCAGCCATCCGACACGAGTCCGCCCGCGAGGAAGAACACCGCCGACTGGACGCGGTCCGGGTAGGCCGTCATGAGGCCGGTGGTGCCGGCGGCGAAGAGCGCGGCGATCGCGATCCCGGCCAGGATCAGCCGGCCGACGCCGCCCCCGTCCGGGCCGATCCAGGCGACCACGAAGACGAGCGTCGCGGCGAGCAGGCCGAACGCGAGCGCCCCGACCGGCAGCAATGCGATCGAGCCGGGGAAGGCGAGCAGGATCAGGACCGCGCCGAAGCCGGCGCCGGCCGTGACCCCGATCACGTCCGGCGAGGCGAGCGGGTTGGCGAGCGCGCCCTGCAGCATCGCGCCGGCGACCCCGAGCGCGGCGCCGACCAGGATCGCGTCGACCGTCCGCGGCAGGCGCAGCTGCAGCAGGATCTGCTTGGCGGGACCCTCCTCGCCGCCACCCGTCATCACGTCGACGACCTGGCTGAACGGGATATCGATTGCGCCGAGCGCGAGCGAGGCGCCGATGCTCGCGAGCAGCGCGACCACGAGCGCCGCGACCACGAGTGCCCGGCGCGCGACCACTACTTGTTCTTGAGGTAGCGCGTGCGGACGCGGTCGATCGTCTCCGCGATGTCGATGTCGGCCTGCAGCAGCGAGTCGTCGCCCGAGACGTAGATGCGGTCGTTCTGGCCGGCGCTCGTCAGCTTCCAGGTCTGGTTGGACTCCATGTAGCGGCGGATCCCGTCGAGGTCGTCGGCACGCGCGTGCGGGACGCCGATGATGATGTCCGGATCCTCTTTCACGACGACCTCGTCCGAGATGCGCGCGAACCCGCTCGCCGACTCCGCGCCCGCCGTCACGAGTCGCGCGCCTGCGCGCTGCAGGAGGTCGCCGCCCCAGCTGTTCGGCAGGAACACGTAGGGCGTGCGCCCGACGCCGAGGACGAGCATCACCCGCGGCCTGCTCTTGTAACCGGCCGTCGCGCGCGCCAGCTTGCCCTGGATCCGGCGGATCAGGCGCCGCCCGGCGGCCTCGCGGTCGACGATGCCGGCGACCTCCTCGATGCTGTCGCCCAGGTCACGGCCGTAGCGCGGGTCGGACTCCTCGACGCGGATGTCGAGGCTGCGCATCGTGCGCGCGCCCTTCCGCCAGGTCGGCGACGAGAACACGAGTCCCGGGCGCAGGCTCGCCAGCTGCTCCATGTTGGGTCCGTTCGGGTGCGCGAGCGGGAGCGAGCGAACGTTGCGGAGCGAGCTGTCGAAGCGCGAGCGCCCGCCCGGGGACTGGCCGATCGCGATAGGCCGTACGCCGAGCTCCACGAGCGTGTTGGCGGTGAACGGGGTGAGCGCGACGATTCGCTTCGGCGGAGCGGCGGCCGCCGGCCCGGCCAGCGCCGTGAGGAGCAGCACTGCGGCGAGGCAGGCGGTCCAGCGAGCTACGGATGACATGCGGTTCCTCGGTCGATTAGGGAAGCCTAAGAGGAGTTAGGGTAACCTAACGCCGCGCTGCGGCGCATGGCCCCGAGGCGCCCACGACAGGAGACCGATGAGCGACAGCGTGACCCCTCCCGCCTTCGAGCACGATGTCCCAGGCAAGCCCCCGGTGCCGCCTCCGCCGCTCGAGGAGACGGCCCCGGCGCCGCGCCGCACGCCCGCCGAGGAGGCGCGGGCGCTCGTGGCCTCCACGAACGTCGGCACGCTCGCCACCCACAGCGACGACGGCTTCCCCTGGGCCTCGCTGGTCGCCTTCGGGAGCCTCGAGCACGGCTCGCCGGTGCTGTTCGTCTCGCGGCTCGCCGAACACGCGCGCAACCTCGAGCGCGACCCGCGCGCGAGCCTGGTGGTGGCCGACCCGCACCCGCGCGACGACGTGCTCGCGAGCGGCCGTGTCACGCTCGCCGGCACGGCCGAGCGACCCGGTCCCGAGCTGGCCGAGATCGCGCAGGAGGCCTACGTCGAGGCGGTGCCGTCCGCCAAGGCGTACATGAACTTCCGGGACTTCTCGCTGTGGGTGCTGCGCGTGGAGCGCGTGCGCTGGGTCGGCGGCTACGGCCGCATGGACACCGTCGATGCCGAGTCCTACGCCGCGGCAGAGCTCGACCCGGTTGTGCGCGCCGCGATCGGCGCCGTCGCGCACCTCAACGAGGACCACGCCGACGCGCTGTTGTCGATGGCGCGGGCGCTTGGCGGCTATCCCGACGCCAGTGCCGCCACCTGTGTCTCGATCGACCGCTACGGACTCGACCTCGATCTCGACACAGAGCGGGGTCCGGCGGGCACGCGCATCCCCTTCGACGAGATGCTGAGCGAGCCCGCTCAGCTGCGCGCCGCAACCGTCGTGCTCGCGCGCCGCGCGCGCGGCGAGTGAGCTCCGCTCAGGGGCGCTCGACGAACACGGTCCGGCCGTCTTCGAGGCGGTAGACCGAGCCGATCCGGCTGCCCTCGCCTACGACCCGCCGGCCCTGCAGCCGCACCGTCTCGACGCGCTGGCCCTGCTTGACGATCACCGTGTTCTCACCCTGACCCGAGCGCACGACGGTCACGTCCTGGTCGGTGAGCAGGTCGGAGAGCTGCAGCGAGGAGAGCGCCGCGAGCAGAAAGGCGACCGCGAGCACGATGCCGAGGTCGAACAGGTTGACGAGACCGTCGAGCGGGTCGCCGCCGCGATCCGCGTGTCGCCGGGCACGGCTGTTGACCTTGATCATGAGCTGGACGCCTCCTTGTCGGTCCCTGGCGCGGGGTTCGCGGGCGGCGCCGCCGCGGTGACGGTGGGCTGCTCCTCCGGCTTCTTCTCCGGCTCGCCTTCCTTCTTCTCCGTCTTGGCGTCGGCCGTCTTGGCCTCGTCCTTCTTCGCCTCCGCCGTCGTCCTTCTTCTTGTCCTCCTCCGGGGCCGACACCTCGATCAGCGGGCCGGTGGAGGTGAGCCGGTTCGCAACGAACTCGAGGTCCGAGAGGTCCTGCGAGTAGAGCCGGTCGCGCACCAGCGAGATGCCGAAGGCGATCGCCCCGATCAGCAGCCCGATGACGGTCACGCTGAAGGCGACGCGCAGGTTCTCGGAGAGTTCCTGGACGTCGCCGGCGGCGAGGCCGGCCAGGGCGGGGGAGAGCGGGATCAGCGTTCCCATGAGGCCGAGCGCGGGACCGGCGCGCACGAGGATGCGCGTGCGCTCGAGCCGCCGCAACGAGACGAAGTCGTGCTCGACCAGGGCCTTGGACATCATGCTCTCGGCATCGGGCCTGCCCCAGTCGTCCACGAGCCGCGCGAGCGTCCGCCCCATCGAGACGCTCCACGCCACGGACGAGAGCTCCCTGCGCGCCCGCTCGGCGCCGCCGCCCTCGACGAGCACTCGGCGGGTGCTCTCCGCGACGCTCCTGAGCCGCACGATGTCGCGCCGGCGCCGGCGCGACAGCTCGACGAAGAAGCCACCCAGCTCCACGAGCACGACCGCGAGGGCGAGCACCGTGAGGATCAGCACCGGCACCCGGAGCGCCTCCGCGATCTCGAAGATCACATCGTTCTCGACGTCCGCAAAGAGGGGCACGAAGCGCGTGAGGCTAGCCTACGCCCGCGCGGCGGGAGGCCGTCGCCCGTGAACCCTCGAGAGGAGACCAATGGACCGGACCCTGATCCTGGTCAAGCCCGATGCCTTCGCGCGTGGGCTGACCGGGGAGATCATCGCCCGCTTCGAGCGCAAGGGCCTGACGATCGTCGCGATGAGGCACATGACGGTCACCACCGACCACGCCGAGCAGCACTACGCCGAGCACGCCGAGAGGCCGTTCTTCGGCGACCTCGTCGAGTTCATCACGGGCGGGCCGCTGGTCGCGCTGGTGCTCGAGGGGCATGAGGCGGTGATCGCCGCGCGTCAGGTGATCGGCGCAACGAACCCGCTCGAGGCCGCGCCCGGGTCGATCCGTGGAGACCACGGCCTCGAGGTCCAGACGAACCTCGTGCACGGCTCTGACTCGAACGAGTCGGCCACGCGCGAGATCGGGCTCTTCTTCCCCGACCTCCAGGGCTGACGCTCGTGTTCGTGCTCGCCTCACGCTCACCGCGCAGGCGGGCGATCCTCGAGCAGCTCGGCGTCGAGTTCCGCGTCGAGATGCCGGACGTCGAGGAGCTGAGCGAGGGGGAGCCGCGAGCGCTCGTGCTCGAAAACGCGCGCCGCAAGGCGCGGGCCGTCGAGGACGAGCGCGTGCTGGGCGTCGACACTGCGGTCGTCCTGGACGGCCGCACCTTCGGCAAGCCGCGCGACGCCGCCGAGGCCGAGCGCTTCCTGCGCGAGCTGTCCGGCCGCGAGCACGAGGTGTTGAGCGGCATGGCGCTGCGCGACTCCGCGGGCGAGCGCACCGACGTCGCCGTCACGCGCGTCCGCTTCCGCCAGCTCGACGAGCACACGATCGACTGGTACCTGTCGCGCGGCGAGTGGGGGGACTGCGCCGGCGGCTACGCGATCCAGGGCAAGGGCGCCGCGCTCGTCGAGCAGATCGAGGGCGACTACTGGAACGTCGTCGGCCTTCCGGTCCCGGCCCTCCTGCGGCTCGTTCCCGACCTGCTCGGGTGACGCCGCAATTTGCAGCGATTTCGTGTGATCTGACACAGGCGGGTGGCCCCCTGCACCCGCTTCGCGCCTCAGAATCCGTCGGCTAGACTGGTGCGCGCCGGCCGGCGGCGTCGCCGGCGTCGCTTGCAGTGCGGCGCCGAGACGTGTCGTTCCGCCCCGGCGCTTATCCTCACCTCCACAGCGCGAATGGGCTTTTTCTCGTATCTCACCGGGATGGGCGGCCGTGACATGGCCGTCGATCTGGGGACCGCCAACACGCTCGTCTACGTGCGCGGCCGCGGCATCGTGCTCTCGGAGCCCTCGGTGGTCGCGATCGACTCGCGCACCAGCGAGGTGCATGCGGTGGGGATCGAGGCCAAGCGGATGCTCGGGCGCACTCCCGGCACGATCCAGGCGATCCGTCCCCTGAAGGACGGCGTGATCGCCGACTTCGACGTGACCGAGCAGATGCTGCGCCACTTCATCCAGAAGGTGCACCAGAACCGCTGGGCGCATCCGCGCGTGGTGGTGTGCGTTCCGTCGGGCGTCACAGGGGTTGAGAAGCGCGCGGTGGAGGAGGCCTGCCTGAGTGCAGGCGCGCGCCAGGCCTATCTGATCGAGGAGCCGATGGCCGCGGCAATCGGCGCGGGGCTTCCGGTCGGCGAGCCGACGGGCAACATGGTCGTCGACATCGGCGGCGGCACGAGCGAAGTTGCGGTGATTTCGCTCGGCGGCATCGTCGTGTCCCAGTCGATTCGCATCGGCGGCGACGAGCTCGACGAGGCGATCATCAACTACGTCAAGCGCGAGTACAAGCTGATGATCGGACAGCAGACTTCGGAGGAGGTCAAGCTCGAGATCGGCTCGGCCTTCCCCCTCGAGGAGGAGGTCCAGGCGGAGATCCGCGGACGCGACCTCGTCTCGGGGCTTCCCAAGACGATCGTGCTGACGAGCGAGGAGGTCCGCATGGCCCTCGAGGAGCCGCTCCAGCAGATCATCGACGCGGTCAAGGAGACACTCGATCGCACCCCGCCCGAGCTCGCCTCGGACATCATGGACCGCGGCATCATGCTCGCCGGCGGGGGTGCGCTGCTGCAGGGGCTCGACGAGCGCCTGCGCGACGAGACCCAGATGCCCGCACACCTGGCCGAGTCGCCGCTCACGTGCGTGGCGGTGGGCTCCGGCCGCAGCCTCGAGGAGTTCGAGGCCATCCACCGCGCCAACAAGAATTCCCGAACGAGCCGGCGGCGGTAAGCGCCGCGGCCCTGGAGGGCGCGAAGCGTGTACGACAGGAAGGCGATCCGCAGGCGGCGGGCAGGGCTCGTCGTCTTCCTCGTGCTGTCTATCGCCATCCTGACCGCCTACTTCGGCGAGTCGGGCGGGGGCTTCTTCCACAATCTCCAGCGCGGCGCGCAGGAGGCGTTCGCGCCGGTCGAGACAGGCGCCAGCCGCGCGCTCAAGCCGGTGCGCGACCTGTTCGGCTGGGTCGGAGACACGGTCGATGCAAAGGACAAGAACGCCGCGCTCGAGCGCGAGGTCGACGAGCTGCGCTCGGAGCTCGCGCGCACGCGCACGGCGCAGCGCGACGCCGCGCAGCTCAAGGGGCTGGTCGGGCTCCAGAAGGAGGAGGGCTTCCCCCGGGGCACCGAGCCCGTCACCGCGCGTGTGATCGCCCGGGCTCCGAACGTCTGGTACTCGAGCATCAAGATCGACAAGGGGTCGAGCGACGGCGTCGAGCTCGACCAGCCGGTGATCGCGGCGGCTTCGGGTGACGCTGGCGCGGCCACGGGCGGCCTGGCGGGCAAGATCACGAAGGTCACCGACGGCACCTCCGAGGTCACGCTCGTCACGGACGCCTCGATCGGGGTCGGCGCGCAGGTCATGCCGGCCGGCGCGGCGGGTGTCGTCAGGCCCGAGGTCGGCGACCCGCGCGACCTGCTGCTCGACCTCGTCCACGGCGGGCGCGTGACCGACAACGCGATCGTCGTGACCTCGGGCTTCAAGACCTCGGTCGGCGAGTCTTTGTTCCCGCGCGGGATCCCGATCGGGCGCGTGACCGACGTCGACCTCGACGAGGTCGAGATCTACCAGCGCGTCCATCTGCGCCCGTTCGCCGACCTGCGCCGGATCGACATCGTTCAGGTGCTGACGCGCCGCGGGGCGCAGACCCAGACCGCCGAGGTGGTCAAGCCGTGAGGCTGACGCCCGGCGCGTTCATCCGCGTCGCCCTCCTGCTCCTGATCGCCGTGGTGCTGCAGCTCTCGACCCTGAGTCAGATGCCGGTCCTGGGCGGCCACTTCGACATAGTCGTGCTCGTCGTGGCGGCGGTGGCCTACTACGCCGGCTCGCTGTCCGGCTGCGCGGTCGGCTTCGCGGCCGGCTTCCTGCTCGACCTGCTGAGCGGGGCGACGATGGGAGCGTCGTCGCTCGTGCTCACCGCCGTCGGATACGGCGTCGGCCGCTTCCGCGAGCTGCGCGACCCGAGCCACGGCCTGCTGCCGCTCGCGGTCGGGGCGCTCGCGACGGGCGCCTGGGTGCTCGCGTTCGCCGCTGTGTCGTTCATGCTCGACGTCGGCGCCACGGTCAGCCCGCTGGTGCTGCGCGAGATGCTGGTCACCGTCCTTCTCAACACGCTGCTGGCACTGCCGGTCTTCTGGGGCTGCCGCGTCCTGCTCCGCCCCGTGCTCGCGGTCGACCCGCTCGAGGTGAGCGCGCGCCGGCGGCCGCCGCGTGAAACCGGCCCGCTCGGGCTCCGAGGCCTCGAGGTCTGATGTACCTCGACAACGAGCGCCGCCCGACCATGACGCCCCAGCTGGCGTTCCGCGTCGCCGTGATCGGCGGCGTCGCCCTGATGGCGTTCGCGGTGATCTTCTTCCGGCTCTGGTACCTGCAGGTGCTCTCGGGAGACAAGTACGAGGCGCAGGCGCGCGGCAACGTCGTCCGCGAGATCAAGGTGCAGGCGCCACGCGGCGAGATCGTCGACCGCGACGGCAACGTGCTCGTCGACAATCGCAGCGGGCTCGCGCTCGTCGTGAGCCCCGACAAGATGCCCGACAGTCTCGACAAGCGCCGGGAGGTCTACGAGCAGCTCGGGAAGCTCCTCCGCATGAAGCCCGCCCGCATCGAGCGGCGCGCCGAGCGCGACCTGAGGGCGGTGCCGTTCTCCTCGGCGACCGTCAAGCGCGACGTGCCCGACGCCGTCGCGGCCTACGTGCTCGAGCGCCTCGACCGCTTCAAGGGCGTCGAGATCGAGCGCCAGTTCGTGCGCAAGTACCCACACGGCGAGATCGGCGCCCACCTGTTCGGAACGGTCGGCGAGATCACGAAGGAGCAGCTCGACGACGAGCGCAACAACGGCGTCGTGATGGGCGACCGCATCGGCCAGACCGGCATCGAGGCCGAGTACGACCGCTTCCTGCGCGGCGTCAACGGCGCCACCAAGGTCGAGGTCGACGCGCTCGGGAACATCAGCCGGCCGCTGCGCGACGACCCGCCTCAGCAGGGTCGCCAGCTACGCCTCTCGATCGACCTCGACGTTCAGAAGGCGGGCCAGAACGCGCTTGCGGGCGGCACCGGCAAGGGCGCTTTCGCGGTGATGGACGTCGACAACGGCGAGGTGATCGCGCTTGGCTCGGCGCCGTCCTTCGATCCCAACCGCTTCTCGAAGGACTACACGCGGCTGCGCAAGGACGAGAACGCACCACTGGCGAACCGAGCGATCCAGGGCGGCTACCCCACCGGCTCGACGTTCAAGCTCATCACCGCCGTGGCGGCCCTCCAGGGAGGCGTGATCACGCCCGACACGGTCCTCAACGACCCCGGCGTGCTCACGGTCGGCACCCAGGAGTTCAAGAACGCCGGCGATGCGGTGTTCGGGCCGATCGCGCTGCGCCAGGCGCTGACCGTCTCGAGCGACGTGTTCTTCTACCAACTCGGCCAGCGCATGAATACGGCCGCCGACGGGCTCCTGCTCCAGCACTGGATGCGCCGGCTCAGTGTCGGGCGTTCGACCGGGATCGACCTGCCGGACGAGCTGCCGGGGCGGATCCCGACTCCCAAGTGGCGCGACCGCGGGTACGCGGAGTACCTGCGCTGCAAGGACCGCAAGAAGGCGACCGACGCCGAGCTCGCGCAGGGCGTCTGCGGCTTCTTCGACCGGCCCTGGACCGTCGGGGACAACATCAACCTCTCGGTCGGCCAGGGCGACATCGCCGCCAACCCGCTGCAGATGGCGGTGGCCTACGCGACTGTCGCGAACGGGGGCCGCGTGCTCGAGCCGCGGCTCGGCCTGCGGATCGAGGACGCCTCGGGTCGCGCCCTGCAGCAGCTCGAGGCGCCCACCGCCCGCCGGGCGAACATCTCTGAGGGCAACCGCCAGGCGATCCTCGACGGGCTCTACGGCGCCGCGAACGAGGGGGGCGGAACCTCGACGGCCGTGTTCGAGGGCTTCCCGATCGAGATCGCCGGCAAGACCGGCACGGCCGAGAAGGGCCCGGGCCGCGCCGATCAGTCCTGGTACGTGGCGCTCGCCCCCTACCCGAACCCGCAGTACGTCGTGGCGGTCACCGACGAGGCCGGCGGCTTCGGCGCCGACACCGCCGCCCCGATGGCACGGCTGATCCTTGCCGAGCTCTTCAACGTGGACGAGAACCAGCTGGTGGCCGGGGGAGACGCGCCCGACTGATGGACGCCTCCGCCTCCTCACCGGTCCGGGACTTCCGCGACGCGGGCATCCGCGCGCTGCGCATCGACCCGCTCATGCTGCTGGCCACGCTGGGCCTGATCGCCGCCAGCATCTACACGGTCGGCACGGCGAGCCAGGACGACATCCCCGGCGACCCCAACTACTTCGCCTACCGGCAGGCGCTCTACGCGGGCGTGGGGCTCGTCCTCATGCTCCTGCTCTCCCGCTTCGACTACTCGCGTCTGCGCGAGTGGAAGCTCGGGATCTACGGGTTCATGATCGCCTCGATCGTGGCCGTCTACGCGCTCGGCTTCTCGGCGCGCGGCTCGCGACGGGCGATCGAATTCGGCTTCTTCAACTTCCAGGCGTCGGAGCTCGGCAAGCTGCTGCTCGCCGTGACGCTGTCGGCCTTCATGGTCGACCGCATGCGGCGCCTGACCGACCGCGAGACCACCAGCCGCATCGTGCTGCTGGCGCTGTTCCCGGCGATGCTGGTGGTCGCCCAGCCGGACCTCGGCTCGGGGCTCGTCTACCTGGCGATCCTCCTGGCGGTGATGTTCGTGGCCGGTACGCCGTGGACCCACTTCGCGAGCCTCGCCGCCATCGCGGCGGTGGCGATCGCGGTGGTGGTTGTGGCGGCGCCGGCGGCCGGCGTCGAGCTGCTCAAGCCGTATCAGAAGGACCGCCTCACCGCCTTCCTCAGTCCGACGTCGGATCCACGCGAGGAGGGCTACCAGATCAACCAGTCGCTGACGGCGATCGGCTCCGGGGGGAAGACCGGCCGTGGCGACGACTCAACCCAGACGCGGCTCGACTTCCTGCCCGAGCACCACACCGATTTCGTGTTCAGCGTGGTGGGCGAGGAGTTCGGATTCGTGGGGGCGGCGCTGGTTCTATCCCTGTTCGCCCTCTTGATCTGGAGAGGGCTGAAAACACTGACGATGGCGAAGAACTTCTATGGGGCCTTGGTGGCAGGCGGAATCACTGCCATGCTTATGTTCCAAGTCTTCGTCAACGTGGGCATGACGATCGGAATCATGCCCATCACCGGCATCCCCCTGCCGCTCATGAGTTATGGCGGCTCGTCGGTGCTGACGACATTGATGGCCATAGGGATCCTGCAGTCGATACACGCGCAAGCGCGCGAAACCGCTGCAGGGAAAGCCTTATGACGATATGAAGGGAAACTTCCTTGAGAAAGCAGTTGCTCGTCACGGTGGACCGTGGCGAAACGAGAGTCGCAATCCTCGAATCGGAGGGCAGCCCGAACGGCGCCACCAAGAAGGGTCGCGGTAACAGAAATCAGAAACCACAACAGGACGACTGGCGGGTCGCCGAGCTCTACATAGAGCGCAAGGGCAACCGCTCGATCGTCGGAAACGTCTACAAGGGCAAGGTCGACAACGTCCTGCCCGGCCTCGAGGCCGCCTTCGTGGACATCGGCCTCGACAAGAACGGCTTCCTGCACGCGGACGACGTCGTCTTCCCGGGCGTGGAGGTCGCGCGCCGCGGCCGCGGTGGCCGCGGCCAGAAGGGCAAGCGCATCACCGAGCTGCTCAAGCCCGGCCAGGAGATCCTCGTCCAGGCGATCAAGGATCCGCTGAAGACGAAGGGCCCGCGCCTGTCCATGCAGCTCTCGATCGCGGGGCGCTACCTCGTGTACGTGCCGCAGGGCGAGGGCGTCGGCGTCTCGCGCCGGCTCGAGGACAAGGAGCGCGACCGCCTGCGCCGCGCCGCCGGCAAGGCCGACCTCGGCGAGGGCGGCGCGATCGTACGCACCGCCGCGCAGGGCGCGAGCCGCGAGGACTTCGAGCGCGAGATCAAGTACCTGCACAAGCTCCACGATGTGCTGCAGAAGCGCGCCGAGGACATCCCGGCGCCCGCGATGGTCTTCCAGGAGGCGGACCTGTCCGTGCGCGTCGCGCGCGACATCTTCTCGGGTGAGTTCGAGAAGGCGATCGTCGACGACAAGAAGCAGCACCACCGGCTCGAGTCCTTCTTCAACCGCACCGCGCCCGAGCTGCTCGAGCGGCTCGAGTCCTACGACGACCCCGATGAGCCGTTGTTCGAGCGTTACGGGGTCGAGGAGGCGATCCAGTCGGTGCTCAAGCGCCGCGTCGACCTGCCGAGCGGCGGCTACCTGATGATCGACTACGCCGAGGCGATGACGGTCATCGACATCAACTCCGGTTCGTTCACCGGCCGCGGGAGGGGCGCCAAGCTCGAGGACACGATCACGAGGACGAACCTCGAGGCGGCCGATGAGGTCGTGCGCCAGCTGCGCCTGCGCGACATCGGCGGCATCATCGTCATCGACTTCATCGACATGTCGCGGGCGCGCAACCGCGACGCCGTGCTGAAGACGCTGCGCAAGGCGCTCGACGAGGACCGTACGAAGACCTACGTGGTCGAGATCTCACCGCTCGGGCTCGTCGAGATGACACGCCAGAACGTGACCGACGGGGTGCGTGAGATCGTCACGAAGACCTGCCCGGTGTGCGAGGGCGAGGGCGTGGTGCTGTCCGAGGAGACCGTCGCGATCGAGGTCGACCGCTGGCTGCGCGACCTGGCCCTCGAGCGGCCCGAGTCGCCCTCGTTTCTGATCCGCGTCCACCCCTCGGTGGCGTCGATCCTCGTGGGCGGCCACGGGGTCGAGGGCCCGATCCACGAGATCGAGCAGGAGACGGGCAAGCACTTCCACTTCGAGGGGACCGAGGCGTTGCCGATCGACCACTTCGAGGTCGTGCTCGAGGGCACGCGCGAGGACGTCGAGCAGCGGGCGCTGCCGTTCCGCGAGGGCGAGGAGGTGCTCGTCCACATCGAGGAGCCGCACATGTACAACGACGACGACGCCGTCGCGAAGCTCGACGGCTACATCGTCTCGGTGTTCGGCGCGGCCCCGCTCGTGGGCGAGAAGACGCTCGTCCGGATCGACAAGGTCGGGCGCCAGGCGGCGCAGGCGACGCTCGTCAACCCCCCCGAGGGGCTGGCCGTCGGCGCCGACGGCTCGGCCGAGTCCTCGGACAACGGCCGCCGGCGCCGCCGCGGCCGGCGCGGCGGGCGCGGCCGGCGCAAGAAGGCGGAGTCGACGAGCTAGGGCGGGCGCGCGCCGCTCGGCGGCTACGGCACGGTCAGGCAGAGCCCGACGATCTGTACCTGAACCGGTGACGAGCCGTTTGCGCCCTGCACCCTTCCGGTCCAGCTCCGGGCCGTCTGGGTGTTCGGGTTCATGCCGTCGGGGCCGCTACCCAGGACGAAGCTCCCCAGTCCGCCGACCGTGCCGCCGCTGATCATGGCGTCGTTGCCGTTGCACGTGGCGGTCGCTTCGGCCAGTCCGGTGCCCCGAGCGAGGGCGGATTGCTTGATGTAGTACTGCCCGGGCCCGTCCTGAAGGTCGCTCAGCGAAAGGCCGCGAACGTGCTTGCCGCTGATCGACTCGGGACGGATGTCCTTGCCGGTGAGCGAGCCGTTCACCACGTTCTTCCCGGTCACCTGCACGGCGGCGTAGGCGCCGGCCGTCAGGCTCAGTACCAGTGCCAGGGTGGCGGTTACGTTGGCGTACGACAGGTGACGGCGCACGGCTCTGCGCATCGCGTTCTCCTCTCGGAACTGCTTGCCCCGGAAGCGGGGTTGCTCCCGGTCTGGACGATCGAAGCGACTCTATCCCCGCCGAGCTGCCCCGCGGATCAGGCCGCGACGTAGCGCGCGCCGAGAGTCGCGGCGAGCGTTCGGTGGGCGGGCGTCGACCCCACGAGCGTCGATTTCGACGGGTCGATGCCATGCGTGCGGGCGAACGCGAGCACGAGTCCCGGGAGCGGCGGACGGCACCAGCAGACGGGCGGGCCCGCGGGGTGCGGGCAGAGCGCGGCCTCGACCGGTCCTGTCACCTCTGCGGCGAGGGCGGTGGCGGCCGCGTCGAGCGTCTCGCGGCGCCCATCCGGGTTCCAGTCGTAGACGAGGTGAGGGGCATCGGGAGCGGCCTGCGCCAGCTGGTCCCTCCAGCCGGGCTCGAGCAGCGCCGCGGCGCCCACGAAGACGCCCGGGCCGCCCGACCGCCGTGCGCGCTCGAACGGGACGTGCTCCAGGTCCGCCCAGCCCTCATCGGCCGCCGGCGGCTCCAGCTCGCGGAGCGCGCGCATCTGCGAGGTGGGGGCCAGCAGGCCCTGGCGCTGCTTCGCCTCCTTCCGCAGCTCGTCCGGGGTGGGGAGCCGGCCGAAGGTCTCGAGCAGCCGCTCGACCATGTTCACCTGCGCCTGCGCGAGGGGGGTGTCGAGCCACACGCAGCGGGCCGGCACGCCGTGCCGAGCCGCCGTTTCGAGCACGTAGCTGCGCGAGGCGCGAGTCAGGTAGGTGTTGTCGAGCACGACCCGTTGTGCGCCTGAGGACAGTGCCTCGTCGAGCGCTTCGGCGAGCTGGCGCAGCGACCCTCCGCGCTCGTCTCGATTGAGGCGGAGATAGCCGCGCGCTCGATGCTCCTCGGCGATGTGGCTCTTCCCGGCGCCAGGGATGCCCATCACGACGACGACCTCGGCGCCATCCACAGGCCGAGCGCGGCGGGCGACGGTGCGAGGCTCGCCGGAGAGTGCGGCGACCTCGCCGGGGTCGAGCTCGAGCGTCGCCGCGCGGGCGGCGGATCGGGCTGCGTCCGGGCGGCGGGCGCCGGGTATCGCGGCGAGCGTCGGGGACAGGTGGAGGAGCCAGGCGAGCGCGATCTCCGCCGGCGTAGCACCGCGCGCCTCGGCGATCTCGGCAAGCTGCGGCCGGCGCGCGAGGCCGCCGGCCCGGCGCGGGCCGCCAAGCGGCGAATGCGCGATCACGGTGACGCCCGCCTCCTCGCAGCGCTCGACGACGCCGCCGCGCAGCGCCTGGTCGTCGAGCACGCTGAGCCCCACCTGCACGGCCGCGATCGGCGCGAGCTCCAGGGCCTCGTCCAGCTGATGGCGGTTGACGTTCGACAGCCCGATGCGCTCCACGAGCCCTTCGTCGAGGAGCCGCGCCAGCGCTCGAACCGACGTCCGCCAGGGCGTCCTGGGATCGGGTGCGTGGATGAGGTAGAGGTCGATCGGCAGGCCGTCGAGCGCGGCGATGCTCGCCTCGCAGTCGGCCCGGATGGCCTTCGCGCGCCCGTCCGGGATCCAGCGGCCCTCTGCCCGCGTCATGCCGCCCTTCGTCACGACCCGTGTGCCCTGAGCCGTCCCTGCCTCGCGTAGGCCGCGCGCGAGGAGTCGCTCGTTGTCGGGATACGCGCGGGCGGTGTCGAAGACCGTGATTCCCGCGTCGACCGCGGTGCGGATCGTCTCGAGCGCGGACTCGTCGCTCGCGAGCCGCATGCAGCCGAGGCCGATACGGAGCTCCGAGGGGGTGAGCCAAGCGGCGCGACTCAAGGTACGGACGCTACGCGAGACCCGCGAAGGCATCTGCGATGAGCGCCCGCCCCACCAGCTCGAGCTCCCGCTTGATCTGAGCGCGGGCGACGCCCTGCTCGCTGCGGCGGTGGCGGATCAGGTCGGCGGCCGCGGGGGCCAGCAGCGTGTCCGCGAGGCCCGCGGCGGCGCGGCGGCCCGCGCCCAGCTCCTCCAGCAGAGAGGCCACGTGGAGCCGCCAGGCGCCGTAGGCGCCCGTTCGGTAGCGGCCCCCCGGCTCGTCGTAGTCGCTCACGATCAGCAGGTCGACGTTCTCGTCGGTGAAGTCGATCAGTGCGCGGAGGAAGGCGATCAGGCGCTCCCCCGGTGAAGCGCCCGGGCCGAGCGGTGGTGCGCCGCGAAGCAGCCTGTCCTGCAGCCGCCGCTCGCGCTCGTCGAGCAGGGCGACCGCGAGGCCGGCGCGGTTCCCGAAGCGGTGGAAGACGGTCCCCTTGGCCACACCTGCGCGCGCCGCGATGTCGTCGATCGTGACCTGGTCGAAGCCGTGCTCGCCGATCAGCTCGGCGGCCGCTTCGAGGATGAGCAGGCGGTTGCGGCGAGCGTCCGCGCGCTCGGGGGGCGGGCCTGTTGTGGGTAGATCGCGACGGTGCATGCTAACTTGACCAGAGTCAAGTTAGCTCACGAACCGGACGGTCTCCACATGGAAGCCCTCGCGATCCCCTTCCTCCTCGTTGTCGGCAGCCTCCTGGCGCTCCAGGCGGGCGCCAACGTGCAGCTGTCCGGTGCCGTCGGCAGCCCGATCGGCGCGTCCACGCTCCAGCTCGCGATCGGCGCGGGCCTGCTGCTCGCGCTCACGGCGGTGGTCGGCACGCTCGGCGCCTTCGGTGCGCTGGCGGACGCAGAGCCCGCGCACCTGTGGGGCGGGATCGGCAGCGCCGTCTACATCACGGCCGGCATCCTGCTCTTCCCGCGCCTTGGCGCGCTCGTCGCCGTCGGTCTCTTCATAGCCGGCCAGATGGCCGCCTCGCTCCTGCTCGACGGCTCGGGCTGGCTGGGCGTCGAGCGTGAGCCGCTCGGCCCGTCCGCCCTGGCCGGTGCGGTCGCGATCGTCGTCGCCACCTGGATGATCGTGCGCGCGCAGGCCGGTGGCGAATCGCTCGACGGCGCTCTGCGCAACCGCGGCGGCTGGGTGGCTGCCGGCCTTGCCGCCGGGGCGGTGCTGCCGGTGCAGGGCGCCGTGAACGCGCAGCTGCGCGCGGACGTGGATGCGCCGATCACGGTCGGCGCCTTCTCGTTCCTGGTCGCCACCGCCGCGATGGCAGTCCTCCTTGCGGCTGCTGCTCGCGCTGAGGCGCTCGCCGCGACCGGCCGGCGCGCGCCTGCGAGCCGTCCCCTGGTGGGGCTGGCTCGGCGGCGCCTGCGGCGCCACCTACGTGACGTCGGTGTTCGTCCTGATCCCCGAGATCGGCGTGGCGCCGACCGTCGCGCTCACCGTGGCAGGGCAGCAGGTCGCCTCGGTCCTCGTCGACCGCTACGGCCTGCTGCGCCTGCCGAGGCGGACGATCTCGCCGGTCCGCCTTGCCGGCGTCGTCCTGCTGCTCGCGGGCGTCGCGCTGATCCAGCTCGCCTAGAGCGCCGCGAACAGGTCGACGGAGTTGCCGTCGGGGTCGTGGACGAGCGCATAGCGCTGGCCCCAGGGGGCGTCGAACGGCTCCTTGTGGCCGTGGTGGCCGAGCGACACGAGCCGCTCGAAGACGGCGTCGACGTCGGCGGGCGAGTCGACCAGGAACGCGAGGCCGATCTGAGGCCCGCCGCTCGCGGGCTCCCAGTCCGGGTTGAACGACTGAATCGTCTCCCGTGTGTCCCAGGCGAGCCGCAGCCCGCCGCGCAGGGTGGTCTCGACGTGCGGCTGTCCGTCTCCGTCCTCGGGAATGTCGAGCCCGAGCTCCCGGTAGAACGCGAGCGAGCGCCCCATGTCCTCGACGACTATTCCGATCAGGTCCAGTTGAGCGTTCATCCTCAGCATCATCCAGACCGGGCGCTCCCCCGTCTTGAAGATTTCGGACGCGCGTGCCCCGGGTAGGCCGAGGCCACTGGCACTCGGTGGAGGAGGTATCTCATGAGTAAGTGGAAAGGCATGCTCGCGGTCGGCGTGGCGGCCTCCGCTGCGACGGCTCTCTCGGTCGCGGTGTCGAGCCCGGCCGATTCCGGTGACAGGGGGTGGAGCGATCACGGCCGCGGCGACCGGGCCAAGAACGTGATCTTCCTGCACGGCGACGGCATGGGCGTGTCGCATCGCGAGCTGATCCGGCTCGCCACGAAGGGCAGGGACGGCCAGCTCGCCATGAACGAGCTCCGCTACGCGGGCCTCGCGAGCACCGATCCTGACGATTCCGAAGAGGCCGTCACGGATTCGGCGGCCGGGGCGACGGCGTTCGCGAGCGGCGTCCGGACCTTCAACGGCGCCGTCGGCGTGGATGCCGACGGGCGGCCGGTGCCGACGCTGCTCGAGCGGGCACGCGCGGCCGGCAAGGCCACCGGCCTCGTGACCACCGCCCAGGTGACCGACGCCTCTCCGGCGGCGTTCGGCGCGCACGTCCCCGATCGGGCGGCGCAGAGCGAGATCGCCCTGCAGTTCCTGACAGGAAGCAAGCCGGACGTGATCCTCGGCGGCGGCGAGGACCGCTGGCTCCCGCCCGGCGTTCCAGGCGCGTATCCCGACAACCCGCCGGAGGACCCGACCGAGCAGAGCAGCAGCGACCGCGGCAACCTGATCGAGCGGGCGGAGGGGCTCGGCTACGAGTACGTCTCCGACCGCGAGAGCCTGCAGAGCAGTCGCGCGCGCAAGCTCCTCGGACTGTTCGCCAACGAGGAGATGTTCCAGCAGCGAGCGGAAGGCGAGGGCGACATCTACGAGCCCGTCGTCCCGCTCGACGAGATGACCGAGAAGGCGCTCAGCGTCGTCTCGCGCGACCGCGACGGCTTCTTCCTCTTCGTCGAGGAGGAGGCCATCGACGAGTTCGCCCACAACGACAACGCCGAGAAGATGATTCTCGCGGGGGAGGCGCTCGACAGGACGGTCGAGCTGGCGGTTCGGTTCGCGGCGACGCACCCCGGCACGCTGCTCGTGGTGGCCGGTGACCACGAGACGGGCGGCCTCGCCATCGAGAACGTCGACGAGGACGACGAGTCCGGCGACGACGTTTCCGCCGAGGACGGGCCGTTCCCGCTGCCCGGCACGGACCTCGAGTTCACCGTTGACTGGACGACCGACGCGCACACGGGCGCGGCCACGCCCGTGACGGCCGAGGGCCCGGGCGCGCGCGCGTTCGCCCGCTTCCAGCGGAATACGGACGTGCACGACAGCATCCTCGCCGCGATGCGGCTCAGGTAGATCTCGCGGCACGTCCTGAGAGGCCGCCGGCACAGTGCCGGCGGCCTTTCTTTGCTGCTACTGTTAACCCAGTGGTTAACGATCCGTTCAAGGCCCTCTCGCACCCGATCCGCCGCGGGATAGTCGAGCGCCTCGCCGCCGGTCCCGCCACGGTCGGCGACGCGACCGCCGGCTTCGGCGTCTCGAAGCCCGCGATCTCCAAGCATCTGAAGGTGCTCGAGGAGACCGGCGTCATCAGGCGCGAGGTGGTGGGCCGGACCCATCGGATCTCGCTCGAGCCCGACGTGCTGAGCGAGGCGGCCGACTGGATGGATCGCCAGCGCGCCCTCTGGGGCCGCATGTTCGATGTCGTAGACGAGTACCTCAAGGAGAAAGAGTCCTGATGAACACCCCACCCGTCGTCTCCAAGGAAGAGTGGGACAAGGCCCACGAGCAGATGCTTTCGAAGGAGAAGGAGCTCACCCACGCGCGCGACGCGCTCGCCGCCGAGCGCCGCCGGATGCCGTGGCTGGCCGTGGAGAAGGAGTACACGTTCGACGGCCCGAACGGCCCGGCGAGCCTGCTCGACCTGTTCGAGGGTCGCCGCCAACTGGTCGTCTATCGATTCTTCTACGACCCGGACGTGGAGGGCTGGCCGGAGCGTGGATGCGGGGGCTGCTCGTTCCTGGCCGACCAGGTCGCGCACCCGGCGCATCTGAACGCGCGCGACACCACCCTGGCGTTCGTCTCGCGTGCGCCGCAGGAGAAGATCCAGGGTCTCAAGGAGCGCATGGGCTGGGAGCTCATCCCCTGGTACGGGCTCACGGACGACTTCGATTCCGACCACGGCGTCGGCGAGTGGCACGGCACGAACGCCTTCATCCGCGACGGCGACAAGGTGTTCCGCACCTACTTCACCAACAGCCGCGGCTCCGAGGCGATGGGCACCACCTGGGCCTACCTCGACATGACGGCGCTGGGCCGTCAGGAAGAATGGGAGGACTCGCCCGAGGGCTACCCGCAGAGCGCGCCGTACCTGTGGTGGAACTACCACGACGCCTACGGCGAGGACGAGTGATCGCCCACGTCGGGGTCCTGCCGGTCGAGGAGCTCGTCCCGTCGTTGCTCGGCGCGGGGGCGGCGCTGGGGCTGGTGCGCGCCTGGATAATGCTGCGTCTGCGACGCGGACGGGATCCCCGAGACATGACCGAGAGCACCACGCTGCGCATGGAGCGCATGTTCCATGCGCCCGCCCAGGCGGTCTTCGACGCCTGGACAAGCGAGGAGGTGATGCGGCGCTGGTGGCACGCCGAGCACGACTGGGAGACGACCGAGGCCGAGGTCGACCTGCGCGTGGGCGGCGCCGTGCGGGTGGTGATGCGCAACCCGCACGAGGACGTCGAGTACGGCGGCGGCGGGCGCTACACCGAGATCGACCCGCCGCAACAGGCTGGCGTTCACCTGGATCTGGGACGGCGACGACAGGCGCCAGCTGATCGAGCTCGAGTTCGAGGAGAAGGACGGCTCAACACATGTCCGCTTCACCCACAGCGACCTGTGGGATGAGGAAGCAGTCCGCTCGCACGAGGACGGTTGGGGCAAGGCCTTCGACAACCTCGAGCGCGCGCTCGGGTGATCGCGGCCGTCACCGCGCGGGCCTTCGGAGTCGTCAGCGAGCTGGCCCCGGAGGGCGTCGACGTGCGGCAGCTGCCGGACGGCCGCGACGAGGCCGCCTTCGTGCTGCCCGAGTGGAAGGACCAGGAGACGCTGCAGGCGCTGGCGGCGCTCGAGCGGTTGCGGGTCGTGCAGTCGCTGTCCGCGGGAACGGACTGGATCGAGCGTCTGATTCCGCCCTGGGCGACGCTCTGCAACGCGCGCGGGGCGCGCGACGCGGCGGTGGCCGAGTGGGTGGTCGGAGCCCTCCTGGGCGACCTCTACGGATTGCTCGAGGTCGCGCGCAGCCGGCGCTGGGAGTACGACGCTCCCCGCGAGCTCCAGGGCTCGACCGTGCTGATCATCGGCTTCGGCTCGATCGGGCGGGCGCTCGAGCGGCGGCTCGAGCCCTTCGGCGTGAGCGTCATCGGCGTCGCTCGGAACGCCCGCGACGGCGTGTACGCCGTGAGCGCGCTGCCGGAGCTCATCGGCCGCGCCGACGCGGTCGTCGTGCTCGCGCCGCTGACGGCCGAGACGACCGGCCTCGTCGACTCCGCCCTCCTCGCCCGGATGCGCGACGGCGCGCTGCTGGTGAACGCCGGGCGCGGCGCGGTGGTCGACACCGATGCGCTCGTGGCCGAGCTGCGCAGCGGCCGGCTGCGGGCCGTCCTCGACGTCGTGGACCCCGAGCCGCTGCCCGAGGGCCATCCGCTCTGGGAGCTGGCGCTCGCGATCACGCCGCACAATGCGGGTGACAGCGTGGCGGCCGACCATCGGGCGATTCGCTTTGGAGCCGAGCAACTCGGCCGCTACGTGCGGGGTGAACCGCTGCAGAACGTGGTGCTCGCCCCCGAAAGTTGAGCAAGGTGCCGAGAGGGCGGCTAGTCTCGATTGTTTGATGAGCGATCAGCCTGGCACCGACTCCGCACCGGCCCAGGGCCGGATCTGGCTGCTCCAGGACCCCCGTGCGCCTGAGCTCGTCTTCGACTTCCCGTTCAACGACGAGCTGAACGAGGCGGTCAAGGAGCTGCCGCGGCGCTGGTTCGACTGGCGCCGCCGCAACTGGCGCGTGCCCGCCGACGCCCGGCTCGGCAAGACGATCGAGACGCTGCTGGCGCGCTTCCCCGAGCTGGTCGCCTCGCCCGAGGTGCTGGCCTGGCTGAGCGACTCGGACCGCTGGCGCGCACTCGTGACGGTCGTCGCCCAGAACGGCAGCGGCGCGTTCGTGCTGCGCACCATTTCCGGCGAGCCGCCGGAGGATCTCGAGGGCGACACGAGCCTCGGCGAGGGCAGGCTGATCATGCCCTTCGACGCCGAGACAGCGACGCGCCTGCAGTCGCTCGACGGCGTCGAGCTCGACGACCTCGCCAAGCCGTGCGCGCGCGAGCTGCGTGACGGCCTGGTTCCGGCTCCGGCGGAGATGACGCTCGAGATCGGCGAGAGCGGCGAGCCCGAGCTCTGCCTCTTCAGCGTCTGGGACCCGGCGCCGGCGCGTGACTTCAAGAAGCTCCCCGAGCAGCGCCCGGTGTTCCGCGCCGGCCGCTACTTCCGCCGCGACGCCACCTGGGGCGTGGGGGTTCCGGCGGATCCCGCGCTCGCCCCGGCCCTGGCCTCCTTCGTGGCCGAGCATCCCTCGCTTCGAATCGACGCAACGGTCCACGAGCTGCTCGCCGAGTTGACCGCCGAGCACGATCGCGCGGCGGCGACAGTGGCGTTGTCCTACGCGGAGGACGCCGACCTCGACGGGCTCGTCCTCGGGGGCGAGCTGCATCCCTTCCAGCGCGCCGGGGTGCGCTACGCGCTGGAGCGCCGGCAGACCTTCATCGCCGACGAGCAGGGCCTCGGCAAGACGGTGCAGGCACTGGCCACGCTCGAGTCGGACGGAGCGTTTCCGGCGATCGTCGTCTGCCCGGCGAGCATGAAGTTGACCTGGGCACGCGAGAGCTCCCACTGGCTGCCCGAGCGGAGCGTGGCCGTGCTCGAGGGCCGCACCGAAGCCAGCTGGACGCCAGAGGCCGAGAGCGCGGAGATCACGGTGCTCAACTACGACATCCTCGAGGCGCACGCCGAGCGACTCAGCGCCCGGGCGCCGCGCGCGCTCGTTCTGGACGAGTCGCACTACATCAAGAACCCTGGCGCGCAGCGGACGAAGACGGCACTCGAGCTCGCTGCCCAGCTTCCCGAGAACGCGCTGCGGCTCGCCCTCACCGGCACGCCGATCCTGAACCGGCCGGAGGAGCTCGTCTCGCAGCTGCGCGTGCTCGGCCGGCTCGAGGAGTTCGGCAGCGGGGCGCGCCTGACGCGCCGCTTCCGCTCGGCCGGTAGCGACGACCGCCTGCACTGGAACCTGCGCGCGCGCTGCTACGTGCGCCGCACAAAGAAGCAGGTGCTGCCGCAGCTGCCCTCGAAGCGCCACGACACCGTTCCGATCCTGCTCTCGAACGAGCACGAGTACCGGCTCGCCGAGAACGACGTGATCGCGTGGCTGCACACGCTGCCGCTCGACCTGCGCACGATGGACGCGAAGATCGCCGCGGCCCTGCGTGCGGAGCAGCTCGTCCGCCTCAACAACCTGCGCCAGCTGGCGGCGCGCGGCAAGCTGCCCACCGCGCTCGCCTGGATCGCCGACTTCCTCGAGTCGGGCGAGCCGCTCGTCGTGTTCGCCGAGCACGTGGCCATGCAGCGCGCCATGCTCGACCGCTTCCCCGACGCCGTGCACATCATGGGGGCCGATTCGTCGCACGAGCGCCAGCGCGCCGTGGACGCCTTCCAGAGCGAGGATGGGCCGCAGCTGATCGTCTGCTCGATGCGTGCCGCCTCGCAGGGCATCACGCTCACGCGCGCCTCGAACGTCGCCTTCCTCGAGCTCGACTGGACGCCCGCTCGTCACGACCAAGCGGAGGACCGCCTTCACCGGATCGGCCAGGACAGCGCCGTCACGGCCTGGTACCTGCTCGCGCCGGACACGATCGACGAGACGATGTCGCACGTCCTCGAGCGCAAGCGCAGCCTGATCGACGCCGTCACGGACGGTCAGGTCGCGGACGACGAGAAGCTCGTCGACGCGGTCATCCGCGACCTGCGCGGGCGCCCCTACAGGCACCTGCGTGTGGTGGCGTAGGCTGCCGGCGATGCCCGAGCTGATCGAGGCGCCCGTCCGCGTCGAGGCGGCCGGCGAGCCGCCCAAGCTGATCGATGAGTTCGCCGGGCGCGCGAGCAACGGCGAGGAGCGCCTGAGCGTCGCGCGCATGCGCTCGCCCGCCGGCTGGCGGGAGCCGGGCCAGCGGCCCGACTTCGACGAGTACACCGTGGTGCTGGCGGGCGCGCTCCAGGTCGACACCGAGGACGACACGCTCGAGGTCTTGGCCGGCCAGGCGGTGCTCGTGCGGGCGGGCGAGTGGGTGACCTACTCGACCCCCGGCGGCGCCGAGTACGTGGCGGTCTGCCTGCCGGCCTTCTCGCCCGACGCCGGTCCACCGCGACGCCGAGTAGGCCCCGCTAACGTCGGCGGGTGTGAGTCGCTCCGCCGTATACGGGCTCTACGCGCTGCTCGTCCTGATCTGGTCGAGCACCTGGGTGGCGATCAAATTCGGCCTCGAGGACTCGCCGCCCTTGCTCGGGGCGGGAGTGCGATTCGCGCTTGCAGGCCTCGTGCTGCTGGTCTTCGCCGCGATCGGACGGCGCTCGCTACGCACGGACTGGCTGCTCGCCGCGGTGCTCGCGCTGGCGCCGTTCGCGTTCGCGTACGGGCTCGTCTACTGGGGCGAGCAGCACATCCCGTCGGGCCTCGCGGCGGTGCTGTTCGGCGTCCTGCCCCTGTACACCGCGGTGCTCGCCGGGATCTTCCTCCCCGAGGAGCCGCTCCGCGCCCGGCTCGTGTTCGGCGTGTGCGTGGCGATCGGCGGCCTCGCCCTCGCCTTCGCGGAGAGCCTCGAGCTGGGCGACGACGACCTGGCGCTGGCGGGCGCCGCGGCGCTTGCGCTGTCGCCGCTCGGCGCAGCCGTCGGCCAGATCGGCCAGAAGCTGCGGGCCGCGCAGCTCGACGCCGTCGTCCTCAACGGCTGGGGCATGCTCGGCGGCGGCGTGCTGCTGCTCGCCGTGTCCGCCGTCGGGGAGAGCTGGGGCGAGTTCGCCTGGACACCCGAGTCGGTCGGCTCGATCCTCTATCTGGCGATCCTCGGCTCGGCGGTCACGTTCGTCGCCCTCACCGTGCTGCTCCGCTACCTGACCGCTCAGGCGATGTCCTTCCTGGCGATGCTGCTGCCCTTTGGGGCGCTCATCTTCGGATCGGTGCTCTACGACGAGACCATCACCTGGCGCGCGCTCGCTGGGGCGGGGCTCGTCGCCGGCGGCCTCCTCATCGCGCAGACGCGGCGGCCGGCCGCGCCCGAGCAAGAGCCGGCCGCGGCGCTTGCAACGGCCGGGCCGAGCCGCGGCGCGTCCCGTTGAGAGAGCCCGCGAGTCGCTACACTCGCCACTCGGCGTCCACACCCGTGGCCGCCGTTTCCATGTCATGAGCTACGCAGTGGTAAAGGTCGGCGGTAAGCAGTACCGCGTCGAGGAGGGCGACTCGATCGTCGTCGATCGCCTGTCCGCGGGCGAGGGCGACAAGGTCGACCTCGAGCCGCTGCTGTTCGCCGACGGCGACAAGTCGCTGCTCGGCGGCGACGAGCTCACCAAGGTCAAGGTCCAGGCGACCGTGACCGGCCACGAGCGCGGCAAGAAGATCCACGGGCTCAAGTTCAAGCCCAAGCGCGGTTACAAGCGCCGCTATGGCGCTCGCGCGGACCTCACCAGGCTCGAGATCAACTCGATCAAGGCGAGCGCCCGCAAGCCCGCCGCCAAGAAGGAGGACGAGGATGGCTCATAAGAAGGGCCTCGGCTCCAGCCGCAACGGCCGCGACTCGAACGCCAAGCGCCTCGGCGTCAAGGTGTTCGCGGGCCAGCAGGTCTCGGGCGGCGAGATCATCGTGCGCCAGCGCGGGACCCGCTTCAAGCCCGGCGAGGGCGTCGACCTCGGCCGCGACCACACGATCTTCGCCACCCGCCCCGGCACCGTGCAGTTCGCGAGCGGCCGCCGCGGCCGGGTCATCTCGGTCGAGCCGGCCGAGTAGCCTCCCGCATCTGACTTACTCGATCGTCGCCCGTGACCCGTCGAGCGGGACGCTCGGCGTGGCTGTCCAGTCGCATTTCTTCGGCGTCGGCTCACTCGTGAGCTGGGCCGAGGCGGGCGTGGGCGCCGTCGCCACCCAGTCCGTGGTCGATCCTGTCTACGGCCCGCGCGGCCTCGAGCTGATGCGCTCCGGCAAGAGCGCACCCGAGAGCCTGCACGAGCTGCTGGCCGCCGACTCCCAGCAGAACGTCCGCCAGGTCGCCATGGTCGACCGGGCCGGCCGCGTCGCCGTCCACAGCGGCAAGGGCTGCATCGATCACGCCGGGCACGCGCTCGGCAACCAGGTGAGCGCGCAGGCCAACATCATGGAGCGCGACACGGTCCCGGCCGCGATGGTGCGCGGCTATGAGGCCGCGCGCGGCGAGCTCGCCGAGCGGCTGCTGGCCGCGCTCGACGCGGCGGAGGGCGAGGGCGGCGACCTGCGCGGCCGCCAGTCGGCCGCGCTGCTCGTGGTGGCGGCCCGCGGCAGCGGCCGGCCCGGCGAGGAGAAGCTCGTCGACCTGCGCGTCGACGACCATGCCGATCCGCTCGCCGAGCTGCGCCGCCTGCTGCGAATGTGGCGCGCCTACGCGCGCGCCGACGTCGGCGACCAGCTCGCAGCCGAGGGCGACACGGCTGGGGCGCTGCGCGAGTACGCCGCGGCTCACGCCGCCGAGCCCGAGAACCCGGAGCTCGCCTTCTGGCACGGCGCCGCGCTCGCGGCGGGCGGGAGCGAGCAGGAGGCGATCCCGATCCTGCGCAAGGTGTTCGACGAGCGCCCCGGCTACGCGGACCTGCTCGAGCGGCTGCCCGCCGCGGGCCTCTTCCCGGACGACGGGCACCTGATCGCCCGCCTGATCGGCACGCGGGCCGAGTCGGCGCCGCCTGGGCCGGGTCCCGTCTGACGCTGCGCCCGTGTTCCACGACCGGGCCCGCATCTACGTCAAGGGAGGCGACGGCGGCAACGGCGTCGTCTCGTTCCGGCGCGAGGCGCACGTGCCGAAGGGCGGTCCCGACGGCGGCGACGGCGGCCGTGGCGGCGAGGTCCTGCTCGTATCCGACCCCTCGCTACGCGACCTCTCCGCGTTCAGGCGCGGCCAGCACTTCAAGGCCGCTCGCGGCGGCCACGGACAGGGCGCGGGCAAGCACGGCGCGACGCCCGACGCCCTCGAGGTGCGCGTGCCGCCCGGCACGGTCGCGGAGGACCCCGCGAGCGGCGACCGCTGGGACCTGGCGCAGGGCGGGCAGCGCGCCGTAGTCGCGCGTGGCGGCTCCGGCGGCCGCGGCAACCGGCAATTCGCCACCTCGACGCGCCAGACGCCGCGCTTCGCCGAGCGCGGCCTGCGGGGCCAGGAGCGCTGGCTCGAGCTGCGCCTGCGGCTGCTTGCGGACGCCGGGCTCGTCGGGCTGCCGAACGCCGGCAAGTCGTCGCTGCTCGCGCGCCTCACGCGCGCGCAGCCGAAGGTGGCCGAGTATCCATTCACCACGGTCGAGCCGGTGCTCGGCACGCTCGAGCGCGACGAGCGCCAGCTCGTGCTCGCCGATATCCCCGGCCTGATCGAGGGGGCGAGCGCGGGCGCGGGACTCGGCCACGAGTTCCTGGCGCACGTGGAGCGCTGCCGGCTGCTCGTGCACGTGCTCGACCTCGCCCCATTGGATGGCTCGGACCCGGCCGAGAACTTCGCGACCGTGGAGGCCGAGCTGCGCCTGCACGGCCATGGGCTCGCGGAGCTGCCGCGCATGCTCGCGCTGTCGAAGATGGATCTCGTCCCGGAGGAGACGATCCGCGCGGCTGTAGAGGAGTGGAGCGAGCGACTGCGCGACTCGGACGTCCGCGCCGTGATCCCGACCTCGGCCGCGACCGGCGCAGGCCTCGACGACCTGGCGGCGTCCATCTTCGCCCACGTGCCGCCGCCCGAGCGCAGCACCGACGAGGACGCCGAGACCCCCGCGACGCACCGCGTCTATCGGCCCGGCCGAGGCGACGCCTTCCGCGTCGAGCGCGCGCCGAGCGGCGCATTCCGGGTTGCGGGCGAGGGCGTCGAGCGCCTCATCGCGCGCCACGATCTCGACAACGAGGACGCCCTTCGCTACGTCGAGGAGCGCCTGCGCACGCTCGGGGTGATTCGTGCGCTCGAGGCCGCCGGTTTCGAGCCCGGCGACGACGTTGAGATCGGCGGGGTGACCTTCGAGCTGGATCCCGGCGCGCCATTCGGCTGATAGAACAGATCGGCCCCCATGCTGCGTCCCGTTCTGATGCTGTTGCTCGCCGCCGCGGCGCTCGCCCTGGCGGCATGCGGCGACGACGACAAGGACGATGTCGAGCAGACCGTGCGCGACTTCGTGAGCGCATCGAGCGAGCCCGACCCGGAGGCGTTCTGCGGCGAGATCGTGACCCAGGAGTTCCTCGAGCAGGCGACGGGGGCGACGGGCGACAGGGCCGAGGACGAATGCAAGCGTCAGCTCGAGGAGGCGTCCGGTGTGGACGCCGAGCTGGTCGAGATCAGGCGCACCGAGATCGACGGGGACGAGGCCACGGTGCGAGCGGTGATCAGGACGCAGGGACGCTCGGCCACCCAGACCCTGCGGCTCGAGCAGGAGGACGGCCGGTGGAAGCTCTCGGGCGGCACGCCCTAGCGAGGGCGGCCTAACCTCTCCGGCATGTCGACGGTCGTCGTCAAGCTCGGCTCGAGCATCGTCGCGGACGAGCGCGGGGAGGTGCGCCAAGACGTGCTCGACGCCATCTGCGCCGAGGTCGCGGCGCGCCATCTGGCGGGCGACGCCGTGGTCGTCGTGACCTCCGGGGCGATCGCCCGCGGGATGCGCCTGATGGAGCTGCCGATGCGCCCGACGGCGATGGAGGGGCTCCAGGCGGCATCGGCGGTCGGCCAGGGCAAGCTCTACCGCCACTACGACGAGCTGCTGCAGGGGCACGGCGTGCAGTCGGCGCAGGTGCTCCTCACCTTCTTCGACATGTCGGCGCGCACCCACTACCTGAACGCGCGCCACACGCTCGGCACGCTGCTGCGCTGGCGGGTCGTGCCGGTGATCAACGAGAACGACACGACCACCACCGACGAGATTTCCTTCGGCGACAACGACTTCCTCGCCGCGCAGGTGGCGATCCTGCTCGTCGCGGACCTGCTCGTCCTCCTGACGGACACCGGCGGCCTCTACAGCGCCGACCCTCGCCGCGACAGCTCGGCCGAGCTGATCACCGACGTGCGCAGGCTCGACGAGCTCGAGCGCTACGAGATCGGGCTGTCCACCTCGCCGCTCGGCTCCGGCGGCATGCGCTCGAAGGTCGTGGCGGCCGAGATGGCGACGGCGGCCGGCATCCCCGTGACGATCACGAGTGGCGTGGATCGCGACGCGGTCGCGGCCGCCCTCGCGGGCGCGCCCGGGGGGACGCGCTTCCATCCCCAGGCGGGGCGGGTGTCGAGCTTCAAGCTCTGGCTCAAGTACGCGAAGCCGACGCAGGGCCGGCTCGTCGTCGACGAGGGCGCCGAGCATGCGCTGCGCGAGCGCGGCACGAGCCTGCTGCCGGTGGGCGTCGTCGACGTCGAGGGAGACTTCGAGGCGGGCGACGCCGTCGAGGTGCGCTGCGACGGCCGCGCGGTCGGCAAGGGCATCGTCGGCTACTCCGCCGAGGAGCTGCGCCGGATCAAGGGACTGAAGACAGATCAGGTGCGCGAGCTGCTGCCGCGAGCGACCGAGGAGGCCGTGCACCGGGACTACTTCGTGCTCGAGTAGCCCGCGCCCGTGCCGCTCCGCTCCCCGTACGACCGGGAGATCCTGAAGCTCGCGCTCCCGGCGCTCGGCGCGCTCGCCGCCGAGCCGCTCTACCTGCTCGCCGACACGGCGATGGTCGGCCACCTCGGCACCGAGGAGCTGGCCGCGCTCGCGATCGCCGCCGCGCTGCTCGCGGGGTCCTTCACGCTCTTCAACTTCCTGACCTACGGCACGACGGCGCAGGTCGCGCGGCTGCACGGTGCCGGGGAGGAGGAGGCGGCCGGCCGCATCGCTGCCCAGGCGCTCTGGCTGTCGAGCGGGATCGGCGTTCTGCTGACGGCCCTGATCGCGGCCTTCGCCGTGCCGCTCGTCGACCTGATGGGCGGCGACGGCCGTACCGGCGACCTCGCCGTCCTGTACCTGCGGATCGGCTCGATCGGCCTCATCTTCGCGCTCATCGCGCTGGCCGGGCAGGGCTACCTGCGCGGCGTGTCGGATCTGCGCACGCCGCTCGTGATCGTCGTCGTCGCGAACGTCGCCAACGTGCTCCTGAACCTGCTGTTCATCTACGTCTTCGACTGGGGCCTCGCCGGCTCGGCCTGGGCGACCGTCGTGGCGCAGGCCGGCATGGGCGCGGCGTTCACGTGGGCGCTGCTGGCGGCGCCGGCCGACTCGCGCCGGCCGTCACTGTCGGCGATGCGCCCGCTCGCGCGCATCGGCAGCGAGATCTTCATCCGCACGGCGGCGCTGTACGGCTCGTTCCTGGTGGCGGGCGCCGTGCTCGCGCGCGTAGGCGACGACTCGCTCGCAGCGCACCAGATCGCGTTTCAGCTGTTCGTCTTCCTGGCGCTCGTGCTCGATGCAATCGCGATCGCGGGGCAGGTGATCGTGGGGCGCTCGCTCGGGGCGGGCGACGCCGAGGAAGCGCATCGCGCCGCGCGGCGCATGATCGAGTGGGCCGTCGTCGCCGGAGCGTTGTTCGGAGCACTGATGCTCGCGCTCGTCGACGTGCTGCCGCACGCCTTCACGGGCGACGAGGACGTGGTCGAGCGCGCCCAGGAGATCTGGCTCATCTTCGCGCTCATGCAGCCGGCCAACGGGGCGGTGTTCGCGCTCGACGGCATCCTCATCGGCGCGGGCGACACGCGCTACCTGATGTGGGCGATGCTCGCCTCGACGTTCGGCGTCTTCGTGCCGATCACGCTTGCGTCACTCGCGTTCGACTGGGGGATCGTGGGCGTCTGGTTCGGCCTGCTCGGCCTGATCCTCGCCCGGCTCGCGACGCTCGCCTGGCGCTTCAGAGGACGGCGCTGGGCCAGGATCGGAGCGCGCCGGGTCCCGGCCTAGCCTCGCTCGATGCGGGCCTCCACGGGCTCGCCGCACTCCTTGCAGACGAAACGCTCGTCGACCTCGCCGCCGCAGCCGCGGTGCAAGATGAGCGTCGGCGGCCCGGCCTCCTCCGGGGCGTGGCGGTCGCCCCACTTCATCAGCGAGACCAGCACGGGCCACAGGTCGATGCCCTTCTCCGTGAGCCGGTACTCGAAGCGCTCGGGGCGCTCCTGGTAGGGGTGGCGCTCCATGATGCCCTCGTCGACGAGGCGCGCCAGCCGGTCGCTCAACACGTTGCGCGCGATCCCCAGGTCGCTCTGGAAGTCGTCGAAGCGCCGCATCCCGAGGAAGACGTTGCGGATGATCAGCATCGTCCAGCGGTCGCCCATCACTTCGAGCGTGCGGGCGATCGAGCAGACCTGGGTCTCGTAGGTGCGGGGGAGCACTGCGACCAGCCTAGCGTGCTCCGTTGCGTGAAACAACCGACTCGTGTAGGGTGCGTTGCGTCAAGCAACTGACCTTGGGGCCGGGAGGGCGGGTAGATGGAACGACGCTGGAAGGTGCTGGGAGTCACGGCGGTCGCCGTCTTCATGAGCTTCCTCGACGTGACGATCGTCAACGTCGCCTTCCCGGACATCCAGCGTGACTTCAGCGAGTCCACGCGCGCCGATCTGTCCTGGATCCTGAACGCGTACAACATCGTCTTCGCCGCGCTGCTCGTGCCAGCAGGCCGGCTCGCCGACCTGGTCGGGCGCCGCCGGATGTTCCTGATCGGCGTGGTCGCGTTCATCAGCACCTCGGTGCTATGCGGGCTCGCGCCCTCGTCCGAGCTGCTCGTTGGGGCGCGCATCCTGCAGGCCGCGGCGGGGGCGATCCTCGTGCCGACCTCGCTCGCGCTGCTCCTGCCGGAGTTCCCGCTCGGCAAGCGCGCCACCGCCGTGGCGATCTGGAGCGCCACCGGCGCAGTCGCGGCCGCCCTCGGGCCCTCGCTGGGCGGCCTGCTCGTCGACGCGGTCGGCTGGCGCTGGGTCTTCTTCCTGAACGTCCCGATAGGCCTGCTCGCGCTCGTGCCCGCACGTCGCCTGCTGCGCGAGACGCGCGACGCCGAACGCCGTGCTGCCCGATGCGCTCGGCAGTGCGCTGATGGTGGCCGGTGTGGGCGCGCTCGCGCTCGGAATCGTCAAGGGCTCGGACTGGGGTTGGGACAGCGCGCGCGTGCTCGCTTCGCTTGGCGCGGCGGCGCTGCTGCTGCCGGCGGTCGTGATCCGCTCGGCGCGCCACCGGGCGCCCGTGATCGAGCTGTCGCTGCTCCGGTCGCGCTCGTTCGCCGTGGCGAACGTAGGGATGCTCGCCTTCGCGTCGGCCTTCTACGCGCTGCTGCTTGCCAACGTGCTCTTCCTGACCGAGATCTGGGGCTACTCGATCCTGAAGGCGGGCTTTGCGGTCACGCCCGGCCCGCTGATGGCGGCGCTCAGCGCTCCGATAGCGGGCCGGCTTGCCGATCGCTTCGGCCAGCGCGTGGTGGCGCTTCCGGGTGCGCTTCTGTTCGCAACGGGCTGCACGCTCTTCGCCACCGGCATCGGAGCGTCGCCGAGCTACGTGTCCGAGTACCTCGGCCCGACGATCCTGACGGGCATGGGCGTCGGCTTCTCGTTCGCCGCGTGGGGGAGCGCGGCCGTGGCCGAGCTGCCGGGCGCGCAGTTCGCGACTGGCAGCGCAGTGCTCGCCTGTCTACGCCAGATCGGCGCCGTGCTCGGCATAGCGATCCTGGTGGCCGTGCTCGACGCGGCGCCGCCCGCCGACCCGCTGTCCGGCTTCACGAACGCGTGGACGCTGATGGCGTCGCCGCGCTGCTCGTGGCCGTGCTCGCGCTCGCGCTCGGGCGCGTGCACGTGACGGCGCCGGTACCGGCTGAGGCGCCGGCCTGACCACTGCCAAAGCGTGAGTGCGCGGGGCGCGGCGCCCGGTACCCTTGCCGCGATGGCCATGACCGCCCAGTCCGTCGCCGAGATCTGCGCCCAGGCGCGGCGCGCGGCGCTCGAGCTCGCGACCCTGAGCACCGCCACCAAGAACGCCGCCCTCGAGGCGATGGCGGACGCGCTCGAGCAGCGCAGCGACGAGATCCTCGACGCCAACGCCCGCGACATGGAGGCGGGTGACGAGGCGGGTCTGCACGCCGGTCTGCTCGACCGGCTGAGGCTGGACGAGGCGCGCCTGGCAGGCATCGCCAGGGACGTGCGCGCGATCGTCGCGCTGCCCGATCCGGTGGGCGAGACGATCGAGGGCCACCGGCTCGAGAACGGGCTCGACGTGCGGCGCGTGCGCGTGCCGCTCGGGGTCGTCGCGGTGGTGTACGAGGCGCGCCCGAACGTGACGGTCGACTGCTCCGCGCTCTGCCTCAAGTCGGGCAACGCGATCGTGCTGCGCGGCTCGTCGACGGCGGCGCACTCGAACGCCGTGCTCGCGCAGGTGGTCTCATTCGCCGCGCGCCAGGCCGGTGTGCCCGACGGGGCGATCTCGATCGTCAGCGGCGGCGACCGCGACGAGCTGCGCCAGATAGCGACCATGGACGGCGTCGTCGACCTCGTGATCCCGCGCGGGGGAGAGGGCCTCAAGGCGGCGCTCAAGGAGCACGCCACCGTCCCCGTGATCTATGCCGCGGGCGGCAATGGCCACGTGTTCGTCGACGCCGGCGCAGACCTCGACGACGCGGTTGCGATCACCGTCAACGCGAAGGTCCAGCGCCCCTCGACCTGCAACGCGGCCGAGACGCTGCTGGTCCACGCCGACATCGCCGCCGACTTCCTGCCGCGCGCGCTCCGCGAGCTGCGCGAGTCGGGGGTCGAGCTGCGCGTGGACGGACGCACCCGGGCGCTCGCCGGCGAGCTCGCCGACTCGCTCTCGGATGCGGACGAGGAGGACTGGGCGACCGAGTATCACGCGCTGATCCTGGCGGTGAAGGTCGTCGACTCGGTCGAGGACGCAATCGAGCACGTGAACCGCTACAGCTCGGGACACTCCGAGGCGATCGTCACCGGCTCCACGGTGTCGGCGCAGGCGTTCACGGGCCGGGTCGACGCCGCGGCCGTGTACGTCAACGCCTCCACTCGCTTCACCGACGGCGGTGTGTTCGGCATGGGCGCCGAGATCGGCAACTCGACCCAGAAGCTGCACGCGCGCGGCCCGATCGGCCTGCGCGAGCTCACCACCTACAAGTTCGTCGTAGAGGGATCCGGACAGGTCCGCGAGTAGGTGCTGTAGCGCTTGCGCATCGGAGTCTTCGGAGGAGCCTTCAACCCGCCGCACCTGGGCCATCTCGTCTGTGCCCAGGAGGTGCTGCTGCAGCTCGAGCTCGACCGGGTGCTCTTCGTGCCGGTCGGGCAGCCGCCGCACCGTGAGATCGACGACGACCCCGGGCCCGAGGCCCGGCTCGAGATGGTCGAGCTCGCGATAGCGGGCGACGAGCGCTTCGCCATCTCGCGCGTCGAGCTCGATCGCGAGGGGCCCTCGTACACCTCCGACACGCTCGAGTTGCTTCGCGCCGAGTCGCCCGACGACGAGCTCTTTCTCATTCTCGGCGGTGACCAGGCGGCGGCGCTGCCGAGCTGGCACGAGCCCGAGAAGGTGCTGGAGCGGGCGACCGTGGCGGCCGTCGAGCGCCTCGGCTCGAGCCGCAGCGCGATCGGCATCAAGCTCTCGCGCCTCCGCGGCTCCGACCGCGTGCGCCATCTCGACATGCCGGTGATCCAGATCTCGTCGACGGGGATCCGCCGCCGCGTGCGTGACGGCCGGCCGATCCGCTATCTCGTGCCGCCCGCCGTCGAGGACTACATCGGATCGCACGAGCTCTACCCCGCGAAGGTGGAGGCGGCGAGCGCGTGAGCGCGAACGAGTTCGACACGGCCGCCCTGGCCGAGCGGATCGCGGCCGTCGCGTCCGACCGCAAGGCGATCGACATCCGCGTGATCGACCTGCGCGGGATCGTCTCCTACACCGACTTCTTCGTGATCTGCTCGGGCAACACCGAGCGCCAGACGAAGGCGATCCACGACGCCATCTACGAGGACCTCAAGCACGACGACGACCGCCTGCTGCCGCGGCGCACCGAGGGCGACCGGGACGCTCGCTGGATCCTGCTCGACTACTGGGACGTGATCGTCCACATCTTCACCCCCGAGGCGCGCGAGTACTACCGCCTCGAGACGCTGTGGGGCGAGGCACCGGCCCGGAGCGTGGGCTAGCCCGCCTCTCAGAGGCCCTTCTCAGCGGCTGGCGCGCTGCTACCTTCTCCGGGTCCAGGGGCTGTAGCTCAGCTGGAAGAGCGACGCGCTGGCAGCGCGTAGGTCAGGGGTTCGAGTCCCCTCAGCTCCATCACCTCGGGTGGATCCCGCCGTCCAGCGTCACGACCTTGCTGGTGAGGTAGCCGTTGCGCAGCATCGCGAGCGCGAGGTCGGCCACCTCCGCAGCCTTGCCGAGCCGCCCGACCGGCACCGCCTTCGTCAGCTCGCCGGGGTCGCCCGGCAGCATGCCGGTGTCCTCGATCAGCGCCGGGGCGATCGCGTTGACCGTCACGCCGTCGGCCGCGACGCGCGCGGCCAGGAAGTGGGTGAGGCCGTGTAGGCCGGCCTTGGACGACGCGTAGTGCGGCCCGACGATGCCGCCGGTGAGCGCTGCGACGGACGAGGTGAAGAGGATGCGGCCGTAGCCGCGCTCGCGCATGCCCGGCAGCACCCGGCGGGCGAGGAGGTAGGGCGCCCGCAGGTTGACTGCGATGGTCGCGTCGAACGTCTCGGCGTCCACGTCCTCCCAGGTGCCCGGCCGGCTCAGGCCGGCGTTCGCTGCCAGCACGTCGACGGGGCCGAGCTCGCGCTCGACGTCTGCGACGAGCCGCTCGGGCGCGTCGGCGTCGCCCAGATCGGCACCGAGCGTCAGCGTGCGGCCGCCCGCCGCCTCGATCTCGGCGGCCAGGGCGCTCGCGGCCTCTTCGTTCGACGCGTAGTGCAGCGCCAGCGCCGCGCCGGCCTCGGCGAGCCTGCGGCTCAGCTCGGCGCCGATTCCGCCGCTCGCGCCGGTCACGAGCGCGATTCGCCCGGCGAACTGCCCGTCGTCGCGGTCGCTCGTCATGGGCGCCTAGGCTAGTCCGGCGCCGCTGACCGGCGGCTAGCTGCGCTTGACCGCGATGCCGCGCAGCGTGTGCGCCACGCTGTCGCAGGCGTCGATCGCGTCCTCGACGCGCTCGAAGATGTCCTTCCAGCGGATCACCGCCATCGGGTCGACGCCGCCGTCGAAGAGCGCCGTCAGCCCTGCGCGCAGGATGCGGTCGCCCTCATCCTCGAGCCGGTCGATCTCCGCGAGGTGCCTGTGCGCTTCGCCGAGGTCGGGGCTGCCGTCCAGCGCGCCGAGCGCGAGCGCCACCTCGGAGCCCGCCGCGGCGAGCGTGTCGGCCAGCTCGATCGCCTGGTCCATCGACGCCTCGACGCGGTAGAGGCCCAGGTAGTCGGCGACCTCCTCGGCGTAGTCGACCACGTCGTCGAGGCCGGAGGCGAGCGCGAGCACGTCGCTGCGATCGAACGGGACCGCGAGCCGCGCGTGCAGGTGGTGGACGATGTCGTGAGTCACGGCGTCGTTGGCGTGCTCGACGTCGATGAGCTCGAGCCGCTTCTCGGCGCCGTCGGGCCAGGAGCGCATCAGCTCGCGCAGCAGCGCCGTTGACAGCTCGACGTTGCGGCCCGCCCGCCCCAGCAGGTCGTACAGCTCTCCATAGTCCGGTCGCCGGCCCACCATTCGTCCGAGCCGGCCCGTCGCATGATCGCCTGCGCGCCCGGAGATCCCGGAGCGTGCGCGGAGGGTGAAGGGCCCACCCATGCGCCACAGCCTAGGCATGTTGAGCCGCTGGCTGGTGAACAGGCGGTGAAGCTGGCGTCGGGGGCTAACCATGGGCCGTGGCCTCGTGGGCGCGCCGGCGCAGGTCGGCGTGCCGGACCGATTCGTACCCGATCAGCAGCGCGGCAAGCGCGGCCGCGATGCCGAGGGCCGCGAGCGAGTCGACCTCCGTCGCAACGGGGATCAGTGCCAGGCTGACGAGCGCGGCGACGAGGCGCTCGCGGCTCAGCGTGTGCGCGCTGCGCAGCCGGAAGGCGACGTGCGCCGCGTAGTAGAGCGCGATGCCGCCGAAGAGCGCGACCGCCGGCACCGTCTCGAGCGGCTCGTCGACGTGGCCGAGCGTCTTCTTCACGCCCAGCGCCACGAGCAGGATCCCCGCGATCATCGGCAGGTGCAGATAGCTGTACGCGTCGCGCGCCACGAGCAGGCGCGCCTCGCCCTGCAGGTGCCGGAAGCGCTCTTCCGACAGGAGCGCCGCCATGTCGAAGTAGGCCCACCAGAGCGCCGCCGAGAGCGCGACACCGAACACCGCTGCCACCACGAGGCCGGTGTCGAGCTCCACCCCGGCGATGCCCGCCCCGATCGCGACGATCGACTCGCCGAGCGCGATGATCACGATCAGTCCGAAGCGCTCGGCGAAGTGACCCGCTGACACGCGGAAGCCGCGTACCCCGAAGACGAACGGCCCGGCGAAGTCGATGCTGAGCGCCACGACCCAGATGAGGGCCTGGGCGCTGCCGTCGAAGAAGGCGGCTCCGATCAGGAGCAGCGGCGCGGGCAGCGCTGTGCGCGCCAGGACCCGGACCGCGGTGGCCGTGTCCACGTGCTCGTTCGCCTCGGCGAAGATGAAGATGTGCAGCCAGCGCACGCCGGCGTACGCGAGCCCGAAGATGAGCGCGTTGTCGCCGAACACGTGCGGCGTGGCGAGCGCCGCCACCAGCATCGCCGCCATCGCGCCGAGCATCAGCAGGCGCTCGGCGTCCTGCTCGGTGTCGATGTAGTTGGTCAGCCACGCATAGGCACCCCATGCCCACCACAGTGCGGCGAGCACGAGCAGTCCCTGCCCCAAGCCCTCCCAGGTGGGGTTCTCCGACATCAGATACGTGATCTGGGTGAGCGCGAAGACGAAGACCAGGTCGAAGAAGAGCTCGAGCGGCGCGACGCGCTTCTCGTAAGCCTCGTCGGGCTGCTCGGCGGCGGGCGGTTCTCGTTCCTCGACGACGCTCATCGGGCCTGACCTCGACTATCGCAGGCGGCTCAAGCCGACGGCCGCGACAGTCCACGGACATGCCTATGTAATGCTTATGCAATGGCCAAGGACGATGGACTGCTGCTGGGCGCCGCCGCACGCGCCATAGGCGTCAGCGCGGACACCCTCCGGCGCTGGGAGCGCACCGGCAAGATGCGCACCTCGCGTGACCACGCCAACCGCAGGCGCGTGTCCGCCGCGGAGGTCAAGCGTCTCTCCGGGCGCCCCGAGCGCCACCGCGCCGGCGACAGCCTGTCCGCGCGCAACCGCTTCCCCGGCGTGGTCAGCTCGGTCGAGGTGGACGGCGTGATGGCCCTGGTCGAGATCACCGCCGGCCCGCACCGGATCACCGCCGCCGTCACGCGCGACGCGGTCGAGGAGCTCGGACTCGCTCCCGGGGTGCCCGCGACGGCGGCCGTCAAGGCGACTTCGGTGATGGTCGAGAGGGGCGAGCTGTGAAGCGCGCCCTGGCGCTCGCGCTCGCCCTGGCTGCCCTCGTGGTCGTTGGATGCGGCGACGATGACGAGGACAGCGGCTCGAACAGCTCCGGCGAGGGAGGTCAGCAGCAGCGGCTCATCGTCTCGGCCGCCGCCTCGATGACCGAGGCCCTGGAGGCGTGCGCGCCCGACTTCGGCGAGGCCGAGGAGACCGAGGTGCGGCTCAGCTTCGCCGGCTCCGACGAGCTCGCGGCCCAGATCCGCCAGGGCGTCAAGCCCGACGTCTTCGCGGCCGCCAACACGCGGCTTCCCGACGAGCTGTACGACGAGGACCTGGTCGAGCAGCCGGTCGAGTTCGCCACCAACGAGTTCGTGCTCGCCGTGCCGGCCGACTCCGACATCAAGTCGGTGGAGGACCTCACGGAATCCGGCACCAAGATCGCCATCGGATCCGAGTCCGTGCCGATCGGCTCCTACACGCGCGAGGCGCTGGCCAAGCTGCCCCCCGCTCAGGAAAAGGCCATCCTCGACAACGTCCGCTCGAACGAGCCCGACGTCAAGGGGATCGTCGGCAAGGTCTCGCAGAGCGCGGTCGACGCCGGCTTCGTCTACGTAACCGACGTGAACGCGACCGACGGCGCGCTGAAGGCGATCAACCTGCCGGCGGCCGTGGAGCCCGAGGTCACCTACGCGGCATCGGTGGTCAAGGGAGCGAAGAACCCGCAGGACGCGCAGGCCTTCGTGGACGGCCTGACCAACGGGCCGTGCGCCCAGGCGCTCGAGGACGCCGGCTTCGGCTCCGTCCAGCAGTGAGGGGCATCCCGTGGTTCCGGGCGCTGCTCGCCGTTTGCCTGGCTGCCGCGCTGCTCTTCCTGACGCTGCCGATCGTCGCGATCTTCGTCGACCGCAGCCCCGCCGAGCTGATCGACAGCCTCGGTGAGCCCGGTGCGCTCGACGCGCTCTGGCTCAGCCTCCGCACGACGGCGGTCTCGATCGCGATCATCCTCTTGGTCGGCACCCCGGCGGCGTACCTCGTCGCCACGCGGTCGTTCCGCGGTCGCGCGCTCGTCATCACGCTGATCGAGCTGCCGCTCGTGCTGCCGCCGGCCGTGGCGGGCATCGCCCTGCTCGCCGCCGTGGGCCCGGCGGGCATCCTGGGCGAGACGATCGAGGCCGCCGGCATCGAGCTCTCGCTCACGACGGCGGGGGTGGTGGTCGCACTCACCTTCGTCGCGTCGCCGTTCTACGTCCGCCAGGCCATCGCCGCCTTCGCGGCGGTTGACCGGAGGCTGCTCGACGCGTCCCGCACGCTCGGAGCGTCGGAGGCACGCGGGTTCCTGAGGGTGATGATCCCGAGCGCGCTGCCCGGCCTCGCCGCCGGGACCGCGCTCGCGCTGGGCCGGGCCCTGGGAGAGTTTGGGGCGACGCTGATGTTCGCCGGCTCCTTTCAGGGGATCACGCAGACGGTTCCGCTCGCCATCTACGACCGTTTCTCGACCAACTTCGAGTCGGCGCTGGCCCTGTCCGCGGTCCTCGTCGCGGTCTCGGGCGCGCTGCTCCTCACCGTGAAGCTGGTCGCCGGGGCCGAGGCCATGGGCGGCTGGGACGCCGCGGACACCCGTGCTGCGCGTTGAGGCCGCGACTCGGGTCGGCGCCCTCGACCTCGACGTCGCGCTCGCGGTGGCCGCAGGCGAGTGCCTCGCGCTCGCCGGACCGTCCGGGGCGGGCAAGACGACGATCCTGCGCGTGGCCGCGGGCCTACTGCGGCCGGCCCAGGGCCTCGTGGAGGCCGACGGCGAGACCTGGCTCGACACCGAGCGCGGCATCGATGTCCCACCCGAGCGCCGCCGCTGCGGATACGTGTTCCAGGACTACGCGCTCTTCCCGCACCTCAGCGCCTGGCAGAACGTGGCCTACCCGCTGCGCGGAGTCTCCCGGCGCGAGCGCCGCGCGCGGGCGCAGGAGCTGCTCGAGCGCTTCGGCCTCGGGGACCACGCGGAGGCACGCCCCGAGACGTTGTCCGGCGGCGAGCGCCAGCGCGTAGCGCTCGCTCGCATGCTCGCCCGCTCGCCCGGGGTGCTGCTGCTCGACGAGCCGCTGTCCGCCCTCGACGCCCGCACTCGCGCGAGCGCGTCGCGCGAGCTCGCCGCGGTCCTGAACGACGTCCGCGTGCCGGCCCTGCTCGTGACCCACGACTTCGCGGAGGCGGCCCAGCTCGGCGACCGCGTCGGCGTGATCGACGCCGGGCGCATCGTCCAGGAGGGCACGCCCACCGAGCTGGCGGCGGCGCCGCGCTCGGCGTTCGTCGCCGACTTCACCGGCGCCGTGGTCCTCAGCGGCACGGCTCGCAGTGGCCACGACGGCCTGACGCTCGTCGACCTCGACGGCGGCGGCGAGATCGCGAGCACCGACGAGGGCAGGGGGAGGGTCGCGGCCAGTGTCTTCCCCTGGGAGATCGCGATCGAGCCGGTGGCGGACGAGCGGCACGGCTCGGCGCAGAACCGCGTCCTCGCGGAGGTGCTGACGGTCACCGCGGTGGGAAATCGGGTACGGCTGGGGCTGGCCGGCCCGCAGCCACTCGCGGCGGAGATCACGCTCGCGTCCGCCCGGGCGCTCGATCTCCACACGGGCAGCCGTGTGGCGGCAACGTGGAAAGCGGCGGCGACGCGGCTCGTCGCCCTATGAGAGGAGCGAGATGAAGATCAGCGCACGCAACAAGCTCAGTGGCACCGTTCGCGGGATACGCCGCGGCGAGGCGATCGCAAACGTGGAGCTCGAGGTGGCCGGGCAGCGGCTCGTCGCCTCGATCACGGTGGAGGCGGTCGAGGAGCTGGGAATCGCCGAGGGCAGCGAGGTCACGGCGGTGATCAAGGCCTCGGACGTGATGCTGGCGACCGACTGACCGGCGCGCGAGTCTAAAGTCCCGGGTCGATGGCGGATCGCTACGACCCGAAGCAGATCGAGCCCAAGTGGCAGGGCATATGGGCTGACGAGCACACCTGGGAGGTGTCGAACGAGGCTGCCGCGCAGCAGCCGAGCTCGTACATCCTCGAGATGCTTCCGTACCCGTCGGGCGAGCCGCACATCGGGCACCTGAAGACGTACTCCGTCGGCGACGCGGTGGCGCACTTCCGGCGTCGCATGGGCGATCTCGTCCTGCACCCGATGGGCTACGACGCGTTCGGCCTGCCGGCCGAGAACCACGCGATCAAGACGGGCCAGCACCCGCGTGACTCGACCGAGGCGGCGATCCGCGAGTTCCGCCGCCAGTTCCGCGAGTGGGGCATCTCATTCGACTGGACGCGCGAGTTCGGGACGCACGAGCCGCGTTACTACCGCTGGACCCAGTGGATCTTCCTGCGCCTCTTCGAGCGCGGCCTCGCCTACCGCAAGGAGGCGGCGGTCAAGTGGTGCCCGCACGACCAGACCGTGCTCGCCAACGAGCAGGTGATCGACGGGCGCTGCGAGCGCTGTGGGAACGTCGTCGAGGTCCGCCAGCTCGAGCAGTGGTTCTTCCGCATCACCGACTACGCCGACCGGCTGCTCGAGGACATGCAGACGATCGACTGGCCGCGCCACGTGGTGACGATGCAGGAGAACTGGATCGGCCGCTCGGAGGGCGCCGAGCTCTCCTTCCACTGCGAGGAGCTGGGGATCGACTACTCGGTCTTCACGACCCGGCCGGACACGATCTTCGGCGCGACCTTCTTCGTGCTGGCGCCCGAGCACCCCGATGTCTTTCGCCTGAACGACTCGCCCGAGGTCCACGAGTACGTCAACCGCGCGCTGAACGAGTCGGCCGAGGAGCGCGGCGACGAGCACAAGGAGAAGACGGGCGTCCCGCTCGGCCACACGGTCACCAACCCGGCGACGGGCGAGCAGATCCCGATGTTCGTCGCCGACTACGTCCTCTTGGAGTACGGCACGGGCGCCGTGATGGCGGTGCCCGCCCACGACCAGCGCGACTACGACTTCGCCACGAAGTTCGGGCTCGAGATCCGCCAGGTGGTGGAGGGCGACGAGCCGGCGAGCGAGGGTGAGGCCTTCGTCGCGCACAGCGCGAACGAGCGGCTCATCAACTCGGGCGAGTTCACCGGCATGCCGGCCCCGGAGGGCGCGATGGCGATCGTCGCCTGGCTCGACGAGCGCGGCGTCGGCGAGCCCGCCGTGCAGTACCGCCTGCGCGACTGGCTGCTCTCACGCCAGCGCTACTGGGGCTGCCCCATACCGATCATCCACTGCGGGGAATGCGGGCTCGTCCCCGTGCCGGACGACCAGCTACCGGTCAAGCTCCCCGAGGTCGAGGACTACGCGCCCAAGGGGCGTTCGCCGCTCGCCGCCGCCGAGGACTGGGTCAACACCACCTGCCCGAGCTGCGGCGGGCCGGGCCGGCGCGAGACCGACACGATGGACACGTTCGTCGACTCGTCCTGGTACTTCCTGCGCTACTGCGATCCCCACAACGACGAGGCGCCCTGGGACCGCGAGGTCATCCGCAACTGGATGCCCGTCGACCAGTACATCGGCGGCGTCGAGCACGCGATCCTGCACCTGCTCTATGCGCGCTTCTTCATCAAGGCGCTCGCGGACATGGACCTGCTCGACGTGCAGGAGCCGTTCGCGCGCCTGTTCACCCAGGGGATGGTCCTGCGCGACGGCGACAAGATGTCGAAGTCGAGGGGCAACGCCGTCTCCCCGGAGGAGGTGATCGATCGCTACGGCGCCGACGCCGCGCGCTGCTACATCCTCTTCCTCGCCGCGCCGCGCGACGACGCCGACTGGCAGGACGACGGCGTGGGCGGCGTCTACCGCTTCCTGTCGCGGCTATGGACCGCGGCCGCCGAGGCGCCGGAAGGCGAGACGATTCCCGAGGGCGAGCCCTCCGAGCTCGTGCGCAAGACGCACTGGGCGATCGAAAAGGTCACGCGCGACATGTCGGCGCGCTTCGCCTTCAACACCGCGATCGCCGCCGTCATGGAGCTCGTCAACGAGATCTATCGCCGGCGCGACGAGGTGCCTGCCTCGCACGTCCGCTTCGCCATAGCGACCGCAGGGTCGCTGATCTTCCCCTTCGCGCCGCATCTCGGCGCGGAGATCTACGAGCGGATGACCGGCCGCCGCGTCTGGGAGGAGCCGTGGCCGGAGGCCGACGCGGCGCTCCTCGTCGGCGATGAGATCCAACTGGTCATCCAGCTGAACGGCAAGCTCGTCGACAGGCTGTCCGCGCCCGCGGAGGCATCGCAGGACGAACTCGAGGAGATAGCGCGCGGCTCGCAGAAGCTCGCCTCGCGCCTCAACGGGAGGGAGATCGTGAAGGCAATCGTGGTGCCCGGCAAGCTTGTGAACTTCGTGGCCCGATGAACCGGCGCTCGGGCCATACCAGCATCCCGCTCGGGCCGCTGATCGCGGCGGTCGGCGCGCTGATCCTGCTCGTGAGCCTGTTCCTCGACTGGTACGAGGGGCTGACCGCATTCACCGTGTTCGAGCTCGTCGACATCGTGCTGGTGGTGTGCGCGCTCTTGATCGTGCTGCAGCTCGCGGGCGGGATGGGGCTGATCAAGCCGCCGGCCTCGCCGCTCGTTTCGCTGCTGGTGGCGCTCTTCGCACTCGGCGTGGTGCTCACCCAGCTCGTGAACGACCCGCCGGCGGTGGCCGGCGGCAACGGCCCCGATCGCGACATCGGCATCTGGCTCGCGGTGGCGGGCACGGTCCTGATGGCGACGGGCGCCTTCCTCGCGACGGCGAACATCTCGCTGTCGATCGAGCCGCGTGAGCGCGCCGCCGCACCGGGCCCGGAGCGCGTCGATCACGACGCGGAGACCGTGAGGGAGCCGTCTCGGCGGCCGGCCGCGCGGGACGACGAGCCGCCCGCCACCTGAGCGTGCGCCGGTATGTCGCCGTGGTGGGGCCCGGCGAAGCCACGCCGGGCGATCTCACCGCCGCCCGAGCCGTCGGGAGCGAGCTGGCGCGAGCCGGCGCAGTGCTCGTGTGCGGCGGGCTCGGCGGCGTGATGGAGGCGGCCTGCCACGGGGCGCGAGAGACGGGCGGCACGACGGTCGGCATCCTTCCCGGCGCCGACCGCGCGACGGCCAACGCATTCGTCGACGTGGCGATCGCGACGGGTCTCGGCGAGGCTCGCAACGCACTCGTCGTCCGCAGCGCCGATGCGCTCATCGCCATCGGGCGGGGCTACGGCACGCTCTCCGAGATCGCCCTCGCGCTCAGGGCGCGCAAGCCGGTGCTGGCGGTCGATAGCTGGGACATCGAGGGCGTCCAGAGCGCGGCCACGCCCGAGGAGGCGGTCGCGGCGGCCCTCGCCGCGCTCACCTAGACTCGGCGCGCTCATGCCCGCGAGCCAGTCCGATACCCCCTACCTCGACGCGCTGCGCGCCTACGCGGCCCGCGGGCCGGGACGCCTGCACGTGCCCGGTCACAAGGGAGGCCCCGGCGCGGATCCGGGCCTCAAGGAGGCAATCGGGGCGGGGGCGCTCGCGCTCGACATCCCGGCGCTCACCTGGGGGATCGACGTCGGCGAGGAGCCGACGCCCTTCACCGACGCCCAGCGACTCGCCGCCGAGGCGTGGGGAGCGAGTCGCACCTGGTGGCTCGTGAACGGGGCGTCGCAGGGAAACCATGCCGCCCTGCTCACGCTCGCCCACCGCGGCACCGAGGTCGTGACGCAGCGCAACGCGCACTCGAGCACGATCGACGCGCTCGTCATGTCGGGCCTGCGGCCGACATTCGTGTCGCCGGAGCTGGACCCGGAGCTCCACATCGCCCACTGCATGACGCCGGAGGCGCTCGAGCGGGCACTTGAGATCACGCCCGGGGCGGTCGGCGCGACCGTCGTCTCGCCGACCTACTTCGGCGCGGTTGCGGATATCGCCGGGCTCGCCGAGGTTGCGCACGCGCGCGGTGTCCCGCTCGTCGTCGACGAGGCCTGGGGCGCTCATCTGGCCTTCCACGAGGACCTGCCGCGGCACGCGCTCTCGCTCGGCGCCGACCTCGTCATCTCGAGCATCCACAAGATCGTCGGCAGCCTGACGCAGTCGGCGATGATCCACCTCGGTCACGACAGCCTGATCGAGGAGAGCGTCGTCGACCGCTGCGTGACGCTCATCGAGTCGACCAGCCCCAACTCGCTGCTGTTCGCGTCGCTCGACGCGGCGCGCCGGAGCGCCGCGGTCAACGGACCCGAGTTGCTCGGCGAGACGCTCGCGGCCCTGCGCCGCGTCCGGGACGCCGTGCGCGAGATCCCCGGGCTCGAGGTCCTCGACGAGCGCCTCGCCGGCGCGCCGGGGGTATTCGACTACGACCCGCTCAGGCTCGCCATCGACGTGCGCGGCACGACCGCGAGCGGCTTCGAGCTGGCGCGGCTCGTGCGCGAGCAGAGCGACGTCCACCTGGAGCTCGCGGGGGAGAACGTGATGGTCGCGGTGTTCGGCATGGGAGAGCCGGCCGGCCTGGCGGCGAAGCGGCTGATCGGCGCGCTGCGCCAGGCGGTCGACACGGTCGCGGAGCAGCCCGCCGCAGCCGCCGAGGGCCCGTTCGCGCCGCCGCCGCCCTGGGGCGAGCTCGTGATGACACCGCGCGAGGCCTTTCTCGGGCCGCAGGAGGTCGTGGCGACCGCCGAGGCGGTCGGCCGCGTGGCCGCGGAGTCACTCGCGGCCTATCCGCCTGGCATCCCGAACGTGCTGCCCGGCGAGCGCCTCACGGCCGAGACTCTCGACTACATCGGGCAGACGCTCGCGCACGGCGGCAGCCTGCGCGGGGCGAGCGACCGCGAGCTGCGGACGCTGCGCGTGGCGCTCGAGCGCTGATGGCAGCCGGGGGCTCGCGCCCGCGGAACCCAGTGGCACCGCGCTGATGGCAGCCGGGGGCTCGCGCCCCCGGACCCCCGTGGCACCTGGCTGGGGTCAGGCCACGCGCTCGCGCCTGATCGCCTGCATCAGGCAGTGCGCTCCGCCGCCACCGAGCGTGAACACGGCCAGCTCGGGGTCGTAGACCGTCAGCCCGAGGGCGCGCAGGCGCTCGTTCAGGTCGCTCGACTCAGCGCTCGTGAGCACTCGGTCGCCGCCGAGGCAGACACCGTTGACGCCCAGCTTGAGCGAGTCGGCGAGCGTGACCGGCACGATCTCGACGCCCTTCGACTCGAGCCAGCGCGTGAAGCCGGCCCCCACCTGCTCGACGCACACGGCCGCGAGCTTCTCGCCCAGCATCGCGGCAAGCACGTCGATATGGAGGAAGTGCGGCGGGATGCGCTCGATGCGCACCTCCCAGCCGTCGGCCTCGAGCCAGCCTGCAAGTTGTCGTGCTGCGGGTTCCTGTGTGCGCTCCTCTCCGTTGCCGATCACCGCCACTCCCGGCTCGACGATCATGAAGTCGCCGCCCTCGAGTGCCGCCGCCGTGATCATGCGGTGAATCGGGATCTCGTTCTCCTGGTAGAAGCGGATCACCGGCGCGTATTCGCCCCTCCGCCACCACTGGTTGCACTGGGTGACGATCGGGCCCTGCGGAACGTTGATGCTCGAGTCGCGCGCGAAGACCTGGTACGGGAGCGCCGGCTCCGGCTCGAGGAAGTGCACGCGCACCCCCGCCTCCTCGTAGACGCTCACCATCTCGGCGTGCTGGCGCAGGGCGTCATCGCGGCTGAAGGTCAGGCCGCTGTCGAGCGTGGCGCGCGCGATCGCGCTGGCCGGCAGCCAGTGGAAGTTGTCCGGGGGGCAGACCAGCACGTCGAGCAGACGGCCATACTCCGAGTCCGCGCCCCAGGGCGTCGTTGTCTCAACCTGAGCCAATGCGCGCACGATTCTATGAGTGACACCGTTCGCAGCCACGTCGTCGTGCACGGGCGCGTCCAGGGCGTCTTCTTCCGCGACTCGACGCAGCGCCAAGCCTCACGGCTGGGCGTGACCGGCTGGGTGTGCAACCGCTCCGACGGCGCGGTCGAGGCCGTCTTCGAGGGCAGCCCGGATGCGGTGTCCTCGATGGTCGACTGGGCGCGGCAGGGTCCGCGCGGGGCGGACGTCGAGCGCGTGGAGGAGCAGTCTGAGAGCCCGGAAGGGCTGAGCGGCTTCGACGTGCGTTAGCCGGAGCCTTCGCGGAGCCGCTCGAGCGTGGCGGCGACGCGGCGCTCGCGGGTGTCGTCTCGCTTGGCCTCGGCGATCCATTCGGCGTATTCGCGCCGGTGGCTGTACGCGAGGCCTTCGAAGGCGGACCGGGCCTGGTCGTCCCCGTCGAGGGCCTCCATCAGCGCGGGCGGCAGCTCCACCGTGCGCGGCTCCTCGTCGAGCTCGACGGTCACCTCGACCTCGTCGCCGATCTCGATCCCGGCGCGTTCGCGCAGCTCGCGCTTGAAGCCGATCAGGTGGACGCCGCCGTACACCGCGACCGTGGTGCGGTAAGCGGTGCCGTTCACCGTGCCGCGCACGGGAGCGCGGGCCTTGCCGAAGCGCTCCTTGGCGTCGAACGGCAGCGCGACGGTCGGCGCCTCGCCTTCCTCACCGCCGAGGATGGCCTTGAAACGCTCCACGGGCGAGATCGTAGCCCCGTTTTGACACTCGTCACCCACGTGTAACGCCGCCCTTCGTACGGTCGCCGCATGCTCGACGGCGGACGTGGAACAGTCGTGATCTGGGCCGTGGCGGCGGTGCTGGCGACGCTCGCGCTCACCCGCATGCTCGGCGGCGACGAGGGTGGCGCGGCGCCGCTTCGGATCGACGGCGGGACGGCGGCGGATGGTCAGCACGCGCCCAGCGGCGAGCCCGGCGCCGCTGGCGCTCGCGAGCCGACCGAAGAGGTGTTCGTACACGTCGCGGGCGCCGTACGCCGCCCCGGCCTCTACCGGCTCGACCCGGGCGCGCGGGTGGCTGAGGCGCTGCAGCAGGCCGGCGGGCCGCTGCCGCGCGCGGAGCTCACGGCGGTGAACCTGGCCGGGCGGGTCGCGGACGGGCAGCAGGTGATCGTGCCGGCGGCGGGACGAGCAGGTGGAGCCCCGCCGGCTCCCGGCGCCACGGCCGGCGCCGGCGGCGCCGGATCCGTGGGCGGCGCCGGCGCCAAGCTGAGTCTCGCCGCCGCGACGGTCGAGCAGCTCGAGGAGCTCGACGGCATCGGCCCCACGCTCGCCGAGCGGATCATCGAGTACCGCGACGCGCAGGGCGGTCTGACCTCGCTCGACCAGCTCGCCGAGGTCGACGGCATCGGGGAGAAACGCCTCGCCGCTCTCCGCGAAGGGCTGGATCCATGAGTTTCGCCTCACGCGATCCTCCGCGTGGTCACGGGCAGATGACGGCGCTGCTGGCCGCCCGTCCGTGGCATGTCGCCGTTGGCAGCGTGGCGGCGGGCCTCGCGCTTGCGACGGGGCCGCGCGCCGGCGCGCTCGTGGCGGCTGCGATTGTGATGGTCGCCCTGGCCGGCTGCCGGGCGCCGACGCTCGGGGCACTCGCGGCTGCGCTTGTGCTGGGCGGGGCCGCGTTCGGCGAACTGCGGCTGGCCGCGATCGACGCGAGCGCCTCGCTCGTCGAAGACGGGCGCGTGGTGGACATCTCGGCACATCTGCTCACGCCACCACGGCCGTCGGTATTCGGCAGCTCCGCGGAGGTCGGTGTGACGGGGGGACCCCTGGACGGAGCACGGCTGCTGCTGCGGGTTCCGCGCTGGACGCGACTGCCGCCAGGGGTGCGGGTCGGGGACGAGTTGCGGCTGCGCGGGCGCCTGCGCGCGTTGGGCAACGGCCGACCGGGCGACGGCGGCACCGGCGACGGCGGGTCGGGCGACGGCGGGCCGCGGACGAGCAGGGCTTCCGCGACCGGCGGCTCCTTCGACTTCGCCGCGTACCTGCGCCGGCGAGGCATCGCGGGCGAGCTCCTCCTCGACAATGCGCGGGCCACCGGCCGACGACGAGGCGGCATCGCGCACGTTCTCGATCTGATGCGGGAGCGCGCGCAACGTGCGGTCGCGGCGGGCCTGCCGGCGCCGGAGGCGGCGCTCGCGCGAGGCATGGTGCTCGGTCAGGACGAGGCGATCGCGGAGGGCGTTCGCGAGGACTTTCGGGCGAGTGGACTCGCCCACCTGCTGGCGGTGAGCGGCCAGAACGTGATGCTGCTGGTCGCGCTCGCGCTGCCGTTCCTCGCGGTGGCCGGTCTCGGGCCGCGTGGGCGTGGGGTGGCTTTGCTCGGACTGGTCGCCCTCTACGTCCCGCTGGCAGGCGCCGGTCCCTCGCTCCAGCGTGCCGGCGTCATGGGTGCGGCCGGCATCGCGGCGATGACACTGTCGCGGCCGGCGTCGCGCTGGTACGCGCTGCTCCTGGCGGCGGCGACGACGCTCGCCTTGAACCCGCGCGCGTGGGAGGACCCCGGCTGGCAGCTCTCGTTCGCGGCGGTCGTCGGCATCCTCTGCCTCGGCGTGCCATTGGGCCGGGCGTTCACCCGCGCCGCCGACGGCCTGACCGCTGCCAGGGGCGTCCGCCCGACCGGCCCGATGCCACACGGCGGCCCGGTGCCGCAGGGCGGAACGGTGACGCAGCGCGGCCCGGTGCCGCACGGCGGCCCGTCGCGCCCGACCGGCCCGATGCCGCACGGCGGCCCGTCGCGCCCGACCGGCCCGCTGCCGCACGGCGGCCTACCCGCCCTCCAGGCCCGCCTGCCCGCGCTCCGCGCCGCGCTCGCCCGCGGCCTCGCCGAGGGCGCCGCGATCACGCTCGCCGCCACGCTGGCCACGGCGCCGCTCTTGGCTCACCACTTCGATGCGGTACCCGTCGCCGGCCTCCCCGCCAATCTGCTCGCTCTGCCCGCGGTCGCGCCGGCGATGTGGCTCGGCATGGTCAAGGCCGGCCTCGGGCTGCTGGCGCCGCTCCTGCCGCCGCTCGACTGGCTCGCGGAGGCGCTGGGCCCGTTGACTCGGCTCCCCGTCGCCTTCATCTCCCGGCTGGCGGAGCTGTTCGCCCAAATGCCCGGCGGCCAGCTGTCCTTGCCACTCCCGTCGCGCGCCGGGGTGCCGATCGCCTACGCGCTCCTGGCCGGCGGGGCTTGGGTGATCCACCGTGCCGCCCGCGCCCTCGGCCCGCACGCCCAGGAGCTGGTCGCGCGCTGGCGCCGGCGCCCTGCCGCGCAACGCGCCGCCGTCGCTGCCGCGCTGACCGCGGCAGTCGTGCTGACCGCACTGCGCATGCTCGGACCGCCGGCCCCGCCCGACACCCTGACCGTGCGCTTCCTCGACGTCGGCCAGGGCGATGCCACGCTCGTCCAGCACCCAGACGGCAGCGCCGTCCTGTTCGACGGGGGACCACCGGAGGCCGGCACCGCGCGGCTCCTGCGCCGCGCCGGGGTCCGCGAGCTCACTGCCGTCGTGGCGACGCACGCCTCGCGCGACCATCACGGCGGCCTCGCCGAGGTGCTCGACCGCTTCCACGTCGGCGTGCTCCTCGACGGCGGCGACGGTACGCCGGATCCCACCTTCCGCGCGATGCTCGCCCAAGCTGTGCGCAAGGGCGTGCGGACGGTGCGCGTCCTCGCGCCGATGACGCTCCGGGCCGGGGCGCTCACGATCCGCATCCTCTCGCCACCGCCGCGCCCGCCCGGCCCTGCGCCCGAGGACCCCAACCCGCGCGCCGTGGTCGCCGTAGTGAGCTCGGGCGGCTTCGACCTGCTCCTCTCCGGGGACGCCGAGAGCGAGGCACTCCTGCCGCTGCGGCTGCCGGAGGTGGAGGCGATGAAGGTGCCCCACCACGGCAGCTCCGACCCGGGCCTCCCGCAGGTGCTCGAGCGGCTGCGGCCGCAGCTGGCGGGGATCGAGGTCGGCGCGAACACCTACGGTCATCCCGCCCCGCCGACGCTCGCCGCCCTCAGGCGAGCGGGCGTCCGCACCTATCGGACCGACCGCGACGGGACGGTGACGCTGCGTGTCGAGGGAGGTGAGATGCATGTGACCGCGGAGCACTGAGCCCGCGCCCGGGCTCCGCCCTGGGCGCTCGTAGACTGGCGGGCGTGGCCGCCCTGAAACCCGCCTATCTCGTCTGCGGGGACGACGACGCGAAGATCGATGCCTGGCGCAGCCGGGTGCGCCGGCGTGCCGACGAGGAGCGCGGTCCAGGGGGTCTCGAGACCTTCGACGCGCGCCAGGCGGATCCCGAAGAGGTGACGGCCGCGCTCGGCGTGCTCAGCTTCGAGACGGGCACTCGCTACCTCCTGGTCGACGACGTCGCCGCGTGGAAGGCCGGCCAGCTCGCCCCGCTCGAGGATGCCCTGAAGGCACTCCCGCCGGAGACCGTCCTCGTGCTGATCGCGCGCGGCAAGGCCGTCAAGCAGCTCGCGAAGGCCGTCGAGGGCGCGGGCGGCGAGGTGCGCGAGTACACGGCCCCGAAGGCGTGGCAGTTGCCGAAGTGGTGTGTCGAGCGCGCCCGCGAGCTGGGCCTTCAGCTCGACCAGGACGCGGCGAAAGAGCTCGTCAGCCGCGTGGGGCAGAGCCAGCAGCGGCTCTCGCGCGAGCTCGAGAAAATCGGGCTTGCCCTGCATCCCGGGACCAACGTCACGCTGGCCGACATCGAGGAGCTCGCGGCGTCGGACAATGCCCCGCAGGTGTATGACCTCGCCGACGCGCTCGTGGCCGGCGACCTGCGCGAGACGCTCTCGCTCGCAGAGGAGCTCGAGTCCCACGGCGAGCGCCCTGGCCGGCTCGTGTTCCCGATCATGCGGCGCCTTCGCGAGGTGCACCGCGCCGCGGCGCTGCTCGAATCGGGGATGCCAGAGCAGAAGGTGACGGAGGCGCTCAAGGCGCCGCCCTGGCTCGCAAAGAAGACGGTCGCGCGCGCCAAGAAGGCCGATCGCCTCACGCTCGAGCGCGCGCTCTGCGTCTTCGCCGACCTCGAGATCGAGATGCGCGGTGGCGCCGACCTCCAGCTGGACGAGGACACGGCGTTCTCGCTCGCGCTGGCGCGGGCGGCCGGCTGACGCCAGCCGCCCGCCGGCCGATCGGCTACTCGCGCCCGGGCGCACCGCCGCACGAGGGATAGCTCGGCGACGTGTCGTGCTTGCACGGCTTCGTCGTGAACCACGGGTCGCCGGGGCGATACTGGATCCGCGCGGCGGAGCCGGAGCCCGATCCCGACGCGAGCTCCGCCACGCCGCCGCAGGACGGGTAGCTCGGGGACGTGTCGTGGGAACACGGTTCGGTCATGTACCACGGGTCGTTGGGGTTGTACTGGACCGGGTCGGCTCCGGCGGAGCCCGGAGCGATCGCGGCGAGGGCGCCCGCGGCCATCAGGGCGGCGAGTGCGCGTGAGCCGGGAAGGCGGACTGAACGGGTCATCTCGGACCTCCTTCTGGAGGCGCTCCCCAGTGGAGCGGCCTCGGGTACCGCTCCAACCGAGCCGCCGGCTGCGACTTACGCCGCCGCGGCGCTCACGCGCCTGCGCCTGACGGGGGGCCTGAGTGGCCCGGCCCGTAGGGGTACCACCACTCCTTGGGCGCGATCTTCGTCTCGATGTGGACGTGCTTCGTGTCCTGGAACGCCTCGAGGCCCTCCTGCCCGAGCTCGCGCCCGAGCCCGGACTGCTTCATGCCGCCGAATGGCCCCGCGTCGTTGTCCGTCAGCGGGTCGTTGATCCAGACGGTGCCCGCCTTGATCTCGCGCATGCAGCGCACGGCGGTCTCGAGATCGCGCGTGTACACGTTCGCGCCGAGCCCGAAGCGGGTCGAGTTGGCGAGCGCGATGGCCTCGTCGAGCGAGTCCACCGGCACGATCGGCGCCACCGGGCCGAACGTCTCCTCGCGCAGCAGCTCGGTCGCAGCCGAGGCGCCGGTGACGACGGCGGGGGAGAAGTAGTGCCCGCGCTCGCGGCCGGCGCGGTCGCCCCCGACGAGGAGCTCGGCGCCGGCGGCCACGGCGCCCTCGACCTGGGCCTCCACCTTCGAGCGCTGGCGGGCCGAGACCATGGGACCCACGTCGGTCGACTCGTCGAGCGGGTCGCCCACGCGCAAGTCGCGCGCGTGGTCGACGAACGCGGTCACGAAGTCGTCGTAGACCTCGCGCGCCACGTAGAAGCGCTCGGCCGAGGTGCAGACCTGGCCGGCGTTCAGGTACGCCGCCCAGGCGCCGCCCTTGGCGGCGACCTCGACGTCCTCGGCCACGTCGGCGCAGACGATGAACGGATCCTTGCCGCCCATCTCGAGGTTCATGCGAGCGACACGCTCGGAGCAGACGGCCGCCACCCGCTTGCCGGTCTCGACCGAGCCGGTGAAGGCGACACCGGCCACGCGCTCGTCCGCGACGATCGCCTGGCCGACCTCGCCGGCGCCCGCGACCATGTTGAAGGCGCCTGGCGGGAGCTGCTCGAAGCACTCGGCGAGCATGAGCGTGGACAGCGGCGTGAGCTCAGACGGCTTTGCGACCACCGAGTTGCCGGCGGCGAGCGCCGGCGCGAGCTTCCAGGCGAGCAGGAGCAGCGGGTAGTTCCAGGGGACGATGCAGCCCCAGACGCCGATCGGCTCCTTGACCACGAGCGCGAGCTGGGTCGACTCGATCGACGGGATCACGCGGCCCGCGAAGTTGCGGCCCATCTCCGCGTAGTAGTCGAAGGCGGACGCGGTCCAGCCGACCTCGTCCGAGTTCTCGAGGAGCGGCTTGCCGCCCTCGAGCGTCATCACACGGGCGATCTCGTCGGTGCGCGCGCGCATCCGCGAGGCGACCTCGTGCAGCAGCTCCGCGCGCTCGACGGCGGGGATGTTCGCCCACACGGGGGCGGCCTCGTAGGCGGCCGCCACGGCCGCGTCAACCTGCTCGGCGGACGGGGTGCCGAGCTCGGCGACGGTCTCCTCGGTGGCAGGGTTCTCGACGACGAGCAGCTCGCCGTCGCCCGCCACCTGCTCGCCGCCGATCAGCAGCCGCGTCTCCATGGGCGGAGACCCTAATGACCGGGAGCCGGCGGCCTAGGAGAGGCCGCTACGAATGCGCGAGGCGCGGGCCTTCTTGCGGGCGCCGCTGTTGCGATGGAGCGCGCCCGACTTCACGGCCTTGTCGATCCGCGAGGTGAGGCTGCGAAACTCCTCGTCCGCGCGCGACGAGTCGCCGCTCGACACGGCGTCCTCGAGCCTGCGGAACCAGGTCTTGACCTGAGAGGTGCGCCGGCGGTTCTCGAGCCGCTCGCGCTCCGCCCGGTCGATCCGCTTTTCTTGTGAAGGGATGTTGGCCATAGACGAACCGACGCCGCGTCCGGCAGTTCCGGCGCGGCGGTGGCCAAGTGTAGCGGCCGTCCAGTGAGCACCGGGGCTCCGGAGCGACCCGGGCACGCACGCCGGCTCGCCCGCAATACCGCGTTCTTCTCGTTCGCGACCGGGCTGTCGCGCCTGCTCGGCCTGGCGCGCGAGGTAGTGGCCGCGAGCTACTTCGGCGTCAGCGGCGCGATGTCCGCCTTCACGATCGCATTCCAGGTCCCGAACCTGGTGCGCGCGCTGTTCGCCGACTCCGCCCTCCAGGGCGCATTCGTGCCGGTGTTCACCGAGCTGCTCGAGAAGGGCGAGCGGCGCGAGGCGTTCCGGGTCGCGTCCTCGCTCTTCTTCCTGATCCTGTTGGTGCTGGGTGCGGTCACGGCGCTCTTCATCCTGCTCGCCGATCCGCTCATGAGCCTGTTCGCGCCCGGCTTCGACGACGACCCGGCGCTCAAGGACCTCACCGTCAACCTGGCGCGGCTGATGTTCCCGATAGTCGTGCTGCTCGCCCTCACCGGGCTGGTGGTCGGGATGCTCAACTCGTTCGAGCACTTCGCCGTGCCGGCGCTCGCACCGGTCGCGTGGAACCTCGTGATCATCCTCGCGCTCGTCGGGCTCGTTCCCATGTTGCCGGAGGACGATGAGATCTACGCCTACGCGATCGGCATCCTCCTCGGCACGATCGTGCAGTTCCTGCTGCCGCTGCCGTGGTTGCGCGGGCGCGGCGGCCACTTCACGGTGAGGCTCGACTGGCGCAACGAACACGTGCGCCGCGTGCTCTGGCTGATGCTGCCCGTGACGCTCGCGCTCGGGCTGATCAACCTGAGCCTGCTGATCAACTCGCTGTTCGGCACGCTCGTCTCGGTGGAGGCGCCGGCCGCGATCGACAAGGCCTTCCGCATCTACCAGCTGCCTCAGGGTCTCTTCTCGATCTCGATCGCGACGATCCTGTTCCCGACGCTGTCGCGTTACGCCGCCAGGGGCGCGAGCGACGACCTGCGCCGCACGATGGCCAACGGCATCCGGCTGATCGGGCTGCTGCTGATCCCGAGCGCGGTGTTGATGGCCGTCCTGGCCGAACCGATCATCCGGCTCGTCTATCAGCGCGGCGCCTTTGGCCCGGAGGCGACCGAGCTCACCTCGACCGCGCTGTTCTGGTGGTCGCTGTCGCTGCCGTTCCAGGGGATCAGCCTGCTGTTCTCGCGCACCTTCTTCTCCCTGCAACGGCCCTGGGCGACGACCGCGCTCGCCGGCCTCAACCTCGTCGTGAACGCCGCGCTCGCGGCCGCGCTCTACGGCCCATTCGAGATCGCCGGCATCGTGATCGGCACGGTCGTCGGCACGATCGTGATGTGCGTCGCGCAGGGCTGGATCCTGCGCGACACGCTCGGTGGGATCGAGGGCGGGCGGCTCGTGTCGGCCACCGTGCGGATGCTGATCGCGGCCGCGCTGATGGGCGCCGCCGCCTACGGCGCCTGGTACGGGCTCGATGAGCTGATGGGGGGCTCGCTCGCCGCGCAGCTCGTCGAGGTCCTGGTCGCGCTGGCCGTCGGCGCCGGCGTCTACATCTCGGCGGTGTGGGTGCTGCGGGTGCCGGAGGCGCACCAGATTCGCGAGCTGCTCGTTAGCCGACGGCGCCGGGAGGGGTAATAGCCGCGCATGTCACCGGAAGAGACGATGGACGTCGACGAGCAGGTCGAGTGCCTCAACAAGGCGCTGCGCCTCCAGCACCGCTCGGTGCTCCAGTACTCGATCGTGTCGGGAAGCGTGATCGGGCTCGAGTATCAGGCACACGCCGACAAGATGAAGCTGCACGCGCTGTCGGAGCTCGAGGACGCCACGCGCCTGGCCGAGAAGATCACAGCCCTCGGCGGGGAGCCGACGACCGCGGTGGCCGAGTTCAGCTTCACGCCCGACCCGTCGAAGGCGCTCGAGGAGCTGATCGAGAACGAGAGCGAGGCGCTCGAGGCGCTCCAGGCCGCGATCGAGCCGACCGGTCGCGAGGCCGCCTCCGAGGCGGTCGAGCACCGGCTCGAGCACATGATCATGCGCAAGCAGGAGCAGGTCGACTACCTGCTGCGCGCCCAGCGCAGGCCCTAGCCCGACCTCACCGCCGCCCTCGCCTCGGCGGCCGAGGCGTAGACGCGTGCGTAGACGACGAGACCGTCGCGCACTCGCCAGACCCAGCCGGTTGAGCCACTGATCATGCGCGACGGCGAGCGCGCGCTCACCCTGCCCGTGACGAGGATCTGGTCGCCCACCTCCTCGAACTCACGTGGCGTCAGAACGAGCTCGTCCCACACGCGGGCCACGTCCCGGAAGTACTCGCGCATGCCCTCGTGGCCCCGATAGGGCTGAGTCCGGCCGAGGATGCCGCCGGTCACGGCGATGAACACGGCATCGGGGTCGAGGACGGCCACAACGCGCTCGCTGTCGCGCGCGGCGAAGGCCGCGTAGACCTCCTTGACCACGTCGATATCGCTGCGCTCCACGAGTCCCGGCCGAGATTCTGACCTATGGGCATACTCAGACGGCCGTGCGTGCACCTGCCGCCAACATCCGCAACTTCTCGATCATCGCTCATATCGATCATGGGAAGTCGACCCTGGCCGACCGGATCCTCGAGATCACCGGGGCGGTCGACGCGCGCGACCACCGTCCGCAGCTGCTCGACTCGATGGATCTCGAACGCGAGCGCGGCATCACGATCAAGGCGCAGGCGGTGCGGGTCGAGTACACGGCGAGTGACGGCCAGCTCTACCGGCTGCACCTGATCGACACCCCCGGCCACGTCGACTTCACCTACGAGGTGTCGCGCTCGCTGGCGGCGTGCGATGGCGCGCTCCTGCTCGTGGACGCCTCCCAGGGCGTCGAGGCGCAGACGGTGGCGAACACCTACCTCGCCGTCGACTCCGGGCTCGAGCTGATCCCCGCCATGAACAAGATCGACCTGCCGGGTGCCGAGCCCGAACGTGTGGCCGGCGAGATCGCCGAGCTGCTCGGCGAGGACCCCGACTCCGTGATCCGGCTGTCCGCCAAGACGGGGGAGGGCGTGACGGAGCTGCTCGATGCGCTCGTCGAGCGCGTCCCGCCTCCCGAGGGGGACCTCGACGCGCCCGCTCGCGCGCTGATCTTCGACTCCGCGTTCGACCAGTACCGTGGCGTCGTCGCCTACGTGCGCGTAGTCGACGGCACCCTCCGCAAGGACGACACGATCCTCGCAATGCAGGCGGGCACGCTCGCCGAGATCGACGAGATCGGCTTCTTCGGGCCCTCGATGATGCCGGTCGAGCAGCTGCGCGCCGGCGAAGTCGGCTACGTGATCACCGGCATCAAGGACGTCTCGCAGCTGCGCGTCGGCGAGACGCTCACGACGCGCGCCGGCGCCGCCACCGAGCCGCTGCCCGGCTACCGCGAGATCAAGCCGATGGTCTTCTGCGGGCTCTTCCCGGTCGAGACCAACCAGTTCCCCGACCTCCGCGACGCGCTGGAGAAGCTCTCGCTCAACGACGCGGCGCTCACCTGGGAGCCCGAGACGAGCGAGGCGCTCGGCTTCGGCTTCCGCTGCGGCTTCCTCGGCCTGCTGCACATGGACATCGTGCGCGAGCGGCTCGAGCGCGAGTACGACCTGGAGCTGCTCGCCACGGCCCCGACCGTCGAGTACGACGTCCATCTCACCGACGGCAGCGAGATCGTCGTGCACTCGCCCGCCGACATGCCCGACCGGGCCGTGATTGGCTCGATCGAGGAGCCCTACATCCGCGCCACGATCCTGTGCCCGAAGGAGTTCGTCGGGGCTGTGATGGAGCTCTGTCAGGAGCGCCGCGGCACCCACGTCGACATGACCTATCTGTCGCAGGAGCGACTGCAGCTGCACTACGACCTGCCGCTGGCGGAGATCGTGCTCGACTTCTTCGACCAGCTGAAGTCGCGGACGAAGGGCTACGCCTCGCTCGATTACGAGGTGCTCGGGATGCGTGAGGGAGACCTCGTGAAGCTCGACATCCTGCTGGCGGGCGACAAGGTCGACGCCCTCTCGATGGTCGTCCACCGCGACAAGGCCTACTACGCGGGCCGTGGAATCGCGGAGCGCCTGCGCAAGCAGATCCCGCGACAGCAGTTCGAGGTCGCGATCCAGGCGGCGATTGGCTCGCAGATCATCGCCCGCGAGTCGGTCAAGCCGGTGCGCAAGGACGTGATCGCCAAGTGCTACGGCGGCGACATCACCCGCAAGCGCAAGCTGCTCGAGAGGCAGAAGGAGGGCAAGAAGCGGATGAAGCAGGTTGGCCGCATCGAGGTGCCCCAGGAGGCGTTCCTCGCCGTGCTCGAGCTCTCGGGCGAGGGCAACGGCAAGAAGTGATCCTGCTCGTCCACGCGGGGATCGCGGACGCCTCGATGTGGGACGGCTTCGATCTCCCCGGCGCGGACCGCCACGAGCTGCGCGGCTTCGGCGACACACCGATGCCGGCAGAGGGAGAGTTCTCACACGCGGACGACCTCGAGGCGCGCATCGGCGACGGCCCGGCCGCGCTCGTCGGCGCCTCCTTCGGCGGTGGAGTTTGCCTCGAGGTCGCGGCGCGCCGGCCCGAGCTCGTGAGCGAGCTTGTGGTGCTCGCCGCGCCTTTGCCGGAGCACGACTGGTCCGAGGACGTCATCGCCTTCTCGCAGGAGGAGGACCGGCTGCTCGAGGAGGGTGACCTCGACTCGGCGGCGGACCTGAACGCGCGCTTCTGGGCGCCCAGCGTGGCGGACCGCGTGCGCCCCATGCAGCGACGCTCGTTCGAGCTGCAGCTGGCCTCGGGCGCCGAGGAGAGCTACGCCGAGCGAATCGAGCTCGGCGCGATCACGGCGCGCACGCTCGTGGTGGTGGGGCACGACGACAAGGCCGACTTCCGGGCGATTGCGGCGCGGCTCGCAGAGGAGATCCCCGACGCACAGCTCGTAACGATGCCGGGGGTAACGCACCTGCCCTCGCTCGAGCGCCCGGAGGAGACCGCGGCGCTTGTCCAGCGGTTTCTAGACCGTTAGCCCCAGCCGAGCGCCGTCTGCGCCCTGCTGCGCTAAGCTGACCGCCGACGCCTCTGCTTTCGCGACGTCACACCCAGCAGCACTTCGCCGCCGGCTCGGCGCGCTGACTTCAGCGCAACCCTGAGCCGAAAGGAAGTACCCGAAGTGCACGAAGTGCAGATCCAAGTTGCCGACGACTGGTTCGTCGGCTTCCACGAAGGACTGAAGGCGAAGTTCTGGCGCGCGGCCTCGGAGCCGTGGGCCGACGACGAGGCGGCCGCGGTCGCCGCCCTCCTCGACCTTCCCGCCGGCGGGCGGGTGCTCGACGCTCCCTGCGGGGCGGGCCGGATCGCCTTGCGGCTCGCGGAGGGCGGTCTCGACGTGACCGGCGTCGACATCTCGGCGCCCGAGCTCGAGATCGCGCGCGCGGCGGCCGCGGAGCGCGGCGTCGAGGTGCGCTTCGAGCAGGGCGACGTGCGCGAGCTGCCCGAGGAGGAGTTCGAGGCGCTCGTGTGCTGGGGCAACAGCTTCGGCTACATGCCCCACGCGGCGACCCTCGACCACCTGAGCGCCTGCCGCCGGGCGCTGAAGGAGGGCGGCCGGCTCGTGCTCGACACGAGCACGGCGGCGGAGGCCGTGCTGCCGGGGCTTCGAGACGAGATGGACTACGACCTCGGTGACGTGCGCATGCGCGCGCGCCAGATCTACGACGCTCCGCGGAGCCGGATCGTGACCGAAATGGAGTTCACGGCACCCGGTTGCGAGCCCGAGCGAAGCGCCGTGGTGCACCACGTCTACACGGTCGCCGAGCTCGTGCGAATGCTGGTGGAGAGCGGGTTCTCGGTCGATGAGCTGCTCGGCGATCCGGCCTCCGGCGAGCGTTTCGAGCTCGGGTCGGCACGGCTGGTGGTGCTGGCGAAGGCCGTCTAATCCGCTCAGGGAGCGGGATTGCAACATTTAAGGAGGCCTTAGGGGGCGGTCGTAGGTTGGCCACCGTGAGCACGGACACTCTCAGCCCGACCGCCCCCGATCCCACTCTCGACGCGCTTCAGCAGTTCCTCGACGGGATCGCCACCACCCCGCTGCTGACCGCCGACGAGGAGATCGAGCTCGCGAAGCGGATCGAGCGCGGCGACCTGGACGCGAAGGACCACATGACGCGCGCGAACCTGCGCCTCGTGGTCTCGATCGCCAAGCGCTACCGCAACCAGGGGCTGCCCTTCCTCGATCTCATCCAGGAGGGCACCGTCGGCCTGATCCGCGCAGTCGAGAAGTTCGACCACCGCAAGGGCTTCAAGTTCTCGACCTACGCGACCTGGTGGATCCGGCAGGCCATCTCGCGTGCGATCGCCGACAAGGCGCGCACGATCCGGATCCCGATCCACATCGACAACGTGCTCAAGAAGCTCGACAGCGCTCAGCGCAAGCTCGAGGCGCACGGCGACCGCGACGCCTCGATCGAGGAGATCGCGGAGCTCGCCGGCGTCGACGCCGTGGAGGCGGACGTGATCATGCGCGCCGCCCAGCAGCTCGTCTCGCTCGACAAGCCGGTCGGCGACGACGGCGACGCCGCGCTGTTCGGCGACCTGATCCCTGACGAGTCGACCGCGTCGCCGTTCGACGAGGCGGTCGAGAGCATGCGCGAAGAGCGCCTCTACGGCGTGCTCGAGCACCTGCCCTACCGCGAGCGCCGCATCCTCGAGCTCCGCTACGGCCTGAACGGCGAGCCCGCCCAGACGCTCGACAAGGTCGCGAAGCTCTTCAAGCTCACGCGTGAGCGGACGCGCCAGATCGAGGAAGCGGCGCTGCGCAAGCTCGCGACGCTCTCCGACGCTCAGGCGTTGCGCGACGCGGCTTAGCCCGCACGCGCCGGCACTACCGGCGCACGCGGGCTGCAACCGGCTGACCGCGGCTCACATAAACTGCCGCGCCGTGCCAGTGAACCAAGCAGCGATCGGGAAGCAGTTCCCGGCCTTCGCCTACGAGGTCGGGAAGGAGAAGATCGCCGAGTACGCGCATGCGGTCGGCGAGGACAACCCGGTCTACTTCGACCGCGACAGCGCGAAGGAGGCGGGTTTCCGCGACGTGCCGGCACCGCCGATGTTCGCCGTCGTCTACTCGTCCGGATCGGTGGCGCCCGCGATCTTCGACCCGGACGTCGGTATCAACTTCGCGATGATGGTGCACGGCGGGCAGGAGTTCGTCTGGGGCGAGCCGGTCGTGGCGGGCGATGTGATCACGACCGAGACGAACGTCAAGGACATCTCCGAGAAGGGCGGGATGGGCTTCTACGTCTTCGAGTCGGTGTCGCGCAACCAGGACGGCCAGGAGGTCGTGCGCGGCACCTGGACGAACATCGTCAGGGGGGTCTCGTGAACATCGACCTGAAGGTCACGCCCGACAAGTACCTTCCGCATCGCTACGCGGGCGCGAGCGGCGACTTCAACCCGATCCACATCGACGTCGACTTCGCGAAGTCGGTCGGCCTGCCGTCGAACATCCTGCACGGCCTCTACTCGATGGCCCAGGTGGCCCGCGCGTGCACGAACGCAGCCGGCGGCGACCCGCGCTCGCTCCGACGCCTATCGGTGCAGTTCCGCGGAATGGGCATGCCCGAGCAGGAGATCGTCGTGTCAGGCGAGGTCGTGGACGAAGACGGGGACCGGGTGACGGTGAAGGCCGAGGCGGTGCAGGGCGACACCCGCATCATCCGGAACGCCGAAGCGGAGCTGCTCCGCAACACCTAGGTCTGCCAAGGCCGGCCAGCTGGCGCGGGGGTCCGGGGGCGTGAGCCCCCGGCTGCCGAGCCCGGCCAGCTGGCGCGGGGGTCCGGGGAGGTGAGCCCCCGGCTGCCATTCTTGTTGGGGTGGAGATCACCCAGCGCCAGAGCTTCATCCTGCGCAAGGTCATCGAGTCGCATGTGGAGCTCGACCAGCCTGTGGGGTCGCTGTGGCTCGCCGAGCTCGACGACGTCCCCTGGGGGCCGTCGACCGTGCGCGCCGAGCTGGCGCGACTCGAGGACGCCGGACTGCTCGAGCATCCGCACACCTCGGCCGGGCGGGTGCCGACCGACCGCGGCTATCGCATCTACGTCGACGACATCATCAGCGAGGGTGGCCTGCCCGTCCCGCACAAGCGCTTCGACCTGTCGACCATGCGGCGCGAGCTCGACGAGGCGATGCGGGCCACCTCGGCGCAGCTGTCGCAGGTCACGAACCTGCTCGCGCTCGTCACGGCGCCGCGGCCGGAGGCGGCCACGATCCGCCGTGTCGAGGTGCTGCTGCTGCAGCCACAGGTGGCGATGGTGGTCGTCATCACCTCGACCGGCGGCGTCACGAAGCGCGTGATCTCGTATGACATCCCCGTCGACCCGGGCCTCGTGGACTGGGCGGTCAGCTATCTGAACGAGGCTGTGGGCGGCCTCGACATCGGCTCCCGGCTGCTGGCGATGCGGCTCGCCGACCCGGAGCTGACCGAGCGAGAACGAGGTTTCCTGGCGACGCTCGGCTCCGCCTTCACCGATCTCGACGAGAGCGCCGGCAACGCGATCTACATGGACGGCGCCGCCCGGCTGCTCTCGGAGCATCGCTTCCAGGAGGTGTCGCAGCTCGGCGCATTGATGGACGTGCTCGAGCAGCGGCGGGCGCTGCTCGGCGTGCTGCGTGACTCGCTCACCGAGCCGAGCGTCTATCTGCGGATCGGCAGCGAGAACGCGACGCCCGAGATGCGCTCGCTCAGCCTCGTCGCCGCCAACTACGGGCTCGCGGCGCGCAACCTGGGCGCCGTCTCCGTGATCGGCCCGCTGCGGATGGACTACCGGGAGGCGATCACGTCCGTGCGCCAGGCGGCGCGGGAGCTGTCCCGCTTCGTCGCCGAGGTCTACGACGAGTGAGACGCGATCCGTACGAGGTCCTCGGCGTCTCCCCCGGTGCCGAGGACGGCCACATCAAGCGGAGTTTCCGCAAGCTCGCTCGCGAGCTGCACCCGGACGTGAACCGCCACGACCCGGAGGCCGAGGAGAAATTCAAGGAGGCCGCCGAGGCATACGAGATCCTCTCCGACCCCGAGCGCCGCGCCACCTATGACCGCTACGGCTTCGAGGGGCTCGACTCGCGCGGGTTCGCCTCGCAGGCGCACGGCTTCGGCTCGTTCGCGGACATCTTCGACGCGTTCTTCGGCGGCGACCCGTTCGGCGGCTCGTTCGGGCGCGGCTCGGGGCGGGTGCAGGGCGGCGACCTCGCCGTCGAGGTCGAGATCTCACTCGAGCAGGCGGCGCGCGGCGTCGAGGCCGAGGTCGCCTACGAGCTGGTCGACACCTGCGAGCACTGCCACGGCAACGGCGCGGAGCCCGGCACGCCGATCGGGACCTGCGAGCGCTGCGGCGGCGCCGGGCGGGTGCGCGCCGTCACCCGCACCGCCTTCGGGCAACTCGTCCGCGAGCAGGCCTGCGACGTCTGTGGCGGCGACGGCCGCGTCCCGGCGGAGCCCTGCGCGGAGTGCCAGGGCGTCGGGCGGCGCGGCGTGCGCAAGACGCTCAAGGTCGACGTCCCTGCCGGGATCGCCGACGAGCAGCGCATCAGGCTCAGCGGCCGCGGCAACGCGGGCGAACGCGGCGGGCCGCCTGGCGACCTGTACGTGTTCGTGCGCGTGGCCGAGGACGAGCGCTTCTTGCGGGACGGCAGCGACCTCGTGGCGGTCGTCGACGTCCTCGCACCGGAGGCGGCACTCGGCTCGAGCGTGACCGTGCCGACGCTGGACGGCGACGAGGAGGTCGACGTGCCGGCCGGCACCCAGCCCGGAACGGTCGTGACGCTGCGCGGGCGCGGTATGCCGACCATCGGCCGCGGCCGTCGCGGCGACCAGCGGATCGTGCTCAACGTGGTGATCCCGCGCAACCTGTCCGAGCGTCAGCGCGAGCTGCTCGAGGAGCTGCGCGACTCGATCACCGAGCACAACCTCGAGGAGCCCGATGAGTCACTGCTCGCGAAGGTGAGGCGGGCCTTCCGCTGATCCGCCTGGCGATCCGCGCTCCGGCCGAGGACGGCGAGCGCGTGCTCGCCGCGATCTTGGAGCTGGCCCCGGCAGGCTTCGAGCAGGTCGACGGCGAGGACTGGGTCGAGTTCGCGCTCTACGGCGCGCCGGGCGAGCTGCCCGAGTTCCCGCGCGGGCCCGCCGAAGTGGCGGGCGTCCGGGTGAGCGTGAGCGGCACGGAGGTCGCCGACGACTGGGGTGAGCGCTGGCGCGAGTTCCACCAGCCCGTGTTGGTTGGCGAGCGGGTGTGGGTGCGGCCGCCCTGGGCGGAGCCGCGCGCGGGCGCGCTCGATCTGGTGATCGACCCGGCGCGCGCGTTCGGCACCGGCGCTCATCCGACCACACGGCTCAGCCTCGAGCTGCTCCTGGAGGTTGCGCCGCGTGGCCCGCTCACCGACATCGGTTGCGGCTCCGGTGTGCTCGCGATCGCGGCAGCCCGGCTTGGCTTCGAGCCGGTGTTCGCCCTCGACAACGACCCCGCGGCGACGGAGGCGACGCTCGCCAACGCGCGCCGCAACAAGGTCGAGCTCGCGGGCGTCGAGCGGCTCGACCTGCGCAGCGATCCGCTGCCGCAGGCGCTCACCGTGACCGCCAACCTCGTCCGGCCGCTCCTGCTCGAGCTCGCGCGCAGAATGCCCGAGAGCCCGGAGACGATGATCGTCTCCGGGCTACTCGAGGGAGAGGAGGATGAGGCGGCAGCGGCGTTCGAGCAGATGCGCGAACACCGCCGCCTACGACTACAAGGTTGGAGTGCCTTGTTGCTGACCCGGACCTAGAGACTGCCCCGTGTCCAGGCGGGCCGTGGGACTCCGGCCTTTCGCAGTCACGACGTCTATCGGCAGCGCCTGGACCGAAGCTGTGCGGCGACGCGGCTGGACTAGAACAACTGTCCAGGTACCCTCGACCGATGCCGCTGGTCGACCTCTCGGCACCGATCCGGCAGAGCCCGCCGGAGATGCCGGACGCATTCCGCACCGACATCGAATTCGCCGGCCACGCGGAGGGCGCCAAGCAGGCCGAGACGCTGCTCGGGGTACCGCCCCGCCTGCTCCGCAACGCCGAGGGCTGGGCCAGCGAGACCTTCACCCGCTTCGGCACGCACAACTCGACGCACGTGGACGCGCCGTGGCACTACAACTCGCGCATCGCCGGCGAGCCCGCGCAGACGATCGACGAGCTGCCGCTCGACTGGTTCCTCGGGCCCGGGGTGGTGCTCGACATGACTGCCAAGGAGGACGGCGAGCGCATCGGCGTCGCCGACGTCGAGGCGGAGCTCGAGCGGGTCGGTCATGAGCTCGGCGAGCGCGACATCGTCCTCGTCCGTACCGGGCGCGACGCCGCGCTCGACGACCCGTCCTACCTCGCGCTCGGACCGCGCGTGACCCGCGACGCGACCGCCTGGATGTTCGAGCGCGGCGTGCGGGTGATGGGCATCGACGCCTGGGGCTGGGACGGCCCGCTCCATCTGCAGGCGCAGGAGGCGCTCGAGCGCGACGAGCCCGGCCTCTTCTGGGCGGCACACCAGGCCGACCTGCCGTACGCGCAGATCGAGCGGCTCGCCAACCTGGGAGAGCTGCCCGCGACCGGCTTCCAGGTCGCCTGCTTCCCGCTCCGGCTCATGGGCGCGAGCGCCGCGCCGGCCCGTGTCGTAGCAATCGTCCCCTAGCCCGCGGCCACGGCGCGCGCGAGTGACGGCAGGTCGCGACCGCTCCAGTCGGGCGGCTCGAAGACCTCGGGGTACGGGAGGCCCTGGCGGTCAAGCCAGGCACCATGGAGGCCGGCGCGCCGCGCGCCGTGGACGTCCCACGGGTGCACGGCGAGCAGAGCGGCCTGCGCGGGCTCGACGCCGAGCTCGCCGCAGGCGTACAGGTAGGGATCCGGCGCGGGCTTCCAGCGGCGCACGTCGGAGACGTCCAGATGCTGCTCGACCAGCTCTTCCAGACCGGCGCGCTCGAGCAGCGCGCGAGCGATCTGCGTCGTGCCGTTCGTGAGTGTTGCGATGCGGATACGTGCGTCGCGCAGGACTTGCAGACCGTGAGGGACGTCCGGGTGCACCGGCAGCGCGGCGAAGCCGTCGAGCACGTGCTCGGCAGCCTCCGCGGTGGCGGTGGGCAGCAGCTGGAGCAGGTTGGCGCGGCCGACGTCGCGGAAGTCCGCGTAGGAGCCGCTCGCGGCAAGCGCGATGCCGTCGCGCAGCGTCGCCGCGAACCAGGTGCCGAGCAGCTCGGAGGGCGCGCCGGCCTCCTCGAAGCGGGCGGCGAGCGGCGTGAGGTCGGACAGCGTCTCGTTCACGTCGAAGATGACCACCGCGGGCGCGCCCATCGCTCAGGCGACGCCCGCGAGCGGCCAGAGGTCGCTCCACTCGAAGTCGGGCCGCTCGGGGCCCGGCGCCGGCTCGCGGTGGCGGTTGACCCAGGCGGTACGGAGACCGAGCTGCTGCGCCGTGGCGATGTCGTACTTGAAGCCGAAGGCGACGTGCAGGACCGCTTCGGGCGAGACGGCCATGTCAGCCAGCGCCTTGTCGAAGGGCGGGCGTGCGGGCTTGTAGGCGCCCACATCCTCGGCCACCGTCACGCCGTCGAACTCGACCTCGAGGTGGCGGAGCGTGTGCTCGATGATCGCGCGGTCGGTGTTCGAGATGATCCACAGCCCGAGCCCGGCCTCCCTCGCCGCCCGCAGGGCGGGGACAGTGTCGGGGAACGGCTGCCAGCTCTCCATCGCGCGGGCGAGCGACTCCCCGTCCCCGTCGTCCCAGCTGTAGCCGCGCTCTTCCGCCCATTCCGAGAGCGAGTCGGCCAGCACGTCCCGGTAGACCGCGTAGTCGCCCTGCAGCCGCTCGAACTGCAGCTCCTCCCAGCGCTCGCGCAGCTCGCGGCCGGGTGGCGGATCGGGCTCATGCCGGCGCGCCAGCTCGTACAGGAAGGCCGCGGCGCCACCCTCCCAGTCGATTAGCGTGCCGTAGCAGTCGAACGTGGCTATCCGAATCTTCTCGCCTGCGATCCCTCGGCCCTCCTACACTCTGAGTGGGTGTCAGTCCTCGAGCAGGTTCAGCATGACGTGAAGAGCGCCATGAAGGCGGGCGAAAAGGAGCGGGTGCACGCTCTGCGTCTGATCGCCAACGAGCTTCAGCGCGCCGCCAAGGAGAACGGCGGCGACGACGTCGACGTGCTCCAGCGCGAGCGCAAGCGCCGGCTCGAGGCGGCCGAGGCCTATCGCGACGGCGGCCGCGACGACCGGGCGGCCGCGGAGGAGCGCGAAGCGGAGATCATCACGTCGTACCTGCCCGAGCAGGTGTCCGACGAGGAGCTCGGCGCGATCGTGGGTGACGCGGTGGCCGAGTCCGGCGCCTCGTCGCAGAAGGAGATGGGCAAGGTGATGGCGCTCGTGATGCCGAAGGTCAAGGGCCGCGCCGACGGCAAGCGCGTGAGCGCGGCGGTCAAGGAGAAGCTGACTTCGTAGTGCGAGTCCAGCTCGAGCTGCCCAACGACGTGGCCGCGGAGCTCGCCGGCCCGGGTGACCAGGTCATGAAGACCCTCGAGGAGCACCTCGATTGCGAGGTCTTCCTGCGCGGCAACGTGCTGACGCTCGACGGCGAGGACGACGACGTCGCTATGGGGCGCACGGTCGTGCGCGAGCTCACCGACCTGGTCCGGCAGGGCCACGAGATCGCGCCCGGCACGATCGAGGCGATCGCGGGCGCGCTCGACCGCCACGAGTCGCCCAGGCCGGATCCTCGAGGACGTGGTCTGGCGCCACCGCAGCCTGAAGGTGGCGCCGAAGACGGTCAACCAGAAACGCTACGTGGACGCGATCCGGCGCTCGACGATCACCGTCGGCATCGGCCCGGCCGGCACCGGCAAGTCCTTCCTCGCGGTGGCGATGGCGGTCGCCGCGCTGTCACGGCGCGAGGTCAACCGCATCGTCCTCACGCGCCCTGCCGTCGAGGCCGGCGAGCGGCTCGGCTTCCTGCCCGGCGACATCGCCGCGAAGGTCGACCCCTACCTGCGCCCGCTCTTCGACGCGCTCTACGACATGCTCGAGCCCGAGCGGGTCAACCAGCACCTGGAGCGGGGCGTGATCGAGGTGGCGCCGCTCGCGTTCATGCGCGGCCGCACGCTGAACGACTCCTTCATCATCCTCGACGAGGCGCAGAACACGAGCCAAGAGCAGATCAAGATGTTCCTCACGAGGCTCGGCTTCAACTCGAAGATGGTCGTGACGGGCGACGTGACCCAGGTCGACCTGCCGCGCGACCAGCGCTCCGGCCTCGTCGTGATCGGCGACATCCTCGAGGACGTCGAGGGCATCGAGTTCGTCCGCTTCGGCGGCGAGGACGTGGTTCGCCACAAGCTGGTGCAGCGCATCGTCGCCGCCTACAACGAGTACGCCGAGCAGCAGGCGCCGGCGCTGCGCCAGGCCCGCAGCCGGCCAGGCTGACCCGTATGGACATCGAGGTGATCGGGGCCGGGCCCCGCGAGAGCGCGCTCCGGCACGCCGCCGAGGCCACGCTGCGCGCCGCGGGCGTGGTCGACGGCCATATCGCCCTGGAGCTCGTCGACGCGGAGCGGATCCGCGAGCTCAACCGCGAGCATCGCGGCCGCGACCGCCCGACCGACGTGCTCTCGTTCCCCGTCGACGAGGACGGGCCCGCCGCCGGGCCACGCGAGCTGGGCGACGTCGTGATCTGCCCCGAGTACGCGCGCGACCTGCAGGAGGCCGTGGTCCACGGCGTGCTGCACCTGTGCGGCTACGACCACGAGACCGACTCGGGCGAGATGCTCTCGCTCCAGGATCGCGTCATGGAGCTGCTGTGACACGCTCGGGGTTCGTCGCGCTGGCAGGTCGCCCCAATGCCGGCAAGTCGACGCTCGTGAACCAGATCGTCGGCGGCAAGGTGGCGATCGTCTCCGACAAGCCGCAGACGACCCGCCGCGAGATCCGCGGCATCGCGACCGGCCCGGACTGGCAGCTCGTGCTGGTCGACCTGCCCGGCGTGCAGCGCCCGCGCGATGCGCTCACGGAGCGCATGCAGCGCCGCGTCGAGCGCTCCCTCAAGGACGCCGACGCCGTCCTCTTCGTCCTGAACGGGGAGCAGGAGATCGGGGCGGGCGATCGCTTCATCGCGCACGCCATCCGGAACGCCGGCCTGCCCTGCGTCACGGCGCTGAACAAGGTCGACCGGCTCGACCAGCCGCGTACGGTCGCCGCCCTGCAGGCGGCGGCCGACCTCGGCGTGCCGGGCGAGATCTACCCCATCAGCGCCCTCAGCGGCGCCGGCGTCGACCAGCTCGTCGCCGGTCTCCTCGAGCCGCTCCCCGAGGGTCCCTTCCTCTATCCCCCGGACGACAAGAGCGATCTCGCGCTGGAGGTGCGGATCGCCGAGCTGGTGCGAGAGCAGGTGCTGCGGCGCACTCGCGAGGAGCTGCCGCACTCGGTCGAGGTGGAGATCGACGAGCTCGAGGAGCGCGACGACGGCCTGCTCGTCGTGCGCGCCCGCGTATGGGCGGAGACCGAGTCGCAGAAGGCGATCCTGGTTGGTCGCGAGGGGCGCATGGTCAAGGCGGTCGGAACCGCCTCGCGCAAGGAGATCGAATCGATGCTCGGGCGCCGCGTCCACCTGGACCTGAACGTGCGCGTTCGCAAGGGCTGGCGCCGCGACGAGGGCCTGCTCGACCGGCTCGGAATCGAATGAGCGCCGACGGCGAGCTCGACCAGATCCTCCGCTTCCTGCGCCGCACCGAGGAGGCCGTCTGCGACGAGGTGCTGCCCACCGCGCACGGCGTAGCGATGCTCACGCCGACGCTGCCGCTCGTCTGGCAGCTGAACGCGATCCACGTCGACGACCCGGAGGCCGATGCAGGCGAGCTCACGCGCGAGGCCGATGAGATCCAGCGCGGGTTTGCCCACCGCAAGCTCGTCGTCCAGGACCGGGCACTGGGCGAGCGGCTCGCGCCGGTGCTGGAGCGCCGGGGCTGGAACGTATTCCGCCTGCTCGTGATGGTGCAGGGCCGCGCACCGGAGCGCGGCGTCGCGGGCGGCGGCGAGGTCGAGCGTGCCGTCGGGGCCGCCGCGCTCGCCGCATTCCGGCGTGAGCAGCCGTTCGGCTGGCAGGCCGCCGCCGTGCGCCAGCTCGCGGGAATGGACGATCGCTACGGGCGCGCGCTCGACGCGCGCGACTTCGCCTCTCCGCCGGAGGACCCCGCCTGCGCGTGCCGCCTGTACATGGACGCCGAGCTGGCTCAGGTCGACGAGGTGGGCACGGTCGAGGCGCGACGCGGTCGCGGCCACGCGAGCGCGGCCGTGCTCGCGGCGAGCGGGCACGCCCACGCTGCCGGGCGCAGCCCCGTGTTCCTGCTGACCGACGCGAACGACTGGCCGCAGCAGCTCTACAGGAGGCTCGGCTTCGACGAGATCGGGGTGGTTCACGAGTTCCTGAAGATCCCGCTCGGCCGGCTCGACCCGTGAGCGGCGCACGGGCTCTGGCCATAATCAAGCGGTGGAGTTGCTGCCCTGCATAGTTCAGGACGCGCGCACCGGCGAGGTGCTGACGCTCGCGTACGTGAACGAGGAGTCGCTCGCGCGCACTCGCGAGACCGGCGAGATGTGGTTCTGGTCGCGCTCGCGCCAGGAGCTCTGGCACAAGGGCGCGACCTCCGGGAACGTCCAGAGGCTGAAGGCGCTTCGCTACGACTGCGACGCGGACGCCTGGGTCGCCCTTGTCGAGCCCGCCGGTCCCGCCTGCCACACGGGCGAGCGCACCTGCTTCCACCGCGGGGACATGGGCCTGCAGCCGGCCGAGGCGCTGCCGGCGCTCGAGCGCACGATCGGCGAGCGGCGCACGGCCGACCCGGCCGAGAGCTACACCGCGCGGCTGCTGGCGGAGCCCGCCCAGATCGGCGTCAAGGTCGAGGAGGAGGCGGAGGAGGTGGCGCGCGCGGCGCGCGAGGAGTCCGACGAGCGCGTCGCGGAGGAGGCCGCCGACGTCCTCTATCACCTGACCGTGCTGCTCGCCTCGCGCGGGTTGTCGCTCGCGGACGCATACGAGGTGCTCGGTGAGCGTCGCCGTTGACCTCGAGCTGACGCCCTCGCTCGACGAGGTGCGGGCGCTGGCGCGCGAGCACACGCTCGTGCCGCTGCGCCACACCTTCATCGCCGACTGCGAGACGCCGGTGTCCGCCTACCTGAAGCTGCGCGGCGACGGCCCCTCGTTCCTGCTCGAGTCCGCGGACCAGGGCCAGCGGGTGGGGCGCTGGTCGTTCCTCGGGCTGCGGCCCCGCACCGTGATCACGGTCGGCCGCGGCGAGCACCCCGACCCCTACTCACTCGTGACCGACGCGCTCGAGCGCGACCGCATCGCGCAGCTGGACGGGCTGCCTCCGTTCGCCGGCGGCGCGGTCGGGATGTTCGGCTACGACCTCGTGCGGACCTTTGAGCCGAGCGTCGGCGTCGGGGGCGCCGACGACACCGGCGTCCCGGAGCTGGCCGTGATGGTCACCGACGTCCTGCTCGCCTTCGACCACCTGCGCCACGAGCTCACGGTGCTCGCCAACGTCGTCACCGAGGGCGACGTCGAGCGCGCCTACGAGGAGGCCGCCGCGACGATCGCCGAGGTGCGCGAGCGGTTGCGCGAGCCGGTTCCGCTCACCGGCCGCGGCAAGCGCGACGCGCCCGAGTTCTACGCGAACCTGGGCCCGGGCGGCTACGCCTCGGCCGTCGAGCGGTGCAAGGAGTACATCCGCGCGGGCGACGTCTACCAGGTGGTCCCGAGCCAGCGCTGGACGGCGAACTGCCCGGTCGACGCGTTCTCGATCTACCGCGGCCTGCGCGCGATCAACCCGAGCCCGTACATGTACTTCCTCGACTTCGAGGACTTCGAGATCGCGGGCGCGTCACCGGAGTCGCTCGTCAAGGTCAGCGGCCGGCAGGTCGAGCAGCGCCCGATCGCGGGTACGCGCCCGCGCGCCGGCACGACCGAGGAGGACCTGCAGCGGGCGCGCGAGCTGCTCGAGGACCCCAAGGAGCGCGCCGAGCACGTGATGCTCGTCGACCTCGGCCGCAACGACCTCGGCCGCGTCTGCGAGTACGGCAGCGTCAAGGTCGACGAGCTGATGGCGGTAGAGACCTACTCGCACCTGATGCACATCGTCTCGGCGGTCTCGGGCACGCTGCTCGAGGGCGTGTCGCCGATGGATGCGCTGCGCGCGTCGCTGCCGGCGGGCACGCTCTCCGGGGCGCCGAAGATCCGGGCCATGCAGATCATCGACGAGCTCGAGCCGAGCGGCCGCGGCCCCTACGGCGGCGCGGTCGGCTACCTCTCCTACACGGGCGAGCTCGATACCTGCATCTACATCCGCTCGGCGCTCGTCAAGGACGGCAGCGTCCACGTCCAGGCGGGCGGCGGGATAGTGGCCGACTCGGAGCCCGACTACGAGGTGCGCGAGATCGAGGCGAAGGCGGGCGCGGTGATGGACGCGATCCGGCTCGCCTGCGAGCAGGGGGATTGGGCGTGACGAACGGGCCTACGGCAACCGGCCAGATGCCACGGGGGTCCGGGGGCGTGAGCCCCCGGGTCCTGATTATCGATAACTACGACTCGTTCACCTACAACCTCGTCCAGTACCTCGGCGAGCTCGGCGCCGAGCTCGACGTGATTCGCAACGACGTGGGGGAGCTGCTCGAGCGAGAGCCCGAGCGCGTGATCGTCTCGCCCGGTCCCTGCACGCCCGAGGAGGCGGGGCTGTCGAAGCGCGCGATCCGCCAGTACGCGGAGGCGGGCGTGCCGGTGCTGGGCGTCTGCCTCGGCCATCAGGCGCTTGCTGCGGAGTTCGGCGGCATCGTGGTGCGCGGCGAGCCCGTGCACGGCAAGACCGCTGTGGCCGAGCACGACGGCAGGACGATCTACGGCGGCCTCGAATCACCGCTCGTGGTCGGTCGCTACCACTCGCTCGTCGTACGGCCCGACGGGCTCCCAGACGAGCTCGAGGTCTCTGCCCGCGCGGGCGATGTGATCATGGGCCTGCGCCACCGCGAGCTGCCGCTCGAGGGCGTCCAGTTCCACCCGGAGTCGGTGCTGACGCCGCACGGCAAAGAGCTGCTGCGCAACTTCCTGGATTAGCCGTGCCGAACCCCGTCCTCACGGAAGCCATCGACCGCTTGGCGGGCGGACAGGACCTGTCCGCGGAGGAGGCCGAGCGCGTGCTCGCCGAGGTGATGGAGGGAAACGCCTCCGAGACGCAGACCGCCGCCTTCCTGATCGCCCTGCGCACGAAGGGCGAGACGGTCGCCGAGATCGCGGGCCTGGCGAGCGCGATGCGCTCGTTCGCCCTGAGCGTGGACGCCGGCGAGGACCTGGTCGACACCGCCGGCACCGGCGGCGGGCGGCCGACCTTCAACGTGTCGACGACGGCCGCGTTCATCGCGGCCGCCGCCGGCTGCCGGGTCGCGAAGCACGGCAACCGCTCGGCCACGAGCCAGTGCGGCTCCGCCGACGTGCTCGAGGCCCTCGGCGCGCGCATCGACCTCGAACCCGCCGAGGTGGCGGCCTGCATCGAGTCGGTCGGCTTCGGCTTCATGTTCGCGCCGCGCCACCACTCCGCCATGAAGTACGTGGTGCCGGTGCGCAAGGAGCTGGGGGTGCGGACGATCTTCAACCTGCTCGGCCCGCTGACCAATCCCGCGGGCGCGAAGCGCCAGGTGATCGGGGTATCCGACCCGGGAAAGCTCGAGACCATGGCTGCGGCGCTCGGACGGCTTGGGACCGAGAGGGCCCTGGTAGTGTCGAGCGCGGATGGGCTCGACGAGTTCTCGGTCTCGGGTTCTACCCGCGTAGTCGAGTTGAACGAAGGCGCTCTCGAGACATACGACGTGACCCCCGCAGAGGTCGGCTTGGACCCTGTGCCGGACGGAGCGGTGCGCGCCGGCAACCCAGACGACAACGCTCGCGTGCTGCGCGGGGTGCTCGCCGGCGAGCCGGGGACCGAGCGCGCGCTCGCCGTGCTGAACGCCGGCGCCGCGATCCAGGTGGCGGGCCGGGCGGAGTCGCTCGCCGACGGCGTCCGCAGCGCCGAGCAGGCCATCGACTCGGGCGCCGCGACCGACGTGCTCGACCGCTGGGTCGAGGTGACGCGCGCGTGACCCCGCGACTCGACGACCTCGTCGACGCTACGCGTGTGGCGGTCGCAGCGCGCAAGCGCGAGCGGCCGCTGTCGGAGCTCGAGGGCCAGGTCGAGCTGGGCAGGGAGGGCCGCCCGTTCGCAGAGGCGCTGGCGCGCCCCGGCACGTCGTTGATCGCCGAGCACAAGCGGCGCTCCCCGTCCGCCGGCACGATCCGCGAGGGCGCCAGCTGCAGCGAGATCGTGCGCGCCTACGAGCGCGGCGGCGCGGCCGCCCTGTCGATCCTCACCGAGGAGGCGCACTTCGGTGGCTCGCTCGAGGACCTGCGCGAGGCGCGCGCCGCCTGCGACCTGCCGATCCTCCGCAAGGACTTCACGATCGACCCGTACCAGCTCTACGAGGCCAAGACCGCGGGCGCCGACGCCGTCCTGCTCGTGGTCGGTTCGCTGGACGACGATGAGCTCTGGGACCTCTGGTCGCTCGCCCAGGCCATCGACCTCGACGCGATCGTCGAGATCCACGACGAGGAGGAGCTCGAGCGCGCGCTCGAGATCGACTGCGACGTGATCGGGATCAACAACCGCGACCTCGAGAGCTTCACCGTCGACATCCAGCGCACCTTCGACCTGCTGGCGGACGTGCCGGCCGGCAAGGTCGTGGTCTCCGAGTCAGGCATTCACGACCGCGACCAGATCGAGGAGCTCGAGCAGGTCGGAGTCGACGCCGTCCTGATCGGCGAGGTACTGATGCGGGCGCCCGACCCGGAGAGGGCGGTTCGCGAGCTCTCCAGATCCGAGGAGCCCACACAGGCTTGAGCGAGATCGCAGCCGGGGCTCGCGCCCCGAGCGCCGAAGCAGCCGGCTCGGCCGGCTGCGCAGGGATCCGGGTTCCCCCGAGGCATCTGCCTGGGTTCTGGCGCCGGAACCCGGAAGCCGAGCAGCACGTATCCCTACCATGGTGCGACATGGCAACGGCCCCTGAGCTCGACCCCTCACAGGTCGCCGAGCTCGGCGCCCGGCTGCGCGACAATATTGCGCGCGCGGTCAAGGCGCCCGAGCAGGTCATCCGCGACGTGCTCGTGGCGCTCTTCGCAGAGGGCCACGTGCTGATCGAGGACTACCCGGGCGTCGGGAAGACAGCCCTCGCTCGCGCACTGGCGCGCTCGCTCGACGCCGAGTACGCACGCGTCCAGTGCACGGCCGACCTGCTGCCGGCGGACGTGGTCGGCACCAACGTCTACAACCAGCGCGAGAACCGCTTCGAGTTCCGGCCCGGGCCGGTGTTCGCGAACGTCGTGCTCGTCGACGAGGTCAACCGCGCCTCGCCGAAGACGCAGTCGGGCCTGCTCGAGTGCATGCAGGAGCGCCACGTGACCGTCGACAAGCACACGCACGAGCTGGCGCGCCCGTTCCTCGTGGTCGCGACTCAGAACCCGGTCGAGTACGAGGGCACCTATCCGCTGCCCGAGGCGCAGCTCGACCGCTTCATGGTCCGCGTGTCGCTCGGCTACCCGACGGCCGACCAGGAAACGGCGATGCTGCTCGAGCACGCCGAGAGCGATCGCGTGCTCGACCTCGAGACGGTCGCCGACGTGGCCGACGTGCTGGCCGGCCAGGCGGCCGCCGGCGCGGTCCACGGCAGCGAGGCGCTGCGCCGCTACGTGGTCTCGATCTCCGAGGCCACGCGCGCCGACTCGCGCGTCGACCTCGGCGCGAGCCCGCGCGCCGGGCTGATGCTCTTCCGCGCGGCCAAGGCCTACGCGGCTCTCGACGGTCGCGACCATGCGCTTCCGGACGACGTCCAGAAGCTCGCCTCCTCCGTGCTCTCGCACCGGCTGCTGCTTTCACCGGGCGCTAGCAACGACGAGCGCGACGCCGTGGTCCGCGACGCGCTGGAGCGGGTCCCCGCGTTCTGATCGCCGTGCTCCGTCCAATCGTCACGGCGCTGCTCGGAGTGGCGCTGTGCCTGGCCGGGGGTACCTTCGACTCGCCCTCGCTGTACGTCCCGGGAGTCGGCCTGATCGCGATCGCCGCCGTTGCGGTCGCCTGGGTCCTGCTCGCGGCCAAGGGCGCGACGATCACGCGCACCCCGGGTCCGTCCAGGGTCGTCGAGGAGGAGCCCTACCCGCTCCGCATCGAGGTGCGCAGCGGCATCGCGCCGCCGCCCGGCGGCGAGCTGCTCGAGCCGCTGCTCGGCTGGCCCGTCCCGATTGCGGGGCGCTGGTCGCGAAGGCTGCGCATCAACGTGCGCTTCTCGCGGCGCGGCCGCCGCGAGCTCGAGCCCGCGCTGCTTGTGATCCGCGACCCGCTGCGGCTGTTCAGTCGCGAGCTGAGCGCCACCGGCGGCGAGGAGGTGCTCGTCCTGCCGCGCATCGAGCAGGTGACCGCGCCCGGCAGCGGCGGCGCCGGCGCGGGGACGCGCGGAGGCCTCGGCGCCGCACCCGGACTGTCGGGACGGCGCCTCGACGCCTCCCTGGCCGAGCTCGAGATCGACGGCCTGCGCCCCTACCGCGAGGGCACGGCGGCGTCCCGCATCCACTGGCCGACGGTGGCGCGCACGGGCGAGATGATCGAGCGGCGGCTCGTCGCCGAGCTCGACTCCGCGCCGCTGATCGTGCTCGACCCGTCGGCGCCGGCGAGCGACGAGGCGCTCGACATGGCCGTCCGCGCCGCGGCCTCGCTGTGCGTCTGGCTCGCGCACGACGGCGGCTGCTCGATCCTGCTTCCCGGTGACCGGCGCCCGATCGAGGTCGGGCACGACCTCGGCGCCTGGCCGGCCGTGCACGTCCGGCTCGCGCTCGCCGAGGAGGGCCCGGCGCCGCCCGCCTCGACGCTAGGGCCGCGCGGCGGCGCCGTCGTCTGGGTCACCGGCGCCGACCTCGCCAGGGCGCCGCGCACCCTCGAGCGGCTGCCGGCCGGCGCGCGCTACGTCGTGACCCCGGGCGCGCTGCCCGGCGCGCGCCCGGCTTTCGAGGTGGCCGGCTGCACCGGCTGCCTCGTCGAGCGTGCCCGCAGGAGCGTGGCGGCATGAGCAGCCCGCTCGGACCGACCCCCGTGCCGGCCACCGCCGGCGGCGTGCCCGCCGGCGCCGCCACGTCGCGAGCCGCCGCCGCGCCACGCGACTCGCTGCTCGTGCGGCTGTGCGCGTTCGGCGCGTTGGCGGCCTTCGGCGCTGCGCACTGGGTGATGCTCGTCGTGGACGCCCCGGCGGGCCGCACGCTGCTGGTCGTACTGACGGCCGTGGGCGGCGGGGCGCTGCTGGCCCTGCTTGGCCGGCTGCAGCTCCAGCGCCCACTCATCTGGGCGCTCGCCGTCCTCGTGGGTGTGGCCACGCTGCTCCTCGGGCTGATGGCCGCCGGGCTACCGGCCCGGCTGCTCCTGCCCGAGCACTGGGCTGAGCTCAGCGACGGCCTCGACCGCGGCCTCGCGGGGATCCAGGGAGTGGAGTGGCCCTACGACGGCCCCGATGCGTGGATCCGGCTGACGATCCTCCTCGGCGCCCCGCTGATGCTCGCGATCGCGGCCACGCTCGCCTTCTGGCCGGCGCGCCGCGCCGCGCCCGTGTTGCGCATCGCGGGCCTCGCGGTGCTGCTCCTGTTCTACGGCGCCGCGGTCACGGAGCACGACCCCGGCTCGCCGCTGGGGCGCGGGCTCGTGCTGCTGCTGCTCGTGGCCGCCTACCTATGGCTGCCGCGCCTGCCGGCGCGCGAGGCCGGCTTCGGCGCGGCCGTGGTGGCAGCCGTGGGCGTGCTCTCGCTGCCGTTCGCCGCCGCGCTCGACGGCGACGGCGCCTGGTGGGACTACCAGGCCTGGAGCTGGTTCGGCCAGGGCAAGGTGGTGACGTTCGACTGGAGCCACGAGTACGGCCCGCTCGACTGGCCACGCGAGGGCACGACGCTGATGAACGTCTCGTCCGACCGCCCGCACTACTGGAAGGCGGAGACGCTCGACGCCTTCGACGGCTTCCGCTGGTACCGCTCCGGCGACAGCGATCAGGCACGGACCGGAGCCGAGATTCCCTTCGACCGCTTCTCGGCGGACGGCGCCCAGTGGGACTACGGCGAGTACAACGGCGCCTGGGACGAGACGATCGACTTCACGGTCCGCTCGCTGTCGAGCAACCTGGTGGTGGGCGCCGGCGTGACCTACGGGGTCGACGGCGTGCGCGCGGTCACGAGCGGCGACGGAACCACGCGACTGATCGGCGATGAGGTGCTGCGCCAGGGCGACACCTACACGGTCGACGCCTACGCGCCCGACCCGACCGCCGAGCAGATGCGCGGAGCGCCACCCGGCTATGCGGGCGGGCTCATCTCGTACACCGGGATCAGCCTCCCGAACCCGGGCGAGAGCGCCACCGAGGAGTCACCCGGGATGCAGAGCGAGGTGGCGCGTGAGGCCGCCGCGGAGGTCCGCCAGCGGGTCTACGTGCCGCTGCGGGGCGATCCGATCTCGGGCGATGGCTCCGAGGCCGCCACGGAGCTCGCGAGCTCAGGCTACGCGCGCATGTACGAGCTCGCTCAGGAGCTGACGGCCGACCAGCGCACCGACTACGACGCGGTCAAGGCGGTCGAGCGCTATCTGCAGGACAACTACGTCTACAGCGAGCGCGTGCCCACGCGGCCGCTGCCGTTGATGGGCTTCCTGTTCGAGGACGAGCGCGGCTACTGCCAGCAGTTCTCGGGCGCCATGGCGCTGATGTTGCGGATGTCCGGGATACCCGCCCGCGTTGCGGCCGGCTTCTCGCCCGGCTCCTTCAACAAGGACACGCGCGAGTACCGCGTGCGCGACCTGGACGCGCACTCGTGGGTGGAGGTGTGGTTCACGGGCATCGGCTGGGTCCCGTTCGACCCGACGCCCGCGGCCGCTCCGGCCGAGTCGCAGTCGAGCGCGAGCGCGGCCAGCGCGGCGGCGGCCGACGCCGGCGAGGTGCGCGTCGGCGGGGCCGGCGTGGCGCCGGAGCGCGTGGCGGGCGGCGCCGCTTCCGCGACCGGCGGGGACGGCGGCGCCAACACGCTGCTGGTGGCCGCGCTGATCGTGATCGCAGGGCTCGTCGCGACGGGCGTCGTTGTCGTCAGCCGGCGCATCAGCCGCGTGCGCGCGCTCGGCCCGTCCGAGCGCGTCGATGTCCAGCTGCGCGAGCTGCGCCGGGCGCTCCTCCGGCTCGGCTGGGATCTGCCCGCCACGACCACCCTGCTCGGGCTCGAGCGCCGGCTCGGCCGCTTCGCCGGGCCCCACTCCGCGGCCTACGCCGAGGCTCTGCGCGCAAACCGCTACGACCCGCGCGCGCCCGCTGGACCGAGCCTGAGCGAACGACGCGCGGTGCGCCGCGAGCTCACCCGCGGCAACCTCCGCGATCGCCTGCGCGGCCTGCTCGCGATCCCGCCCGGCGCCCCTCGCGCCTAGCGGAAACGCCCCTTTCGTCGACGTTCCCGGCTGTTTCGGCGAGTCCGCGACGCATTTAGACGACTCTAAGGTTGCCCAACCACACTCGGGCACATGAACAACCCGATCGCGAACATCCTCTCCGGCCTGCTCGGCGGCCTGGTCGTGCTGGTACTCGGCGCGATCCTCATCTCGACAGACGTCATCGACACGGGTGACTCGAACACCGTCGTGCAGCGTCAAGCGCCGATGACCCAGCAAGCGTCCGACTCGAACGGCGGCCGGACAGTTCGCGACATCTACGCCTCGGAGGGCCGCGGCGTGGCATTCATCTCGGCCGACGGCGTGACGTCTGAGGAGTCATCGCCCTTCGGCAGTCCGCCGGAGGAGGGCTCGGCCACCGGCTCCGGCTTCGTGGTCGACAAGGACGGCACGATCCTCACCAACGCGCACGTCGTCGACGGCGCGGACTCGGTGACGGTCAGCTTCAAGGACGGCGGCGAGGAGATCCCCGCCGAGGTCAAGGGCGTCGACACGTCGACCGACCTCGCGGTGCTGAAGATCGATCCCTCCGACGTCGATGACCTCGAGGCGCTGCCGCTGGGCGACTCGTCCAAGGCAGAGGTCGGCGACCCCGTCGTCGCGATCGGGAACCCGTTCGGCTACAGCCGCACGGTCACGACGGGCATCGTCTCCGGCCTCCAGCGCGAGATCGTCGCCCCGGACGGCTTCCAGATCAACAACGTGATCCAGACGGACGCGTCGATCAACCCCGGCAACTCGGGCGGCCCGCTGCTCGACGCGAACGGTCGCGTGATCGGGATCAACTCCCAGATCGCCACCGGCGGCGGCCAGGGCTCGGTCGGCATCGGCTTCGCCGTTCCGGTCGACACCGCCAAGAAGCTGCTGCCGCAGCTGCGTCAGGGTGGCGAGATCGAGCACGCCTGGCTCGGCGTCCAGATGTCCGACGTGGACGCCGCGGTCGCCAAGCAGCTCGACCTGCCGGTCGACCACGGCGCGCTCGTGGTGGAGGCCACCGAGGACGGGCCGGCGGACGACGCCGGCATCGAGGGCGGCGACTCGACGAGCGGCGAGGGCGGCGACGTGATCACCGCGATCGACGGGCAGACGATCAACACAAGCGACGACCTGGCTTCGGCGATCGCCGCCAAGAAGCCCGGCGACAAGGTCGAGATCGAGTACTACCGCGACGGTGAGAAGGAGACCGCCGAGGTCGAGCTCGGCGAGCGCCCGTCTTCGCTCGACCAGCAGGCGCAGCAGCAGCCGCAGGAAGAGGACGACGGAGGCGGGCTCTTCCCGCTGCCGTAAGAGGACCCTTGGTCGCCCGCCTGCGACCATAGGCGGGCGATGACCCGCGTGAAGATCTGTGGGATCACCGGCCCGGAGGACGCCTTCCGGGCCATTGATCTTGGTGCCTGGGCGCTCGGGATGATCTTCTGGCCCGACAGCCCGCGGGCCTGTCCGCGCGACGAGGCCGAGGCGATCGGGGCCGAGCTTCATCGCCGCGTCGAGCTGGCCGGCGTGTTCGTCAACCAGAGCCTCGACGAGATCGCTGAGCTGGCCGACCGCTGTCGGCTCAGCCTGCTCCAGCTCCACGGCGACGAGGGCGTGGCCTTCTGCCGCGAGGCCGCGCGCCGGACCGGGTGCAAGGTCATCAAGTCGGCGCGCGTGCGCGACGCCGCCCAGGTGCGGGACCTGCGCGCCTACCCGACCGACTTCCACCTGCTCGACGCCTACTCGCCGAGCGCTCCGGGAGGCACGGGCCAGCGCTTCGACTGGGAGCTCGCGCGCCACCATCCGGGGACCCCCCCGCTCATCCTCTCGGGTGGGCTGACGCCGGACAATGTCGGCGAGGCGATCGCAGCAGCGAATCCGTGGGCGGTCGACACCGCGAGCGGCACCGAGGCCTCGCCTGGCCGCAAGGACCCAGCCAAGCTCGCGGCCTTCTTCAGCGCCGTGGCCGCCGCCGACGCTCGCGCCGCTGCCGCGGGCGGTGTCGGCGTGAGCGCCCCCGCCGTCGAACGGCGCTTCGGCCCCTACGGCGGGCGCTACGTGCCGGAGACGCTGATCCCGGCGCTCGACGAGCTCGAGCGCGAGTGGGTTGCGGCGCGCTCCGACCCAGCCTTCAACGACGAGCTCGACTCGCTGCTGCGCGACTTCGTGGGGCGCCCGACGCCGATCTACCATGCGCGCGGCCTGTCGGAGGCCACCGGCGCCGAGGTGTGGCTGAAGCGCGAGGACCTCGCGCACACCGGCTCGCACAAGATCAACAACGCGCTCGGGCAGTCGCTCCTCGCCAGGAGGATGGGCAAGCCGCGCGTGATCGCCGAGACGGGGGCGGGCCAGCACGGCGTGGCCGCGGCCACGGCGTGCGCGCTGCTCGGTCTCGAGTGCGTCGTCTACATGGGCACCGAGGACATGCGCCGCCAGCAGCCGAACGTGCAGCGCATGCGGCTGCTCGGCGCCGAGGTCGTGGGCGTCGACGCGGGCGCGCGCACGCTCAAGGAGGCTGTTTCCGCGGCGATCCGCGACTGGGTCACGAACGTCGAGACGACCCACTACGTGATCGGCTCGTGCGTCGGGCCCGCGCCCTACCCGGCGATGGTGCGCGACCTTCAGCGCCGCATCGGCGACGAGGCGCGCGGGCAGCTGCTCGAGCGGCTCGGGCGCCTGCCGGACCGTGTGATCGCGTGCGTGGGCGGCGGCTCCAATGCGATCGGCACCTTCGTCCCGTTCGTCGGCGACGACGTCGAGCTGATCGGCGTCGAGGCCGCCGGCGAGGGGCTCGCCAGCATGCGCCACTCGGCACCGCTCACGACCGGCGCCCGCGGCGTGCTGCACGGCGCGATGTCGGCCGTGCTCCAGGACGAGGAGGGCCAGATCCTCGAGGCGCACTCGATCTCCGCCGGGCTCGACTACCCCGGGGTCGGGCCCGAGCACGCCTGGCTGCGCGACAGCGGCCGGGTCCGCTACGAGGCCGTCGACGACGGCGCGGCGCTCGCCGCCTTCAGGCGCGTGGCGGAGCTCGAGGGGATCCTGCCGGCGCTCGAGTCGTCGCACGCGGTCGCCTGGGTGCTCGCCAATCCGGCCCAGGGCCTCGACCTGATCACCCTCTCCGGCCGCGGCGATAAGGACCTCGCGGAGGTGCTCGGTCTCGAGGGCGGGTCTTGAGCGTCGCGACGACCGGACTCGACCGGATCGCCGCCGCCTTCGCGGGACACGGCAAGCGCGCCGCGATGATGCCCTACCTGATGGGCGGCTACCCCGACCTCAAGGTCTCGACCGAGGCGGGCCTCGCCGCCGCGGACGCCGGAGCCGATCTGATCGAGCTCGGCGTGCCGTTCTCCGACCCGCTCGCCGACGGCCCCGTGATCCACGCGGCCGCGACCGAGGCGCTCGCCGTCGGGGTCACGCTGCACGGGGTGCTCGGGGTGTGCGAGCAGCTCGCCGGGCGGCTGCCTGTCGTGCTGATGGTCTACACCAACGTCGTCCTGACCACGGGGCCCGAGCGCTTCGCCCTGCGCGCCGCCTCGGCCGGCGCCTCCGGCCTGATCGTGCCGGACCTGCCGCATGACGAGGCCGGCGAGGTTCGCGCCGCCTGCGACGCGGAGGGACTCGCGCTGGTGCCGCTCGTCGCACCGACCTCCACGCCCGAGCGCATTGCCGAGATCGGCCCGGGCGCGCGTGGGTTCGTCTACACCGTGTCCGTGACCGGGGTGACCGGCGAACGCAGCGACATGGCGCCCGGGCTCGTCGACACCGTCGCGCGCGTGCGCGCCGCGACGGAGGCGCCGGTGGCGGTCGGCTTCGGGATCTCGACACCCGACCAGGCCCGCACGGTGGCGGAGCTCGCCGACGGCGTCGTGGTCGGAAGCCGGCTGGTGCGCGCCGCGGGCGAGGGTGGCGCGGAGGCGGTGGGCGAGCTTGTTGGTGGAGTTCGCGACGGCGCTGCGCTGACACACGAAAGACAGCTATGACGGGGGTCGGGCGGGGCCTGCGCTCCATCGGCCGTGGCGGACAATCCGTGGTGTGTTGACGGCAACTATCGCCGTCAACACACCTTCGGTTGCCTGCGCTGGCAGGATTGTGGAACAATTCCACAAGCCATGGCTCGCCTTCAGGTCCTCTGCGCCGCGATCCTGTTCGGGACGACCGGTACCGCTCAGGCGGTTGCGCCCGAGATCGAGCCGCTCGTGGTCGGCGCATCGCGGATCGCCGTGGGCGCTGCGCTGCTGGTTCTCGTTGCGTTGCTCCTGGGGCGCATGCGCGTGGGGGGCGGACGCGGCGCCGTCCTCCTCGGCGGCGCCTGCGTGGCGCTCTACCAGGCGACCTTCTTCGCGGCCGCGGCCGAGACGGGCGTCGCGATCGCGGCGGTCGTCGCGCTCGGCGCGGCGCCGGCCTTCACCGGCGTGCTCGCGCGCACGTTCGCGGGCGAGCGGCTCCACTGGCGCTGGGCCGCGGCCACCGCGCTGGCGTCCGCCGGCGTAGCGCTGCTCGTGCTCGGTGGCGGCAGCGACGGCGACGTCGCCCCCGCGGGCGTCGGCCTCGCGTTGATGTCGGGCGCCGGCTACGCCGGCTACGCGGTGCTCGGCAAGCGCATGCTCGATGCGGGCGGCACGCCCGAGGGCGTGATGGCCGCAGTGTTCGGCACGGGCGCCGTGCTGCTGCTTCCGGTGCTCGCGATCGTGCCGCTCGGCGAGCTGACCTCGGCAGGCGGCATTGCGCTCGCGCTCTATCTCGGCGCCATCCCGACGGCGCTCGCCTACATCCTGTTCGCGCGCGGCCTCGAGCGGATCGGTGCGGGCGAGGCCGCCACGCTGACGCTCGCGGAGCCGCTCACGGCCGCGGCGCTCGGCGTCATTGCGCTGGGCGAGCGCCCGGGTGCCGCGGCGGCGCTGGGAGCCGCGCTCGTGCTCAGCGGCCTCGTGCTGCTGGCGCTGCGACCGCGCGCCGTGACGGCCCGGGTCCAGCCCGCCGGCGCGCCCGCCTGAGTGCCCTTTCCGGCCGCAGTTCGTTGGTAGGGTGGCTTTCATGGCCGAGACGAGCACAGAGAGCGATACGGTCGAGACCCAGGCGGAGGAGAAGCCGAAGCGGCTCAGCAAGCGCAAGGCGGTGGAGGAGCACGTGCGCTCCTATGTCGACGCCATCGGACGCCGCGACGTCGAGGCGCTCGGGGCGCACTGGAGCAAGGACGGCGTGGAGGACCTCGTTCCGATCGGCATCCTGCGCGGGCGCGAGGAGGTCAAGGACTTCTTCCGGGGCGTCTTCGCGGCGATGCCGAACGCCGAGACGACCTGCCTGCGCGTGGTCGCCGCCGAGACCTCGGCAGCGGTCGAGTGGCGCATGACCGGCACCTTCGACGGCGAGCCCTTCGAGGGCGTCGACCCGACCGGCAAGCCGCTCGACGTGCGCGGGCTCGACCTCATCGAGATCGAGGACGGCCTGATCGTCAGCAACACCGCGTACTACGACAACATGGCCTATGCGCGCCAGGTCGGCTTGATGCCGCCGCTGGACTCGGGCGCCGAGAAGGCCATGAAGAGCGCCTTCAACGCCGTCACGAAGGCACGTCGCATGATCTCCGACAGGAAGGCCGGCTGATGGCGGTCCTCGTGACCTTCACGGTCGGCCTGGTCTGGTGGATCTGCGCCTGGGCGTTCGGCATCAAGGCCTTCGACGCGTTCCTGCTCACCGTCTTCATGACGCTCGTGGCAGCCACGATCGTGATGTTGAAGCCGTTCATCGATCAGCTGCTCCGCCGCGCGCCCGCGTCGCTCGAGGAACGCGGCGCCGCCCGCTAGCCGAAGAAGACCTCGGCCGCGGCGTAGTCCTCGCTCGTGACCGTGCGCAGGTCCGCGACCGCCTCCGACAGCGCCACGAGCTCGATGCGGGTGCCGCGCAGGGCGGGCATGACGCCCCACTTGCCCTCATCGGCGGCATTGATCGCGGCCACGCCGAGGCGCGTCGCCAGGACGCGGTCGAAGGCGGTCGGGGTCCCGCCGCGCTGGATGTGGCCCAGCACGGTCGCGCGCGACTCGTAGCCGGTGCGCGACTCGATCTCCTGCTCGAGGCGCTGCCCGATTCCGCCGAGGCGCACGTGGCCGAACTCGTCCTCGTCCGCCGCGACCGTCTCCATCGAGCCCTCCTGCGGCAGCGCGCCCTCGGCGACGACGACGATCGAGAAGAAGCGCCCGCGCGAGTGACGGCGCCGGATCAGGCGGCAGACCTCGTCGATGTCGAACGGCCGCTCGGGGATGAGGATCACGTCGGCGCCGCCGGCGAGCCCCGAGTGGAGGGCGATCCAGCCGGCGTGGCGGCCCATCACCTCGACGATCATCACCCGGTTGTGCGACTCGGCCGTCGTGTGGAGGCGGTCGATCGCGTCGGTGGCGATCTGCACAGCGGTGTCGAAGCCGAACGTCATATCGGTCCCGCCGAGGTCGTTGTCGATCGTCTTCGGCACGCCGATCACCGGCAGGCCGTGCTCGCCGTGGAGCCGCGCCGCGGCGCCGAGCGTGTCCTCGCCGCCGATCGCGATCAGGCCGTCGAGGTTGAGCGTCTCCATGTGCTCGCGCACGCGCTCGGGCCCGTCGTCATGCTTGAACGGGTTGGTTCGCGACGAGCGCAGGATCGTGCCTCCGCGCGGCAGGATCCCGCGCGTGGACTCGATCGTCAGCTCCTCGTAGGCGTTCTCGAGCGGGCCGCGCCAGCCGTCGCGGAAGCCGATGATCGCGTGCCCCTGACCATCGATGCCGCGCCTCACTATCGCGCGGATCACCGCGTTGAGACCGGGGCAGTCGCCGCCCCCCGTGAGCACCCCGATCCGCATCGATGAGAAAGTGAATCACGCCTAGTCAGAATCTTCGTCTTGCCCTGGAAGCTGACACCGCTGCTCTGCCTCCTGCTCCTCGCGGGCTGCCTCGGCGACGCGAGCGACGAGCCGAGGCGCGTGCGGGGCGACTCCGCGACCGTCTACGTGAGCGTCCCGCGCAACGGCGTGGCGGCCCCGGCGGGCAGCGCCGTCGCGGCGGGGGCGAGGCTCGCGCTCGAGGACGCCGGCGGGCGCGCCGGCGCGCTCAAGATCAAGCTGCGCACGGTGTCCTCGACCGAGCGGGGCGGGGATGTCTGGAAGCCCGACCTGGTGAACGCGAACGCCGACCGGGCGGTCGAGGATCCGCACGCGATCGCCTACCTCGGCGAGCTCGGCTTCGGCGGCTCCGCCGTCTCGCTGCCCGTGACGAACGCCGGCCGCATGCTGCAGGTCTCACCGACGGACGGCCTCACCAGCCTCACGCAGATCCCGCCCGGGCGGCCGCGCTCGGACCCGGTGCGGCTGCGGCCGAGCGGCGAGCCCAACTTCGTCCGCCTGGCGCCCAACGACCTGCTGCTGACGGAGGTGCTGCTCGAGCTGATGCGCGAGCGCGGCACCGAGCGGCTGGCCGTGATCTTCGACCAGGAGGTGTACGGGCGTGAGCTTGCGGCCCAGATCGTGGCCCGCGCCCGTCGCGACGGGCCGGAGCCGCTCGACGCGGAGGAGTACAGGGGCAAGGTCGAGGAGATCCCCGACATCGTCGAGCGCGTCGCGGCGGGCGATCCCGGCGCCGTCGTGATCGCGGGCGTCGCGGGCCCGGGCACCAGCCGCATGCTTGCGGCGCTCGAAGCGCGCCTGCCGGCCGTGCCCGTCTATGCGACCAGCGGGATGCTCGAGCGCGACCCGCGCAGGCCCATCCCGGCCGCCCCGCTGAGCGTCGAGGCGCTGACACCGATGATGCCCGCGCACGAGCTCCCGCCGGCCGGCCGCGAGGTCATGCGGCGCGCGGGCAAGCTTGCGGGTCCAGAGGCAGCGCGGCCCGAGGCGGCCTACGGCTACGACGCCATGCGCCTCATCCTCGACGCGGTCGAGCAGGGGGGACGCGATCGCGCGCGCGTGGCCGCTGCGGCGCTCGACATGCGCGACCGGCGCGGCGTTACGGGGAGCTACCGGCTGCGCGGCACGGGCGACGTGGATGGGCAGCGGTTCGCGCTGTATGCGCTGGAAAACGGGCGCTTTCGCTTCGTTCGAATCGAGGATTGAGCGCCCGTCAACATCGCGTTGGGGGGAGATTGTCTCCTCGTTAAGGCACCCCTCCTGGATTGGCGCAGGCCCTGACGGTGCCTAGGATGCCCCCGGCAGGTTGGAGCAATCTCCTTTAGGAGGGACGTTTTGAAGGTACGTTGGCTGGCAATTTTCGCCTGCCTTCTCGGCGCCTTCGCCCTGGGCATGACTGCCTGTGGCGATGACGACGACGATGGCGGCGATAGTGGCGGTGGCGGCGGTGGCGGCGAGACCGTCAACGTCTATTCATCGCTGCCGCTGCAGGGCGCATCGCGTCCGCAGACGACCGCGATGGTCGAGGGCATCAAGCTCGCCCTCGAAGAGAAGAACGGCAAGGCCGGACAGACGACGGTGAAGTACACGTCGCTCGACGACTCGACCGCGCAGGCCGGTACGTGGACCCCTGAGGCCACGCAGGCGAACGCGCAGAAGGTCGCCGGCGATGATTCCGCCGTTGCCTACATCGGCGAGTTCAACTCGGGCGCGAGCGCCGTCTCGATCCCGATTCTGAACGAGGTCCCGATCGCCCAGATCAGCCCGGCCAACACGGCCGTCGGTCTGACCTCGGACGAGCCGGGCGCCGACAAGGGCGAGCCCGACAAGTACTACCCGACGGGCGAGCGCCATTACCTGCGCATCGTTCCGAAGGACACGATTCAGGGTGCCGCGTTGGCAACCATCATGAAGAAGGATGGCTGCACGAACGTCTACATCCTGAACGACAAGGAAGTCTACGGCGCGGGTCTGGCCAAGAACATCGAGAGCTCTGCGGGTGAGCAGGGCCTCGAGGTCTCGGGCAACGAGGGCATCGACCCGAAGGCCCCGAACTTCCGCTCGCAGGCATCCACGATCAAGACCGCGGGCGCGGACTGCTTCGTGTTCTCCGGCATCACCGCCAACGGCGCGGTCCAGCTGTACAAGGACGTGTCCGCCGCGGTGCCGGATGCCAAGCTCTATGGGCCTGACGGCGTGGCCGAGTCCGGCTTCGCCGACCCGAAGGAGGGCGGCATCCCCGCCGACGTGGCGAACAAGGTGAAGGTCACCGTCGCCACGCTGTCGCCGGATGAGTACCCGGCGGATGGCCAGAAGTTCTTCGATGACTTCGAGGCCAAGTACGGCGAGGCGAACCCGGATCCGTACGCGATCTACGGCTACGAGGCCATGAAGCTGGTGCTCGACACCTGCCAGCAGCTCCAGGCGGAGTGCACGGACAAGCAGGCCATGATCGATGCCCTGTTCGCTACCAAGGGTCGTCAGTCGGTGCTCGGCACGTACGACATCGACGAGAACGGCGACACGACTCTCACCGACTACGGCGTCTACACAATCAAGGACGGCGAGCTCATCTTCGGCGAGACGGTGAAGGCAGAAGGCGCCTGATCCAACACGCATGAATCGGTGCGGGGGGCGAACGGCGCTTGCCGTTCGCCCCCCGTTTCTGATTGGATCCGCCCAGAGGGAGGGGGAGCCACCCGGGCGACCCGCGACGAGGGAGGATCTTGGAGGCAAGTTCTGAGGCGTCCCGTCTGCCGGTTCGGTCGAGCACCGGCGACAGGATTCGCAAGTACCTGAGCGAGTACGGGCTGATCGCGCTCCTGCTCGTGATGCCCGTCGTCTACGGAATCCAGGATCTCTCCGACGACGGCAACCTCTCGCGGCTGGGCAACAACATCGTCGACGGGCTCTCGAACGGCGCGATCTGGGCGCTGATCGCGATGGGCTACACGCTCGTCTACGGCATCATCGAGCTGATCAACTTCGCCCACGGCGAGGTCTTCATGATCGGCTCGCTCGTCACGGCCGCCTGGTTCTGGGGCGTCATCGGGCTCACCGAGCAGACGGCGATCATCGGCCTGGTCATCGGTCTGCTGGCATCGCTGGTCGTGGCGATGGTCACCAGCGGCACGCTCAACGTGATGATCGAACGGGTCGCGTACCGACCATTACGAACGGCGCCGAAGCTGGCGCCGCTCATCACCGCCGTCGGCATGTCGTTCATCCTGCAGAACGTCGGCATCCTCTGGATCGGCGGCTCGCAGGAGGGCGTGCCGGAGCTCGTCGACCCGCAGAAGGAGCTCTTCACGATCGGCGGCGTCCAGGTGAACCAGGGCGACGTGCTCTCGGTCGCGACGACGATCCCGTTGGTCCTGCTGCTCACGACGTTCATCTCACAGAGCCGCATGGGCCGCGCGATGAGGGCGACCGCGCAGGACCCGGAGGCGGCGCGCCTGATGGGCATCAACGTCGACACGACGATCTCGCTGACCTTCCTGCTCGGCGGGCTGATGGCCGGCGCGGCGGGCCTGATCTACGCGCTCTACCAGACGACCATCTGGTACTTCCAGGGCTTCCAGGCCGGCCTGATCGCATTCACCGCCGCGGTCATGGGCGGAATCGGCAACCTCCAGGGCGCCGTGCTCGGCGGCTTCATCATCGGGATCATCCAGCAGATATCCGACAACCGGATCGGAGGCGAGTGGACTCCGGCGATCGTGTTCGCATACCTGGTCCTCATCATGGTGTTCAGGCCACAGGGCCTGCTCGGTGAGGAGACGAGAGAGGCCGGATGAGCACCCCCGAGCCGACCACCAGCGGTCGCAGCGGCCTGCAGCCGAAGACCGACCGCCGCACGCTGATCGTGTTCGCGATCGCGGTGCCGGCGATCATCGTCTTTGCGACCGGCCTGCTCGGGATGAACTTCCTGATGGCGCTGATCCTCGGGGCCATCATCGGCCTGCGGATCCTGTTCCCGGACGACCGGCGCGTGCTCGTCGCCGTGATCGTGCTCGCGCTCGGCTGGGCGATCCTGCTGCCGTTCATGCACGACGAGGGGGGCGACTTCATGAACATCGCCACCCTGATCCTCGCCTACTCGGTGATGGCGCTCGGGCTCAACATCATCGTCGGCTACGCCGGCCTGCTGGACCTTGGCTACGTCGCCTTCTTCGCCCTCGGCGCGCTCACGGCCGGCTGGTTCATGTCGGACTTCTACGCCAACGCCGGCGAAGGCGAAAACGGGATCCACGTCCTCGTGGCGGACGTGACCCAGGGCCTGTTCGGGATCCACTTCAACTTCCTGATGGTCGTGGTGATCGCAATCGTCATCACGACGATCGCGGGCATGCTGATCGGCCTGCCGACGCTGCGGCTGCGCGGCGACTACATCGCGATCGTGACGCTCGCTTTCGGCGAAATCGTCGGCCGGATCGTCATCAACGGCGACCAGATCCACTACAAGGACGTGCCGCTTTTGGGCGACACACTCACCGACGTGTTCGGCAAGGGGGCCGTCTTCTCCGGGGGACGGGAGGGCATCGGCCCGATCGACAAGATCTGGTTATTCGTGGGCGAGCCGTTCAAAGCGCTCGACCTGCGCCCCTGGTACCTCGTGGCGCTCGCGATGGTGCTGCTCGTGCTGTTCGTGAACTACCGGCTGCGCGACTCGCGCCTCGGCCGCGCCTGGATCGCGCTGCGCGAGGACGAGGTCGCCGCGGCCTCGATGGGCGTGCCGCTGGTCAAGACCAAACTGCTGGCCTACGGCACGGGCGCCGCCTTCGGCGGCATGGCGGGCGTGTTCCTCGCCTCGCGGCTGAGCGTCGTGAACGCCGACCAGTTCCAGTTCTTCTTCTCGATCTTCATCCTCGCGATGGTGATCCTCGGCGGCCTCGGGTCGATCGAGGGGGTGCTCGTCGGCGCGGCGGTGCTCGTCTACCTGAACTTCAAGTTCATCCCTGACCTGAACGCGAAACCGCGTGAGTGGTTCGACCTCGACCTCGACCTGTCCGAGCTGTCGTCGGCGATCTACGGCTTCCTGCTCGTGATCATGATGGTGCTCAGACCCGAGGGCCTGATACCCGAGCGAAGGCGCAAGCTCGAACTGACCGAGCACATCGGCACCGGCCAGACGGCCGGCCTCGGCGAGGCCGCCGGTCAAGATACATTCGAGGCACGCGCATGAGCACCCCGGAGGAGACGGCACAAGAGGCCACGACGCCGCCGCCGAGCGAGGCGATCCTGGCCGCGACGAACATCACGAAGATCTTCGGTGGCCTGATCGCAGTCGAGGACGTCTCGTTCTCGATCCCGCGCGGAGGGATCGTCTCGATCATCGGTCCCAACGGGGCCGGCAAGACCACCTTCTTCAACATGCTCACCGGGCTCTACAAGCCGACGCTCGGCCGGGTTGAGTTCGACGGCAAGAACATCACCGGCGGCCGCCCCGACAAGATCATGGCGCTCGGCGTGGCGCGGACGTTCCAGAACATCCGCCTGTTCGCCACGATGAGCGCGCTCGAGAACGTGATGGTCGGCCAGCACGCCCGCATGCGGGCCGGTCTATTCGGATCGATCATCAAGACGCCGAGGGTGCGCCGCGAGGAGCGCGAGGTCGTCGAGAAGGCGCGCGAGGAGCTGCTCTACGTCGGCCTTGGCGAGGACCTGCACGATCAGATGTCGATCAACCTGTCCTATGGCGATCAGCGGCGGCTCGAGATCGCCCGTGCGCTCGCGTCCGACCCGCAGCTGCTGCTGCTCGACGAGCCGACCGCGGGCATGAACCCGCAGGAGTCGAAGGAGCTGACCGACTTCATGCACCGGCTGCGTGACGAGCGCGGCATCACGATCCTGCTGATCGAGCACGACATGCAGGTGATCATGGGAGTCTCCGAGCGGATCACGGTGCTCGATCACGGCTCCAAGATCGCGGAGGGCTCCCCGGACGAGATCCGCCAGAACCCGCGCGTGATCGAGGCGTACCTCGGCAAGCAGGGAGAGTCCGAGGAGGGGTCGAGCTAGATGGCCCTGCTCGAGGTCAAGGACATCCACACCTACTACGGGAACATCGAGGCTCTGAAGGGAATAACGGTCGAGGTCGAGGAGGGCGAATGCGTGACCCTGATCGGCTCGAACGGCGCCGGCAAGTCGACGACGCTGCGCTCGATCTCCGGGCTGACCCCGCCACGCCAGGGCTCGATTCGCTTCAAAGACCGTGAAATAACGGAGACGCCGCCGCAGGACATCGTGTCGATGGGAGTGGCGCAGTCGCCGGAGGGTCGCCACGTGTTCTCGCGCATGACCGTGCACGAGAACCTGCTGCTCGGCGCCTACCTGCGTCGTGACCACTCCGAGATCACGTCGGACCTCGACCGGGTGTACGAGCTGTTCCCGCGCCTCAAGGAGCGTGAGCGCCAGAAGGGCGGAACGATGTCGGGCGGTGAGCAGCAGATGCTGGCGATCGGGCGCGCGCTGATGGCGAGGCCGACGCTCCTGCTGCTCGACGAGCCGTCGATGGGCATCGCACCCATCCTCGTCGAGCGCATCTACGAGACGATCGCCGAGATCAACCGCCAGGGCACGACGATCCTGCTCGTGGAGCAGAACGCGAACTTCGCGCTCGACGTGTCAGCCCGCGCCTACGTGCTCGAGACCGGCAAGGTGGCTATGCACGACAAGTCGGCCGCCCTGCGCGAGAACCCCGAAGTCCAGCGAGCGTACCTGGGGGCGTGATGCAGACCTTCCTCGCAGTCATCGGACCGGAAGCCCTTTGGCTCACCTTCGTGTGGCTGGCCTCGGCGATCATCGCCTCACTGTTCTCCTCGCTGAAGGGCTACGGCGAGAAGACCGGCCTCGTCACCGGCACGGTCCTGACGCTGCTGGGTGCCTTCGTCTGGGCGGTCTGGCCCGCTCAGGAGGTCTCGCGCTGGAAGATCCACGCGGGCCTGGGCAGCACCGAGAAGGCCGTCCTCGGGATCGTCGTGGCGATCATCGCGATCGCCGGGATCTTCGTGGTGATCTCGGTCGACGCCGGCGGCGGCGGCAAGATCGGCCTCGCGTTGGTCGTGATCATGGCGGCCGTGATCGCCGCCGGGATCGTCAAGGCCGTCTCGATCTCGCGTGAGTCGGGCGGCAAGACGATGGCCGAGCTGCGCGCCGAGCTCGAGGCGCGCGGGCAGGCGACCAGCTAGGTCGCCGCCCGCAGGGCCTGCTCGAGGTCGGGCTGCCGGAACTCGTAGCCGAGCTCCTGCAGGCGCGCAGGCACGGCGCGCTGGCCGCTGGTGACGATCCAGGCCATCTCGCCGTAGAGCGTCTTGACCGCCAGGGCCGGCACCGGCGCGAACGCCGGCCGGTGCAGCACGCGGCCGAGCGTCCTCGACAGCTCCTTGTTCGTGACCGGCTCAGGCGCCGTGACGTTGACCGGCCCGCGCAGGGCGTCGTTGTCGAGCGCGAACAGGAGCGCGCCGACCACGTCATCGAGGTGGATCCAGGGCACGTACTGGCGCCCGCCCGCGACCGGGCCAGCGACGCCGAGCTTGAAGAAGGGCATCATCTTCCCGAGCGCTCCGCCGGACTCCGACAGGACCACTCCCGTGCGCGGGAGGACGACTCGCACCCCGAGCTCCTCGGCCTTGTCCGCCTCCGCCTCCCAGTCGACCGTCAGCCGTGCGAGGAAATCGTCGCCCGCGGGCTCGGCCTCGTCGAGACGCTCGTCGCCGCGCGCTCCGTACCAGCCGCTCGCGGACTGGGAAACGAGCACCCCCGGCCGCTCGCCCGCGGGCAGCTCTGCGAGCCCGGCCACGAGGTTGCGGGTGGTGAGGACGCGCGAGTCGCGGAGCTCGCGCTTGATGTCGTCGCTCCAGCGCTGGGCGATCGTCTCACCGAGCAGGTTGACGACGGCGTCGCTGCCGCGCAGCGCGCCGGGCGGCGGCGGCTCGGACTTGGGTGCCTTCCACTCGAAGGCCTCGACGCCGAGCTGCCCCTCGGCCCGGGCGGCGTCCCGCGAAAGCGCGACCGGATCGTCGCCACGCGCGCGCAGCTCGCCGACGAGCCCAGCGCCGATCACCCCGGTCGCGCCGGTGACGGCGACGCGCATCAGCCGAGCGCGGCGCGCTCGACGGTGGGCTCCTCCGGCACGTCGACCACGTCGCCGGCGCGCGCGGCGACGTCAGCCACCGCGTTCGCCACCGCCTGGGCGACGTCGCGATTGAAGACGCTCGGCACGATGTAGTCCTCCTCGAGCTCGTCGTCGGCGATCACGTGGGCGATGCCCTCGGCGGCCGCGAGCTTCATGTCCTCGGTGATCGCGCTGGCACGCGCGTCGAGCGCGCCGCGGAACACACCCGGGAAGGCGAGCACGTTGTTGATCTGGTTCGGGTAGTCCGAGCGGCCCGTGGCCATCACGCGCACGTGCGGCGCCGCCTCTTCGGGGCGCACCTCGGGGTTGGGGTTGGCCATGGCGAACACGAACGGGTCGGAGTTCATACGGCCGAGATCGCTCGCTTGGATGATTCCTGGGCCCGACAGCCCCACGAACAGGTCCATTCCCTCGATCACCTCGCGCGGCTGGCCGTCGCGGCGCTCCCCGTTCGTGTTCTCGGCGAGCCAGCTCTTGGGCGCGTTCATCGAGCCCGCCGCGTAGTCCTCGCGGCCGGTGTGGATCGCGCCGAAGCGGTCGCAGGCCACGATCGTGCTGATGCCGGCGTCGATGAGGATCTTCGCCACCGCCACCCCGGCGGCGCCCGCGCCCACCATCAGCACCTTGAGGTCCTCGATCCGGCGGCCCGTCAGCCGGCAGGCGTTGATCAGCGCGGCGAGCGTGACGATCGCGGTGCCGTGCTGGTCATCGTGGAAGACCGGGATGTCGAGCGCCGCCTGCAGACGCTGCTCGATCTCGAAGCAGCGCGGCGAGGAGATGTCCTCGAGGTTGATGCCCCCGAAGGTGGGCGACATGCGGATCACCGTCTCCACGATCTCGTCGACGTCCTTGGTGTTGAGGCAGATCGGGAAGGCGTCGACGTCCGCGAACTCCTTGAACAGCATCGCCTTGCCCTCCATCACGGGCATGGCTGCCTCGGGGCCGATGTCGCCGAGACCGAGCACCGCTGTGCCGTCGGAGACGACGGCCACCGTGTTCGCCTTGATCGTGTACTTGAAGGCCTTCTGGCGGTTCTCGGCGATCGCGGTGCAGACGCGCGCGACACCCGGCGTGTAGGCCATCGAGAGGTCGTCGCGCGACTTGACCGGGATGTTCAGGCCGGTGTGGATCTTGCCGCGGCGGTGGACCTCGAACGTGCGATCGGTGATCTCGACGAGCTCCGCGCCGCTCACGCCCTGGACGGCTCGGATCACCTCGCCGCGGTGCTCGACGCTCCAGCACTCGACGGTGATCTCGCGCATGCCGCGCTCGGCGCGCGTCTCGACGGCGTCCACGGCCACGATCGAGCCGCCGGCGCGCGCGATCGCGCTCGTCACGCGGCTGAGCGCGCCCGAGGCCTTCTGCGGCAGCGCGACGCGCAGGGTGAGTGAGAACTGGGCGGACGGGACCGGCACGGGGGCCGATCATAGATCGGCGGCGCTGCCGGGCTAGACGGCGCGGGTTCTGGGTACGCCGAGACTATGGAAATCCAGCTCCGATCGCACAGGCTTCGCTCTGCACTGACGATTGCGCTCGCGCTCATCGCGAGCCTCGTCCTCGTCGCCCAGGCAGCGGCAGCCCCGCCGCGGCCCGGCGCCCCGGGCGTCGGCGATCGCCTCTTCCCGACACTCGGCAACGGCGGCTACGACGCCGGCCACTATCACCTGGACCTGACCTATCCGACCGCCGAGCCGGAGCAGACGGTCGACGGCGAGGTCACGATGATCGCCCGCGCGACCCAGTCGCTCTCGAGCTTCAACCTCGACTTCGCGGGCGACTCGGTCGAAAGCGTGCGCGTGAACGGCCGCTCCGCCGGCTGGGAGCGCTCCGGCAACGAGCTGGTGATCACCCCGCGCAAGGCGATCAAGGACCACCACCGCTTCGTCGCCACGGTCGACTTCACAGCGGGTCCCTACGTGCCGACCGAGGAGCAGGAGGGCGTCCCGTTCGGCTGGTTCACGACGCTCGACGGCTCTGTCACAGCGGGCCAGCCCGACCAGTCGCAGACGATCTACCCCGTCAACGACCATCCGAGCGACAAGGCGAGCTACAGCTTCCGCCTCGACGTGCCGGCGGGCGTGACGGCCGTCGCGAACGGCGTCCAGCTCTGGAGCCGGACCCGCGGCCGGTCGCACGGTGTCCTACCACGTGATGCGCCAGCCGATGGCGTCGGAGCTGATCCAGCTGGCGGTGGGCGACCTCACCGTCGTCGATCGCGGCCGCACGCGCGGCGTGCACCTGCGCGACGTGGCGCCGACCTCGCTGGCGGCCACGTTCGAGCCGCAGCTGGCGAGCCACGCCGGGTCACATGGACTGGATGGTCGACCGAGTCGGCCGCTACCCGTTCGACACCTACGGCGTCTTGGCCGCTGACCAGGAGTTCTGCTACGCGCTCGAAACGCAGACGCTGTCGCTGCATCCGGGCTTCATCTTCGAGTCGGCCTACCCGGCCTGGGCCCGCGAGCCGATCATGGTGCACGAGCTCGCGCATCAGTGGTTCGGCGACAGCGTCGCCCCGGAGGAGTGGAGTGACCTGTGGCTGAACGAGGGCCACGCCACCTGGTACGAGTGGCTCTACGGGGACGAGTTCTTCCGGGCCGAGATCGCCCAGTTCCAGGGCTACGCCGACTTCACCGACCGCGTGCGCCAGGCCTACGCGCAGGGCGACATCTTGCGCGACCTGTACGGGCCGGTCGCGCAGCCGGCGTCGAACGAGCTGTTCGAGCTGTTCAGCCCGAACGTCTACGACGGCGGCGCCGTCGTGCTCTACGCGCTGCGCCAGGAGATCGGCGAGCGCGCGTTCGCCGAGCTCGAGCGGCGCTGGGCGCAGTCGAACGAGGGCGACTCGGTCGGGACGAGCGACTTCATCGCGCTCGCCTCGCGGGTGGCCGGCCGCAACCTGCGGCCGTTCCTGAGCGACTGGCTGTTCGGCACGGAGACGCCGCCATGCCGGGCCATCCCGACTGGGAGGTGCTGCCCGTCGAGGAGGGCGCCCCGGCCGGCACGGTTGCCAAGAATCAGGCGCTCCGGATCGAGCGAGAGATTCGTAAGCGCTAGCTCCGGGCTGCATCCGGCACGGCGATAGGGTGAAAGCCGTGCCGGGTGCCAGCCCCCCGCAGCTCTTCCTGATCGACGGCAACAGCCTCGTCTACCGCGCGTTCTTCGCGCTGCCCGAGTCGATCTCGACCTCCAAGGGGCAGCCAACGAACGCGATCTTCGGCTTCGCCTCGATGCTCGTGAAGATCATCTCGGAGTACGGGGCGAACCCGACGCTGGTCGTCTGGGACGCCGGTATGTCGGGCCGCGAGGAGGTCTATGACGAGTACAAGGCCGGCCGCCGCGAACGCCCCGATCTGCTCTCCGAGCAGTGGCCCTACATGCACCCGCTCGTGGACGCGTTCGGATACGAGAACGTCAAGGTGCCGGGCTACGAGGCGGACGACGTGATCGCGACGCTGGCCGGCAAGGCGCGCGAGCGCGGACTCGACGTGATGGTGGTGACGGGGGACCGCGACCTGTTCCAGCTGGTCGAGCCGGGAGTGCGTGTGATGGCGACCGGGCGCGGGATCACCGACACGAAGATCTACGACCGCGACGCGGTGGTCGACCGCTACGGGATCCCGCCCGAGCAGATTCCGGACTTCGTGGGCCTCAAGGGCGACACCTCGGACAACATCCCGGGCGTCCCCGGCATCGGCGAGAAAACCGCCTCGCAGCTTCTGCAGGAATGGGGCTCGCTCGAGGGCGTGCTCGGCAACATCGACTCGATCTCGGGCGCCAAGCGCAAGCAGAACCTCTCCGAGCACGCCGAGGACGCGCGCATCTCGAAGCAGCTCGCAACAGCGGTGCGCGACGTCGACGTCGCCGACATCGACCTCGAGCACGTCGCCGCACGCGAGCCGGACCGCTCGCGGCTGCGCGAGACGTTCCGCGAGTTCGAGCTGCGCGCGCCGCTCGAGCGGCTCGAGGAGGCGCTCGGCGAGGACGACGCCGCCCCCGCCGAGCGCGTCAGCGAGCTCCATCGCGTGAGCGCGCGCGAGGCCCCGCTGGCGGAGCTGGGTGCCCTCGAGGGCGAGCTCGTGGCGGTGGCGGCGCTGCGAGCGGGCGAGCAGCCCGACGAAGCCGTGGCCGCGGAAATCGAGCCCGTGGATCCCGACCTGGAGCTCGAGGCCGAGGAGGAGGCCGCGCTCGAGGCCGCGATCAGCGAGGAGCCGGTGGTTGCCGCCGGCACGCCGCCCGCGGGCCCGGTGCAGGGTTCATTCGACCTCGACGGCGCGGTCCGCGGGCCTCTCTCGGTGGCGGCCTGGGACGGGGAGGACGTGCTCGTAGCCGAGGCCGAGACGCTCGCCGCATTCACGATGGCGCGCGGCGAGCGCCCGCTCGTGGCGCACGACTGGAAGACGATCGCGATGGCGGACGAGCCCTCGCCTGCGCCGCGGCTCGCGCACGACACGATGGTGGCCGCCTACCTGATCGACCCGGCGCGGCGCGGCTACCCGCTCGACGAGCTCGCGGCCGACTCGGGCGTAGGAGCCGAGGTGAACGGCATCGCTGCGCACCCGGCCGAGCCGGGTGCTGGCGCCCGGCAGGGCGCCGACGGCGTCGCCGAGCGCGCGGTGCTCACGCGCGTGCTCGCCGAGCGCCAGCGCACCCGGCTCGAGGAGGACGGCCTCACCCAGCTCTTTCACGAGATCGAGCTGCCGCTCGTGGACGTGCTGGTCGAGCTCGAGCGCGCCGGCATCAAGCTCGACGTGTCCCGCCTCCAGGAGATCAGCCGCCGCTTCGGGAAGCGCGCCGAGGAGCTCGAGCGGCGCGTCTGGGAGCTGGCGGGGGAGGAGTTCACGATCGGGTCGCCGCAGCAGCTCGCGCCAATCCTGTTCGAGAAGCTCGGCCTGTCGCGCAAGCGGCGCGGCAAGACCGGTTACTCGACCGATGCCCGCGTGCTGCAGGCGATCCGCCACGAGCACGAGATCATCCCCGCGATCGAGGAGTGGCGCGAGGTCACGAAGCTGAAGTCGACCTACCTCGACGCCTTCCCGGACCTGATCGCCCCCGACGGGCGCCTGCACACGACCTTCAACCAGGCCGCCACCGCCACGGGCCGGCTGTCGAGCACGAACCCCAATCTTCAGAACATCCCGATCCGCACCGAGCAGGGCCGCGAGATCCGGGCGTGCTTCGTCGCGGAGAAGGGCTGCCGGCTGATCTCGGCCGACTACTCCCAGGTCGAGCTGCGGCTGCTCGCCCACATCGCCGACGAGCCGGTCCTGAAGGACATCTTCCGGCGCGGCGAGGACGTCCACACGGCCACCGCCGAGGCGATCCTGGGCGGGAAGACCGACCCCGGGACGCGCTCGAAGGCGAAGATGGTCAACTACGGGATCGTCTACGGGCTGTCCGCGTACGGGCTCGCCGACCGCCTGCAGATCCCGCAGGAGGAGGCGCAGGAGTTCATCGACCGCTACCTCGAGCGCTTCCCCAAGGTCAAGGAGTTCATCGACGAGACGATCGAGCGCGCCCGCGAGGAGGGCCACGTGACGACGCTGTTCGGACGCATCCGGCGCGTCCCCGAACTGCGCTCGCGCCAGTTCCAGACGCGCTCGCTCGGCGAGCGGCTCGCCGTCAACATGGTGATCCAGGGGACGGCGGCGGACATCATCAAGGTCGCCATGGTGCGCGCCCGCGACAGCCTGCGCGCCGCCGGCCTCGAGACGCGCCTGGTCCTCCAGATCCACGACGAGCTGCTCTTCGAGGGGCCCGAGAGCGAGGTCGAGCCGGCCTGCGAGATCGTCCAGCGCGAGATGGCGGGGGCCTTCGAGATGGATCCGCCCCTCGAGGTCGACGTGGGCTCGGGCGAGAACTGGCTCGAAGCCAAATGAGCAAGGAGGTCGCGGTCCTCGCGACCGTCGCGGCGGGCGGGGTCGTGGCTCTGCAGGCGCCGGCGAACAACGTCCTCTCGAAGTACCTCGGCAGCTTCGGCGCCGCGGTGGCCAGCTTCAGCGTCGGGCTGATCGTGATCGTCTTCGTGACGTTCGCGTTCGCCGGCGGCATCACGAGCGATGGCGCGGCGCCGTCCTGGTACTACTGGATCCTCGGCGGCGTGGGCGGGGTCGTGATCGTGACGGTCTCGCTGATCGCCGTGCGCGAGCTGGGGGCGGGCGGCGTGACCGCCGCCACGATCGCCGGCCAGCTCGCGCTGTCCGTGGTGATCGACCGCATGGGCGTGCTGGGCCTCGACGAGCGCGCGATCACGTGGCAGAAGCTGCTCGGCATCGGGCTGCTCGCGCTCGGCACCGTCCTGATCGTGCGCGAGTGAACGCGGCTATTGCCTCGCCATGGCCACCCGCAGCAGCTCCTCCGGGCTGATCAGGTGGTCGAGGTCCTCGGCGGCCTCGTCTATGTCGATCTGGACCCAGCGGATGCGACCTGTGAACCCGTTCTCGTAGCCGTGGTCGTCGCTGACCGGTGTGGCGCTGTCGCGGCCGAGGTCGGTCGTCTCGTCGGCGGAGAAGACCATCGGCACCGTGTGCTCGACGCGTCCCTCGCCGGCCTTCTCGCCGTCGACGTAGAGGGTCACGTCCCCGCCCTTGCCGAGGCCGCCGCCGTCGTACGTGAACTCCATCCGCACCTGATGCTCGCCCGCCGGCACCGGCCGCTCGCCGTAGATCTTGTAGCGCTCGAGGCCGAAGAAGTTGGAGCAATAGGCGGGGCGGCCCTCGTGGAGGTACAGGCTCCAACCCGCGTAGGCGCCGCCCTGCGCGATCAGCACTCCCTCGCCGCCGGCCTCGGGCACCTCGATCAGGGCCGTCAGCGCGTGCGACTTGTTCTTGATGACGAGCACCGAGTTCTCCGACAGCCGTCCCATCCCTCCGAACAGCAGCTGGGACTTGCCCGTGATCAGCTGCGGCCGCCCGGCGATGTCGGGGTTGAAGCGCTCGAAGCGGCGGTCGTCGAGCGGCAGCACGTTGTAGCGGGCCGCCTCGATCAGGAACAGCCGCTGCAGCTCGCGCAGCTTGTCGGGCTGGTCGGCCGCCAGGTCGTGCGCCTGGGTCCAGTCCTCGGGCGCGTACAGCTCCCACACGTCGTCGTCGTACGCCGGCATCTCGGTGGGCTTCCACGGGATGCTGTGGCGCGTGACCGCGGTCCAGCCCTGGTGGTAGATGCCGCGGTTGACGAACATCTCGAAGTACTGCGTCTCGCGGTGCTCGGGCGCCGCCGCGTCGTCGAAGGTCGGCGCCATGCTCCGGCCGTGCAGCGGCATCTGCTGCACGCCGTGCACGAAGGTCGGCTCGGGCAGCCCCGCCACGTCCAGCACGGTCGCCGCGACGTCGATCACGTGGCTGAACTGGGTCCGCAGCTCGCCGCGTGACTCGAAGCCGCGCGGCCAGTGCACGACGGTCCCGTTGCGGGTCCCGCCCCAGTGCGAGGCGACCTGCTTGGTCCACTGGTAGGGCGTGTCCATCGCGTGCGCCCAGCCGACGGCGTAGTGGTTGTTGGCCGCGACGGTGCCGAACTCGTCGATGCGCGAGACCATGAACTCGGTGGTCTCGATCCCGGCCGCGCCGTTCAGGGAGATGATCTCGTTGAAGGTCCCCTGCGGGGTGCCCTCTCGCGGAGGCGCCGTTGTCGCCGACGATGTAGTAGACGAGCGTGTCGTCGAGCACCTCGAGCTCCTCGAGCGCGTCCACGAGCCGGCCGACGTGGTGGTCGGTGTGCTCGAGGAAGCCGGCGTACACCTCCATCTGACGCGCGAGCACGGGCTTGAGGTCGTCGGGCATGTCGTCCCAGCCGGGGATCTCCTCCGGGCGCTCGGTCAGCTCGGCCTCGGGCGGGATCACGCCGAGCTCCTTCTGGCGCGCGAAGCTCTCCTCGCGCAGGGCGTCCCAGCCCTGGTCGAACCTCCCCTTGTACTTGTCCGACCACTCGATCGGCACGTGATGCGGAGCGTGCGTCGCGCCGGGTGCGAAGTAGGCGAAGAACGGCTTGTCCGGCATCAGCGCCTTCTGCTGGCGGATCCAGTCGATCGCCCGGTCCGTCATGTCCTCGGTGAAGTGGTAGCCCTCCTCGGGCGAGCGGTCGGGCTCAATGGGCACCGTGCCGTCGTAGATCGCCGGCGCGTACTGGTTCGTCTCGCCGCCGATGAAGCCGTAGAAGTGCTCGAACCCGCCGCCGCCGCTGGGCCACGCGTCGAACGGTCCCATCGGGCTCGTCTCCCAGACCGGCACCTCGTGGCACTTCCCGAACTGCGCCGTCGAGTAGCCGTTCAGCTTGAGCGTCTCGGCGAGCGGGGCAGCCGTGTTCGGCCGGATCGAGTTGTAGCCCGGCGCCGACGTGGCGATCTCGGTGATCCCGCCCATTCCCACGGAGTGGTGGTTGCGCCCGGTCATCAGCGCCTGGCGGGTGGGCGAGCACAGCGCGGTGGTGTGGAAGCGGTTGTACTTGAGCCCGTTCGCGGCGAGGCGCTCGGCGGTGGGCGTCGCGCACGGGCCGCCGAAGGCGCTCGACGCGCCGAAGCCGACGTCGTCGAGCAGGACGATGAGCACGTTCGGCGCGCCCTCGGGCGGGCGCAGCGGCTCGATCGGCGGGAACGACGTAGCGGGGTCCTTCGCGTCGTAGGTGATCAGGCCCTCGTGGGGCTTGTCGGGGATCGGCAGGACGTCGCGCGGCACGTGCGCTCCGTTGCTCGGCATGGTCGATGCGCCTCCTTCAAGGCCGCCGCGCGCGAGCGCTGTCCCGCCGTACGCGCTGAGTCCGTGGATGATGGGCCAGTCCATGGCGAAGACTCGCATAGACGAGCGGTGCTCGCGCTCGGCACGCTGCTGATCGTGCGTGGGTGAGCTTGTGCATCTCGGTACGATTCCGTCGCCTTGGGCGTCAGGTTCCCCCTCAGGATTGCTGGGCTCGTCCTCGCCACCGCCGGCGTGTTGGCGATCGTGCCCGTGCCCGCATCGGCAACCGGCGCGACGGTGTTCGTGCACTCCGCCGCGAGTGGCGAGCTCACGGGCAACCGGCTCACGCTGCGCGGGGTGGGGCGCCACGTCAGCTGGATCCACAATGCCGGGCGCTCGGGCAAGGTCACGATCGCGAGGTTCCACCGCCGGCTGTTCCTTCCCGGCAAGCCGGCGATGGGAACGCTCCACGTGGCGGGTCACCGCGGCGGCCAGGAGGCGAGGTTCAGGCTGAGCCGGCCCCGCTACGACGCTGGGCGCGGGACGGTGAGCTACGGGGTGAGGCGCCTGAGCAAGGTCCGGCTTCCCGGGCGTGGCGCGCGCTCTGCGCAGGGCGCGAGGCAGTTCGGAGCCGCGTCGCTGTCGATCGTCCCCCACCCGCAGCTCACGGGAGGCGACAACGGCGGCAACGACTGTCCCATGGGGCTGGTCAACGAAACCGGCTATGGCGTCCAGGCGACCGGCTCATCGAAGTGGGACACGGACACCTGGGCCACGGCCATCCCAGCCAACGAGATCGTTCCCTCGCACTCGAAGGTGCCGACCGGCTCCGACCTGCGGGCGTTCTGGGAGTCGGACGGTGGCCTCTGGCGCGGCTGCTCGAACACCGCCACCTGGCAGCTCGTCGTCGATCCCAACGACCCGACACAGGCGCCCCCGCCTGCGGGCGTGACATTCACCTTCGTCATGAGCTGGCCGTGGGGGAGCGGCTCGGCGACGCCCAGCTGCAGCTCGACGAACTCGCAGTTCTACTGCATCCGCTCGGGCAACTACTACATCCTGCGCGGGCCGGTGCCCTGCTGCATGCCTCCGTCCGCGGTCGCGGCAACCCGGCGCTGAGCGGCGGTCGAATGCCGGGGGTCTCCGGCTTGACTGCAAATAATCGATTATCTAGGATCGGTGGGCCGCGGCTGCGAGCCGCGACGCGGAGTCGGAGGAGAGAGCGTCAGGAGGAGCGATGGCCGTGACGAGCGCCGGCGAGGAGATCCTCGGCAGCTTCCTCGGGAGCGAGGAGTTCCCGATCGAGTGGGAGGAGGGCGAGCAGGAGCTCTTCTGGATCTACGACGACCTCCACTGCCCGAACCCGGTATCGCCGATGTTCTTCGACATCGGCGGCTGGTGGCTCACCTGCGACCACATGTTCCGCCGCTTCGGCACGCCGTTCGCCTGCGACTGGATAGCCAAGGAGGTCAACGGCTACGTCTACACGGCCGCGGTTCCCTCCGACGCGCGCATCCATTCGGAGGCGACGGAGTATCAGGCCCGATACGTCCCACGCGTGCCGCGCGACCCCGAGCACCCGGCCAAGATCGGCGCCTACCTCGGCTGGGTGCTGCCGCACTACGCGGAGAACTTCCTCGACTGGTGGCAGGAGCGGCTGCGCCCCGAGATCGAGCGCAACTTCGAGTACCTCGACGACTACGACACCGACGCCGCCGGCTTCATCGAGCTCGCGGTGCTGCTCGAGGACGCGATCGACATCCACGATCGCCACTGGAAGATCCACTGGATGCTCAACTTCGCCCAGTTCGCGTCGACGCAGGCGCTCAACGGGCTGCTCGAGGAGGAGAAGGGCGAGGCCGCCGCGGCGCTGATGGGGCGGCTCCAGAGCTCGGTCGCCGACCGCAACTGGGACTCGATCGAGGACCTGTGGAAGATGAAGGAGGAGATCAAGGGGGACGCCGAGCTGGCGTCGGCCTTCGAGGGCGAGACCGCGGCCGACGTCATGGGCGCGCTCGACGGCTCCGAGAGCGGCCGCCGCTTCCTCGAGTGAGCGGATCGTCTCGCACCAGAAGACGTTCGGCTACAAGGCGATCTGGTCGCACGAGTTCGCCTTCAAGACCTGGCGCGAGGACCCCGCGCCGATGATCGAGGCGGTGCGCGGCTACCTCGCCACCGACTACGACTATCCGTCGAACATCGAGGCGGTTCGCAAGGACCTCGAGGCGGCGAAGCGCGAGGCGCTCGAGGGCGCCGAGGGCGGCGAGCTGCAGGCGGCGCTCGAGCGCTCGCTCAGCATGAACCCGCTGACGCCCGACCATCACTTCTTCATCGACCAGGGCACGAACGCGCGCCTGCGGCTCGTGCTGATGGCGATCGGCCGCAAGCTGGTCGACGCGGGCGCGCTCGACGACGCGGAGGACGTGATGTTCCTCCGCTACAACGAGCTGCGGCTGCTGATGGCTGACCAGGGCGCTTTCGACGCGCGCGCGACCGTCGGCGACCGCCGCGACGACCGCGAGGCGGCCTTCGAGAAGCGGCCGCCGTCGTGGGTGGGGACCGCCACCCAGACGGCGCTCGACTTCCCGTACAACGCGCTCTGGGGCTTCCCGGAGAAGTTCCACGCGGGCGAGCCGGCCACGACCGGCGAGGTCAAGGGCCTCGCCGCCTCGCCCGGTGTGGTCGAGGGCCCGGCCCGCTACGTGACCTCGCTCGACGAGTTCGACCAGGTCCAGGAGGGCGAGATCCTCGTCTGCCGCATGACGAACCCGGCCTGGGTCGTGCTGTTCACGAAGATCACCGGCCTCGTGACCGAGGCAGGCGGCGCGGTCTCGCACCCGGCCGTGGTGGCGCGCGAGTTCGGCATCCCGGCAGTGGTCGGCACGACCAACGCCGGTGAGCGGATCGCGACCGGTGACCGCGTGCGCGTGAACGGCAGCACTGGGGTCGTCGAGATTCTCGAATGACCACGACCTGGCTCGCGCCGGAGAGCCTGGGCGAGGCGCTCGAGCTGCGCGGCGAGCACGGCGACGCGACCGTGATCGCCGGTGGCACGTTCGTCGGCATCCTCATGAACCAGGGCTTCCTCGAGCCGCAGGCGCTACTGAGCCTCGGCCACGTGCCCGGCCTCGACGGGATCGAGGTCGTCGAGGGCGAGCTGCGGCTCGGCGCGATGGCCACGCATCGGGCGGTCGAGCGCTCGGCCGCCGTGCGCGAGGGCTGGCCGGTGCTGGCGCGGGCGTTCTCACTCGTCGCGAGCCCCCGGATCCGCAACCAGGCGACGGTCGGTGGCGTGCTCGCCGACGCCGACTACGCCTCGGACCCGCCGGCCGTGCTGGCGGCGCTCGGCGCGCGGGTGCTGCTGCGCTCGGCGCGCGGCGAGCGCATGGTCGGCATCGACGAGCTGATCCGCGGCCACTACGAGACCTGCATCGCCGCCGACGAGCTGCTCGTCGAGGTGCGCGTGCCGCCCGGCCCGGAGCGCGCCGTGTACCGCAAGTTCCGCTCGCGCTCGAGCGAGGACCGGCCCTGCGTGGCGGTCGCGGCGGTGCGCGGCGAGGACGGCCTGCGGGTCGTGGTGGGCGCGGTCAGCGGCCGGCCGCAGGAGCTGCCCGAGGTCTGCGCGAACGGCGGTGGGCCCACCGCCGTCGGGCGCGGCTACGCCGAGGCGATCGAGCCCATCAGCGACTCACGCGGCAGCGCCGCCTACAGGCGGCGCGTGATCGCGGTCGAGGTGCGGCGGGCGCTGGAGGAGCTCGGTTGAGGCTCGTCGACTACGCCGGTGATGCCGCCGCGGACGGCATGTGGCACGCGGCCTTCGTGCGCTCGCCGCACGCCCACGCACGCGTGCTGTCCGTCGACGCGGCGGCGCTGCCGGCCGGCGCGGTCGCGCTGCTTGCGGAGGACACCGTGGGCCTCGGACGCTACGGCTGCCAGCTGAAGGACCAGGACGTGTTGGCGAACCCGGCCCGCTTCGTGGGCGACATCGTCGCGGCGGTGGCGGCGCCGACGCCGGCGGCCGCGCGCGCCGCCGCGGGCGCGCTCAGCGTGAGCTACGCGGAGCTGCCCGCCGTCTTCGACCCGCTCGCGGCGGTTGCCGAGGGGGCGCCGCTGCTGCACCCGGAGAGCGGCGACTCGGCCGGCGACGCCGTGTCGATCGGTGTGCGGCCACTGGCCGGGACGAACGTCTGCCACCGCTTCCGGCTCCTGCACGGCGACGCCGAGCGCGGCTTCGAGGACGCCGACGTGACCGTCGAGGAGACCTTCCGCACAGCGGGCGCCCAACACGCGCCGATGGAGCCGCACGCCACGCTCGCGCAGTGGACGGCAGCCGGCCGGCTCGAGCTCACCACGGGCACCCAGACCCCCTTCAACCTGCGCGACGACCTGGCCGGCGTCTTCCGTATCGAGCCGGAGCGGGTCCGCGTGGTGGCGCCGCCGATGGGCGGATCGTTCGGCGCCAAGACGTTCACGCGCCTCGAGGCGGTCGTCGCCTGCCTGGCGCGCAAGGCGGGGCGGCCCGTCAAGGCGGTGCTCGACCGCTCCGAGGAGTTCGTGACGCTCGGGCGCCATCCGGCGGCCGTGCGCGTGCGGGTCGGAGCGACCAGGGACGGAACGCTCGTCGCGAAGCAGCTCGACTGCTGGGCCGACACCGGCGCCTACGCCGACTGCGGGCCGGGGGTCGCCAGCAAGATGGGCTACGCGGGCATCGGGCCCTACCGGATTCCCCACGTGCGCGTCGACGCGCTCGCGGTCTACACGAACCTGCCGCCCAACGGCGCATTCCGCGGCTACGGCGCCACCCAGTCGGTGTGGGCGAGCGAGCGCGCGATGGACATGCTCGCCGAGCGGCTGGGCATGAGTCCGCTCGAGCTGCGGCTGCGCAACCTGCTGCGCGACGGCGACCGCTTCGCCACCGGCGAGACGATGCACGACGTCCACTTCGAGGAGTGCCTGCGCGCGGCCGCCGCGGCCGTCGGCTACGAGCAGGACCCGCGCGGCAAGGGCCTGTGCGTGCTGCTCAAGGGCATGCAGACGCCGAGCCGGGCCGCGATCGCCGTCGAGCGCACACCCGTCGGCTACACGATCCGCAGCGCCTCCTGCGAGATGGGTCAGGGCGTGCGCGACTCGCTGCGCCTCCAGGGCGCGGCGCTGCTCGGCTGCGAGCCGGGCCAGATCGAGGTGCCCGACCCGGACACGGACAGCTCGCCCTTCGACACGCGCACCACCTCGAGCCGCTCCACGTACATGATGGGCCGGGCGCTCGCCGAGGCGGTCGCGGATCTGAGCGCGAACGGCGGCGAGCGCGGCTACGGCGAGATCGCCAACGAGGGCGGGCTCGATCCGGACACCGGGCAGGGAATCGCCTCGACCCACTGGCACCAGGGCGCCGCGGCGGCGGCGGTGAGCGTCGACGAGGAGACCGGCGAGCTGACCGTGGAGCGCCTGCACGCCGCCGTGTACGCCGGACGCGTCGTCGACCGCGCCGGCGCCGAGCTCCAGAACGAGGGCTCGATGATCATGGGCCTCGGCACCGCGCTGTTCGAATCGGTCGAGCATGCCGCGGGGCAGATCACGAACGCCAATCTGTCCGACTACTGCCTGCCGGCGCTCGGCGACCTGCCGGGCGAGCTGACGCACGAGCTGATCGAGCGCGAGGGCGCGGAGCCGCACGGCCTCGGTGAGACCGCGCTGCCGCCCGTGCCCGCCGCGATCGGCAACGCGCTCGGCTCGCTCGGCCTGCACGTGACCGAGCTGCCGATGACGCCCGAGCGCGTGGCGGAGGCGGCGGCATGATGCTCGAGCTGACGCTCAACGAGCGCCCGGCCGCGCTCGAGTGCGAGCCGGACGAGATGATCCTTCACGTGCTGCGGCGCGTGGGGCTGTCGAGCGTGCGCGAGACCTGCGGCATCGGGGTCTGCGGCGCCTGCACGGTGCTGCTCGACGGCGAGCCGGTGTCGGGCTGCCTGCTGCTCGCCGGACAAGCTGCCGGGCGCGAGCTCACCACCGTCGAGGGGCTGCCTGCGGAGCACCCGGTGCCGATGGCGTTCGACGCCGAGCACGCCTTCCAGTGCGGCTGGTGCACGCCCGGGATGGTCCTGACGGCGAAGCGCCTGCTCGAGGAGAACGCCGATCCGAGCGACGAGGAGATCGCCGCCGGCCTCGGCGGCAACCTGTGCCGCTGCGGCTGTTACCTGAAGATTCGCGCGGCCGTGCGGAGGGCCGCGGCGTGAAGCTCGTGACCTACGACGGTGCCTCGGGACCGCGCGTGGGCGTGCTCGAGGACGGCGGCATCGTGGATGCCGGCTTCGACGGCGACATGGTCGCCTTCATCGAGGCGGGGGCGCCCGCCGGCGAGCGCCGGCCGGCCGGCGACGGCGCGCGCCTGCTGGCGCCGCTCCGGCCGCGCTCGCTGCGCGACTTCCTCGCCTTCGAGGGCCACCTGAAGGGAGCGCTCGGCCGGCTCGGCCGGCCGATCCCCGACGAGTGGTACGAGCGCCCCGCCTACTACAAGGGAATGCCCGACACCGTGATCGGTCCCGAAGAGGAGATCCCATGGCCCGGGTGGACCGAGCGGCTCGACCACGAGCTCGAGCTCGCCTGCGTGATCGGCACGCGCTGCCGCGACGTCGCAGCCGCGGACGCCGCCGAGGTGATCTTCGGCTACACGATCTGGAACGACGTCTCGGCGCGCGACGTACAGGCACGCGAGCTGCCGATCGGCATGGGCCCGGCCAAGGCGAAGGACTGGGACGGCTCGAACGTCCTCGGGCCCTGCCTCGTGACCGCCGACGAGCTCGACGGCGCGCGGGCTCGCCATGAGCGTGCGGGTGAACGGCGAAACCTGGGGTGAGGACTCGAGCGCCTCGATGCACCACACCTTCGGGGACATGATCGCCTACGCCTCGCGCAGCCAGACGCTCTACCCGGGCGAGGTCTTCGGCTCGGGTACGGCGACGGGCGGGTCGGGCCTCGAGCTCGACCGCGAGCTCGCGCCCGGCGACGTCGTGGAGCTCGAGATCGAGGGAATCGGAGTGCTCAGAAACCGAATCGGAGCGAAGGGAGCGGCCTGATGGCCTATGTCGTGTCAGCGCTGTGGAGGGCGAACGAGGGCGAGGAGGACCGGATCGCGCGGATCATCGAAGAGCTGACGCCGCCCTCGCGTGAGGAGCCCGGCAATCTCTTCTATCAGGGCCATCGCTCGCCCGAGGACCCGCGCCTCTTCTACCTCTACGAGCAGTACGTCGACGCCGACGGCTACCAGGCCCATCAGGACTCCGACCACTTCCAGCGGCTCGTGATCGGCGAGGCGATCCCGAACCTCGAGTCGCGCGAGCGGGCCTTCTACGACACGATGATCGATGAGCGCGGGGGGTACTCGGCTTGAGACGCATCGTCGATCTCAGCCCGACCGTGCCGGCAGGCTTCCGCGGCCCGCCGTCGACCGACGCCGGTGTGCGCTTCGACGTGCGCACGAAGCCCGGCTACTGGCAGTCATCGCTCGCGGAGCTGAGCGTGCACACCGGCTGCCACGTCGAGTGCGAGCTGCATGTGCAGGAGGACGGGCGGGCGATCGACGCCCTGCCGCTCGAGCGTGTGATCGGCAGCGCCGTCGTGCTCGACCTGACGCCGCCCGCGGAGCTCGCAGAGATCGGGCCGCAGGAGCTGACCGACGCCGCGACCCGGCTCGCCCGAGCGGGCGAGGAGATCAGACCCGGCGACATCGTGCTCCTCTGCACGGGCTGGGCCGATGCGGCGATGGGCGCGCCCGATTACTTCCGCCGCTCGCCCGGGCTGACCGCGGAGGCTGCCGACTGGCTCGTGGCTCGCCGGCCACGCTGCGTCGGCTGCGACTTCTTCGAGGAGCCCGCCGCCCGTGAGCCCGGCTGGGAGGCGCCCGACTTCGTCGTCCACCGGACGATCCTGGGCGCGGGCGTGCCGCTCGTCGAGGGCCTCGTGGGCCTCGCGGCGCTGCCGCCGCGCTGCGAGTTCTTCGCGCCGTTCTTCAAGTTCGGGGGCATCGAGGCGGCCCCGGCGCGCGCGTTTGCGATGGTGCCCGCATGAACCTCACCAACGAAATCACCGTTCCCGCACCGATCGACGAGGCCTGGGACCTGATGCTCGATGTCGAGCGAGTGGCTCCCTGCCTGCCGGGCGCCTCGGTCGAGGCCTCGGAGGGCGACGAGTACAAGGGCTCGATGAAGGTGAAGATCGGCCCGATCGTGTCCAACTTCAACGGCACCCTCAAGATCGACGAGGCAGACGAGGAGGCGCACCGCGCCGTGATGAGCGCCAAGGCGCGCGACAGCCGCGGCAAGGGGAGCGCCAACGCCACGATCACCTCGACGCTCGAGCGGGCCGACGAGGGCACGCGCGTGACCGTCGAGACCGACCTGCGCGTGACCGGGCCGGCGGCGTCGTTCGGGCGCGGCGTCATGCAGGACGTGAGCGCGATGCTCATGACCCAGTTCGCCGACTGCCTGGCGACGAAGCTCGGGCGTGAGGCACCGGGCGAGGCCGCCGCTCCGGAGACCGCCGAGACGGCGGCCGCGCCGGCGGCGGACGGGGACGGCTCCGAGGACGGCGAGCCCGTCGCGCGGGCGCAGGCGCTGCCGGAGGACGTGCCCGAGCCACCGCCCGCGCAGGCCGAGACGCCGCCGCCCGCACCGGAGCCGGCGGAGGAGAACGTGCTCGACCTGGGAGCCGTGGGGCGCGAGGCGCTCGGCCGCCGCGCCGCCCCGCCCGCCGTGGCGGTGTTCCTGCTGGCCGCGTTGCTGGTCCTGCTGTTCCGGCGGAGGCGCGGGTGACGGACAGCGCGGCGGCAATCCCCTTCGCGCGCAGCAACCTGCGTGAGCAGATCCAGGACGTTCTGCTCCAGCGGATCGTGGAGGGGACCTACCGGCCGGGCGAGCGCATCGTCGAGACGCGCATCGCCCAGGAGCTCGGAGTGAGCCAGGGGCCGGTGCGGGAGGCGCTGCGCGACCTGGAGCAGCTCGGCTGTGTCGTCCATGAGCCGGGTCGGGGATGCTCGGTGCGCGAGTTCTCGGCCGAGGAGCTGCTCGATGCGTTCCCGGTGCGGGCGGCGCTCGAGGCGCTCGCCGCGCGGCTCGCGGCCGAGCGCATCAGCCGGGCCGAGCTCGCCGAGCTCGAGCGCCAACTCGAGCGCATGCGCAGCGCGGCGCGCCGCGGCGACGCGCACGACCAGTCGCAGGCCAACGCGTCGTTCCACGCCACGGTCGTCCGCGCCGCGCGCAACGCCACGCTTGAGCGCCAGTGGCGCATGCTCGAGCCCTACTCGCGCACGTACCTGACCGTCTCGCGGCCAGGGATCGACCTCGTCCACCTTTCGGACCGCCATGAGCCCGTGCTGGAGGCGCTGCGCCGGGGCGATGCCGAGGCGGCTGCCGAGGCGATGCACGAGCATCTGATGGGGGCCGCCGCGCTCCTTACCGAGGAGGGCGAGTGAGGCGAATCGTCGATCTCTCGATGCCGGTCCACCCGGACATGCTGACCTTCCCGCGCGTGCCGCCCCCGGCGCTCGCGCTGCTCGAGTCGCACGAGCAGTTCGCCGAGCGGATCGGCGCCGCCGAATATGGCGTCGGCTCGCTCACCGCGCACTACCTCGTCGTGGCCGACGACCACGTGGGGACCCACTGCGATGCGCGCAAGCACATCGTTCCCGACGCCGGCGGACCGGAGACGATCCCGCTCGAGTGGTGCGTCTCGGACGGCGTCGTGCTCGACTTCACCGCCGCCGAGAGCGGCCACGGGATCACGGCGGCCGAGGTCGAGGCGGAGCTCGACCGGATCGGCTACGAGCTCAAGGAGCGCGACATCGTCCTCATCCACACGGGCGCCGGCTCGTACAACGAGGAGGAGCGCTACCGCACCGACCACAGCGGCATGACGGCCGAGGCGACGAGGTGGCTGATCGAGCGCGGCGTCCGGATGATGGGCATCGACGCGATCACCTTCGACCCGCCGGTATGGGCGATGTTCGAGCGCCGCCAGTTCTGGGAGGCCCACCGGGTCATGTGGGAGGAGGAGTACTGGCACCTCGAGAACCTGATGAACCTCGACCAGATCGGGCGCCCGCACGGCTTCCAGCTGGTGGTGCTGCCGGTCAAGTGGGTCGGCTGCACGGCGGCGCCGGTGCGCGCGATCGCGATCGTGGAGGATTAGGTGGTCGCCTCCGTAAATACGCTCGCGTTCGGCGGCTGCGAACCTTCGCCTGGCCGTACCCGCGATGCTCGCCAATGCGCTGCATTGGCTGCGCTCGCGTGCACGCCCATGCTCGGTTCTCGCTCGCCGAGCCACGACCGTATTTCCGTCGGAGACCACGACTGATGGTCCTGCGCTTCGCGGACGAGGCCTGCCTGGAGGTCGCCCGCGCGGGAGGCAAGGGTGCGTCGCTCGCTCGCATGACGACGCTCGGGATGCCGGTGCCGCCCGGCTTCGTCATCCATGCCGATGCACTCGCCGCGAGCCTGCCCGACGGCGGCGCCGAGCTGCTTCGCGCCACCCGCGAGGAGCGCGAGCGCGCGCCCGAGCTCGTCGCCGCGGCGGAGATCCGGGAAGAGCTCCGGAGCGCCGTCGAGGCGGCCTACGCGGAGCTCGGCGAGGGCGACCACGCGGTGGCGGTGCGCTCGAGCGCGTGCGCCGAGGACTCGCAGGAGGCGAGCTTCGCCGGCCAGCAGGAGACCTACCTGCACGTGCGCGGAGCGGACGAGGTGCTCGAGCGCCTGCGTGACTGCTGGGCCTCCTTCTTCTCGGAGCGCGCCCTCTTCTACCGCGAGCAGCACGGCTCGCTCGACGACCTCGGCATGGCGGTCGTCGTGCAGCGGATGGTGAGCGCCGACGTCGCCGGCGTGCTGTTCACGATGGACCCGGTGCAGCGCCGCCGCGACCGCATGGTGGTCGAGGCGGTCTTCGGGCTCGGCGAGGCGGTCGTCTCGGGACAGGTGACGCCCGACCACTTCGTGCTCGCCCGCGACGGCACCGTCAAGCGCGAGCGCCTCGCCGTGCAGCCGCTCGCCGTGGTCAGCGCGTCCGGCGGCGGGACCGTCGAGCGCGAGCTCTCGCAGGACGAGGGCGGCGCGGCGACGCTCGGCGCGGACGAGCTGCGCGAGCTGGCCCGGCTCGGCGCCGAGCTCGAGGAGCGGCTCGGCGGCCCGCAGGACATCGAGTGGGCGCTCGCGGACGGGGAGCTGTACGTGCTCCAGTGCCGGCCGGTGACCGCGTGAGCGATCACGACCTCGTAGAGCGGGCGCGCGGCTGGATGGCAGAGCAGCACCCGCATTTCGACCACATGCAGCGGGCGCTCGACTGGGCGCTCGTGCTCGACCCGGACGCGAGCGACGCCGTGCAGATCGCCGCCGTGACGCACGACGCCGAGCGCGCCTACCCCGACCCGGACTCGGAGTGGGACTCGGCCGTGTCGTGGGCCGACCCCGAGTACAACCGCTGGCACCAGGAGCGCTGCGCGCGAATCGTGGGGGAGTGGCTGCGCGAGCAGGGCGCCGAGCCGCAGCTCACCGCCGAGGTCGAGCAGCTCGTGCGCGTGCACGAGGACGGCGGCTGGCCGGAGGCGAACATCGTGCAGGCCGCCGACTCGCTGTCCTTCCTCGAGACGATGGTCTGGATCCTCGCCGAGTGGATCCAGTCCGGGCGCTGCACGCGCGAGAGCTCCGAGGGCAAGGCGCGTCACTCGCTCGAGCGCATCAGCCCCGAGCTCGTGCGCGCCAGGGAGGAGGCCGAGCCCCTGTTGGCGTCCGCGCTCCACCGGCTCGCCGCGGTGTCGAGCCCGGCCGACGTGCTGGCCGCGCTTGCGCTGGTCAGCCAGGGGCGCATCCTGAGCCTGGCGCGCGAGCGCTTCCCGCGCATGCCGCTCTTCCCGGGCCACCCGACCTTCGAGGTGCTCTCCTATCGCTCGCCGCAGGGAATTCGCGCTGCGGGCGACAGGCCCTGGGGGCCCGTCGGCAACACGGCGGGCCTCGGCTACATGAGCGAGCTCGTGATGGGCACGACCCACAGCGGCGCGCATATCGACGCTCACGCGCACATGACGGTCGGCCCCGACGATCACTGGAACGGCGGCTCGGCCCAGCGCCACCTCGGCGACTTCGGGCCGCTGCGCGGCGACGCCACCGAGATCCCGCCGCTGTGGCGGCGCGGCGTCCTCTACGACGTACCGGGTTACCGCGGGGTCGAGCACCTGGCCGCGGCGAGCCGGTCGCTGCGGTCGAGCTCGAGGAGATCGAGGCGGCGAGCGGGCGTCGGCGCTGGGGCGGGGGACGTGGCGCTCGTCCGCACCGGCTACATGCGCCACTGGCCTGACGAGGAGCTGATGGCCGAGCACCGCGGGCCCGGCCCTGACGAGTCCGCCGCACGCCTGCTCGCCGACCGCGGCGTGATCGCCGTCGGCTCGGACACGGAGACCTTCGAGGTGCAGCCGGCTCCGCATCCGGGGGAGCCGTCGAACCCGCAGCCCGTCCACACGCTGCTCCTGATCGAGCGCGGCATCTACATCATGGAGAGCCTCGACCTCGAGGGGCTCGCCCGCAGCGGCGCGCGCGAGTTCCTGTTCGTCGCGCTGCCGCTCGGCATCCGCGGCGCGACCGGATCGATGATCGACCCGGTGGCGGTGATCTGATGCGCGCGCTGGTGGTGCACGAGCCGAACCGCTTCTCGGTCGAGGAGGTCGAGCGCCCGCGGCCGGGTCGCTACGAGCTGCTCTGCCGCGTCAAGGCGATCGCCATATGCGGCACCGACCCCCACATCATCCAGGGCGACTTCCCCGGCTTCTGGCCCAAGGCGTTCCCCTTCATCCCGGGCCACGAGTGGACGGGCGACGTGGTCGAGCTCGGCGAGGGCGCGGCCGACCTCGGCTGGGAGACCGGCGTGCGCGTGGCGGGGACCTCGCACGCGGGCTGCGGCTACTGCCGGCTCTGCATCGAGGGCCGCTACAACCTCTGCGAGAACTTCGGCGACGAGCGCCTTCACCGCCAGTACGGGCACTACACGCAGGGCGCCTACGCGGACTACGTGGTGCACTCCGTCAAGTCGGTGTTCGCGGTGCCGGACGAGCTGAGCGACGAGGAGGCGGCGATGCTCGACCCCACCTCGATCGCGCTGCACACCGTCAAGCGCGGCGGGCACGCGCCCGGCGACACCGTCGCCGTGATCGGGGCGGGGGCGATGGGCCTCCTGGTGGCGGAGTGCGCACGGGCGCTCGGGGCGGGCCGCGTGCTCGTGGTGGGGCGCGGCGCGCGACTCGAGAAGGCGGCCTCGCTCGGGCACGAGACGATCGACTTCAGCACCGAGGACACCGTGGCGGCCATCCGCGAGCGCACCGCCGGCCGCGGCGCCGACGTCGTGCTCGAGTGCTCGGGCGACCCGGTCGCCGTCGGCCAGGGCGTCGAGGCGGTGCGCAAGGGCGGCCGGGTGGCGGCGATCGGGATCCCGCCCGGGGCCGGCTCCGTGCCGCTGCGGCGGATGGTGCTCGACGAGGTCGACGTCGTCGGCGTGCGCGCGGCGGCGGGGGAGATGCCCGAGGCGATCGCGCTCGTGGCGGCCGGCCGCCTCCGGCTCGCCGAGCTCGTCACTCACCGCTTCGCACTCGAGGACTACGCGGAGGCGTACCGGGTCTTCACCGAGCGCGTCGACGGCGCGCTCAAGGTGATCGTCCGCCCGTGAAGGCCTGGGCGGTCCTCGCTGCGCTCTTCCTCGCGGCGCTGGCCCTGCGCCCGCAGCTCGTCGGCGTTGGGCCGCTCGTGCCGGACATCGACGAGGACCTCGGCGTCTCACACGCGGTCGCGGGGCTGCTCACCACGATCCCGGTGCTCTGCATGGGCCTCTTCGCCCTGCCGGCGGCGCACGTGGCGGCGCGGCTCGGCACGCGGGCTGCGATCGGCGCCTGCCTCGCCGGCATCGCGGCGTTCGGCCTGCTGCGGGCGGCCGCCCCGGGTGCGCCGCTCGTGCTCGCGCTCACCTTCCCGATCGGGGTCGGGATGGGGCTCGCGGGCGCGCTGATGCCGGTGGCGGTGAAGGAGCGCTTCGCGCATCGGCCGGCGTTCGCGAGTGGGGTGTACACGACCGGCATCAACCTGGGCTCGGCTCTGTCGTCCGCGCTGGCCGTGCCGATCGCCGCGGCCTTCGGCGGCTGGCGCGCGGCGCTCGCCGTCTTCTCGGCCTGCACGATCCTCTGCTTCGCCGCGTGGCTCTTCCTCACGCCGCCCGTGCGCGGCGAGCGGAACCAGGGCACGCCCCCGCCGCTGCCCTGGGGGCGCCGGGTCGTGTGGGCGCTGGCGATCCTGTTCGCGCTCCAGTCGATCGTCTACTACGGGCTCGTGGCCTGGATGCCTGACTCGTTCCAGGAGCACGGCTGGAGCGACGCCACCGCCGGCGCGCTCGTCGGCGTGATGAGCGTGGCCGCGCTGCCGGCCGGGCTGCTCGTGCCGTATCTGGCCGATCGCGGCGGCTCGCGGCGCCAGTGGCTCACGCTCAGCGCGGGGATGCTGCTGGTCGCCACGCTCGGGATCGCCACGTTGCCCGACGCCGGCTGGCTCTGGGCGACGCTGGCCGGCTTCGGCATCGGCGCCACCTTCCCGCTCAGCCTGACGTTGCCGCTCGACGTCGCGCGCGAGCCGGCCGAGGCGGGTGCCGTGGTCGGGCTGATGCTCGGCGCGGGCTACACGATCACGGCGATCGGCCCGCTCGGACTGGGTGCGATCCGCGACCTGACGGGGTCGTACTCGGCGAGCCTCTGGGTGCTCGTGGCCGTGGCGCTGGCGTTCGTGGCGTCGGTGCTCCCGCTCTCGCCCGAGCGGCTGCGGCCACCCCTCGAGCGGGAGGCGGTCACGGGGTGAGCCTCGAGCCCGTCTTCCTCTCATGCGCCGATCACCGGCGGCATGAGCGTGCCCGGCCAGAGCCCGGCTATCCCCGTCACGCCCGCTCAGATCATCGACTCGGCCATCGGGGCGAACGAGGCGGGCGCCGCGATCGTCCACATACACGTGCGTGAGCCCGAGACCGGCAGGCCCGTGGCCGACCTCGGCCTGTTCAAGGAGGTGCTGGCCGGCATCGGCGAGCGCTGCGACGCGATCGTCCAGCCCACGAGCGGGGGCGGCGTGGGGATGACGATCGAGGAGCGGGCGCGCGTCGTGACCGAGTGCCGGCCGGAGATGGCGACCTTCAACTGCGGCTCGTTCAACTTCGGGATCTTCAAGGTGAGACCGCGCCCCGAGATGGCCGAGTGGGAGATCGACTACCTGGAGTCGACGCGCGACTACGTCTTTCGCAACACCTTCCGGGACGTCGAGCGGCTCTCGCAGCTCTTCCGCGAGGCCGGCACGAAGCCCGAGTACGAGGTCTACGACGTCGGCCACCTCTACAACCTCCACCACCTGGTCGAGCAGGAGCTCGTCGACCTTCCCTTCCACGTCCAGTTCGTGCTGGGCGTGCTCGGGGCGAACGCGGCGTCGATCGACCAGCTCGTGCACATGCGCCGCACGGCCGTCGAGCTGTTCGGCGCGGAGAGCTTTACCTGGTCCGCCGCGGGGGTCGGCTACCCGGGCCAGTTCCACCTCGCCGCGACGGCGCTGATGCTGGGCGGCCACATGCGCGTCGGACTGGAGGACAACCTCCGCGTGAGCCATGACGAGCGCGCGCCTTCGAACGCGGCGCTCGTCGAGAAGGCGCTGACGATCGCGCCGCTGCTCGACCGCGAGCCCGTTGGCGCGGATGACGCGCGACGCCTGCTCGGCCTGGGCGTACCCTGATGTGGACAGATGCCCGCAGATCGGGATCCGTGGTCGAGCGGTGGCGACGCCACGCGCCGCGAGGTGCGCGAGATCTTCGCCAGGCACGCGGACCACGCCGCCGGCCGGGTCGCGCCGGTGGACGAGCGCCGCAGCGCGGTGCCGGGCATCGTGCGGCTGCCGGGTCGCCTCTGGAGGCTGCTGCCGACATGGGGGAGGGTCGCGACGGGCGCGCTGCTGGTCGCGCTTGCCACCGCCGTGGCGATCCTGCTGCCGCCGGCACTCGAGAACGCGGCCGACAACCGCGAGAACCAGCGGCGCGCCGAGGCGGCCAACCTCGAGGAGATCCGCCAGAACCTGATCGCGAGCCAGCGCCCGCGGCGGACGGTGCTGTCGCGGCCGCTGAGCGCGGCCGGCCTGGCCGCGGCGGTCGGGGCGGACTTCGAGCGCCGGGTCCACGCGGGCGAGCTCGAGGGGCCGGCGGGACCGACCACCTGCAGGCCAGTCCAGCCGCAGCCGAGCCCAGCGGCGATCGTCTACACGTGCGTGGCCCAGCGCGGGGCCGAGAAGGGCGTCTACCTCGACCGCAACCTCGTGAGCGGCTACCGCTTCAAGGCGCGGGTCGTGCGCGCCAGCGGCGCCGCGGCATGGTGCAAGGAGAATCCGCGCCCGCTGCACGCTGATCAGGAGGAGTTCGTCGTCGTGCCCCTGTCGCGCCTCTGCACGGGCTGAGCTACGATCGCGGCGTGCCGCTCCGCACGAGGCTCGACGAGCATCACCAGGGCGTAGCTCAGTTCCTCTGGGCCACCTGCGCGGGGCTCGTGCTCCTCTTCATAGCGCTGGCGGCGCTCGATGTCGTGGAGACCGGTGACGCAATCGTGCTGACGGTGGCGATCGTGCTGCTGGCGGTCCTCTGGTCCGCTCACGAGTGGCTCGGGCTCTGGCGCCAGGAGCGCCGCAACCGCTAGCGGCGACGGGGTCAGGTCTTGCATTCGAGCATCCGCGTCGCGGCCGTACTCAGCGCGGTCGCCCTGTCGCTGATCATGGCTCCCGGCGCCGGCGCAGCCGGCTGGCTACCGGCGTTCGACCTGCAGGCGGACAGCGCCGTCGACGTCGAGATGACGCCCGGCGGCGACGTCGCGATCGTCGTCATCGCCGACGGCCAATACGGGTTCAGGTTCCGGCCTGCGGGCGGGCCGCTGGGTCCGCTCGAGCGGCCGTTCCCGGCCGGGGCCGATGGCGCGAAGGCCGATGTCGACGCCCAGGGCAACACCTACTTCGTGTGGAGGAGCGCCGGAACGGTCGAGGCACGGGTGCGGTCGCGCGACGGAAATCTGAGCCCCGTTCAGACGATTCAGGCCGCCGGTATTGGACAGGACGTCGCGGTGACCGACGATGGGCGCGCGACGCTGATCTGGCTCTCGAATGACGCGAACCGAGTCGGCAGCGCCCGCACGCGGGCTGCGAACGGCGACCTCGGCGCGGTCCACCAGGTGACCGCGACCGGCGAGAAGACACGCGACTTCCACGTCGACGTGGACGCCGACGGGCAATGCCACGTTCGCCTGGACCACGCCGGACGCTCCACCGCGCACGGAGACGAAGGCCCGCTGGCTCGATTTCGCGGCGCAGACGTTGTCGCCGGTGCTGCAGCTCTCGGGCTCGCCGCCGCCGGCTCCGTCGTTGGAGCTGTTCGACGAGGTCAGGCTGGCGGTCGACGCCACGGGGAAGGCCACCTTCGTCTGGCGTCATTCGACGCCGACGTTTGCTCAGGAGATCGAGACGCGCACGCTCAGGGCTGACGGCGTCCTCGTCCTCGGGCCGACTTCCGACGTCACGACGCCGGGGTTCACCGGACAGGCGCACGCGGTCGCCGCCGACGACCTGGGGAACGCGCGCATCACGTGGTCCGAGCACCCGGCCGGCATGACCTCGCCGTTTCTCCCCAAGACCTGCTTCACGACCAACTTCTCGAGCTGCGGCGCGCGGCTGGACCTGTCGACCGAGCAGTCGCTCGGGACGAGCGTCGCGATGAGCCCAGCCGGCGACTCGTTCGTCGGCTATGCGTCGCCCGCTGGGCAGGTGCGCGTGATCCCAGGACCGGCCGGGGGCGTCCCCTCGACCCACATCCTCAGCCCGACGGCGAGACTGCCCGCGCTGGCCGCGGACGCCGAGGGCAACGCCGTCGCGGTCTGGTCGGAGACGGCCGGCGGCAACATGGCTGCGGGCTACGACGCGGCCCCGCCACAGGATCACCGGTGTGACGATCCCGGCTGTGGTCGAGCGCGGCGTGCCGGTTCGCGCGTCGGTCTCCGTGTTCGACGTTTGGGGTGCGAGCGTGCACTGGGTGTTCGGGGACGGCGGCACGGCGCAGGGAGCGTCGGTGGAGCGCACGTTCGGACGCACGGGCACGGAGTTCGTGCAGATCACGGCCACGGACGCAACCGGCGCCTCCGCCACCACAACCGGCCAGGTGACCGTCACGGACACCCGAGCGCCCGAGCTCGGCCCGGTCACGATGAGCCGCAAGCGCTTCCGGCTCGGCCGGAGTCGCACGCCGGCGTCGTCCCAGAGGAAGCGGCGCGTGCCCCGCGGGACAGCGTTCCGCTTCGCGCTCGGCGAGGCCGGGATCGTGAAGATCAGCGCTGGAGCGTGCGCGTAAGGGCCGCCGGGTTCGCGGGCGCTGCAGGCCGGCGCGGAGGGTGGTGCCCCGTCGCCGTCGCTGCACGCGCTACGTGAGGAGCCCGATCGGGCTCACGCGCGCGTTCAATGCCGGCCGCAGAGCGTCCCCTTCACGGGTCGCGTCGGGCGTCGCAAGCTCGCGTCCGGGCCGTATCGCGCGATCGTCACGGCCACCGACCGGAGCGCCAACGTCTCGCCCGCGCGCCGGGTGGGCTTCAAGGTCGTGCGCTGAAAACCCGTCAGCCGCTGCAAACGATTGCGCTATTGTGGGCCGCCGGTTGAGCCAGGAGCGGACAGCAGCTGACGAGACGCCGGTGGGGGAGCCTGAGCGCTCGGCCATCAGCGACGTCGAGCTGCCCGTCGACGGGCCGACCGAGGAGGCCGATTCGGCCGCTCCCGAGCCGACTGCGCAGGCCGGTACGCGGCCCGCGCTCGACGAGCCGGCGCGCTTCGTCGAGGCCTTCGAGCGGATGGTGCTCATCCGCGAGTTCGAGGAGGAGATCCATCGCCTCTTCCTCAAGGGCGAGGTGCACGGCACGACCCATCTGTCGGCGGGCCAGGAGGCCGTGCCGGTGGGTGTCTGCATGGCGCTGGAGCCGAGCGACTACGTCGCCGGGACCTACCGCGGCCACGGGCACGCGCTCGCCAAGGGCACCGCGCCGGAGCCGCTCGCAGCGGAGATGCTCGGCCGCGCGACAGGCGTCTGCGGCGGCCGCGCCGGCTCGATGAACGTGATCGACCTCGAGCACGGGCTCGTGGGTTGCTTCGGCATCGTCGGCGGCAGCATCGCCGCGGCCACCGGCGCCGCGCTCACCGCCAAGCGCGAGGGCGGGGTGGCCGTCGCGTTCTTCGGCGACGGCGCGACCAACCAGGGCTACTTCCACGAGTGCCTCAACTTCGCGCAGGTGCTGCGCCTGCCCGTCGTGTTCGTCTGCGAGAACAACTTCTACGGGGAGTTCACCCCGATGCACCAGGTCACGGCCGGCGCGGCGATCTCCGCGCGCGGCTCGGCCTACGGCATCCCCGCCCGGGTCGTCGACGGGAACGACCTGCTCGCTGTCGAGCAGGCGGCTGTCGAGGCCATCGCGGTGGCCCGCTCGGGCGGCGGACCGAGCCTGCTCGAATGCCAGACCTACCGGCACTACGGGCACTCGAAGTCCGACCCGGCGACCTATCGCCCGAAGGGCGAGCTCGAGAGCTGGCTGGAGCGCGATCCGCTGATCGTCACGCGTGGCCGGCTCGTCGAGGCGGGCGTCACGGACGAGCAGCTCGACGCGGCCGCCGAGCGTGCGAAGGAGGCCATGACACGGGCGAGCGAGGCAGCGCTGGCGGCGCCCTATCCCGATCCCGAGAAGGAGCGCGCCACGGAGTTCGCGCCGTGAGCGACTCGCCCCAGCTCGAGTTCCGTGCCGCGATCCGCGACGCGCTCGCCGAGGAGATCGAGCGCGACCCGGACGTCGTCTTCTTCGGCGAGGACGTGGCCGCCGCCGGCGGCGTCTTCAAGGCCACGCCGGACCTCCACGAGCGCTTTGGCGACGAGCGCGTCTTCGACACCCCGATCTCCGAGCTGGCGCTGGCGGGAGCCGCCTTCGGCGCCGCCGTGACCGGGCTGCGGCCGGTATTCGAGGTGATGTTCGGCGACTTCATGGCCCTTCCGATGGACAGCCTCGTCAACCAGTCGGCGAAGTTCTGGTACATCTCGAACGAGCAGGGCCCGGTCCCGCTGGTGGTGCGCTCGGCGGTCGGCGGCGGTGGCCGCTTCGGCGCCATGCACTCGCAGTTCCACGCCACCTGGTTCCAGGGGGTCCCCGGCCTGAAGATCGCGGCGCCGTCGAACCCGGCGGACGCGAAGGGATTGCTGAAGGCGGCGATCCGCGACGACAACCCGGTGATCTTCCTGGAGCACAAGCGGCTTTACTCGGTCAAGGGCCCGCCGCCCCAGAACGGCGACGTCGTGCCGCTCGGCGAGGCGAAGGTGGTGCGCGAGGGCTCCGACCTCACGCTCGTCTCGGTCGCGAAGGGCGTGCCCGACTCGCTCGCGGCCGCCGAGCAGCTCGCAGCCGAGGGGATCGATGCCGAGGTGATCGACCTGCGCACGCTGCGCCCGCTCGACCTCGAGACCGTGATGCGCTCCGTCGAGAAGACCAACCGCGTGGTCGCCGTCGAGGAGGGCCCGCGGCTCGGTGGCTGGGCGGCCAACCTCGTCGGCGCGCTGGCGGCCGAGGCGCTGCACGACCTCGACGACGCCTGGGTGATCGCGACCGGCGAGACGCCGGTGCCCTACAGCCCGCCCCTCGAGGACGCGTTCATCCCCACGCCGGACTCGATCGCGGCCGCCGTGCGCGAACGCAGCTAGCGCCGCAGGACTCATTCGCCTGGCTCCCGGGTAGGCCGACCCTGAACGAGGGCAGGAGCGCCACCTTGGCGAACGGCGAGCAGAACATTCCGCCAGAGGAAGTCGAGACGCAGCGCAAGCGTGCGTTCGTCGCGTCCGGCCTCGGCTGGGGCCTCGACGGCTTCGACTGGACGATGTTCGCCTACGCCCTGCCCGCGATCACGGTCTCGCTGAGCCTGTCTGAGTCGGATGGCCCGTTCATCGTGGCCTTCAGCCTCGTGGCGTCGGCCTTCGGTGGCGTGGTCGGCGGGACGCTCGCGGATCGCTTCGGACGGGTGCGGGTGCTCACGTTCGTGATCGTCGGCTACTCGGTTTTCACCGCGCTGACCGCGACCGCGCAGAACGTCGAGCAGCTGCTCCTGTGGCGAACACTGCACGGCTTCACGTTCGGCGCGGAATGGGCCGTCGGCGCGGCGCTGCTCGCCGAGTACGCGAACCCCGAACGGCGCGGCCGCACCATGGGCTTCCTGCAGAGCACATACGCGATCGGGTGGGCGGCCTCGACCGCCGCCTACCTGATTCTGTTCGACGCGTTCAACGACGACCAGGCCTGGCGCTACCTGTTCCTGCTCGGCATCCTGCCCGCGGCGGCCGCATTCGTCATCAGGCTGACCACCCGTGACCGCGTGAAGACGGGCGCCTCCGGCGGGTCGCCGATCTCCTTCCCGCTTCTGTTCAAGCCGGAGATCAGGCGCACGACGATCCTGGCCACGCTGTTCGGCGTCGGCGGCCAGGGGACCTACTACTCCGTGTTCGTCTTCCTGCCCACCTTCCTGGTGGAGGAGCGCGGGCAGAGCGTGGTGGGCACCGCGACCTACAGCTGGGTCGTGATCGCCGGCTCGTTCGTGGGCTACATCCTCGCGGGGCTGATCCACGACGCGCTCGGCCGCCGGCCCGCGTTCACGCTCTACTTCGTCGGCTCGGCGGCGGCGATCGTCGCGTTCGTCACGGTTCCGATCGACGGCAGCTTCGTGACCTACACGGTCTCGTTCTTCCTGGGCTTCTTCGCCTCTGGGCAGGCGGCGGGCTACGGCTCGTTCCTCGCCGAGCTGTTCCCGTCGAACATGCGCGCCGCCGGCCAGGGCCTTGCCTACAACGTCGGGCGCGGGCTCGCCGCGCTCGGACCCGGCTTCATCGGCCTCACGGCCGACTCGATAGGGCTCGGCGAGTCGATCGTGATCGTCGGCCTGGTGGCCTGCACGCTCGCCATCGTCTGTTGCTGGCTCCTCCCCGAGACGCGCGGCAAGGTGATCGTCGAGGACGACGAGCGAGAGGGCGGGCGCTTTTCCAGGACAGGCGCGGCTGAGCCGACGCCTGTCTCCTGAGCCGTCAGTCGTTCACCCAGCCCCGCCGGTCGTAGACGGCCTCACCGCCGCGGAGCGTGAGCAGCGAGCGGATCTCGCTGATCCGCGTCGACGGCACGCCGAGATAGGGCGCGTCGAGGACCGCCAGGTCCGCGAGCTTGCCCTTCTCGAGCGAGCCGCGGTCGTCGTCGTCGAAGGCGAGCCAGGCGGAGCCGAGCGTGTACGACCGCAGGGCCTCCATCCGTGACATGCGCTGATCCGGCGGCCGCACGACGGCATTGCCGAGCGACGCACCGGTCACCTGGAACTCGACGGCCGGCCACACCCGGTAGTCGCCTATGCGCGTCGCGTCGGTGCCGCCCGCCACCACGAGGCCCTGGTCGAGCGCCGCTCGCGCCGCGGATCGCAGCGCGACCTCGGGCCCGTTCGCCTCGAGGATGGCCGGGCCCTCGAAATAGGGGCCCATCTGGACCGAGAAAGCCATGCCGAGCGCCTTCATCCGGGCGATCGTCTCCGGCGACCCGGTATTCAGGTGCGCCATCGCCCAGCGCAGGTTCCCGATCGGGTGAGCCGCGTCGACGCGCTCGAAGACGTCCAGGATCTGCGACGCGGCGTCGTCGGTGTAGGCGTGGATCTCCAGCGGGATGCGGCGTGTCGCCGCCAGCGTCGCGACCTCCTCGAGCTCCGCCAGCGCCTCCGGCGTCGCCTGGAAGCCGGGGCCCATCCTCACTCCGTCGTTGACCCCGAAGACGACCGACTCGCCCATCCCCACGAAGGGGGTGGGCCCGCCGCGCTCCCGCGGCGCGCGGAAGGCCATGACCGACTCGAAGAAGGCCGACTCGTTGCCCGGCGTCTGCGCCGGCACGCGGAACCCGGCGCGCAGCGACAGCCGGCCCTCGTCGCTCAGCGCGAACAACGTCTCGTAGCTCGCCGCGGGGCCGGCGCTGTCATCGATGAAGCCGGTCACGCCCGATTCGTTGAGCGCGGTGAAGTAGTTCTCCAGGCTGTCCTTGCGCTCGTCGAAGCTCGCGGGAAGGATGCGTGCGACGAGCGTGTTGAACGGGCCGATGCCACCGAGCAGCCGGCCCGTGGCCTGGCCGTTCGCGTCCCGTTCCACCACGATGCCCGGCACCGGCGGAGCCTGTGACGCGTTCAGGCCGAGTGCCTCGATCCCGGCCTCGTTGACGAGCGCGTAGTCGTAGAGGTACTGGACGTAGACGGGATTGGTGGGCGAGGCCTCGGTGAGGTCGGCGACCGTCGGAGGCCTCTTCTCGCTGAACTGATTCGGGTGCCACGAGCCGACGACGGCCACCCACTCGTCCGGCTCGCGCTCGCTCGCCGCCCGGGTGACCCGGTCGAGGGCCTCCCTGAGCGAGCCGGCGTCGAGCCAGTAGGTCTCCTGATCGAACGTCTGCCCGCCGCGAATGGCGTGCGTGTGTCCGTCTACGAGCCCGGGGATCACCGTGCGCCCGCGCAGGTTGATCGTCTGCGTATGGCGCCCGGCGAGCTTTGCGACGGAGCGGCTCGAGCCGACCGCGGTGATCTCGTCGTCCGTGATGGCGATCGCGGACGCGCGCGGCCGCTCGTCGTCCATGGTCAGGACCTCGCCGTTCACGAGGATGAGATCGGGCTCGCTGACACCCCCTCCGCCGAAGGGGAATCCGCCGCCGACGCTCGTCCCCGCGGCCACGAGCCCGCCGGTGAGCAGCACCGCCAGCGCTGCTGTTCCGCGTCGCCTGTCGACCCTCATGCCGGCTCCTCCCAGCTCGCTCTTGGCACACGCCCGCAAACGTTTGCAGGAGCGCCGAGTGGAGCGCAAGTTACCGAATCCTGCTTGTCGCTACACCGCGGGCTGCCGCTCAGCGTTGAACAAGGGCGCGAGCGTCTCGCCGGCCAGCGTGATCGCCTCCGGGTCGTGCACGTCGGGCAGCGAGAGCGTGACGCCCTCGACACCGGCTTCGCGATACGCGTGCGCGATCTCCTGGATCTGCTCGGGCGTGCCGGTCGGCGCGGCGGCGATCCGGTTCTCGGCGATGCCGATCTCGCGCATCCGGGCGATCTTCCCCTGCACCTCGTCCTGCGTCTGGCCGATGGCGAGCGAGGACATCATCACGGTCTTCGTGATCTCGGCCGGGTCGCGCCCGAGGCGCTCGCAGTGTCCTTCGAGCACGCCGAGCAGATGGCGGGCCCGCTCGGCGTCGCCGAAGAAGTTGCAGCCGTCGGCGTACTGGGCGACCATCCGCAGCGTCTTCCGCTCGCCGCTGCCGCCGATCACGATCGGGATGTCGCCGCGCACCTTGGGGTTGTTGTAGGCGTCCGTGACGGAGTGGTGGGTGCCCGCCACGGTCGCCTGCTCCTCGGTGAACATCGCGCGGGCGATCCGGAGGTGGTCCTCGAGGTGCTCGAAGCGCTCCCCGAGCGGCGGGAAGTCGTAGCCGTAGGCGACGTGCTCGCCGTCGAACCAGGCCGCCCCGATCCCGTGGAAGGCGCGACCGCCGGAGATGACGTCGATCCCCGTCGTGATCTTCGCGTGCTGCGCAGGATTCCGGTAGGTCACACCGCCGACGAGCAGACCGAGCGCGATCGACTCGGTCCGGGCGGCGATGCCGGCGAGGATCGTGTTGCCCTCGAACATCCAGTTCTCGGGCGGTCCCACGGTCGGGATCTGGTGGTAGTGGTCCATCACCGTCACCGCGCTGAAGCCCGCGCGCTCCGCCGTCGTGGCGATCTCGACGAGCTTGTCGAAGGCAGCGTCGGGCCCCACCCCCGGATAGTTGAAGTTCGGCAGGTGGAGGTCCAGCTGAATCGGCGCTCGCATGTGACGCACAGTACCCAGCGCGTCAGCTCGCCATGAGGCGGTTTGCCTCGGCGTGCGCGATCGCGCCGGCGGTGAAGTCGAAGCGCCCGTTGCGCATCTCCTCGGCGGCGCGCTCGACGAGGCCGAGCGCTGCGCGCGCGAGGCTGCCGCCGACGCTCACGCGGCGCACCCCGAGCCGGCCGTACTCGGCCAGGGTGAGCGGCTCGCCGGCGAGCCCGGCGACGACGTTGAGCGGAGCGTCGATCGCCTCGACCAGCCGGCCGATCGCCGCCGCGTCCGTCGCGCCGGGCACGAAGATGCAGTCCGCGCCGGCCGCCACGTAGCGGGCGGCCCGCTCGACGGCGTCGGCGTACGGGTCGGGGACGCCGGCGAGGTAGCTGTCGATCCGGGCGTTGAGCGTGAACGGGGCGCCCTCGCGGTCGGCGGCGGCGCGGGCCGCCGCGACACGCGCGACAGCATCGTCGATCGCGTACAGCGAGCCGCGTCGAGCGGGGTCGGCGTCCTCGAGGTTCGCGCCCACCGCGCCCGCGCCGATCACCGCGCGGATGGTCGCGGCAACGCCGTCGGGGTCGTCCGCGTAGCCGGACTCGATGTCGGCGCTCACGGGGAGGTCGACGGCCGCGGCGATCGCGCCGATGCGCTCGACCATCCGCTCGCGCCCGATCGAGCCGTCGTCGGGAAGGCCGGCGGAGAAGGCGATCCCGGCGCTCGTCGTCCCGAGGGCCGGGAAGCCCGCCCGGGCCATGACCTTGGCGCTGCCCGCGTCCCAGACGTTGGGAAGCACGAACGCGTCCGGTTGGCTGTGGAGGGCGAGGAAGTCGGCGGCGTGGATTGGCATCGAACCTAGTGCTCCCAGCGCTCGGGGACGAGGACGACCCGAAAGCCGTCCGGGTCCTCGAACGTGCTTCCGTGCTCGCTCCAGTACGGGTTGGCCGGCGCGATCGGGTCGGCGCTCAGACGCGCCGCGACGGTCCGTACCGCCGCTTCGTCGCCGAGGTACAGCACGAGCAGCGAGTCGGGATGCGGCTCGGGGGCGCCGTGGCCGCCGCCCGCGGTCAGCTCGAGGTGCGCGGCAGCGCCCGGAACCGCGAGGAACACGCCGTCGTAGCCGTCGTGATCGCGTGAAGCCGCCGATTTCGGTCAGCCCGATGCCGTCTCGGTAGAACGCCACCACCTCGTCCAGGCGCTCGGTGTGCCGGGCCACGCGCAGCTGCATGCCCCGAACGCTACGCCGCCGGCGCTAGCCCGGCGGCCCGTCGCGCTTCCTGCTCGCGTGCCCGCTGTGCCGCCCGCGCCGACAGCAGGTGCCGCGCCACGGGCGGCTCGGGCCCCTCGTGCATCTCCTTGACGCGCCGCTCGACGTCGAGATCCGCCACCGTCCCGCGCTCGTGCTGGCGGAGGTGCTCCTGCCACGAGCCGACCGTGAACGTCTCGAGGAAGCGGCCGCGGTCCTCGAGGTCCTCGTAGAGGTCCCAGAAGTAGGCGCCGTCGCGGCGCCGGATCCGGCCGAGCTCCGTCATCGCGGCGACGAACTCGTCGGTGCGCTCCGGGCGGACGCGGTACTCGAGCGTGACGAGCACCGGGCCGTCGGTCGGCCGCGGCTCGAGCGCCAGCTCGGGGGAGCCCCAGTGCGCCGCCGGCGAGACGTCGACGTCCGTGCCGGGGGCGAGCGGCCAGTGCCGGCCGGCGACCACGCCCACGCAGCAGCCCGCCGACGGCGATCATCAGCGCGGTGCGGACGCCGGCCGCGCCGGCCGTGAGTCCCCAGATGAGGCTGCCGAACGCGAGCGAGCCCTGCATCACGAACTGAAAGCTGGCGAGCGTGCGCGCGCGCACCCAGCCGGCGGCGGCCCACTGCGCGGCCGTGTTGAGCGACGACAGCACGGTCAGCCAGGAGGCGCCCGTGAACAGAAGCGCGACCGCGACGATCGGCGTCTCGTCGACCCAGGCGAGCACGCTGAGGCCCGGCGGCGAGCGCCAGCGAGGCGAGCGCGATCATGAGGTCGAAGCCGAGCCGGGCGCGTAGGCGCGGCATCACGACCGCGCCGCACAGCGCGCCGGTGCCGACGCATCCCATCAGCAGGCCGAGACCGCGCGAGTCGAGGTCGAGCGGGCCGACCGCCACGACCGGCAGCAGCGCCCAGAGCGCGCTCGCGCAGCCGGCGAACAGGACCGCGCGGATCAGCGTCGTGCGCGCCGGGCCGAAGAAGCGGACGTAGCGCGCTCCCGCGCGCAGCGCCTCGAAGAGCGGCTCGGGCGACTCGGGACGCTCCGATCGGGACCTGCAGCCGGAAGACCACGACCATGATCAGCAGGACCACCGCCGACTCGATCGCGAACAGCGCACCGGCGCTCAGCGCGACGATCAGGAGGCCGGCCAGCGCGGGGCCGATCGCGCGTGCGATGTTGATCGCGACGCTGTTCAGCGCGACCGCCTCGGGCAGCTCCTCCTCGCCGATCGCGTCGGGCGTCATCGCCTGGTAGGCGAGGATCGTCGGCGCCATGCCGGCTCCGAGCGCGAGCGTCAGCGCAAGCGCCAGGCCCGCCGTGACCGTGTCCGTGAAGGTCAGCACGGCGAGCGTCGACGTGGCGGCGACCATCCAGGCCTGCGCGGCGAGCACGAGCCGGCGCCGGTCGACGATGTCGGCGGTCGCGCCCGCCAGCAGGCTGAGCAGCACCGCGGGCAGGCTCGTCGCCGTTTGCACGGCGGCTATCAGCGTCGGCGAGTCCGACAGCGACGCGACGACCGTGACGGCGCCGACGTTGTGCATCCAGATGACGACCTGCGATCCGAGCAGCGAGCCCCAGATCGCCCGGAACACCGGTCGCCGCAGGGGCGCCCACGCGGAGCCGCGCTGAACGGTCTCCGTCGTCACTCCGAAGCGACTGCAAACGCGTGCATAATCGTCCAATCATGGCGCTGGGATCAGAGGGCGCGACGGCACGTGTGACCCTGAGAGACGTCGCGCGCGTCGCGAACGTCCATCCCGGCACCGCCTCACGGGCCCTCAACGACGACACGCGCGGCCTCGTCAACGAGGAGACGGCGAGGCGCGTGCTGGAGGCGGCGGCCGAGCTCGGCTACCGCCCCAACCCGATCGCGCGCGGTCTCAAGACGAACCGCTCCTACACGATCGGCGTCCTGATCCCGGACCTCACAAACCCGCTCTTCCCGCCGATCCTGCGCGGCATCGAGGATCGGCTCGAGGAGGGCGGCTACACGCCGCTGATGGCGAACACCGACAACGATCCCGAGCGCGAGCGGATCGACTGGCACGCGATGCGCGCGCGCCAGGTCGACGGAATCGTCGCCGCGACCGCGCGCCGCGACCACGAGCTGCTCGACGAGCTGATCGAGGCCGGCATCCCCGTGGTGCTGGTCAACCGCCGCGCCCCCGAGAGCGGGGTGCCGTCGGCCACGGCGGACGATCGCCAGGGCATCCGGCTGTCGGTCGAGCACCTTGCCGCGCTCGGGCACACGCGCATTGCGCACATCGCGGGCCCGCTCGAGCTCTCCACGGGCCTCGACCGCCACGAGGGCTTTCACGATGCGATGCGCGAGCTCGGCCTCGAGCCAGATCCCGAGCTGATCGTGGTCACGCGCGCCTTCACCGAGGCCGAGGGGGCGAGGGCCTGTGCCGAGCTGCTCGATCGCGGCGGCGGCCCCACCGCAATCGCCGCCGCAAACGACCTGATCGCGCTGGGCTGCTACGACGTCTTCGCCGAACGCGGCCTCAGCTGTCCGGACGAGATCTCGGTCGTGGGCTTCAACGACATGCCCTTCGCCGGCCGCTTCCAGCCGCCGCTCACCACGATCCGGATTCCGCACTACGAGATCGGCATGGCGGCCGCAGAGCTCATGCTCGAGCGGCTGTTGGACGACGGCACCCCGCCGCGCGACGTGCTGCTCGAGCCGAGCCTCGTGACGCGCGCCTCCGCCGCGCCGCCGGCGAGCGGGGCTGACGGGCTCCCGGGATTACGCTCCGGTTGAGCAGCGCGTCGCCTGGTTGACAAGCCAGGCGAGGACGACATACGCTGCACACGATTGCAGCAAACGTTTGCAACAAGCCGCTGACGGGCAGGTGACTCTCAGCGGCCCTGTTGTGGGAGAGACGCTCTCGCCGTCGGTCGCGCCGGCTCGAGCAAGGAGTGGAGGAGATCGAATGAGGAAGCGTGGTTGGCTCGCTCTCGCGCTGCTGGTGCTCGCGATCTTTGTGGTCGCAGGCTGCGGCGATGACGACGACGACGGCGGTGGCGGCAGCGGCGGGGGCGGTGGCGGTGGCGAGACCATCAAGGTCGGCGCTTCACTCCCGCTGACCGGCGAGTTCTCGGAGCCCGGCAAGGCGGCTCAGCAGGGCTACAAGGTCTGGGAGGCGCTCGTCAACGAGAACGGCGGCCTCATCGACGGCCGCAACGTCGAGATGGTGATCAAGGACGACGGCTCGAACCAGAACACGATCGTCGCCGACTACAACGCGCTGATCAGCCAGGACCGGGTGGACCTGCTGCTGGGCACGTTCTCGTCGCTCCTGAACCTGCCCGCCTCGGCGGTAGCCGAGCGCAACCGGATGCTCTACGTCGAGCCCGCGGGCGGTGCGCCCGAGCTGTTCGATCGCGACTTCCAGTACCTGTTCTTCGCCCAGCAGGCCACGGCCGACAAGCAGGGCGACGCGTGGGCGGACTGGCTGACCACCGAGCTGCCCGAGAGCGAGCGGCCCAAGACGGCGGCCTATCCGACCCTCGACGACCCGTTCGCGCAGCCGACCTCCGAGGGCATCGAGAAGAAGCTGACGGCGGCCGGCATCAAGACCGTGTACCGCGAGACGTACACGATCGACAACCCGAACTACGACGCGATCGCCAGCGCGGTCAAGTCGAGCGGGGCCGACCTGGTTGTCCACGGCGCGACCTTCGAGGACGGCGTGGGCATGGTCCGGGCGCTGCTGAAGGCGAACTTCATCCCGCAGATGCTCTACCAGACGACGGCGCCGTCGCTCGGCGACCAGTACGCGAAGGCGATTGGCACGGATGCCACCGAGGGCATCTTCTACGGGGTGAGCCACAGCAAGGAGGCGACGACGCCCGGCAACGAGGAGTTCGTCGCGAAGTACCAGGAGATGTTCGGGGGCACGGAGGTGCCCGAGGATGCGGCGGACGCCTATGCGGCCGCGCAGGTTCTCGCGGCGGCGGTGAAGGGAGTCGGCTCGGTCGAGCGCGACGACCAGCTGAAGCTGGCCGACTGGCTGCGCGAGAACGAGGTCGACACCATCCTCGGCCCGCTCAGCTGGGACGAGACCGGCGCTCCGAAGGGCGAGTTCCTCGCCGGCCAGTGGCAGAGCGGCGTGCCGGAGATCATCCTGCCCGAGGAAGCCGCAACGACGGAGGAGATCCTGACCAGCTGGGACCCGGGGGTTTCCAACTAGCCAGGAGGCGAGGTCCGCGGGGTGCCATCCCCGCGGACCGCCCGCCACCCGCGACGCTTTGACCGAGTTTCTTCAAGCCCTGATCCTCGGCCTCTTGATCGGAGGCGTCTACGCGCTGCTCGCGTCGGGGCTCACCTTGATCTTCGGCGTGATGAACGTGATCAACATCGCGCACGGAGCGTTCCTGATCTTCGCGGCGTTCTTGACCTGGTCGCTGTGGGAATCGACCGGCATGGACCCGCTGGTCGCGATCCTGATCACGACGCCGGCCATGTTCGTGTTCGGCTGGCTCCTCTACCTGACGAGCGTCGGGCGGATCCGGAGGGCGCCGCCTGCTGCGACGGTGTTGCTCACGTTCGGCATCGCGCTGGTACTCGAGGGGCTGATGGGCGAGATCTGGGGCAACACGTCGCACTCGGTCCGCCCCGCCTACGGCAACCAGTCGTTCTCGATCGGCGAGCTGTTCCTGCCGAAGGCCCAGGTCTACGGCGGCCTCGTGGCGATCGTGGTGCTGTGCGGCCTCTACGCGATCCTCACCTGGACCTGGCTCGGCCGAGCGATCCGCGCGAGTGCGGTGAACCCGCAGGGCGCCGAGCTCGTTGGCGTGAACGTCGGGGCCGTGGCGACGCTGACGTTCGCCATCGGCGTGGCGAGCGCCGGCGCCGGCGGCTCGATCGCGAGCGTGCTCTACCCGTTCCTGCCCGGCTCGCACTACCAGTGGATCGCGCGCCTGCTCGGGATCATCGTGCTGGGCGGCATGGGCTCGCTGCCGGGGGCGGTGGTCGGCGCCCTCGCGCTCGGGGTCGCCGAGACGATGACCGTCACCTACATAGGGCCCGAGTGGGCGACGGCGGTGCCCTACGTCGTCGTGATCATCGTGCTGCTCTTGCGGCCACAGGGGCTGCTCGGCTCGCGCCTGCGCGAGGACGTGGCGACGGCATGAGCGCCCGCATCCGCTCCCCCTGGACCTGGCTGGCGGTGCTGGCCGTGGTCCTCGTCGGGATCTACCCGCTGCTCTCCGACGACCTCTACTACCAGAACATGATCATCCTCTCGATGGTCTTCGCCGTCGGGGCGGTGGGGCTCAACATCATCACGGGCTACGCGGGCTACGTCTCGCTTGGGCAGGGGGCCTTCCTCGGGCTCGGCGCCTACGTCGTGGGCATCGGCGTGACCAAGGTTGGGGGCTCGCCGTGGCTGTGGATCGGCGCCGCCGGGGTCGTGGCCGCGCTCTTCGCCGCCCTGCTGGGCGTCGTCGCGATGCGGGCGCGCGGCCATTCCTTCGTGATCCTCACGATCGCGTTCCTGTTCCTGCTGCAGATCGTCGCGACCAACTGGGACTCGCTCACGAACGGCACCGGCGGTATCACGCTGCCGCTGCCCACGTGGAGCATCGACATCCAGTACTGGCCCTTCTACTACTCGCTGATGGCGATCCTGGCCGCCTCGATGCTGATGTCGTGGTGGATCAGGCGAAACAAGTTCGGCATGGGCCTGATCGCGATCCGCGAGGACGAGGACAAGGCCGCGACCGTCGGCGTCAACACGCGCGTCTACAAGATCCTCGCCTTCGCCGCCAGCGCCGTGTTCGTGGGCATGGCCGGTGGCGTCTACGGCTACTACCTCGCCTTCATCGACCCGATCGGGATGTTCAACATCCTCCTGAGCGTCCAGATCATCCTGTCGCTGCTGCTCGGCGGGCGCGCGACGCTCTGGGGGCCGGTGCTGGGCGCCTTCATCGTCGAGGGGCTCAACGAGTTCTCGAACAACGACCTCGGCGGCGGCAACGCCCGCCTGCTCGTCTTCGGCGGCCTGCTCGCGCTCGTGGTGCTGTTCATGTCGCGCGGCATCATCCCGACCGTGGATGAGTGGATCACGCGCTGGCGCCGGCGCGGCAAGGCCGGTCTCGCCGGCGAACGGCTGGCGGGGATCGACCTCGCCGCCCGCGCCGCACCCGCCGGGCCGCCGCCGCCCGCAGACGGCCCGCCGCTGCTCGAGGTGAAGGGGCTCGAGCGCCGCTTCGGCGGCGTGCGCGCGGTGGACGGCGCGAGCTTCGTCGTCCCCGAGGGATCGATCACGGCGCTGATCGGCCCGAACGGCTCCGGCAAGACGACCGTCTTCAACCTGGTCGACGGCACGATGCGGCCGAACGCCGGCGAGGTCCGGTTCCAGGGCAGGCGCATCGACGGCATGAAGCCGTGGGCGCGCGCCCATCTCGGGCTCGGCCGCACCTTCCAGATCACGCGCCTGTTCAAACAGATGACCGTGCTCGAGAACGTGGTCGCACCGCTGCCGTCGTTCCGAGTCGGCCAGCTCGCCGCCGACGCGGTCAGCGGCCCCGAGGCCGAGCGCGCGGAGGAGCTGCTCGACTACGTGGGGATGAGGAAGTACCGCGACCAGCCCTGCTCTGACCTCTCCTTCGGGCAGATGAAGCTCGTGGAGCTGGCCCAGATCCTGATGCTCGACCCGAAGCTGATCATGCTCGACGAGCCGGCGGGCGGCATCAACCCGACGCTGATCGAGCGGATCGGCGAGATGATCCGCGAGCTCAACGCGCAGGGCAAGACCTTCCTGATCGTCGAGCACAACATGCCGTTCGTCCTGGGCCTCTGCAACCCGGTCCAGGTCCTCGCCCGCGGCGACACGATCGCGAGCGGCACCCCTGACGAGATCCAGAACGACCCGAAGGTCCTCGACGCCTATCTCGGCGAGGACTTCCGGCTCGAGCAACCGGTGGAGGCGTGACGCGATGCTGACCATGAAGGGAGTGTTCGCCGGTTACGGCGGAGGCGACGTCCTGCAGGACGTCGACCTCGACGTGCCGTCCGGCTCGGTGTGCTGCATCGTCGGCCCCAACGGCGCCGGCAAGTCGACCGTGCTGAAGGCGGTGAGCGGCCTGATCGAGCCGCGCGTCGGTGAGATCGAGCTGCAGGGCGAGTCCGTCTGCGGCCTGCATCCCGCGCGCATCCTCGCCATGGGCGTCTCGCAGGTGCCGCAGGCGAACGCGCTCTTCCCGAACATCACGGTGAAGGAGAACGTGCTGATGGGCGCCTACCTCCGGCGCCGCGACCGCGACTACGTGCGCGACCGCTACGACGAGGTCGCCGAGCTGTTCCCGGTCGTCAAGGAGCGCGCCGCCGAGAAGGCGGGCAACCTCTCTGGCGGGCAGCGGCGCATGGTCGAGTTCGCGCGCTCGCTGATGCTCGAGCCGCAGCTGGTGCTGCTCGACGAGCCGTCGCTCGGGCTCGACCCGAAGGCGCTCAAGCACGTCGCCGAGTCCGTGAAGGTCATGACCGACGCCGGCAAGACGATCCTGCTCGTCGAGCAGAACGTGCGCTTCGGCCTGCGCATGGCGAGCCAGGGCATCGTCATGGAGAGCGGCCGCGTGATGCTCACGGGGGCCGCATCGGACGTCCTGAACAACCCCGAGATGGCCGCGCTCTACTTCGGCGGCACCATCGAGCAGTCGAAGCAGCAGGCCGCCACGGCGTGAGCACGGCCGTCCTCAGTGCGGCGAAGTCGCTCGCACGCGAGCGCGTGCGCGGCCTCTGGATCGCGATCCCGACCCCGTTCACGGACGACGGGCGACACGTCGAGGAGGACCTCCTGGCGGCGTCGGTCGACCACCACATCGAGGGGCTCGGAGTCGACGGGATCTTCTGCGGCGGCGTGATGGGCGAGTTCTGGGCGCTCTCGGTCGAGGAGCGCCAGCGCGTGCACGCGCTGGTCGCGGAGCGGGCGGGCGGGCGCGTGCCGGTGATGGCCCAGGTGGGGGACCACGTCTTCGGCGACACCGTGGCACTCGCGGATCACGCCTCGGAGCAGGGCATCGAGTTCGGCATCGCGATGAACCCGTACTTCCCCCCGGGCCTGCCGGACGACCTGGTGCGCGAGTGGTACCGGCGCCTCGACGACGCGGTCTCGCTGCCGCTGTTCCTCTTCAACACGAGCTACTCGGGCATGTCGCTGTCGCCGGAGCTGATCGACGAGCTCGCCGAGCTCGACATCGTCTGCGGCATCAAGAACCCGCGCCCGCGCGAGCACCTGCTGCGCGTGCAGGAGCTCGCCGGCGACCGCATCGTGGTGACCGACGCGTCCGAGCGCGACTGGCTCGAGCTGCACACCGAGCACGGCTTCCAGTCGCTGATGTCGACGCCGGCGCTCGCGCTCTACCAGAGACCCGGCAGCACGCCGGTGGCCGAGTACACGCGCCTCGCCGACGCCGGCGACCTCGACGCCGCCCGCGCACTCAGTGCCCGCCTCGAGCCGGCGCGCGACGCGTTCGACCGCTGGCTGCGCGCCCCCTGGACCGAGCACGGCACGATTCCGATCGCGCAGCTCAAGGAATGGCTCGGGCTCATGGGGCTGCCTCAGGGGCCGGTGCGGCCGCCGCTCGTTCCGCTTGCGGAGGCTGAGCGCGGCGAGCTGAGACGCGACCTCGAGGCGCTGGGGCTGCTCGGGTGAATGGGGCGTGAGCGGCGAAATATGGGCGGCCGCGTCCGGCCTCGGGTTCGGGCTCTTCCAGGCTGTGAATGTCCGGGCCGTCCGGCAGCTGGACGACCTCTGGATGTCGACCTTCCTGCAGCTCGTCAGCGCATCTCTTGTCCTGGTCGTCCTGTCAGCCGCCACTGGGGAGCTGGCGGCGATCGACGACCTGACCGCGTGGGCGGTCGTGAGCTTCACGATCGCCGGCGCGGTCCACTTCTTCATGGGCTGGACGCTTCTGAACGCGAGCCAGCAGCGGATCGGCGCGGCGCGCACCGCGCCGCTGCTCGCCACCGTCCCGCTGTGGGGGATCGCCATCGCGGCGGTCGTATACGGCGAGCTGCCGCCGGCGGCGGCCTGGATCGGGATCGTCGTCATGGTCGCCGGGGCGCTCACGGTGTCGTCGCCGGCCGCGATGGCGGGGATGCACTGGAGCGACGCCCGCTTCGGGCTCGCCACGGCGTTCCTCTGGGCGCTCAGCCCGATCTTCACGATCGAGGGCCTGGAGGAAATCGACGCCCCGGTTCTCGGCGTGACGATCGGCATGGTCTCGTCCGCGCTTGCCTTCGGGCTCATCACTGCGCTGGCGCCGGGAGACCGCGCTGCCGCTCGGGACATGCCACGCACGGGGCTCGCGCTGAAGATGCTCGCCGGGGCGATCGTCGCGGTCGCAACCTGGTGGCGGTTCGAGGCGCTCGGCCTGAGCCCGGTCGGAATCGTGCTGGCGCTCATGCTGCTGACCGTGCCGACCGTGCTCCTGCTGGCTCCGCTGCTCGGCGACCGGCGCACCGAGCGGGCGACGGCGCGCGTGTGGCTCGGGGCCGCGCTCGTGATCGCCGGCTCGCTGTTGCTGATCGCGGTGGAGGCCTGAGCGCGTGATCGTCGACGCCCATGCGCACGTGATCGTGCCCGAGATCTGCCGCGACGCCGCGTCCGAGGAGTCCTGGCGCCCGCGCGTATACCGCGACGACGCCGGTGCCCAGGTGGTGGAGCTGGACGGCCGCCCGATCCGCTCCGCGGTCGGCGAGTTCGTCGACGTCGAGGCCATCCTCACCGCTCAGGACGCCGCCGGGCGTGGACCGGATCGTCCTGTGCCCGTGGGTGCCGCTGCTCTGGTACGACGCCGACCCCGCCGAGGCGCTGCGCCGGGCGCGGATTCAGAACGAGGCGCTGTCGGGGCTCGTGCGCGCGCACCCCGAGCGGATCGCAGCGCTCGGCACGGTTCCGCTGCAGAACCCCGCGCTGGCCGTGCGCGAGCTCGAGCGGCTGATGGGGGAGGGGGTGCTGAGCGGCATCGAGCTCGCCGCCAGTGTGCGCGGGGCCTACCTCGGCGACGAGCGCTTCGAGCTCTTCTGGGAAGCGGTCGAGCGCACGGGCGCTCTCGTCTTCATCCACCCGACGACGCGCGGCTTCGACGCCGAGGCCTTCCGCGAGTACTACCTCTGGAACACCGTCGGCAACCCGCTCGAGACGACGGTCACCGCGGCGCACATGGTCATGGCGGGGGTGATGGAGCGCCACCCGGGCCTGCGCGTCCTGCTCGCTCACAGCGGCGGCGCGATCCTGGCACTGCGCGGGCGGCTCCGGCACGCCCACGGCTTCCAGCCGCAGGCGCGCTCGCGGCTGTCCGAGGCGCCGGACGACTCGCTGCGGCGCTTCTACTTCGACACACTCACCCACGATCCCGGGCTGCTGCGCGCGCTGGTCGAGTTCGCCGGCCCGGAGCGCGTGCTGCTCGGTTCCGACTACCCGTTCGACATGGGCGACGAGCGCGCTGCCGACGGCGTGCGCGCGGCCGGGCTCGGCTCGGAGGCCGAGGAGGCGGTCCTCGGCGGCAATGCGGCGCGCCTGCTTCAGAGCGTCTCGCGAAAGGAGATGATCGGATGACCCAGACTGCCGACGTGGTGGTCGCGGGCGGCGGCCACAACAGCCTGATCACGGCGGCCTACCTCGCGCGCGCGGGCTACGAGTGCCTCGTCCTCGACGCCCGCTCGATCCCGGGCGGCGGCGCGGCGACCGAGGAGTTGCTCGGGCCCGGCTACCGGATCGACTCATGCTCGACCGGCCACACGCTGATCCGGGTCAACCCGCTGCTGCTGAGGGACGAGCTCGGCCTGATCGCGGACTACGGGCTCGAGTACCTCGAGCCCGATCCGGTCGCGCACGTCGCATTTCCCGACGGCGAGCAGCTCACGATGTGGATGGACATCGACCGCACCTGCGAGGAGATCGAGCGCTTCTCGGCGGCGGACGCGGCCGTCTACCGGCGCATGATCGCCGAGTACGACGAGGTCAAGGGGATCTTCGGCGCGGCGCGCTTGACACCGCCCGGGTTCGGCCCGACGCTCGAGGAGAGGCTGCTCGAGCATCCGCGTGGGCGGATCTGGCTGCGGCGCCAGGCGATCAGCGCCTGGGACGTGATCCGCCACGAGTTCGAGAGCCGCCACGTCCGGGCGTTCATGTGCTGGCAGGCGTTCCAGACGCTCGTGCCGCTCGACGCCGCCGGCTCGGGGACGCTCGCCTACTCGATCATCTTCGGCCGCCAGGGCCGCAGCTGGTCGATTCCGCGCGGAGGCTCGGGCGCGCTCACGCAGGCGCTCGTCGGGTTCCTCGAGGACCACGGCGCGACGATCCTGTGCGACCGCGTCGTGTCGGAGCTCGTGCTGGAGGACGGCCGCTGCACCGGCGTGGTCACGGAGGACGGCGAGCGCTTCATGGCGCGCACCGCGGTGCTCTCGACGATCCATGTGAAGGAGCTCGTGAAGCTGGCGCCCGCCGAGGCGTGGGGCGAGGAGTTCCTGTACGGCGCGGAGATGTACGACGTCGGCATGTCCGGCATGGCCGCCTACTTCGTGACGACGGAGGCACCGCTCTTCGAGACGCCGAGCGGGCCGATCGGGGCCGTGTCGGCGGGGACCGTCGGCTGGCCCGAGGAGGTCCTCGAGCTGGGCCGGGCCGTGCGTGACCGGCGCCCATACGACCACGGCGTGCCCTGGCTGCTCGTCGCCACGCCCACGCTGATCGACCCCGACCGGGCGCCTGCCGGGCACCACACGGTCAAGCTGCTCTCGCCGCAGACCTGGGACCTGCCGGACGGCGTCGGAAGCTGGGCCGAGCACAAGGAGACGCTCGCCGACCGGCAGCTGGAGCATGTGCGCCGCCACATCCCCGCCCTCGCCGGGGAGCACATCGTCGAGCGCTTCGTGAAGAGCCCCGAGGACATCCAGGCGGGCAACCGGCACATGATCCAGGGCGCCTTCCACGGCGGCGACCGCAGCTACGCCTTCAGCGGCAAGCTGCGCCCCGTCCCGGGCTGGGCGGACCACCGCATGCCGATCCCCGGCCTCTACCAGACCGGGGGAACCACGAGCGTCGGCGGCTCGATCACCGGCGTGCCGGGCCGCAACGCCGCGACCGTGATGCTGAGCGATCTGGGCCACGACCCGGAGGAGGTGATGAGCGGTGCCGGACGCGCGCGTGCAGGCAGCCATTGACCACTGGGCTCCGCGCTTCGTGCAGGCGGGGGTCGACTACAACGACTTCCTCACGACGACCGCTCGCGTGGAGACCTGGGAGGAGTGGCTCGGCGCCTGGAGCGACACCGCGGAGAAGCACGTCCAGCTTGCGAGGGAGGCGGAGGAGAGAGGCCACCGCCGCAGCGCCGGGGAGGCCTGGGCGCGCGCGGCGGTGTGCTTCCACTTCGCGAAGTTCGTCTGGGTCGTCGACGCCGAGCGCAGCCGCGCCGCAGCGGACCGCGCGGTCGAAGCGCTCCTCAAAGCGCACGAGCTGCTCGGCACCGGCGCCGAACGGATCGAGGCGCCGCTCGACGGCGGCCGCGTCGTCGCCAACCTGCGCCTGCCGGCGGGCGAGGAGCGGCCGCCGCTCGTGGTCCTCATCCCCGGCCTCGACTCCACGAAGGAGGAGTTCCTGCGGCTCGAGGACGTCTTCCTCGAGCGTGGCATGGCCACCGCCTCGCTCGATGGGCCCGGCCAGGGTGAGGGCGGGTACGACCTGCCGATCAGGCCCGACTACGAGATCGCCGTCGCGGCTCTGCTCGACTCGATCGACGGGCGGCGAGTCGACCTCGATCGCGTCGGAGCGCTCGGGGTCTCGCTGGGCGGCTACTACGCGCCCCGCGCGGGCGCCTTCGAGCCGCGGCTGAAGGCGGTCGCCGGCCTCAGCGGTCCGTACAACTTCGCTGAGATCTGGGACGAGCTGCCGCCGCTGACCCGCGAGACGTTCACGGCCAAGTCGTTCTCCGGCAGCGAGGAGGAGGGGCGCGAGAAGGCCTCGGCGCTCGATCTGACCGGTGTCGCCGAGAAGCTCGACAAGCCCTACCTGGCGATCACCGGCAAGCTCGACCGGCTGATCCCGTGGGAGCAGACCGAGCGCGGCGCGCGCGAGGCGCCGGGCGGCACGTTCGTGCTGCACGAGGACGGCAACCACGGTTGCGCGAACGTGCCCTACAAGACGCGCCCGCTGGCCGCCGACTGGATGCGAGAGCAGCTCGGATGACGGGAGGGCATCGCTCCGGTCCGGGCCGAGCCCGGCCCCTCGCGCAAGGAGGGAATCGCTCCGGTCCGGGCCGAGCCCGGCCCCTCGCGCAAATCGCGATCGTGGGCACGCGCATGTGGGCGCCGCGGCTGGCCGCCGCCGCCCAGCGTGCCGGGCTCACGCTCGTCACCTGTTACAGCCGCAGCGAGGAGCGGCGCATCGCCTTCGCGGAGCAGTTCGGCTGCGCGGCTGCGGGCTCGCTCGAGGAGGCCATCGGGCATCCCGACGTCGAGGGTGTCGTGCTCGCCACGCCGAACGACACGCACGAGGAGCAGGCGCTGGCCGCCGCCGCGCAAGGGCGGCACGTGTTCGTCGAGAAGCCGATCGCGGACACGCTCGAGGCGGGCGAGCGCATGCGCGACGCCTGCGCGGACGCCGGCGTGGCGCTGATGGTCGGGCACGCCTTCCGGCGGCTCGGCGCCGCCCGCCGAACGCGCGAGCTGATCGGCTCCGGCGCGCTCGGCGAGGTCGTGCTAGCCGAGGCCAACATGTCGCTGCCGGGCCGCTTCAAGCCGGGCGCCTGGCGGGCCGAGCGGGCGCGCAACCCGGGTGGCCCGATCATGCAGCTCGGCATCCACCACGTCGACACGCTCGCCTACTGGCTCGGACCGATCGCGCGCGCGAACGGCACGTTCGCGCACGTGCACACGGATGCGGAGATCGACGACGTCGGGGCGGTGACGCTCGAGTTCCGCTCCGGCGCGGTCGGCGTCGTGACCGGCAGCTACGTCTCGCCGAAGACGCTCTCCATGCGCCTGTTCGGGAGCGAGGGGGTGCTCGACTACCGGACCGACTTCTCGGTGTGGCCGGACGCCGCGGCACTCGACGGCGTGACAGAGCTGACTCTGAACGGCGAGCCGGTGCTGTTCGAGGAGCGCGACATGCTCGCCGAGGAGCTCGCCGAGTTCGGCGCCTGCATCCGCGGCGAGGCGGCGATCGAGACGGGCGCCGAGGAGGGGCTGGCGGCGCTCGGCGCCGTGCTCGAGGCGCTCGGCGAGCGGCGCACGGCGGTCGCCTGATGCGCGCCGCCGTGGTCGAGGAGCTCGGCGCGCCGCCGCGTGCCGGCGAGCGCGAGGCGCCCGCGCGCGGAGCCGGTGAGGCGCTCGTCGAGGTGACCGCCGCGGCGCTCAACCCGATCGAGATCCGGGTCGCATCCGGGAGCTTCGCGCGCCGCGCCGAGCCGCCCTACGTGCCGGGGCTCGAGGGCGCCGGGCGCGTTGTCGAGTCCGATCGGGTGGCGCCCGGCCGGCGTGTCCGCTTCGAGGGTGCCGCGCTGCCCGGGTTCGGCATCCACGGCACGCTCGCGCAGCTCGCCGCGGTGGAGGAGGACTCGCTCGTGGAGCTGCCCGATGCGATCGACGACGCTCACGCGGCTGCGCTGGGAGTGGTCGGCATCACGGCCGCGCTGGCGCTCGACCGGGCGCGGATCGACGGGGGCGAGCGCGTGCTCGTGCTGGGCGCGACCGGCGCCGTCGGGCAGGCCGCCGTCCAGCTCGCGCGTGCGCGCGGCGCCGGGCAGATCGTCGCGGCGGGCCGCAACCGCGACGGGCTGGCCCGGGCGCTCGAGCTGGGCGCGGACCGCGCCGTGACGCTTGACGACTTCGAGCCACTTGCCGACGAGTTCCAGGACGCCGCCGGGGGCCCGCTCCACGTGGTCGTCGATCCACTCTGGGGACCACCGGCGATGGCGGCACTCACGGTGCTTGCCGAGAACGGCCGCCTCGTCAACGTGGGGCAGTCGGCGGGCACGGACGTCCAGGTGCCGATCGACCAGGTGCGCAACCGCCAGGGGGCCATTCACGCGATCTCGTCAGGCTGGACGCCGGTCGCGGAGAAGGCGGAGGTGTACCGGCGGCTGCTCGACGACGTGGCCGCGGGCCGGCTCGCGATCGATCACGAGCTGATCCCGCTCGCCGAGGTCGCGAGCGCGTGGCAGCGGCAGGCCGAGTCGCCGAACCGCAAGCTCGTGATCCAGATCCCCGCGGGCTGACATGGCGCTGGGAGGGCGTCGCTCCGAGGGGCCGGGCCGAGCCCGGCCCCGCGCGCAAATCGGCCGGCCGCTGCCGCGGCTCGAGGACGCCCGCATCCTGAGCGGCGGGAGCCGCTACCTCGACGACATCGACCCGGAGGGGGCGCTGCACGTGGCCTTCGTGCGCAGCCCGCATGCCCACGCGACGGTGCTCGGGATCGAGGCGCCGGGCGATGCCCTGGTGCTGACCGCCGAGGACGTCGCGGAACACGCCCGCGCGCTTCCCATCCAGTTGCCCGAGGGCGCATGGGGTGCCGACGAGCCCCATCCGCTGCTCGCCGCCGGCGAGGTGCGCTACGCGGGCCAGCCCGTGGCCGCCGTGCTGGCCGAGTCGCGTGCGCTCGCCGAGGACGCCGCCGAGCTCGTCGAGGTCGATTACGAGCCGCTCGAGGCGGTCGTCGACCCGTATGCGTCGACCCAGGAGCTGCTGCGCTGGGAGCGCGCCGGCGGAGACGTCGACGGCGCTTTCGAGGCCGCCGACGCCGTCATCAGCGGCCACTACTCGATGCCGCGCCTGGTGGCGGCGCCAATGGAGACGCGCGGCGCGATCGCCTTCGACGATCGTGACGAGGGCCTGCTGACCATGTGGTGCTCGGCGCAGGACACCCACCGGCAGCTGCGCAACCTCGCGCACGTGCTCGATCGGCCGGCCGAGTCGATACGCGTGGTCGTGCCGGACGTGGGCGGCGCGTTCGGGTCGAAGGGCGTGCTCGCGCCGGAGGCCGGCGTGGTCGCGGTGGCCGCGCTCATGCAGGCCAGGCCGGTCAAGTGGGCCGAGGACCGGCTCGAGAACTTCATGGCCTCCTACCAGGGCCGCGGCATGCACGCCGACGTCGAGCTGGCGCTCACGCGCGACGGGCGGATGCTCGCCATCCGCGCGCGCCTCGTCGCCGACGTGGGCGGCTACCTGATGCCGACCACGGCGATGCCGCCGCACACGGCGGCGATGCTCATGTGCGGCGTGTACCGGATCGCCGCCGCAGACATCAGGGTCTCGGGACGGCGCACCAACAAGGTCCCGACCGGTCCGTACCGCGGCGCCGGCCGGCCCGAGGCCGCCTTCTTCGTCGAGCGCATCGTGGACGACGCCGCGCGCGAGCTCGGCATCGACCCCGTTGAGCTGCGCCGCCGCAACCTCGTCACGGAGTTCCCGTACGAGACGCCGCTCGGCTGGACCTACGACTCGGGCGACTACGCACGCTGCCTCGAGCGCGCGCTCGAGCTGGTGCGCCCGGTGACCGCCGAGGACGACGAGCGTGTGGTCGCCACCGGGGTCGGCATGTACGTGGAGCGCTCCGGCGGCCAGTTCGAGAGCGCCGAGATCGACCGGGCTGCCGACGGGACGGTCACGATCCGCAGCAGCGCGTCGCCGCACGGGCAGGGACACGCGACGACATTCGCGCAGATCGCCGCCGAGCAGCTCGGGGTCGACGTGAGCGCGGTGACGATGGAGTTCGGCGACTCGGCGCTCGTGCCCGCGGGGACCGGCACGTTCGCGAGCCGCTCGGTGGCGATGGCGGGGTCGGCGATCGTGCGCGCGATCGAGGACCTCGAGGCGAGCGAGGACGGCCGGAGCGGGAGCGCGCGCTTCGAGTCCCCGCTCGTGTTCGCGTCCGGCGCCTACGCCGCCGTGGTCGAGATCGAGCGCGCCACCGGTCGCCTGCGCGTGCTGCGCATAGCGGCGGTGGACGACGCCGGCACGATCGTCAACCCGCTGCTCGCCGAGGGGCAGGTGCTGGGCGGCACGGCCCAGGGGCTCGGCGAGTGCCTGTTCGAGGAGGCGCGCTACGACGAGGAGGGGCAGTTCACGAGCGCCTCCTTTCTCGACTACAGCCTGATGACCGCGGCCGAGATGCCGCCGGTCGCGACGGCCTTCGTGGAGTCGCCCTCGCCGCTGAACCCGCTCGGCGCCAAGGGCATCGGCGAGGGCGGGGCGATCGGCACGCCGGCCGCAGTGGGGAACGCGATCGCCGCGGCGCTCGGCGGCGCGCCGGTCGATCCGCCCTACACGGAGGAGAAGCTCTGGCGCGCCCTCCAGGCGCCGGCGCCGGCGGCCGTGCCCCGCTTCGACGCCGTCGTGGTTGCTCGGCCGGCGGGTGAGCGCGCGCTGATGGTGTTGGGGGCGCTGGCGGCGGGGACGCTTGCGGTGGTGCTGATCAGGAGGCGCAGGTGAAGCCCGCGCCGTTCGAGTACTCGGCGCCCGAGTCGGTCGACGAGGCGCTCACCCTGCTCGGCGAGGAGGCGAAGGTGCTCGCGGGCGGGCAGAGCCTCGTGCCGCTGCTCAACTTCCGCCTCGCGCGGCCGGAGCGAATCGTCGACATCAACCGCGTCGAGGAGCTCGCCTACATCCGAGCGGGGGACGGCGGCTCGCTGCGCATCGGCGCGCTCGCGCGCCAGGCGGCGCTCGAGCGCTCTCAGGTCGTCGCGGAGCGCTGGCCGCTGCTGAGCCAGGCGGTGCGCTTCGTGGGCCACCCCCAGATCCGCAGCCGCGGCACCGTCGCGGGCTCGGTCACCCACGCCGACCCGACCGCCGAGCTGCCCGTGGCGCTGACGGCGCTCGACGCGCGCTTCCACGTTCGCTCGAGCGGCGGCGCGCGCTCGCTGAGCGCAGGCGAGCTGTTCAGCGGGCCGCTCACGACGACGCTCGCCGCGGACGAGCTGCTCGCCGAGATCGAGGTGCCGCCGCTGCCCGCCGGAGCGCGCTGCGCCTTCAGCGAGCACGCGCGCACGCACGGCGACTTCGCGCTGGCCGGCGCGGCCGTGGTGCGGGCCGAGGGCCACACGGCGATCGCGCTGCTAGGCGCCGGCTGGACGCCGCTGCGCGCCACGGCGGCTGAGCGGGCGCTCGCGGGCGGCGCCGCGACGGACGAGGTCGCCGCCCTGGCGGCGGAGCTCGTCGACGACGAGCACCGGGCGGCGCTGATGGCGGCGCTCGTGAAGGACGCGGTCGAGGAGGCGAGCGCGTGAGGATCGAGCTGGAGATCAACGGCGAGCGCCACGCCGCCGACGTCGAGCCGCGCACGCTGCTGTCCGACTTCATCCGCCACCACGCGGGCCTGACCGGGACCAAGGTCGGCTGCGAGCACGGCGTCTGCGGCGCCTGCACGGTCCAGCTCGACGGCGAGCCGGCGCGTTCGTGCCTGATGCTCGCCGTGCAGGCGAACGGCCGCTCGCTGCGCACGATCGAGGCGCTCGGGACGGAGCACCCGCTGGCGCGCGCCTTTCACGAGCACCACGCGCTTCAGTGCGGCTTCTGCACCGCCGGCTTCCTGATGTCGCTCGAGCCGTTCCTGCGCGAGCATCCCGATCCGAGCGAGTCGGAGATCCGCGAGGCGCTCGCCGGCAACCTCTGCCGCTGCACCGGCTACCAGGGGATCGTCGAGGCGGTCGAGCAGGCGGCCCGCGAGGGCGCGGCAGGGGATCAGGCGTGATGATGTCGGCATGGCCACATCACCTCTCATCAACGGCACCGATTTCATCTGCGTCGGCACCTCGGACATCGACAAGGCGGTCGCTTTCTACGGCGAGACGCTCGGCATCCCGGAGCTGAAGCGCTGGGGCCAGATGCCCGGCGTGGAGTTCGAGACCGGCAGCCTCACGATCGCCGTCATGCAGTCGGACGCGTTCGGGCTCGACTTCAAGCCGCACACCCATCCGATCGCGTTCCACGTGGACGACTTCGAGGCCGCCCAGGAGGAGCTGCGGTCGCGCGGAGTCGAGTTCGAGGGCGAGCCGCTCGACTCGGGCGTCTGCCTGCAGGCGTTCTTCTCAGATCCGGACGGCAACGCGCTCGCGATCCACCACCGCTACGCCGAGGGGACTCCGCCTGGCGAAGCAGGCTGACGTCGACGGCCTCCTGCGCGAGCTTGCGCCGCAGGCGCTGGGCGCGCTCATGCGCCGCTACGACGACTTCCAGGCCGCCGAGGACGCGGTGCAGGAGGCGCTCGTCGCGGCGGCGAGCCAATGGGCGGAGCGAGGCATCCCCGAGAGCCCGCGCGGCTGGCTCATTCAGGTCGCGTCGCGGCGGATGGTGGACCAGCTGCGCAGCGAGGGCGCGCGCAGGCGTCGCGAGGAGCTTGCCGCGACGCTCGAGCCGGAGGGAGTGGAGGCGGTCGACGCCGACGACACGCTGCTGCTCCTCTTCCTCTGCTGCCACCCCGCGCTCAGCTCGACCTCGGCGATCGCGCTCACCCTGCGCGCCGTCGGCGGGCTCACGACGCCCGAGATCGCTGCCGCCTTCCTGGTGCCGGAGGCGACGATGGCGCAGCGCATCAGCCGTGCGAAGCGCAGCATCGACGAGGCCGGAGGGCGCTTCCAGCCGCCGGCGCGGAGACGACTGGCGCGCACGGCTCGACGCCGTGCTGCAGGTCCTCTATCTGGTCTTCAACGAGGGCTATGCGGCCAGCGGCGGCCCCGAGCTCCAGCGTGCCGAGCTGGCGGACGAGGCGATCCGGCTGGCGCGCCTCCTGCGGCGCCTGCTCCCCGAGGACGGTGAGGTCGGCGGCCTGCTTGCGCTGATGATCCTCACCGACGCACGGCGGCCGGCGCGCGCCGGTCCGGGCGGCGAGCTGATCCCGCTGGCCGAGCAGGACCGCTCGCTCTGGGACCGGGCCGCGATCGCCGAGGGGCTCGCGCTCATCACGGAGACGCTTGCGACCAGGGCGATCGGCCAGTACCAGCTGCAGGCCGCGATCGCGGCGATCCACGACGAGGCGCCCACGGCCGAGGCGACCGACTGGCCGCAGATCCTCGCGCTGTACGGCGCGCTCGACTCGATCACGGACAACCCGATGGTCGAGCTGAACCACGCGATCGCCCTCGCCATGGTCGACGGCCCGCGGGCCGGGTTGGCGCGGCTCGACGCGCTCGAGGCCGGCGGCCGGCTCGAGGGCCACCACCGGCTCGACGCGGTGTACGCGCACGTCCTCGAGATGGCGGGCGAGGAGCGGGCCGCGATCGCGCGCTACCGGCGCGCGGCCGAGCTCACCGCGAACGTCCCCGAGCAGCGCTACCTGGCGATGCGCGCGGAGCGGCTCGCGGCCGGCGCCTAGATCCGCAGCAGGCCGCGCTCGACGTGATGCAGCCGCTCGACGCCGTCGGTCGTCACGGCCACGAGCTCACCCGTCTGGACGCCCGCGCGCTCGTCCGGAGTCACGACGTTCGGCTGGACGACGATCGTCATCCCGGCCTCGAAGGTGAAGTCGGGCACCTCCTCCAGCTGCCGGCTCGCGCTGCCGAGCACGGGCGGCAGGTAGCCGCCGACGAAGCCGTGCACGAGGTCGTCGCGGGTCGTGAAGCCGGCGTCCTCGATCACGCCCGACGCCTCGACAAGCTCGGCCGCTGTCGCGCCGGCGCGCAGGCTGGCGAGGATCGCGTCGAGGGCGGCGTCGGCCACGTCGTGGAGCTCGCGGTATAGCGCCGGCGGCTCGGCGCCCACCGCGAAGGTGCGCAGCAGCTGACCCGTGTAGTCCCAGAACGATGCGCTCAGCTCGCAGGTGAGCGCGTCGCCTGCCTGGAGCGGGCGAGCCGAGGGCCACTGGGCGGGCACGGCGAGGCTCGGCTCGTCCATCGGGGTCGCGGCGAAGTAGTGGATGTGGGTCGTGCCGCCGTCGCCGACGTAGGCGCGCTCGGCGACGTTGCCGAGCTGGCGCTCGTCGAGCCCCGGTGCGGCCTCCCGCCAGAGCGCCCGGACCGCGGCGTCGGTCAGCTCCGCGCCGCGGCGCACCCACTCGAGCTCCTCCTCGGACTTGACGAGCCGCAGGCGCGTGTATGCGGCGTCGAGCGGTACCGGCTCGGCGAACTCGGCGAGCGCCGCGAACGGCCGGTGGCCGAGCGGGCCGATCACGGCCACGCGCCCGCCGGCGGCGCCGCGGCGGCGCAGCTCCTCGATCGCCGTGGCCATCGGCTGCGGTCCGGCCCAGGCCACCTCGGCCTCCGTCGCGAGCCGCTGCGCGTTCGGGAGGTGGTTGTAGAAGTTGACCAGGAGCAGGTCGCGCTCGCCGGGCGTGAACACGCAGAGCGCCTCGCGCGTGACCGGCCAGCGCGTGAGCCAGCCCACGGCGGAGCCGGCGCGGTTCGCGCCGTAGACGACCGCGTGGCCGGCCTCGGCCCTCTCGAGCTCCGCCGCCAGCGCGGCGCGGCGACGCTCCATCTCGGCGTCGCCGAAGCGCGGGTAGCCGCCGCTCATCCGGACGGGCGCGCCACCAGCTTGCGCCCGGCGGAGTGCTGCAGTCGCCGCCAGCCGTCCGGCACCTCGTCGAGCGAGAGCTCCTCGACGTCGAGCGTGAGGCCCGTCGCTGCCCGCGATCGCCTGGATGCGCTCGAAGGCCTCGATCCGCTGCTGCGGCGTCGTCCACGCGCCCGAGTGACCGACGACCGAGATGCGCCGGTTGCGCAGCGGCAGCGAGGGCAGCTCGGCGTCCGTGCCGGCCACCTGGCCGAAGTTGACGTGCACGCCGCCGTCGCTCAGCGACTCCATGATCGTGCGCGCCGGCGCGCCCCAGAGCGGCTCGAGCGCGATGTCCAGGCGGCCACCGGCAGCCGCAGCGATGCGCCGGGCGAGCCTGGCGCCCTCGAGCTCAACCGTCGCGTCGGCGCCGAGCTCGCGCGCCCGTGCAAGCCTGGCGGCGTCGCGGCCGGCGGCGATCACGCGGCCGGCACCCATCGCGCGGGCGAGCTGCACGGCGCACTGGCCCACGGAGCCCGTGGCGCCCACGACGAGCACGTGCGCACCCTCGAGCTGCGCGCCCGCTTGCTGCGCGCGCTCGAGGATCATCAGGGCGGTCCAGGCGGACGCGCCCAGCGCAGCGGCGGAGACCGCGTCCATGTCGTCGCCGATCGGGATCGCGAGCGCCTGCGACTCGCGGCGTGCCCCGTCCGGGAGCTCCGGAACGAGCGCGTACTGAGCGAGCGCCCCGTCGCGGCCGTAGCCCGGGTGCACGAACTCGACCCGCACCCGCGTGCCGGGGGCGAGCCGGTCGCCGGCCTCGACCACACCCGCACCCTCGACGCCCGGCACGTACGGGACCTGCGGCGGACCGTCGAAGAAGCGCCCCGAGGAGATGTGCAGGTCGACCGGGCTGAGGCAGGCCGCCTCGATGCGCACGAGCGCCTCGCCGGGGCCGGGCTCGGGCTCGGGCACGTCCGCTATGACCGGCGCGGCGCCGACCTCCTCGACGAGCGCCGCTCGCATCGGCTACAGCTTGACCGCGTCGCCGCTCGGGAGGCGGCCGTTGCCGGGCGTCGCCTCCTGGGTCGAGGAGTCGAGCCGGGTGTTGAGGTTCGACTGCGGCTCGCGCTCGAGCGGCAGCGCGCCGCCGGGCGTGTAGTAGCGCGTGCCCGCGACGATCAGATCCTCGGCCGGGAAGCGCGTGATCACCTCACAGCCGTCGGCCGTGACCACGAGCTGCTCCTCGATGCGGGCCGCCGACCAGCCGTCGGACGCCGGCCAGAACGTCTCGAGCGCGAACACCATCCCCTCCTTGACCTCCTCGGGGTGGTCGAGTGAGACGAGCCGGCTGAAGATCGGCTTCTCCCAGATGGCGAGCCCGACGCCGTGGCCGAACTGAAGCGCGAAGGCCGCCTCCTCGTTGGGGAAGCCGAACTCTTCGGCCTTCGGCCACAGCGAGGCCACTTCGCCCGTGGTCACGCCGGGCTTGATCGCCGCGATCGCCGCGTCGAGGTAGTAGCGGCAGCGCTTGTAGGCGTCGACCAGCGCGCGCGAGGCGCTGCCGATCGCGAACGTGCGGTAGTAGCAGGTCCGGTAGCCGTTGAAGCTGTGGAGGATGTCGAAGTAGGCGGGGTCGCCGGGCCGCAGCGCCCGGTCGGTGTAGACGTGCGGGTGGGGGTTGCAGCGCTCCCCCGAGATCGCGTTGACGCCCTCGACGAACTCCGAGCCCATCTCGTAGAGGACCTTGTTGACGAGCGCGACGCACTCGTTCTCGCGCATGCCGGGGCGCATGGCGCGGTAGAGCTCCTCGTAGGCGGCGTCGACCATCATGCAGGCGGTGTTGAGCAGCGTGACCTCGTCCTGCGTCTTGATCACGCGAGCCTCCTGCATCAGCTGCTGGCCGTCCACGACCTTGATGCCGGCGTCCTGAAGCGCAAACAGCACCGAGGTCTCGACGGCGTCGACGCCGACGGGCTCTGACAGCAGGCCGCGCTCCTCGAGCTCGACCTTGATCTTGTTCGCCACGTCCTCGGCGCGCCCGGACTGCGGCGACATGGCGCCGCGCAGCGTCGAGATGCCCGCGCGCGAGCGGCCGTCGGCGAGCCAGGGGTTGTAGAGCTCGTGATGGCGAGCGGCGGAGCCGAAGTCCCACATGATCGGCTCGTCCTCCTGGGGGAGGAGGCAGAAGCGGTTCAGCTTGTCCTGCGCCCAGGTGCCGATGTGGGTCGCCGTGACGTAGCGGATGTTCGTCATGTCAAAGCACAGCAGCGCGCCGAGCTCCGACGCCGCCAGCAGCGACTTGATGCGGGCGAGCCGCTCCTGGCGCAGCCGGTCGAAGCGAATCCGCTCCTCCCAGTCGACGCCCATGGTCCCGTATGTGTGTAGCGCCATCGCTCATCGCTCCCGATCGCGTGCAATCGATTGCAAGCTACCAGAACGGAGCTTGCGGTCAGGCGCCGGCGGCCACGGCTCCGCGTTGACGCCGCACACGCCACCTCGATAGAGTGTGCAAACGTTTGCAGAGGCCGGGGGCCACGAGGGAAAAGGATGCGACGCGAATGTCCGATGGGGGTCTGAACGCGAAGAGGCTGGGCTGGGTGGGAGCCGGCCGCATGGGCTCGTCCCTGGCGGCGCGCCTGCTCGCGGCCGGCTGCGACCTCGCGGTCTGGAACCGCACGCGCGCGAAGGCTGAGCCGCTGGCGGAGCAGGGCGCCACGCTCGTCGACTCCCCGGCGGAGCTCGGCGACCGCGACATCGTCTTCACGATGGTGGCCGGCCCGGCCGACTTCAAGGAGGTCGTCTGCGGCGACGCCGGCCTGCTCTCGGGCGACACCCAGCCGGGCATCGTCGTCGATGGCACGACCGTGTCCCCGGAGGCCTCGGCCGAGGTTCGCGAGGTCGCCCAAGCACGTGGCACCAGCCTGCTCGCAGCGCCGGTCAGCGGCAATCCAAAGGTCGTCGACGCCGGCAAGCTCACGATGGTCGTGTCGGGCCCGCGCGAGGCGTTCGACACGGTGGCGCCCTACCTCGACGTGCTCGCGGCCGGCGTGACCTACGTCGGCGACGGTGAGCGCGCGCGGCTCGTGAAGATCTGCCACAACATCATGCTGGGCGTGGTCGCCCAGTCGCTCGCCGAGATCACCGTGCTCGCCGAGAAGGGCGGCATCTCGCGCGCCGACTTCCTGAGACTTCCTGAACGGCAGCGTGATGGGCTCGATGTTCACGCGCTACAAGACGCCCGCGTACGTCAATCTCGACTTCACGCCGACCTTCACTCCCGAGCTGCTGCTGAAGGACTTCGACCTCGGCTTCGAGGCGGCGCGCGGGTACAACGTGCCGATGCCGGTGGCCGCGGCGGCCGCCGAGCTCGTGCGCGGCATGCACGGCGAGGGCTACAACGACGTCGACTTCGCGGCGCTGCTCGAGCTCGAGGCACGCGCCTCGGGCCTCGACCTGCGTCCCGAGGGGGTCGACGTCGGCGACGGCCTCGAGCCGGCCGAGGGAGACGGCACGCCGGTCTCCGCGCGCGCGTAGTCAGAGCGGCACCGACCCGACTTGATGTCGCGTGACGACCTCAAGTCGGGCCGGCAGCCGTTTCTTGCTCAGGCCGCCAGGCGCGCCGGCTGCTGCCGCGGCGCGCGCGCCGGCGGCGGTCCCGCCCGCACGAACTCCGGCGGCGCGATGTCCAGATAGTGCTTGAACGACCAGTCGACGAAGCGCCGCGTGCGAATCCCGCGTAGCGCCAGCGCCAAGACGCGCGGCGGCACGCGCGGGACCAGGTGCTGAGTCTCGAGCATCGCGCGGAACTTCCACACGTGCGAGGCGGAGAAGTCGCCGTAGCGCACCAGGGCCGACGCCACCGACTGGCGCCCGTCTACGACGGCGCGCAGCTCGCGGCCGCAGGCGATCCCGAAGTAGAGGGCCGTGCGGATGCCCTCGGCGGTCAGCGGCAGGCAGTGCCCCGCCGAGTCGCCCACGAAGAAGATGCCGTCGCCGGTCGCCTCGCGCAGCTTGTGCGGGATCCAGTTGCCCTGGTACCTGACCGGGTCGCGCGAGAGGTCCTCGGCGAGCAGCACGGTGGTGTCCTTGACGTGGAAGCGCGGGTCGAAGGAGCCGACGCCGATGCGCAGCTCGTCCGCCGCCGGGAAGCTCCACCCGTAGCCGGCCGGCACGTAGCGGCGGTCGATCCAGATCTCCATCTCGTCGCCCGCGCCCCAGGGGTGCACCTCGAGCCCACGCGACAGCGGCGCGTCGGGCGGCTGATAGCCGGAGCCCAGAACGCGCCGCCAGCCGAGCCCGTCGACGATGACCGGAGCCGAGAGGTCGCCGCGGTCGGTGTGCACCACGTCGCCGCTGCGGCCGTGGACCTTGGCGGTCTCGAAGTCCGCGTCGCTCTGCTCCCAAAGGAGCCGGCACAGCTCGGGGTAGTCGAAGGTGGAGAAGGTCCACGGCAGCTCCAGCACGGAGGTGCCGTGCGGCGTGTGCACGACGAGCCGGCCGAACGTCTGCCGGTGCGCGCCCATCAGGCCGAGCTCGCGCAGCCACGCCGTCGGGATGCCGCACGCGGAGGTCTGGCGCTCACCGATCTCGTAGCGGTCGATCACGAGCACGCGCGCTCCGCTGCCGGCGAGCTCGCGCGCCACGGCGAGGCCGGCGAAGCTCGCGCCGCAGATGAGGACGTCATGGTCGCCGTCGAGCGGGGTGCGGTCGTCGCCGCGCAGGGTGCGTCGTGTTGGCATTCGGTTGAGGAGGGTACTGGGGGCCGGGATATCGCTAGGCTTGTCGCCCCAGTGCCGGATACACAGACGATTACTCCACCTAAGACCGTCGAGGGCTCGGACGGATTGCTCCTCGAGATCGACGGTCAGATAGTTCCCAACTACGACGCGACCATCGTTCCCTTCGAGGAGGGGGACGTCGTCTCGGGCAGCGTCGTCCGGATCGACCAGGACGAGGTCCTGGTTGACATCGGCTACAAGAGCGAGGGCGTCATTCCGATGAATGAGCTCTCGATCCGCAAGTCGGTCGATCCGCACGACGAGGTCGAGCTCGGCGAAGAGGTCGACGCCCTAGTCCTCACCAAGGAGGACCAGGACGGGCGCCTCGTGCTCTCCAAGAAGCGCGCGCGCTTCGAGAAGGCGTGGCGCAAGATCGAGGCCGCCGCCGAGTCGGGCGAGCCGGTCGAGGGGACCGTCATCGAGGTCGTCAAGGGCGGCCTCATCATCGACCTCGGGGTGCGCGGCTTCCTGCCCGCCTCGCTCGTCGACATCCGGCGCGTCCAGAACCTGGACGAGTTCCTCGGCACGAAGATCGAGTGCAAGGTCATCGAGCTCAACCGCTCGCGCAACAACGTCGTGCTGTCGCGGCGCGCGGTGCTCGAGGAGGAGCGCAAGGAGGTCCGCCAGCAGATCCTCGACCGGCTGCAGCCCGGCATGGTTGTGGAGGGCGCCATCTCCAACATCGTCGACTTCGGCGCCTTCGTCGACCTCGACGGGATCGACGGGTTGATCCACATCTCCGAGCTTTCCTGGTCGCACGTCAACCACCCGTCCGAGATCCTCTCGATCGGGGACGTCGTGCCGGTCAAGGTGCTCGACATCGACCGCGACCGCCAGCGCATCTCCCTGGGCCTCAAGCAGACCCAGGAGGATCCGTGGCAGCGCGTGATCGACACCTACCGGATCGGCGACGAGCTCGAGGGCAAGGTCACCAAGGTCGTGACCTTCGGCGCCTTCGTCGAGATCATGGACGGCGTCGAGGGCCTCGTGCACATCTCCGAGCTCGCCCATCACCACGTCGAGAACCCGCGTGAGATCGTCGAGCCCGGCCAGGACGTGCGCGTGAAGATCCTCGAGATCGACTCCGAGCGCCGCCGCCTCTCGCTCTCCGTCAAGCGCGTCGAGGAGCAGCTCGCGCACATCAAGTCGGCCGCCGCGGCAGGAGCCGCCGCAGCCAGCGAGGCCGAGGCGGAGATCGGCGACGTGCCGGACCTGGGCCTGTCGGAGGATGTCTTCGCCGGTCCCCAGGTGAGCGGCGCCGACGACCTGCGCGCCGTCCTGTCGAGCGTCCAGCCGGCCGACGAGGCCCCGGAGGCGACCGCCGAGCCGGAGGCTGCCGCCGAGCCCGAATCCGCCGCTCAGCCCGAGCCGGAGCTTCCCGCCGAGCCGGAGGCTCTCGCCGAGCCCGAGCCCGCCGCCGAGCCCGAGCCGGAGCTTCCCGCCGAGCCGGAGGCTCTCGCCGAGCCCGAGCCCGCCGGCGAGCCCCAGCCCGAGCCCGCCGCCGAGCCCGAGCCCCAGCCGGAGCGCGCCGCCGAGCCGGATGCTGCCACCGAGGCCGATCCCGCCGCCGAGCCGGAGGCTGCCGCCGAGGCCGAGCCCGCCGCCGAGCCGGAGGCTGCCGCCGAGCCCGAGCCCGCCGCCGAGCCCGAGCGCCAGCCCGAGCCCGCCGCCGAGCCGGAGCCCGCCGCCGCGGACGAGCCGGCCTCCGGCGAAGAGCAGCCCTCCGAGTAGCACAGCGGCCGTGGCCGTTCCGTTCGTCGGCCTCACCGGCGGCCTCGGAGCGGGAAAGTCGACGGCGCTCGCGCTGCTGGAGGAGCTCGGTGCGGCGACGCTCTCGAGCGATGCCGTGGTGCACGAGCTGCTCGCCACGGACGAGCTGCGCGAGCTGGTCGCCGAGCGACTCGGACCGGAGGTCGTGGCGGACGGCGCGCTCGACCGCTCGCGGATCGCCGAGCGCGTGTTCGCCGACGACGAGGCGCGCGCCTGGCTGGAGGGCGAGCTGTGGCCGCGCGTCGGCGCGCGGGTGGCCGCCTGGCGTGCGGGGCTCGAGGCTGCCGAGCCGACGCCGCGCGCGGCCATTGTCGAAGTGCCGCTCTTGTTCGAGTCCGGGATGGAGGGCGGCTTCGACGCCACGATCGCGGTCGTGGCCGACGAGGCGCTGCGCGAGCGGCGCGCCGCGGCCCGCGGTCACGCGAGCGTCGCGGAGCGCGCTGGGCGCCAGTTGACCCAGGACGAGAAGGCGGCCCGCGCCGACCACGCGATTCGCAACGACGGCTCGGTCGATGCGCTCCGTTCGGCGCTCGCGGTTGTTCTGAAACAGCTAGACACGCAGTTTGCGTGATTTCCGCAGGCCATCGTCCCAAGCAGTTGCCAAACTCGAGTATCCGCTCCATGAGTAGCCAGGCCGCACGCATGCCACGCCGCCGGAGCCGCGCGCGCGTCAAGCGCCGCCGTGTCGCCGTGCTCGTGCTGGCGCTGGTCCTCGCCGCGGGGCTGGCGGCGGTCGTGACCGGGCTGGGGCCGCTCGGCGAGGCGGTGCGTGAGATCACGCTGCCGCTCAAGCACGAAGACATCATCCGCCAGCAGGCCGATGACAAGGATCTCGACCCGGCGCTGATCGCAGCCGTCATCTACGAGGAGTCGCGCTTCCGCGACCAGACGTCGCACGCAGGCGCTCGCGGGTTGATGCAGATCACTCCGGACACCGCCGACTTCATCGCGAAGCATTCGGGCGGCGACCTGTTCGAGCAGACCGACCTCGCCACGCCTCAGATCAACATCGCCTATGGCTCCTACTTCCTGCGCTACCTGCTCGACCACTACGACGGCAACGAGGGTGCGGCCTTGGCCGCGTACAACGCCGGCATCGGGAACGTCGACAAATGGGTCGCCGAGGCCGGTGGGATCGACTCGTTCGAGGTCGAATCGCACGTGCCCTTCCCCGAGACACGCGCGTACGTGGAGAACGTGCTCGACAGCCGCGGCGATTATCGCGACCACCACGGTGAAGATCTCGGAATTTAATCTTCGGGCAATGGCGCGTCACGGCGGCCACAGGTAGTCTGGCCGCGCCTTGACACCCGGGCTAGCCGTATCGCGACGTAACTTCCTGGCCGCTGCCGGCGGCGTCGTGGTCGCGTCGGCGGTCGGGCAGGGCGCGGCGTTGGCGGGGCGGCCGCAGCGCAAGCCGAGCCTGGGCGGAGGTCGTTTCGCCGAGGGCGTCATCTCGGGGGATCCCACGCCGAAGGGGATAACGCTCTGGACGCGCGTGTCGGATGTCGAGGGCGCGGGCACCGTCGAGCTCGAGGTGGCCCGCGACCGCGGCTTCCGCAAGGTGGTGGCGCGCGACCTGGTGAAGACCTCGGGCCGCATCGATCACTCCGTGAAGGCGCGCGTGGGCGGCCTGCGGCCTCACGAGCAGTACTACTACCGCTTCTCGACCCGCGGCGAGAACAGCCCGGTGGGACGCTTCCGCACAGCCCTCCCGCCGGACTCGCGGCAGCCGGTGCGCTTCGCGTTCTTCTCCTGCCAGGACTACACGTTCGGCTACTTCAACGCGCACAACCTGCTGGCCGAGGAGGACATCGACTTCGTCGTCAACCTCGGTGACTACATCTACGCCGAGGCCTACTACCAGCCCGGCGACGCGTTCGCGGGGGTGCGTGTCGACCCGGTCGGCTACGCCGAGACGCTCGAGCAGTACCGCGCCAAGTACAAGCTCTACCGGACCGAGGCCGCGCTGCGGCGCGTGCACGCGAAGTTTCCGATGATCTCGATCTGGGACGACCACGAGGTCCAGGACAACTACGTCGGCGGCGCGGGCCCGACCGGCGGGCTCCCGCCCGAGCTGCGCTACACGCAACAGCGCAAGGCGGCGGGTTACCGCGCCTACTTCGAGAGCATGCCGACGTACCCGGTCGGCGGCGCCCGAGACCGCATCTACACCGCGCTGCGCTTCGGGCGCACCGTGGACCTGCTCCTGCTCGACCAGCGTCAGTACAGGGCCGACCAGCCCTGCGGCGACGACCAGCTCGGGCCGCCGTGCGCCGACCTGGAGCAGCCGCGCAACTTCCTCGGAGCGCGTCAGCTCGGTTTCGTGAAGAAGCGGCTGGCGAGCTCGCCGGCCGCGTGGAAGGTGATCGCCAACCAGGTGATGATCATGCCGACGCTCTATCCGGGCGGCGACTACATCGGCTTCGACTCCTGGCAGGGCTACCCGCTCGAGCGCCGCGACCTGCTCCAGCACATCCGGCGCCGCAAGATCAAGGACGTCGTGTTCGTGACCGGCGACATCCACACCTTCGTGGCCGGCGACGTGCGTGTGAACAACACCGACACCGTGCCGGTCGCGACCGAGTTCGTCGGCGGCTCGATCTCCTCACCCGGGCTCGGCGAGGGCGGCGGCGGCGTGCTGCCGGGGGCCAACCCGCTCAACCCGCAGACGCCGGAGTCGATCGTCGACCTGCTGCGCAGCACGAACCCCTGGGCCGCGGACGCGGACTTCGACCACCACGGCTACGGGCTCGTGACCGCGACCGAGAAGGGGCTCACCTGCACGCTGCGGCGCGTCGAGACGGTCAAGCGCCGCACCCGCACTGCCCTGCCCGACCGGCGCTTCACCTACCGCATCACGCGCGGGCGCCCGAGCCTGCTCGACTAGCTAGCGGGTCGCCTCTTCCCAGGCCGCGTAGGCCTTCTCGACGGCGCGCTTCGCCTCGGCGTGGCGCTCGGTGGAGCGCTCCCGGTTCGTGGGACTGAGCCACTGGGAGGGGTCGGCGAGCTCGTCCTCGATCGCGGCAAGCTCCTTCTCGGCGCGCTCGACGTTGCGCTCGAGGTCGGCGATGCGGCGCAGCTGGTTCTTGGACGGGCCGGCCGACTTGTCGCGCCGGCCGTTCCCCTGCGGGCGCTTGCGCGCCACTCGCTCGCTGCGTGCTCGCTCGCGCGCCCCGGCGTCGGCTTGGCGGCGCTCCTCGCGCACGCGCGAGTACTCGGCCCAGCCGCCCTCGTAGCTGCGCAGCCGGCCGTCCTCCAGCGCGACCGTGCGCGTCCCGACGGCGTCGAGGAGCGCCCGGTCGTGGGATACGAGCAGGACCGCGCCATCAAAGGCGGACAAGGCGTCCTCGAGCGCCTCGCGAGCGTCTAGATCGAGGTGGTTGGTCGGCTCGTCGAGGATCAGCACGTTGGCGTCCGAGCTCACCAGAATCGCCAGCGACAGCCTGCGCCGCTCGCCGCCCGAGAGCCCGTCGAGCGGCTTGTCGACCTCCTCGCCGCTGAACAGGAAACGGCCGAGCAGGGCGCGCACCCGCCCCGGCGTCAGCCCGGTTGCGCGCTGCACGGCCTCCAGCACCGTGCCGCTCGTGCCGAGTTCCTCCGCGTGCTGGGAGAGGTAGCCGAGCGTGACGTTGTGGCCGCTGCGGAGGCGCCCGCCGTCGAGCTCGCGGCGGCCGGCCAGCGCGTCGATCAGGGTGGTCTTGCCGGCCCCGTTCGGGCCCACGAGCGAGACGTGCTCGCCGCGCTCGAGCCAGAGCTCGCCGTCCTCGACCAGCGTGCGCCCCGGCACGTCCAGCCGTCCGTCCTCCAGCTCGAGCACTACGCGGCCGGTGCGCTCGGCGCTACCGAAGCTGAAGCCGAGCGAGCGCTGGTCGACTGGGTCGCGCTCGATCCGATCCATCTTCCCGAGTCGCTTGACGCGCGACTGCGCCTGGCGCGCCTTGGTCGCCTTGTAGCGGAAGCGCTCGATGAAGCGCTCCATTCGCGCGATCTCCACCTGCTGCTTCTCGATCTGCTTGCCGAGCTGGATCTCGCGTGCGGCGGCCTCGAGTCGCCAGTTGTGCCAGCTGCCGGGGAAGAAGCGCGAGCGGCCCGCCTCCAGCTCCAGCACGGAGGTGCCGACCGCCTCGAGGAACCAGCGGTCGTGCGCGACGAGGATGATCGCCGCGTCCAGCTCCACGAGGTAGCCCTCGAGCCACTCGAGCGACGCGATGTCCAGGTGGTTCGTCGGTTCGTCGAGCAGCAGCAGGTCGGGATCTGCGGCGAGCACGCGCGCGAGCGAGGCCCGCGTCAGCTCACCGCCCGAGAAGCTGGCGAGGCTGCGGTCGAGCTCGGCATCGGCGAAGCCGAGCCCGTGCACGGGGGCGATCGCGCGCTCGCGCCAGTTCCAGCCGCCCGCATGCTCGAGCCGTCCCTGCGCGCGCGAGTAACGCTCGAGCAGGGCGGCGTCGTCGGGGCGCTCGGCCATCTCGCCCTCGAGCCGGCGCAGCTCGCCCTCGAGCGCGACCAGCTCCCTGCAACCCGACAGCACGTAGTCACGGAGCGAGAGGTGGCGGTCGCGCGGCGGCCGCTGGTCGTGCAGCGCGACGCGCGTGCCCTTCTCGAAGACGAGCTCGCCGCCGTCGATGCCGGTCTCGCCGACGACCATCCTGAGCAGCGTCGTCTTGCCCGCGCCGTTGCGCCCGGCGAGCGTCATGCGGTCGCCGCGCTCCAGCTTGAAGGAGACGCCGCGGAACAGCGGAGAGCCCGCCATGTCCTTGTCCAGCGCGCTTGCGATCACTACGGCCATGGGCACTTCGAGGCTACCGCCGGGCGTGGTGCGCCATCCTGATGGGTAGAGGGAGGCGTGGATCCGGACCAACGTCAGCGGCGGCGGCAGGAGGCGCGGCACCGTACGCGCCGCAACCGCCGGATCGCCGTCGGCGCGGTCCTGGGGCTCGGCGCGGCCGCGGCGCTCGCACTCCTCCTGCTTCCGGCCGGGGGCGAGGACGGCTCCGAGGCGAGCGGCGCGGAGGAGGAGGCGGCGTCCGCGACGCTGCCGGGCGGCGGGCGCAGCATCTTCCCGGAGCGCCGTGTCGTCGCCTACTACGGCGCTCCGCAGGATCGCGAGCTCGGCGCGCTCGGGATCGGAATGCCGGCGCGGGTGGCGCGCAGGCTGCGCCGGCAGGCGGGCGGCTACGGCGAGGCCGGCAAACCGGTCCTGCCCGCGTTCGAGCTGATCACGACGATCGTCCACGCCGACCCCGGCGATGACGGCGACCATTCGGCTCGCCAGCCGAACAAGGTCATCGGCCGCTACCTGCGGGCGGCGCGCCGCAACGACATGCTGCTGATCCTCGACGTGCAGCCGGGCTACGCGCCGTTCATGCGCGAGGTGCGGGCACTGCGGCGCTGGCTTAAGGAGCCCGACGTCTCGCTTGCGCTCGACCCCGAGTGGAGCCTCGAGCCGCCGGTGCTGCCCGGTCAGGAGATCGGCTCGACGAGCGCGTCCGTCGTGAACGGCGTGTCCCGGTATCTGTCGCACATCGTGCGCGAGAACGACCTGCCCGAGAAACTGCTCGTCGTGCACCGCTTCACGAACGACATGATCGAGGACGAGGGCGCGCTGAAGCGCTACCCGGGCGTCGCGCTGACGGTCAACGTGGACGGCTTCGGCAACCGCGCCAACAAGCGCTCGAAGTACCGCGAGTTCACCCGTGGCCGGCGCGGCCGCCATCACGGCTTCAAGCTCTTCTACAGCGAGGACACGAACCTGATGGAGCCGCGCGGCGTGCTGTCGCTGCGCCCGCAGCCGGAGTTGGTCGTCTACGAATAGCCGAGACGTCCGCGGACGCCGCTAACGTAGTTCAGTCATGCCTGAATTCCGCGTCAACTCTGCCTACCGGCCCGTCGCGGACCAGCCCGAGGCGCTCGCGTCACTCGCTGAGGGCATCGACGGAGGCGACCGCTTCCAGACCCTGCTGGGCGTCACCGGATCGGGCAAGACGGCGACCATGGCCTTCGCGATCGAGAAGGTCCAGCGCCCTGCGCTCGTGATCGCCCACAACAAGACCCTGGCGGCGCAGCTCTGCAACGAGTTCAGGGAGTTCTTCCCGGACAACGCGGTCGAGTATTTCGTGTCGTACTACGACTACTACCAGCCGGAGGCATACGTCCCGGCGCAGGACCTGTACATCGAGAAGGACTCCTCGATCAACGAGGAGATCGACCGCCTGCGCCACGCGGCCACGAGCGCGCTGTTCGCGCGCCGCGACGTGATCGTGGTCGCGAGCGTGTCCTGCATCTACGGCCTCGGCTCGCCGCAGAAGTACAACTCGCAGGTCACGCTCCTGACCAAGGGCGAGATGATCGACCGCGACCAGGTCCTGCGCAAGCTCGTCGGCAACATGTACACCCGCAACGACGCCACGCTCGGCCGCGGCTCGTTCCGGGTGAGGGGTGAGACGCTCGAGGTGTTCCCGGCCTACGCCGAGTCCGCCTACCGGGCGGTCTTCTTCGGCGACGAGATCGAGCAGATCCAGCACTTCGACCCGCTCACGGGCGAGGTCTTCCAGGAGCTCGGGCACGTCGGCATCTGGCCGGCCACCCACTACGCGACCGACCCTGACACGCTCGCGGGCACGATCGGTCAGATACGCGACGAGCTCGAGGCGCGCTGCAAGGAGCTCGAGGAGCAGGGCAAGCTGCTCGAGTCGCACCGCCTGCGCCAGCGCACCCAGTTCGACATGGAGATGATGCGCGAGCTCGGCTACTGCAACGGCATCGAGAACTACTCGCGCTTCCTCGACGGGCGCCAGCCGGGTGAGCGGCCCTACTGCCTGCTCGACTTCTTCCCCAAGGACTTCGTCTGCTTCGTCGACGAGTCGCACCAGACCGTTCCCCAGATCGGCGGCATGTTCGAGGGCGACCGCTCGCGCAAGCAGACGCTCGTCGAGTACGGATTCCGCCTGCCGAGCGCGCTCGACAACCGGCCCCAGACCTTCGACGAGTACCTGGCGCACACGCCGCAGATCGTGTTCGTCTCGGCGACGCCCGGTGACTTCGAGCACAACCATTCGAGCCGTGTCGTCGAGCAGATCGTGCGGCCGACCGGCGTCGTCGATCCCGAGGTCGACGTGCGCGAGACGAAGAACCAGATCGACGATCTGATGGAGGAGATCCGCAAGCGCGTCGAGGTGGAGGAGCGCACGCTCGTCACCACGCTGACGAAGAAGATGGCGGAGGACCTCACCGACTACCTGCTCGAGTACGGCTTCAAGGTCCGCTACCTGCACTCCGAGATTGACACGCTCGAGCGCATCCAGATCATCCGCGAGCTGCGCCTCGGCGAGTTCGACATCCTGATCGGCGTCAACCTGCTGCGCGAGGGCCTCGATCTGCCGGAGGTCTCGTTGGTGGCGATCCTCGACGCCGACAAGGAGGGCTTCCTCCGCGGCGAGACGTCGCTGATCCAGACGATCGGCCGCGCCGCCCGCAACGTGCGCGGCACGGTGATCATGTATGCCGACAGGGAGACGGCGGCGATGCGCAGCGCGATCGGGGAGACGGACCGCCGCCGCGCGATCCAGGTGGCCTACAACGAGGAGCACGGCATCACGCCGGCGACGATCCAGAAGGGCATCTCCGACATCACCGACTTCCTGATGATGGAGTCGAAGGTGCCGGCCGGCCGCGGGCGCCGCAAGCGCGAGACCGAGGGCATGACGGCCGAGGAGATCCGCAAGACGATCGTGGAGCTCGAGGAGGAGATGCTCGCCGCCGCCGACGACCTGCGCTTCGAGTACGCCGCGAAGCTGCGCGACGAGATCAAGGCGCTCCGGCGCGAGCTGGAAGAGGCCGAGGCGAGCGCCTAGCCCGCACCCGGACCCTATTTGCACCAGCAGCGCAAATAGCTAGGATGGCGTTCGTGCGGGTTGCCTCGAGGCGCGCCGGGTGCGTGCTCATCTCCTGTCTTGCGCTGCTGTCGATGGCGGTGCCGTCCGCGTTCGCCGGCGACGGCGACGGCCCGACCGCCTCGGCCGCCGCCGGCAAGGTCGTCTCCGTGAAGGACGCGGGGAACGGCGCGAAGCGGCTGACCTACCGGGTCGGCCCGTTCAACGTCAAGCCGGGCCAGAACGAGATCGGCTTCGAGCCGATCGTCGAGCGGCCGCAGGTCAACGGCTGGATCACACGTATGCGCCCCGACCTCGTCTACGCGGACGGGACGGTCCCGAGTGTCGACGTCATCCACCTCCATCACGGCGTCTGGCTCAACCTCGGCCGCCCGGACGCGACATCGGGCTTCCCTGAGCGCTTCCTCGCGGCGGGCGAGGAGAAGACGATCGTCCGCTTCCCGAAGCCGTACGCGTATCCGTACAAGCCTTCGGAGCCGTGGCTGCTCAACCACATGATCCACAACCTCACGCCCGTGCCGACGCGGCTCTACATGGAGTACGAGCTCGACTTCATTCCGGCCGGCTCGCGGGCGGCCAGGGGCCTGAAGCCGGTGCGCCCGATCTGGATGGACGTGCAGAACGGCAGCGCCTATCCCGTCTTCAACGTCGAGAAGGGCTCGGGAAGCGCCGGCCGCTACACCTACCCGAGCGACGCCGGCAACCCGTATGGAACAGGCCCGCGGCAGAACGAGTGGGTCGTCGACAAGCCCGGCGTGCTTGTCACGACGGCGGGACACCTCCACCCGGGCGGGCTCTACACCGATCTGTGGGTGAGGCGCCCGGGCGCGAGCGTCAGGCCGGCCCGCTGCGGACGGAAGGCGAGCGCCGCCAAGCGGCGGCGCTGCCGCCGCAACGCACCGGTGGGTGTCGGCAGCAGGGCGCACCTGGCGCGCTCGAAGGCCAAGTACTACGAGCCGGCGGGCGCCGTGTCGTGGGACGTCGCGATGACCGACACGCGCAAGGACTGGCGCGTCAAGCTGCGCCGCGGCGACGTGCTCTCGACAACCGCCACGTATGACACCCGGCGCGCCTCCTGGTGGGAGTCGATGGGGATCATGGTCGCCTGGATGGCCGACGAGCGCGGCGGCAGCGACCCGTTCAGGACGCGCGTGCTCTTCCCGGGCCGCCCGACCCACGGTCACCTGGCCGAGAACGACAACCACGGCGGCAAGCAGACAGGCATCCCGGATGCACGCCAGCTCCCCGACGGCGCGCTCAACCCGGGCAACGTCGACATCGTCGACTTCAAGTACCAGCTCGGCGATCTCTCGCTGGGCGCTCCCGGGGGGCTGCCGCCCGTGGTCGGTGCGGGCCAGTCGCTCACCTTCCGCAGCGGCCTCGACAACGCGAAGGCGATCTACCACTCGATCACCTCGTGCAAAGCCCCCTGCAACCGCTCGACGGGCATCGCCTACCCGATCGCCGACGGCGACGTGCAGTTCGAGTCGGGGACGCTCGGCACGGCGGTGCCGCCCGCGACGGGCGCGCTCGAGTGGAAGACGCCCGAGGGGCTCGGCCCGGGCACCTACACCTACTTCTGCCGGATCCACCCCTTCATGCGGGGCGCGTTCCGGGTCAAGAACTAGCTCGTCCGCCGCGTTACCCTTCGCTGCCCGTGAGTGACGAGCGCGAGAAGCAGTCACCGGCCGCCGCCGCCGCGGAGCAGGTGCGAGCGATCTTCGAGGCCGCCGAGCGCGAGACCGAGGCCCAGCTGCGGCGGGTGCAGCAGGCGGCCGACGGGCTGGCTGGGCGCGCGGACGAGATCGAGCGCGAGCTCGAGCGGCTCGCGCAGGGTGTGCGCGACGCGATCAGGGACCTGCGCGAGGACCTGAACGCCCTGCGCGGCGGGGACGAGGCGCCGCCCGAGTCGGTGGCGGGCGGGGCGGCGGTTGCGCACGCGGAGCCCCCTGAGGAGGTCAAGCCGCTCGCCGAACGCGAGCCCGCGACGGAGATCCAGGCGCCGGCTGAGGAGGAGTCGCCGGCGAGTGGCAACGAGGGGGCGCGCGTGATCGCGCTCAACATGGCGCTCAGCGGATCGACCCGCGAGGAGACCGCGGCCTACCTCGCCGAGAACTTCGAGCTCGACGACCCCGAGGCGCTGCTCGACGACGTCTACGCGCGCGCGAGCGGCTGAGCTCGGGCCTCTACTCGGCGGGCGAGGCGATCTCGATCAGGTTCCCGTCCGGGTCGCGCACGTAGGCCACGTCCTGGCCCCAGGGCTTCGTCGTCGGCTCGGTGACCGCATCCGCGCCCGCCTCGACGGCGCGCCCGTAGGCGCCCTGCACGTCCTCCGTGACGAAGCAGACCTCGAAGGGCGGACGGCCGCTGTTCTCCCCTATGCCGTTGAAGACGCCGGGGATGTTCGAGGCGGCGAGCTCGTGGGTCGCGAAGGCGAGCGCCGTGGCCCCGGTCTCGAGCTCGCCATAGTCGCCGCTCTCGTGCAGGAAGCGCCGCTCGAGGCCAAGCGCGCGCTCATAGAAGTCGAGGCTGCGCGCGACGTCCTCGACGTAGAGGATGGTGTAGCCGAAGCGCAGGGCTAGGCGTCCCCCTCGACCATCTCGGCATTGTCTCACGGGCCGGCGCGGCCAATGACTGGCTCGTCAGCCAGGGCCTGATATAGGGTGAGGAGAGGTGCGGCAAGGGGGGAGGGAATCGATCGCGGTCGGCGCGGGGGTCGACCGACGCAGCTTTTTCGCTGTGGGCGGCGGCGCCGCGCTGCTGTGCACCCTCGGCGGCAAGACGGTGGAGATCCGGTCCCCCGAGGACGTCGAGCGCCTCGATGCCGCCGCGGCCCGGCTCACGCGTCCGGTAGCCGCACAACCGGAACCGGTCGACCGCGCGCAGTTCCCCACACCCCAGCCCCAGCCCGGCGGGCAGACCCGTGAATACTGGCTCGCCGCCCGGGCCATCCGGTGGGACCTCGCACCCAGCGGCCGTGACGAGTGGATGAACCACCCGCTGCCCCGCCGCCGGACGATGCGCGCCTTCGTCTATCAGCCCTTCAGCGCCGGCTTCGCGCACCCCGTCGGGCGTCCCCGCATTCCGGGGCCGACCCTCTACGCGGAGGTCGGCGACGTCATCGTCGTCCACTTCCGCAACATGGAACGCCGCCTGCGCCAGGCGGTCACCGTCCACCCGCACGGGGTCCGCTACAACCCCGAGTACGACGGGGCGTACCTGGGCGACTTCACGCGCGCCGGCGGCTTCGTCGGCCCGGGGGAGGAGTTCACCTACGTCTGGGAGGCCACGCCGGACTCGGTGGGAGTGTGGCCCTACCACGACCACGGCCCGAACCACACGCTCAACGCGATGCGCGGCCTGTTCGGCGGGATCGTGGTTCGCGAGAAGGGGGCGCCGGCACCGGACGTGGAGCAGTTGCTGTTCCTTCACAGCGTCCCGCCGCAGGTGACCGGCATCCCGCGCCTGTTCCACTGCATCAACGGGCGCACGGCCGCGGGCAACACCCCGACGATCCGCGCGCGGACCGGCCAGCGGGTCGCCATGCACGTGATCGGCATGGACGGCAACTTCCACACCTTCCACATCCACGGGCACCGCTGGCGAGACGCTTCCGGCGCATTCGTGGACTGTCCGACGCTCGGCCCGAACGAGACGATCACGGCCGATTTCATCGAGGACAACCCGGGGCGGTGGCTCTACCACTGCCACGTCTTCAGCCACCAGGACGCCGGCATGGCCGGCTGGTACGTGGTGGACCAATGACCAGCAGGAGGAGAGCATGAAACACCAAGGCAAGCTCGCGGCCGCCGTGGCGGCCGTGGCGCTTCTGGCACCGGCCACGGCCGGAGCGCAGCAGAACTACCCGGCCCCAGGCGATCCGGGGAAGAGCCCGGGCAAGGCGCGCGGGAAGGGCGGCACGCTGACCGTCTGCAAGCGCGGCTGTGACTACCGGACGATCCAGCGAGCGGTCAACGCCGCGACGGGCCGCAACACGATCCGCGTGCGGCGCGGCACCTATCGCGAAGGAGTCCAGATCAGCGGTAGCCGCTACGACGGCCTGAAGCTGATCGGCGACGCCCGTCGCCCGAAGCGAGTGAAGCTCGACGGAAAGGGCCTGCGCGGCGCCGCCGCTCAGAACGGCGTGCTCGTCAACAGCGCGGACGACGTGGTGGTCCGCGGCTTCTACGCGCGCAACTACAAGGCCAACTGCTTCTTCACCACGAACCTCAGCGACTACGTGCTCGACCGCCTCGTGGCGGAGCGCTGCGGCGCCTACGGCGTCTACGCCTTCAACTCGAAGGGGGGCCGCATCACGAACAGCGAGGCGTACTACAACAACGACTCGGGCTTCTACGTCGGCCAGACGCCTCCGCAGCGCGGCCGCAAGAAGCGCACCCTGGTCCGCAACGTGGACTCCTGGGGCAACGTCCTGGGCTTCTCCGGCACCAACATGCGCTACGTCACGATCACGCGCAGCCGTTGGTACAACAACGGCGCCGGGATCGTGCCGAACACCTTGGACAGCGAGAAGTATCCGCCGCCCGAGGAGAACGTGATCGCGGGCAACGACATCTTCTGGAACAACTTCAACTTCTACTGGAAGGCCCCGTTCGAGATCCCGCAGCGGTCGGCGGCCTCGATCCCGTATCCGATCGGCGTCGGCATCCTGCTGTTCGGCAGCAGGAACACGGTGGTCGAGGACAACCGGATCTCGGGGCACTACCTCGGCGGCTTCGCGGCGACTCCGGCCGTGCAGCTGTCGGGCAGCGAGGATCCCGCTCTGCGCGAGGCGTCGGTGCTGCGCAACAACACCGTGCGCGGCAACGACTTCGGAGCCGGCAACGACCTCAACAACCGCGACATGGTCTACGACGGCAGCGGAACCGGGAACTGCTTCGCGGACAACACACTGCGGAGCCCGAACCTGCCCGAGAGCAACGCCACGTTCGCTCCCTGCCCGGGGCCGGCGCAGAACGCGGAGGATCCGGCGGTGCTCGGCACGGCGTTGTCGTGGGCGGTGGGCGGCGACCCGGCGCAGCCCGCGACCTTCGAGGCGTTCTGGGTGAAGCACCCGCACCCGAAGCGCAAGGGCGTCAGTCCGCTCGAGCGCTACACAGGCAAGTAAGCGAAGGACAGGCTGGGGGCCGCCCGGCGCAGCGCCAGGCGGCCCCGAGCCCGAGGAGAGGAAAACGAGTTGAGCAAGAGGACCATCGTTGCCGGAGCTGCCCTGCTTGTCCTGGCGGTCGCTCCCGGGACCGCTTCGACGGCCGGCGCGGCCAGGCCGGTCGAGCGGACCCTGTACGTGGGCGACTACTTCCTGACCCCCGAGCGCCTCAGCGTGCCGAAGGGGAGCACGATCACGTGGCGCTGGCCATCGGCGCCGGGCGACCTCCACGACGTGTACTCCCAGAGCCGGCCCAGCGGTGTGAAGCGCTTCAGGTCACGGCTGGCGGCGAGCGACTATCGCTACCGCCGCAAGCTCACAAAGCCGGGGCGCTACGTGATCATCTGCACCCTGCATCCGCAGATGCGCCAGACGATCCGCGTCCGCCGTTAGCGAAAGGCCGCACGGAGCGGGATCGAACGCCTGTTCGCTCCGACCCCGGCTCTACACTCGTTATTCGGTGATCCCCAGCGGCGAAATCATCGTCTCGGGAGCGCGGGAGCACAACCTCAGGGATCTTCACCTGAGGCTGCCGCGCAACTCGCTGATCGTGATCACCGGCCTGTCCGGGTCGGGCAAGTCGAGCCTGGCGTTCGACACGATCTACGCGGAGGGCCAGCGCCGCTACGTGGAGTCGCTGTCGGCGTATGCGCGCCAGTTCCTGGGTCAGATGGACAAGCCGGACGTCGACTCGATCGAGGGTCTCTCGCCGGCGATCTCGATCGACCAGAAGACGACATCGCGCAACCCGCGCTCGACGGTCGGCACCGTCACGGAGATCTACGACTACCTGCGTCTGCTGTGGGCCCGGGTCGGGCATCCGCACTGCTACAACTGCGGCCGCCCGATCGAGGCGCAGTCGGCCGAGCAGATCATCGACCAGGTGATGACGATGCCGGAGGGCGCCAAGTTCATGGTGCTCGCGCCGGTCGTTCGCGGGCGCAAGGGCGAGTACGGGAAGCTCTTCGAGGAGCTGCGCGCGGAGGGCTTCACGCGCGTGAAGGTGGACGGCGAGCTGCGCCGGCTCGAGGAGGACATCGTCCTCGACAAGAAGTACAAACACGACATCTCGGTCGTGATCGACCGGCTCGTGATGCGGTCCGACCTGCGCAAGCGGCTCGCCGACTCGATCGAGACGGCCGTGGCGCGCGCCGAGGGGATCGTCGACATCGAGGACGTCGAGAACGGCGACGTCACGACCTACTCGGAGCGCTTCATGTGCCTCCATTGCGGCACCTCGATGCCGGAGCTCGAGCCGCGGATGTTCTCGTTCAACTCGCCGCACGGCGCCTGCCCGCGCTGCACGGGCCTCGGCTCGCAGATGGAGATCGACCCTGAGCTGATCGTGCCGGATCCCTCGCTATCGCTGAACGAGGGCGCGATCCTGCCGTGGTCGACGAGCGCGTCGAGCTACTACGAGCAGATGACGCAGGCGATCGCCGACAAGTGGGAGGTCGACCAGGACGCCCCCTGGGAGGAGCTGCCCGAGGACGTGCGCCAATGCTTCCTGCACGGCACGAACGGCGAGCGCATCTACATCTCCTACCGCAACCGCTACGGGCGCAGGCGCTCGTACACCACGACCTTCGAGGGCATCGTCCCCAACCTCGAGCGCCGCTACCGCGAGACCGACTCGGACTGGTCGCGCGAGAAGATCGAGGAGTACATGACGCTGCGCCCGTGCCCGGAATGCCACGGGGCGCGGCTGCGGCCCGAGTCGCTGGCGGTCAAGGTCGGCGGGCTCGGCATCGACGAGTTCACGCGCATGTCGGCGCGGCGCGCGATTGATTGGGTCGAGAGCCTGGAGCTGTCCGATACGGAGCGCCAGATCGCCCGCATGATCCTGCGCGAGATCGACGAGCGCCTGCGCTTCCTCGACAACGTCGGGGTCGGCTATCTGTCGCTGGAGCGCGCCGCGGCCACGCTGTCGGGCGGCGAGGCCCAGCGGATCCGGCTCGCCACCCAGATCGGCTCATCGCTGGTCGGAGTCCTGTACATCCTCGACGAGCCCTCGATCGGCCTGCACCAGCGCGACAACGAGCGTCTGATCGCGACGCTCGAGCGCCTGCGCGACCTCGGCAACACCGTGATCGTCGTAGAGCACGACGAGGGCACGATGCTCGCGGCCGACCATCTCGTCGACCTCGGTCCGGGGGCGGGCGAGCACGGCGGCCACCTGGTGGCGGAGGGCACGCCGGAGCGCGTGATGCGGACGGCGGGGTCGCTCACCGGGCAGTACCTCGCCGGCAAGCGCGAGATCCCGATGCCCAAGAAACGGCGCCGGCCGAGCGGCTACATCGAGGTCGAGGGCGCGTCACAGCACAACCTGCAGGACATCAACGTCAAGGTCCCGCTGGGCGTGTTCTGCACGGTCACGGGAGTGTCCGGGTCTGGCAAGTCGACGCTCGTCAACGAGGTGCTGTTCAAGGCCGTCGCCAACCGCCTCCACCGGGCGAAGCAGCGGCCCGGCTCGCATCGCCGCATCAAGGGCCTCGACCAGGTCGACAAGATCATCAACATCGACCAGTCGCCGATCGGCCGCACACCGCGCTCGAACCCGGCCACCTACATCGGCCTCTTCGACCACATCCGCGAGCTCTACTCGCGCACCCAGGAGGCACGCGCGCGCGGCTACAAGCCGGGCCGCTTCTCGTTCAACGTCAAGGGCGGCCGCTGCGAGGTGTGCCGCGGCGACGGTCAGATCAAGATCGAGATGCACTTCCTGCCCGACGTCTACGTGCCGTGCGAGCAGTGTCAGGGCAAGCGCTACAACCGCGAGACGCTCGAGGTCCGCTTCAAGAGCAAGACGATCGCCGACGTGCTCGACATGACGGTCGAGGAGGCGGTCGACTTCTTCCAGCACATCCCGAAGATCAAGCGCCGGCTGCAGGCGCTGCACGACGTCGGGCTCGACTACATCCGCCTGGGCCAGCCGGCCACCACGCTCTCGGGCGGCGAGGCCCAGCGCGTGAAGCTCGCCTCCGAGCTCTCCAAGATCGCGACGGGCCGGACCCTGTACATCCTCGACGAGCCGACGACCGGCCTGCACTTCGCGGACGTCGAGCGCCTGCTCGAGATGCTGAACCGGCTCGTCGACCAGGGCAACACAGTCGTCGTGATCGAGCACAACCTCGACGTGATCAAGACCGCCGACCGCATCATCGACCTCGGTCCCGAGGGCGGCGAGGAAGGCGGCCGGCTGGTCGCCCAGGGCACCCCCGAGCAGGTCGCCGCCGTGGCGGGCTCCCACACCGGCAGCTTCCTGGCACGGCTCGTCAAGCCGGCGCGCCGCGCGAAGCGCGGGGGAGCAGCGTCGAAGGTGGCTGCGGCGGCTTAGGGGCCGGCCGCGGGCCGCGCGGCCGCGCGGCACTTCCGGGCGAACGACGGCTGGGGAGGGGGTTGGGCGGACCGATTCCGACGGTTCGTCCTGACTCGTAGGGCTCCTGGCCCAAGAAGTCAGGACGAAGCGTCGATCCGGCCGAGGCGCCGGGCTCGGCCGCGCTGGTCATCCGCCGCCGCGCGCGGCACCTCCGGGGACCAGCCGTCCTGACTTTGCCCGCCAGGAGCAGGCAAAGTCAGGACGAAGCGTCGAAGCCGGTCGCCCAACCCCCATTACCGCTGCCGTTCGCCGAGGCACCGCCAGGCCCTACGCCACCACAACCGCCGGCCGCTCGTACCCGAGCTCCTGCGCGCCGGCCTCGGCCAGCTCCGGTCCGCCGTAGCGCTCCAGCAGATGGAGCGCCAGGTCGATGCCGCAGGCGGGCGCCCCGGCCGTGAGGATGTCGCCGTCGTCCACGACGCGTGCCTCGATGACCTCGATCGTGCCGTGGGCGCGGAGGTCGTCGAGCGCGCCGGGATTGGTGGTCGCGCGGCGGCCGTCGAGGATGCCCGAGCTGGCGAGCAGGAGCGCGCCGGTGCAGACGGATGCGACCGTCGTGCCGGCCGCGTGCCGGGCCGCGAGCGCCTCAGGGAGGTGGCCGCGCTCGGCCTGCGCCCAGGCACCGTCCGGCGTCCGGTCGAACCACCCGCCGCCGGGCACGATCACGACATCCGGGCGCTCGGACAGGGCGCCGTGGGCCTGCATCACCGCCCCGTGGTCGGCGCGCACCTCGCGGGCGCCCTCGAGCGTCACGAGGCGGGCGGTCACATCCTCGCGCAGCTGGGCGAGGCCCGCGAGCACCTCCCAGGGGCCCATCGCATCGAGCTCGTCAAAGCCGTCGAAGAGAAGGATCTCGGCGTTCATGCGGTGAGAGTCTCACCGCGGCCCCGTGCCGTCGAGTGGCAGGAAAGCCAATATACGCTAGATTCCTGCCATGCCGTCTCGCCATCGCGTCGCCGCCCTCGTCGTGAACGAGGTGGTGGCCTTCGATCTCGCCATTCCGGCCCAGGTGTTCGGCCGCGAGCCGGGTCTCTACGAGTGGGCCGTCTGCGCCCCCGAGCCCGGGCCGGTTCCGACCGAGACCGGTTTCGACGTGCTCGTTCCGTACGGCCTGGAGGCGCTGGCGAAGGCGGACACCATCATCGTGCCCGGCATAGGCGACCGTGCCTGGCCGCTGCCGCCCGAGCCGCTCGACGCGTTGCGGGCGGCAAGGGAGCGTGGCGCGCGCATCGCCTCGATCTGCACCGGCGCCTTCGTGCTCGCGGCGGCCGGGATCCTCGACGGACGCCGCGCCGCCACGCACTGGCGCTACGCCACGCTGCTCGCGCGCGAGTTCCCGGCAGTCGAGGTCGACGCCGACGTGCTCTACGTCGACGACGGCGATGTGCTGACCTCGGCCGGGGTGGCCGCCGGTATCGACCTGTGCCTGCACATGGTGCGGAGCGACCACGGCGCCGAGGTGGCCAACGCGATCGCGCGGCGGACGGTGGTGGCCGCGCACCGCGACGGCGGCCAGGCCCAGTTCGTCGAGCGACCGCTGCCGTCCGCGGACGGTGGGCTCGCCGCCACGCGCGCCTGGATGGATGAGCGCCTCGACGAGCCGCTGACGATCGAGGCGATGGCCAGGCACGCCTCCTGCAGCCCGCGCTCGTTCGCGCGCCGCTTCCGTGCCGAGACCGGCACGACCCCGCTGCAGTGGCTGATCGGGCGGCGCGTGGCCGAGGCGCAGCGGCTGCTGGAGGGCACCGATCTGCCGGTCGAGCAGGTCGCGGCGCGCTCCGGCTTCGGCACGGCGGCCGCGCTCAGACAGCACTTCGGGCGCGCCGTCGCCACCTCTCCCAGCGCCTACCGACGAGCCTTCCGCGTGCAGCCCGAGCCTGCGTAGCGGCCGCTCGCTCTGCAAGGCTGCCGCCGTGAGCGACGCCCGCCTGTGGTGGCAGAAGTGGCGCTGGTACGAGCGCAACTCGCTGCCCTGGAACCGTGCGCGGATCCACCGGGAGCTGGCCGGGCGGAAGGCCTTCGCGCGCTGGCCGCTGCACGGCAACGTGCTCGAGGCATTCCGGGAGGGCCGCCTCGAGGTGGGAGAGCACACGCTGTTCGAGCCGCACGTCTGGCTGACCGCGCCGGATGCGGCTCGCATCGTCATCGGCTCTCAGACGTTCCTCAACATCGGCGTGATGGTCGCCTCGGTCGAGTACGTCCAGATCGGCGACCACTGCATGTTCGCCAACGGCTGCTTCATCACCGACGGCAACCACCGCTTCGACGATCCGATCCGCCCCGTTCCCTGGCAGGGCTTCTCGAGCAAGGGCCCGACCGTGGTCGGCAACAACGTCTGGTGCGGGGCCCACGTGGTGATCACGAGCGGCGTGTCGATCGGCGAGCGCTCGGTGATCGGAGCCAACAGCGTGATCACGCGCGACATCCCGCCCTTCTCGATCGCCGCGGGCGCCCCGGCGCGCGTGATCAGGCAGGTCGAGTACCCCGAGGAGCTGGGGCCGCCCTAGGACGGACGGCCCCAGCCCGGGATCAGCAGAAGACGACGAGGTGGAAGGGCCGATCGACCTCGGCGCCGGCGTTGTTCTCGACGCGGACGGCGACGCCGTTCACGTTCGAGCCGAGCGACGCCACGCTGATGTGGCTGTTCTGCGGAGGCCCGGAGGCGCTCGCGTCGGCGACGGTGGCGAAGTACGCGCAACTCCGGATGTCCGTCTCGAAGATCACCTGGTAGCGGCCGGCGCCCGTGCGTGCGGCCTGCGCGTTGCGGCCCCGCACCAGCTGCCCGCCGCCGGTCACGACGGCGAAGCGCTGCGATCCGTGCGAGATCAGCGCCGCCGGAACGACGCCGAGCGAGGACTCCTTGACCGATCCTCCGCCGAGCGAGTCGCGCCTGGTGTCGTTGCCGGTGACAGAACGGTTCCGGAGATCCTTGCCGGTCACTGTTCCGTTCCTGATGCTCTTGCCAGTGATCACCAGCGCGTACGCCGAGCCGCCCATCGCCATGACCAGGGCGACGAGAGCCACGACCATGGCGGGCGACGGCACGAGCCGCCGGGCCCATCGAGACATTGCGCCTTCCTTTCGTCGAGTGCTGACGCGTACGCGTCAACCCCGTGCTTCCCCCAAAGTTGCTCAAAAGAACCCGGGTCGGCCCGGCGGAGAATCATCCGGATCGGGTGATGTGCGGCCAAGCGTTCTGATCGAGCCTGTGAGTCGTACGAGAACGCAGAGGAGAGCGACAGGTGAGAGGCGCAGGCAGAGTGATATTCGCGGCGACGATCTTGTTGATCGTCGGCACGCTCAACATCATCTACGGCATCGGGGCCCTGGACGGGGCGAACATCTTCGTCAACGACACGCGGTACATCTTCACCAACCTGAACACGATGGGCTGGGTGATGATCGTCCTCGGCGTGATCCAGCTCACGGCGGGCTTCTCGCTATTCGCCGGCAACGCCTACGGCCGGATCATCGGAGTCATCGCCGGGAGCCTTGGAGCGATCGCGGCGCTGCTGTCGATCGGGGGCGCCAACCCCTGGTGGTCGCTCGCGATCTTCTTCCTGAGCGTGTACGTCGTCCACGGCATCCTCGTCTTCGGGGCGGACGAGCGGGTTGCGGAGAGGTAGGCCGCCGGGGGGATCAGCGGCTGGCCGGCTCTGAGCCTGGGCAGGCGGCTCGCATGTCTACGCGCCGCTTCGCCGTCGAGCGCGACGTTGCGGCGGTCGTGGTCGGCTCACACGGCATCTCCGGGCTGCGCTCGCACCTGCTCGGGAGCACCTCGCGGCAGTTGCTCGCGCGCAGCAGGCGTCCAATCGTTGTGGTGCGTGCAGAGGAGAATCGCTGACGTGCCGTTGGATCCCGTCAACCGGGACGAATGCCCCAGCGGCCCGTAAACGACTGCCCTGGCTCGATGCGGACCAGGTCCGTCCCGCTGCGGAACGCGTTCGGCGGACAGCTCATGGGCTCGACCGCGAGAGCTCGCCGGTCCACATCGGGTAGCGGGTCGCCGGTGAAAACCATCACGTAGGGATAGCTCTCGTCGACCCAGAGAATCCGCTCGCTCCCGTCGTGAGGATCCCGGAGCTGGACGCGAGCGAGGCCGTCGTCGTCGCGCTCGAGGTCGGTGAACGCGTTGTCGAGCTTGGTCGTGCCGATCGCTCTCGGCCGGCGGAAGTCGACGTCCGTGCCCTCGACGGCTGCCGAGCCGACGGGGATGCCGCGATCGTCGGACCGCAGCACGGTTCCCGCCGGCACACGCAGGATCAGCTCGTCCACAGTCCCGCTGCCGAGGGTCAGGTACGGATGAGCTCCGCTTCCGAACGGACACGATGCTCGCCCGGCATTCGTGGCCGTCGTGGTCACCCGAAGGCCTTCCTCGGAGAGCCGATACTCGATCGCCAGGGCGAGCGAGAACGGGTAACCGGGCCGGGGATGCAGCATGTGCTCCATCACGACCCGGTGTGGCTCGCGCTCTCCCGCGGTCCAGGTCGCCCAGCGGACCAGCCCATGAATCGCATCCTGCTCCGGGACGTCGTCGATCGGGAGCTGGTGACGGGTCCCCTCGAACTCGTAGCTGCCGTCCTCGAGCCGGTTTGGCCACGGGATCAGCACCTGGCCGCGGCCGGAGCTGCTCATCTCGTCGATCCCGTATCCGTCCAGGACGTCGCGGCCGCCCACTGAATAGGTTCGAAGCCCGCCGCCAACCTCCACCACCGTCGCCCGCTGGTCGCCGAGCGCGATCCCGATCTGGTCGCCGGATGGAGCGATCACGACAGCATCGGTCAGCCCGTTCTCCGTTGCGGACCCTCGGTCTCTTGTACGAGGTCGCGTTGCGCCAGGGTGAACAGGAGCGCGATGGACGGCAGCACGAGCACGACGGCGACGCCGAAGACGATCAGCACACTGGTAAGCGTCGCGCTCGGCGCCGCCGCTTCGGTGATGGTGAGTGACTTGGGGAGCAGGTAGGGGTGCTGGGCGATTCCCCAGCCCCAGATCACGGCGGCGACCGCCGCAATCGCGAGCGGGCGCGGGCCGCGCACGGCGCCGCGCCAGAGCATGATGAGCGCGGCACCGCCGCAGACCAGCGACAGGATCACCAACGGCAGGCCGTCGCTCGTGAGGCCGTCGTACACGTATCGCGCATCGTCGCGCAACACGAGGACGCCGCCGACGGCCAGCGCCCCCGCGACAACCGCGGCGGTCAGTGCGCGGACGCGGAAGTAGCGCTCGAGGTCCGGCGTGTCGGCGCGCCGTGCGTCGCTGACGAGGAACACCGCGGCGAGGTAGGCGGAGGTGGCGACGAACAGCGCCCCGATCAGCAGCGAGAGCGGGTTCAGCCAGCTCGTCACAGCGTCGCCTGCGGCGTTGCCGACGGGTACGCGGCCACCGGCGATCGCTCCCACGACGGTGCCCATGAAGAACGGGGTGAGCAGCGAGGCGAGGCCGAACGACGATTCGGCCAACCCACGCCCACGCAAGCGACCGGCGGTCTTGTGGAACGCGAACCCGGCGCCCCGGAAGACGATGCCGAGGGCGGCGAGGCTCAGCGGGATGAACAGCGTCGAGAAGATCGCCTCGAAGGCGGACGAGAACCCGGTCCAGAGCACGACGAGCACGAAGATCAGCCACACGTGATTGGCCTCCCAGACGGGGCCGATCGCCCAGTCGATCAGCTCACGCGGGCGGCGGCCGCGCGACCCGCCGCCGGCCAGCAGGCTCCAGAGGCCGGCGCCGAAGTCCGCGCCGCCGAAGATCGCGTACATCGTCGCGCCGACCCAGAGCACAACGGCGACGACGTCGGCCTTGCTCACCCGGAATCCGCCATCGGCTCGCTCGGGCCGTAGGGCACCTCGGGGTCCTCGTTCGCGCGCCAGCGACGCGACATCGCCCGGAGGGTCAGGATCAGCGCCGCGCCGAGCGCCACGTAGAGCGCGACCACGGCGGTGAAACTGATCCACACGCCATCGGCATTGGTGACCGCGTCCTCGGTGCGCATGACGTTGTAGACGATCCATGGTTGCCGTCCGACCTCGGTCACGATCCACCCGCATTCGAGCGCCACCACGGAGGCGACCCCGGAGACCGCCACGGCTCGCAGAAACCAGCGCGACTGCGGAAAGTCGCGCTTGCGCCACCAGGCCCAACCGAGCCACAGGCCGAGGAGGATCAGCATGGTGCAGATCCCGACCATCGTGTCGAAGGCCCAATGCAGCATCGTGTTCGCCGGCGGCCGGTCCTCGGGTGGCACGGTGTCCAGCCCGATCACCTGCGTGTCGGTGCTCCAGCCGACGAGGAAGGAATCGAAGCCGGGGATTCCGATCCCGCCCTTGACGCCATCGGCAGTGCAGCGGCCGAAGATGTACTCCGTCACGTGGGTCGAGGTCGTCTGCACGCATTCCATCGCCGCGAACTTGATCGGCTGGTCCTTCGCAATCGAGCGCGCGGCGGTGTCGCCGACCGCGAACTGGATCGGCGTGGCGATGCACGCAACCGTCAGCGGGATCAGCAGCCCGAGCCGGTGAACGCGATCGCGCCGGCCGCGCAGCATCCCGACCGCGTAAACGGACGCGACGAGGAAGCCCGTGACCAGGTAGGCGGCCAGGATCATGTGCGGGACCTCGTAGGGCACCGCCGGATTGAAGATGACCTTCAGCGGCTCGACCGAGGTGACGTCTCCGCTGGTCGGCGAATAGCCCTGCGGCTGGTTCATCCACGAGTTCACGGCCACGACCGAGAACGCGCCGCCGAGTCCGCAGAACGGGATCGGCACGCCCGCCCAGAAGTGCGTCCACGGCTTCAGACGCTTCCACCCGAAGATGTAGATCGCGACGAAGATCGCCTCGAGGAAGAAGAAGAGCCCCTCGATCGCGAATAGCACGCCGAAGACCTCACCGAAGCGCCCGGTGAAGGCCGGCCACAGCAGCCCGAACTCGAACGAGAGCACGGTGCCGGTGACGGCGCCGACCGCGAACGTCACGGCCACCACCTTCGACCAGCGCCGCGCCAGCTCAAGCGCGTCCTCGTCGCCGCGACGCAGGCCGCGGTAGTTGGCGATCAACATGATCGCCGGGAACGCCACTCCGATGGAGGCCAGGATGATGTGGAAGCCGAGCGTGAACGCCATCTGACTCCGCGCCCAGCCCAGGTCCGACGCCGCGAAGGTAAGGCTGTCGGCTAGCAACTGAACGTCGCCATCGTCACGCCTTGGCCCACGGGGTCACCGCACGGGCTCGGCCGGCGCCGGCGACTCCCGCTCGACGCTCGCGAGCTCGTCCTCGATCAGAGCGCTCCGGCGCTCGCCGAAGCGAGTCCCGACCCACCTGAGGAGCACCTCGACGCGGCGGCCGGTCTGGCCGCCGAGGTAATAGAGGTGAACGCCGAGGTAGGTGAAGAAGGCGGGCCGGCCCCACAGCTCACGTCCGCGGATCTCGCACACAGCCTTCCCCTTGCCGACGACGGCGAGGGCGCCCTTGTCGAAGTACTTGAACGGCGTTGAGGCCCCGGGCCGCCCCTCGGCAATCCCCTTGGCCACATGGTGGGCCTGCTGGATGGCAACCGTCGCGAGCCCGGGGAGGGGCTTGCCGCCCGGTCCCTCGAGGGAGACGGCGTCGCCGACCATCGAGATCTCGGGGTGGCCCGGCACCGTGAGGTCGGGATTGACCTCGACGCGCCCGCCGCGGTCGGTGCTCGCACCGGTCGCGCGAGCGATGGCGCCGGTGAGCGGGACGGCGTGGACGCCGGCGGCCCAGATGACCGTTCTGGTGTCGATCCGCTCGGTCGCTCCGCCGATCTCGATCGTCACGCCGCGCGCGTCGATAGCGGTGGCACGTGCGCCCTCGCGAACGGTCACACCGAGCTCGGCGAGCTGCTGAGCGACCTTCCCCGAGAGCCTCTCACTGAACGCGGAGACCACGCGCTCGCCCGCGTCGAGCAGGATCACCCGCGCGTCGGCAGGATCGATTCCGCGGAACTGGCGCTTCATCGCGTCGGCGGTGATCGCCAGCTCGCCGGCGACCTCCACACCCGTGGGGCCGCCGCCGATGACGACGAACGTCAGCCATTCGGCGCGCGCCGCCGGGTCGTCGGTGCGCTCGGCCTCCTCGAAGGCGCCGTAGAAGCGCTTGCGCAGGTCGACCGCGTCCGCGAGCGTCTTGAGACCGCACGACACGTCCTTCCACTCGTCGTGGCCGAAGTAGGACGTCTGCGCGCCGCACGCGACGATCAGGCTGTCGTAGTCGAGGCGGTCGCCACGGTCGAGGACCACCTGGCGCCGCTCGGCGTCGACGTCGGTCACCTCGGTCATCAGAAAGCTGGTGTTGGAGCCCTTTTTCAGAGCCGGTCGGAGCGGCGCGGCGCAGTCGCTCGGGGCCAGCCCGCCCGCCGCCACCTGGTAGAGGAGCGGCTGGAAGAGGTGGTGGTTCATGCGGTCGACGATCGTCACGTCCACGTCGGCGTGGCGCAGCTTGAGCGCAGCGGCCAGTCCGCCGAACCCGCCGCCGATGATCACGACACGGCGCCGCCCGGTAGCTTCGGCGTCAGGCGGCATGGGCGGGCTCACTCCCTGGGCTCTCCGCGCCGAGCCGCTCGAGGAGATGGTCACCGACGCGCAGCGCGTTGGCCATCGCGGTGAGCGCCGGGTTGACCGCCCCGATGCTCGGGAAGAAGCTCGTGTCGACCACGTAGAGGTTGTCGAGCTCGTGTGCCCGGCAGTCGGTATTGAGCACCGACGCCTCGGGGTCGGTGCCGAAGCGGCAGGTACCGGCCTGGTGGGCGCAGCCCGCGACCGGGATCTCGTTCTTGAGGTAGGCGTGGCGCGGGATGAGGTGGTCCTCGTGCATCCCGGTGTGCTTCAGCAGTCCCTTGAGCTTGTGGTACAGGCGCTTCTTGGGCTCCTCGTTCGAGGGGCTGTAGCTCAGCGTGATACGGCCGTTCTCGCCGTCGAGCGTGACGCGGTTCTCCGGCCGCGGCAGGTCCTCGGTCGAGAGCCAGAAATCGACGGCGTGGCGCGCCATGTTGTCCAAGGTCCGCGTGGGGGCGAGCTTCGTCTCGAGCGGCTTCTCGCCGCGGTACATCGGCGCCGACGACTTGCCGACCATCTGGATGTTGCCGAGCGGGTACTCGAAGTCGTCGCTGCCGAAGTAGAAGTCGTTGAGGCCGAGCGTCTTCTGGAAGACGGTCGGGTTCTCCTCCTTGGACAGGGCGAGCACGGCCTGGCTGTTGTGGAAGGTGTAGTTGCGACCGAGCTGATCGGACCGGTTGGAGAGGCCGTTCGGGTGCTTCTCGGTGGCCGAGGCGAGGAGCAGCTTGGCCGAGTTGGCCGCTCCGCACGAGACGACGACGATGTCCGCGCTGTAGGTCTCGCGGGTGCCGTCGCGGTCGACGGCGACCTCCGTCACGGTCGTCGCCGCCCGGGTTGGTGTGGAGCGCCACAGCCTCCGTGTTCGTCAGCAGCGTGACGTTCGGAGTGCTCGAGCGCCGGCCGCACCGCCAGCACCTCCGCGTCGGACTTGGCGTGAACGAGGCATGGGAAGCCGTCGCAGGTGGAGCAGCGGACACAGTTGCTATACGGCATGTTGGCCTCGTTCAGCATCACCCCGCAGGGGGCGTGGAAGGGCTGATGTCCGGCGGCGGCGAGGTCGTCCGCGAGCTGCTGGATCCGCGGCTCGTGCGACACCGCCGGGAAGGGGTACGGTGCGCTCGCGGGCGGCTCGGTGGGGTCCTCGCCGCGGGCGCCGTGCACCTGGTAGAGCTGCTCGGCCTGCGTGTAGTACGGCTCCATCTCGTCGTAGCCGATGGGCCAGGCGGGCGAGATGCCGTCGTGATGCTGAAGCTCGCCGAAGTCCTCCGCGCGCAGCCGGTAGAGCGCCGCTCCGTAGAGCTTGGTGGCGCCCCCGACGAAGTAGTGGACCTGCGGCTGGAAGGGCTTGCCCGTTCCGTCGTACCAGCTGTCCTCCGAGATGTAGCGGTTGTCGACGAACACGTCCGCCGCGCTCCAGTTATTCGGCTCGCGCGTCAGCCAGTCGCCGCGCTCCAGCAGCAGGATGCGCTTGCCGGATGGAGCGAGGCGGTGCACGAGCGTGCCGCCGCCGGCCCCGCTGCCGATCACGATGACGTCGTAGGAGCTCATGTCGTGTACTCCTCGAGTCGCTCCGTGAGGATGATTCGCGCGCCCGCCTCGATCAGCGCGAGATGGGAGAACGCCTGCGGGAAGTTGCCGAGGTGCCTGCCCGTGCTGGTGTCGAACTCCTCGGCGTAGAGGCCCGAGCGGCGAGGCGACGCTCAGCAGCCGCTCCATCAGATCGCGAGCGCGCTGGCCGTCGCCGACTATTGCCAGCGCCGACACGAGCCAGAACGAGCAGATCAGGAAGCTCCCCTCCTTGCCGGAGAGGCCGTCGTCGGTCTCGTCGGTGCGGTAGCGCAGGACGAAGCCGTCCTCGGTGAGGTCGTCGGCGATCGCCTCGACGGACTTGCGCAGCCGCTCGTCGTCACCAGGCAGGAATCCGAAGAGCGCCGCCAGCAGGGTGGACGCGTCGAGCGACTCGGTGTCGTAGTGCTGGCGCAGCACTCCGTCGCGCATGCCGTGGGCGAGGATGTCCTCCTTGATCTCGTCGGCCGTGGCGCTCCAGGTCTTTTGAAGCGCCGAGTCACCACCGATGTGAGCCAGCTTGGCGGCGCGGTCGAGCGCGACCCAGCACATCAGCTTCGACGACACGTAGTGCTGGGGGTCCCCGCGGGCCTCCCAGATGCCCTGGTCGGGCTGCTTCCAGACCTGCGTGGCGCACTCCGCCTGGCTCTGGACGATCGGCCAGAGCCGCCGCGGCATGCGTTGGCTGCGCCGTGTGTGGAGGAGGATCGAGTCGAGCGCCGCCCCGAAGACGTCGTTCTGGCGCTGGTCGAAGGCGCCGTTCCCGATCCGCACAGGGTGGGCTCCCGCGTACCCGGAGAGCTCGTCTCGCGTGGACTCGGTCAGGTCGCGGCGCCCGTCGATCCCGTACATGATCTGGAGCGCCCCGTCGTCGTTCGTTTCGAGGTCGGCGACGAACTGCATGAACTCGTCTGCCTCCCAGTCCAGATTCAGGAAGTGCAGCGCCTGCAGCGTGAAGGTCGAGTCCCGGATCCAGGTGAAGCGGTAGTCCCAGTTGCGCTCCCCACCCGGCGTCTCGGGCAGCGACGTGGTCAGCGCCGCGACCGTGGCCCCAGTGGGCATGTAGGTGAGTCCCTTGATCGCAAGCGCCGAGCGCTCGAGTGCCGGGCGCCAGCGGTGATCGATGGGGCGAGCCCGGTGCAGCCATTCGCGCCAGTAGCGCGTGGTGGCAGCGAGCCGACCGTTGGCCTCGTCGATGTTCTGCGGCGAGGCAAGGCCCTCGGCCCAAGAGAGCGAGCAGTACACCTGCTCGCCCTGCTTGAGGTTGTGGCGTGCCCTCACCCGCTCGCCCTCGATCCCGAGCGGCATGTCGGTCCGCAGCCTGATCGTCTGGCCGGCGCCCGTCGCGTCGGCGACGTGTCGGCTGTCGTCGACCAGCGACCACTCCGCCGGCGTGCGCCCGTAGTCGAAGACCGGCTCGCACACCAGATCGACCTCGACGCTGCCCTCCACGCAGAGGACCGTGCGCACGAGGATGTGGTCGCCGTCCTCGTCGGCGGGTGGCCGGGTGTGGGGCGTGACCTCGTCCTCGTGATCCCGCGGGCCCATGGTCAGCGCATCGCGGACCATGATCCAGCCCGTCGGCGTGTTCCACGTCGTAAGGAGGGTGTTCGTCCCGGGCTCGTAGATGCGCGACGCAGGGACGTTGACCCCGAACGGACCCAGCCGGAAGCTCCCTGCCTGGCGGTCGAGCAGCGTGCCGAAGACACTCGGCGAGTCGAAGCGCGGCACGCAGAGCCAGTCGATCGATCCGTCGGGCGCGACCAGCGCGCCGGTGTGGCAGTTGGAGAGGAAGGCGTACTCGGCGATCGGCGGGAACGGCGAGGGTGCCGCGGCGCTCTGGGGCGCGCCGGCCTTCTCGGTCTTGGCCGTCGTCATGAAGCCACCCACGGACCGCGCCAGCCGCCCACGTCGGCAACGAGGTCGTTTGCGGCGGCCGGACCCCACGATCCCTTCTCGTAGGGATGTACCGGTGGTGGCGAGTCGAGCAATGGCTGCACGACACGCCAGCACTCCGCCACGCTGTCCTGGCGCTTGAAGCGCGAGCTGTCTCCGGTCAGGGCCGCGTGAAGGAGCACTTCATACGGCGTGGCGCCCTCGCCCCCCTCCTCGGCGAACTCCATGTCCAGGTTGATCCCCTCGGGCGCGACCGAGTCGGCGCGCTGAGCGTCGACGATCAGCCTGATGCCGGTCGAGGGGTCGAGCTTCACGACAATCTGGTCGGACTCCGGGCGCCGCGACTGGTCCGCCTGGAAGCCGAGCCGGGGCGGCTTCTTGAACACGAGCCGCATCTCGGTCTGCGTGATCGGCAGGTGCTTACCCGTCCGAATGAAGAACGGCACGCCCGACCAGCGCCAGTTGTCGATGTCAAGGCGCAGCGCCGCATAGGTCTCGGTGGTGGAGTCCTCAGCGACCCCGTCGGTGTCCCGGTAGCCCTCGTACTGACCGCGCACGTAATGGGCCGGGTCGGCCGGCGGCATCGCCTGGAAGACCGACACGATGGAGTTCTTCAACGTTTCACCGTCCCGCTGCGCGGGTGGTTCCATCGCCGCGGCGGCGACCAGCTGCATCAGGTGGTTGACGACCACGTCACGAACGGCGCCGACGGGATCGTAGAAGTGGCCGCGATCCTCGACCCCGAAGCTCTCCGCCATCGTGATCTGCACCGACGAGACGTAGTTGCGGTTCCAGATCGGCTCGAACATGGTGTTCGCGAACCGCAGGAACAGGACCTCGACCAGGCCCATCTTCCCCAGGAAATGATCGAGCCGGTAGAGCTGGGACTCGTCCAGGTACTGGTGGAGCTCCTCGTTCAACGCAGCCGCTGACGCCACGTCGTGGCCGAAGGGCTTCTCGACCACCACTCGTGCCGAGTCCGTCAGACCCGCTCCGGCCAGGCCCTTGATCACCATGCCGAACAGCGAGGGCGGGATCTCGAGGTAGAACACCGGGCTGCGCGCGTCTCCGATTGCGCCGGCCACACGCTTGTAGGTGTCGTCGTCGCCGAAGTCGCCGGGCAGATAGGACAAACGCGCGGCGAATCGGTCGAATACCTCGTCGTCGATTGTCTCACCGCAATCCGCGATGCACTGGCGCGCGTGGTCGCGCAGCTGCGCGACCGTCCAGTCGTCGCCGGCGACCCCCACGATCGGGCAGTCGAGCAGGCCACGGCGCTCCAAGCGGTAGAGCGAGTGAAAGGTCATCACCTTGGCGAGGTCTCCGGTGATGCCGAAGATGACGAACACGTCCGCGGGCGGCGCGCCGTCCGCGTCGCTCGCGCTCGCGCCGGTCCGTTGACGAGGTCGTACCGCGGTGCTCATGCGTGCCTTTCACTTCGGGTGTGCGGTGGTCCGACAGTGTGATTCTTCGGCGGCGACCGCGTTGGCACATCACCCCATTCGGATGAATCTCCGGCGGGCCTACGTGGAGAGTACGGTGTCGCCACGCCGTGAGGCGAGGACGATCACGGCGTCGCCTGGCCGGACGTCGGGCGGGCGCCCGTCCGCCGCGACGCTCAGACGACCGTCCTCGTGCCTGGATCGTTGCTCCCTCGGGAGCACGCCATCACCCCAATCAGACGATGCGCTCCGCGGTTGGCCGCCATAGAGTGGCCGAAATGCCCGAGCTGGACATGACTGCACGCGAGTTCCGCGAGCTCTTCGATGCGGTCTCCAACTGGGGTCGCTGGGATGACGACGGAGAGCGCGGGGCTCTGAACCATCTCACCCCCGCTCGGACCGCCGCTGCCGCCCGGCTCGTTCGCACCGGAACCACGATCACGCTCAGCCAACCCCTGAAGACCAAGGCGGGCATCGATGTGCCGGAGCCCGCCGACCATCACATGACGATGCTGAACGACGTCGACATCGGTTCCGGGTCGGTGCGCTTCGCCAAGGACTACGTCGGCCTCGACTACCACAACGACGGGCACACCCACATCGACGCCTTCTGCCATGTGGCGTTCGAGGGCAAGCTGTTCGACGGGAAGCCGGACCGGTCAGTGACCGCGGAGGGCGCGGCGGCGGGTGCGATCGGGGTGCTCAGGGACGGATTGGTCGGCCGCGGCGTTCTGCTCGACGTCCCGCGCGTACGCGGCGTTCCGTGGATCGAGCCGGGCGAGCACGTGTTCCGCGACGACCTCGAGGAGGCGGAGCGCGCTCAGGGAGTTCGCGTGGAACCCGGCGACATCCTCCTGGTCCGCACGGGCCACGCGCGGCGCCAGGCCGACCTCGCGCCGTGGGACACCCGGAAGGCGAAGGCGGGCCTCCACCCCACGACGGCGTCATTCCTTGCGGATCGGCGGGTGGCCGCGCTCGGCTCGGACGGCAACAGCGACACCGCTCCTAGCACTACGGAAGGGGTCGCGTTTCCCATTCATGTCCTCGCCCTCAACGCCATGGGCGTCCACCTGCTCGACTACCTCCAGTTCGAGGACGTTGTGCGGCATTGCGACGCGGTCGGGCGCTGGGAGTTCATGTTCGTTGCCGCTCCACTGCGAATCGTGCACGGGACCGGGTCGCCCCTGAATCCCACCGCGATCTTCTGAGAGCGGTCCGCTCATCGACGCCATGCTGCTCGTGGTTCTGATTGCCGGCGACCCCGGGGGCGATCGGCTGTCGCGCGGGTAGTATGTGCGATCGCTCGAACCGCACGCAGGAGGAAAATGGTGTCCGCCTCAGACAGACCCGCTGTTCTGTTCCGCGCCGGGTGGAGCCAGAGCAAGGCGGTGAGCTTGATTGGAGCGGCCGCGGTGTGCTGCCGAGTCGCTGCTCGGGCGCTGCGGCAGGAGGGAGGCGGGCCTGCGGTCGCCGACACGGCGGCCTGGCGATGAGCGTTCGTTCGTGAGTGCGGGGTCGCATTCCGGCTCTGGGCAGGGGTCGCAGCCGGGCCCCGGTGGTGTGGCGTTGACGCGGTCGCCGGGGTTCTGGCGGTTGATGGGGTATGCGGCGTTGTTCGGGGTGGCGCTCGCGTTCGCCAGCTTGGCGTTTTTGGGGTTGGTTGAGGGCGGGGGCGACCTCTGGTTCACGCTTCCGAAGAACCCCGGCTGGTTCGACGGGAGTCTCTGGTGGGTGGCGGTGACCGCGGCGGCCGGGGTGCTCGTCGGGGTGCTTCGGCGGCTGTTTCGGCTTCCGGACAAGTTGCCCGGCACCGTGGAGGAGTTGAAGGACGCGCGTGTCGAGCCGTCCACGGCCCCGAAGGCGGTTGCGGTATCGCTGGCGTCGCTCGCCGGCGGTGCGAGCCTCGGACCGGAGGGCGCACTGGGGCTGATGGGGGGCGGGCTGGGGACCTGGGTCTCGGAGCGGAAGAAGCTCGGCGAGGAGATGCGGGCGACGAACACGCTGACCGGAATGTCCGCAGCGTACGGTGGCCTGTTGTCGGCTCCGATTTTGGCGACGATTCTGGTGCTCGAGATTGCGCGTCCGAAGGCCGCCCGCTTCTCGGAGACGCTGGTCGGGGGTCTGCTGGCCTCGTCGGTCGCGTTCGCGGTGTACTTTCCGATCGCGGGGTCGACGTTCGTCGGGATCTACTCGATGCCGTCGTTCGAGTACGAGGACTGGCAGCTGCTGGCGGCCGTTCCGCTGGGCCTGGTCGCCGGGGCGCTCGCGCTGATCACGGTGGCCGCGATCGCGGTCTTCACGCGGCTCGCCGCTCGTCTCGGCAATCGCACGATCCTTCGCTCGGCGATCGGGGGAGTCGCGTTCGGGCTGGTCGGCGTGGCGCTGCCGCTGACGCTGTTTACCGGAACCGATGCGCTCACGACCGTGATCGACGAAGGGGCGGCGCTCGGCGCCGGTCTGTTGATCGCGGTCGTGTTCGCGAAGATCCTCGTGTTCGCGCTCTGTGAGGCCACCGGCTTCATCGGTGGGCCGTTCCTCGTGATGATGTTCATCGGCGGCACGGCCGGGATGACCGCCCACGTGCTGATCCCGGGGCTGCCAGAGGCGCTCGCGTTCACGGCGATGTTCGCCGCCCTCCCGGGAGCGCTGGTCGCCGCCCCGTTCTCGCTGATCCTGCTCGGCGTCCTCACGACCCAGATCGGCGCCCTACAGACAGTGCCCGTCATGATCGCCGTCATCAGCGCCTACCTCGCAGTCTCCGGCTCGGGTCTGCTCATCGCGCTGGCGCAACGGCAACGCAAGCCCGCCGCCTCCGACGCATGAGCAAGGACACGCCGGGCAGCGAATGGTCGACGCGCACGATGGCCGAGAGCCGCCGGACTACGCCGGGGGGCACCGCCCGGGTGCGTGATCCACTCGCTCACCCGCGCTTACTGGCTCGCCGTGCAGGCCCCGGCCTGATTTCGCTGAGGTCTGCGCCGCCAACAGCGACCCGCCGCTGTCGAGCACCGCGAACGGGGACGGCTGACCGGAGGCCCCTGCTTCGCGCTGGGTGACGGGGTTGGCGGCTCTGAAGGTCAGCCGCCCCCACTATCGCGTCCTGCTGCCAAGATTGCCGCCGCACCCTCACGCTCGATCAGTGATCATGGTGCGCCCTTGATAGGTCACGCGCTTGCCGTCGGCCCGCGCCCGGCCACCCGCGCCGCTTGGGACCAGGCGATCGCCGTGGGATTCGCTGTGGGGTCGGCCTGCTTCTTCATCGGGCCGTTTCCCGGCTTCGTCCAGCTCGTGGGTGTCGGGGCCGACGGCGTGGTCTTCTTCGCCGGCTCGGTGTTCTTCACGCTGGCTGCCGGGCTCGAGTTGCGCGAGGGCACCGTGAGGCGGGGGCAGCGCTGGGGCCGCGACCCCTCGTGGTGGAGCGCCGCCATCCAGTTCGTGGGCACGCTGCTCTTCAACCTCGACACGTTCGACGCGATGCAGACCAGCCTGTCCAGCGAGCAGGAGGACCGGCTCGTGTTCGCCCCGGACCTCGTCGGGTCGGCCTGCTTCCTCGTGTCCGGTCTCCTCGCGTACCGCGTCGCAACGGGCCCGCGGCTGTTTCGCCCCGCGACACGCGACCGATCGTGGAGGATGGCGGCAGTGAACCTCGTCGGCTGCATCTTCTTCATGATCTCCGCGATCGCGTCGTACGTCGTACCGTCGAGTGGCTCGATACTCGATCTCGCCGCGGCGAACTGGACGACCGCGCTCGGCGCGGCCTGCTTCTTCATCGGCGCGTTGATGCTGCTGCCGCGTGGCGAGACGAAGACCTCACAGCACGTTCCACAACCCAAGGAGACATGACCATGGAAAGTCGTGACCCGTCGTCACTCAGCGAGCAGCTCGACCACCGCGCGGCGGAGTTCGGCACCCGATTCCTGCTCAAGCCGGCTCCCGACAACGAGCTGCCCGAGCACGGCATGCCGCCCCTGGACGCGATGCGGCTCATCGGCGAGGAGCTCATCCTCGACGGGATCCCGATGCGCAACCTCGCGACCTTCGTGACCACGTGGATGGAGCCGGAGGCTCAGCGGGTGATCGCGGAGAACCTGCACCGGAACTTCATCGACCATGCGGAGTACCCGCAGACGGCCGAGATCGAGCAGCGCTGCATACGCATGCTTGCTTCCCTCTTCAACGCGCCGGGGGAGACGACCGGCGCCCGTACGCAGGGCTCGTCCGAGGCGATCATGCTCGGCGCGCTGTCGCTGAAGTGGAAGTGGCGCGAGCGCCAGGAGGCTGCCGGCAGGGATACGACGAGGCCGAACCTCGTCTTCGGCGGGGACGTGCATGTCGTGTGGGAGAAGTTCTGCCGCTACTTCGACGTCGAGCCGCGCATCATCCCGTTGCAGCCCGACAAGTACACGATCGGGCCGGAGGACGTCGAGCCTCACGTCGACGAGAACACCATCGGTGTCGCGGCCGTGCTCGGCACCACCTTCACGGGCCACGCCGACGACATCGTCGGCATCAACGACCTGCTGATCGAGCTCAAGTCGAAGCGCGGCATCGACGTGCCGCTCCACGTCGACGGTGCGAGCGGCGGGTTCGTCTGGCCGTTCCTCTACCCGCACTCCGAATGGGACTTCCGCCTCGAGCAGGTCCGTTCGATCAACGTGTCGGGGCACAAGTTCGGCCTCGTGTACCCGGGCATCGGCTGGCTGGTATTCAGGGAAAAGAGCGACCTGGCCGAGGACCTCGTCTTCTACGAGAACTACCTCGGCAAGACCGACGCGACCTTCACGCTGAACTTCTCGACGGGATCGGCCATGGTGCTCGCGCAGTACTACAACTTCGTGCGCCTGGGGCACGCCGGCTACCGCCTGGTGATGGAGGTCATGCAGAACAACGCCAAGCTGCTGGCCGACACGATCGCGGCGACGGGCCGCTTCCGGCTCATCGGCGGGGCAGACGAGGAGCAGCTCCCGCTCGTGGCCTTCCAGCTGGCCGAGGAGCAGGCCTATGACGAGTTCGACGTCGCGTCCCAGCTCTCGGCCGAGCGGGGCTGGATGGTGCCCGCGTACACGCTGCCGCCCAAGGCGGACCACGTCAAGATCATGCGGGCGCTCGTGAAGGAGACGCTCGGCCACTCGCTGGTGACCACGCTCGGCGAGGACATCGTCGAGGCGTGCGAGACACTCGACAAGAAGGGTGGCGTCCACCCGATCGAGCGCGAACGGGTGAAGACGGGCGTCGGCTACTGACGAGCGGCGATCGGCGCCCTCCTGATCTTCTTCATGTTCCCGAAGCGCGACAGGGAGCAGGAGCTGCTGGCGGAGTACCACGCCGAGGACACAGCGCCGGTTACACCACCGGCGTCGGCGGCTCCCGCCCCTCGATGACGGCGACCAGGTTCTCGACGCAGAGGCGCGCCATGGCGTCTCTCGTCCTGCCCGTCGCCGATCCGACGTGCGGCAGGAGGACGGTGTTGGGAAGCTCGCGCAGTGCTCTCGGGACCTCCGGCTCATCCTCGTACACGTCGAGGCCGGCGGCGCCCACCCGACCCGAGCGCAGTGCGTCGATGAGCGCCTCGGTCTCGAGGACGGCGCCGCGGCTTGTGTTGACGAGGATTGCCCCGGGTTTGATCCCGGCGAGCAGGGGCCCGTCGATGAGGTGATGCGTCTCGGACGTGAGCGGCACGTGAACGCTGATGAAGTCGGAGATCGACATCAGCTCTGGAAGCTCGAGACGCTCGGCGAGGTCCTCTGCCGGCACCTCTGAGCGAGAGCTGTAGACGAGACGGGTGTCGAAGCCCCGCAGGAGCTCAGCGACCCGCCGGGCGATGCGTCCGAAGCCGATCAGCCCGACGGTTGCTCCGGAGAGCTCCCGTCCGAGCAGCTTCCCCTCCTGCGGCCAGCCTCCACCTCGAACGAGGGCGTCGGCCTCCGCCACGCGCCGGGCGGTGGCCAGCATCAGCGTCACGGCGAGCTCGGCGGTGGCGTTCGTGAGGACGTCGGGCGTGTTCGTGGCCCGGATGCCGCGGGCGCGGACCGCCTCGACATCGATGTTGTCGTATCCGACTCCGAAGTTGGCAACGACCTTCAGCGAGTCCCCCGCCGCGTCCAGCAGCTCGGAATCGACGCTTACGCGGGGGCCTGCCACGAGCCCCGCGGCGCCGCGCACGTGCTCGAGCAGCCAGCCTCGCTCGGGCCGGTTGCCGCCGGCGTCGACGACGAAGCGCGGCCGCAGGAGCTCGAGCCCGGCCGCCGGCAGCGCAGCGGCCACCACCACTCTGGGTCCGGCCGTCATGGTCGGGTACTGGTACTAGATCGAGCGGGGCGAGCGCGTGCCGGCCGGCCAGAACGCTCCCAGATCCGTCGATGCGAGCTCGTTCTTCAGAACGAACCCGCGCGCCCCGGAGGCCTCGAGCCGGCGACCCGGCGCCGGCAGGTCGTACATCGAGACGAGCAGGACGGCGGGAGCGGGCGGCGCGCTGCACAGTGCCGTGCAGACGTCGAGCCCGCTCCCGTCGGGCAGGTGGACGTCGAGCAGTACGGCGTCGGGCATCACCCGCGCCGCCTCGGCCAGCGCGGACGCAGCGCTGGCCGCCTCCCCCACGACGACGTAGCCGCGCCGCTCGAGCAGCTCCCTCACGGCCTGCCGGAAGGGCGCCGCGTTGTCCACGATCAGAACCCGCGCCGGCCTCGCCGGAGCGAGACCGACCGTCCAGCGCCCCGCGCCCAGCTTGGCCAGCGCGTTGCGCCTCACCTTCGCCGGCCTTCCCGTGACGAGTCGAAGCCGCGTCGCGAGATCGACCGCCTCACCGATGTTGTCGGCGAGGCAGGTCGGCCCATCGGCCGGGCGGTGCTCGTGGGCTGGGGTCGGCGAGGACAAGGCGGCGAAGTGTGGCTGGGGCCCCACCGGGTGGGAATACCGCAGTTGCGCGATCTCACTCGACGACGAGCCCGTCGCCGATCGCCCTGGCGACGAGGTGGGCCCGCGAGCGGGCGCCGGCCTTGATCATCGCATTGCGGACATGGGTGCGGACGGTGTTGTGGCTGATCACCAACTCGTCGGCGATCTCCGGGCCCGACGCGCCGAGCGCGACGAGGCGGACGATCTCGCGCTCGCGCGCCGACAGTCCCACGACCGGCGATTCGGGCCCCGGCTCGCGCCGGAACCGAGATCCCCAGCGCGAGGTGCTGAGCGCCACGAAGAGGACGAGGTGCCGGCCCGTGACGTGCTCGACGGTCGCTCCCCACTGCACGGCCACCACGCCGCCGTCCGCGCTGATCAGCTCGGTCTCACCGCTGAAGCGCCCCTCCGCGAGGGAGGCGGCCCACTCGGCCTCCTCGACCTGCGGGCCGTCGCGAACCAGCTCCCAGACCGGGCGACCGAGAAGCCAGTCTCGCGAGTACCCCAGGAGCCGCAGGTAGGCGCCGTTCACATCCACGTGCCGGCGCTGGCCGTCGATCAGGGCCATCGGGTTGCGCGAATGCGTGAACGCCGACGAGAAGAGACCGGTCCAGCCCTCCGTCATCCTTGGAGGCGCTCCCGCCAGCCGAGGAGCAGGCCGTGAATCGCCGCAGCTCCGACGAGCGGCTCTGCCGGGAGCGGCAGGCGCTCGGGATGCAGCACGAACGCCTGCGTCTGGGGTCCGCCGAGGCCGCCGTGGAAGGAGATCAGCTCCTCGAAGGCGCAGCCCTCGTCGCGCTCGGGGTCATAGAAGCTGCCGACCATGAGGTCCGCGACGTGCGCGAACCCGTGCGTGCGCAGCACGTGCTCGCCGGCGCGCGATGAGAAGCCGGCGAGCGGGTCGTCGCCCTCGACTCGGCCGTCGCGGAGCTCGCGACTGCCCGACCCGCCGAGCACGAGCGGGCCGCGCTCGCGCGATTCCACCAGGAGCCAGCCGACGTGCGGGTGCTCGCGCAGTGCGGAGATCAGCTTCGGATGCCGCTCGTCGATCTCCTCGACCGTCAGCCGGCGCCGCTCTGACATCAGGTAGATCAGGCCGAGATTGCCGGAGCCGAGGACCACCACGTCGCGATCGGAGACGTCGTTCTTCGGACGCTTCTTCGGCTTGGTCCCCGTGGCCTCGCTCACCGCGTGCCCGACCATCGCACGCTGCTCGTCGCCGCCTGCGAACTCGGCGACCTCGCCGCGTTGCAGCGAGCGCTCCACGAGTTCGTCGAGGCCGTAGCCGTTGCGCTGCTTGAAGGTCGCGCCCTGCGTCTGCCCGTGATCGGACAGGACGACGATCTCGTAGGGCCGCGGCGCGTAGCGCCGAGCCCGCTCGATGCGGGCGAACTGCTGGTCGAGCTTGCGCAGCGCCTCGAGCGTGTCCGCGCGCTCGAGACCCGGAGTGGTGCGCGACCTCGTCGTAGCTCGAGAAGGTCGCGTAGACCGCGGGACGCCCGCGCATCAGGTCGGTGAGCACGCCGAACACGATCGCGTTGCGGACGATCACGCACATCGCGCCGCGCAGGAACGGGTAGCCGCCCCCGCGGTGGCCCCGCGGACGGACATCCCGCCGCTTCGCGCGCGCTGCGGCCGTCCACTCGAGCACCACCTCCCAGAGGAACAGCACGAACGCCTGGGTCACGTTGACGCCGTCGGCGAAGAACGCCCGATAGCCGGGATTCGCGCCCTTCTCGGCCTCGATCCGGCTGACGGTCAGGATCGTCTCCTCCGCCTCCCCCGACAGCAGGTTGCCGCGGCTCGCGCCGCCGCGGGCCAGCAGCCCGACGCCTGTGGAGTGCCGCCGCTCGATCTCCGCACAGTCGTCGGGTGACGAGCAGACCATCATCGTGCCGGTCTCCTTCTCGACCCAGCGAAAGGCGGGAATGTCGTCGTTCGAGCCGAGCAGGATGCCGGCCTGGCTGGCGCCCGTCTGCGAGGACAGGTCCGTCTCCCACTCGGTCAGGCGATAGCCCTCTTCGTCCAGCCAGCGTGCCATCACCGGCGCGTTCCCGTCGCGCATGGCGCGCCGCAGCACGGGGAGCGCGAGGCCGTCGATCTCGAGGAAGATGATCCCCGGCACGGAGCTGGGCTCGGCCGCGCCCTGGCGCCGGGCGATCCGCTGAACCACCCGCAGCGTGTACTCGTCGTCGTCGTTCGTTCCCAGGATCACCTGGAGCACCATGGAGACGGCAGCCATGACGAGCGCGGCGAGCAGCGCGCTGCCGAAGGAGTCGATGTCGCCGAAGCGCGGCAGCAGGTCGTCCGCGATCAGGAGCGCCAGGGCGTCGACCGCGAGCACGAGCAGGAAGCCGAGCGCCAGCGTGTAGGGAAGCCGGAGCGCGGCGATGAGCGGAGGCAGCAGCGCGTTGAACAGCGCGATCGCGGCCGCCACCACGAATGCCGAGCCGAACTCGTCGAGCCTGAACCCGGGCAGGACGGCCGCGGCGACCCAGACGGACGCGGCGGCGACGATCCACGCGACCAGCAGGCGGACCGGCCTCAGTCGCGGCCTGCCCGGCTCCCAGCGGGCGTTTTGCCCGTACGGCTGCGCCGGCGCTGCCACGGGCCCGGTCATTCGCGCAACCTATGCGTTTGCCTCTCGCGCTGTCCTCATCCCGTTCGGGTGATCCTGCGGTCCGGGGGCGCCGGTATGGTCGCTCGCCGTGATCGGGCTCGGGCCATGATCCGCGGGCGGCTGCATCGGCGCCCGAAGTCTGGGCGCGAGGAGGGACGCGCCGAAGCGGTCGTGGAGATCGACCCGCGCGAGCTGAGCGGGCTCTTCACGACACCGGGCTGGCTGCGCGACCTCGGCGTGACCAGCTGGCTGCTCGTGGGCGTGACCCTGCTGCTCGTCGGCTTGGTCTGGCTGATGGCGCTCACCAGCACGATCGTCCTGCCTGTGATCACCGCCGCGGTGGTCGCCGCCGTTGCCTCGCCTGTCGTCGACGCGATCGCGCGGCTCCGGATCCCTCGAGCGCTCGCGGCGATCCTGCTGCTGGTGGCGCTCGTCGCGCTGGGCGCCGGCTTCGTGGTGCTCATCATCGGGGGGATCACGAGCCAGAGCAGTGATCTCAGCAGCCACCTGTCGGACGCGACGGACACGATCCAGGGCTGGCTCGAGGACCTGGGCGTCGATCCCGGCAAGGCGCAGAGCGCGAATGACGACGCCAGCAGCTCGGTCAGCAGCAGCGTCAGTGGCCTCCTGCAGGGCGTGGTGAGCGGCATCAAGGATCTCTCCGGGCTCGCCTTCTTCCTGGCCCTGACCGCGCTCAGCCTGGTCTTCCTGCTGAAGGACGGCCCGATGATCCGGTCGTGGGTGGAGCGGCACTCGGGCGTGCCGATCCCGGTCGCCCACATCGTCTCCGAACGCGTCCTCCAGTCCCTGCGCGGCTACTTCTTCGGGGTCACGATCGTGGCCGCCTTCAACGCGGTCGTGGTGTCGATCGGCGGCCTGATCCTCGGGGTGCCGTTGATCGGGACGATCGCGGTGGTCACCTTCCTCGGCGCCTACGTCCCGTATCTGGGCGCCTGGGGGGCCGGGGCATTCGCCGTTCTAATCGCCCTCGGTGGCGCCGGCACCGACGCCGCGATCGGCATGGCTGTGATTCAGCTGCTTGCGAACGGGCTGTTGCAGCAGCTCGTCCAGCCGATCGCATACGGCGCCGCGCTCGGCATCCATCCACTCGCGGTGCTGATCGTGACGATCGGCGGTGGTGCTCTTTTCGGCGCGGTCGGCCTGATCCTCGCGGCGCCGCTGACGGCGGCCATCACGAAGATCTCGGTCGACCTGGCCCGGGCCAGGGCGGAGGAGGCGGCCGCGGCGGAGGCGGAGCGGGATGTGCCGCCTCCCGAGGGCGCGGCTCCACAGCCGGCGCACTAGCCGCCGGGCGGGGCTAGGCGAGCAGCCGAGCCTTCTGGGCGTCGAACTCCGCCGGGGTCAGCAGCCCGCTGTCGCGCATCCGTCCAAGCCTCTCGAGCTCGTTCAAGCGGCTGTCGTCAGCGCCGCGCGATCCCAGCCCGCGCACCCACCCGGCGATCCCGCGTGCCCACTCGCGCAGTCCGGCGAACGAGTCGCCGCGCTGCGCGTCCGGGAACTCGCGGCCGGTCTGGCGCCGGAGCATCTCGACGCCCAGGGCGAGCAGGCCGATCAGCACGAGCGCGGGCAGCACCTGGCGGAACGCCGGGGTCGGGGCCCAGGCGATCAGCGCGAGCACGATCACGCCGAAGGCGCCCCATGCCCAGCGGGGCTCGCGCAGGTAGGGCGCGAGCTGGCGGCGGGTCGCGACGGCCCAGCCGGTGGGGCCCGCCAGCCACGCGGCGATGACGACCGCGACGCCGTAGGCGATGGCGGCCGACGCGGCCTGGACGAGCAGCCCAGTGCCGATGTCCCAGGTCGCCTGCACCGCCGGCTCGACCGACTCCGTGGTGGCGAGTGCGCTCACGACGGCGCCCCCGGCGAGCCCGCGCGCCACGAGCGCCGCCGCTCCGGCGAACAGGAGGCCGAACCCGCACGCGCGCAGGGCCTGGCGCCGCCAGTCGCGCGCCAGGTAGATCGCAAGCGCGTACAGCGCGAGGGCCAGCACGATGAGGACGATGGCGAGGGTCTTGAGGAGCCAAACCGCGTCCTGCGCGAGCTCGAGCTGGCTCGAGCGGAGCAGGACGATCTGGCTGGCGTCGCCGGGCAGCCGCTGCTGCACCCGCCCCCCGACGCCGAGGGTGCTCTGCGTCTGGCCGAGCAGCGACTTGAGATCGAGCGTCACCTCGCCGCCTGAGGTCGAGACCACGTCACCGCCACCCTCGACGATCTGCAGGAAGCGGCCCTGTGCGCGCCGGTTCGCCTCCTCCCAGAGCCGCTGCGGCACGGGCCGCTGGAGCAGCCGGTCGACGCCGTCCTCCGCAAGGCCTCTCAAGCCGCCGGCGGCGGGGCCGGCAAGGAGCGCGGCGCGGTCTGAATTCAGGACCTGCTGGAAGACCTGCTCCAGGTCTTGTTGCACGTCGACGTTTGCGTACAGCTGATCCACGAGGAACGTCGACACCTGGCTGCGAATGGCGTCGTGTTCGAGCAGCTCGCTGCTCGTCTTGGTCCAGTTGTCGGTGTCGAGCAGCTGCCGGTTCGCCCAGATGGCGAAGATCGCAAGGAACGTGAGCAGCGAGGCCACCACGATCAGGGCGATCGCGACCCGGCGCCGGCTGCGGCCGGGGTCCATCGAGGGCGCGACGTCGGGCTCCACGGCAGCGGTCATACGCGGGTCTCCTGTTGAACGAGCCCGGCTCCGCGCGCCAGCGCGACGGCCTCGCCGCGTGCGGAGACGCCGAGCTTGCGGTAGATGCCGCGGGCGTGGGTCTTGACGGTGTTCTGCGAGACGAAGAGCCGCGCGGCGATCTCGCGGAACGAGAGGTGGCTCGGGAGGTGGTGGAGCACACGCAGCTCCGCCGCCGTGAGCGACCAATCGGTGCCGCCGCTCGAATCGACCGCCGCCTCGATCTCGGCGTCCGCGTGTTCGAGCCATTCCAGGAGCACGGGCGCGTCGCCGAGCCGGCCGGCCGCCCTCGCAGCCTGCCCGAGCAGCTCCCGTGCGGCCGCAGACCCGCTGAGGCGCAGTGCCGCTCGCGCTGCCGCGACGCAGCACTCGGCCTCGAGCCATGCGCTCGGATCGGTGCTCGCGCTCAGCAGCCGCTGCGCCTGACGCAGGTCGGCGCCGGCCTCGGTGAGCTTGCCCGACTGCACGCCCAGCTGAGCGGACACCGCGTACACGAGCGCGACGAGCGGCGAGTCCCCGAGCTCGCAGCGGCCGACCTGAGCCCGGGCGCGCTCCGCGAGCAGCGAGGCCCGCCCTCGGTCGTCGTCGGCCGCCGCCAGCAGCGCGGCCTGGGCCAGAGACAGGGCCTGCACGAGCGGCGCCCGCGAGGCGCTGAGGTGAGCGGCCTCCTCGAGCAGCTCGCGCGCCTGCGGGGAGCCGTCCGTGAGCGACTGGGCCACACCCCGGAGAACCAGGCACAGCGGCTGCCACGCGCTGTCAGGACCGAGGAGCTCTGCGGCGGCCTTGGCATCGGCGCCCATCTCGGGCGCGCCACCCCTGCCGACGGCGGCCTGCATGAGCAGGACCCCCGCACGCGCCCTGTCGTCGTCGGCCACGCTGCGGGCGAGCGTGATCCACCGCTCCGCCTCGTAGAAGTCCCCGTCGGCGAGCGCGCTCGCGGCCGCAACGAGCGCCAGCAGAGGGTGGCCCGCCAGCTCAACGGCGCCGAATCGGTCGAGCCAGGCGGAGACGGTGCGTCCGTCGCCCCGCGCGATGCGCGGCAGCGCGCATTCCCACAGGAGGCTCGCCGCCTGCTCGACCTCGCCGGCGGCGATGGCGTGGCCGATCGCGCGTTCCACATCGCCGTCCGACCGGTACCAGCTGCTGGCGCGGCGATGGAGCTCGGCCTCGCGACCGGGCTCACGACGGTGAAGCTCCGCACGCAGGGCCGTCGCGAACAGCTCGTGGTGGCGGTAGCCGCTGTCGCGGCGGTCCACAGGGACGAGCATCGCGTTGCTCTGCGCCAGCCGGGCGAGCCGGTCCGCCGCGTCATCGCTCCGAAGCAGCGCGTCGCATGCGGGTCCGGTGAGGCGGTCCAGCACGCACGTGGCGGTCAGGAACTCACGGTCTTCGTCAGGTAGCGAGAGCAGGAGCTCGTCGCGCACGTAGGCCCTGACAAGGCGGTCGGCGCCGTCGAACGCCTCGAGTTGCCCCTCACCCTCCTCGAGCAGCGAGAGGGCGGCCAGATGCAGGCCGGCCGGCCAGCCCTCGGTGCGCCGGTGGAGCGCGAGCGCCTGCGCGGAGGTGAGCTCGAGGCCCGCGAGGCTCAGCAGCGCCGCCGATTCAGACCTCGTCATCGCCAGCTCGCCGCCGCGCAGCACGACCGCCTTTCCATGTGTCCGCAGGCGGGCGACCGGGGCGCCGTCGTCGCTGCGCGACGCGAGCGCCAGCTGTAGGCCGTGCCCGCATGCCTGCGCGATCGCCGCCACCACGGCTCGCGCCTCCTTCGCATGCAGGACGTGGAGGTCGTCGAGGACGAGCACGACAGGCACGTCGCTGCGGCTGAGGCGCCTCACGAGGCGCCGCAGCGCGGTTGTCGGGTTAGCGGGTGCCCGCGACGACAACGGCTCGAAGACGTCCCAGCCGACCGCCTCAACGGCCTCCAGCGCAAGCGCAATGGCGGACAGGAGCATCTCCGCGTCGTTGTCCGCGTCGTCGAGGGTGACCCAGGCGAATGGCCGTGGATCGCCGGCCTCCCATTCGCTCAGCAGGGTCGTCTTGCCGTAGCCGGCCGGCGCCAGCAGAAGGGCCACGGGCACGTTGCCCGCATCGATCAGCCGTCCGTACGAGGCGCGGCCGTGGGACAAGCCCGGCGTCGGCGTCAGGGAGCTCCGCCGCGCGCAGGACAGTCTCGACAGGACTGCCGGCGGGTGCCGTCAGGGCCTGGGCCACGCGCGGAGCGTCTCAGCCGCATCCGCCGGGCACAACGGGGCGTGCCTGCCTCTAGGAGTGCGGCTGACTTCCCCTCTGGAGTTCACCCCGATCGGATGACGCCGCGGCGGTGCGCGCCGCATACGGTCTCCGTGTGGTCGGGGTGCTTGGCGTCGACGACCAGGTCGTCTTCCTGGAGGTGGCTCGCGATGTGGTGGCTGCCACTCCCGGCTTCCGCTGGGTCGGCAGCGCCGGCTCGGGCCAGGAGGCGCTCGATGCCGTCGAGGAGCTGGAGCCGGAGTTCGTGCTGCTCGACGTGCGCATGCCCGGGATGGACGGAATCGAGACCGCGCGCCACATCTCCGAGCGTCACCCCGATGTCTTGGTCGTGCTGATCTCCGTCGAGGAGAGCCCGGCCATCAGGCCGGCCATCGAGGCGTCCGGAGCGGCCACCCTGGTTCGCAAGCAGGAGCTCGGCCCCGCGATGCTGCGCCGGCTGTGGCAGGCCCACGGCACGCCGGACGGCTAGGAAGTGCGCACCGGGATCGTGCCGATCACCGTGGTGCCGGATCCAACCGCCGAGCTGACCTCGAGCCTGCCGCCGACGGCACCCATGCGGTCACGCATGTTGAGCAGCCCGGCGCCGGGCGCGATCGCTCCAGCTGCGAATCCTGGGCCGTCGTCGCGCACCTCGAAGCGAAGGTCGCCATTGCGGCTGAGCGAGACTGCGACGCCGCTCGCCTCCGGCGCGTGCTTCGCGGCGTTCTGCATCGCCTCGACACAGCAGAAGTAGGCCGCCGTCTCAACGTCGTCCGAGTAGCGGTCGGAGCCGTCGACGGCGACGGTCACCGGCAGCGAAGACTGCAGAGCCGCCGTCCGGAGGGCGTCGTAGAGCCCCCGGCCGGTGAGGAGGGATGGGTACACCCCGGCGGCCAGCGACCGGAGCTCCTCGAGTGTGGCATCCACGTCATCACCCAGGCGGTGCAGCATCCTGCGCGCCTCGTCGGGATCCTCGAGCATCTGCTGCTCGGCGAGCTCCAGCCGGATCCGAAGCGCCACGAGACGCTGCTGGCCGCCGTCGTGCAGGTCCCGCTCGATCCGCCGGCGCTCCTCGTCGGCGGCGGCGAGGATGCGGGCGCGCGACTCGCGCAGGTCCTCGAGTGATTCCTGGACGCGCGCCGCCAGCTGACGGTTCTCCTCCCAGACGAACGCGTACCCGGCGACCGCTTCCACGAACGGCAGCTGCTCGCTGAGCGCGCCATCGTGGATCACCGCCCCCACTGGCTGGTGCCGGTCTCGGATCACGGTGACGAGGCGGTTGGACGAGGGAGGCGGCAGGCTCGTCGGCGCTCCACCGACGTCGGTCCAGCCGGCGTCACCCTCGCGTCGCCTCCAGATCGCCAGGTCGACCGATGGGTCGCCCAGCGCCCTGGCGATCACGTCTCGCAGGCGCGGACCGGAGCTCGGGCGGGAGAGCATCTGGGCGAGGGCCAGCAGGCGGTCCGCGATGGTCAGGCGCCAGCGAATGAGCCCGATGAAGAAGCCGAGGCAGACCAGTGGGAGGCCGAGCGCGACTGCCCCGGATGAGGCGACGAGCGCCGCTTCGCCGGCCCCTCCCGCGCGGATCCCGAACGCGGCGACGAGCGCCAGCGTACGCACGATCGCCGCGACCAGCACCGGGACGAGTGTCCTGCGCATCAACCTGGTGGCGCGGCGAATGCGGTCAGCCAGCCGAACGACCACGGCTATCAGGAGCAGGGAAGCGAGGACCTCCCGTAACGGCACTATGAGCGCGTCGAGAACCGCCGGCTCCGAGTCGAGCAGCAAGAACGCGTTGTCCGGGCAGGAGGCGTCGCAGGTCGAGACCTGCGACGGCGAGGGATAGGACTCCGCGATCAGGGCCGTGGGCAGGAACAGGACCGCGACGACAACGAAGATGGCGATCGCAAGCACCCGGTCGATCCGAGTTGTCAGGCGGCCGGACGGGAACGCGAGGACGAGGTAGACCATCGCGGCCTCGACGAACCAGCCGGCCACCCGGCCGATGCTGTAGAGGAGGTCGTCGTCCGACCCGGCGAGCGCCGTGAGCGACCAGAGGTAGCCCGCCAGAACGAGCAGCCGGCCGAAGCGCGCGTGGGTGCCCTCCCGCCATGCGTAGAGGCCAACTGCGATCGGCGCGGCCACGATCAGCGCCTGGCGCTCGGCGAGGCCGACCTTGTAGGGCATGTCGCCGCTCAGCGGAATCGCGGCTGCCAGTGCCGTCAGGAGGATCCCGGCGGCACCGATCGCGAACACGGCGCGGCGAGTGAGCCGCTCAGGTTTGCTTCCGAGGGTGAAACCGCCGGGGCGCATCAGGTTCGCGCGCGGCGAGGCTCAGGCCAGTGATCGAGCGAGGACCGCCAAGCGCACGCGAACCGTATCCGAGCGCGGCCGGCGGTAGATTCGCGCTCGATGATCCGGGTGGTTCTGGGGGAGGACAGCTTCATAGTCCGCGAGGGCCTGCGCGAGCTGCTCGAGGCGCAACACGAGATCGACGTGGTGGCGGCCTGCGCCAGCCTCGACGAGCTGCTCGATGCCGTACGAGAGCACGAGCCGGACGTCGTCATGACCGATATCCGCATGCCGCCGACGAACAGCGATGAGGGGATCCGAGCGGCTGCGATGCTGCGGGAGTCCCATCCCGAGCTGGGCGTCCTGGTGCTGAGCCAGTACTCCGACCCGGGCTACGTCCTCGCGCTGCTCGAGTCGGGCTCGGACGGCAGGGCCTACCTGCTCAAGGAGCGCGTGCACGACCTCGAGGAGCTGACCGGCGCGCTCGAGGCGGTGGCCGCGGGCGGGTCGGTAATCGATCCGAAGCTCGTCGAGGTGCTCGTCTCGGCAAAGGCGGCCGGCGACGGCGAGCTGGCGGCACTCAGCTCACGCGAGCGTGCCGTGCTCGCCGAGGTCGCGCAGGGAAAGAGCAATGCGGCGATCGCCGAGTCGCTGCAGCTGTCGCAGCGCATGGTCGAGAAGCACACTCACGCGATCTTCACGAAGCTCGGCCTCGCGGGGTCCGCGGAGGTCAGCAGGAGGGTCAAGGCCACCCTGCTCTTCCTGGCGGATGGGGCCGGCCGAGGCCTCTCGGCCTAGCCCCGCCGCGCCGGTCAGCCGGCGAGGATGCGGGCCTTCTCCTGCGCGAACTCCTCATCGGTGAGGACGCCCTGCTCCTTCAGCGCGGCGAGCTCCTTGAGCTGCTGCACGCGATCCGTGCCGGCGGCCGGGGCGGGAGCCGGAGGGGGAGCCGCGTACTGCTGCGGCGGTTCCTCGTACTGCTGGGCGTCCTGGGACGCCCAGCGGTTCGCCTGACGGCGGCTGACGCGGTTGGAGACGGACGTGGCGGTACCGGCGATGACAGCGGTGCGGGCCACGCCGCGAAGCAATCCAGGCATATCGATCGATCCTTTCGAGTCAGTCCGACGCCTCGGAGGCGTCGACGGCTGCCATCAAGTCCTGTGCGGGGATGCGCTGGTTGTCGACAACGATCCCGCCGTTGCGCCGGACGGCGGCGACGAACGGTGCCGCCCAGCTGTTCTCGTAGACGATCATGACCGCTGCGCTGCCGGGCTCGAGCGCCTCGGAGGCCGTTGTCACGTCGTCCTCGCCGAGCAAGCCGGTAGAAGCTCCCTCGAACACCTTCAGGTCGCCGATGCTGTCCGGCTCGAGATCGCTCGCCTCGAACCCGGAGAAGGTCCCGTCCTCGTTCTGCATCACGAACAGGACGTCGAGCACGCGGATGATCCCCCGCTCGACAAGGTCCAGCACGATAGGTACGGCCTCACCTGTCATCGGCGCGTCAGCCGGATAGGCGATCACGACGATGTCAACCGGGCCTAGCTCCTCTTGGCCTTCCATGGGCCTCCTTCCGTCAGCGAGTGCGAGCGGGTCGATTCTAGACGCGGCGCTCGGTGTCCATCTCATCCGTTCCGGGTGAGATCTCGGCGAGGTACATGAGCGTCGCCTTGACGCGCATGGATACGTCCTCGGCACCCGCAAGCCCGAGCTTCGCGAAGATCGAGTTGATGTGCTTCTCGACGGCCCGCTTGGTCAGGACGAGCGACTCCGCGATCGCGGCGTTCGTCTTTCCCTCCGCGAGCTCCGCGAGCACGTCGAGCTCGCGCGGGGTCAGCCGGTGCAGCGGGGAGCGCTCGGCGCGCGCCCTGCTGTGGACGAGCACCTCCACGATCTTCGGGTCGATCACCGAGCCGCCGCGGGCCACGTTGCCGATTGCGGAGAGCAGCTGCCCGCGATCGCTGATCCGTTCCTTCAGCAGGTACGCGCGAGCGTCGGAGCCGTGCTCGAGGTAGGCGAGCACGTAGCCCGGATCGGCGTACTGGCTGAGGACCACCACGCCCGTCGACGGGCGCCGCTCGCGCACCTGCGCGGCCAGCCGGATGCCCTCGTCGCTGTGCGATGGCGGCATCCGGATATCCGTGACGACGACGTCCGGGCGGTCGTCCTCGAGCTGCTCCAGGACCGAGTCGGGATCCCCGTAGGAGCCCACCACGGCGACCGCCGGCGAGCCCGCGAGGAGCTCCCGCAGCCCCTCACGGACGATCAGGCTGTCCTCGGCGAGGACTACGCGGATGGGCACAGCCGGCTCAGAGCGAGAAGCCGCCCGTAAAGGGCTCGCCCGCCGGGTTGTCGACGAGCGCATGCAGGCGCTCGACCTCGTCCGGGGCCATCGTGTACTCGTGCTCGGGCGCGGGGTAGCGCCGCGCGCGGACCTCCGCCGTGAACTCGGAGACGCCCTTGATCATCGCCTCGCGCACATCCGCGTAGCGCTTGACGAAGCGAGCGGCGTGCCCGTCGTAGATCCCGAGCAGGTCGTGGAAGACGAGCACCTGGCCGTCGGCCGCCGGCCCCGCGCCGATGCCGATCACCGGGATCCGCATGCGCGGCATGATCACCTCTGTGAGCGGGCTCGGGATCGCCTCGAAGACGATGGCGAAGCAGCCGGCCTCCTGGAGCGCCGCGGCGTCGTGCATCACCTCGATCCCGCGTTCGGCCGTGCGGCCCTGCGAGCGGTAGCCGCCCAGCGCCGTGGCGGTCTGGGGCGTGAGCCCCACATGGCCCATCACCGGGATGCCCGCGTTCACGATTGCCCGCGCGCGCTCGGCGGTGCTGCCGCCGCGCTCGAGCTTTACGGCGTCGCAACCCGCCTCCTTGATGAAGCGCTGGGCGTTGTGGATGGCCTCCTCGTTCGAGGCCTCGTAGGAGCCGAACGGCATGTCGCCGACGAGCAGCGGCGCGGAGATGCCGCGGCGCACGGCGGCGGCGAGCATCAGCAGCTCGTCGAGCGTCACCGGCACGGTCGAGGGATAGCCCAGCACCGTCATGGCGCCGGAGTCGCCGACGAGGACCACGTCGACGCCGGCCTCCTCGGCGACCTGCCCGCTCGGGTAGTCGTACGCCGTGACCATCACGATCGGCTCGCCGAGCGCCTTCTTCTCGGCCAGCTTGGACAGTGTCACCGTCGCCCGCTTCGCGGGCGGCGCGCTCGCCGTGGGGCGGTGGTGGCTCATCGAGGTTCTCCTGTCTCCCGGCCGGAGCCGAGCACGACGTTGTCGATCAGGCGGGCGCGCCCGACGCGGGCGGCGACCGCCAGCAGCGTCGAGCCGTTGACGCGCTCGACGGGGGTCAGGTCTGTGATGGAGCGAAGCTCGAGGTACTCCGGCTCGATGCCGGCGCCGTCCAGCTCTGCGCGCGCGGCGCGCAGCACGGCCTCGGCGTCGCGCTCGCCGGCCTCCACGGCGGCGTCGGCGGCACGCAGGGCGCGGCTGAGGGCCAGCGCCTGGGCGCGCTCGGGTTCGCTCAGGTAGGCGTTGCGGGAGCTGAGCGCGAGCCCATCGGTGTCGCGGATGGTGGGGCAGACCTCGATCCGCACGGGGATGTCGAGGTCGCGCACGAGCCTGCGCAATACCAGTGCCTGCTGGGCGTCCTTCTGGCCGAAGTAGGCCACGTCGGGCCCGGCCATGTTGAAGAGCTTGGCCACGACGGTGGTGACGCCCGCGAAGTGGCTCGGTCCGCGCCGGGTTGGGTGCCCTTCGAGCATCTCAGTCACCCGTCCCACGGTCACGGTCGTGGCAAACCCGTCCGGGTAGACCTCCTCGACCGGCGGCGCGAACAGGACGTCGACGCCCTCGGCCTCCGCCAGCCTCGTGTCGCGCAGCTCGTCGCGCGGGTAGGCGTCGAGGTCATCGCTGGGACCGAACTGGGTCGGGTTGACGAACAGCGATACGACCACCACCTCGCAGTCGCGGCGCGCGCGGCGGATGAGCGACAGGTGGCCGTCGTGAAAGGCGCCCATGGTGGGCACGAGGCCGATCGTGCGACCGGCGCGCCGCTCCGGGGCGAGCGCCTCGCGCAGCTCGCGGACGGTCCTGACGGTCCTCATGCCGGCGCCTCGCGGCCGGCGAGTGAGTGCGTGTGCCGGACGAGCTCGTCGAACAGGTCGAGCAGGTGGGGCGCCACCTCCTCGACGGCGGCGCGCTGGGCCTCGACGGTGGCGTTGTCGCCGCGCGCGATCGGTCCGGTCAGCGCCCCCTCGGGGCCGTGCTCGGCAAGGTTCTCGACCGTGCCGCGCAGCAGCGGGACCAGCAGCGCCCGCGCCTCATGCGGCTCGAGCCCGGCGCCCGCGGCGATCCGCTCGGCGGCAGCCTGGAGCGTGACGAGGAAGTTCGAGGCGACCGAGGCGGCGGCGTGATACGCGGCACGGCCCCTGTCGTCTATCTCGAAGGGGGTCATCCCGAGCCGGCGCGCGAGCCGGGCGGCGAAGTCGAGCGCCTCCGCGCTGGTGCCGGCGACGGCGCAGCCCACCCCGTCGAACGCGGCGAGCGGCGACTCGCCGGCCGCGGGGAGCTCGGCGAAGCTCTGGAGCGGGTGCAGCCCGAACAAGGCGGCGCCGGCCCGTCGCGCCGCGTCCATGGCGGTCAGCGGCGTGGCCCCGCTCGTGTGTCCGACCAGCGGCGCCGCACCCCCGGCGACAGTCGCCGCCGCGCCGATCTCGCCGTCCGGCACGCAGAGGATCACGGCCGCGGCGGGCAGCGGCGTCTCGCCGCGGCCGAGCGGGCCCTCGACCTCGACGCCGGCCGCCCGCAGAGCCGCGCTCAGCCTGGTGCCGAGCCGGCCCGCTCCGATGACGGCCACGCGGGCCTCGCTCTCACGCCCGGCTGGCGGTTCTTCACGGGTAAATCGTTGGTCCATTGCCCCTGCCGGTCCACTCCGATGGTCGGTAGCGGCCAGCAGCTCAAGGATACCCGTGAGGTTCTCCGTCGCCGCCTGTCCCTAGGCTCTGTGCCCATGCAGTCTCGACCCGCAGCGGAGCGGCGCGAGGAACTCGTCGCCCTCTACCGCGAGGCGTCCGGCTGCCTCCGCTGCCCGCTTCACGAGAGTCGCAACCGCGTGGTGTTCGGGAACGGCAACGCCGACGCCGACCTGATGTTCATCGGCGAGGGCCCGGGGCAGCAGGAGGACGTCCAGGGCCTGCCGTTCGTCGGCCGCGCCGGCAAGCTGCTCGATCAGCTGCTCGAGGAGATCGGGCTCTCGCGCCCCGACGTCTTCGTCGCGAACGTCGTGAAGTGCAGGCCGCCCGGCAACCGCGATCCGGAGCAGCACGAGATCGACTCGTGCCGCCCCTACCTGCACCGCCAGATCGAGCTCATCGAGCCGAGGCTGATCTGCACGCTCGGCAAGTTCGCCATGCAGGTGGTCACGCGCAGCACCCGCGGCATCACGGCGGTGCACGGCAAGCCCGAGGTGCACGAGCTCGGCAGTCGGACCGTGCGCGTGTATCCCGTCTTCCACCCGGCGGCCGCGCTGCGCTCGACCAAGACGCTCGACGATCTGCGCGCCGCCTTCGCGCGCGTCCCGGCGCTGCTCGAGGAGCCGCCGCCGGTCCCGATCGGGGCGGTGGCCCCGGTCGCGCCGGTTCCGGTGCCCGAGCCCGATCCGCCGCAGATGGGCCTGTTCGGCTGAGCACAGCCGCGTGGTGCTCGAGACCCGCTCAGCGGAGGAGACCGAGGCCGCGGGGGCGGAGCTGGCCGAGCGGCTCGAGCCGGGGGACGTCGTGCTCGTCACGGGCGAGCTCGGCAGCGGCAAGACGACCTTCGTCCGCGGCGCCGCGCGCGCCCTCGGCGTCGAAGGACCGGTCACGAGCCCCACCTTCACGATCGGGCACGTCCTGCAGGGGCGCCTCGAGGTGGCGCACCTGGACCTCTACCGGCTCGGCACGCTCGCGGACGAGGATCCGGCGCTGCTCGACGACTATCTGACCGCCGAGCGCGTCGCATTCGTCGAGTGGCCGGCGGTTGCCGAGCCCGAGCTGCGGCGAGTGGCGGCGCGCGTGCGGCTCGAGCACGCCGGCGAGGACCGGCGCAGGATCACGATCGAGTGAGCCTGCTCGGCTTCGACACCTCCACGGCGGCGTCGAGCGCCTGCGTGCTGCGCTCCGACGGCGAGATCTTCGAAGTCGCCCCGCCGGCCGAGCGCCTCATGCGCCCGCCCGCGCACGCGAGCGAGCTGATGCCGGCGGTCGAGGCGGTGATGGCGCGCGCCGCACTCGACTGGCCGCAGCTCGAGGCGATTGCGGTGGGGGTTGGGCCCGGCGCCTTCACGGGCCTGCGCATCGGGGTCACGACCGCTCGCGCGCTCGCGCACGCGGCCGGGCTGCCGCTGCGGCCGGTGTCCTCGCTCGCGGCGCTGGCCGCCGGCATCGAAGCGGAGGAGCGGCTGGCGGTGATCGATGCGAAGCGGGGCGAGCTGTTCGGCCTCCTGGAGGCCCCGGGGCTACGGGCCTGGGAGCCCGCGGCGCTCAGCCCGGAGGCGCTCGCCGAGCGCGTGCGCGTGTCCGGCGCGACCCCGCTGGCAGCGGGCGACGGCTCGGTACGATTTCGGCAGGCGCTCGAAGCGGCCGGCATCACGGTGGCGCCGGACGAGGCGGGCGCTCACGTGGTTCGTGGCCTCCACGTTTGCCGGCTGGCGCAGGGTGTGGCCGACGAGCCGCCGGAGGCCGTCCTCCCCGATTATCTGAGAGCACCCGACGCTAAGCCGCAGTGACCGAGCCCGAGATCCGCCAACTCACCTACGCCGACCTGCCGCAGGTCATAGCGATCGAGCGGCGCGCGTTCCCGACGCCGTGGTCGCTCGCGATGTTCGTGCTCGAGCTCTCCAAGCAGAACGGCATCTGCCTGGCTGGGCTCGTCGACGGCAAGCTGGTGGGCTACGTGGTCTGCTCGCGCTACGACACGGTCTGGCACCTGATGAACGTGGCCGTCGACCCGAGCATCCGCCGCCAGGGCATCGCGAGCGCACTGCTCGAGCGCCTGTTCGAGCTCGCTGACCGCCCCGCAGAGCAGTACACGCTCGAGGTGCGGACCTCGAACCAGGACGCGATCCGGCTCTACGAGCGCTTCGGCTTCCGCGCCGCGGGGCGCAGACGCGCGTACTACCACGACAATCGAGAGGACGCGCTCATCATGTGGCGGACGGCGCCGGAACGCGCCACCGCGTGATCCTCGCGATCGAGACGAGCTGCGACGACACCTGCGCCGCCGTGGTCACGGCGGAGGGTGAGATCCGCTCCAACGTGATCGCCTCGCAGGGCCTGCTGCACGCGCGCTACGGCGGCGTCGTGCCCGAGATCGCCTCGCGCCACCACCTGGAGCTGGTCGACGCCGTGACGGAGGATGCGCTCGAGCGCGGCGGCGTGGAGCTCGACGGCATCGACACGGTGGCCGTCACGCGCGGGCCCGGACTGATCGGGGCGCTGCTGGTCGGGCTCTCGTCGGCGAAGGCGCTGGCGGCGGCGCGCCGGCTGCCGCTGGTGCCCGTCGACCACCTGCACGGCCACGTGGTGGCCAGCACGCTGGGCACAGACCCCGGCGAGGCTCCGTATCTGTGCCTCGTGGCGAGCGGCGGACACACGTTCCTCGCGCGCGTGGATGAACCCGGCGCGCTACACGGTGCTCGGCCAGACCCTCGACGACGCCGCCGGCGAGGCCTTCGACAAGGGCGCGCGGCTGCTCGGGCTCGGCTACCCGGGCGGCCCTGCCGTCGACCGGCTGGCGCGCGACGGCGACCCGGACGCGTTCGAGTTCCCCGTGAGCGCGCCCGGCGAGCTCGACTTCAGCTTCAGCGGGCTCAAGACCTCGCTGCTGTACCGGATCCGCGACCTCGGCGACGAGGCCGACAGCCGCGCCCCGGACCTTGCCGCCTCCTACCAGCGCGCGATCGTGGACGCGCTCACGTCGCGGACCGCCGCGGCGCTCGAGCGCGAGGGCCTCGAGCGGCTGGCGATCGGCGGCGGCGTCGCGGCGAACTCGCGGCTGCGCGAGGCCGTGTTGGCGAGCTGGGCGTGCCCGTGTGGGTGCCGCCGGTCGAGCTCTGCACCGACAACGCGGCGATGATCGCCGGCGCGGCGCGCTTCCTCGAGCCGCTCGCCTACCCCGCCTACCTGGACCTGGACGCCAGCGCGCGGCTCGTCTAGGCGAGCCGTGACTCCTCGAGGTCGAGCTCGCGCTCGATCCGGCGCCGCACCTCGTCCGAGATCTCCAGCGAGTTGCGCAGCGAGATGAGCTCCTGACGCTGAGCGTCGAAGAGCTCGTTCATCAGCCGCAGGTACTGGTCGGTGCGCTCTTCGTACGTCTCATCGCCATCCGCGTCGACGCGTGCGGTGAAGCGCCGGCGCCGATACTCGTACATCCCGCGCACGCGCCCGATGGTGTCCTCGCGCACCCACTCCTCGCCGACGAGCTCGTCGAGCCGCGCGAGCGCCGCCTCGGCCACCCGCACGCGCGCGTCCACCTCCTCGCGCTCCTCCGCGCCGTCGTCCTCGACGCCGAGGACTCTGATCAGCGGACCGAGCGTGAGCCCCTGCCCCACGAGCGTCACGAGGATGACGGCAAAGGCGAGGAAGATGATCAGATCGCGCTCGGGGAATGGGGCTCCGCTGTCCGTCTCGAGCGGCACGGCGAGCGCCGCGGCGAGCGACACGGCGCCGCGCATACCCGCCCAGCCGCCGATGAAGCGCTCCTGCCAGCTGGTGCGGCGTGCGCGTTGCGACTCGCGCCGGTCGATCGCCCGGACCACGTATACGGCCGTGAACCCCCAGACAAGGCGAACGGCGACGACGGTGAAGCTGATGAGGAGCCCCCACCACACGAGGTTGCCGGCGCTGTCGCCGCTCAGGTCGTCGAGGATCGACGGCATCTGCATCCCGATCAGCAGGAACAGCACCGCGTTCAGCAGGAAGGTGAGGATCTCCCACACCGAGACGCTCTGCATGCGCATGGTCGGCGTGGTCAGCTCGGGCGTGTACCAGCCCATGTAGATGCCGACCGTGACCGCGGCGATCACACCGGAGAAGCCGAGCTCCTCGGCGGGCAGGTAGGCGGCATAGCCGCTGAGGATCGAGATCGTGATCTCGGTTGGCGGGTCGTCGATCCGCCGGCGGATCTCCCGGACGATGCGGCCGGCCACGAGCCCGATCGCCAGACCGCCGATGCCGCTCAGCAGGAACTCGACGCTCGCGTCGAACAGCGAGAAGCTGCCGCTCACCACCGCGGCGACCGCGACCCTGTAGAGGACGAGGGCGGTCCAGTCGTTCGTCAGGTTCTCGCCCTCGACGACGGTGATCATGCGCCGCGGCGCCCCGACCCGGCGCAGGATCTCGGCCGGTGCGACGGCGTCCGTGGGCGAGACGATCGCGCCGAGGACGAACGACACCCCCCAGCTGAGCCCGATCACCTCGTGCGCCACGACGGCGACCGCGCCCATCGTCACGAACACGAGCACGATCGCAAGCAGCGCGATCGGGCGCGCGTTGCGGCGCAGGTCGCGCAGCGAGGTGAAGAAGGCGGCCCCGTAGAGCAGCGGCGGCAGGAAGATGAGCAGCACGAGCTCCGGGTCGAGCTCCGGAGAGGGGACGCCCGGGATGAAGCCGATTGCCAGACCGCCCAGGACGAGCGTGATCGGGTACGGCACGCGCAGCAGGCTCGCCAGCGACCCAAAGGCGACGATGCCGACCAGCAGGCCGAAGATCACCAGTTCCAGGTGCTCCATTCGGCGCCTAGAGTGACACTCGTGCCGACGATCACCCTCTACGGGAAGCCCGGCTGTCACCTGTGCGAGACCGCCCGCAGCGTGGTCGAGCGGGTCCGCGCCGAGCATCCGTTCGAGCTCGAGGAGGTCGACGTGAGCGTCGATCCGGTCCTGCACGCGCGCTACGGGGAGCGCATTCCGGTGCTCGAGCTGAACGGCGAGGAGCTGTTCGAGTTCTTCGTCCAGGAGGCGTCGCTGCGGGAGCGGCTCGATAGAGTGAGCCGTTCGTGAGGCACGACGAGCCCCCAGCGGGCGGCGTCGGGCTCCAACCGGCGAGGCCCGAGGCCGAGCCGGGGACGTCGGAGCGGCTATCGCTCGGCGTGGCCGCCCGACTGTCGCGTTACCTGCAGGTCCTCACCCAGGCCAAGAAGATGGGCCGGGAGACGATCTCGTCCCAGGAGCTGGCGGACTACACGCACGTCAACTCCACGCAGATCCGCCGCGACCTGTCCGGTTTCGGCAAGTTCGGCAAGCGCGGAGTCGGCTACAACGTCGACTCGCTCGTATCGCAGATCCGCAAGATCCTTCGGACCACCGGCAAGCACAACATCGCGCTGTTCGGCGCCGGCAACCTCGGCCAGGCGATCGCCGGCTCGGACATCTTCGCCGACCACGGCTTCAGGGTCGTGGCGCTCTTCGACAAGGATCCGTCGAAGGTCGGGACGAACGTCAACGAGAATCTGACCGTCCGTCCCTACGAGGAGCTCGAGCGCGTGATTCGCGAGGAGGACGTCGTGGTCGGGGTGCTCGCGGTGCCGACCGAGGCGGCCCAGCAGGTGGCCGACGACCTCGTTGACGCCGGCGTCAAGATCATCTTCAACTACTCAGAAGCCCTGCTGCAGGTGCCGCCCGAGGTCACGGTCCACACCTCCAGCCCTGCGGTCGACCTGCTTTACGCGCTCTACTTCTACCTCACGTAGGCAACCCGCCATGGTCGACATGCCGAGGGTCAGAGAGGTCTTCGAGGCCTCGACGGACTTCACTGTCGGAATAGAGGAGGAGTTCGCGATCCTCGACCCGGCGAGCTACTCGCTCACGCAGCGGTTCGATTCGCTCTACGACGCCGCGCAGGACGACCCCGTGCTCGCCCAGGCGGTCGCCGGTGAGCTGATTCGCTCGGAGATCGAGATCCGCTCGGGCCGCGGCGAGACCTTTGCCGACGCCGTCGCCAAGCAGCGCGACGCACGCTCGCGCCTGTTCGCGCTGGCCGCCCGCCAGGACCTGCTGCTGGGCGCGACCGGGACGCACCCGTGGAGCCCCTGGCAGGACCAGCAGATCATCGACACCGAGCACTACCACCGCGTCGAGAGCGCCCTGCAGTACGTGGCCTGGCGCAACAACACCTTCAGCGTCCACGTGCACGTCGGTGTGAACGGGGCGGACCGCGCGGTGCGGGTCTGCGACCGGCTGCGGCTCGTGATGCCCGAGCTGCTCGCGATCTCGGCGAACTCGCCCTTTCTCGATGGGCGCCACTCCGGTCTGCACTCGGCGCGCTCGCAGATCTTCACGAAGAGCTTCCCGCGCTGCGGCATCCCCGACGCATTCGGCGGCTGGACCGGGTACGCGGACTACATCGATTTCCTGGTCCAGACCAAGTCGATCGTGGAGTTCACGCAGGTGTGGTGGAGCGTGCGCCCGCATCACAGCTACGGCACCGTCGAGATGCGCATCTGCGATGCGCAGGCGAGCGGCGACGACTCGACCGCCCTGGCCGGGCTGATCACAGCCTGCGTCGCGCAGGCGGCGCTCGACTACGACGACGGCGTTCACTTCGACGATCCGCCCGGCCGCGTGATCGAGGAGAACTTCTGGCGGGCGATCCGCCATGGGCTCGACGGGAAGCTGATCGACCTCGTCCGCCGCGAGGAGTACCCGGCGGCCGCGGCTCTCGAACGGCTCCTCGCCTGGACCGCGCCGGCTCGCGAGGAGCTCGGAATCGAGGCGCACCTGCCGGCGGAGAACGGCGCGCAGCGGCAAAAGCACACGCTGGCCCAGGGTGCTTCCATGGAAGAGGTCTATGCGGCGGAGGTGGCGCTGACGCAGCGGACCTACGCCGCCGAGGAGGTCACCACATGAGTACGCCCCAGGAGCCGACCGAGGAGCAGCTGATAGAGGCGCTGCGCCGGGTCAAGGTCGACGACGTCGTCCTGCAGACCGTCGCCACGCTCGTCAACCTGGCGGGGCAGAAGCTGACGGTCCCGGAGGCAAAGGATCCCGTCGAGGCGAAGAAGGCGATAGACGCCGCGCGCGCGATGCTGCCGCTCACCCCGGAGGAGGCCGTCCCCCAGATCAAGGACGCGCTCGCTCAGGTGCAGATGCTGTACGTGCGCGAGACCGGCGCTCCGGGCGCCGAGCCGCCTGCCCCCGGGGAGGAGCCGGAGCAGAGCCCCGACGAGGCGGCGCGCGCCGAGGCCCGCTCGAGGATCTGGACGCCCGGCTCGTGATCGGGATCTTCGGCGGCTCGGGCTTCTACCGCTTCCTCGACGACTACGAGGAGGTGCCGGTGGCCACTCCGTACGGGCCGCCGTCGGCGCCGGTGCGGGTGGGCAAGCTCGAGACCGTCGAGGTCGCGTTCATGCCCCGCCACGGGCCCGAGCACACGCTTCCTCCGCACCGGATCAACTACCGCGCCAACGTCTGGGCGATGAAGGAGGTCGGTGTCCGGCGCATCATCGGCCCGTGCGCGGTCGGCTCGCTGAAGCCGGACCTGAAACCGGGCACGTTCATGATCTGCGACCAGTTCGTCGACCGCACCCAGGCGCGCGAGAGCACCTTCTACGACGGCCCCCAGACGACGCACGTGTCGGCCGCCGACCCCTACTGCGGCGAGCTCAGCTCGATCCTCGCCGGGGCCGCGCGCGAGGAGGAGATCCCCGTCGTGGAGGGCGGAACCGTGGTGGTGATCGCCGGGCCGCGCTTCTCGACGCGCGCCGAGTCGCGTTGGTACTCGGCGAGCGGCTTCGACGTCGTCAACATGACCCAGTACCCCGAGGCGTGGCTCGCCCGCGAGCTGCAGCTCTGCTACGCGAACGTCTCGCTCGTGACCGACTACGACGTGGGGCTGGAGGGCATGCCGCACGTGCCGCCGGTCTCCGCCGAGAGCGCCTTCGGGGTCTTCCAGGAGAACCTCGAGCGGCTGCGGGCCCTGCTGATCCGGGCGCTGCCGCGCGTCGGCCCGCAGCCCGACGACGTCTGCGCCGGAGCACTCGACAGCGCGATCGTGCACTGACCCTGGGGCAATGCCCGGCCGAGTCGATAGACTGCCCGCCGCTCTTTCCGGGCGGTACCCCCAAACGTGCGCCCTTTGCGTGCGAACCGCCTCGCTGACTGACTTGGACGGAGGACAAACCCGTTGGAATTCCTGACTGACTGGGGCGTGCCAATAGCGCTCGCCTGCGCCGCAGCCGCGGTGGTCTATGGCGTCGTTACCTCGCGCTGGTTGCTCGCGCTCTCGCCTGGAAACGAGGAGATGCAGAGCATCTCCGCGGCGGTGCAGGAGGGCGCGAGCGCCTACCTGCGGCGCCAGTACACGATCATCGGCGGAGTGGCGATCGTGCTGGCGATCGTGCTCGCGATCGCCCTCGAGGCCCAGGACTCCGAGGGCATCCTGGTGGCGATCGGCTTCCTGATCGGGGGGACCTTCTCGGGCGCGGCCGGCTTCATCGGCATGAACGTCTCGGTGCGCGCAAATGCCCGCGTGGCGGAGTCCGCCCGCAGCGGCGTATCGCGCGCGCTCGAGGTGGCCTTCAAGGGCGGCGCCATCACCGGCCTGCTCGTGGCCGGCCTGGCGCTGCTGGGCGTCGCCGGCTACTACGGGATCCTCATCCTGTTCGACGTCGAGGAGCGCGACGCGATCGACGCCCTGATCGGGCTCGGCTTCGGCGGTTCGCTGATCTCCGTCTTCGCCCGCCTGGGCGGCGGCATCTTCACGAAGGCCGCCGACGTCGGCGCCGACCTCGTCGGCAAGATCGAGGCGGGCATCCCGGAGGACGACCCGCGCAACCCGGCTGTGATCGCGGACAACGTGGGCGACAACGTCGGCGACTGCGCCGGCATGGCGGCCGACCTCTTCGAGACCTACGCGGTCACCGCCGTCGCGGTGATGCTGCTCGGCGTCCTCACCTTCGAGGAGATCGGCACAGTCGCCGTCTACCCGCTCGTGATCGGCGGCGTCTCGCTGATCGCCTCGATCATCGGCACATACGCGGTCCGCAGCGCCGCCGGGAACGTGGAGCGGGCCCTCTACCAGGGCCTGATCGTGTCGGCCGTGCTGGCCGCGCTGGCCTTCCTGCCGATCACGCTCTGGATGATGGACGACCTCACCTTCAAGAACGAGGTCTCCTCGCTGCTGCGCGGCGGCTCCGGCGAGGCCCCGTCGGGCATCGACCTGTACTTCTGCACGCTCGTCGGCATCGGCATCACCGCGGGCCTGTTCGTGATCACCGACTACTACACGTCGACGCGCTTCCGGCCGGTGCGCACCACCGCGCGGGCCTCGCAGACCGGGCACGCCACGAACATCATCCAGGGGCTCGCTCAGGGCTTCCAGTCGACCGCCGCGCCGGCAATCCTGCTCGCGCTCGGCATCCTGGTGGCGAACGAGCTGGCCGGCATCTATGGCATCGGCGTGGCCGTCATGGCCCAGCTGTCGCTCACCGGCCTCATCGTGGCCCTCGACGCGTTCGGTCCGATCACCGACAACGCCGGCGGCATCGCCGAGATGGCCGACCTGCCCGAGGAAGTCCGCAACGTGACCGACCCGCTCGACGCGGTCGGCAACACGACCAAGGCGGTCACCAAGGGCTACGCGATCGGCTCGGCCGTGCTCGCGGCGCTCGTGCTGTTCGCGGCCTTCATCGAGGAGCTGCGCGAGGAGGCCGCCAAGGACGGCACGCGCCTGGAGGGCTTCGACATCTCCCAGCCCGAGGTGCTCATCGGCCTCTTGATCGGCGGCATGATGGTCTACCTGTTCGCCGCGCTCGCGATCGAGGCGGTGGGCCGAGCGGGCGGCGGCGTCGTCGAGGAGGTCCGGCGCCAGTTCAAGGAGAAGCCGGGCATCATGGACTACACCGAGAAGCCGGACTACCGGCGCGCCGTCGACATCGTCACGGCCTCGGCCCAGCGCGAGATGATCGCGCCCGCGCTGATCCCGATCGTGGTGACCGTCGTCGTCGGCCTGCTCTCCTACCAGGCACTCGGCGGCCTCTTGATCGGCGTGATCGTGGTCGGCTTCTTCGCCGCCATCTCGATGACGTCCGGCGGCGGCGCCTGGGACAACGCGAAGAAGCTGATCGAGGACGGCGAGTACGGCGGCAAGGGCTCCGAGGCCCACGCGGCGTCGGTCACCGGCGACACCGTGGGCGATCCCTACAAGGACACCGCCGGCCCGGCGATCAACCCGATGATCAAGGTGGCGAACATCGTCGCCCTGCTGATGGTCCCGTTCCTCGTCTAGGAGAGGGGTCAGGTCTTGCATTCGAGCATCGGCGGGCCGAACTCTGCGAGCCACTCCCTTATTGGTGAGTGGCTCGTCCTCTTCGGCTAGTCGTCGCTGACGGCATCTACCACGCAACCGCTCGAGGCATCGCCAAGGGCGACATCTACCTGGATGATCGCGATCGTCGGGTCTTCCTCCAGATCCTGGTCCACACCATTGAACGGTTCAGCTGGCGCTGCCTGTCGTACTGCCTCATGCCGAACCACTTTCACCTCTTGGTCCGCACGCCGATTCCGAACCTGTCTCGTGGAATGGCGCGGCTCAAGGGTGGATATGCGCAGGCGCACAACAGGCGCCACGAGCGCATCGGCCCGCTGTTCGCCGGCCGCTTCAGCGCGCGCCTGGTGCAGCGGGACCGGCATTTGCTCGAGACCTTTCGCTACATAGCCCTGAACCCGGTCGCCGCGGGGCTGTGCGAGAGCCCGTCGTCATGGAGGTGGGGCGCCCATCCAGCGTTGGCCGGCGAGCGAGCGGCACCAGAGTGGCTCGCTGTCGACGAGGCGCGTGGATGGTTCGCCGGCGCAACGGGCTACCGAGAGTTCGTCATCGAGCCGTCCAACCCCTTCGCCCTGCCGGTGGGTGTCGTCACCGGCGACGATGACTTTCGCCGACGCCATCTGCCCGACCGCAGACCAGGAAGCGAGTTCGCCGAGCATGACTGGGGCGAGGGCCGGCCAGCGCTTGGCGAGTTGCTTCAGGACGGCGGCAGCGGACGCAGCATCGCGACGGCGTACCGGGTTCATGGGTACACGATGCAGACCATCGCCTCCGTTCTCGGGCGCCATGTCTGCACGGTCAGTCGCAGGCTGCGAGCCTACGAGCGCGAGAATGCGTGAATGCAAGACCTGACCCCTAGGCGCGCTTGCCGACTCCGAGCAGAGCGTCTTCTGGCTCGACTCTCCGGAGGCGCCCGCGCCGTTGTCGCCGCTCGAGGGCGAGGCGAGCTGCGAGCTCGCGATCGTCGGCGGCGGCTTCACCGGCCTCTGGGCCGCGCTGCTCGCTGCCCCGGACGAGGACGTGCTGCTGCTCGAGGGGGACCGCTGCGGCTGGGGGGCCAGCGGGCGCAACGGCGGCTTCCTCGACGCGTCGCTGACGCACGGGCTCGAGAACGGCGAGTCGCGCTGGCCCGGCGAGATGAGCCGGCTGGTCGAGCTCGGCGAGGAGAACTACGACGCGCTGCGAGCGACCCTCGACGCGCGTGGCATCGATGCCGCCTGGGAGGAGAACGGCTTCATCGACGTCGCCACGCGCGAGCACGAGCTCGACGGGCTCGCCGAGGGAGCCGAGGTGGCGCGCCGCTACGGGCACGACGTCGAGCTGCTCGACCGCGCCCAGGTGCGCGCCAGGGTCGACTCGCCCACCTACCTCGGGGGCCTCCTCACCCGCACCGGCGGCGGCGCGCTCGTGGACCCTGGGCGGCTCGCGTGGGGGCTGCGCGCGGCGGCGCTGGAGGACGGCGTGCGCATCCACGAGGGCACGAAGGTCACGTCGCTGCGCCGCGACGGCGCCGGCGTCGTGCTCGAGACGGAAGCCGGGCGCGTGCGCGCGGCGAGGGTCGTGCTCGCCACCAACGCCTTCCGGCCGCTCGTTCGCTCGATCGGCCGCTACGTGATCCCGGTCTACGACTACGTGCTCGTGACCGAGCCGCTCGACGACGCCCGGCGCGCCGCGATCGGCTGGCAGGGCCGCGAGGGACTCGCCGACTCGGGCAACCGCTTCCACTACTACCGGCTCACCGCCGACGACCGCATCCTCTGGGGCGGCTACGAGGCGGTCTATCACTGGGCCAACGGCATGCGCCCGGAGCTCGAGGAGAGCGCGGCGGTCTTCAATCTGCTCGCGCACAACTTCTTCGAGACGTTCCCGCAGCTCGAGGGCCTGCGCTTCTCGCATCGCTGGGCGGGTGCCATCGACACCAGCTCGCGCTTCTGCGTGACCTTCGGCAAGGCGCTCGGCGGCCGGGTGGTCTACGCGGTGGGCTACACGGGGCTGGGAGTGGGAGCGACCCGCTTCGGTGCCCAGGTGGCGCTCGACCTCGTGCACGGCCGCGACACCGAGCTGACGAGGCTCGAGCTCGTGCGCAGCCGGCCGATCCCGTTCCCGCCCGAGCCGCTTCGCTACGCGGTCGTCCAGGTCACGCGCAGCGCGCTGATCAGGTCCGACGAGCGCCGCGGCAGGCGCGGTCCCTGGCTACGGCTGCTGGACCGGGTGGGGGCCGGCTTCGACAGCTGAGGTTCGGCGCCCGTACCATTTAGCGTTTCAGGCAGACATGGCCGAGTACCGACCCAAGAATCGCGGGCTCGAACGGGTCCTCGGCACGGGAGCCCTCTTCTCGACCGCCTACGGCAACGTGGGCAGTTCGATCTATTACGCGCTCGGCCTGGTAGCGATCTTCGCGCTCGGCATGACGCCGGTGGTCTTCCTGATCGCCGGGGTGATCTTCGCCTGCACGGCCGCCACCTACACGGAGGCGACCACGATGTACCCGGAGGCGGGCGGATCCGCGTCGTTCTCGCGACGCGCCTTCAACGAGTTCTGGTCCTTCATCGCCGGCTGGGGCCAGATGCTCACCTACGTCGTCACGATCGCGATCTCGGCGTTCTTCGTCCCGCACTACCTCGGGGTGTTCTGGTCGCCGCTCGGCGAGTCGCCCGCCGACATCGTGGGCGGCATCCTCGTGGTGGTCCTGCTGGGAGTGGTGAACGTGGTCGGCGTCAAGGAGTCCGCCGGCGTCAACGTGTTCTTCGCCGTCGCCGACTTCTGCACGCAGGTGCTGCTCGTGATCGTGGGCGTGGCGCTGGTGCTCGACCCCGAGCAGCTCGTCAACCAGATCGACTTCGGCACCACGCCGACGGTCGCCGACTTCCTGATCGCGATCCCGGTCGGGATGGTCGCCTACACCGGCATCGAGACGATCTCCAACCTGGCCGAGGAGGCGCGCGACTACGGCAAGACGATCCCGCGCGGCATGGGGCTGGTCGTGGTCGCCGTGGTCGTGATCTACGCGTTCCTGCCCGCCGTCGCGCTGTCGGCGATGCCGGTCGAGAACGGTGAGACGCTGCTCGCCAAGTCCAAGGAGGACGGCGGCTACGCGGACGATCCGATCCTGGGCGTCGTCGAGAACATGGATCTCGGAAGCCTCCAGGGGCCGGCCGAGATCTACGTCGGGATCCTCGCGGCGACGATCCTGTTCATCGCGACGAACGCGGGCATGCTCGGCGTCTCGCGGCTCACCTACTCGATGGGCCAGCACCGGCAGCTGCCCGAGATCCTGAGGGTCCTGCATCCGAGGTTCCGCACGCCGTACGTGGCGATCGCGGTCTTCGGGCTGATCGCGTGCATCGCGATCCTGCCGGGCCAGGCCGACTTCCTGGGGGTGATCTACGCCTTCGGCGCGATGCTCTCGTTCACGATGGCGCACGCCTCGGTGGTGGCGCTGCGCTGGAGGGACCCCGAGATCGAACGACCATGGCGCAGCCCGGTCGCCCTGCACATACGCGGGCACCAGGTGCCCGTGCTCGCGGTGTTCGGCGGCACCGCCACCGGGATCGCGCTGATCGTCGCGACCGTGCTCGACGTGCGCGTGCTGATCTCGGGGCCGCTCTGGATGGCCATGGGCGTGCTGCTGTACGTCGTCTACCGGCGTCGGCAGGGCATCTCCCTCACCGAAGACGCACAAGGTCGTGATGCCCAAGCCGGTGGTCGAGCACGAGGTCGAGTACGAGTCGGTGCTGGTGGCGTTCGAGGACGGCAACTACTCGCCGGAGGCGGTCGCGATCGCGGCCAGGCTGGCGGCGCGACGGCGGCGCGGCATCCACGTGCTCGTGACGATCACGGTGCCGTCGAACTCGCCGATCGACGCCCAGATGCCCGAGCAGGAGCGCAAGGCGGCGTCGACGATCGACTCGGCGCGCGTGCGCGGCGGCAGGCGGGTGACCGGGCACTGGGAGAAGGTCCGTCCAGGCGGTAGCGGCCGCCGGATCGTCGAGGAGGCGAAGGACATCCACGCGCGCGCGATCGTGATGCCGCTGCCGCCGCGCCGGACCGGCAAGTCGGTGTTCGGCAGGACGCTCGAGACCGTGCTGGCCGAGCGGCCCTGTCGCGTGATCATCGACTCCTCGAGGGGAGTCGACGGGCAGCGGCCGCAGGCCGGAGCAGGACTACGATAGGCCGCGTGGAACGCGCCTATCTGGCCACGACCCGGGTGCTGAGCGCCGCGCTGCTCGTGCTCGGGCTCGTGATGATCGTGGTGGCGCTCGTGGGTGGGGGAGGAGCGCTCGCCGTCGGCGTGTTGCTCGGCCTCCTGCTGGCGCTCGTCGGCGCCGGGCGGCTCTACCTGTCCCGGCCGCGCCCGGCCGACGCAGAGGCCGCGGACGACGCCCGCGGCCGGACGGGGTGAGCGACCCCCGCGTCCGGGCCGCGCTGCGGGCGCGCGAGGGGCTCCGCAAGGGCTCCGAGCGAGCGGGGCTGCGGGTCACGCGCGGGCTGGGCGAGCCCGCGTTGTTCGCCGTCACGCTGAGCGCCGTCGTCGCCTCGATGTTCTTCGCGCTCGGCATCGTCGCCGGCGACGCGCTCGGGTTGACGCCGCTCGTCTACGTGATCGCCGGGCTCTTCTTCGCCGTCACGATGGCCACCTACGTCGAGGGCACCTCGCTCCATATCGAGCGGGGCGGCTCCTCGACGCTCGCGCGCTACGCCTTCGACGAGCTCTGGAGCTTCATCGCCGGCTGGGCGATCCTGCTCGACTACCTGATCGTGATGGCGGCGGGTGCGATCGTCATCACCGACTACCTGGCCGTGTTCGAATCGGGCATCGACGACGGCTTCATCGAGGTGCTCGTCGCCGGGCTCGCGCTGTTGCTCGTGGCAACGGTCAACATCCGCGGCGTCACGGCTCGCCGGCTCCGAACGGCACTGCGCGTGTCGCTCACCGCGATCGTCGTGCTGGTGGCGGTGAGCGTGGTCGCGTTCGCCCAGTTCTTCGACGTGGGTGCGATCACGGACTCCGTCGAGCTGGGCGAGGCGCCGAAGTGGGAGAACGCGATCTTCGCCCTCGGCGTCGCCTGCGTGGCGCTGATCGGGGTCGAGGCGGCCTCGGGCCTCGCCGGCGAGGTGCGGGTGGGCAGGCGTGGCCTGCGCCGCGTTGTGATCCTGTCGTCGACGATCGCGCTGCTGCTCTTCGTGGTCGTCAGCTCGGCGGCGCTGATGGCTCAGCCGGTGCAGGCGGGTGCGACGCCGCTCGGCGGCCGCTTCATGGAGGCGCCGATCCTCGGCATCGTGAACGCGTACGAGACCGAATGGCTCGTCGACGCGGGCCGCTACCTGGTCGGTGCCACCGCGGCGGCCACCCTGCTGATCGCGATCAACAGCCAGATGCTCGGCCTCGCCCGGCTGGCGTACTCGCTCGCCACCAACCGGCAGATACCGAGCGCTGTCGGCCGTCTGAGCGCGTTGCGCGGCACCCCATACGTGGCGATCGTGATCGCGACCGTGCTCGCGTTCGGGCTCGCGATCCCGCACGACCTCGAGTTCCTGGCCGGCACCTTCGCCTTCGGGGCGATGATCGCGTTCTCGATCGCGCACCTCTCCCTGATCGTGCTGCGCTTCCGCGAGCCCGCCCGCCCGAGCGCCTTCCGGGTGCCCCTCTCGGTGCCCGTGCGCGGCGCGCTCGTGCCGCTGCCCGCCGTCTTCGGGCTTCGTCCTCGCAGTCGGCACGTGGATAAGCGTCGTCGCCCTCCACGAGGGAGCGCGCATCGCGGGCGGCATCTGGATGGTCGCCGGGCTCGTGATCTACGTCGTCTACCGGCGCGCCGGCGGCAAGCCGCTGCGGCAGCGCTTCACGATCCCGGCCGAGGCGCTGCAGGAGCGCGAGACAGCCGAGTACGGGAGCATCCTCGTGCCCGTCTTCGGCGAGGAGCTCGACGACGAGATCGTCGGCACGGCGGGCCGGCTGGCCGCCGAGCAGGACGACGACGGCGACGGCGGCGCGGTGCTCGAGGCGCTGTACGTGTTCGAGATCCCGATGTCGCTCCCGATCGACGCGCGCGTGTCCGAGGACCGTGTGCGCGAGGCGAAGGCGGTCCTGGCGCGCGCGAAGGAGGTCGGCGAGGAGTACGAGGGCGTCGAGGTGGCCACCGCGATGGTTCGCGGGCGCACCGTGGGCCAGGCCATCGTCTCGGAGGCGCGCCGTCGCGGGGTCGAGGCGATCGTGCTCGCCGCCGAGGAGCCGACGCGTGTGCGCGGCGGCGCAGTCCTCGGCGGCCGGGGCCGGATACGAGACCGTTTCGTCGGGGACACGACCCGCTACGTGATCGAGAAGGCACCCTGCAGGGTGATCCTCACCGCCCCGCCCGCGGGCGAGGAAGGCACCCGCGAGGGTGTCCTGCCGTAGAGTGTGAGTACCGCATGTTTGTGCTGATCGTCGGATGTGGCCGGGTGGGGTCGTCGATTGCGCACTCGATGCTCCTGGAGGGGCACGAAGTGTCCGTGCTCGACGAGGACGCCGAGGCAATAGCGCTGCTCGACCGCGACGCCGATGCGTCGTGGGAGGAGCGCGGTGGCCGCTTCACGGAGGGAACTGCGCTCGAGCTCGACGCGCTGCTGGCGGCGGGGATCGAGCAGGCGGATGCCTTCGTCGCCTCCACCGACGGGGACAACACCAATCTCGTCATCGCCCAGATCGCGCAGCGGCGCTTCGACATCGAGCGTGTCGTGGTGCGCGTGCTCGACCCGGCGCGGGCGCGCTGGTATGCCGAGCAGGGTCTGCAGACGGTATGCCCGACCCAGACCGCGATCGAGCTGCTCGAGGCCGCGGTCCGCGGTCAGATCCGCTTCGAGGGAGTGTCCGGCTAGACCATGTACGTCGTGATCGTCGGGGCGGGCAAGGTCGGTTGGAACCTCGCCCGCGAGCTCATCAACAAGCGCCATGAGGTCACCGTCATAGAGTCGGACCAGCAGCGCTATGCGGTCGTCGAGCAGGAGCTCGAGCACAGCGCGCTGATCGGCGACGGCTCCGAGCTGTGGGTGCTCGAGCGGGCCGGCATCGAGCGCGCCGACCTCGTCGTGGCCGTCACGGGCGATGACGAGGACAACATCCTCATCTCCCAGGTGGCGCGCGAGAAGTACGGCGTGGGGCGGATCGTCGCGCGCTGCAACAACCCGCGCAACCTTCAGCACTTCGAGCTGCTCGGCGTCAAGCCGGTCATCTCCGCGACCGACCTGATCCTGCGGCTGATCGAGCACGAGGTGCCCAAGTACGGGCTCGTCCACCTGCTCGACCTACCGGAGGAGCGGCTCGAGATCATCGAGCTCGAGGTGGCCGAGGGCTCCGACGCCGCGGGCAAGCGGGTCAAGGACCTCGGCCTGCCCGACGGCTCGCTCGTGATCTCGATTCTGCGCGACGGCGGCGGCTTCGTGCCCTCAGGCGACTCGGTCATCGAGGCCGACGACGAGGTGTTGCTGGTGCTCGACGTGGGTATCGAGTCGCGCGTGACAGAGCGCTTCACCACCCGCACGGCGGCCTGACGACATGGCTTCGCGCAAGGTCGACCATCTCCTGATCGGAGGCGGCCTTGCGGCCGCCAACTGCGCGCGCTGGCTGCGCGAGGCAGGCGGCGAGGGATCGATACTGCTCGTCAGCCGCGAGCCGGACCCGCCCTACAACCGCCCGCCGCTGACGAAGGGCTTCCTGCAGGGCAAGGAGTCGCGCGAGGACGCCCTCTTCCGCCCGGACGAGTGGTGGGACGAGCAGAACATCGAGCTGATGCTCCGCACGAGCGTGATGAAGCTCGACCCGGAGGCGCGCGTCGCGCGGCTGTCGACCAAGGACGAGATCGAGTTCGGCAACGCTCTGCTCGCCACGGGCGCGAACGTGCGCCGGCTGCGCGTCGACGGCTCCCAGCTCGATGGGATCCACTACCTCCGCGCCTTCGGCAACTCGGTGGCGCTGCGCGCGGAGGCGGATCGCTTCGAGCGAGTCGTGATCGTGGGCGGCAGCTACATCGGCACCGAGGTGGCGGCATCGCTCACGACTGCCCACGGGGACAAGTGCTCGATCGTGATGCTCGAGGACGTCACCCTCGAGCGTCAGTTCGGCAAGGAGATCGGCGGCTACTTCCAGGGGGTGCTCGAGCAGCACGGGGTGGAGGTTCACGGCGGCCAGGAGCTCGAGCGCTTCGAGGGCTCCGGCGACCGCGTGGAGAAGGTCGTCACGAAGAGCGGCCTCGAGATCGACTGCGACCTCGTTGTGATCGGCGCCGGAGTCGCCCCCGACGTCACGCTCGCGAAGGGCGCGGGGCTCGAGATCGGCGAGGGGGGCGGCGTCGTCTGCTCGGCGCGGCTGGAGACATCGGCGCCGGGCATCTTCGCGGCCGGCGACATCTGCGAGTACGACAGCCCCGTGCACGGCCGCCAACTGCGCATCGAGCACTGGGACGTGGCCTTCAACCAGGGCAAGACAGCGGCGCTCAACATGCTCGGCCGCGCGACCGAGCACGACGTCGTGCCCTACTTCTTCTCCGATCTCGCGGACTGGTCGTCGATGGAGTACGTGGGCCCCGGTTCGGGCGAGCCGGTCGTGCGCGGCTCGCTTCAGGATGGTGACTTCACGGCGTTCTACGTCGATGACGGGCGCGTGACCGCCGCGTTGACCGTGGGCCGGTCCGACGACCTGGAGCACGCCAAGCGCTTCATCGTCGAGCGCGCGCAGGTCGATCCGGCCGCGCTCGCGGACGAGAGCAAAGATCTCAGCTCGTTGTAGCCGCCCGTCCGTACCCTGGCTGTAGGGATGGCAGGCTATTTCGACGACTCCTCGATGCTGCGGCGGATCCACCGCGAGCGGGCGCTCGCGTTGTCGGGGCCGCGCGCGCTCCTCATGCAGGCGGCCCATCCACTTGCCGTTTCAGGCCTGCTCGCCCACTCGACCGCGGTCGACGACCCCTACGACCGCCTCGCCCGCACCGCTCAGGTGATGGGCACGATCGGCTTCGGCGAGCGCGCCGACGCGAATCGGGTGACCCGCACGGTGCGTGCGATGCACAAGCGCGTGAGCGGCACTCTGCGCGACCAGGTGGGCCCGTACCCGGCGGGGACGCCCTACCGGGCCGACGACCCCGAGCTGCTCCTCTGGGTGCTGTTCACGCTCGTCGACTCGGGCCTGGTCGTCTACCGCACGTACGTCGGCTCGCTGTCACGGGCCGAGGAGGAGGCGTACTGGAAGGACTACCGCGTGGTCGGACGCCTGTTCGGCCTGCGCGCGGCCGAGATGCCGCGCACGCTCGCCGACCTCGACGACTACCGGCGCTCGATGCTCGAGGGGGACCGGCTGTTCGTGACCGGCTGGGCACGCGAGCGGGCGCGCGCGATCGTCCTCGAGCCGCCGGTCCCGTGGGTCGCGCAACCGCTGCTCGAGACGGTCAACTTCATCACGATCGCCCTGCTGCCGGACCGCATCAGGCGCGAGTACGGCTTCTCGCCGCTGCCGCCCGCCGTCGTGCGCCGGGCGCTGGTGCGGGCGGGTGGCGAGTACGTCAAGCGGGCGGTGGTGCCGTTCCTGCCCGACCGGTTGCGGCTGGTGCCGTCGGCGCGCGCTGCCGCCTAGGCGGGCGGGCGCAGCACCACCCTCGCCGTCTTCGTGCTGGCGGTTCCAGCCGGCGGCGTGACGCTGATGCGCAGGTCGACGCTGAGGCGCTCATGGCGCTTGAGCGCGCGCCGGGCGGCGGCGCTCAGCTTGATCGCGAAGCTCGTCTTGCCCGCGTTCGGCACCCGCTTCCGCAGCGAGCCGACGGACACCTTGCGGACTCGCCTGGGAGCTGCTCCTCGCCAGCAGGCGGTTCGAGACGAGCGCCTTGATCGCCAGGCGCGAGCCGTCCTCGGATGTTGTGACGGAGCCACGCACGGTGGTGCCGCGCTGACGGCGCGCGACCTTGACCGAGAACGAGCCCGGCTGCGAGGGCGAGCCGCCCGGCGGGTTGCCGCCGGGGGGAGGCGAGCCGGGGCCCGTTGTCGGCGGCGGGGTGGTGGGCGTGCCCGGCGCGAGGACCGACACCGTGCCTCCCATCCCGGAGTGCTGGGTGCAGATGAACGAGTAGGTGCCCGGGGTGTCGAACCGGCAGGTGGCATCCCAGGGTGGCGACTCCGGGTCCACGGGCAGCGCGGGGTCGCACGAGCTCGGGCCTGGGCTTGAGAACCGGGCGTTGTGCGGGTTGTTCCCCAGCGGGCTGGTGAACGTCACCGTGCCGCCCGCGGCGATCGTGGCCGTCGTGGACGACGTGCCGGTCACGTACCAGTAGTTGTTGCTCGCCGTGAAGCTCGCGCTCGGCGGCGGTTGCGCTTCGCCCTGCGCCGAGGCGGACAGCGCAAACGCCACCACGGCTCCGGCGGCAAGCGCCGCGAGGTACAGCGGCAGATGGCGTGCGCGAAGGCTCACCGGGTCCGACCTCGCGGGCGACCATAGCGCCCGCCACCCCGGTGCACGAGCGGCACGGTGCCATTCTCAGGACTGGGGAAGGAGTGCCTCTTCGCTACCGGCCCGACTTGGTGTCGCTGGGCGACCACAAGTCGGGTTTGTTGTCGCGAGACGAGGGAACCGGCGCATCAACGGCGCCGCGACCGTAACGTGAAAACGATGAGGCGCCTGACACTGTCGTTGCTGATCCTCGCCGTCCTTCCGGCGACGGCCGCCGGAGACGTGACCCTCGACGAGTTCACCGTCACGCCGTCGAGCACGCAGGCCGGCTCGCACCCGGATGTGACGTTGTTCCAGCGGATGACCCCGTCGGCCGGCGACGACGCAAAGGACAGCTTCGTCCGCCTTGCTCCCGGCCTCCTCGGCAATCCGCAGGGCGCGGCTCTCTGCACGAGGGAGCAGCTGCGTTCCTCCTCCGGGTGCCCGGACAACACCAAGGTCGGGACCGTTCAGGTGACCGCCCTGATCAACGTTCTGCCGATCCTCGGGGTGCCCCAGACGATCAACGGCAGCGTCTACAACCTGCGTCCGCTCGGCGCTGAGCCGGCACGGCTCGGGCTGAGGCTCCAGGCCCTCGAGCTGCCCGCGCCGCTCCCGCAGGCGCTGCCACCCGTGTTCCTCGAGTCGCCCGTGTACCTGCGCCCGGGGGCCGACGGGATCGGCCTCGAATCGCTCTTCTCCGACCAGCCACGCGAGCAGTCGGGCCTCGACATCCAGATCACGAGCGTCCGGCTCACCTTCCTCGGCAAGGCGAGCCGCGGCTCGTTCATGCGGATGCCCACGTCGTGTGCGCCGGCCGGCTCGCTCGCGCGGGTCAACTCGTACGGCGCCCCCGGCAGCTTCGCCCAGAAGACGTTCACCTTCACGCCCACGGGGTGCGACGCGCTCGCCTTCACCCCCTCCGCAGACGGTTCGCTGGGCGCGCAGGGGGCGACCCGGGTGGGCGACCGCGTGCCACTCGCAACCACATTGCGCCTCGATCCGGAACAGGCCGCGTTGAAGCGAGCCGAGGTGACCCTGCCGCTGTCGCTGGCGTCCACCGCGCAGGCTCTCAGCCGGGCGTGCAGGCGTCCCGAGGCGGACGCGAGCGCTTGTCCCGACAGCTCGCGCGTGGGCACGGCGACCATCGACTCGCCACTTCAAGCGGAACCGGTGCGCGGTCCGGTCTACCTGGCCCTCAATACGCCGGCCGTCCTGCCGGGCCTGATGGTCATCCTGCCGCCACCCGTGGATCTGCGTATCGACGGCGTGACCGAGGTCGGCTCGTTCGGCACACGGAACGTCTTCCCGACCAATCCCGACCTCCCGTTGCGGAGCTTCACGCTCCAGTTCGAGGGCGGGCCGAACGGCATTCTGCAGCTGACGAAGGACCTCTGCCGCGATGGCACCCCGACGGAGATCGCGGTCAAGCTCACGGCCCACTCCGGGAAGGTGGCCGAGTTCACGCAGGACCTGGCCACGCCCGGCTGTGATCCCGAGGCCCGGGCGACGCTGACGAAGCGCGGCAGGCGATTCGTGCTCGCAGCCGTACTCCACGCGCCCCGGCGCGGGCCCGACATCACCGCGGCTCGGCTATCGCTCCCGAAGGGACTGCGGCGCGGCCGGGTCCGGCCCCGGATCCACGTGGACGGCAGGCGCCTGCGAGCCCGCCCCGCCCGCCGGGCGGTTCGCCCGAAGCTCGGCGACGGCGCCCGCCGCGTGAAGATCGTCTGGCCCGGTCTGAGGGCGAAGCGCAAGCTTCCGCGGACGGTGATCGTGCCGGTGTCGATGACGGACGCGCGCGGGAAGCGGATGGCGCTGCGGCTGCGGGTGCGGCGCGCGACGCTGAGCTGGGGGGCAGGGACTCGAACCCCGATAACCAGCTCCAGAGGCTGGCGTCTTGCCATTAGACGACCCCCCAATCGACGTCTGAGCATAGCCACCGTGGGCCACTGAGGGGGTAAACCACCCGGGGACGCATCGCTGCCCCGCCGGGCTACCAGCCGCGCCTCCGGCCGACCACGAGCAGGTACTCGTACGCGTACTCCGCCGGCCCGCGGGCAGGCCCTTCGTTGGCTTGCAGTGCGAGCTCGCGGAACTCGCGCTCGAGTGCCGCCAGCCGCCCAGGCTCCTCGGCGAGGCTGTTGCGGATCGCTATCAGCGGGCCGAAGGTCTCCTCGAAGAAGGCGCAGTACGCCTCCGGGTCGGGGCTTCGCTCCAGGTAGCGGTCGACGGCGAGCTCGAGCGAGTGGAGCCTGTCTGCGAACAGCTCTTGGACGTGCCGCTCGTCGCCCCAGAGCAGCGGGGACGGCGCCCCCGGGGGAGGTGGTGCGTAGCGCCCGAGCAGCCCGAAGAACTCAGCCGCGAGCCCGCCGGGCGTGAAGTTGATCATCGCAACCGTGCCGCCGGGCCTGCAGACGCGCACGAGCTCGTCCGCGACCGCCTGCTGGCGGGGCGCGAAGATCGCGCCGAGGGCTGAGGTCACGACATCGAACTCGCCGTCCGCGAACGGGAGGGCCTCGGCGTCCGCCTCGATCCAGTCGAGCTGGACACCCCGGGCGCGCGCCTCGCCGCGGCCGGCCTCCAAGCTCTCGGGTGTCAGATCGGCTGCGACCACCTTCGCGCCGGTCTCGGCGGCGCGGATCGCCACGTTGCCCGTGCCCGCCGCCACGTCTAGGACCCGCTGACCGGCGGCTATCCCGCAGGCCCCGACGAGCAGTGGGCCGAGGCTCCATACGGTCTGCTTTGCGAAGCGGTGGTAGTCGCCGAGCGCCCACATGGCGCGGGCCTGAGCCTTCGCGTCCTGCTCGGCCGAGTGTGCCTCGATGCGCGCCTTTGCAGCCACCTCCATCATTCGCGGGTTGGCCGTCGTTCGCTGGTCCATGCGGCGACCGTAGGCGCGCTCCGAGCGCCGCGCTTCGCCACAACGGGCCATTCCACCGGCAGGGCGGGATGGCCAACAGTGGCTATCGGTCGGCTGCGAGCGGCTCGGAGCCGAGCGGCCGGCCATCGTGCTCGGCCCGCTCGACGACGCGCTCTCCGAGCGGCTGGCCGCCGACTCGAAGCTGCGCGAGCGCCTGATCGTCTACGACCTCGCTGGGCTGGCCAAGGCGGGGGCGCTGCGCAGCAGCATCGCCGTCTTCCTCGAGTGGTTCCTGCGCGACGCCTACGGCGTAAAGGTGCTGGCGTCGGCGGCGTTCACTCAGGGGCTCGTCTCGCGCGGCGTGATCTCGCTCGGGATGGGCTAGCCAGATCAAGACCCGTTCTCGGAGGCGAGCTCGGCCGGGTCGGGGATCTCGAAGGGGCCCTCCTTGGGCGTGCCGATGCGGAGCGGGTTGCCGAACGGATCGCGCAGACCGCAGTCGGTCCCGTAGAAGCGCTCGGTCGGCTCCTCGGTGAACTCGACTCCCTTTGCCTTGAGCTCCTCGTAGGTCTTGTGGATGTCGTCCACGGCGATGATCCCCGCCATGCCCATGGCTCCCTTCGTGACGAGCTCGCGGACCTGCTCGGCGGTCGCCTCGTCGTGTGACGGCGGGCCGGGCTTCTCGAGGAACAGCTGGAGCTCCGGCTGTCCGGGAAAGCTGACAGTCACCCAGCGCATGAAGCCGAGATCGGCGTCGGTGTTCAGCTCGAAGCCGAGTTTCCCGACGTAGAAGTCGATCGCCTCGTCCTGATCCAGCACGAAGACCTGTGTGTGAGTGATTCGGTTGGGCATGCGCCCGAGGCTAGTTCTCGACCGGCGCCCGTGCTTCTCCAAAACTGCTCGGTCTCGTCCAGGCCTTGGCGAAGCAGGCGGGCACGGCGGTGAGGTCTGCGGCGCGCCAGCGATACGTCGTCGGCGGCTCGCCGACGATCTCGGTGAACGTGCGGCTGAACGTGCCCGAGGCTCGTGAAGCCGACGTCGAAGCAGATCTCGGTGACGCTGCGGTCGCTCTCCCTCAGCAGGAACATCGCGCGCTCGATCCGGCGCCGCTGCAGGTAGCGGTGCGGCGTCTCGCCGAATGTCGCTCGGAAGACCCGGATGAAGTGTGCCTCGGAGACGTGTGCGAGCTTCGCCAGGGTCGGGATGTCGAGCGGCCGCTCGTAGTCGCGGTCCATCGCGTCGCGTGCCCGCAGCATGCGGCGATTCGACTCCTCCGCGGCTCGGCTCACGGCGCTAGGCCGCGGCCTGCTCGGCCCAGTCGCGATACAGCCGCGCGTAGGCCCCGTCCGCCTCGAGCAGCTCGTCGTGCGTGCCCTGCTCGGCGATCCGGCCGTGGTCGAGCACCACGATGCGCCCGGCGCTGCGGATGGTCGACAGCCGGTGCGCGATCACGATCGCCGTGCGGCCGGCGAGCAGCCTGCGCAGGCCGCGCTCGATCTGCGACTCCGTGCGGACGTCGACGTTCGAGGTCGCCTCGTCGAGGATCAGGATGCGCGGGTCGGCCGCGGCGGCGCGCGCGAACGCAACCAGCTGGCGCTGGCCGGCCGAGAGGTGGACGCCGCGCTCGCCGACCTCCGTGTCGTAGCCCTCGGGCAGCCGCGAGATGAACTCGTCCGCGCCGACCGCGCGCGCCGCCTCGCGCACGTCCTCGTCGCTCGCATCGAGAGCCCCGAACGCGATGTTGTCGCGGATCGTGCCGGAGAACAGGAAGCTCTCCTGCGGCACGACGCCGAGCTGCGAGCGCAGCGAGTGCTCGGTCACGTCGCGAAGGTCATGCCCGTCGATCAGGACGCGCCCGCTCTGCGGGTCGTAGAAGCGCGCGACCAGCTTCGCGAGCGTCGACTTGCCGGCGCCGGTGGCGCCCACGAGCGCCACGGTCTGGCCCGGTGGCACGTGCATCGACACGGAGTCGAGCGCGGGTGTCTCGTTCTCCTCGTAGCCGTATCCGAACGTCACGTCGTCGAACTCGATCTCGCCGCGCACGCGCGGGAGGTCGATGGCGCCCGGCCGGTCGCGCAGGTCGGGCTCCTCGTCCAGCAGCTCGAAGATCTTGTCGAGCGCCGCCATGCCCGACTGGTAGGTCGTGTAGAGCTGCGAGAGCGACTGGATCGGGTCGAAGAAGCTCTGCAGGTAGAACACGAACGAGGCGAGCACGCCGATCGTGACCGCCTCGTCGAGCACCTGGTTGCCGCCGTAGATGAGGATCGCCGCGGTCGCGACCGCGGACAGCAGCTCGACCGACGGGAAGTACGCGGCGTTCAGGTACACCGTCTGCAGGTTCGCGTCGCGGTGCTCGTCGTTCAGCGTCGCGAAGCGGCGCCGGTGGCGCGGCTCCTGCCCGAACGCGCGCACGATCCGCACGCCCGAGAGGGTCTCCTGCAGGTACGCCGTGACGACCGCGATCTTCTCGCGCGTGAGCCGGTACGCGCCGCTCGACGCGATCCGGAAGATCACGCTGCCGACGAGCAGCACCGGGAAGGTCAGGAACGTCACGAGCGCGAGGCTCGGGTCGAGCACGATCAGGATCACGGCCGTGCCGATCAGCGTGAGCGTCGCCGAGAAGAGCGTCTGGATGCCCTCGGTGACGAGCTGATCGAGCGCCTGCACGTCGTTCGTGATGCGCGAGATCAGCACGCCGGCCTTGTTGCGCGAGTAGAACCCGATCGAGAGGCTCTGCAGGTGCTCGAAGAGCTGGATGCGGAGGTCCTGCAGGGCGCGCTGGCCGACCCAGTTGATCAGGTACGTCTGGACGTAGGTCGCTCCCCAGTTGAGCAGCGCCGCCGCGATGAAGGCGATCAGGATCATCGTCAGCGCGTTCACGTCGCCGTCCTGGATGCCCTGGTCGATTGCGAGGCCGGCGAGGTAGGGCGGGACGAGTGCGGCGGCGGTGGCGATCAGGAGCGCGATCAGCATCACCGCGACGCGCCCGCGGTAGGGGCGGAGCAGCGCCACCAGGTGACGCAACTTCCCGATCCGGCGCGGTTCGCCGCGGACGGCGCTCATCAGGTCGCGCGCGCTCACAGTCCCGCCACCTCGCGCTCTGGGTCGACGCGGTTCAGGAACACCTGATCGGGCAAGCCCTTCTCGGCGATCTCGCGGTACAGCGCCGAGTCCTCGAGCAGATCGCCGTGCGTGCCGCGCGCCGCCACCCGGCCGTCCTCGATCACGGCCACCTCGTCGGCGAGCGAGATCGTCGACAGCCGGTGGGCGATCACGAAGGTGGTGCGGCCCTCCATCACCTCGCGGAGGGCGGCCTTGATGCGGTTCTCGGTGCTCGCGTCGACGCTCGACGTGGCGTCGTCGAGGATGAGGATCCGCGGCTCGGCGATGAGGGCGCGAGCGATCGCCACGCGCTGGCGCTGTCCGCCGGAGAGCGTGAGCCCGCGCTCGCCCACGAACGTATCGAGCCCATCCGGGAGCTCGTCCACGACCTCGGCCAGCCCGGCGCGGCGCACCGCATCGAGCACGGCCTCGTCCGAGGCATCGGAGCGCGCGTAGGTGATGTTGTCGCGCAGGCTGGCCGAGAAGAGGAAGGCGTCGTCCGAGACGACCGCCACCTCGCGGCGCAGCGAGCTCGGGTCGACCGTCCGGACGTCGACGCCGTCGACGAGCACGGTGCCCTCGTCGACGTCGTAGAGCCGCGGTATCAGCATTACCAGCGTGGTCTTGCCGGAGCCGGTGGGCCCGACGAGCGCGACCGTACGGCCGGCCTCGACCTCGAGGTCGACGTCGCGCAGGACGGGCTCGCCTTCGCCGTAGCCGAAGCTCACGCCGCGGAGCTCGACGCGCCCGTCACCGGCGGGTAGCGGCGGCGCGTCCGCGGGCGCGGTCAGCTCGGGCCGGCGGTCGAGCAGCTCGAACACGCGCGCGCCGCTGGCAACTGCGCGCTGCGCCATGCCGAGCGCGATGCCGAGCATGCGCATCGGCGCGGTCAGAATCAGCACGTAGCCATAGAAGGCGACGAAGTCGCCGACGTCGAGCGAGCCGTTGATCGCCTGGCGCCCGCCCACGAACAGGACGGCGGCGAGGCCGAGCTGGGGGAGGAAGCCGATGAAGGGCCCGTAGAAGGCACGCAGCCGCGTCGAGACCATCGACTGGTCGAAGACGCGCGCGACGGCACGGCTGAAGCGCCGCAGCTGGCGCTCCTCCTGCGCGAACGCCTTGACGACGCGGACGCCGGAGATGTTCTCCTCGGCCTCGGCGGTCAGCTCGGCGATTCGCTGCTGCACCTCCTGCTGAGCGGGCCGGTTGCGGTGTCCGTAGCGGAACGACACCCAGATCACGAACGGCATCGGCGCCAGTGCGATCGCGGCGAGCCCGGGGTCGACGACGAGCATCACGCCCGCGGCGATCACGATCGTGATCGCCGACTGCAGGATGAAGATCAGCCCGTAGCCGAGAAAGAAGCGCACCGATTGCAGGTCGACGGTCGCGCGTGACATCAACTGGCCGGTCTGCTGGCCGTCGAAGAAGGCGAGCTCGAGCGAGTGCAGGTGCTCGTACATGCGGTTGCGCAGGTCGTACTCGACCCCGAGCGAGACGCGGCCCGCGACAAGCCGGCGCGAGACGCTGAAGGCGAGCCGGAAGACGCCGGCGGCGACGACGGCCAGCGCGAGCGGCCAGAGGTTGACGCCGCCGTTGTCGATCTCGTTGACCGTGCGGCCGACGAGGTAGGGGATAAGCACGCCGGCGCCCATCGCGAACGCCGCCAGCACGAATGAGACGATCACCCCTCTGCGATAGGGGCGCAAGAATCCGAGCAGGCGCCAGAACGTTTCCACGCCCTATGACTTTACTTTATGAAGTGAGGCGGGTCATACGCACATTGACCTCGTGGCCGGTGGTGCCGCCGGCCCCGCGGTAGACGCCCCGGATCGGTGCGACGTCGCCGTAATGGCGCCCGTGGCCGATCTTCACGTGCTCGTCGCCGGCCAGCTTGCGGTTGGTGGGGTCGGCCCCGATCCAGACGGGTTCATCACCGTCCGCGCCCGGCAGGAGCGCCTCCACCCAGGCGTGCGTGTTGACCTCCACCGAGTTTCCGGACGACAGCTGGGGGCTCGCGCCCCCAGACCCCCGTGGCGCCTGGCCGGCTGAGGAAGGTCCGGCAAACAGGTAGCCCGACACGTAGCGAGCCGCGATCCCGGCGTCACGCAGCAGGATCAGCGACAGGTGCACGAAGTCCTGGCAGACGCCCGCTCCGCCCGCGAGCAGGTCGTCGACCGTCGAGCCCACGAAGGTCGCGCCCGGGCGGTACTCGAAGCGATCGGGGATCACCCGGCAGAGCCCCTCGAGCGTTCCGTGTGGTGAGTCGGCAGCGATCGCCTCGCGCAGCGACGCGAGGCCGCCGTTGCCCGGCTCGTCGCCCGTGTGCAGCAGGAACTCGCCGCCGCGGCTGGTGTAGTCGTCCGTCTTCGTGAGCTCCCAGCCCCCGTGGGGCGGCGGCCCGGGCTCCTCGTTGACGACCTCGCCCTCGGCCGTGACCGCGAGCCGCTCGTGCTCTCCCGGCAGGTTGAACTCGACCACCTCGGTGCCGAAGTAATCGCTGTAGGTGCGCGTGCGCGCGCTCGGCTCAACGACGACCCGGAAGCCGCGCACGCGCTGCCGCGGGGTCGTTGCGGGCGTCACGCGCAGCACGTTGTGCTGATCGAAGACGGGCCCCGAGTAGCGATACTCGGCGTGGTAGCGGAGCTGGTACCTCATGCGGTGACCGTCTGCGCGACGACCGTGCTGGGGTGGAAGTAGCGGTCGTGGATGTCGTGGTCGAGCCGCCCGAGCTCCTGCTGGATCGGTCGCAGGGAGGGGATCACGGACTCCGGTCCGGGCGCCACCCGCGCGCGGAAGTCGAGGTCGGCCAGCATGCGCCGCACGCGCAGCACGGGCGGCGAGTCCTGCGCCTCGGCCTCCACGCGCTCGAGCGCGTCGTCGAGCGACATCGCCGAGGCGGCGACCGAGTCGGGGAACTCGCGCTCGTAGAGCATGAAGCGGGCCACCGGCGCGGCGTTTGGTGGCGCGGCCGCGGAGCGCATGAACGCCTGAAAGCCGCCGACGGCGCGCAGCAGGGCCAGCGCATTGCCGTCGCGGCGCGGCGCCTCGGGCGCGTCCTCGCCGTCGGGCGAGGGGTTGGGCGGCAGAGCCACGCGTAGCATTCTGAGCACCATGTCGGCCGCCTCGAGGCGGCCGCCCGCCTGCAGGAAGGCCCGGGCGGCGTCCTTCTGCATGGTGCGGCCGGTGAGGCCCCAGAAGAGGGCGCTGCGCTCCTTGACCAGCGAGTAGAGCGAGTACGGCCCCGCGCGCAGGCCCGCGTGCAGATCGCGTCGCCCGAGCAGCAGCTCGAAGGTGTTCACGGACTCCCACATCTCGGCGGAGATCGTGTCCCTCAACGTGCGCGCGCCCTCACGGGCGTCGGTCACGCACGAGAGGATCGAGACCGGGTTCTCCACGTCGGTGGTGAGCAGGCGGACGACGTCGTCGCGGCGCGCGGGCCCGTCGACCTCGCCGGCGCCCATGATCACGAGCAGCGACTCCCACGAGAGCGTGACCGAGGCCGGGTCGTCCGGACGGCCCTGGAGGTCCGCGTGAAAGAGGCCGTCGAGCATGCGCGCGGTGTGCTCGGCGCGCACCAGGTGGCGGCCGAGCCAGTAGAGGTCGTGCGCGATGCGGGCGAGCATCTATCTGCGTCCCTGCTGCTGTTGCTGCTCCTGGCCGCGCCAGCCCGCCTGGCGCATGCCCGGCAGCGCCGGCGGCGCCAGCCCGCTCCCGTCCACGAGCGCCGCGTCGCCCCGGCCGTCAGAGAGCACCCAGGTGTCCTTCGAGCCGCCGCCCTGCGAGCTGTTCACGATCATCGAGCCCTCGCGCAGGGCCACGCGTGTGAGCCCGCCGGGGATGATCTTGATCTCGTCGCCGTAGATGGCGAACGGGCGCAGGTCGACGTGGCGAGGGGCGAGCGTTCCGTCCGGGAGCGCCGTCGGCACCGTGGAGAGCGCCACCGTCTGCTGTGCGATCCAGCGCTCCGGCGCCTGCTCCACGAGCGCCCGCTCGTCGACCAGCTGCTCCTCGGTTGCGTGCGGGCCGATGAAGACGCCCTTGCCGCCCGACTCGCCGGTGGGCTTGATGACGAGCTCGTGCATGTGCTCGAGCGCGTATGCGCGCTGCTCGGGGTCGGCCAGCAGCCACGTCGGCAGGTTGTCGAGGATCGGCTCCTCGCCCACGTAGAAGCGGATCATCTCCGGCACGTAGTGGTAGATGGCCTTGTCGTCGGCCACGCCGGTGCCGACGGCGTTCGCGATGGCGACGTTGCCGGCCCGGTAGACGCCCATCAGCCCCGGCACGCCGAGCACCGAGTCGGGGCGGAACTCGAGCGGGTCCATGAACGCGTCGTCGATGCGCCGGTAGATCGAGTCCACCTGCGCCAGCCCGCGCGTCGTGCGCATGTAACAGACCCCGTCGCGCACGACGAGGTCGGACGCCTCGACCAGCTCGACGCCCATCTGGCGGGCGAGGAAGGCGTGTTCGAAATAGGCGCTGTTGGCGGCGCCGGGGGTCCAGACGACCACCACGGGGTTCTCGCCGCCGCCGGGCGCGGCCGCCTGCAGCGCGTCGAGCAGCAGCGCCGGGTAGTTGCTGACAGGGCGGACGTCGTAGCCCGCGAACAGCTCGGGCAGCAGCCGGCTCATCGCGATCCGGTTCTCGAGGACGTAGGAGATGCCGGAGGGCGTGCGGACGTTGTCCTCGAGCACCTTCCAGCGGCCGTCGGCGTCGCGCACGATGTCGCAGCCGGACACGTGACACCAGACGCCGCCGGGCGGCCGGATGCCGTGAGCCGCCCGCTCGAAGTTCGAGCGCGTGAGCACGAGCTGCCACGGCACGATGCCCTCCCGCACGATCTCCTGGCCGTGGTAGACGTCCTCGACGAAGTAGTTGAGCGCGCGCACGCGCTGGGCGAGGCCGCGTTTGATCGTGCGCCACTCGTCGGCCGGCAGGATGCGCGGCACGAGATCGAGCGGGAAGGGGCGGTCGCGCGTCGGGCCGTCGGGCGTCGTGGCGTCGAAGGTGATGCCCTGCTGGACGAAGATCGCGTCGCGGCGCTCGCCCGCGGAGCGCAGCCGGTCGCGGCCCAGCCGGGTCAGCGAGCTGACGAGTCCGGCGGCGGGCGGTCGCGGCTGTCCGGGCGCCTCGAACAGCTCATCGAAGAACCCGGCCGCGGGGGCGTAGTGGGATTCGCTGACGGGCCGGGCGCCGGTGCTCAAGGACTGAGTTGTACATCAGCCCCGAGCGCCTCGGCCACCGCCACCTGGCGGTGGTCGAAGATGCGATCGAGGTCGCGGCGCACGAACAGCAGCCGTGCGAGCTCGCCGAGCGGGCCGAGCGGGATCGCGTAGCTCACGCGGTCGCGCACGAGCGTGCCGTTCGGGTGGTCCTCGAACAGGTGCGTGTGGCGCCAGAGACGGTACGGGCCGCGCACCTGCGTGTCGACGAAGCGCCGTCCCGGCTCCCAGATCTCGATGCTCGTGAGCCAGTCCACGCGCAGGCCGTGGAGCTTGAGGCGGTACTCGATCGACGTCCCCGGGGCCATCCCGATCGGCCTGGGCGTGATGACCCGGAAGCCGAGCCAGGGCGGCGTGATCGCCTCGAGGTTGAAGGCGTCGGCGAAGAACGCGAAGACCTCGTCGCGCTCGCGCGGGATGACCTGGTCGCGTTCGAGTACGTGGACCATCTGCCTGCGTATCTTCATGCCCGCAGATGGCGGTCTATGTCGATGAGGCGATCTGGCAGCGCCGCGGGCGGCGCTTCTGCCATCTCGTGGCCGACTCCCCAGAGGAGCTCGCGGACTTCGCCGCGCGGCTCGGGCTGCGGCGCGCCTGGCTGCAGACGAAGCCCGGCCGGCCCTGGAAGGACCACTACGACCTGCCGGCCTGGGCGCGCGCCGAGGCGGTCCGCCTGGGAGCGCTCGAGCTGACTCTGCGCGAGATGGGCAGCCACCTTGCAAGGCATCGTGCGGCCCACAGGCAGGAGGTCGCAAGGGCGCCTGGAACGAGAGAGCGATGAACCTGAACTCGGCCCAGCGGCGCGTGCTCGACTCGTTCCTCTCCGGGCGGCTGCCGGCAGGGCAGCTGCACACCCAGCTGCGCCGGGCGAGTGGCGTTAGCCCGCCGCCGCCACCGCTGCCCGCCGACACGGCATCGATCCCGGTGCCGGTCGCCCAAGCGGCCTGATCAGCGCCCGAGCGTGCGCGAGAACTCGCGCGCGTCGCCGCTGACGCCGGCGATCCGGTCGCGGACGGAGGCGAGCCCTGCCCGCAGCTCCTCGTCGCCCGCCTCGACCGGCAGCATCGAGTCCTGCAGCGTCGAGAGCGTCAACTCGGCCTCGGCGACCGCTCCCAGCGCCAGTTCGATGAAACCGCGCGCCCCGGCGGGGGACACGCCGGCGGCGGCCTCCTCGGGGGTGCGCGCGGCGATCCCGTGGCGCTGCGCGAAGCCCGAATAGGTGCGCCGCGCCCGGCCGTACGCGACCTGCACCGGCCGGAAGACTGCCTCCTCGAGGCGCTCCCCGCTCGTCTCGTCGAGCCCGTCGTAGGCCTCGCCGAGGCACGCGAGCGCGAACGAGAGCGACTCGATCGCCTCCGCCAGCGCCTCGAGCAGCTCCTGACGGGCGTCGGACAGGGAGTAGGCCACGCGTCGCAGACTAGCCCGCCGGCGCTGCACCCCTCCAATCCATTTGCGACTCACCCGTTTGGATGGTTGCGGCGCGGGTGAGTTAGGCTCGCGCGGGTGTGGGGATCGTCCGCGTACCGGGACGTCCTGGAGAATCGTGACGCCCGAGCTCTAATCGGCGCGAGCGCCGCGTCTCAACTCGGCGACTGGCTCTACAACGCGGCACTGCTCGGCTATGTGTACAGCGCCACGGGCTCGGCCGCCTGGGTGGGCGCCGCGACCGTGGCCCGCCTCCTTCCATACGTCCTGCTGGGACCGGTCGGGGGCGCCATCGCCGACCGCTATCCGCGCCGCAGCGTCCTGCTCGCCGGCGACCTGCTCCGCCTCGTTCTCATGCTGGCGCTCGCTGCGGTGGTGGGGCTCGATGGCCCGGTGGTGCTCGTCATCGCGCTCACCATGCTGGCGTCGGTCGCGGGCTGTGCGGAGAAGCCCGCTGCCCTGGCCATGCTTCCCCGGCTCGTCGGGGAAACGCGGCTCGGCGCCGCCAACGCGCTCCTGCACACGGTTCAGGACCTCGGCACCGTGCTCGGCCCCGCCATCGGAGCGGTACTGCTCGCCGTGGCCTCGGACTTCGTGGCGTTCCTCGCCAACGGAGCCACGTTCGCGGTGTCCGCGCTGCTCGTGTCGATGATCGGCTTCCGCGGCGGTCGCGCCAGCGTGCCGGCGGGCGCACTCGCCCACATTGCCCACGGCCTGCGTATGGCCAAGGCGGCGCCCTTTGCGATTCCGCTGTTCCTCGTGGTGGCGATGGTCGAGCTGACCTACGGCGCCCAGACCGTTCAGCTCGTGGTGTACGCGGAGCGCTCCCTCGACCTCGGTAGCGGCGGCTACGGGGTGATGCTCACCGCACTGGGCGTCGGCGGGCTGCTGAGCACGATCGTGAACGCACGGCTTGCGGCGAGCCGGCGAGTGGCGCTCGCGGTCGTCCTGACCGCTGCCCTCGCCTGCGCGACTCAGCTGGTCTACGCCGGAACCGACCTGCTGGCAGTGGCACTTCTCGTCACGGTGATCGGCGGCGCCGGGCTCGTGGCGTGCGAGGTGGTCGCCGAGACGACGCTCACCCGAGTCGTTCCGTCGGAGGGGCTCGGGCGGGTGATGGGCGTGTTCGACGCTTTCTCGGTTCTCGCCATGGTCGCCGGCGCCCTGATCGCGCCGATCCTGATCGACGCGACCTCGCTGGACGCCAGCCTGCTCGTCCTGGGCGGTCTGGCGCTCCTCGTGATATTCGCCTGCCTGTTCGCGCTGCGCGGCCTCGACGCCGTGAGCGCACGGCGCGCCGAGGCGCTCGCAGCTCGGGTGGGCTTGGTCCAGGGCCTGCCAGTCACCGCAGGCGCTCCGCGGCTCGTCCTGGAGCGGCTCGCGTCCGCCGCCCAGACCTGCCCGCTGCCGCCGGGTGTGGACGTGGTCGTGCAGGGAGCGCCCGCGCACGCGTTCTACGCCGTGGTCGAAGGCCGCGTGGTGGTGCACCGGGACGGTAGGAAGGTCGTGCACCTCGGCGCGGGCGACAGCTTCGGCGAGCGCGGGCTCCTCGACAACACGGCGCGGAACGCGACGGTGACCACGGAGACGGACACGACCGTCCTCCGAATCGAGGGCGAGGCGCTCCTCGAGGCGCTCCAGGGAGCCCCGACTCTCCGGCCCGCCCTCGACATGAGCAGCACGGCCCCGGGCCTGGGGCTCGGCGACGAGGGGCACCCTCTGGTGGACGACAAGGACTGGGTCGGCGCGTGACGCTCGCCGGAGCATCCGTCCTCGTGGTCGGGGCCGGCTACTCGGGCAAGCGGCGCGTGTACGAGCGATTCGCCGAGCTCGGAGTGCGCACCGCGGTCGTCGACGAGCCCGGCCACTGGTCGGAGTCGCTCGTCCGCGACGGCCTCGCCGCCGCCTGGGCGCCCGCGCCGGTGACCGGCGACCCGGACAGGGACGCCGAGGCCGTCCTCGAGGCGCTCGCGCGCGCCGGTCACGAGGTGGACGCTGTCCTTACCTACTGGGAGGACAGCGTCTCGGTGGTGGCCCGAGTCGCGGCCGCGCTGGGCGTGCCCGCCAACGAGCCCGAGGCGGTCGACTCGGCGCGCAGCAAGGTCCGGATGCGCGAGGTCTCGGCTGAGCTCGGCCTGCCGACGCCGCCGGCGCGGCGCGTGCGGTCGCTCGACGAGCTCTACGCCGCTGCCGCCGAGATCGGCTTTCCCGCAGTGGTCAAGCCGGAGTTCGGGGCGAGCGCCGTGGGCTGCGTCCGCGTGGATGACTTCGAGTCGCTGCCGGACGTGTACAGGATCGTCCGCGACGTGGTCCGCCCGGAGGCCGATGGGATCTTTCGAGCCGGCAACGACCTCTTGCTCGAGCAGTACCTCGACGGGGTCGAGTTCGACGTGGACCTGGTCATGGAGGACGGGGCGTGCGCGTTCTCCAGCGTGTCGCAGAACTGGCCGACGGCGGAGCCCTCCTTGCAGGAGACCGGGCTCCACTGTCCTCCGACTCATCGCCGCCGGGCGGTCCGAGGGCTGGTCGACCTCAGCGTGCGGACTGCGCAGGCGTTCGGGCTTCGGCGCGGGGTGCTGCACGTGGAGGGGAAGTGCACGAGCCGCGGCCCTCGCATCGTCGAGGTCAACACGCGCATGGGCGGCGGCCGGATTCACGAGATCGTGGAAGCGGTCTGGGGGGTCGACCTGATCGAAGCCCAGCTCCGGAGCAGCCTCGACCTCGCCCAGGCGCTGACGCCGAGCCGACGGCCTCGCTGCGCGGTCGTGAACGCGATCGTGCACGCGCCCGCGAGCGGCCGCCTCGAAGCCCTGCCGGGAGGCGACGTCCCAGCCGACGAAGCGAGCAACGTGGCCGTGGACCTCGAGGTCGAGGTCGGCGCAGAGGTGCTCGGCCCGGAGCGCACGTTCGCGACGCCGCTTGTGGAGGTGACGGTGAGAGGCAAGAACCTGCGCCGCGCCCGGGCTGTGTGCAGTGAGGTGTTGAGCCGGCCGCCGGTCGTGGCGCCGCTTCCCGCGACTCGCTGACGCGGTCCGCGGTCGCCAGCGTCCGCTGCTAGAAGTTGCGTGCGATGGCACACGTATGGCTGGCGGGGGTGGGGGATGCGCAAGACGTCGCGCGCCTGATCGGCGGCTTCCGCGACTGGTGGGGCAAGGACGAACCGCGCGACGAGGTCATCCGGGCGACGGTGGGCCGGCTCATCGACGAGCCGAACACCGAGTACCTGCTGGCCGCGCCGGCGGAGGGCGAGCCTGCGGGCGGGGTGTGTCAGCTCCGCTACCGGCTCAGCGTCTGGAGCGGGCTCGGCGACTGCTGGCTCGAGGACCTGTTCGTCGACGGCAGCGCGCGCCGGGCCGGGCTCGGGCGGGCGCTCGTCGAGGAGTCCTTCCAGCGAGCGCGGGCGCGTGACTGCTACCGGATCGAGCTCGACGTGAACGAGCAGAACACGGACGCGCTCGCCTTCTACGAGGCGCTCGGCTTCGAGCTCGAGCCGAAGCCGCCCGGCCGCACGCTGTTCATCGCTCGGAAGCTCGACGGCTGACGCCGAGCAGCGCGGCCTCGACCTCGCGCAGGCGCTCGACGTCGCCGCGCATGCCGGCGGCGGCGTCGTTGAAGAGGAATGCCTCGGCCAGCCGCACGATCGCGTAGGCCAGCGTGCTCGGCTCGACGGGCGGCTCGTAGTGCCCGTCGCGCGCCTCGGTCTGGATCAGCTGCTCGATCGCCGCAACGATGCGCGGCTGCACCGGCCCATCGCCGCCGGTCATGATCCGCAGCGCCGTCTCGCGCTCCTGCTCGACGAAGCGGCGCAGCGAGGCGGATTCGGCGAGCCTGCGGTTGAAGCGGTCGAAGGTGTCGAGCAGCATCGCGCCGCCGCGCCCGCGCGCCTTGCCGTGCGCGATGTCGAGCAGCGGCAGCGCGGCGCGCAGCAGCACCTCGCCGATCAGCTGCTCGCGGCTGCCGAACCAGCGGTACACGGTGGTCCGGCCGAGCCCGAGCTGGGCCGCGATCGCCTGGACGTCGACCCGCTCCCCGCTCAGGTACTGGCGCATCGCAGCCCGCAGCACGTCGTCGCGGCTGGCCGCCGCCGGTCGCCCGCGTCCCCTGCGCCTTGCCGCGGGGGGCGAGTTTGGGACATTCTCATCAAGATGTCTTGAAATCGCCACGGCCTGTGGCATGATCGCACGGAGTCCGTCGTCGCCCTGGAGGGAGCGCATGAAGAGGAGCCGGATCGTCGTGCTGGTGGCTGCCCTGATGGCGGGGCTGGCGGCTGCGGGGCCCGCTGCGGCGGGGCAGCCGAAGCCGAAGAAGCCGAAGCTGAACCCCGTGATCTTCGTGCACGGCTTCGTCGGCTCCGGGGCCCAGTTCGAGTCGCAGCAACAGCGCTTCACGAGCAACGGCTATCCGCTGCGGCTGATCGCCGCTCTCGACTACGACTCCACGTTCGGCCTGGCAACGCGCGAGCAGGTGTACGCGCAGCTCGACGCGCTGATCGCGCGCATGCAGAGGCGCTCCGGGCGGGCCAAGGTCGACCTGCTCGGGCACTCGCTCGGCACCACGCTGATGCAGGAGTACCTCGCCACGCCGGAGCGGGCCGCGCGCGTCGCGCACTACGTCAACCTGGACGGCCGCACCGCCACGGCGCCTCCCGGGGGCGTCCCGACGCTGGCGGTGTGGTCGGGCGTCGGCACGCCCGGCAGGACGATCACCGGCGCGACGAACGTGACGATCCCCAACCAGACGCACGTGCAGGTGGCCACCTCGGCGGAGACGTTCGCTTCGATCTACCGCTTCCTCCGCGGGCGCCGTCCCGAGACCACCAGGGTCGTCCCGAAGCGCGGCAGGCTCGTGAAGGTCGCCGGCCGCGCGGTGCTCTTCCCGCAGAACGCCGGCGCGACGAACGCGACGCTCCGGGTGTGGAAGGTCAAGCCCTCGACCGGCCGCCACATCGGCAGGGCCGCGGCGACCAAGCAGCTCACGGGCGACGGCTCGTGGGGTCCCTTCAAGCTCGAGCGCGGCGCTCACTACGAGTTCGCGATCACACGACCCGAGACCGGGACGCACCACCTCTACTACGAGCCCTTCCGGCGCGATGACCACCTCGTCCGCCTGCTGACCGCGGAGCCGAACACGGGCCTCGACGCGCTGACCACGAAGGGCGAGGGCCACGTGGTCGTGATCGTCAGCCGCAACAAGGAGCTCTGGGGCGATCAGGGCGCCCAGAACGACGTGCTCTCGATCAACGGCACCAACATGATCAACGCGGCGACGAGCCCTCAGTCCAAGCGCACGATCGGGCTGTTCGCCTTCGACTCGGGGACGGACGGCCAGAGCAACGTCAGCGCGCCGCTGCCGGCCTTCTTCACGCTGCCGTTCATCAGCGGCGTCGATCTGGCGATCCCGGCTGAGCGGCCGCCGACGGGGCGGATCTCGGTGCGCCTGCGCTCGCGCGGGAAGGGCCCGGTGCGGGCGATCAACTTCCCGAACTTCCCGTCCAGCCACGGACGTGGTGTCGGTTCAGTTCAACGACTACGAGTAGGCGTCAGCGGAGCGGTATGTCCTGGCCGCGCTCCTCCTCGGCGCGCGGCCCCAGGATGCGCCGCTCCGACTCCTCGATCGGCACATCGTTGATGCTCGCCTCGCGGCGGCGCATCAGGCCGTGCTCGTCGAACTCCCAGAGCTCGTTTCCATAGCTGCGCCAGCACTGGCCGGAGGCGTCGCGGCACTCGTACTGGAAGCGCACGGCGATCCGGTTCTCGGCGAACGCCCAGAGGCTCTTGCGCAGCGCGTAGTCGAGCTCGCGCTCCCACTTGGCGGTCAGGAAGGCCACGATCTCGTCGCGGCCGCTGACGAACAGGTCGCGGTTGCGCCACACCGAGTCGCTCGTGTACGCGCCGGCGACCCGCTCGGGGTCGCGCGTGTTCCAGGCGTCCTCGGCGGCCTGCACCTTCTGCGCCGCGGTTTCGGCGGTGAACGGCGGTAGGGGCGGTCGATCGGTCATGCGTGTGAGTTTCCCTTTCGGGGGGCTCGGGTAGGGCCACGCTCGGTTCGTCCTACGAAGCGGGAGTCTCGATGCGCCCAAGGATCCGGGTCTGGCTGGCTGTTTGTGTCTCTGTCGTTGCAATCGTGTGCGCGCTGGTGGGAGCCGGCGGCGCCAGCGCCCAGGTCGGGCCGCCCTGGTGCGGCACCCCGGTGCCGGACGCGGCCGAGAACCTGCCCGACGGCACCGACCCCGCGGATCCGCCCGGCAGCTTCCCGCATATCCCGTACTACGCGATCGGCTGCACGCTCGAGGACATCGAGAGCCGCAGCGACGGGCGCATGGAGATCGAGGTGATCGGCCAGTCCGCCGGCGGTCACGACATGTACAAGGTCACGATCAACGCGCTCGACACGAATGCGCAGCGCAACGGCGACGCGCGGCTGCGGCAGGTCATCGACCTCGCCCAGCGCAATCCGCGCCGGGCACAGGAGCTGATCGAGCGCCGCGACATGAAGGTGCCGATCTTCATACAGGGCAGCATCCACGGCAACGAGTACGAGGGCACCGACGCGGTCGTGCGCACCATCGAGCGCGTGGCCACCACGCCGTACGGCGAGGATCCGCAGGTCGACGCGTGGCTCGACCATTCCGTGCTCATCTTCAACGTCATCCAGAACCCGGACGGGCGCATCGTGGGCACGCGCGCGAACAGCAACGGGTTCGACCTCAATCGCGACTACATCACGCAGTCGCAGCCCGAGACCATCGCGTCGACCCAGATCATCCAGGACTGGTTCCCGACCGCCGTCTACGACCTGCACGGGTACGTCGAGCCGACGCTCGTCGAGGGCACCACGGTGCCGCACAACCCGGGCATCGAGTACGACATCTGGACCAAGTGGAACCAGCCGCGCATGGACGCCAACCAGGCCGGGCTCGCCAGCGAGGGCTTCGGCATCACGCGCCCGATCGACAACATCCCCGGCGGCTGGATCCCCGAGGGCGAGACGCTGCCCCAGGGCTGGGACGACTGGGGCCCGTTCTACACGGGTCAGTACGGGCAGCTGCACGGGCTCGACGCGATGACCGTCGAGACCTGCAACGACACCGCCGGCATCCCCTGTGGCATCGATGGCGTGGCGCCTGAGCTCGTCGGCCGTCAGGGCGCCCTGCGGGCACACGAGCTGGTGGTCAACTCGTCGGTCGACTTCCTCGTCGAGAACCGCCGCGAGATGCTCTACGACCAGTACGAGATCTACCGGCGCGGCAAGGAGGACGCTCCGCGTCCGGTGCTGACCGGCCCGCTGCCCTTCCCGGGCACCCCCGAGGACCACAACTACATGACGCCCTATCCGCGGGCGCACGTGATCCCGGTCGGGAACGGCCAGCGCAGTGACGCCGAGGCCAAGCGTCTCGTCGACTTCCTGCTCGACAACGACATCGAGGTGCGGCAGCTGCGGCGCGACTACCGCTTCAGCGGGCGCACCTTCCAGGCAGGCTCGTACGTCGTCTTCCTGAACCAGTCGCTGCGGGCGCTCGGCAACACGATGCTCGACGTCGGCGACGACATCTCCGACCGCGTGACCGAGCTGTACGCGCCGCCCGGCGCGTGGAGCAACGGCTTCCTCTGGGGCGCCGACGTCGTCACGATCGGGCGCAACAGCCGCTTCTCCCCGAACACGAGCGCGGTCGAGGAGACCGACCCGGTCGAGGGTGGCGTCAGGAGCGGCCGCTCCGACTGGCTCGCGCTCGAGGTCGACTCGCGGACGGCCGTTCGCACCGCGAACGAGCTGATCGGCGACGGTGTGCCGGCGCGGCTCGCGCTCGAGCCGTTCGAGACCCGCTCCGGCGACCTGCCGGCCGGCAGCATCCTGTTCGCGGACAGCCGCCGGGCCGACGTCCGCCAGGCCGGCCGCGACGCCGGTCTCTGGTTCGAGCCGGTGGACGGCTTCCTGCCGCGCCGCGAGGCGATCGAGCAGGTGCCGCGGATCGCCTGCCTGTGCTCGGCGCTCGAGAACTGGGCGCTCGAGACGCGGCTCGGCTTCTCCGCTGACCAGTACACGAACAACACGATCAACACGGCGGCGACCGATCCGCTCCTGAACTACGACGTCATCTACAACACGAACCAGGGCTATCCGGCGGACACGCCGGCGAACGCCAACGTGCGTGCCCGCTACGCGGCGTTCTTCGAGCGCGGCGGCGGCTACGTCGGGGCGCGGATCAACGGCGCGAACTTCGTCGCGCCGGAGACCGGTGGCGCCCAGCTCGCGGGCCTGCAGGCCGAGTCACAGGGCAGGCGCTCGCAGGCCGGCAAGGCGACCGAGGACGTCGAGCAGCTGCTCGAGACGTTCGGCCGCGTGACGCCGGTGCTGCAGGAGGACGTCAGCGGCATCGTCTACTGGGAGAACGAGGGCGGCGAGAGCAGCCCGATCACGGGCGCCTACCCGGCGCGGGACACGGCCCTCGTCGAGGACCCGGTCTGGTTCACGGACGTCCCGGAGGACGTCGAGGTCGACGGCCGCCTGCCGGCGTCCGACTTCCTCGCGTCCGGCCACTGGCCGAACCCCGACCCGTCGGCGGGCGGCTCGCCCATGATCGTCCACGGGCCGAACACCGCGAACACCGCGCGGATCACGCTGTTCGGGATCGACCCGCTCTTCCGGGCCCATCCCGAGCGCAGCTTCCCGGCGGTCTCGGAGGGGTTCTACTGGGGTGACATCTAAGGAGTGGGGCCAGGGGAGGCGCTCGGCTACTCGCTGAGCGCCTCCACCAGCTCCTTCTTGGACATCTTGGAGCGGCCCGAGATGTCTTCCTTCTTGGCGCGCTCGAGCAGCTTGTCGCGACTCAGCTTGCCGAGCTCGCCGTCACCGTCGTCGCCGTCCTCGCTCTCCGGCTGAGTTCGGACATCGCGCCCGGAGCGGACGTTCTCGACCGCGCGCTGCAGCGCCTCCATCAGGTCGGGCACGGGCTGCGGCTCCGGCTCGGGCTTCGGGACCTCGATCTTGCGGCGCTTGCGCTTGCTCTCGATCACGCTCTCGAGGCGTTCTCGGTAGCAGTCCGTGTAGTTCGCGGGATCCCAGTCGGTCGAGAGGGCCTCGATCAGCGCCACGGCCTCGTCGAGCTGCTTCTTCGCGGGTTTCTTACCACCCGTCGGCAGCGGCTTGGTGGGCCGCACCTCGTCGTGGAAGCGCATCGTCGTCAGCAGGAGGGCGCCCTCGCGGGCGCGCACCGCCGCCAGGTACTCCTTGGTGCGCATGACGAAGCGGCCGAGCGCCACGCGCTCGCTGTCCGCCATCACCTCGACCAGCAGGCGGTAGGCGCGCAACGTTCCCTCGCTGTCGCCGGCCGGCACCAGGAAGTAGGGGTGGTTGAAGTAGATCGGGTCGACGTCCGCGAGCTCGGCGAACGACTCGATGTCGATCGTGCGCGTCTTGCGCGGCTCGACCGAGGCGAGCTCGGCGTCGGTCACGATCACCTGCTTGCCGTCTAGGTCGTATGCGCTCGCGACCTCCTCCCAGATGACCTCCCGGTCCTCCTCCGCGCAGAAGCGGCGCTGCTCGATGCGGACGTTGTCCTTTTCGTGCAGCTCGTGGAAGTGGTAATCGAGGTCGCGCGCCGCGCTCACGAGCTGGACGGGCACGTTGACGAGCCCGAAGCTGAGCGAGCCGCTCCAAAGTGTGCGCGGCATGTCAGCGGCCCCCCAGGCTGGCCTCGAGCGCGGCCGCGAGGTCGTCGCCCTGCTCGGGCTCCTCTTGGGCGACCAGGTCGATCTCCTCGCCGCGCCCCTTGCGCTTGATCAGCTCGAGGACCGCCTCGCGGTAGCTGTCCTCCCATGTCTCCGGGTCGAAGTCCTGCTCGAGCGAGTCGACGAGCTGCCCGGCCATCTCGACCTCCTTCGGGCGCGGCTTCGCGCGCCCGAGGTCGAGCTCGAGGTCGTCCGGGCCGACCACCTCGTCGTGGAAGCGCAGCGTGTGGAGGGCGATCACGTCGTCGAGCGCCCGCACCGCCACGAGGTACTCGCGGTCGTGGAAGGTGAAGCGGCCGATCCCGGCGCGGCCCGACTTGCGCAGCGCCTCGTGGAGCAGCCGGTAGGCGTCCTCGGCCTCGCGCGAGCCCGCGTAGTAGGTCTTCTCGTAGAAGACCGGGTCGATGTCGGCCGCGTCCACGAACTCCTCGAGGTGCACCACCTTGCCGCGGTTGCCGGCGGCCGCCTTGACCTCGTCCTTCTCGAGCACGACGTAGCTGCCCTCCGACACCTCGTAGCCCTTGACGGTGTCCTTGTAGTCGACCTGCTTGTCCTCCTTGGGGCAGAAGCGGCGGTGCTCGATCTTCGAGCCGTCGCTCACGTGCACCTGGCTGAAGCTGACCGTCTTGGACTCGGTCGCCGTGTAGAGCTTGATCGGCACGTTCACGAGGCCGAAGGTGATCGTTCCGTTCCAGATCGAGCGCGGTGCCATGATCCTCAGCTCGCGAAGTCGGGGGTCGCCGCCCGCGCGCTGTCGGCGCGGCCGCTGGGCTCCTCCCAGTCCTCCTGGCGGCCCAGCGCGG
>CAWFBT010000004.1:0-91631 GCA_963814095.1 uncultured Thermoleophilaceae bacterium | reverse complement strand
TCCATCGGTCGCAGGTTCGATCCCTGCCCGGCCCACAACGGAAAGCCCCGCTACGGCGGGGTTTTTCTCGTTTCGGAACCGCCGAACAGACAGCCATGGGGTAACGCCTGGGGCAACGCCGAACCGTTACAGGGGTCGCCCAACCCTTGGTCCATGAACACCGTGACCAATGGTGAACACGGAAGCGGGCTGCTGACGGTGGCGGAAGTGGCCGAGCGGTTGCGCTGCTCTGAGCCGACCGTGCGCCGGCGGATCGAGACGGCCAGATCCCGGCGGTGAAGCTGGGTCAAGGCCGGTCGGTGCTCCGCATAGACGCGGCCGAGCTCAACAACTGGCTCTATCAACACGGCGTTGCGCAATAACCCGGGCCGTACTTCCAGGAGCGCTTGGAACTGCGAGAGGGGCATGTCCTCCGGGATAACACCCGTACCGCTACAGGGAAGGCATTCCTCCGAGGTGTCGCGCGTGATGCGGCCGTCCTCGGTCACCGTCTCGACGTAGCCCCGACCGCCGCACTCCTGGCACGGCACCTTGACGGAAACCGTTAGTTCGACTGAGGAGTGCTCACCGCCTTCCATCTCCCGAGCACTCTAGTGGGCAGCCCTCGAGGCGCGGATCGTGCCGACCTCACGGGATGGTCGTCAACAGAAGAACTGGCCCTGCAGTCGATCTACGATCCCGTTCGCCTCAATAGTGGGTTGCCTCGGCGCGCTAGATCACGCGAGTCGGCGTAATACCGCTTCTTCGGCCGGAAACCGCTGGCCACAGGGCCAGCCAACGGATGGTACTCCTCTAACCGCGGCACTCCCGCCGGATGGCGGAGAAACGCTGCCCGAAGTGCCGGCGACATCAACCCCTCCACGCGACGATGTACGCATGCGCGCGTTGACAATGCGGTTCCCTCCGTGCTCGGGCCGAGACAGGGTGCGGCGCCACCGTGAGCGGAGCGGGAGCGTGAGCGCGCGCGACCGGAGGCCGAAGACCGAAGACCGCCGACTTCCTGAAGATGTCGCAGTTCAGGCCCGGCGAGGAGGAGCGGCTTCACGATCTCGCAGTGTGCCGCTGCAACGGGAAGCATCTGGAGTTCGAACCGCGCGAGTGTTTCCGGTGCGGTCGCCAGTTGCCGGCCTGCCGGCCGGACGGTGACGTCAGGGTCCGCTCGTTCATCGCCCGCTTGGTCCGTGAGGAGGAAGAGCGCCGCGAGCTTGCGATCGCGCGCGAACACGACCAGGCGCTCGCTCGTCTCGGCGCGGTGGCGTCATGAGCGCGGCAGAGAATCTCGAGGCCCTCGCGCGCCGTCCGCTCCAGCCCCGGCGCGAGTGGATCCTTTGGGCCGCGCAACGGCTGCGTGCCCTCGACGCGCTGGGCCTTGGGAGCGCAGCGGCATGAGCGGGGAAGCTAACTCGGCCCTACGCGCGGGACTCGCCGCCCTGGGCTTGTACGATCGCGAGGGCACGGACCGGCTCGGCCATGACGTGGCGGACTGCCCGTGCTGCGGCCAAATGATGCGTGTCGATGGCTGGCGGTTTCGCTGCTACGCGGAATGCGACCTGGAAGCCATCGCCGGTCGCCTGCGGTCCAACGCGCGGTTCGTCACCGCCGTCAGGAGCGCGGCATGAGGGCCCTGGATGACATCAGGGCCGAGGTCGAATCGGGTTCGCCCCTCGTCTCAACTGTGAGACAAGGACAAGGACAAGGACGAGGACTAGGACAAGGTAAGAACACTGAACCCCTTACCCAGCCCCCGTCGTCCTCGTCCTCGTCTCATACCGATGATGAGGTTCCTCCGCTGGTCGAGTGGCTGCTGCAGGAACACAAGGCGGGCCGGCGTCAACCCGAAGCGGTAAGCCTCCCCGTCACCGCCCCGCTTCCCCGGAAGATTCAGGCGGTAGCGGACTTCTACGCCACGGTGCGTGGGGTGCGTCGGCGGGTGGCGCCAGCGGTTCTCCGGGGTCGCCGCTGGTCCCGGGAAATTGGGTATACATAACGCGGCGGAGGTGATTGACAATGGCAACCGACCGTGACAGCCGGGGCCGCGCCCCAGAACGTCAGGTTGAGCGGGATCGACGGGCCGGGCATGACGCAATGGAACAGGTCGCATGGACCAAGGGATATCTCTACGGGGTGGGGAAGCCGAACATCGCCCGGGCCCTTGCCCGCAGGCGGAGCATGGAGAACATCCGGCATCGGCGAGCCGCGCTTGAGGTTGCTCGGGCACTCCGCAACCGATAGCGGATGCTCGAGGACATCCGCTGAGTGGCGGGCTTCCTAGGAGCCCGAAGCTCTCGCGATGGGGGCAGGACGGGTTTCGCGAAGCGTCGCGGGGCACATTGTCGGCCGGTCGCTAAGGAAGCGATGCAACTCTCGAACCTTGCGTGCTCGCGAGCGTTTACGTAGGTAATAGCGAGCGACAGGGGGACGGCTGACACGTATTGCAAGATCCGTAGTGCTGATAGCGGGTCTAGCTCTGGCTGGGACGCCGGCCGTCGCGGCGGTTCCGCCAAGCGATACGCCCAACCGAGATGACAATCCGGGGGTCGAGCACCGGCCGAGCGAGACGCCACCGGCGAACCAGGGCACCGAGCACAAGCCGGCGACCCCGGGTCCGAAGGCAGGCCTGCCCGCCAAGGCAAAGGCCTACGGGCGCTATTGCGAGGACCAAAGCAAGAAACGCTCCGATGCTGCCGAGGGCACCAAGGGCACGCCCTTCAGCCAGTGCGTGACGGCAATGGCAAAGCTGGCCAGCGATCGAACCGACTCGCCACGCAAGGCCTGCAAGGAACTCAGCAAGGAGCACGCCGAAGGCGAGAAGGGAACGCCCTTCAGCAGCTGCGTCAAGGAAGGCGCAAAGCTCCTGCGTGAGCAGAAGGCACAGAATCGGGACTAGCGGGACGCACCCGGACCAAGTGGGGGGAAGCAGAGGGGTCTCGCCGGGGGGGGAACACGGCGAGGCCTCTCTCGCCGTGTCGCTGATCCGGCCTCGACAGACCGCAGGCGAAGCGAAGCGTCAGGGGACCAAGACGAATGACCGCCGCTCAGCCGGGGCGCAGCGCGCGCGCCGTAACGGACAACCGCGCCGGCACTGGTAACTCGCGCGTGGTGGCTACGTCCGCGAGGTCCGCGTCGCGTGCGCGACACAGTTCGGCGTGGAGTTGACCAGCGGGCAGACGCCCCACATAGAAGGAGTCCAAGACTCGCTGCTCTCCTTGGCTCAGCCGTCTTGGGGATGCCGATCCTTGCATCCCCACCACGATCTTTTGTGTTTTCCAGGCTGTACTCATGCAAACCCTCCTACGAAACCCGGCCCCTCTTATCCGCCCCGACCCGGGGAACCCCTAGGGGCGACCCGAGGCGGATGGGAGATGAGGGGGAACACGAGGCTCGCCGCAGCGATCCTCAATCCGACCCGGCTCATTCCCCGCGACTGACCGGCGAAACTCTCCGGCGCCGCTTCCGAATGCGGATGCGACACTGCATTCGCGTGGCGGAGAAGCGATGCGCGAAGTGCCGGGAAACCAAGCCGCTCGCCAAGTTCCCGCCCGACCGGAAAGCGAGGGACGGCCGCAGCTATTAGTGCCGCGACTGCCACCCAGTGGCGAACAAGAATATCGGCAACGTCACGGCGAGCGGTTGAACGCCGCCAGCCGTCGCGAGCCCATTCCCGAACGGACGTGCCGGACCTGCGGCCAACCTTTCATGCCGATCCGGAAGGACCAGAACTACTGCCGGCCGTGGTGCAGAGCAAGTACATGACGCGCGTAGAGGCGCGGGGCTAGTCAGCAACCCCTGTTTGTCCCTGCCCCTGAACGCTTGCGCCGTCGGATGCGAAAACGCGCGTTTGGCTTGCCGACCTCCGGGCACCCGAGACAGGGGCGTTATGCGGAGCGGAACCGCGACGCAAGCGCCCGGCCAGCTCGCACGAAGCGCTGGACGCGGACGAGTCAAACGCCCGCCGCCGTCGGAGCTTCAGTACACACCAAACTAAAGGAGTTCCGTATGGCTACCACTGGTGCCACTAGCCGTGAGCTTGATGCTCGCGGGAATGGAGTCGGCCGCATCGCGCGTCGGCTCACCACCGAGACGAAGGCTGCGTTCAAGACCACCGAGTTCTGGGCGATGGTCGGCCTGATCGTCGCCATCCTCGTCAGTGCCGCAGTGATCAACGGCGGGGACAACGGGACCGACGAGTTCATCGCTCGCCAGGCATGGCTGTACGTCTCGATCCTCGGGGCCGGCTACTTCATCTCCCGCGGTCTCGCGAAGTCCGGAAGCTCGGATCCGTACACGGACGAGCGCGACGAGGCTGGCAAGCGCTAGCAAGCTCCCCCCGCGCGTCTGGCCGGGCAAGTGGTTCGCTGCGGCGGCGACTTGTCCGGCCCGCGCGTCATGGAGAGATCACGTCCCGCCGCCTAAGAGGTAGCCCGCTACGCCGCATCCGGGATCCCGATCGAGGCCACGCCAGCCCGCACCGTTAGGCCAACTTGGACCATTCCGGCCCACAACGGAAAGCCCCGCTACGGCGGGGTTTTCTTCGTCGGGGAACGTCGAACGGACGGTTATCGGGTAACGCCTGGGGCAACACCGAACCGTTACAGGGGCCGCGCAAGACTGCGTCCATGAACGCCGTGACCAATGCTGAACACGGGAGCGGGCTGACTGACCGTGGCGGAGGTGGCGGAGCGGCTGCGCTGCCCGGATTACGAGGCTGCTCGCCTCCCGGGTGCGTGACTCGATGCGTACGGGCAACCGCCTTGGGTAAACCAAGGGCCTGATGGCCATGCCCGGAGTTGAACAGCTAGGCCAGCGTCCACTCGAGGAGCTGGTACAGAGCGCGTCCCAGCAGGCGGTGGTCCTGGCCCGCGAGCAGGTGGATGTTGCGCGGCACGGACTGACCGCCAGGGCAAGACAGGCCGGGCCTGGCGTCGCCATGGTGGGCGGAGGTGCCGTTCTCGCAGCGCTCGCCTCGGGAACCGGCACGGCCGCGTTGGTCCTCTTGCTTGCTCGTCGCTCCGGGCCGTCGGCTGCTGCGCTCGGAGTGACTGGCGCGTATGCCGGTGCCGGCGCGCTCCTCGTCCGCAAGGGGCTCGTGCGCCTCCGGGAAGCCGCGCCACCCCTGCCCGACGTGCCGGTTGAAGACGAGCCGGTTGAGGATGCCGACGTGCCGGTTGAAGACGAGCCGGCCGAGGACGCCGACCTGCCGGTTGAAGACGAGCCGGCCGAGGACGCCGACCTGCCGGTTCAGAACGCCGAGCAAGACCTCGGACCTGCAAAGCGAAGCACCAAGTCGGCAGCGAAGTCGCCGCGAAGCACCAAGTCGGCAGCGAAGTCGCCGCGAAGCACCAAGTCGGCAGCGAAGTCGCCGCGAAGCACCAAGTCGGCAGCGAAGTCGCCGCGAAGCACCAAGTCGGCAGCGAAGTCGCCGCCGCAGCCGACCGATCGCCCGAAGCCGGAGTCAAAGTCACCGAGTTCTCGCCGTCGCGCCACCCGCACGCAGACGGACCGCACGTAGGCCGCTGATCGGCGGTAGTGCCGCTGTGTCCCTCCAGCGGGTTTACTCCCGCAGCCCCTCAACCTCGTAGTGCAGCCCTGCTGGTTGACGCACTGCGAGACAAACCCGAAAATCTGCCTCAGAATCGGAGTTTGGCCTCCGGGTTCGCGGGGTTGGTCGTGGCTCGTGCCGGGGAAGATCACTAGCGGTGAGGTGATTGACAATGGCAATCGACCGCGACAGCCCACAACGTGCGTCAGAGCGCCAAGTCGAGCGGGACCGGCGGGCCGCGCACGACGCAATGGCACAGGTCGCCTGGACCAAGGGATATCTCTACGGCATGGGAATGCCGAACATCGCCCGGGCGCTTGCCGGCAAGCGGGCCTCGGAGAAGATCCGGCATCGGCGGGCCGCGCAGGAAGTCACCCGAGCGCTCGACCGCAATCGAAAGCGGATCCTCAAGCGCCTCTAAGCCGGGGGATAACGAGGATGTACAGGCGGCCGCGAAACCGCGTAGCCCGGGACCTCGCGGAGCGCTTCATCACGCGCCGATTGGTGCGCCAGTTGATGATCGAGTACGAGTACCTCTCGGGGCTAGCCAACCGCCCGAGGTGCTGGCTGTTCGGACACGAAGGCCCCGTGCGCGGCGGGTTCATCCTCTGCGAACGGTGCGGGAAGAGGGCGTGGCGTAACCGCACCGGCAAACGCGGAGGGGGCCGCGCCGAGCGATGACCCCCTGATCGCCGCCTGAGGCCGGCCCCCTCTACACGCCTGTGTGGACACCGAAGGCCGCCCTCGAAAGGAGGCCCGCGCAGGAACACTGGTGGTCCCGGCCGTGGAGTGCCGCCGTGGACCATCGTTCAAGCTAGGTCGCTGCGCTCGTCCTTTCAAGACCGCTGGGGGCCGGACCTAAGACTGACCCCGCACTTTGCGTAGAGGCGGCTCTGAGAACGCCCGGTGGTGAAGGAGCATCGGTATCTGGCTCGCACGAGGGCTGAGAGGGCTTCAGCGACTACTCCCGCAGCCCCACGGCTTTGAGGATACGTTCGGTCCGCCTCAGGGTTGCTGCTGTTCGACGGCCTCTAACCGTTGCTCGAGTGCATCAACACTGTCCTGGAGCGCCCCAACCGTGCTGGCGATTTCCCCGACGTCCTCGGCCGCTGCCCGGGACTCCTCGACCGTCGCCTCGAGCGCCTGTACTCGCCGCTGGAGAGCCCGCTGCCCGGCGCGGATCGCCGCCACACCGCCCTTCGACGCCGACTCACCGACCTCGCTCTCGAGACGATCGACGCGGTCCGCAAGCCGCTCGACGCGCACCCGGCTCGCGTCCTCCCGGTCCGGGTCGCCGACGCCATCGAGCAGCGCCCAAAGCGCGACGCCGAGTGCCGCGAGCGCGATCACACCGACGACGACGAGCCCCGTGCGCAAGGAGCCCAGCCGGTCGAGCACGTCGGTCCACAGCCTCTCCTCGGCCTCAGTTCGCACGACCGTGTGCTCGGTCGCGACCGGGCGGGCCTCTGGAAGCGAGCGCGTCGGCTCCTCAGGTGGTTGCCGGGCAGTCAACTGACGAACGCCTACCCACGGCGGCCGGGCTTGACTCAAGGTGTGCCACAGGGGCGGAAGTCACGAGAACGCGTGTACACGCATCTGGCGAAACGGCACGGACGGCCGGCAGTTCCCGGGAGGTTCAGGAGCGCATTCGGAAGCGATACCCGGGACGAGCGACGACTTGTCCCCTCCCTCGGCTGAACAAATCCACCTCGGGCCACCGGGTTCCCCGGCCCGAGGTGGTCAGACGGCTCGATTCGCCAAGGACTCGTGGGGCGGCTGTCGTCCCGCTGCTGCAGAGCGCCGCTGTCGCCGTGAAGCGAAAGCGGAAGCGGTCGTCAGGTGCGGATGCCGGCTAGTCCACCGGCAGCGGCATGTTGTGACGCCGCGGGGCGTCCCGGCTCGCTCGGTCAGGAGCATCAAAGGCTAGACTCGGCCTACGGGTCGGGTGTCCGCTCGCCCAAAGCAGTGCCCCGCGTTGTCGCCGTCGTTGCCTCTGAGCACCCTCCGCGTCTCGCAGTGCACATATCCCGGAGGGACAAAGATGGCTACAGGAACCGTGAAGTGGTTCAGCGACGACAAGGGCTACGGATTCATCACACCGGACGAGCCGGGCAGCGATCTGTTCGTGCACCACAACGCGATTCAAGGCAGCGGCTTCAAGTCGCTGGCCGAGGGCGCGAAGGTGAGCTACGACGCCGAGCAGGGGACCAAGGGCCCGGCGGCCGCGAACGTCGAGGTGCTCTAGGCCTACGGTTCGATGAGCGACGCAGGGCTCGCGCGCAGGCCCTCCGTCTTCTCGGCCCTGCGTGACGGGCGACGCGCTCGGAAGTCCACAACTCGGGAGGACAAGCATGGCCTCAAGCGGCAAGAGAAAGACCACGATGGCGAAGCTCAACCGTGAACGCAGACTTCTCGAGCGTCGGCTCGAGAAGAAAGCGAAGAAGGACGCCCGCAAGCGCGCGGCGGCACAGGATCCGGGCCTGCCCGGCGACACGCTGGCCGGAGGCGACCGCTGAATCTCACCTGAGCGGTCTGGATCTCGGCCGCATAGATCGGGCCGACAGGCACCGAGGGGGTAGCGTGCACCGCGTTCCCGTCGACCACGACAGGCCGCTGGCTCTCAAGGTGGGATGCACCTTCGGTTTCGAGACGCCGCAGCCGGTGTCGGCGGTGCTTCAGGTCGCTCCGTCCGGGCGCGATCTCCAGGTTCGTGCCGAACACTGGGAGACTGGCGCCGACCATCACGGCTATATCGACCTGTTCGGCAACCGCTGCGAACGGGTCACCATCCCAGCCGGCGCGTCACACATCGTCTACGAGGCCGAGGTCGTGCTGTCCTCGCCAAGCGACCGGATCTCCCCCGGCACACCGGAGACGCCGATCATGGCACTGCCCGACGAGCACATCGCGTTCGTGATGCCGAGCCGTTTCTGCCTGCCCGACGAGCTTGGCCACGAGGCGTGGCAGCGCTTTGGGAACCTCGCGCCCGGCTGGGAGCGCGTCCAGGCGATCGTCGACTTCGTGCACGGTCACCTCGAATGGGTCGCCGGCGCGTCGAACCCATGGACCACGGCGGTCGATGCCTACCGCGCCGGTCAGGGCGTATGCCGCGACTTCGCCCACCTGGCGATTACGTTCTGCCGCGCGTTGAACATCCCGGCGCGCTACGTGTGCGGCTACATCCCGGAGATTGACGCCCCGTTGCCCGCCGAACCCATGGACTTCGCCGCCTGGTTCGAGGTCTACCTCGACGGGGCATGGCACACCTTCGACGCCCGCAACAACCGCCGCCGTGTCGGCCGCGTGGTCGTCGGGCGTGGCCGCGACGCCGTCGACGTCGCGCTGCTCACTTCGTTCGGCCCTGTGACACTCACGCGGTTCGACGTGCGCGCGGCATAAGCGACGTCGACACGCCGGCCGACCTTGGGCGCGCCTGCCGGCGGTGAAGCTGCTTGGCAGCTGGGCATCGAGGACAGTCGCTGCTCGTCCCAGGCGGGTACTCGCGAGCTACTTCCGCAGCCCGGCGGCTTCGAGGGCGCGGTGCTCGTCGCGGTAGATCTCGACACGCACGGCGCGGCCAGCCTGGAGTCTGTAGAGCTGCCACAAGGGAGGCATCTCCACGTCAACGCCGCTTTCCTTCCCGCGCCCACCCTGCCTCATGCGTACGAGCACGCCTTCGCTGCCGAGCGTGATGTCCTCTGCATGCGCGTAGTAGTCGTGGAAGGGTGCCATCCACTCGAGGAAGAATTTCCGCACCCCCTCGTGTCCTCGATAGACGCCCATGTCTGGGACCTCTGACTCGGACATGTCCCACTCGATGTCAGGGTCATAGAAGTCGAACACGGCCTCCATATCCCCGCGCTCCCAGGCCTCCCACGCCCTGCGCACCACCTCCACACTGTCGTCCGACATCGCTGATCCCGCTTGGGATCGGCCGTGGGCCTGTCGCTCGCGCTTGAGTGTCTCCACGTTCTCCTTCGACATCGCCCCTTCAGTATCCCGCGATATAGCGGTATCGCCTCGGTTCCCATCGCCGCGGTCCCGTAGCGTTGTCTCGCATGCGCTCAGGACTGTTCCTGCCCCTATTCGATGAGCTGGCCGACCCGGCGGTCGTCGCGCGCCTGTCTGCCGAGGCGGAGGCGGCGGGCTGGCACGGAGTGTTCGTGTGGGACAACCTGCGCTTTCAGGAGCCTGTGGTCGACGTGGCCGACCCGTGGATCACGCTGGCAGCGATGGCCACGGCCACAGAGCGGATCCGGCTGGGCCCGATGGTGACACCGCTGGCGCGACGCAGGCCTGTAAAGGTGGCCCGGGAAACGGCGACGCTCGACACGGCTCAGCGGTGGCCGACTTACGCTCGGCGTCGGCCTGGGGAGCGACGGGTTCGCGAGCGAGTACTCGATCACCGGCGAGGAGCTCGACGACCGCAAACGCGCAAGCATGCTGGACGAGTCGCTCGAGATCCTGGCGGCCGCCTGGTCGGGCGAACCGGTGCACCACCGCGGCGACCACTACACAGTCGATGGCATGCGTTTCCTGCCCCGGCCGGTCCAGCGGCCGGGCGTACCGGTGTGGGTCGCGGGCTACTACGGCAAACCCAGGCCGGTGCGCCGGGCGGCGAGGCACCAGGGTTTCTTCCCGCTCGGCCTGGACCACCCGGAACAGCTCGCCGAGATCGTCGCTCGCCTCGCGGCGCTGCGCAGGGAGGCCGGCAGGGACCCAACGGAGCCGTACGACGTCGTCGTCGCCCTCCCGCCCGGCGACGATCCGGCGCCGTACGCCGCAGCAGGCGCCACCTGGTGGCTCGTCGAGTTCCCATGGGACGCGCCATCGATCGACCAGGTACGCGCTGTGATCCGCGACGGGCCGGCGGCTCCGGCGTAGCCTGCCCCAAGGGATTCCGTCACGCCCCACTCACCTCGCTCGGGACACCCGCCCTCGAGCCTTCGACGGCGGCACGGAGCGCTATTCGCGACGGCCTGTCTTCAGCAGGTCCTTCCAAGTTTCCGCGTCCGCGTCGGCCGGGTCGGTCGTGTCGATGAAATCGAGCAGCACGTCGAGAAAACGTTGCGGGTCGTCTAGATGGGGGAAGTGACCGGCCCCCTCGAAGACTTCGAGCCGGCTGGAAGGCACGAGCTCGTGCGCGGCTATGCCGTGCTCGACCGGGATGATCGGATCGCGGTCTCCCCATACGAGCATGAACGGGATGTTCTCGGCCAGATACAGCCGGTCGCTGGCGTCGACTCGTTGGCCCCCGGGCTCCACGATCGTGCGGAGCGTGTGCACGAACGCGGCCCTGGCGTCCGGGTCGGCCAAAGAGGCGTGACCACGAGCCAGCTCCGCTATGTCGGTGCCGGCCTTCAGCCCGACTCGCCCGAGCGCGCGTCCGATTGCGTGGCCGGCCTCGAGCAGCCGAGCGTTAGCCAACAGCGGAAGCACGACCTCGGACAGCGGTAGGGTCGCCGCGCGTAGCAGCAGGTTGACCTCGCGACCAAGTCCGCCGCTGTCGACCAGTACAAGCCGCTCGCACCGCTCGGGGAATTGATAGGCGAGCTGCATCGCCACGCCGCCGCCGAGGGAATGACCGACGAACGTGGCGCTCTCCTGGCCGAGCGTGACCATGAGATCGCGAACACCACTGGCGTACGCGCCGAGCGAGTAGTCGCCTCGCGGCTTCGCGGACTGGCCGTGTCCAAGGAGATCAGGGGCGATGACCGTGAATCGAGCGGCCAGGTACGGCATCACTCGATCCCAGGTGGCGGAGGTGGAGGTGATGCCGTGTACGAGGACTATGGCCGGGCCGCTCCCGGCGCTGCGGTAGGCCACACGGTGGCCGTGGAGCGTGATCTCCTTGAGCTCGAAGTCCTGCGGAGGAAGCCGCCGGGCCTCCGCGGGCGTAGGTGTCTCCGTGGCGTCGGGCATGGTCGGACCCTAGTGCCCATGGCTCGCGGCCCATGCAGTACTCACGGGATCGGCTCCGCGGTCCGATATCGACTGCATGAGCACCGAACGTCGTGCCCTCATCGCGCTGACCCTCATGAGCGTCGGTCTCGTCGCCCTGCTCGCCACGGGTGTCGGGTCCGGATGGACCGCTCTCAACGTGATCGGGATCGCCTGCCTGGCGGTCGCGATCGCCGCGCAGGTCGTGGTTCTCCGCCGGGTCGGCGCCGCCGGGCGCCAGGGCTGAGCCCTGCGCTCAGCCGGAGCGCCCCAGCAGCGCGATCATCGCCGACTGCACGAAGCGCGGCGGGAACGTCATCACGACGTCGTCGCGGTACTTCTTCAGGAAGCTGGCCGCCCAGCGGGCGCCGCGCAGGCTGCGCGGGATGCCGCCGCGCATGAAGAGTCCCTCGCGGGCCGCCGCAGCGCTCTCGGTCAGGAACTCCTGAAGGTCGAGCGCCGGCACGACGTAGCAGCGCAGGTGCGCCTCGGCGCCGGTGCTCTCGAGCCCGTGCTTCGTGCCGGGCTTGACCAGGATCGAGCCATCATCAGGGCCGATCACGCGCTTGTCCGAACCGAGCTGGAAGCGAACCTCGCCCTCCAGGACGGTCCAGTGCTCCTCCTGGCGCGGATGGAGGTGGGGCGGAAGGGCGCCGCCCGGCTCGAGCCGTGTCTCGACCCAGAGGTTCTCGCCGTCGGGCTCGAAGGTGTAGCTGGCGCGGTGCACGGGGTCATGGACCGGGGCGGGCATGAGGCTCCTCTCGATCGGCGGTAGTGGCGGTTACTTGCGGGTAACTTAGCACGCAAGTTACTCTTCGGTAACCATGGCGACTCGCATGCCCGAGCAGCGCCGCATCCCCGGCGAAGAGCGGCGCGCCCTGATCGTCCGCGCGGCCGGCAAGGTCTTCGGACGCGAGGGCTACGCGGGCGCCCGCATCGAGGACATCGCGGCTGCCGCGCACGTGACGAAGCCGATCGTCTATCGCCACTTCGACTCGAAGCAGGCCCTCTACATGGCGCTGCTCGAGGCGCACGAGGCGGACCTGCCGAGCTTCATCGAGGCGATCGATCCCCAGGGCCTCGAGGCCGACCAGCTCGTACGAGCGATCCTCGAGCACTGGTTCGACTATGTCCGCGAGAACCAGCATGCGTGGTTCATGCTGTTCCGCGACCGCTCGGGCGACGACGAGATCCAGGCGCTGCGGCGGCGCGTGAACCTGCGGGCGCGCGAGGTGATCGCCGCGTTCATCACCCGGTACGCGGACGGGCGCATCCCCGCCGGCCAGGTCGAGCCGACGGCCGAGGCCCTCACGAACGGTCTCGCCGGACTCGCGCTGTGGTGGATCGACAACCCCGACGTCCCGAAGGAGGTGCCGGTCGACGTCGGCACGAGGCTTGTGACGTCAGCGCTGTGAGAGCCTGTCGCCATGGCTGACCGCTACCAGCGGCCCGGCTGGTTCACGCAGCACGTCTTCAACCCGGCCGTCGCCCTGCTCACGCGGGCGGGCGTGAGTATCGCCGGGTCGCGCGTGCTCGAGCTGCGCGGCCGCAAGAGCGGTGAGCCGCGGCGAACGCCGGTCAACCTGCTGACCCTCGACGGCACCCAGTACCTCGTCGCGGCGCGTGGGCACACCCACTGGGTGCGCAACCTGCGGGCCAGCGGGGAGGGGCGCCTGCTCGTGGGGCGGAGGGCGCAGGGCTTCACCGCCGAGGAGCTCCCGGACGAGGACAAGCCGGCGATCCTGCGCCCGTACCTCGAGCGCTGGAAGTGGGAGGTCGGCGCCTTCTTCGACGGCGTGGGCCCGGACTCCAGCGACGACGAGCTCCGCCGCATCGCGCCGGACCACCCCGTCTTCCGAATCCTGGCGCGCTAGAGCGCATCGCCCGGGGCGGCCCCGGGTACCGCGAGACGCAGTTCGCTGAGAGGGAGAAGCCATGCGTAACCTGCGTCGTTCGGCCGCGGTCGCCGTTCTTGTCCTGTCCGTCGCTGTTGCTGTCGTTGTGATGCAGCAGCCCTCCACAGGCGCTCCGAAGCACGAGCTGAAGGGCCCGCCGCTGCAGCCGGCCACCGCCGCGCTGGTGAGGGAGATCAGCTCGCGCAACATCGAGCGCTCGATCCGCAAGCTGGTGAGCTTCGGGACCCGCCACACGCTGTCGTCGCAGACAGACCCGAACCGCGGCATCGGCGCCGCCGCCGACTGGCTGTTCCAGGAGTTCTCGCGCTACGCGGCAGCCTCGAACGGCCGCATGACGGTCGAGAAGCAGACCTTCACCCAGCCCGCGACCCCGCCGCGGGTCCCCGTGGATACGCCCATCACCAACATCGTTGCGACGCTGCGCGGCACCCAGCCGGAGTCGGCCGAACGCGTCTACGTCGTGAGCGGGCACTACGACTCGCGCTGCAGCGATCCAAACGACGCGGTCTGCGACGCCCCGGGCGCCAACGACGACGCCTCCGGCGTCGCTGCGGTGCTGGAGGCGGCGCGCGTGATGGCGCAGCGCCGGTTCGACGCGACGATCGTCTTCATGGCGGTCGCGGGCGAGGAGCAGGGCCTGTTCGGCTCGACGTTCTTCGCGGAGCAGGCGAAGCAGCAGGGCCGCAACATCGCCGGCATGTTCACCAACGACATCGTCGGCAGCTCCGTCGGCGACGACGGCAGGCGCGACCCGTTCAGCGTCCGGCTCTTCAACGAGGGCGTGCCGACCAGCGAGACCCCCGAGCAGGCCGCGCTGCGGCGCTCGATCGGGGGCGAGAACGACGGCCCGTCGCGTCAGCTGGCCCGCTACATCAAGGAGGCGGGCGAGAACCGGGCAACACGGATGACGGTGCGCCTGATCTTCCGGCGCGACCGCTTCCTGCGCGGCGGCGACCAGATCCCGTTCCTCGAGCGCGGCTACGCCGCCGTCCGATTCACGGAGCCGAACGAGAACTTCGCCCATCAGCATCAGGACGTGCGCGTGGAGAACGGCGTCCAGTTCGGTGACCTGATCCAGTTCGTCGACTTCGACTACACGGCGAGGGTCGCGCGCGTGAACGCGTCGGCGCTCGCGGCGATCGCGCTCGCCCCGGCACAGCCGCGCAATGCGCGCGTCCTCACCGCCGAGCTCACGAACGACACCGACCTCACCTGGGAGCCGAACCCGGAGCCCGACCTGGCCGGATACGAGGTCGTGTGGCGTGAGACGACCGAGCCCGAATGGACCCACACCATCCGGGTCGGCAACGTCACGAGCTACACGGTCCAGGGCATGTCCAAGGACAACTTCCAGTTCGGCGTGCGGGCCGTCGACCGCGACGGTAACCGCAGCCCGGTGAGCTTCCCGCTGCCCGGCTAGCGACGCGACAGCCGCGGGCGGGTCTGCCACCCTGCCGGGCGTGCGCCGCTGTGTCGGCATCGTCCTCGCCCTGCTGGTAGCCGGCCTGCCGAGCGCGGCGCAGGCCGCCGAGCTGCCGCTCGGTTCGCGCTCGCTCGACGAGCGCCGCGACAGCGCGACCGTGGCCGCGGGTGTCAGGTGGACGTCGATCGTCCGCGAGGGCGGCCCCTGGCGCGTGAACGTGCTGGCGATCGACCGTGACGCGCTCGCGGGGCGGCTCGGCGGCATCCTGTCGAACGAGCGCGTCGCCGGCCTCGAGCGGCCGAGCTCGATGGCGCGCCGGACGGCGGCGGTGGCCGGAGTGAACGGCGGCTTCTTCGCCGTCGACGGCGATCCCGTGGGCGCGCTCGCGATCGACGGGCGCGTCCTGAGCGAGCCCGTGAACGGGCGCTCGGCCCTGCTCGTTCCAGCCGACCCGGCAGCCGCGCCGCGGATCACGGCGCTCCGCTTCGGCGGCTCCGTCGACGCCGGCGAAACGCGGCGGCTGATCGACGGGGTCGACCGGCGCCGCGGCAGCATCCCCGCCTGCGGCGGGCGCGGTGGCGACCGGCCCACGCAGCGGCCGGACTCGGGCCTCACCTGCACCGACTCGAGCGAGCTCGTCGCATTCGAGTCGCGCTACGGGGCGCTGCGGCCGACCACCGGCGTCGAGGCGCTCGTGCGCGGCGGCGTCGTCGAGCGGGTCGGCCGCCCGCGCGGCGGCCGCGTGCCCGCGGGCGCGCTTCGTGCTGTCGGGCAGCGGCGACGCCGCGGCGTTCCTGCGCGGCTCGCTCGAGCCGGGGGCGCCCGCACAGGTGGAGCTCGGGCTGGGGGAGGGCGAGGCGCTCGTGACCGGAGGCGGGCCGCGCCTGCTCGTGCGCGGCCGGGTCGCCGTGGCGGCGAGCGCCGAGGGCTTCGCGCCGCTCAGCGCGCCGGGCTTCGTGGCGTCCAGGCACCCCCGTACGCTGGCGGGCGTGGAGAGGGACGGAACGCTGCTGCTGGTGACGGTCGACGGCCGCCGCGCCGGCTGGAGCGCCGGGGTCACCCTGCCCGAGGCGGCGCGGGTGATGCGCTCGCTCGGCGCCCGCGACGCTCTCAACCTGGACGGTGGCGGCTCGAGCGGCATGGTGGTGCGCGGCGAGCTCGTCAGCCGGCCGTCGGATCCCTCCGGTGAGCGCGCCGTGAGCGACGGCATCTTCGTCCTGCCATGAGGCGCGCGCTCGCTGCAGCCCTCGTCGCGCTTGCCGCCGCCGCACCCGGCGCCGCCGCGCAGCCTCAACAGCGCGCGGAGGTCTGGGCCGTCGGCGACGCCGCCACGCCGAACGACGGCGCGCGCCGGCTCGCCGCCCACATCCGCGCACAGCGGCCCAACCGCTTCCTCTACCTCGGAGACGTGTACGAGGACGGGACCGCGCTCGAGTTCCGCCAGAACTACGACCCGCTCTACGGCTCGCTCGCGCGGATCACCGACCCGACGCCCGGCAACCACGAGTGGGAGAACCGCTTCAGCGGCTACTACCCGTACTGGCGCGCCAAGAAGGGACAGCGGCAACCGCCCTGGTCGAGCACGAGCATCGCGGGCTGGCAGATCCTCTCGCTCAACTCGATGGCCGCCCACGGGCCGGGCTCGCGCCAGCTGCGCTGGCTGCGGCGTGAGCTCGCGGAGGCGCCGGGCGACTGCCGCATCGCGTTCTCTCACGTGCCGCGCTACAGCGCGGGGACCTACGAGGACAACCCTGGCATGGCGCCACTCTGGAACACGCTGCGCGGCCACGCCCGCGCCTTCCTGAGCGGCCATGACCACAACCTGCAGCGGCTGCGGCCGGCAGGAGGCATCACGCAGTACATCGCGGGCGCGGGCGGTGCGAGCCAATACACCGTCGACCAGGACGATCCGCAGCTGGCCTGGGGCGTCGGTGGCCTCTTCGGGGCGCTGCGGATCGTGCTCGAGCCCGGCCTCGCCACCTTCGAGTTCCGCGACTCGCGCGGGCGGCTGCTCGACCGCAGCCGCCGCAGCTGCTCGGCCGAGGATTAGGTCGGGCGCTCCGCGGCGTGCGCGGGGAACGGCGCGAGGTCGTTCTCGAAGCCGGGCGTGGCCTCCACGCGCTCGAGCCAGGCCGCGACGTTCGCGTGATCGCGCGGGTCCGCGCCCGAATCAGCCCCGCAGTGCACGTACGCGTACAGCGCGATGTCGGCGACCGTGTAGTCGTCTCCGGCCACGTACGGCGAGTCGCTCGCCGCGAGGCCGCGCTCGAACGCGACGAGCGCGTCGCGGCCGCGGTCGAGCCGGTTCTGGAAGACCTCCGGCGCCTGCGCGTGGCGGCCGGACAGCCACAGGAAGCGCGCCACGCCGAGCTCCGGCTCGATTCGGTTCTGCTCGAAGAACATCCACTGGTGTACCCGCGTGCGCGCCGGTCCCGTGGCGGGCAGGAAGGAGGTGCCCTCGCCGAGCTGGAGGAGGATCGCGCCCGACTCCGCGATCTGCTCGCCCGAGTCGAGCTCGAGCACCGGAACGCGCCCGTCGGGGTTGCGCGCGAAATGCTCGTCCGTGCGCGTCTCGCCCGTGAACAGGTCCACCGTCACGAGCTCGAAGGGCAGCCCGAGCTGGCGCAGCAGAATCCGCGGCTTCAGGCAGTTTCCGGAGGCGGGATGGTCGTAGAGGATCACGGTTCGGGACGCTACCCTGCCCGCGCACATGGAGCCCGTCGTGATCCTCTGCGGTGGCCGCGGCACGCGGCTGCGCGAGCACACCCAGACGATCCCGAAGCCGCTCGTCGAGATAGGCGGCCGGCCAATCCTCTGGCACGTGATCCGCATCTACGCCGAGCAGGGCTTCCGCCGCTTCGTCCTCTGCACCGGCCACAGGGGCGAGCTGATCGAGGAGTTCGTCGCCGCCAACGGGCTCCCGGGCGGGCTCGAGATCGAGTGCGTCGCCACCGGGGAGGACACACCAACCGGCGGCCGCATCGCGAAGGTCGGTGAGCGCCTCGAGGCCCGGCGCTTCTGCGCGACATACGCCGATGGCGTGGCCGATATCGATCTTGGGGCGCTGACGAACTTCCACGAGGAGCAGGAGCGGCTCGCCACGATGACCGTCGTCCAGCCCGAGCTCCAGTTCGGGATCGCGCGGCTGAACGGCGCCGGCCGCGTCGAGGGCTTCACCGAGAAGCCGCGCTTCGAGGGCTGGATCAACGGCGGCTTCTTCGTCTTCGAGGCGGGCGTGCTCGAGTACCTGGAGGCCGACTCGGTGCTCGAGCGTGAGCCGCTCGAGCGGCTCGCCGCGGACGGCGAGCTGAGCGCCTACAGGCACTCCGGCTTCTGGGACTGCATGGACACATACAAGGACGCGGTGCTTCTCAACGACCTGTGGTCGGAGGGGCGCGCGCCCTGGAAGCTGTGGTCCTGAGCGCCTTTCCCTGAAGGAACTCGCGCGGTCCCGACGAAAACGGGGTCCGTGACGCGAACCGGGACGACCGCCCTCTCGCTGTCGGAGGAGATCCGCCAGCGCTTCGACGAATTCAGCCGCTCTCAGAAGGACGTCGGCCAGTACATCGTCGACCATCTCGAGGAGGCGGCCTTCCACACGGCGGAGGAGCTGGCGCGGCGGGCGAACACGTCGAGCTCGACGGTCGTGCGATTCGCGCAGGCGCTCGGATTCGAGGGCTTCCCCGAGCTCCAGGCGGCCGCGCGCGACGAGTACCGGCGCGCGCGTGAGAACGGCGCGTCGAGCACCGAGCTATCGTCGCCTCCTCTGTTCCCGATCGACCAGACCGAGTTCGAGACCGCGCTCGCCGCCGACCACTCGAACGTCGCGGAAACCGCCAAGCGGATCGACCGCGACGAGGTGGCCGCGGCGGTCGATCTGATCTCGCGCGCCGACCGCATCCTGCTCTGCGGCACCGATCAGATGGCCTTCTTCGCGAGCTACCTGCGTCACCTGCTGATGCTGCTCGACCTGCGCGCCGAGGTCGTGGCCTCGCCGAGCCAGGAGGGGCTCGCCAAGCTCGGCCGGGTGGATGACAAGACCGTGATGATCGGCTTCTCGGCCGGACGCCCGCACCCGCTCGTCGTCCGCGCCATGAAGCTCGCCCGCAACCGCCGCGCAGCGACCATCGCGATCGCCGACGCCACGCTGTCCGAGGTCGCGAAGCTCGCCGACCACCGGCTCTACTACTCGTCCAACAGCCCCGCCTACGTGCGCTCGCACGCGGCGCTCCTCGGGGTCATTCAGGCGCTCGCCTACGGCGTGTACGCGCTCGACGAGTCGGCCTACGCCGATCGCATCAAGGCGTTCCGGCTCAAGTAGCCCCGTCGTGTAGTCGGATCCGATACCGGGAACAACGACGCCCGGTGCTCGAACTCGTCGACCTGAGCCGCAGCTACGGCCCGACGGTGGCCCTGGACGGGCTCTCGCTGCAGGCGCCCGAGGGCAGGCTGCTGGGCTTCGTAGGCCCCAATGGGGCCGGCAAGACGACCGCCATGCGGATCGGGCTCGGCATCCTCGAACCGGACGCCGGCGAGGTCCGCTGGCAGGGCCATCCGGTGCGCCGAGAGGAGCAGCGCGGCTTCGGCTACATGCCCGAGGAGCGCGGCCTCTACCCGAAGATGCGCGCCGACCGCCAGCTGCGCTACCTCGCCGAGCTGCACGGGCAGGCGCCCAGGGAGGCGGCCGCGGCCGTGCAGCGCTGGAGCGAGCGGCTCGGGCTCGGGGAACAGACCGAGAGAGCCGTCGAGGAGCTCTCGCTCGGCAATCAGCAGCGCGTCCAGCTCGCGGCGGCGCTCGTCCACGATCCACCGCTCCTGGTCCTCGACGAGCCCTTCTCGGGGCTCGACCCGATCGGAACCGAGGTGATGTCCGAGGTGCTGCGCGAGCGTGCCGCCGAGGGCGTGGCCGTGATCTTCTCGTCGCACCAGCTGGAGCTCGTCGAGCGCCTCTGCGACGACGTCGCGATCGTCAACCGCGGGCGCATCGTCGCCGCCGGGGCCGTTGAGGAGCTGCGGACGGAGCGCTCGCAGCCGCGCCTGCGCGTGGAGGTCGACGGCGCCGCCGGCGACTGGCTCAGCGGCGTTCCGGGCGCCTCGCTGGTGGGCGGCGAGAACGGGGCCGTGCTGATCGAGCTGAGCGACGGTGCCGACGACCAGCGCGTGCTCGACGCCGCGCGGCGCGCCGGCCGCGTGAGGCGCTTCGAGCCGGCGCGGCCGACGCTCAGCGAGCTGTTTCGCGAGGTGGTCGAGCGATGAGCCTGCGGCGCGCCACCTGGCTCGTCAGCCGCCGTGAGTTCCTGGAGCGCATCCGCACTCGCGCCTTTCAGATCTCGCTCGTCCTGACCGTCGTCCTGGTGGCGGCCGTCGGCATCGTGGCGGGCGTGGTCGGCGACGACGGCCCCGAGGAGTACACCGTCGGGGCGGTCGGCCCCGAGGCGCAGGTGGTGGCGGCCGCCGCTCACGTGGCGGGCCGAGCGGTCGACGTGCGGATCGAGGTGGAGGATCAGCCGAACGCCGCCGCGGCGCGCGCGGGCGTGCGCGACGAGAGCCTCGACGCCGCGCTCGTCGGCAACGCGATCGTCAGCCTGGAGGAGCCGCCCGCTGAGCTCGCTCAGCTCCTGCAGGAGAGCTCGCGCCTCGTGCGGACCGAGCAGGCGCTCCAGCGCGAGGGCCTCAGCGGCGACGAGCGGATCCGGGCGCTCCAGCAGCCACCGCTTCCGACCGTGGCGCTCGAGGGTGAGGACGACGGCAGTGAGGGCGTGGCCTTCGTGGCATCGCTCGTGCTCTATCTGCAGCTGATCATGTACGGGATCGCGGTCGCCTCCGGCGTCGTGGAGGAGAAGTCCTCGCGCGTGATCGAGGTGCTGCTCGCGACGGTCCAGCCGCGGGCGATCCTGGCCGGCAAGATCCTCGGGATCGGCGCCCTCGGGCTGCTCCAGCTCACGCTCACGGCGGTGGTCGGCCTCGCTGCGGCGGCCGCGAGCGGTGCGATCGAGCTCGAGCGAGGCGATGTCGGGACGCTCGCCGTCGTGCTGCGTGTGGTTCCTGTTCGGCTACCTCGTCTGGTCGTCGCTCTACGCGATGGCGGGCGTGATGGTGTCGCGCCAAGAGGATCTCCAGTCCTCGACCACGGTGCTCACGCTCCTGCTCGTGATCGGCTACCTGCTCGCATTCCCGGCGATCGACGATCCGGACGGAGGGCTCGCGGTCGCAGCGTCGCTCTTCCCGCTCTTCGCGCCGATCGTCATGCCGCTGCGAGTGGCGCTGGACGCCGCGAGTGCGGTCGAGATCGCCGCGTCGCTCGCGCTGCTCGTCGCGTCGATCGCCGTGCTCGTGCCGCTCGGAGCGCGGCTCTACGAGCGCTCCGTGCTGCGCATGGGCAAGCCGATGAAGCTGCGCGAGGCCTGGCGCGCCGCGCGGGCCTGAACTAGGCTGGCCGCGCGGTGAGGAGAGGAGCTGTGATCGCCGCGCTCGCGGCGACGCTGTTCGCGGCGGGCGCACCTGCCGAGGCGGCGCCGCCTGGCTGCGACCCGCTGGATCGCTCGCACTGCCTGCTGCCCTGGCCCAACGACCATTTTCGGAAGGGCGGCAAGCTCGCGTTGCGCGACTCGATGATGCCGCGCAACAGGGAAGGCCGTCCAATCCGGGCAGCCGACTACAACCGCTCGAACGGCTTCAGCCCGGGCCAGATCATCGTCACCCACGTGCCGCGGCTCGACCTCCGCCGCAGCGGCGCCGTGCCCGTCAACGACATGGCGAGGTCCTTCGCGAGGAGGGCGCCGATCGTCGTGATCGACGCGAAGAGCGGCAGGCGCCAGCTGATCTGGGCGGAGCTCGACTCGCAGGCGACCGATCCGCGCAAGCGCGCCCTGCTCGTTCACCCGGGCGCGAACTGGCGCGAGGGCCGGCGCTACATCGTCGCCCTCCGGAGCCTGCGCGACAGTCAGGGGCGCACTCTGCGGGCGCAGCGGGCGTTCAGGCGGCTGCGGGACGGCGACGCCGGCGGGCGCCGCTACGCCGACATCTTCAGGCGCCTCGAACGCGCCGGCGTCAGGCGCCGCAGCCTCTATCTCGCCTGGGACTTCACGATCGCGACCAAGCAGAACCTGGCGCAGCGAATGCTGCACATCCGCAACCGTGCCTTCGCCGAGCTGGGCGACCGTAAGCTGGGCGACCTGAAGGTCGAGGGGGCCGCGCCGCAGTTCAGCGTCGACTCGACGAGCCAGCTGACCCCGGACGTCAGGCGCGTCGACGGCACCTTCACGGTGCCCTGCTTCCTGGACAAGCCGGGTTGCCCACCGGGTTCGCGGTTCAAGCTCGGCCGCCGCCAGCTGATCGAGCGCATTCCCGGCAACGTGCAGGTCGAGCGCTTCATCTGCCTCGTGCCGAACGCCGCTCGCGACGCCCGTCCGCTCATCTTCGGACACGGGCTGCTCGGCGGCGCGGAGGCCGTGCTCGGGCTCGCGCCGCTCGCGAGCGCCGGCAACTTCGTGGCCTGCGCCACCGACTGGTCGGGGATGTCGGCCGAGGACATCCCGAACGTGCTCGACCTGTCGGGCGACCTGTCGAGGTTCCCCACGCTCACCGACCGCAACCAGCAGGGCTTCCTCAACTTCATGTTCCTCGGCCGCCTGCTCGTCCACCCGCAGGGCTTCGACGCGAACGCGGCCTTCGGCGGCGCGATCGACACGCGCCGGCTCTTCTACGCCGGTGGCAGCCAGGGCGGGATCCTCGGTGGCGCGCTCACCGCCGTCGCGCCCGACTTCGAGCGCTCGGCGCTGATCGTGCCGGCGATGAACTTCAGCCTGCTGCTCGCGCGCAGCACCCAGTTCGGTCGCTTCGCCGACGTGCTCTACCCGAGCTACCCGGACCAGATCGAGCGCTCGTTGATCAACTCGATGATCCAGATCCTCTGGGATCGCGGCGAGGCCAACGGCTACGCGTGGCACATGACGCGTGACCCCTATCCGGGCACGCCGCGTCACACGGTGGTCCTGCACGAGGCGTTCGGCGACCATCAGGTCGCGAACGTCGCCACCGAGGTCGAGGCGCGCGTGATCGGCGCGCGCCTGCGCACGCCGGCGCTCGACCCGGGCCGCAGCCTCGACAGGCGCCCCTTCTACCGGATCCCGCGCATCCAGCGGCTGCCGTACTCGGGCAACGCGCTGGTCGTCTACGACATCGGCCCGCAACGCGGCGAGCTCGGCACGCCACCGGCGCCGCTCACGAACTCGGCCCCCGAGCTCGGCGTCGACCCGCACTCGCTGACCGGCTTCTCGGTCCCTGCGGCCGCCCAGTTCTCCGAGTTCCTGAGGATCGGGGGAACGTTCGTGGACACCTGCGGCGGACGGCCCTGCTACGCGGCGGGCTACACCGGCCCCTGAATCCCGGGTAGAACTCCGCCATGCCCCGAACGACAAGCTTGCTCATCGTCCTCGCCGCGGGCGCCGTGCTCGCCTTCGCGGCCCCCGCACAGGCGACCCGCTGGGTCGAGGGATCGGCCGGGCTCGGCGACCCCTACTACCCGATGGCCGGTAACGGCGGCTACGACGTCCGCCACTACCACCTGGACCTCGACTACGCGCCGCGCCCGACGAACTTCCTCGAGGGGAACGCGCTGATCGTCGCGAAGGCGACCGAGAACCTGTCGCGCTTCAACCTCGACTTCCGGCCCTTCTACGAGATCCACAGCCTGACGGTGAACGGCAAGCGCGCGTCCTACACACGCGAAGACGTTCACGAGCTCGTGATCTCGCCACGCCCGAAGATCCGCAAGGGCTCGCCGATCGTCGTGCGCGTGACCTACTCGGGCAACCCCGAGGCCGTGATCGATCCCGATGACTCGCTCGAGGGCTGGGTGCCGATCAACGATGGCGCATTCGTCGTGAACGAGCCACAGGGCTCGCCGGGCTGGTACCCCGCGAACGACAACCCGCGTGACAAGGCGACCTACTCGTTCGCGGTGACCGTGCCCGAGGGCCACACCGCGCTCGCGAACGGCCGGCTCGTGCATCAGCCGATCACGCGCAAGGGCAAGACGACCTGGCGCTGGATCGAGGACTCGCCGATGGCCCCTTATCTGGCGACTGCCACGAACGGCCCCTTCGACACCGACTTCACGGGCCGCGTGAACGGAATCCCGATCTACAACGCCGTGGACCCGGATCTGCCGACGGCGCAGGTCGCGAAGGACCGGATCGCGACCACCGACGACGTGATCACCTTCTTCTCGGACCTCTACGGCGAGTATCCGTTCTCGAGCGTCGGCAACGTCGTCGACCAAGCGCCCGAGGTCGGCTACGCGCTCGAGTCGCAGACGAAGGCGATGTACAGCAACACGCCGAGCCAGAACACGTTCGTCCACGAGATGGCCCACATGTGGTTCGGCGACGCCGTCACGCCCGTCGAGTGGATCGACATCTGGCTGAACGAGGGCTTCGCCCGCTGGTCCGAGTGGATCTGGAACGAGCGCCACGGGGGCCTGACGGCCCAGCAGCAGTTCGACAACAACTACGCCCAGCCGGCGACGAACACCGCCTTCTGGGAGCCGCCGCCCGGTACCCCCGGAAGCGCCGAGGCGATCTTCGACGGCACGATCTACACGCGTGGCGCGATGACGCTCCAGGCGCTGCGCCAGAAGATCGGCGACGACACGTTCTTCCGGATCCTGCGCCGCTGGTATGCGGAGAACAAGTACGGGAACGCCACGACGGCGGACTTCGTCGCGCTCTCGGAGGACGTGAGCGGCCAGCAGCTCGATCAGTTCTTCGAGGTCTGGCTCTACACGGCCGCGAAGCCGACGAGCTGGTAGTGGGCGAGGGGCCGGGCTCGGCCCGGACCGGAGCGATGTCGTCCATGCGCGTCCTCGCCATCGACGGCGGGGGCATCCGCGGGCTGATCCCCGCGTTGGTTCTGGCAGAGCTCGAGGACCGGTCCGGAAGGCCGGTCTTCGAGCTCTTCGACCTGATGGCGGGGACGTCGACGGGAGGCATCCTCGTCTGCGCGCTCTGCGCGCCCGAGCCGCTGCCGGCGGCGGAGGTCGCGGAGATCTACGAGGAGGAGGGACCGCGCATCTTCGATCGCTCGATCGGGCAGCGGATCCGCAGTGGCGACGGGCTGATCGACGAGAAATACGATGCCGATGCGCTCGACCAGGCGCTGGAGCGCTTCATCGGCGACAAGCGGCTGGGCGCGACGCGGCCGGACCTGATCGTCCCCACCTACGACACGGCAGCGCCGGGGCCGTACTTCTTCAAGACGACCAGCGCGCGCGCCAACGCGGAGGAGGACGCGCTCCTCTCCGACGTTGCCCGCGCGACCTCGTCGGCGCCGACCTACTTCGAGCCGCTCGAGATGGGCCCGCGGGCGCTGCTCGACGGCGGCGTGTTCGCGGTCAACCCGGCGATGTCCGCGCTCGCCGAGGTCCTCCGGCACAGGCCGGACGCCGAGATCACGCTCGTCTCGCTCGGCACCGGCGAGCGCACCCACAAACGGCCCTTCGACGAGATCAAGGACTGGGGGCTCGTGGAGTGGGCGCGCCCGATCCTCGATGTGGTCTTCGACGGCAGCTCGGACGCGGTCGACTATCAGGTACGCCATGTGCTCGGTGAGGAGCGCTACTGGCGCTTCCAGACCGAGCTGACGAAGGCAAGCGACGACCTCGACGACGCGAGCGAGGAGAACATCCAGGCCCTGCGCGAGCAGGCCGAGGAGCTGATCGCCGAGCGCACCGACGACTTGGACGCCGTGGTGCGAGCGCTCACGGCCTGATGGCCCGGTAGTCCAATCCAGGATTGTTGGTCGCGGCTGGAGCGGTCCGGCGGGCTATTCTCACGACAATGGAAACCGGGACTTTCAGAGTGAAGGCCGGCCTCGCCGAGATGTTGAAGGGCGGGGTGATCATGGACGTCGTCACCGCGGAGCAGGCGAAGATCGCCGAGGACACCGGTGCGGCCGCCGTCATGGCACTCGAGCGGGTACCGGCTGACATCCGCGCGGACGGCGGTGTCGCCCGCATGTCGAACCCGGCCATGATCGAGGCGATCCAGGAGGCCGTGACGATCCCGGTCATGGCGAAGGCCCGCATCGGGCACTTCGTCGAGGCCCAGGTGCTGGAGGCGCTCGAGGTCGACTACATCGACGAGTCCGAGGTCCTGACTCCGGCCGACGAGGCGCATCACATCGACAAGTGGGCCTTCAACGTGCCGTTCGTATGCGGCGCCACGAACCTGGGTGAGGCGCTGCGGCGCATCGCCGAGGGCGCCGCGATGATCCGCTCGAAGGGCGAGGCGGGCACCGGCAACGTGGTCGAGGCCGTTCGCCACATCCGCCTGATCACGGGCGAGATCAAGCGGCTTGGCACGCTCAGCCAGATGGAGCTCGCAGCGGCGGCGAAGGAGCTCGGCGCTCCGCTCGAGCTCGTGCGCGACGTGGCCGAGCGCGGCAAGCTGCCGGTCGTCCTCTTCTGCGCCGGCGGGATCGCGACGCCGGCCGACGCGGCGCTGATGATGCAGCTCGGCGCCGAGGGCAACTTCGTCGGCTCGGGCATCTTCAAGTCGTCCGACCCGGAGCGCCGGGCGCGAGCGATCGTCGAGGCCACGACGCACTTCGAGGATCCCGCCCGCGTGGCGGCCGCATCGCGCGAGCTGGGCGACGCCATGCCCGGCATCGAGATCGGGACGCTTCAGGAGAACGGCGGCCTGCTGCAGAATCGCGGTTGGTAGGCAGGCCCCTCATCGGGGTGCTCGCTCTCCAGGGCGACTTCGAGGCGCACAGGCGCATCCTCGAGCAGGAGGGCGCCGAGGTGCGCGAGGTGCGCACGACGAGCGACCTCGACGGCGCTCGACGCGCTCGTCATGCCAGGCGGCGAGTCGACCACGATGACGCTCGGGATCGAACGCGAGGGCCTGGCCGAGCCGCTGCGCGAGCTGATCGGCGCCGGCACTCCGGTGCTCGCCACCTGCGCGGGCCTGATCATGCTCGACCGCGACCACCTCGGCCTACTCGACGTGAGCGCGCGTCGCAACGCATTCGGTCGCCAGCTGCACAGCTTCGAGGCGGCGCTCGAGCTCGACGGTCTCGGGCCGCTGACCGCCGTGTTCATCCGGGCCCCCTGGGTGGACGAGAACGGGCCGGGCGTGGAGGTCCTCGCCGAGATCGAGGGCCACCCCGTGGCCGTCCGCCAGGACAACATCCTGGCGGTGGCCTTCCACCCCGAGCTGACAGACGAACGCAGCCTGCATCGCTGGCTGCTCGACAGGGCAGGAGTGCTCTCATGAGAGACCAGCGCGCGGATGCGCTCGCGAAGATCCTCGTCAACTACTCGACACGCGTGCAGAAGGGCGACGTCTGCGTGATCCAGGGGACGACCGCCGCCGAGCCACTCGTGCAGCCGGTCTACGAGGAGATACTGCGGGCGGGCGGGCTGCCCGTCATGCAGATGACGACGGATGGTGCCCAGGCGGCCTTCTTCGAGAACGCCTCCGACGCCCAGCTCGACTGGGTCGCGCCGCCCGCTCAGTGGGCGGCCGAACAGGCCGACGTGCGCATCGCGATCATGTCCGACGTCAACACGCGGGCGCTTTCACGCGTCGACCCGAAGAAGCAGGCGCGCGCCCAGAAAGCCCGCCAGGGCCTGATGGAGGCGGTCATGCGCCGCTCGGCCGCCGGCGAGCACCGCTGGTCGCTGACGCTCTTCCCGACGCATTCCTACGCATCCGAGGCCGGCATGTCGCTGGCCGACTACGAGGACTTCTACTACGCCGCCTGTCTCGCCACGGACGGCGACCCGGTCACCGCCTGGCAGCGCCAGTCGGATCAGGTGAACCACCTGGCCGAGTGGATCCAGGGGCGCGAGGAGATCCGCATCCAGGCGCCGGGGACCGACCTCACCCTGGGCGTCGCCGGGCGCAACTGGATTCCCTGCACCGGCGAGCACAACATGCCCGACGGGGAGTTCTTCACCGGCCCTGTCGAGGACTCCGCGAACGGCGAGATCGCCTTCTCCTTCCCGGCGAGCTACGGGGGCCGCACGGTCGCGGGTGTGCGCTTCCGCTTCGAGGACGGCAAGGTCGTGGACGCCTCGGCCGAGCAGGGCGAGGAGTTCCTGATCGAGATGCTCGACACCGACGATGGCGCGCGCCGGCTCGGCGAGATCGGCATCGGCACGAACTTCGGAATCTCCACCGGGACCCAGGAGATCCTGCTGGACGAGAAGATCGGCGGCACCGTGCACCTCGCGGTCGGGATGAGCTACCCCGAGAGCGGCGGCACGAACCAGTCCGCCGTGCACTGGGACATGGTCTGCGATCTGCGCCAGGGCGGCTCGATCACGGTCGACGGGACCGAGCTCCAGCGCGACGGCCGCTTCCTGGTCTAGCCAGGCTTGCGCAGCACCCGGTCGGTGCCGGGCCCCCCGCGGAAGATCGTCCGGGCGCCGCCCGTGAGGCGGTCGCGGCCGCGACCGCCAACGAGCACGGCGCGGATGCGGCCGATGACGGTGAGCCGGTCGTGGCCGTCGCCGCCGTAGAGCGCGATCGAGCGCACGCGGGTGGCGCTACAGCTGACTGCCCGTGGAGTGAGCCTGCGGCATCCGCGGCCGGCCCGCAGCGAAGCGGCGCTGTCGGCCACGCGCCAAGCGGCGCTCCTCCTGCGCACGACGATCCGGTTCGACCGCCGCGGCGCGCCGAATACCACCAGCCTGCCGCTGCGCACCGAGGCTGAGCCGGCCCGCGAACGCGTGCGCCGCGCCGGCCGGCGCAGCACCCCACCGCCGCGGCCGGCTCCGGCGGCGGGCGGCTCCGCTGCCGGGGGTACCGGCTCCGCGGGCAGGGGAGCGGCCGCGATCGCCCGTGCGAGGTCGTAGTGGGACTTGATCTCGACGCCTCCGAGCGCGCGCGTGTAGAGCGCGACCTCGTCGGCCTCGCCCTCGGAGTAGACCGCGGCCGTCCCGTTTCGCATGACGTGCCACGGGCCCACGGCGGCCGCCGAGCCGGCTCCGGCCGCCGCCTGGTGGACGAGCGCCCCATCGACGTACAGGCGCGCGGCGGCGCCGTCCTTCACGGCTGCAACGTGATGCCAGACCCCGTCGCGGAGCCGGGTAACCGGCAGCCCCGTGTTGAAGCCGCCTCCGCCCAAGCGGTAATGCAGGGTTCCGGCGTTGTTGAAGGCCGGCAGCCAGCCCTCACCACCTGCGGAGGTGGAGTCGCGCATGACGCTCGTCCCGGCACGCCAGTTGAACCAGCCCTCGATCGTCGCGCCCGCGTTCGCGAGCGTGGGACCCGGCGCCACGACTTCGCCGCTCGCCCCGTCGAAGCTCGCCGCCGTGTCGCCGATCGGCCCGAGGACGCCCGGCTGGCCGAGCACGAAGCGCCCGGCGAACGAGCCGGGCGCGCCACCCGCCGAGTTGGCCGCGGCGTTACCGCTGAGCTCATCGAGGCGCCAGTAGGCGGCAAGGCCGGGTGTGCCGAGCAGCGCCTCGCGATAGGCATCGGAGCCGCCGGTGCGCCCGGCGATCATCACGCGGTCGCGGCCCTCGCTGCTGCCGGAGGCGTTGGTGGCGACGAGCCGGTAGTGATAGAGCCGGCCGGGCGCGAGGCTGGGCAGGGCAGCCTCGACCTGGTGGAGAGCATCGTCGCCAGGAAGGCCCGCGGGGGCCGTGACGGCTCCGTACTCCTCGGTCGGCCCGTACTCGACGTGCCACTGCGTGGGCTGGTTCTCCGGATCGACCGCGCCGTGGACGACGGCCCCGCTCGCGCCGCCGCTGTGGACGACGGGCGCGGCCGGCAGGCCGACCGTGATCTCCTCGACGAGCGTGGCGCTCGCACCGCCCGCGTCCGTGACCGTCAGGGACGGGAAGTAGCGCCCGGCTCCCGTATAGGTGTGCGTGACCTCGGACCCGCTGCCCGCGCTGCCGTCCCCGAAGTCCCACTGCCAGCTCGCGACCTGCCCGTCGGGGTCACGCGAGAGCGTCCCGTCGAAGCGCACCTCGAGCGGCCCGGGCCCGCTGCGTACCGCGGGCTCGGCGTCGGCGATGGGAGACAGATTCGTGCCACCGGCCGTGAACGCCGCGATCGAGGTCCGGTAGTCCACGTAGTTCGGGTAGGCGCCGCGCATCCAGATGACGTTCAGGTCCCCGCCGAAGCCGGTCATCCCGCGCGGCGAGACCGGGCGGACGTTCTTCTCGGCCGACGGGGCGCTCACCGCCTGCTGGGTCCAGCTCGCCCCGCCGTTCGGTGTCGTCCACGTCTCCACCTGCCAGCTCGCGCCGATCTGGCGGGAGAGATAGACGCGCGAGGGGTCCTCGTGGTCGAGCGTCAGCCCGCCCGAGTAGTAGTCCGCGGCACGGAGCTCCTCGCGGAAGGACGGGCCGGCGGCGGTGATCTCACTGACCTGCCAGGCGGCGCCCGTCCAGCGGGCGTAGTGGTAGCGGTGGTCGCCGGGCGACGGAAAGCTCGCGAACACGATGACCGGGTTGCCGCTCGCGTCGGCTGCCACGTCGTGCACCCAGGACGGTTCCGCCCGGTCGAAGATGAGGTCGCCCGCCTCGGGCGCGATCGGGGCTCCCGCGAGCGTGCCGATCGGCTGTCCGCCCGCACGCTCGATCTGGCCGGCCCTGATCCGCGCGTAGTAGACGTTCACGCTCGGGAATTCGTTCGGGTGGGCGTTCGTGTACGCGACGTGGATCGTGTCGCCGCCGCTCTCGGCGTACTTGGCATACGGGCGCTCGTTCGGCTTGACCATGAGGTTCCTGGCCGGCGACCAGACGGCCGAGCCGTCCTCCTGGATCGAATAGGTGGGGTTGTAGTTGCCACCGCGCCAGAACAGGTAGGTGCGCCCCTCGTCGGCGAGCCTGATCGGATTCGGATACGTGTAGCCGCGAATGCCGGGCACGTTGTAGGGAAGCGTCTGCGGTGCTTCCCATGAACTGACGTCCTCGGGATCGGTGGACACCCGGTAGTGCATCGCCGGCCCGACGTGGCGCGAGTAGAAGACGACGAGCCTGCCGTCCGGCCGGACCTGGATCGACGGGTTAGCGTGGTCGTCCCGGTTCAGCCGTGCGGCCAGCACCGCGGTCACGCGCTCGCCGCTGGCATGGTCGAAGGAGCTGACCTTGATGTCGCCCTCGAGGTCGACCCAGCCGACGTAGGTGCGCCCGTCGTACGTGACCGCGCGCGGGTCGCCGAACCACGACCAGGCGCCGTCGCCGATGGCCGGAACAGCGCCATCGACCGTCCCCGGAGCGACCGCCCCGCAACTCAGCAGCGTGATCGCCGCGAGCGCTAGTCGCCGCAGCATTGCTTCGAGCGTAGCCTCGAAATCCAGTGGCGGCGCCGGTTGTAGGCTTGGCCGCATGGCCGGTCATTCCAAGTGGGCCTCGATCAAGCACAAGAAGAAGGCCGTAGACGCCAAGCGCGGCGCCCTCTTCACGAAGCTGACGCGCGCGATCACGGTCGCCGCGCGCGACGGCGGCGGCGACCCTGACGCGAACCCCGCGCTCGGGCTCGCGGTGCAGAAGGCGCGCGACGCCTCGATGCCCAAGGACAACATCGAGCGCGCGATCGCGAAGGGCACCGGCGCCGACTCCGACGCGGAGTCCTTCGAGGAGGTGCTCTACGAGGGCTACGGCCCGGGCGGCGTCGCGATCCTGGTCGAGACGCTCACCGACAACCGCAACCGCACCGGCTCCGAGGTGCGCCACGCCTTCACGAAGAACGGCGGCAACCTCGGCGAGCCGGGCTCCGTCGCCTGGACCTTCGAGAAGAAGGGCGAGATCGTGGTCGACGGCTCGCGCTACTCCGAGGACGACCTGCTCGCCGCGATCGACGCCGGCGCCGAGGACGTCTCGCTCGACGGCGACGTCTGGGAGATCGTCACGGCGCCCACCGACGTCGCCGCGGTCCGCGACGCGCTCGCGGCCGAGGGCGTCGAGATCGAGTCCGCGGAGCTCGTCCAGCGGCCCACCACGCGCACGCCCGTCGAGGAGGACCGCGTGGCCACCCTGATGCGGCTGATCGACACGCTCGAGGACTCCGACGACGTGCAGGCCGTGCACGCCAACTTCGACGTCGACTCCGCCGTGCTGGAGCGGGTGGCGGCGGGTTAGATGCCGGAGCGCTCACGCCGCGCCCGGATCGGGACGGGGCTCTTCTGGATCGCCGCGGGGGTCTTCCACTTCGTGATCCCGCGCCAGTACGAGTCGATCGTGCCGCCGCGGCTCGAGCGCTGGCGCAAGGAATGCGTCGTGGCGAGCGGCGTGGCGGAGATCGCGGGCGGCATCGGCGTGCTGCCCGACGGCACGCGCCGGCTGGCGCGCTGGTGGCTGCTCGCAACGCTCGCCGCCGTCTACCCGGCGAACATCCACATGGCGGTCAACTCGAAGGACTTCGCCCGCATCCCGGCGCCGCTCCTGTGGGCGCGCCTGCCCGTGCAGTTCCTGTTCGCGCTGATGACCTGGCGCGGAACGCGCTGAGCGCGCGGAAGGCGTCCGGGGCCCGACGCAGAATCCCACCCGTAGGTGGTTGTGCTCGGCATCGATCCCGGCACCGCGCATACGGGCTACGGCGTGGTGCTTGTGCGCGGGCGCACGCTGGCGGCGCTCGACGGAGGCGTGATCGAGACGCGCGCGGGCGTGCCACTCGAACGCCGGCTGGCGGACATCCACGCGCGCGTCTGCGACCTGATCCGGGAGCATCAGCCTGCCGCGGTCGCGATCGAGGACCTCTACTTCGGGCGCAACGCCCAGAGCGCCTTCGCGGTCGGCCAGGCACGCGGCGTGGTGCTGCTCGCGGCGGGCATGGCCGGCATCCCGTGCTTCTCGTACACGCCGCAGGTGGTCAAGAGCGCGGTCTGCGGCAGCGGTGGGGCGGACAAGCAGCAGGTCCAGCGCATGGTCGGCGCCCTGCTCTCGCTGCCGGAGCCGCCGCGTCCGGACCACGCCTCGGACGCGCTCGCGGTGGCGATCTGCCACGCGAACTCCGCGCCGCTCAGGGCGGCCCTCGGCTGAGCCGCGGTCTCGCGCGCCGGCGCTGACTGCCGGGAAGGCGTCCGCCGAGGTGCGCAGAATCCTCTCCTGATCGTGCTTCCGCACAGGATGAACCCATGATTGCCTCCGTACGCGGCGAGGTCGTGACCCGCCTGGCGGGCGAGGTCGTGATCGAGGCGTCCGGCGTCGGCTACCGCATGGCGGTGTCGACCGAGACGCTCTCGAAGGTGCCCGCCGTGGGCAAGGAGGGCCGGCTGCTGACGCACCTGGTCCTGCGCGACGACGGCATCAATCTCTACGGCTTCGCCAGCCAGACCGAGCGCGAGCTCTTCCTGCTTCTGATCGGCGTTCAGAGCGTCGGGCCCAAGGTCGCGCTCGCGGTGCTGTCGGGCGGCGCGCCGCGCGAGCTCCTCAACGCGATCGCCTCGGGCGACACGGCGCGCTTCCAGGCCGTGCCGGGGATCGGCAAGCGCACCGCCGAGCGCATCATCGTGGAGCTCCGCGAGAAGGTCGCGGGCCGGGTGAGCGACGAGATCGTGGTGCGGCGCACCGCCACGGACGACCCGCGCGCGCTTGCGCGCGAGGGCCTGCTCGGCCTCGGCTTCAACCCGCAGGAGGCGGACGCCATGCTCGACGGCGCAGCCGGCGACACGCCCGAGGACCTGATCGCCGAGGCGCTGAGGGCGGTGCGATGAGCGGCGGCATCCGCACGCCCGGCGTCGAGCGCATCCACGACCCGGCTCCGCTGCCCGCCGAGGACGACCTCGACCGCTCGCTGCGGCCCAAGCGGCTCGAGGACTTCGTCGGCCAGGAGCGCGTGAAGGACCAGCTCGCGGTCTTCATCGAGGCCGCCAAGGCGCGTGGCGAGGCGCTCGACCACGTCCTGCTCGCAGGGCCGCCCGGGCTCGGCAAGACGTCGCTGGCCCAGATCGTCGCGAACGAGCTGGGCGCCGACTTCGTCCCCACAGCGGGACCGGCGCTCGAGCGCAAGGGCGACATCGCCAGCTACCTGACCGCGCTCCAGCCGCGCAGCGTCTTCTTCGTCGACGAGATCCACCGGCTGCCGCGCGCCCTCGAGGAGACCTTCTACCCGGCCATGGAGGACCGGCGGCTGCCCATCACCGTCGGCCAGGGCGCCGGCGCCGCGGTCGTGACGCTCGACCTGCCCGAGTTCACCCTGATCGGCGCGACCACGCGCGCCGGCCTGCTGACCACGCCGTTGCGCGACCGCTTCGGCGTGACCCACCGACTCGAGCTGTACGAGCCCCGCGACCTCGCCCGGATCGTGCACCGCTCGGCCGGGATCCTCGACGTGAAGGTCGACGACGCCGGCGCCGAGGCGATCGCGTCGCGCTCACGCGGCACGCCGCGCGTCGCGAACCGGCTGCTCCGCCGCGTGCGCGACTTCGCAGAGGTGCGCGGCGCCGGCCATATCGACGAGCGGGTGGCGCGCGAGGCGCTCGACCTGCTCGAGGTGGACCACGCCGGCCTCGACCGGCTCGACCGGGACATCCTGCGGGCGATCTGCGAGAAGTTCGGCGGCGGCCCGGTCGGGCTCTCGACGCTGGCGGTCGCCGTGGGCGAGGAGTCCGACACGATCGAGGACGTATACGAGCCGTATCTGCTCCAGCAGGGGCTGCTGATGCGCACCCCGCGCGGCAGGATCGCGACAGCCGCGGCGTTCGCCCACCTGGGCCTCGAAGCACCCCGAGACGCTGCTCAGCAGCTGTTCTGAGGTCCCGACTAACCTGCCATTTAGGCGACCGCCTACCCTAAGCCTTCGCATGGCCATCTTCATCTGCCCGAACTGCGGCAACCGCACCGAGTCCTCAGAGCGCACCGCCGGCTTCCAGAGCCGCGCCAGGGGCTGCAAGAAATGCGGGTTCGGCTTCCTCTTCGAGCTGCTCGACGACTATTACCCCGCGCCCAACGCGGCGTTCTTCATCCTCGACCAGGAGGGTCGCCTGATCGGCACCGGCAGGGGCGCCAGAGAGCTCACCGGCCTCGGCGATCTCGACGTGATGGGCCGCCCCGCGCAGGAGGTGCTGCACCTCGAGTTCGACCGAGGGCAACGACCACATCGCGACCGCCCTCGAATGGGGCGTGCGGGTGCTCGACAAGCCGGTGGTGGTCCACGCCGAGGGCGATCGCCCGGAAGCGGCGAAGGCCGACATCTTCCCGGCGTACGATGACGACGGAGGACTGCTCCTCGTCCTCACCCCCCAATGACCAGCAGGACCCGCAACCTGTCCATCCTTGCGCTCGTCGTGGTGCTGCTCGGCGCCGCGATCGCGGTGATCCTGACGAAGCCGACGAAGCTCGGGCTCGACCTGAAGGGCGGCATCGAGCTCGTCTACCAGGGTCGCCCGACGCCGCAGGTGCCGGAGGTGACCCAGCAGGCGCTCGACGACGCGGTCGAGACGATCCGCAAGCGCACCGACGCGCTCGGCGTCTCGGAGCCCGAGATCCAGCGCTCCGGCCGAGATCAGATCTCGATCGGCCTGCCCGACGTCCAGAACGCCGATCGCGCGATCCAGCAGGTCGGTACGACCGCCCAGCTGCAGTTCTACGACTGGGAGGCGAACGTGCTCGGCCCGCGCGGGCCGGACAACCCGTACGCGGGCACCAAGGCGCTCTACGACGCGACCGAGTTCGCCTCGACCCAGAAGGGCAAGGCGGAGCAGTCAGACGTTCCCGAGGGCTCTGACGAGACCCCGGAGCAGGCCGACAAGAACAACAACACCACCGGCGACCGCTACTACCTCTTCGGCCCGGACCGGCTGCCGATTGGCCCGGACAAGGAACCGGTGCGCACGGCCGACTACGAGCCGTCGGGCTCCTGTAGGGAGCTGCTGTCGGACTACGAGCCGGACTCCGGCCCGGCGCCCGAGTACGCCAAGGACACGGAGTGCAAGTCGCAACTGGAGGCACTCGGGTCGAATGGCCCGCCCGCCGGGTCGCGCGTGATCAAGGTGCCCGAGGGCGTGATCGTGGTCGAGGCGGAGCCGGTCGAGGGCCAGCCGCCGCAGATCAAGCGCTTCTTCGTCATCGAGGACGACTCGGAGCTGTCGGGTCGCGACATCGAGAACCCCGAGCAGATCTTCGATCCGAACACGAACGCGCCCGTCGTGACGATGGAGTTCACGGACAAGGGCCGTGAGGCATTCGCGCGCGTGACGAAACGGCTGGCTGACCGCGGCGCCCGGATCATCCTGCCGCCGGGCTCGGACCGCGAGCAGGCCTTCCAGCGCTTCGCGATCACGCTCGACAACAAGATCGTCTCGCTCGCGACGATCGACTTCGTCCAGAACCCGGAGGGCATCGACGGCCGCACGGGTGCCCAGATCGAGGGCATCGGCACGATCGAGGAGACCCAGGACCTCGCCGAGAGCCTGCGCATCGGCGCCCTGCCGATCGAGCTCAAGCTGATCTCACAGACCCAGGTGTCGGCGACGCTCGGCCAGCAGGCGCTCGATCAGGGCCTCACGGCCGCCGCGGTCGGCCTCGCGCTCACGATCATCTTCCTGCTCATCTTCTACCGCGTGCTCGGCCTCGTCGCGACGGTGGCGCTCGTCATCTACGCGATCTTCCTGTTCGCGCTCGTGAAGCTGATCCCGATCACGCTCACGCTGCCGGGCATCGCGGGCCTGGTGCTGACGCTGGCGGTGGCGGCGGACGCCAACATCGTCATGTACGAGCGAATAAAGGAGGAAGTCAGAACCGGGCGCTCGATTCCGAGCGCGATCTCAGCCGGCTACGCCAAGGCGCTCAGGACGATCATCGACGCAAACGTCGTGACGATCGGCGTGGCGTTCATCCTCTTCACGCTCGCGACGGCGGGGGTGAAGGGCTTCGCGTTCACGCTCGGCGTCGGCACGCTCGTGTCGCTCTTCACGGCCGTGCTCGTGACCTCGGCGATCCTCGGCTCGCTGGCACGCACGCGCCTGCTGCGGCGCCCGAGCGCGCTCGGCGTGAACCAGAAGGAGAGGGGCGGCTGGAAGTTCGACTTCATGGGGAAGTCGCGCTGGTTCTTCTCCTTCTCGGGAGCGATCCTCGCGGTCGGCGCCATCGCGATCGCCACGCTCGGGCTCAACTTCGGCATCGACTTCGAGTCGGGCACCAGGATCACGACGCCGCTCGAGCGGCCGGCGAGCGTCGATCAGGTGCGCGAGACGCTCAGCCCGCTCGGGTATGGCGACGCCAAGATCCAGGAGGTCGACGACCCGGAGCTCGGCAGCAACGTCATTCAGGTCGCTGTGCCGAAGCTCGACCCGGGTCAGGTGCCGGAGGTCGAGCGCGCGCTCGACTCTGATTTCGGCGTGGCCGGCGACGACTTCTCGGTCACGTCCGTCGGACCGACGTTCGGCGAGCAGATCGCCCGAACCGCGGTGCTCGCGGTTGTTGCCTCGCTGCTCCTGATCGCGCTCTACATCGGCTTCAGATTCGAGTTCAAGTTCGCCGTGCCGGTGCTGATCGCGCTCGCGCACGACCTGCTCATCACCGCGGGCGTGTACGCGCTGTTCGATCGCGAGGTAACGACCGCGACGGTCGCCGCCTTGCTCACGATCATGGGTTACTCGCTCTACGACACGGTGATCGTGTTCGACCGAATACGCGAGAACGTGCCGCGCATGCCGCGGGCGACCTTCTCGCAGATCGCGAACCGCTCGATGTCGGAGGTGTTCACGCGATCGCTCGCGACGAGCTTCGTGGTGCTGATGCCGGTGGGCGCGCTGCTTCTGTTCGGCGGCGCGACGCTCAAGGACTTCGCCTTCGCCCTGCTCGTCGGCGTGGCGTCCGGTGCCTACTCGTCGATCTTCATCGCCACCCCCGTGCTCGTGGAGTGGAAGGAGCGCGAGCAGACCTACATGCGCCGCCGCCGTCTGATCCTTCGTGAGCACGGCGGCGCCGTGCCGGCGTTCGCGACCGGCGCGATCGCCGAGCCTGCGCCGGCCGCCGCGGGAGCGGTCGCAGCCACCGCGGCGCCCGCCGAGGAGACCCCGATCAGCCGCCGCGAGCGCGTCCGCCGCAGGGCCGCCCAGGCGGGTGGACGCCGGACTCAGGCAGCGGAGCCTCCGCCACCGCCGACGGCGCCTCCGCCGACGCCTCCGCGGGAGCCGGCCGAGGCCGCAGCGCCGCCCGGCGACACTACGGGCACGGCACCCGAGCCGGAGACGAGCGCTCCCGAGCCGACCCCCGCCGCGCCGGAGCCGACTGCTCCCGAGCCGACCCCCGCCGCGCCGGAGTCGAGCCCGCCGGAGCCGGCCTCCAAGCCGGCCGCGGCCGACGGCGACGACGGCGCGCCGCCCGCCGGACGCGCGCAGTCGCGCGTGACAAGCACATCGGGCCCGGGCAAGGCGAAGCGCCGCTCGCGTCCCCGGAAGAAGCACGGGAGGCGCTGAGCATGGGACTCGTCGTGTGGGTGATGATGGGAATCGCGATCTGGCACTTCACGGTGTTCTTCCCCGACCGCTTCTGGGGCGGCATCGTGGGCGCCTTCCTGGTGGCGACCGTAGGGGCCGCGCTGTTCGGCTTCCTCGTGAACGGGTTGACCGTCCCCGGCACGGACGACACCGACTTCATTCAGGCGGTGATCGCGGTCCCGGGTGCGGTGCTCGCCCTGGCCGCTTCCTACACGTGGGGCTCGCGCATGGACGTCGCGCACGGGCTCGACCACGGGCACACGCGCGAAGGCTCGGTCTAGCGGGGCACCGGGATGCGGGCCGCGGCCCGGCGGCAGACCTCGCCGCGGCAGTCCGCGAGGCGCCGGAGCTCTCTCGCCAGCGCGCGCCGCATGGCGCGGTAGGCGCGGTCGGCATGCCGGGAGCGCAGCTGGTGCGGGTCCCGGCGCAGGTCATAGAGCTCTCTCGACCCGCCCCGGTAGCGCACGTACAGCCAGCGGGCGGTGCGGACGGCGCGGTAGGTGAGCACGCGTCCCAGTGAGCGCCCGCGGTTGGGGGCCTCGTCCTGGGCGCGCAGGCCGACGTAGCGGCGGCCGCCGGTCTCGTGGAGGATCGCGCGACGGCTGCGCCGCCCGGGGCGGCGGGCGAACGGCAGGAGCGAGCGGCCGTCCACGGTCACGCCGGGTAGCGCCTGCGCGATCTGGACGACGGTGGGCGCGAGGTCGACGTTGGCGACGAGCTCGCGGGACGCGCTGCCCTCGGGGATCCGCGGACCGCGGATCAGGAGCGGCACCCTGGTCGACGGGTCGTAGGGCAGCATCTTCCCCGACCGGACTCGGTGCTCGCCCTGCATGTAGCCGTTGTCCGACGTGAAGACGATGTAGGTGTTGCTGAGCTGCCGGTGGGCGCGCAACGCCGAGACGACGCTCGCGACGCCGCGGTCGACGGCCAGCAGGGCGTCTCGGCGGCTGAGCGCGTCCTTGCGGATGCGGGCGACGTCCGCCGGCGTGAGCGGCCTCGTGCGCCGGCGCAGGAAGCGCGGCTTGTCGGACATGTCGTCCTCGTCGAAGCTCGGCGGCAGCGGTGGCGGGCGGCTGGCGGGCATGGCCCCGTCCCCTGGCGCGGCGCGGACGATCCGGCCGCTGTGCCGTTGGATGCGGCGGTCTTCGTGGTGCGGCGCCAGGTAGTTGAGCGATAGGAAGAACGGCCCGCGCCCGGCGCGAGCTTTGATGACGTCGGTCGCCTTCTCCGTCAGGACGTGCGTCTGATAGAGCGCAGACCGCTCGTCGAAGGCGCTGCCATACGTGCGAAAGCGCCCGTTGTCATTGAGCGTGTAGCCCCACATGCGGTACGTCGAGTAGTCGACGGTTGCGTGCCAGTCGTCCCAGCCGGGGGGCAGGTCGGCCGGCTCCTGGTCGCCGTAGCCGTTCAGGAACTTGCCGACGTGTGAGGTGTAGTAGCCGGCACGCTGCAGCCAGACGGGTAGCGCGTTCGCCTTGTCGAAGCGCCCGTAGCCGCCGGTTGGCGGGTAGAGGCCCATCACGCCGTGGTTGTGTGCGTATTGGCCGGTGAGATAGGTGGCGCGCGACGGGCAGCAGACCGGGTACGAGACGAAGGCCCGCTCGAACGCGACACCCCTGCGCGCGATGAGGTGGTTCGTCGACGGCATCGCCGTGAGCTCCTCGGCGGTCTGGTCGTCTGTCATGACGACGACGATGTTGGGGCGCTGTGCCGCGGCTGCCGACGGCAGGGCGAGCACCACGAGGACGGCGAGTGCCGGCCAGAGCGTTGATCGCGGCATCACGTTCATACCGCGGCCGAAGCTACGTTCGGTCCTTACGCTGCCGTTACGGCTGAGAACGCGAACCGGCGGAGGCAAGAGCCTCCGCCGGTCCACTCATCCGGCCAGGCAGGCCGGGCCGGACACCCGTGCGGGGGGAACCCTCAAGGGGCCGCACAGATGACGTAGGCGGTCACGTCGGCGTCAGTGCCGGCGCCGTCAGCAACCTTGGCCGAGGCGAACCAGCCAAGCGGCAGGCCGTCCGCGACGTCGGGGCTGGACTCATAGAGGAAGGCATCCATGTCCTCCGTGATGCCGCCGCCACCGATGGCCACCTCGCCGTCGCCGCAATTGGCAAACGAGAAGCCCGTGCCCGGATCGCCCTCGCGCACGGTGAGGCTCGAGACGGCCGGGGGGCCGGCAGGACCCTGAGGGCCGGCCGGACCCTGCGAACCAGCGGGGCCGGCAGGGCCTCGTGCTCCCGCGTCGCCCTTTTGGCCGCGCGGCAGCTGACCGCTCTTGAAGTCCTTCGCGACAAGCGAGCGGTCCTTGACCTTGGCCGTGTTCACGGCGTTCTTCTTCAGCTGCTTCGTCCCGACGCTGTTGGCGGGCAGCTGGGCGATCGCGTACGAGGTGCCGCCCAGCGCCACCATCAGTGCGGCGAATGCCACCAGCATCGACGGGGACGGGCGCAGCCTGCCTTTGCCTCGCATGTCTCCTCCTTTGGTTGCGGTCGCCCGCGAAGCTACGGCCGGCGGTTACGCTGGCGTTACGGGCTCAGACGGGCTCGCCCGCAAGCACGCGTTCCTGCAGCTCACGCGTCTCGGCGGCGGGCTCGACGCCCAGCTCGTCGACGAGCCGCCGTCGGCATTCGAGGAACTGACGGAGCGCGTGCGCTCGCCGTCCGGAGCGTGCGTAGGCCCTGATCAGGCTGCGGTGTGCCGCCTCGTCGAAGGGCTCCAGCTCGACGAACCGCCGTGCCGCCTGGCTGGCAGCCAGGTGGTCGTCGTCGGCGTGGCAGGCGTCGACGAGCGCCGCCAGCACCTCGGCGTAGCGCACGGTCAGGCTCTCGCGCCAGACGGAGGCCCAGTCGGAGTAGCGCTCCTCCGGAAGCGGGTCGCCGGTCCAGAGCGCCGCTGCCCGTTCGAGCGGCGCGCGCCGCTCACCGGGGTCCGCGGCGAGCGCCGCGCGCGCGGAGTCCTCGAAGCGGTCGGCGTCTACGGAATCGCCCTCCCGCAGCCGCAGCGCGAGGGTTCGCTCGACACCCTCGATGACGCTCGCCGTCCCGGGCACGTCGAGCACGGCGCGGGCGCACGACGTGGCCACCTTGAGGCTGCGCCGCGCGGACGGCTCGGGCGCGTCGGGCCAGAACGCCTCGAGCAGCAGGTCCTCGGAGATGGCGGCTCCGCGCCGGACGAGCAGGTAGCGCACGAGCCTTTGGGCCACCCGCCGGTCCCAGGCCGCGTCCTCGGCTTGCCAGCTGCCGCGCCGCACGGCGAAGCCGCCGAGGACCGTGAAGTCGAGCGGTGGCGGGCGCGCGCCAAGCCGGGTACGGGCGGCGCCGGCAGCCGCCGCCACCTCGGAGTCCGGGTCCTCCGCCAGCGCGTCGAGTCGCGGCACGAGGTCGGGGTGGCCGGACACTGCCGCCGGTGCGACGGCGGCCCGCCGCACGCGGGCGTCCGGATGCGATGTGAAGGCGAGCAGCGCGGCGCCGCCCGGCCAGGCGCTCTCGATGGCGGCGACGACGGCGTCCGGGTCGAGCGCGCCGTCCGCAAGCGCTCTCCAGAGCGGCCCTTCGAGCAGCTCCCACTCCCGGCGCACGACGTCCGCCGCGTTCCGATCGGCTGCGGTCCACATCGCCTCGAGGTCCGACTGCGCGGCCGTCTCGTCGCCCTCGGCGTCGTGGAGCCAGGCGCGCAGCCCCAATAGGAGCGCGCGCGAGTAGCGGCCGACGTTGCCCGGCACGCGCGCCTCGCACTCGGCGAGTGCGTCCTCCACCAGCTCGCGGCTTCGTGACGGAACACCGGCATCCAGCAGCAGCGGCGCGGCGTCGACCACGGCCTGGAAGCGCTCGGCGAGCGGGGCCTGCTCGGTGATGGTGAGCGCTCGCTCGCAGGCGACGGTCGCCGCCGCCGGGTCGCCGTGGAGCATCGACACGCGCGCCCGGGCCAGCTCCGTCGTGTACTCGCGCCAGCCGACGCCGGTGCGCCCATCCGCACGCGCGAGCAGGTCGGAGGCGGGGCCGGCGCGCCCGGCGCGGGCATGCAGCAGCGCCTGCCACACGGTGCTCACCTTCAGCATCGCGGCCGATCGGTGGCTGCGAGCGAGCTCCTCGACCCGCCGCCAGGCTGCCAAGGCCTCGTCATCGCGTCCCTGATCGCCGAGCGCGAGCGGCAGGATCGCCGCGATCACGGGCAGGCGGCCGACGGGGTCGAAGCGCTCGAACTCGCGGATCGCGTTGCGGGCCGCCGGGACGAGCTCGTCGAAGTCGCCCGCGAGCTGGTGCTCGTAGCACGCCCAGACGATCTTGTGCGGCTTCACGAAGTCGGAATGGGGATGAGCGTCGAGCCGGCGCGAGAGCGCCTCGCATTCGGGGATGCGGCCGAGGGCCCCAAGGGCGGCGGCCGCATACGCCGCCAGTGCGGGAGGCGCGACGCCTGCCGCGAGCGCGGACTCGTCGTCGAAGCCCTCGGCCAACTCCGCGACCTCGCCCATCGCGCCGGTTACGAAGAGGGGATCCGCGAGCGTGAAGCGCGCGAGCCACATCCCTGGGACGTCGCCTGCCTCGGCGAAGCGCCGGGCCGAAGCGCGCAGCCGCTCGACGGCCTCGGCCTGCCTGCCGGCCGCCCAGTCGAGTGCGCCCTGCAGATACAGCGCCGGGGCTGCCTCACGCTGCGGCTCCGGCAGCGCATCGAGCCAGCCCTGGACCGTGTCGGGTGCGCTGTGAAGGAGGGCAGGCCCGGCGGCGGCGATGCTGTCGCGTGCCTCATCCCATGCCTCGGCCGCGATCCAGTGCGGGATCGCGTCCTCCGCTCGCCCGGATGCCGCCAGCGCCGCGGCCACTCGAGCGTTCAGGTCCCGTACGACTTCTCCGTCGCGCTCGAGCTCGAGCCTGTCGAGCAGGAACTCCCGCACGAGTGGGTGGTGGGCGAGCCGGCCGTCGGCGTTGTGAACGGGCCGTGGCCGCAGGCCGGCGCGCGCGGCCTGCTCCAGGAAGTCACTTGGCAGGGCCAGCGCGTCCATGCAGGCCTGGTCGAGCTCGGCGGGCACGCTCGAGTCGATCAGCGCCGTGCGCAGCTCGGGCTCGATCGGGTCGAGGACCTCCTCGCGCAGGAAGTCGAACAGCGGGCCGCGCGAGTCCGCGCCCGCGAGGGCGGGAATGCCCGTGTAGCGCGTGCCGAGGGCGACGCCGAGCGGCCAGCCCTCGGTGGCGGTGAAGAGCAGCTCGGCGTCCATCTCGGTCCGGCCGCGCAGCCGCAGGAGCTCGCCGCACTCCTCGGGGCTGAATGCGAGCTCCGCCGGGCCGAGCTCGGTGAGGGTCCCTCCGCCGCGGAGCTTCGCGATGCGCAGCGGCAGCGACGTGCGCGTGGCGACCGCCACGCGCAGCACTGGCGAGCGTGCGGCGAGCAGATCGTCCACGACCGCGAGCGCCGGGTCGCCCAGGTGCTCCGCGTCGTCGAGGACGATCACCAGCTGCTCGAGCAGCAGCCGGTCCAGTTCGCCAACGAGCTCCTCGCCGACGGCCCGGGCATCGACGCGCTCCTGTGCCACCGCGAGCCGCTCGGCGAGCAGGTCGACCGCTCCGGGCGCGGCCTCGCTGATCGTCTGCACGAGCCGCCGCAGGAGCCGGCCGGCGTCGGCGTCGGCGGGCGTGCAGCGCGTCCAGGCGGCGAGGCCATGGCGGCCGGCGAGCGCCTCTTCGAGCGCTGCTGTCTTGCCCGATCCGGCGCTGGCGACGAGTAGCAGCGAGCCTGCGTCGAGCGCCCGGTTAAGGCGCTCCGCGAGCGCGGGCCGCGCGATCCGTGTCCCGGCCCCTTGCAACTGGTCCGGTCTGGCCACTCCGATGTTCTTTCTAAGGCGATTCGGGATGCAATGCAACCTCGGGCACGCGTGCGTGCGCAATCGACACGAAGCCGTAGGGCCTGCCGGCGAGCCGCTCGCCGCACAGCAGGTGCCGCCGCTCGAGTTCGTCGGGGCCGTGGTCGGATACGAGCCGGAGGCCGTAGGCGCCCAGGAGCGCGGCGCACGAGCCACGCGGAATCCCGAACACGAGCGGCTCGCCGTTCGCCGCGACGCGCCGGCGGAGCTCCGCGGCGCCGTAGAACCAGGAGCTGCCGTCGAGTGCCTCGCGGAAGACGTAGTCGAACACGAGCGCGCTCCCGGGAGCGGTCTGCCCGCCGACCCAGTCGAGCACGGCGCCAACGCCGGACGGCTCGAGATATGGCGATACGCCTGACCAGAGCACGATCGTGCGCAGGTCAGGGCGGTGGCCGGCGGCGAGGAGCCGGCCCTGCAACCCGCCCGCATTGAGATCGGCGTCCACGTAGCGAACGCGTGCCGGGAGCGCCCCGAACACCCGCCGCACGCGCTCGCGCTTGAACGCTCCGGCCGCCGGATGGTCGACCTCGAAGGTCGTAACGCCGGCCAGCCTGTGCGCGAGCCGGTGCACGCGCGAGTCGAGGCCCGCGCCGAGGATCACGAGCTGGCGCGCGCCGGACGCGATCTCCTCCCGCAGCAGCCCGTCCATGTGCCTCACGCGGGCGAGCTCGTACCAGTACGACCCGGGCATCAGGCTCTCGGCCACCCGCGGTGCCACGGCCCGCAGCAGCGGGACCTTGACCAGCGCGGTGAGCCGCAGCCCGCCCGGCACGAAACGCTCGGCGAGCCGGTCCGGCCCGCGCAGGCGTCTGTCGCGTGCCCCGGCCGCCCGCAGGGCCGCCGCGCCCTCCGCGGTGCTCGCGGCCAGCCTCATGCCGCCTCCAGTCGCGCCGCGGCGCGCAGCAGCGCCACTCGGGTCAGCTCGCCGTGGACGTCGGGCAGGGGATGCAGGTGCCGGCGAAAGACGTCGCCGCCCAGGCGCAGCAACCGCAGCGGCGTGGCGGCAACGACGTCGGCCGTGCGCCGGCCGCCGGTGAGCAGCCCGATCTCGCCGAACCAGTCACCCGGGCCGAGCGTGACCGCCTCCTGCACCCGGGCCTCACCCCGCTCGATCAGGAAGAGGGCATCCGCGGGCTCGCCGTGCGCTACGACGGTCGCCCCGGCGGCCACGTGCAGCGGCTCGAGCAGCCGGTGGAGGGTCGTGCACTCGGTATCGGAGAGGGTCGCGAGCGGCGCGAAGGAGCGCAGCCCGGCCCCGAGCGCCCGGGCGCGCCGGCGCGCATCGGCGCCGAGCTCGCGCTGCGGGAGGGGAGTGTCGGCCAGGCTCGCGACACCGCCCGGCGGAAGCAGGCTGCTGCGCGGCGGCTTCTCGACAGGGGCGGCGGCCAGCCTCGTGAGCCCGCCGAGTCCGGGTTCGCCGAGTGCGGCCTCGATCGCCTGGAGGCGAGCCGCCGTCGACGTCAGGTCCGACACGAGTCCCGCGAACGGGTAGCGGACGCGCCCGTCGAGCGCCGGACGCAGGAAATGGCCGGGCTCGAAGGCGGGCAGCCCGCCGCGCACCATCGTGAACGGCGTGTGCAGGAACTCGAGGTGTCTACGCGCGACCACGTCCTCGAACTCGCCGGCGAACGCCTCCACCTCGAGGCTGAGCGGGCCTGTGAGGCAGCGGAGCGCCGCGATGCAGACCTCGACGACGGCGCGCGCCCCGAGCTCGGCGCGCTCGCCGAGACGATTGTTCTTGACGAAGCGGCTCAGCTCGCGCACCCGGTCGAGGGGGAGGTCGGGAAGCAGGCGCAGGCGGTTCAGGGCGCCCCAGCCGAAGTGCTCCTCGAGCGGCAGCAGCGGACGCTCGCGCGTGCTCAGGGTGGTCCCGGCCGGAGCAGCCGCCGGGGCGCGCATCGACAGCGAGGCGAGCACGAGCCCGTCTGACGCGTCGAGGGCGACGCAATCGACGCTGCCGGGCGCGTCGGCGCCGCCCGGGTCGCGCACGAGTCGCTCGCGCTGGGCGAGCTCGGTGTCGACGAAGCCGGCGGCGAGGTACTGGGCGAAGCGGAAGCGCAGCAGCGCGTCGCGCTCGTCCGTTCCGACCGTCTCGGCCCGCAGCGCCACGACACTCACGCCGTGGCGCTCGCTGACGCGGTGGAGGACACCGGCGCGCCGCTCGTCGCGCAGCTGCGGCAGCCGGATCGAGCAACCGGCGGCCACGACCCGCTCCAGATAGCGCTCTGCCCCGGTCATGCAGCCGCCGCCAGCTCGTCCCGGGCACGCACGGCCCAGGGCCGCGCTCCCAGCTCCTCGAACACTCCGAGCGCCGCCTCCAGGTGGGGGCGCGCCTCGTCGGAGCGGCACGAGTGCCGGAGGCGCTCGCCGAAGCACAGCTCGGTTCGCCCCAGCTCGAAGGGCTGGCGCGACCAGGCGCACAGGTCGAGCGTCCGCTTGAAGAGCCCGCCGAAGGCGTGTCGGGGCGCGAGCATGGCGCGCGCCCGCTCCAGCGCAGCGGTGGGCTCGACGCTGTCGAGCAGGCGCCGTGCCCCGGCATGATCGCCCCGGCGTACGAGCGCGTCAGCGAGGTCCGCCGCCCAGCTGACGGCGTAAGCGCGAGCCTCGGGACGCGCGCGGCAGATTCGCTCCACCGCCTCGAGTCGCTCGACCGCGGCGTCGACGCGCCCGAGCCCGAGCTCGAGCAGGCCGAGCGCTTCTCCCGCCAGGGCCTGCAGCGGCCAGTCGGCTGCCACCTCGGTCAGGAACAGTGCCTCGCTTGCGTGGCTCCGGCAGTCCTGTTCACGTCCCATGCCGGCCTCGATCACCGCCACGCGAGTCAGCCCGCAGCGGATCTCGTGGTCTAGTTCCCATCGGCGAGCGGTGCGGAGTGCTTCGACCGCCGCCGCGTGCGCGGCCGCCCAGTCGCCGAGCCTGAACTCGAGCTCGGCCAGGGCTCCGAGCGCGGGCGGCAGCGCCGATGGGGCGCGGCGGGTTGCGAGTCCGGGGCCGGCGGTCATCTCGAACTCGAGTATCCGGGCGCCGGGGCCGGGCAGCCAGAGCACCCTGGCTCCGGCGTGGGGTGACCCGGGGTGTACGGCCGCTCCACCCAGGGGGAGAGCGCACCCATTCCGTCCGCTTCTCCTCCGAGTATGCGTCGGATGCAGGCGAGACCGTCACGCTGGAAGTGCGCGCCCTACGAGGTTTCGCTGGCGCGCCGGCTCGCCGAGGGGCTCGGCGTGTCGGCGACGGTGGGGACCGTGCTGGCGCGCCGCGGCTTTGCCGACCTCGACGAGGCGCGCCGCTTCATCGCGGCTGAGGAGCGCCATGACCCGCGCTCCCTGCCGGGCGTGCCGGAGGCCTGCGAGCTGATCCTCGAGCATGTCCGGCGCGGCACGCGCATAGCCGTGTTCGGGGACTACGACGTCGACGGCGTCTGCTCGACGGCGATGCTCGTGCGGACCCTGCGCGCGCTCGGCGCGGAGCCGTCCTGGGTGCTGCCGAGCCGCTTCGACGAGGGCTACGGGCTCTCGGGCGCCGCCGTCGAGCGGCTCGCCGCACGCGGCGTCGGCCTGCTCGTGACGGTGGACTGCGGCGTCACGGCGGTCGAGCAGGTCGCCGCCGCCCGCGCCGCCGGGCTCGACGTCGTCGTCACGGACCACCACCGGCCGGGCGCGGAGCTGCCGGACTGCCTGCTCGTGCATCCGGCGCCGCCGGGCCGCGCGCCGTATCCCGCCACGCTGTGCGCCGCCGGCGTCGTTCTGAAGCTCTCGCACGCGCTCCGTGACGCGGCCGGTCACGAGCCGGGCGCGGCCGACGACGACCTAGACCTGGCCGCGCTCGCGACGGTCTGCGACCTCGTCCCGCTGTGCGACGAGAACCGGCGGATCGTCAGGGAGGGGCTGCGCGCGCTGGCGCGCAGCGAGAAGCCGGGGCTGCGCTCGCTGATGGCGGTGGCCGCGGTCGAGCCGGCAGAGCTCTCCGAGCACTCGCTCGGGTTCCGCCTGGGCCCCCGCATCAACGCCGCCGGGCGCATGGGCCGCGCGGACGCCGCGCTCGAGCTGCTTCTCACCGAGTCGGGCGCCCGCGCCGACGAGATCGCCCGCGAGCTCGACCTCTTGAACCGCGACCGCCAGGAGGCGGAGACGCGCATCCTGTTCGCGGCCGACGCCGCCTGCGCCTCGCAGGCGAGCCGGGCCGCGCTGGTCGTGGCGGACAGCGGCTGGCATCCGGGAGTCGTGGGCATCGTCGCGTCGCGGCTCGTCGAGAGGTGGCGCCGGCCCGCCGTGGTGATCGCACTGGACGAGGACGGCAGCGCCGGGCGCGGGTCCGGGCGCAGCATCTCCGCGTACGACCTCCACGCCGGGCTCGCCGCCTGCGCGGGCCATCTCACACGCTTCGGCGGCCATCGGATGGCGGCCGGTGTCGAGCTCGACGCGGCCTCGCTCGAGCCGTTTCGCCAAGCGCTCGCGGGCCACGCCGGTGCGGCGCTCGCTCCGGACGACCTGATCCCCGTCGAGCGCGTCGATGCCGTGGTGCCCGGCGGCGAGCTCGGCCTCGAGCTGGCCGAGGAGCTCGACCTGCTCCGGCCCTTCGGGATGGGCAACCCCCAGCCGACGCTGCTCGTGCCGGCGGCTCGCATCGCGAACGTGGCCGGCATGGGGGAGGAGCGCCAGCACGCGCGCTTCACGCTCCTGAGCGCGGGAGTGCGCGCCCGCGGAGTCGCCTTCGGCACCACTCAGAAGTCGCTCGCCGCCGACGCGCCAGGCCACGTCGCGCTGCGGCTCGAGAGCAACCGCTGGAACGGCACGGTCGAGCCGCGCGTCGTGCTGCGCGCCCTCTGTCCGCCGGAGCCGGGCACGCTGCGCGGGCTGGGCGAGGACGGGCCGTTCTGGGAGCGCCTGCGCGCGGAGCTCGAGCGCGAACCGGCGGGCGAGTCGCCGCCGAGCGCCTCGGGCTCGGTCACGGATCGGCGCGGCGCCGGCTTCGCGGGCGTCGCCGGGGACCTGCTCTCGAGCGGGGAGAGCGTGCTGATGGCGGTGGCGGACGTGCCGCGCCGGCGCGCGTCGCTCGAGTCGCTCGTTGCCGGCATGGCGGACGGGGACCTCGCAGTCGCCTCATGGAGCGTGCTCGCCGCCGCCCCGGCCGCGGCCGGCGGCTTCCGGCACCTGCTGGCGCTCGACCCGCCGCCGGGCGGCATCGCCGACCCGCTGCTCAGGCTCACGCCGAGCGGCCACGCCGCCTGGGGGCCCGACGAGGTTGCATTCGCGCTCGCGGTCTGGCGTGCCGAGCTCGAGCTGCGGCCGGTTCTCACCGAGACCTTCCGCGCGCTGCGCGCGCTCGCGGCGGATGGCCCCGCCGCCGAGCTCGAGGCCGCTCTCACGGGCGGCGGGACCTACCCGCGCAGCGCCGGCTGCTGCGGGCGCGTGCTGCGCGTCCTCGGGGAGCTCGGGCTCGTCGACGTCGACCTGGATGTGCCGAGCTGCCGGGTGGTCGAAGGGGTGCGCAGCGACCTCGAGCTCTCGCCGTCGTTCCGTGCCTATCACGGCCGGTTCGAGCGGATCGAGCGCGCGCTGGCCGCCGATCTGCCCGCCGCCCCGCAGGCAGTGCCGGCCGCGCGCGCGTCCTAGGTCGTCGATCCGTCGAGCTGGCCCCGACGGCCGCAGGCGACCCCACGCCGGGGCCGACTCTAAACTCGGAGAGGACATGCCGAAGGTACCGCGTGGCAACGGGAGGCCAAGGGTCGGCGCGCCGGCCGTGGCACCCGTGCGCCCAGAGGGCGAGGCAGAGCGGCGCGACTTCGAGCATCACCGCGTCGACGAGCACCCGGACCGCGGGTCGCTTGAAGCCACCAGCCTGAGCGGGCGGCTGACCGACGACCAGCGCGTGCTGCTCGCCGACCTGTTCGCGGTGGTCGAGGAGCACGCCGACGAGGCCGCCGAGGAGATCGACCGCCGGCTCGTCGAGAAGGCGTTCGTGTTCGCCTGCGACCGCCACGCCGACCAGCGCCGGGCCACCGGGGAGGACTTCATCATCCACCCGGTCGGCGTCGCCAAGATCTGCGCGGGCATGCGCCTCGACACGGCGACGCTCTGCGCCGCGCTCCTGCACGACACCGTGGAGGACACGAGCGCGTCGCTTGACGAGGTGCGGGAGGAGTTCGGCGAGGAGGTCTGCAAGCTCGTCGATGGCGTTACGAAGCTGTCCGGCGTGACCTTCCAGAGCCGCGACGACCGCCAGGCCGAGAACTACCGCAAGATGATGGTCGCGATGGCCCAGGACATCCGGGTCATCCTGATCAAGCTCGCCGACCGGCTCCACAACATGCGCACGATCGGCGCGATGCCGAAGCCGAAGCAGCAGGAGAAGGCGAAGGAAACGCTCGAGATCTTCGCCCCGCTCGCCCACCGGCTCGGCATCCACGCGATCAAGTGGGAGCTCGAGGACCTCGCCTTCGCGACCCTGCACCCGCGCAAGTACAACGAGATCAAGCAGCTCGTCTCACAGCAGCGCGACGAGCGCGAGGCCTACGTGGGCCGGGCGGGCGAGTACCTGGGCGCGGAGCTCGGCGCCGTCGGCATCGATGCCGAGATCTCGGGCCGCGCCAAGCACTTCTACTCGATCTACTCGAAGATGACCAAGAAGGGTCGCGAGTTCAACGAGATCTACGACCTCACCGCGATGCGCGTGATCGTCGACTCTGTCAAGGACTGCTACGGCGCCATCGGGGTCATCCACTCGCTCTGGAAGCCGCTGCCCGGGCGCTTCAAGGACTGGGTCGCGATGCCCAAGTTCAACATGTACCAGGCGCTCCACACGACCGTGATCGGGCCCGAGGGACTGCCGCTCGAGATCCAGATCCGCACGATGGAGATGCACCGCACCGCCGAGTTCGGCGTCGCCGCGCACTGGATCTACAAGGAGGACGGCTCGAAGCCCGTCGAGGCCAAGGTCGAGTGGCTGCGCCACCTGCTCGACTGGCAGAACGACATGCAGGACCCGCAGGAGTTCGCCGAGACGCTCAAGGCGGACCTGTTCGAGGACGAGGTGTTCGTCTTCACGCCCAAGGGCGAGGTCAAGTCGCTCGCCGCCGGGCGCCACGCCGCTCGACTTCGCCTACGAGATCCACACGGACGTCGGCCACCGCTGCGTGGGCGCAAAGGTCAACGGCAAGATCGTGCCGCTCCACTACACGCTGCAGTCGGGCGACATCGTCGAGGTGCTGACCTCGAAGAAGGAGCGCGGCCCGTCGCGCGACTGGCTCGCGCTCGCCAAGACGACGCGCGCCCAGTCGAAGATCCGCGCATGGTTCAAGCGCGAGCGGCGCGAGGACTCGGAGCGCACCGGCCGCGAGATCCTCCACGAGAACCTCAAGCGCGCCGGCCTGCCGCCGCAGAAGATCGCCGGCTCACCGCTGCTCGCGGACGTGATCCGCGAGATGGGCTTCCGCAAGGGCGAGGACTTCTACATCGCCCTCGGCCAGGCCAAGATCTCCTCCAAGACCGTCGTCAACAAGCTGATGCACCGCCTGAAGGAGGGCGAGTCGGCGGTCGAGGCGCCCTCACCGGCGGCGGAGCTCCTCGAGCGCAAGGAGACGCCGAAGAAGACCGCCGCCTCCTCCACCTACGGCATCAAGGTCGAGGGCGTCGAGGACGTGATGCTGCGGATCGCCAAGTGCTGCCGGCCGGTTCCCGGCGACCCGATCCTCGGCTACATCTCACTCGGCAAGGGCATCACGATCCATCACGAGAACTGCCCGAACGCGATCGCGCTGAAGAAGAACCCCGAGCGCTTCGCCAAGGTGGAGTGGGAGGGCGACACGACCTCGTCCTTCCGCGTCGAGCTCCAGGTCGACGGCTGGGACCGGCACCGCCTGCTCGAGGACCTCTCGAGAACCTTCGCCGAGACGGGCATAAACATCCTCGAGGCCCGTTGCACGGTCGTGCATCCGATGGTCAAGAACCGCTTCGTCGTCGAGGTGGGGGACACCCACGCGCTGAAGACGGCCATCACCCGGATCCGGAACATCGAGTCGGTGTTCGACGCGTACCGGGTGACGCCGACGGTCTGAGGGTCAGTCGCTCGGGCAGCGCGTGCCGCGGTTGGCGTCGAACCGCAGGCAGAGGTCCTGGCGCGCGGGCGGCCGGCCTTCCCTGACCAGGAAACGCGTGTACTTGCCTATGCGGTCGCGCTTTCTCACCAACACCTCGAGGACCGTGCCAGGGGTCAGGATCCGCTCGAAAGCCCGGAAGCGCATGGTCTTTCTCCCCATGACTCTTGTCGACCTGCGGATGGGACAGCCCTGTCCGCGGCAGCGGACGGTGACCCGCGAGCAGATGGGAGCGCGAACAGTCAGCCTCCGGAAGCGGACCCCCGCGAATGACACGCTGCCCGCCGCTCTGACGATTGGGAACGGGCTCAGCAGCGGCGTGCGCGAGGGCCTGGGTAGTACGTAGTCGGGCCGAGCGGGGGCGACGTCCAAGGTCCTGTGCCGGATGACGACCCGGCCCTCGTTGTCGGTTACGCGCAGACCGACCGTCTTCGAACCGCTTGTGAATGGCCGCGATGCCGAGGGCCCGAAGGAGTCGTCGAAGATGCCGTCACCGTCGAGATCCCAGGCCTGCTCGGTCGGGCCGCCATCCGGGTCACAGCCATACGAGACGAATTGCACCGGCTGCCCCGCAACGGGCTCGCTTGGGAACGACCCGAAGCTCGCATCCGGGCGCTCTTTCGCCGCGAAGGCGCTCGACGTGGCGCCGGCGATGCTCAGGACCACGCCGGTCAGGAGCAACGCGAATCGCCGACAGCGGCTTCGCGCGATGCCTCGTTGCACCGGGCAGGTACTCCGGCCATCCATCTGGGGCAGCACGTCCCGCTCCACCGTAGCCTCGGACCCTCGGGGGCGCAATCGCGTCAACGCGCCCTCTTGTAGGCCCGGTAGGCGGGTTTCGGGCGCCCGTCCCAGGTGAGCAGACCGGTGGTCAGGCCGAAGGGCACGCTGGGCGGCTCGTCCATCAAGTTGAACCAGCCGAGGCCGGCGATGTAGGGAGTGCGGTTGGCCACGCGGTAGGCGGTCGTCAGCCAGCGTGCCTGCGTGCGCCGGGACACGTAGTAGTTGAAGTCATGGTTCCCGCGATCCGAGGAGATCGTGAACTCGGAAATCCACAGCTTCGGGCCTCGCTTGCGGAACTGTGGGTACTCGCCGAGATAGATGTCGCGAAGCTCGTCGTGGAAGGTGTCCAGGTCGCTGAAGTCCCGGGCGCCCGGAGCCTCGGGCCGCGGCCCGAAGAGCAAGACGGGAAACCGGAACGAGAACGGGTTGTGGCCGTACCAATCGAGCGGCGCGGGCTTGCCGTTCGGGAGGCGCATCCAACGGGCCCAATCTCGTGGGTAGACATCGCCGTACGTGAATGACATACCGCCGATCACGATGTTCCGGCGCCGGACCGCCTTGAGGGCCTTGTAGCCGGCGCGCAGCAGCGTGGCGTAGCGCCGGGGACCGACGCGGCTGTTCGCGGGTAGCGGCCTGAAGGCGTTCAGGCGGTTGGGCTCGCCCCAGATCATCCAGTGCCGAACGCCCCGGTAGCGCCGGGCGGCGGCTGTGAGGAAATTGGCGAATGCCCGGTTGCGGGGGGCCCATTCAGGGGCGCGGCCGCCGTTGGCCCAAGAGGGCGAGCGGGCGACCATGAGCGCTATGCGGATGCCACGCTTTCGGGCGGCTCGGATGGCCTCGTCAAGGCCCGATGGCCACTGATAGGCCGGATCGGATGGATCGGTGGGGCGGGCTGGCCGGACCGGCGCGATCGCAGACCACGCCAATGAGGTTTGGAGATACCGGACTCCCAACCGTTCGTAGATCGGAAGAGCAGAGGATCCATCCGCCTCCTCAAGCGGTCCCCAGATCGCCTTCTTGCCACCAGCAAAGGACGCAGGAGCGCACGCGAGAAGCGCAGCGGCACATAGACCGATCAACGGGAGGTGGCGCATCATCTAGTAGAACGCGAAACACCCGATTGGGTTCATTAGTTGCGCGCCTCGGCAGAAAGCCAGCTGGCTCCGGTTCCCCGCCGAGAGCGGACCGGGATCACGGGAGCGGGAGCTCGTGTCAGTGAGTAAAGACCCCACTACTGGCCACCGTCTCCACTTGGGCGTTGGATCGGGTCGGCTTCATCCTCGTCCGGGCGAGACATGTCAGCGGGAACCCGGCCATCGCCGACCCAACCGTGATTGGGAAGTACCGTTACGTCCTCCAGTCCTGCCTCGCTGAGGATCGTCATCACCTGCCGCCGCGTGAAGCGGTGCTCCAGCGGAGCCGAGAAGCGATCGAACTGGTCGTTCACGAGCACACCGAAGGGGTAGTCGGCGTAGGTCTTGAGTGGGAGCCAGGAAGCCAGCGCACGTCCGCGCGGGCGGGCGCGCAGAGCGCGGTACGGCATCACAGCGGTGACCTTGAGGAAGGCGGCCAGCGGGTAGCAGAGCGCATGAAGCAAGCGATGCGGCATCCGCACCGTGACGACCCGGGCCGCGGTGACGAGCTGCAGCAGCGCGCGATGTGCCCAGAGCTCCGGGACCCAGTAGAGATAGACGTGCACGTGCCCGCCGGGCTTCGCCAAGCGGACGAGTTGGCGAAGCCCGCGCACGGGGTCGGGCAAGTGGTGCAACACACCGATCGACATTGCGAGGTCGAACGTTCCTGGCTCGAACGGAAGCCGTTCGGCGTCCGCCTGGACGGTCAGAACGTCGGGTGGAAGATTGATCCGCGCGACGTCAATGGACCGGCCGAGGTCGACCGCCACCACCTGTGCCCCGTGGTAGGACGCCTGCCGGCTATGACGCCCCGAGCCCGCGCCGACGTCGATGACTGTTCGTCCCCGGAGCTGCTCCGGGCTGTGCGGCTGCAGATAGTCCCTGAAGTTGCGGTCCCACTCGCTGCGCGGCTGGCCGAAGTGGCTCCACTCGTAGGCGAAGCTGTCGGCCGTCTGCTGCTTGACTCCGGCCTGCGGGTCGCGGCCGATGCGCCTGCTCAGCGGCTCTTTGCCTCGAACACCGTTGCTCGAGCGCGGGTACTCCTGGAGCAGCTGAGAACTGGGCGGCCGAATCGAGCATCCTGGGCGTGCCGCCGACGATGGGGTACTCCTGACCACAGGCCTGGCAGCGAAGACGCCCATCCGGGCCCAGCTCCGGGTAGCCAGGGGCGGAAGCAAGTTCGCTCACGACAAGTCGCCCGTGACAGGACAAGCACCACAACTTGGCAATGAGCGGGCTCAGACCGCGGGCTCTAAGGGTCGCGTTCTCCGGCATCAGCCGAAGGTCGAGGTAGGACCCGCGCTCCCGGATGCTCCGCCCGCGGCGCATAGCGCGGTATCGCGAACCGGAAGGTGAAGGAGCTGTGCCCGTACTGGTCGAGTGGAGCAGGTTTGCCGTTTGGCAGGCGCATCCAGCGAGCCCAGTCGCGCGGCCGCTTCTTTCCGTAGGTGAGGCTCATCCCGGCCACCGCGATGTTGCGGGGTGAGACGGTCTTGAGGGCGCGGATAGTCGGCGCGCAGGAGCGTGGCATAGCGGCGGGCGGAGGAGGTCAGGAAGTTGGCGAAGGCGCGGTTACGGGGCTCCATCCGGCAGAGCGGCCGCCGTTGGCCCAGGGGCGGGGCCTTCGCGAGCATCGGCGCGAGCTGCATGCCCCTCCGCCGGCCGACTCGATTGCTTCGTCGAGTGCCGGGGCCACCGATACGTCGGCAACTCGAACGGGCCCCCCTGATCGCCTTCTGCTCTCCTGCCACTGAAGCGCCCTTTGAGAGAAGGAGGGCGACAGCACAGCCAATCCAGATGGCAATGCGACGCGTCACGCTGTGAAACAGCTCGCTCGGCAAAGGTTCCGCGGTCGGGATCGTCGCGGACCCTAGCGGGAGTGAGCCCGAGGACCGGCGAAGGGGCGGACCCCTCCCCCTACACCCGGTAGTAGAGCGGCTTGATTCCGAAGCGATCCCGTACGAGCACCACGCGCCGATGTCTCCTGTCCACGACGCGACGGCGAACATCCACGCGTGCTATTCAGTAGCGGCCGGGTTCGACCCCAAGAAGTGGACAACCGACCCGGCTCAGGGCTGGTGGCTCCGGGGGGGGGCGCCGCGGCCCGGGCGCTCGGCGAGCGGGCCTAGACTGGCCCCGGTGACCGGGACGCACAACTTGCTGCTCGCCGCCCGTGACAGCGGGGTCAACAGAGTGGTGCTTGCTTCATCGTCCTCGGTGTACGGCCCCAGCGCGGAACTTCCAAGGAACGAGGACCGTCCGAAGCCGATCTCTCCCTATGCGGTGACGAAGCTCGCGGCCGAGGGGTTCTGCCGGGCATTCCATAGCGTGTACGGACTCGAAACGGCGATGGTGCAGGTCATGAACATGGCGTGCGGCGAGCGGATCACGATCAACCGGGTGCTCGCCGAGCTGGAGCGATTGACCGGGCGAGCACTGAATCCCGTCCGTGGGAATCCGCGACCGGGCGAGGTAGAGCATTCACAAGCCGACATCTCCCGGGCAAGCGACCTGCTCGGATTCAGCCCGCGGATCCTCTTCGCCGAGGGCCTGGCTCGGACCGTCGAGCACGTTCAAGCGGGGTCTCGCTCGAAGTGACGATTCGCCTGCTGCGGGTCATCGGACGTCTCAACGTCGGCCGCCCCGCGATTCAAGCGATCACCCTGTCGAAGCGGATGGAAGCGCTCGGATACGAGACCACTTTGGTGCGCGGGGCCGAGGGACAGCACGAGGGCTCTATGGACCACCTGGCCGATCGCCTTTCGGTGGCTCCCGTTCGGCTCCGATGCCTGCGCCGCGAGCTCGGCCCGCATGACCTTGCGGCCCTGGCGAAGCTCACCACGATGCTCCGTTCGAGTCGACCGGATGTCATGCACACCCACGCAGCAAAGGCCGGCGCGCTCGGTCGGCTCGCGGGCCGTCGACATGTCCTCGCCAGCTTCACGCTGGATCGCTTGGTTTCAGACCTCGACCGGCTCTACCGAGAGCTCCTCGCCGAGCGATGAGCTCGGCGTGTGGCGCGAGCCAAACCCATAACCTCGGGCGCTGCCCGGCTTGCGAAGCTCGCCCGCGCAGTGTTTGGCGCGGGGTGTCCGGGGAGCATCTGACGCTCTGGCGATGCGGATCGTGCGGCGTGGTCTACAGCGACCCGCAACCGCGCGACGAGGTGCGGTGGAAATACCTTCACGAGTACGACCTCGCTGATCACTTCGGCGCCATGGCTGCACGGAAACGGGTCCTGTTCGAGCGCCGGCTCGACCGCCTCCCCCGCCCGCCGTCCCGCAGCGCGGCGCTGTGCGACGTCGGGAGCGGGGACGGCCTTTTTCTGGAGTTGGCGGTGGCGCGAGGCTGGACGGGGACGGGAATCGACCTCAACCCCCCGGCTGTTCGGCGGGCGCGACGTCGCGGCTTGGAGGTGATCGAGGGGCGGCTTGAGGAGACGAATGCACTTCCCGAGGGTCATTTCGACCTCGTGACCGCGTGGGATGCGCTCGAGCACACGCCCGAGCCTGATCGGTTCGTCGAGCGACTCGCGGCACTGACGGCCCCCGGCGGCCTGGTCGCGATCAGCACTCTTAATAGGTGTTCAGTGGTCGCCCGGCTATTCGGGTCCCGCTGGTCGATGGTCGCCAAAGATCACTTCACCATCTGGGATCGCGCCTCCCTCCGGCGCTTGATGGGATCGGCGGGCCTTTCCATCGAGGCTGTGCGCTACTACGGGGTCGGTCGCGACTTCTTCCAGCTCCTCGATCGGGGTCGGCGGGCGCGGCCTGCGGGGCCCGAAGCTGACAGCCATATCGATTGGGCGACACGGCCGGGAGTGCTCGTTGCAGAGACCTTCGTCAACGGCCTCCTGAACGTCGCGCACGCCGGAGTCGAGATCGAGATGATTGCTCGACGGCACGGAGGAGCCCGCCGGAGCGGGAGCCATCGAATCTGAAGGGCAGCACGTCGTCCGAGCCCCGGCGCCGAGCGCGGTTGCAGCGGGACTACGGAAGAACTTCCTGGCACTGCTCGCTGGGGACGCCATCGCCAAGGTTCTGCGCTTCCTCGCGGCCGTCGCGCTCGCGCGCGCGCTGAGCCTCGAGGACTTCGGGCTCGTCAACACCGTCATCGCCGTGTCGGGCGTGGCATCCGTGATCACCACCCTCGGGCTTACGGACGTATGTGCGCGGGACGTTGCCGTGACGCCCGCCCGGACCCGCGAGATCGCGGGCCAGGTTGTAGGCATCAGGGTCGCTACCGCGGCCGTCGTGGTCGGAGCTTCGGCGGTTGCGGCCCTCGCCATCGATCCCAGCTATCTGGCCTTGACCCTCGCCGGGGGGGCGATGGCCCTCGGCATGGCAGCCGGGGCGGACTGGGTGCTTCGAGCACTCGAGCGGATGCGGCGCCTGGCCGTTGCCTGGGTGGCCGCGGCGCTCACCGTAGCCGCGGGATCCACCGTCATCGCTCTCGCAGGTGGCGGCCCCGTCCTTGCCACCTGCGTGTTCGCCGCCGGCGAGGTCGTAATGGCCGCTGCTACGTGGATCGCTGTTGGTCGACCCGGGTGGCCGAGGCCGACGCTGCACAGCGCCGGCGCCCTGATCCGGCGATCTTGGCCGGTCGGGATGGCGAGCGTGATCGTGTATGCCTACTACGCGAACATCGACACGATTCTGCTGGCGGCGTTGCGCTCACCGGCCGAAGCCGGCTTGTACAGCGCTCCCTACCGCGTCTTCCTAATGCTGAACGTGGTTGCCGTCTTCGCCGCTTTTTCGGTCTTCCCCGCTCTGTCGCGCGCCAGCGACGCGGCGAGCGAGTCAACTGCGCGCAGATTGCTGATGACGATCCTCGAGCCCCTCCTCTGCTATGGCCTGCTAGTCGTCGGTCTCGTTCACCTGCTCGGCGCTGACGTGCTCGGCCTGCTGTTCGGCTCCCGCTTCGAGTCGATGGAGGCAACCTTCGCGGTGCTGTCGCTTGCGGTGGCGTGGTATGCGGTCGGTTACCCCGTCGGCTACAGCCTGATCGCCGATGGCCAGAACCGAAGGTTCCTGGCCGGCGCCGCCACGGCGGGTGTGCTGAACCTGAGCCTCAATCTAGTCCTCATTCCCGCTCACGGTCCAATCGGCGCCGCCGTCGCAACGGTCGTGGCCTTCGCGGCGGCGAGCGTCGTTTGGCTCCAGGCCGGCGGATTGCTGAAGCGGGCCTGGTGGCTCGTCGCCGTGCTCGGCGCACTGTCGGCAATCGTCGGCGTCGGCGATGCTGCGAACGCCGTCAGCTCGGTTGGCATCGTGGCGGTCCTCATGGCCGTTGCAGAACTCGTCCGGATAGCCGCTGGCAGGCGGCGGACCTAGGCTTCGGGGCTGGCGGTTCAATGGCGGACATCACCGACAAGGCGGGCGTTCTGCAGAGCGTCGAAGGGCGAACCCTCGATCTGGGGTGCGGAAGCTGCAAACGGCACCCGAGCCATGTCGGCGTCGACGTACTGGACTATCCCGGCGTCGATGTGGTCGGCGACGTTTTCGACGTGCTGGAGGCGATCCCTGACTCGTCTCTGGCCGGTGTCTACTCGTCGCACTTCATGGAGCACGTCTCCGATGTGGAGCGGCTCCTCGTGGAGCTTGCACGCGTGATCGGCCCAGGCGGTCGCCTGGACGTAATCGTGCCGCATTTCTCGAATCCCTACTACTACTCGGACCCGACGCACAGGAGCCAATTCGGCCTGTACACGTTCTCGTACCTTGCGCTCGACCCGCTTCTCCGCCGTCGGGTACCCACTTATCAGCGCGACCTGGCTTTCGAGCTCCGCAACGTCAGGCTCCGTTTCAAGTCGCCGCCGCCATTCGTCGTGAGGTACGCGCTCAAGCGCGTGTTCGAGGTGCTGGTCAACCTCTCGGTCTGGACGCAGGAGTTCTATGAGGAGAATCTGAGCCAGATAGTCCCCTGCTATGAGGTCGAGTTCGGCCTGCTGCGGCGGCGCGGGTGACCGTCGAACGGTGGATAGCGGCAGGTGCTGCGGGAGCGCTCTTCTTGCTCTTGGCACTGCTGGTGAAACGTGCGCACCGGACAGGCGTGCCGCCGGCCTACTCGGTCGGGGCCTTCATATCCGTATGGGCACTTTCACTCGGTCTCTTTGCGATTCCGTGGATCCGTTACTCGCATACCCATGCGGAAGCGTGGATCGCGATCTACGCCTCGATCGCCTGCTTTCTCGCGGGCGCGTTTCTCGCCTGTCGGGGCCGCTGGCAGCCGCGCGAGGACACCGCCAGACGTGAGGAGCTCTCGCTCCGGCGCGTCCATATCGCGTGGCTCGCGACAGGGATGTTGGCGCTCGTCGGATTCGCACTCTTCGTCAGGGCGATCGAGCTCACCGTCGGCTGGCAGACGCTGATCCAGGACCCAGCGGTAGCGCGCAGCATCCAGAGCAGCACCGAGTTCGAGGATGCGTACGGCTTCGGGAGGGCGCTGAGCTACCTCAGCCCGGTCTCCATGCTCCTGTGGACCGTGGCCCTTCGGGAGAAGTTCTTCATCGGGCGATGGAGAGTCATCGCACCGCTTGAGCTGCTTGTACTCGTGCCGTTCCTCTTCCTCGGGGAGCGTCTTTCTCTGCTCACGGCCGCAACCTGGATCGCGGCCTTCCACCTCGTTTGGCGACCCATCCGGCTGCCTCGGCGGGTGCTCGCCGCTGGGCTGGTGTTGGTCGCCGTGGGCCTCGCGTACTTCTATGCAATCGGATCCCAGAAAGATGCCACGATCGAGGCGCATCCCGAGATTCGCAGCGAGCTCACAGCCCGCTCATTGGAATCGCTCGCGCTTCCGTATGTCTATTCCACCGCCAACATCCCCGTGTTCTCACGGCTCAGCGACGACCCGCTCGCGCCGACGACCTACGGGCAGCTGACCATCCTGCCGATCGTCAAGGCGGCATACAAGGTGTTGCCCCTGGATGGGGCACCGCCGGAGTACGGCGCCTTCTATCCCGTACCGTTCGATTCGTACAACAGCGCCACCTGGCTAGGTCCCTTCTATCGCGATTTCGGGCTCATCGGTTGCCTGATCTTGCCGGCGCTCGTCGGCTTCCTAACGACGTTCGCCGTTCTCGTTGCTAGACGCCGCCGCACGGTGCTCAGCTGCTGGCTCGCTGCTATCGGCCTTGGCGTCGTCCTGTTCTCGCCACTGAAGAGTCAACTCCAGGACGGGGGGACCTGGGCGCTCCTGCTGCTCGGCCCGATCGCGAGCGCCTTTGTGGTCGAGCGGGGGAGCTCTCCTGAGTCCATGCGCAGCCTCCTGCGCGACCGTGTCGCTCGTCGCGTCCTGCTCGCATCGGGTCTCGTGGCGGCACTTGGGGCGGCGGCTGCGGCGGGCCTCGGCGCGACGGCCACCCCCGCTGACGACGCGGTACCGACGGAGGCGCGGCTTGCCGCCGCGAAGGCGCGACTCGAGCGGGAGGGGGCCCTCGACGGGCCGGCGTCCAGCTCGGCGCTCACCACGCGGCTGAGGGTCAGCGATCCGAGCGGTCGCTATGAAGCGATGACGACGCCCACCTCGGCGCCGGCGCCGGGCGTGGTCGGCGTGTTTTGGGGCGAACGGGCGCTGCGGCTGGTTGCGCGGGCGCGGACCGGGGAAATCCGCGAGCTCGTCGGCGTCGGAAGGGCCGACGCTCTCACGGTCCTCGGGCCCAGACCGGTTCGTGCTCTCGGTGTAAAAAACGGCGGCTTCGAGGAGGGACTCACGGCTTGGTCGATCGTTTCGGGCCGTGGCGCCAAAGTGTCTTGGAGCAGCCAGGAGTACTCAGGCCGCCATGCCTTGCGTCTGCGGTTCGCCGGGTCCAGTCCGCGCAATGCGGGAACGGTCACCCAGGTGGTGGACGACCTGCAGGAGCGTGCTGCCGGGACGCGTTACACACTGCGCCAGATGGTCAGGCGGACTCGCCTCAGCCGCCAGGTGGTGGCGGGCTTCCAGTTTCTGTACAGCGACGACACAAGCGAATACGTCCCAGCTGCCACCCGCGCATCCAGTGACGGGGTCCCGAACGGGATACCCGCTGGGTCGTCCGAGCGGTGGCAGCCGGTCGTCGCGTCGGCGATCGCTTCCAAGCCCGTCTCACGGGTCCGCATTTTTGCTGTCGATTCGGCTCGCGAGCCTCTCAGGGGCGTTATCCATCTGGACGACATCTCGCTCGGCTTCAGCCGGTAGGCGCGCCGTAGTGCCCGAGGGCGACGTCAGCTCTCGCCCTTGATGAGCGCCGCCAGCGGTCGTGCCCAGCGCTCCACCGAGTAGTTGGCCACAGCACGCCTACGCCCGGCACGTCCAAGCCGACTGCGAAGCTCTTCGTCCTGCGCCAAGGCGAGCAGGGCCTCCGTCCAGTGGTTGTCGTCCCGGACAACGTAGCCGCCGCCCTCGATCGTGCGCTCGGCGCTCCCCACCTCATCTGCGACCACCGGAACGCCGGCTGCCATGTACTGAATCGCCTTATAGGAGCACTTCCCCCGGGTCCAGGCGTTGTCGGGAAGTGGCATCAAGCCGATGTCCATTTGACCCAGTGCAGCCCGCTCCGCCTCGTCACTCCAGGCGAGGTGCGTGCACGGTACTCCGTCCAGTTGGACGGAGCGTGGCGCGCCGACCATCAGTAGTCGTACCTCTCGGTCGGCTAAATCTCTCGCCAGCCGCTTGATCGGAGTGGCGATCCGGTGCAGGTAAGGAGCCGTCGTTGGAGAACCGATCCAGCCGAGGACGAGCTCATGCCGGTCGGTGTGACGGCGTGGCTCTGTACGCGCGGTCTCAACGAGCGAGGGGACGACGGTGACATCGCTCGCATACTGAGAGAGCCACTCGGCGAGGACGTCGTTGCCCGCGATCACTTGCTCGGCAGTCGCGGCCAGCCATTGCGCCTTCCGCGAGGATCGCTTGAGCGTCGCGAGTCGGCTGCCCCCGGCGAGCCTCGAGCCTGACAGCCAGATGGCGTCGTCGACGTCGTAGACCAGCCGTCGGTCCTGCACTGCCGCGCGCTCGACTGCGAGCGACGGGCTGAGGTCAGCCTGCCGGTGGATGACAACAATCGGCGCGCAGTCCGAGCGCATGCGGGCAAGGGATCGCCGGTGCGCGGTTCGCAGCAGCCGGACTTTCCTGAACGGCCCGCCCGTCGAGAACGATTGAGCCTCGTCGCGCGTGAAGAGCGGGGCCGAACGGACGGCGACTCCGGCTTCCCTGAGGGCGTCACTCGGGATAAGGCTCCGCACCCGCAGCGCGGGCCCATCAGGGCCTCCGGCGAGCGTCGCAACGACCTGGACCGGAACGCTCATCGAGGCCCCCGACGACGCTTGCTTGACGCGACCCACCCGTTGGTCGGGGGGATCACCACTTCCTCGAGATCCGCGGAGCACATCATCGCCCTGACCTCTCGTTCGGTGAAGCGACGCTTGAGATGCGCGGAGAACCGATCGAACTGGTCATTGACGCAGACCATGAACGGATAGTCCCCGTACGCGTTGAGCGGCAGCTCGCCGGCGAGGAGGGAGACGCGTGAGTAGCGCCCGCACCTGGAACTCGATGTGCGCCCCCAGGACTGCGGGGGTCGGCAGCGCAAGTAGACGACTTCCACGCCGTCGACATCTCGGCTGCCCCTTGCGGCTGCCGGCGAGAGCACCAGCACGTCGTGCCCACGGCGGCGCCCTCCTCGACGTGGACACCGAGCAGGGCGGTGAAGGCGCCATCGCCGCACCCGAGCTCAAGCATCGGCTGGTCGAACTCCACTCGGCGCAGTGCCTCCAGCTCGAACCAACGCCAAAACGCCTCGGACGGCCAGGTACATGCATCGACGAGCTCCGTGAGTGAGTCCTCCGCCGTCACCTCAGCAGGTTTCCTGCTCCGGAACTTGTACGCTCGCCCCGAGCCGGGCGCGGCCTCGGCAGCTCGGCCGCCAGCAGCGGAGAAACGATCCTCGAGCCGGTGGACGATGCTCACTCGTTCCTCTGTGCGAGAAGTTCCCCCGCCCGGGTGTCTTTCTATGAAGCCAGCTCCTCCGGTGATCAGATACTGCATCGGTGTATGCCTCCCGGACTGCGGAAACGAATAGCACAGCGTCCTTGCGTCGGGCCCTATTGACTCGCATGCCAAGCACGTGAGGGCCTATGGAAACGCGCGGGCCGCGAGATTCGAGAGGATGCGATCGTGCCGCGTGTCGTCCGGGTAATCAGCCGGCTGAATGTCGGTGGGCCAGCCATCCAGGCCCTCACGCTCACCCGCTTGCTGGAGCCGCTCGGCTACGAGACGATCCTGGTCAGGGGTGTGGAGGGCCCGCGCGAGGGGACGATGGACGACCTGGCGGCTCAACTCGGCGTCAGTCCCCGGCTCATGCGAAGCCTACGCCGGCAGCTCGGTCCCCACGACGCTCGAGCGCTGCTGGCGATGACCGGCACGCTCCGCGGGGTCAAGCCTCACATCCTTCACACCCACATGGCCAAGGCCGGCACGATCGGGCGGCTGGCCGCACTGATGGCCGGTGGTGCCGCCCCGCCCGTGCGCATCCACACCTTCCATGGCCACGTTCTGACCGGCTACTTCTCGGCCCCGAAGGCGAGGCTCTTCGCGTCCATCGAGCGGCGACTGGCTAAGAGCACCACCCGTCTCGTGGCGGTATCCAATGAGGTGCGGGACGACCTGACGCGCCTCGGGATCGCGCCCCGGGAGCAGATCGAGACGATCCCGCTCGGCTTCGACCTCGCCCCGTTTGGCGGGAGCCCAAGAGAGTCTGCCGAGCGCAGGCGAGCCGTTCGGGCGGAGCTTGGGATAGCGCCGGATGCACCCGTCGTGACGCTGGTAGCGAGGCTCGTGCCGATCAAGCGGGTGGATCGATTTTTGCGCGTCGCGGCCCGCCTCGCCGACCTGGAGGACGTCCGCTTCCTCGTCGTGGGAGACGGGGAGCTGCAGTCCGAGCTGCAGGCGAGCGATTTGGCTCGCTCGTTGGCGCCCCGGCTCGTGTGGACCGGTATACGGAGGGACATGCCCTCGATCATGTCCGCCAGTGATGTGGTGGCGCTCAGCTCCGACAACGAGGGAACTCCGGTGAGCCTGATCGAGGCGCAAGCGGCCGGGGTGCCCGTGGTCGGGACGAACGTCGGAGGGGTGCCCGGGGCCGTCTGGGATGGTCACTCAGGGATCCTCGTCCCCCCGGAAGACGAGGCTGCCTTTGCCGGTGCGCTCCGGCAACTCCTGCTCGACCGCGACCTCGCAGCTCGTTTGGGAGCGGCCGGACGCCAGCACGTGAGGGACCGCTTCTCGGTAGATCGCTTGGTGCGGGACATCGATGTTCTGTATCGACAGCTGCTGTCGGACGCGACGTGAGGATTTTGGTCGGCGGATACGCTGGCTCGCCGAGCATGGCGAATTCCCTTGGCGAAGACCCAAAGGGGCGCGATCTGGCGGAGCGCGACTTCTCGATCGAGCGCTGCCGTCCCGTGATCCTGCGAAGGGAGGGCTAGCCGGTGTGCGGCATTGCGGGCTTCGAGGCGTCCGCGGCAAACGCTCACGCCGCGGCCGTGCTGGCCGAAAGCCTGGCCAATCGGGGGCCCGATGGCGAATGGGTCCTTAGCAGGGACTCCTTCACGCTCGTCCAGACCCGGCTGTCAGTGATCGATCTTTCCGATCGGGTGCAGTATCCGATGCCCAACGAGAGCCGTGATGTCTGGCTGCTCTTCAACGGAGAGATCTACGGACACGGCCGGCTGCGGCGCGAGCTCGAGCGGCGAGGGCACTCATTCGCGACTGGGTGCGACGCGGAGGTTGTCGTCCACGCGTATGAGGAATGGGACATCGACGGCTTCAGACGCCTCAATGGAATGTTCGCGGTGGCCTTGCTCGACGAACGAGGCGGTCGCCTGGTCCTGGCCCGAGACCGTTTCGGGATCAAGCCGCTGGTCAGGCGGCTTTCGGGCCCATTCGCGTTCGCCTCGGATGCCCTCAGCCTGGTGAGAGCTGGGCTCTCGGCCGGGCGGATCGACATGGGGGCGATCGAGGAGTACGCGGCCTTCCACTACGTGCCGCCGCCGCGGACCGGCATCGAGGACATCGGGCAGATCGATCCCGGCACCGCGCTCGTCAGGAGCTTCGATGGTTCCGAGGAGACTGTTCGCTGGGCGGGTTCGCCTCTCTTCAACGCCGCACCGACAGGGCCCCCGGCGCGCCTCGAGGAGCTAGACGCGGCCTTCTCGAGCGCCGTGGAGCGACAACTCGTGGCGGACGTGGGGGTGGGCGTCTTCCTGTCGGGGGGAGTGGACTCCGCGCTGGTGCTCTCGTACGCCGCCGAGTCGGGGGCTCGTCCGCGAGCCTTCACGATTTCATTCCCGGGCTACGGTGACTACGACGAGCAACTCAACGCATCGCGGATTGCCGGCGCCTTTGGGGTTCCCCACGTGGTCGCCCCCTTCGATTTCAGCTTCGAGGAGGCGATCGCGCGGACGTCCGAGGCCTTTGATTGCCCTTTCGGCGATTCGTCCGCCATTGCGACCCTTCAGCTCGCGTCGCTCGCCCGTCATTACGTCACGGTTGCCCTGAGCGGCACCGGGGGCGACGAGCTCTTCGGTGGCTACTACCGCCTCCGCGCCCACAAGATCCGACGCATTGCGCGGCTGGTTGGTCCTGCCGCGACTCGCATGGGGTCGGGCGTCGCGCGCGGCAGCCACCGGCGCAGCGGCGCGGCGCTGACGCGGAGCTACCTGGGACGCCTGGCCGGGGCGAGCACAAGCGATGACATCGCGCAGTATCTAGACCTCGTGGCGCGCTCGACCTCGCCCGCGGGCTTAGCGGCGTTGGACCTGCAACTGAACAGTCATGCGGTCGGCGAACGAGTCGCGCATAGGCACGGACTGGAACGCGAGGCGGCGGTGAGCCGACTGAGCCAGCTACAGCAGTTCGAGCTCCTCACGTACCTGCCCGGCGACCTGCTGACGAAGGAGGACCGCGCCACAATGAGCGTCGGCCTCGAGGGTCGGGTCCCCCTGCTCGACGACGAGGTGGCGTCGGTCGCCGCTCGCCTGCCTGAGCGTGACCGCGCGAGCGTGCTGCGGGGCAAGGTCGCCTTGCGCCGCCTTGCCAGGCGCCGGCTCGGGGCGGTGAAGGTGCCGCTTCGCAAGCGGGGCTTCGCGGTACCCCTCGACTCGCTGTTCGCCGGCGCCTGGCGCTCCGAGAGCATTGAGTGGTTCTCGGGCGGCACCTCGGAGCTGGTAGCCGGGCGGCGCGTCGCGCGGATGATTGAGGCGGGCGAACATGACGCCGCCGACACCTGGGCGCTGGCGGCACTGGCGGCCTGGGAGGAAAATGTGCGTCGAGCCCGCGTGGGGCCCCCGGCGCATGGGGCTAAGTGATGCACGATGATTCGGAGCGTTCTGCGGCTCGCGGTCAGGTAACGGAGGCGACAGCACATATGGATCGATAGGAGAAATCGGTGCGGTACCTGATCACCGGCGGAGCCGGCTTCATCGGAAGTCACCTCGCCGATGAGCTGCTCGCGAGCGGCCACGAGTCCACGTGCTCGACGACCTCTCGACCGGCTCGATCGACAACATCCGTCACCTCAAGGATCGACCCGGCTTTTCCTACACCATTGAGTCGGCCGCTTCCGCGCCACCATCGCCGAGCTCGTCGACGAAGCCGACGTCGTCTTCCACCTCGCCGCAGCAGTCGGTGTTGAGCTGATCGTCGACAGCCCGGTTCGCACGATCGAGACAAACGTGCACGCCACCGAGATCGTGCTCGCCAAGCGGCCAACAAGAAGAAAAAGCCAGTCTTCGTCGCGTCGACGAGCGAGGTCTACGGCAAGAGCGCCGACCTGCCGTTCCGCGAAGACGGGGATCTCCTGCTCGGCCCGACCACCACAGGCCGCTGGTCGTACGCTTGCTCCAAGGCGATCGACGAATACCTCGCGCTCGCATACTGCAAGGAGCGCGGCCTGCCGGTCGTGATCGGCCGCCTCTTCAACACCGTCGGCCCGCGGCAGACCGGGCGCTACGGCATGGTCGTCCCGACCTTCGTGCGCCAGGCGCTCGCCGGCGAGCCGATCACCGTGCACGGAGACGGGCAGCAGCGCCGCTGCTTCTGCCACGTCAAGGACGTGGTGAGCGCCATCGCCGACCTCATGGAGAGCGATGCGGCCGTGGGGGAGGTCTTCAACATCGGAAGCACCGAGGAGGTCACCATCTCCGAGCTCGCCGAGCGGGTGCGGACTGCCTGCGATTCGGACTCGGAGATCCGGTTCGTGCCGTACGAGGAGGCCTACGAGGCTGGCTCTCGCAGAGCGGGTGCGCCGGGCGTGCGAATCAGGGTCCGAGATTCGTTTGATTCCTTACGAAGAGGCATACGAGACTGGTTTCGAGGACATGCGACGCCGTATCCCGGACATCAGCAAGATCGGCGATCTGCTCGACTGGCGCGCGACGCGCACGCTGGACGAAATACTGGAGGACGTGATCGAGTCTCAGAGGGCGCCGGCGGCGCTCACTCAGAGCGCGTGATCGGGCCGAGGAGCACCGGCAAGTCCAGGACGGTCGTCCCACGGGCCCTGGGAAGCGGCAAGGGGCGCCGCCTGTCAGGTGCCCGGTGCGCCGTCCACGCCGCTACGCCCGCATCCTCGACGCCGCCTACGCCGCGCTCAAGCGGGTCAATCGCCGCAACCTGGTGATCGGCGGCAATACCTGGACGGGGGAGAGGTGCTTCCGCTCAACTTCATCCGGGCGACGCGGCTACCCAGCGGGCGGCGACCGCGGATGGACCTCTACGGGCACAACCGTTCGGCATCCGGACGCCGGACCTTCGCGAGTCACCGGTGCGGTTCGGCTACGCGGACTAATCCAACCTTAACACTTCGACCCGCTGGCGTAACCGCTACCGCTACCGCAACCGGCGCGGCCGGCGCCTCTGCCTCTGCCCGTCCGAGTGCCATCCTTACCGACCACAGCAACTACGAGTTCAACTTCTGGGTGACACGCCGGACGCAGGCCAAGTGGCTTACTGCAGCGTTCCGCACAGCGCGCCGCTGGAACCGCATCCACACGCTCGGCTACCTCAGCCTGTACGACGATCATCCGCGGCCGGATGGGGAGTGAATCGCGGATTGCTCACGCGCACCGGAACTCGCAAACCTGCGTTCTACACCCTTCCAGAAGGGCTGACTCACCAAATGTAATATTGGTTGACACGGCTGGGGCAGCGAGCTAGCTTCGCGGTGTACCCGAACAGGTCGCGGGCTTGAACCCAGACGCTGACGGGGACGAGCTCCCGGTGCGACCTGGACAAGGAGGGGCCCCTTGGCCGAGCGCAGACACTGGCTGGTCGTAGCTCTTGCAGTTCTCTTCGCGATCGGGGGCGCCGCCGTGGCGACAGGGGAGCCAAGGCACGAAGGCAAGCCACCGGACGACTGCAAGCCACGGGACGACGACAAGTCACGGCACGACGGTAAGGACCGGGACGACTGTAAGCCGCCTCCGAAGCCACCGGAGTACTACTACCCGCCCCCGTGTCCACCGACCACCAAGACGATCGTCGGAACGGAGCGCAGCGACAGGCTCGAGGGGACCCGGGCGGCTGATCTCATCCTTGCATTCGGCGGCAACGACCGCGCCGACGGCAAGTCCAACGATGACTGCCTCGTGATGGGCGACGGCAATGATCACGGCGAAGGGGGTAGCGGTGACGACCGCATCCTCGGCGAGCGGGGCAACGACCACCTGGAAGGCGAAGAGGGTGACGACCGGGTGCGGGGTGGCTCTGGCAACGATCGCGTGGATGGCGGCTCCGGCGACGACGTCGTGAGGGGAGGCTCCGGCAATGACCGGGTTATCGGGGGCTCCGGCCGCGACGAGCTGTGGGGCGGTCGCGGCAATGACCTGCTCTACGCCGCCGACAACCGTCGGGATGCGAGCATCGACTGCGGGCCCGGTCGGGACGTCGCGGTGATAGACAGGTTCATCGATCCGTCTCCGGTCGACTGTGAGGTCGTGATCCGGCGCCGGTAGGAGACGAACGGGTGGAGGCGAGCGGCGCCGGCTGCTGGAGCACCGGCGCCATCGCGTCTATCGGGGACCCGAGGAAAGCGGCACTCACCGCACTGCTCCCGGCCCTCTCCGCCGCCCCGGTGGCGGGCGCCCAGGAAGGCGTGTTCGGTCCCACTACTACCGGCCGCCTGCTTCAAGGCTATGGACGGCCACCTGACTCTGGCGTTGGCGCGCGGCAGACGGGTCGCTACGGCATGGTGATCCCGAACCGGGTCGCGCCAGGCTCTTGCGCGAGAGGCGGCCACGGTGCACGGGACGGATTCGGAGATCTGCCTGGTGCCATTCGAGGAGGCGTACGAATCGGGTTTCGAGGACATGCAGCGGCATATCCCTGACACCAGCAAGATCGAGGCGTTGATCGATTGGCGCCCAACCCGCACACTTGACGAGGTAGTGGAGGACGTGATCGAGTCCCAGCAGGCCCCACAGCCCCTGGCGGAAAGCACGTGATCAGGGGGACCTTTGCCCGATGAGGCCCGGCTCATCGGCGCCTTCCTTCTGGCGCTGAGCGCGGTCTTCGCTGCTACGCCGGCGGCCATTGCTCTCGCCGGCAGGACGAACTTTCACGATCGCCCGACCGGCTACAAGGGCACATTCCGAGCCGACCCCGTACCTCGGTGGCGCCGCGGTGTTGGGTGGCTTCCTGCTCGCGGCGGTGCTGTTCGGCGGCGAGTTTGCGCGCCTGTCTCCGATCGTCGTGTGCGCGTGCCTGTTGTGGGTGCTGGGCACGGTCGACGACCGCGTCGGTCTGGCTGCCTGGCCGCGGATCGCGATCGAGTGCGTAGCGGCGATATCCCTTTGGAGCACCGGGCTCGGCTGGAACGTGTTCCCCGGCGATGCTGTCGATCTGGCGCTGACGATGGTGTGGGTCGTTGGTCTCGTCAACGCCTTCAATCTGATGGACAACATGGATGGGGCGGCGGCCACCTTGGCCGCCGTCACGTCGGTGATGGTGGGTGCGCTGGCCATCATCGAGGGTGACATTGCCTTGGCGATCCTCGTGTTTGGGCTGGCTGGGGCATGCATCGGATTTCTCCCGTACAACCTCGCCTCACCCTCCCGCATCTTCCTCGGAGATGGCGGCAGCCTTCCCATCGGCTTCCTGGTCGCCGCGAGCATCATGGCCCTGCCGTTGGGAGCCGAGATGGGCCTCGAGCACCTCTTCGTCGGCGTCCTGCTCGCCGGCGTTCCGGTCCTCGACACGGCGCTCGTCAGCGTCTCGCGGCGGCGCGCCGGGTTGTCCGTGCTTCAGGGCGGTCGTGACCATCTCACGCATCGCCTCGTGCGCCGCCTCGGCAGCGCCCGAACCGTCGCGCTCACGCTGGCGGTGGTTCAGGGGTGCCTAGGCGCCGTGGCCATCGGCGTGGTCGAGCTCGGACGCGGCTCGGTGGTCGTGGCCTGGTCGATCTGGTTCGTCGTCGCCACCGCGACGATCGCGTTGCTGGAGACGCGCTCATGGGCGCCTGAGCGGGCCGCGGCGGCCGCACCTCCGCGCTCGCGGGGCTCTGGCGCGACGGCCACGGGCCCCAGACCAAGCCGGCCGAGCCTTGTCGAGATCGTGGTGATCGCCTTCATCGCGATCGCCTGCGGCCTCAGCCCGTTCCTCTACGGCTTCTACGACGTGGGCGTATGGGGTCCGATCGCCCTAGGAATGCTCGCTGCGTTCCTGGGGCTGCTCATCGCCCGTCCGGCGGCGCCGCGTCCCGCCGCGCTCGTTGCCGGCGGCGCGCTGGCGCTGTTGTGGCTCTGGGCGCTCCTCTCCACGAGCTGGGCCGAGTCCGCGGATCAGGCCCTCATCGAGGCCAATCGCTGGCTGCTCTACGCCGCTCTGCTCGGGGTTCTTGTGCTGCTGCTTCGCGACGACCGGCTGGGCACGATCGTCATCGCCGCCGGAGCCGGGACGATAGTCGTCTTCGGCGGCTATCTGCTCGCTCGCATGCTCGCCGGGACGGCGTCTGAGCTGTTCTTGGCCGGGCGCCTCAACGAGCCGCTCGGCTACGTCAACGGCCAGGCGGGGCTCCTTCTGGTCGGCGTGTGGCCGCTCGTCGCGCTCGCCGAGCGGGCACGACAACCCTGGCTTGCCGGCGCGGGCGCGGCTGGCGTCAGCGCGCTCCTGGGACTCGTGCTGCTCGGGCAGACGCGGTCGGTGCTTCCAGCCGTCGCCCTGTCGGTGGTCGCGATGCTCGTGCTCATCCCGGGCCGGACGCGCCGCGCGTGGGTGCTGGTGGCAGCGGCCTGCGGCCTCGCCGTCGCGCTCGGGCCGGTGCTCGAGGTGTACGACTCGGCTTCCGGTACGAGCCCGCCGGATGACGCCGTGATCCGGGAAGCTGCGATTGCCATCCTGCTCGGCTCGGCGCTCGCGGGCGTGCTCTGGGGTGTCTTCACGGTGGTTGGCCCGGCGGCCGCGCGCCGGCTCAGGTCCCCGGCGCGGGCCCGCGCCGCCGCTTGGGCGCCGCTCGCGATCCTTGCGGTGTCGGGCGCGGTCGCGGTGGCCGGTGCGGTCGACGACCCGTTCGACTCGGTGCGCGACGAGTACCAGTCCTTCACCGAGCTCGGGGCACAGTCGACGAAGACCACACGCTTCGCGAGCGGCGGCGGCAACCGCTACGACTACTGGCGGGTCGCCTGGCACCAGTTCCAGGACGAGCCGCTCAGAGGGCTCGGGGCCGGCAACTACGACCGGACCTACTTCGTCGAGCGCAGCACGAGCGAGGACATCCGCCAGGCGCACAGCATCGAGTTGCAGACGCTGGGTGAGCTGGGCCTCGTCGGGGGCATGCTCCTGCTGGCGTTCTTGGCCGCGGTCGGCTTCGGCTTCGCCCGCCGCGCCCGGGCGGCAAGGGTCGACCTTCGGGCGCGCGGGCTCGCCGTGGCCGCGGGCGGCGCGTTCACGGTCTGGCTGGTGCAGACGAGCGTGGACTGGATGCACCTGATCCCCGGCCTGACCGGGATCGTGCTGTGCTCGGCGGCGGTGCTCGTCGGCCCATGGCGGAGCGAGCGCGGCCCGCAGCCGGGACGAGCTCGCATCGTCGTCGTCGCGGCGGGTGCAGTCATCGTGGTGTTCGGGGCGGTGCTCGTGGGACGCGCGGCACTCGCGCACCGCTATGTCAGCGACGGCCGCGAACTGCTCGCGAGTAATCCCGCGGGGGCGATCGAAAAGGCCCGTGACTCCCTCGACCTGAACGACGAGGCGTTGTCGGCCTACTACCTCGAGGCGGCCGCCTGGGCGCGCCTCGACGAGTACGCGAGGGCGCGCGCCGCTCTCGACGCCGCCGCTGCCCGCGAACCACATGACTTCGTGACCTACGCGCTGCTTGGCGACCTTGCGACGAGACGCGGCGATGACGGCCAGGCGCTCCGCGACTACCGTCGCGCCCTTGGGCTCAATCCGCGCAACGAGGCGCTGGCCGCCGCCGTGGCGGAGGCGAAGCGAAGGGCGGGCCGTGGCTGAACGGGCGGCACCTCGAGCCTTCGTCTGCCTGCTGATCGCCCTCGCAATCGTCCCGGCCGCCGCCGCCGAGCCGACCCGCAAGAAGTCGATCTGGGGCCCGATCGAGCGTAACGGCGTCTCCCAGTTCCCGATCTACCGCGAGCTCGGGGTCGGCATCATCCAGACGGCCGTGGCGCTGGAGCACAGTCGCTCCAACCCGCCCCCAGAAGCCCACCGATCCCGCCGACCCGGCGTACCTCTGGCCCGCCGAGATCGATCTGGCTGTCGCGGAGGGCGCTCGCAACGGCATGTCGGTCTCGATACTGCTGAACGGCGCGCCCGGCTGGGCCAACGGTGGACGGGCCCCCACGTACGCGCCGCGTCGTGCAAGGGACTTCGCCGACTTCGCCGCCGCGGCGGCGCGCCGGTACCCGCAGGTGAGGCATTGGATGATCTGGGGCGAACCCTCGAAGGCGAGCCGCTTTCAACCGCTGGTACCGGCGACTCGGCGTCGCCTGACCCCGGCCCAGCGCCGCGGGCCGCGCCGCTACGCGCGCATCCTCGACGCCTCCTACGTCGCGCTCAAGCGCGTGAATCGCCGCAACCTCGTGATCGGCGGCAACACCTGGACCGGGGGAGAGGTCGTGCCGCTCAACTTCATCAAGGCCATGCGCCTGCCGAGCGGGCGTCGCCCGCGCATGGACCTCTACGGCCACAATCCCTTCACGCTCCGCATGCCTCGCCTGTCGGGGCGGCCGGTCGCCTATGGGTACGCCGATTTCTCCGACCTCGACTCGCTCGCACACTGGCTCGACGGTCATGGCTATCGCGACCGGCGCGGACGCCGGCTACGGCTCTTCCTGTCCGAGTTGTCGATCCCGACCGACCACGCCAATTTCGAGTTCAACTTCTGGGTCACTCGCGAGACTCAGGCCCGCTGGCTGCGCGCCGCGCTGCGGATCACGCGCGCTGGTCCGGATCTACACGCTCGGCTACCTCGGTCTACGACGATCCGCCGCGTCCCGACGGTCGGAGGTGGACCGCGGCCTCATCTCCTTCGACAGCGAGCCTTTCGTGCCCCGGCCGATCAGCCAATTTCGGAGGGGGATTCAATTCTGGGTCACGGGCGAGAGCTTAAGCTCGCTGGCTGCGCGCCGACCCTCCCAGGAGGGACCGTGAGCAATCGCAGAGCGATCCTTGGCAGTGGCAGTCGCAGCGGACTGGGGGTGGCCGCCTTCGCGGCCGTGGCCTCGGGTCAGTCGTCCGACTACACCCCGGCTGCCCAACACCACGAGGACCATCGTCGGCACCGAGGGTCCTGACACGTTTGACGGGACCGTGGCCGCCGAGCTCATCCTCACGTTGGGCGGGGAATGACATCGCGGACGGGCAGGGCAAGCCGTGACTGCATCCTCCTCGGGCCGGGCACGACGGCGGTACCGGGAGCGGTCAACCGTCGACGCACGGCAGGGCGCGACCGCTGGCCGGCGGCGAGGCGAACGACACCGTGCGGGGTGGCTCAAACGACGCGGTCAAGGGCAACCCTGGTAAGTCGTCAACCTCTCCGCGGGACGGCCAAACACGGTGTCGGCGGACCGGGGAACGACCGCTGAGGAGGCCAAAGGGTCTGATAGCGCATCGGAGTGACCACGATCGCCCGCCTGACGCTCGTGCCTCTGCGGCCTCGCGACTCAGTCCGAGGGCGGCGTGTTCATCGATCGAGAGAGCCCCGCAGGGACTGCGGTCACGCGGATCCCGCGTGATCGATCGGATCGACCCGGTGTCGCGCACTGCGAGGTAACGCCGCCGCCGCGATGAGGCCGAAGGGTCGAGAGCGCATCTTCGGTCGCCACGATCGCCCTCCTGACGCGTCCGGCCCCGCGGCGTCGGCCACGAGCGGCGGAGTGCTCGTCGATCACGACAACCCGGAGGGGCGAGTCGCGACCGACACGAAACCAGGCTCGACCCCAAGTCCGGCGCGAGGCCAGTACCGCGGCGATCGCCGCAGCCACCGGTGACGGCGACTCCGTGACGCTGCGTCGCGCGCCGGCATGCAGCAGCCGTCCTCGCCGTCGGCCTCGCCGCGCGGGACGACCGGCGCCGTCCGCGCGAGCGGCAGCACCGCAGCCATCGCCGCGGCCTCCGCCGACGGCGGTTCAGACACATGCTCACCGCCGGATAGCAGCAGCCGTCCTGCCGTCGGCCTCGCCGCCGGGCTCGCCTTCCGGCGAACCCTCGGCAACCCCTAGCCACCGTCATCAGCCCGCCCGGCGTCACGCCGAACTCGACCTCCGAGAAGTCGCCGATGTAGTCGCCGTCCACCTGCACGGGGAAGGGGCGGTCGTCGATCGCCTCGACCGTCGCGAGCGAGAGCTCGGGGAGCGCGTCGACCTGGCGGTTGCGCATCACGCGCGTGGCCTTGCCGGTCAGAAGCCTTGGTACGAGGGTGGGGAGCTCCAGCACCGTGGCGCGCTTCAGCACCCCGACGGAGATCGACCCGAGGTCGAGGCCGGCGGGCTCGACGACGCGGATTGGGTGCTCGCGGAAGTAGGTGAAGAGCTCGGCGTTCTGGACGACGACCGTCACCCCGAGCAGCTCCTTGCCGCCGGCGCGGACGCGCACGTGCGGCGGGTTGAAGAGGTACCTGCGGTTGAAGGTCGCGAGGGCGGTGTAGCCGTAGTACCAGGCGCCGAAGCGTCGCTTGCGATAGGGGTGCTCGTCGACGCTCTTGACGACGCTCGCGTCGAGGCCCACGCCGGCGGAGAAGACGAAGTGACGGTCGTCGACGCGGCCGAGGTCGACGCGGCGCGGGCGCCATTCGTCGGCCATGCGCAGGATGTGCTCGGTGGCGTCGACCACGTCGTTCGGGATGCCGAGCACGCGCGCCCACACGTTCGTCGACCCACCTGGCAGGGCGGTGAGCGGCGTGTCCGAGCCGTGCAGGCCGTTGGCGGCCTCGTTGACGGTGCCGTCGCCTCCGAAGGCGACGACCACGTCGTAGCCCTCGCGCGCCGCCTCGCGGGTGAGCTGCGTCGCGTGGTTGCGCTCCTGTGTGTCGATCGCCTCCACGGCGTAGCGCGACTGCAGGGCGTAGACGACGAGGTTGCGCAGCCGGTCGGAGACGGTGGTCGCGTACGGATTGACGATCACCAGCATGCGACGCTTCGGGGTGCGGTCCGGCAGCAGCCGCTCGGCGAGCTCCTCCGCGCGTTCGAGAGTGGTCGACTCCACGGCGGATACGAACCCTACTCGGCATCCGCGTCACGTCCGGCGCAAGAAATCGCAGGCTTGGCGCGTTGGTGAGGTGCGGGCCCTCCGGCCGCCCGGCGGCGGCAGGGTCGGGCCCGCAGCCCTGGCAGGGCGCTTCGGCGCCCTGATCTGGACCCGTCGGGCGGGGGGAGAGGCGACTTTCCCCCCGCCCAATCCAGTCCCCCTTAGGAGGGGAAAAGGCCCATTTGCGTATACGCGGGCGGCCCCGACGCGTTCAGTTCGCAAGGCGTCTTCGGTATCTTGAGACGAGCGCGGATCCGACGCCCCTCGAAGACGCACTCGCTCCCCGGAGAGGGCCTGGATGACCAAGAGCATGACCCTTTGCCTCGATTCCTTTGGACAGCAGGCTCTGTCCCAGTTCGCCGACGAGCATCGCGACTCGGCGAGCGCGGTGGTTCGCACCGCGTCGCTCTACTACCTCGCCGACCGCGACAGCGGGCGTCCGGCCTGGCGCGTGCCGCGCTTCACGCGTGACGCGTCTTCCGGCGACGGCTTCGACATCGATCTCGACGACGACACCTTCGCCGCGTTGCGTCACGAGGCGGCGAGCCAGGGGGTCGACCCGTCGCGGCTCGCGGAGCACGCCCTGCTCTACTACCTGGCGGATCTCGACGGCGGCCGGCTTGCCGAGCGCATCGGCGGGGCCGTCGGCGAGCGCAAGAACCCGCCCGCCTAGGATGGAATTTGCGCGGTTTGCGGACCGCGCCTAGTCTTGTCAGGTGAATGGCCCCCGCGCCTTGGGAGCGGGCTCGCGCCCAGGGCGACGAGCCGATGCCGCCTTTTTGCGTGCGCTGATCGACCGCGACGAGCCCCGTGCCGTCGCCGTCCAGGCGCTCGAATCGGCGCGCGCCGGGCATGGCAGCGTGGTGCTGATCCAGGGGATGGGCGGGTTCGGCAAGACGGCCCTGCTCGCCTCCGTCCGGGCGCATGGCGAGGAGCTCGGAATGGACGTGCTCTGCGCCTCCGGGCAGCGGCGCGAACGGGATTTTGGCTTTGGTGTGGTGCTTCAGCTCTTCGAGGCGAGGCTCACACGAGCTCGGGAGGAGGAGCGCGCGAGCCTGCTGAGCGGCTCAGCTCGGCAGGCTCTGCCGCTCTTCGAGGCGGGTCCGCGCTCGGTTGAGCCGTCCTTCGACGTGCTCCATGGCGTCTTCCGCCTCTGCGCCAAGCTCGCGGCGAACGGCCCGCTGCTGATCACCGTCGACGACATCGACCTGGCCGACGAGGCGAGCCTGCGCTTCCTGCTGCATCTGGGCACCCGGCTCGAGGAGCTGCCGGTGGCGCTGGTGGCCTCGGCCGGCTCGGTCCCCCGGCGCCTGGCCCACCCGCTCGTCGGGGAGCTCGCCTGCCATCCCGGCACGCGGCGCGTGGCGCTCGAGCCGCTTGGCGCGGAGGGAACCGCCCGCCGGGTTCGTGAGGCCTGGCTCCCTGGTGCGCCCGAGAGCGCATGCCGCGCCATCCACGACGCCTCGGGCGGAAACCCGCTCCTGATCGACGAGATCGCCGGCGAGCTCGTGGCCTGCAACGGCTCGGCCGGCCTGACCGCCTCCGGGGTCCGCGTGCTCGCACCGGCTCGGGTCTGCGAGTGGGCGCTCACGCACGCCGCCGGGCTCGATCCCGCCGCGCCGGCTCTGCTCAAGTCGCTCGCGATCTTCGGCTCGGGCGCGGAGATCCGCCATGTGGCTGCCCTCGCCCGGCTCGATTCCGAGCAGGCGGCGACGATCGCGGACGGCCTGATCGAGGCCGGCCTGCTGCGCGCCGACGAGCCGCTCTCCTTCAGCCAGCCGGTCGTCTCGACCGCGATAACGGCGAGTCTCTCGTCGATCGAGCGCGCGACCCTGCATCGGCGCGCCTCCCGGATCCTTGCCTCGGAGGACGCACCCGCGCAGCGGATCGCCGCGCATCTGATGGCCGCGACGCGCACCGGCAGCGGCTGGGCCGTCGAGGCGCTCTGTGAGGCGGCGGCCGGCTCGCTCGGAGCCGGGCGCCCCGCGGATGCCGTTCGCTATCTGCGCCGGGCGCTCGACGAGCCGCCGCCGCGCCGCCTGCGGGCGCATGTGGTCTTCGAGCTCGGCTGCGCGGAGGCGACTGCGGGCGAGCCCGAGGCGGCGCGTCGCCTCAGCGAGGCCGTCGACTCCGTGACCGCCGTGCCCGAGCAGCTCGGCAGCGCGCTCGACGCCGGGCGCGCGCTGCTCGCGCTCGGGCGCCAGGACGAGGCCAAGGCGATCTTCGACCTCGCGCTCGCAAACGCCGGCGACGAGGACGACGAGCTGAGCGGGCGGCTGCGCGCGGCACGCGCCAGCACCGCGCTCTATGGCGTCCCCGATCCCGAGGGGCGCAAGCTGCTCGGCGAGGTCCCGGACGGCTCCGAGCATGCGGGCAAGCGGGCGCTGCTAGCGGTGCACGCGATGGACGGCGCGATCCGCGGCCGACCGAGCGCGGAGGTGCGCGAGCTCGCCGAACGGGCGCTTGCGCGCGGCGCGCTGCTCGAGGACGAGACGGCCGACGGGCCGGTCTACTACCTGCCCGCCTTCGCGCTCTCGATCGCCGAGGACCTGCAGACCGCCGAGGCCGCGCTCACGGCCGCCGTCGAGGACGCGCGCACACGCGGGTCGGTGCTCGGCTTCGCCAACGCCTCGCACATGCGCTCGGTCGCGATCCTTCTGCGCGGGCGCATCCCCGACGCCGCCGCCGACGCCCGCCAGGCGCTCGCCGTCGAGCGTCACGGCTGGCGGCTCAGCCTCAGCGGCGCGCGCGTCGTGCTCGCCAACTGCATGATCGAGCGCGGCGACTTCCGCGCCGCCCGGCGCCACCTCGCCGCTGCCGAGGCGGGCCCCGGTGACCACGCTGCCACCCACGGCGCGCTGCTCATCACGCGCGCCCGGCTCGCCTTCCTCGAGGGCAACGTCGAGGGTGCGCTGGCGGACTACCGGCGCTGCGGCGAGCTGGGCCCTGACGCCGGCGCCGACAACCCTTCGATGTCGCCGTGGCGCTCGAGCGCCGCGATCGCGCTGGCCGTGCTCGGCCAGACGGACGAGGCGAATGAGCTCGCCGAGCGCGAGCTCGAGTTGGCCCAGGCCTTCGGGGCACCGGGGCCGATCGGCCGCGCGCTGCGCGGGATCGGCATGATCCGCGGCCCCGAGGCGGGGCTCGAGGCGCTCGAGGCGGCGGTGCAGACGCTGGAGGGCTCCCAGGCGGCGCTCGAGCGGGCGCGCACGCTCGTCGAGTTCGGCGCGACGCTGCGCCGCTCGGGCCGGCGCCGCGATGCCCGCGAGCCGCTGCGCCTTGGGCTCGACCTGGCGCAGCGCTGCGGCGCCGAGGCGCTGGTCGCCCGGGCGAAGAACGAGGCCAAGACCGCCGGCGCCCGCCCGCGTCGCACGGCCGTCTCAGGCGTGGACGCCCTCACCGAGCGCGAGCGCCAGGTGGCGCTGCTCGCCGCACGCGGCCTCTCGAACCGCCAGATCGCCGATCAGCTGGTCGTGACGGTCAAGACGGTCGAGTGGCATCTGGGCCACAGCTTTCGCAAGCTGGACGTGGACTCGCGCGCGAAGCTGCGCGACCTCCTGGCGACCTGACGCAAGTTTTTCGCCCCTCCTGCCGATATAGATGTGGATGGTCACGATGCGCCGCATCCCGCTGCTGCTCGAGTCCTTCGGAATCGAGGCGATCGAGTACCAGGCGCTGACGCTCGGGCTCACGCCCGGCGAGTTCGTGGCGCGGGCCGCCCTCTACCACGTCGGTTCACCGCCACGCGCGAAGGATGCGAGCTTCCTCGGAGAGCCTCCGGTCGAGTGGCCGCGTGCCCTCACCGTCGCGCTCGATCCGGATAGTTGGGCGACACTCGAGGCCGAGGCGTTCGACGCCGGCATCACGGTCGCGCAGCTGCTCGCCCGCGCCTCACTGGCGCTGGCGGCGGACATCGATTCCGGCCGCGTGGCCGACCAGATCGTCTAGCCGGCGATCACGGGAGCCGCATCGAGCTCCCGAAGCGCTGCCTGGAGAGCGCCACGGCCGCGGTGATGCAGGCCGTGCACCGAGCTCTCCGTCTTGCCGATCCGCTCGGCGATCTCGCTCGGCGAGAGGCCGGCGATGTGGCGCAGGACGAGCACCTCGCGCTGGTCCTGGGGAAGGCGGTGGAAGGCCTCGCGCAGCGACTGCGAGCGGTCGAAGCCGACCTGCTCGTGACCCTCGTCCGTCGTGCGGACCTCCTCGAAGGGAATCTGCCGGCGGGCCCGGAGGTGGTCGAGCGCGGCGTTGCGCGAGACGCGCGTGATCCAGGCCGCGAACGGCACCTCGCGGGGCTCGTAGCGGTGGATCGCCGTGATCAGCTTGGCGAAGACGTTGTGGGTGATGTCCTCGGCCTCGTGGGCGTCCCGCACGATCGAGCGAATGACGTTGCAGACGTCGTCGGCGTAGCGGACATAGAGGAAGTGAAGAGCGCTGCGGTCGCCCTGCTTCAGGGCGACGACCGCGCGGCGCACGAGCTCCGACTCCGCGGCTTCGCTCCGGGCAAGGGTCGGACGCTGATCAGCGTCCGCGACGGGGGCTGTCGCTTGGCGACTGGGGGTCATTGAGTGAGGTTCTCCTGCTCCGTGGCGGCGGGGCCATCTAGCTCGCCACACGGGAACTGACCCTACGACGACCCCGGGATCCGCGCGCTGGGGTTGCTACCCCAGTATTTGGAATTCGAAGGAGGAAAGGCGGAGTTTCGGACGACGGCAGTAACCCAGATCGGGGGCACGTCGGTCCCGAAGGGGGTTACGGGAGTGAGACCTCCGCGCCCTCGCCGACGCTCAAGCGGAGCGCACGCGGCAGCCGGAAGTCGCGACACACGCGCGCGCGAGGGCCGACGACGCTCGCCTCGAGGCGGCCGCCGAGATGACGGATGGTCGCCTCCGGCATCACGATCGAGTGCTCGACCTCGGCTCCCTCGATCACGACGTCGTGGCCGATCGAGGTGTAGGGGCCGACATACGCGTCGCGTAGGCGCACGCCGGCGCCGATCACGGCCGGCCCGCGCACGATGCTCGACTCGAGGCGCGCGGTCGCGTGGATCGTGACGGCGCCCTGGATGCGGCTGTCGATGATCTCGCCGCGCGGCTCGCTCTCGCGCAGCCCCTCGAGCGCGAAGCGGTTCCCCTCGAGCGCGGCGTCGGCGCCGCGGGCGAAGCGCCACCAGGTGGAGGCGCGTCGCACCTGGACGCTGCCGCCGAGCTGGTTGACACGCTCGGCCAGGACGTTCAGCTCCCGGCCGGGCCAGGCATCCACGTCGCTGACCTGCGACACGACGCCCGCGCCGAGCACGGCGACGCCGCCCGTGGCGGAGCGGCCGAGCTCGGGGGGCGCCAGGCCTCGGCTGCCTCCGAGTCGCTCGCGGATGTCCACGACCGACTGCGGTCCCTCCTCGGAGCCGTGGACCACCACGATCGCCCCGAGGTCGCCCGGCTCCTCGTCGCCGATCAGGCTCGGCAGGCTGTCCTTGGCGAGGCTGTCGGCGAGGTGCAGGACGAACGGCTCGCCGTCGAGGAATCCGGTCAGCGACTCGAGCGCCTCGCCGAGGCGCTCACCGGGCCCCTCCACCAGCCAGTCGATCTCGAGCGCCCGATCGCGCGCGCAGTCGAGTGCCTCGCGCGCGTCATTGGCCAGGCGGTCGCCTGCCACGATCGCGACCTGCCGGATACCGGCGTCGGCGAGCCAGTCGAGGGCGTGCCCGAGCAGTGGGCGGTTGGCGACCGGCAGCAGCGCGGGCGGCGGGGAGTCCCAGCCGCCGGGCCGATGTGCCGGTCCCGCGCCCGTAGCAACGGGCTCGCGTGCCAGGACCACGGCCTTGGAGGGGTTCACACCGCAGTAACGAGCGGGCGCACCCCGATCCTTTTTCCGCAGCTTCGCGAATGGGGACCAACTTCGGACCAAGTGGGGGCGCGTCCACGGAACTCAACCGGATTTCGGCCGCCGTGAAAGGAGAGCGCCGATGCAGACGTTCATAGCCCGATGGCCTCCGCGCCGCTTGTCACGCAGCCTCTGGAACCACTCTCCGCCCCCGCTGGCGCGGAGATCGCGATCGTCGCAGCCGATCAGTTCGCCTCGCGCCGAATCGCAACCGCCCTCGCCGAGTCGGGCCTCGCGCCGACGTCGGTCGCGGGAGAGGTGTCCGAGCTCATCGAGCTCGCTCCGCTCCCGTGTCCCGAGGCCGTTCTGCTCGCGGTCGATCCGTCGAGCTCGACGACCCTCGCCGACGTCCGCCGCCTGACGGCGGCCTTCCGCGGCGCCCACGTGGTGATCGTCTCGACCGCCACGGAAGGCGCCGGGGTGCGGCAGGTGCTCGGCGCCGGCGCGTCCGGCGTGGTCAACGAGGCTGAGCTCGAGGCCACGCTGGTGGCCACGACGCAAGCGGTGCTCGTGGGCAACATCTGCGTCCCGCGCAAGCTTCACCGCTGTCTCTTCAAGCCCGCCTTCTCGCATCGTGAGCGCCAGGTGCTGGCGCTCGTCGTGCGGGGATTCGGGAACCGCCAGATCGCCGCGCGTCTGTTCCTCGCGGAGAGCACCGTCAAGAGTCATCTCGCCTCCGCCTTCCAGAAGCTCGGCGTGCGTTCGCGCAAGGAAGCCGCCGCTCTTTTGATGGATCCGGACGAGGGGCTCGGCGCGAGCGTCATCGGCGTCGATGTCGACCCTCCGCTGTTTGCGAACGGCGCGGGAGTGCACGCGAGGTGAGCGCCGCCCCGTCGCAGGTCACGGCCGGCGAGGTCGCGGCGGAGGCCGCGGGCGCCGGCGGCGTGTCGATCTCGCTCGCCCCGGAGCTGGACGGCTCCGCGCGCACCCTCAAGCGGCGCGGCAACCTCTCGCGCGGGCGCACGTGGATCCTCATCGGCGTCGACTGCGTCGCGCTCGCCGCTGCTATCGCGCTCACCTACGGGATCGCCGAGGCGATCGCACCGCCGGCGCTGATCGCGCCGCTGTGGCTGGTCGTCACGCTCGCCGTGCTCGCGCTGCCCGCCTGGATCGCGGTCTTCACCGTCTACAACCTCTACGAGCGCCAGGGGCGCAGCATCTCGCTCGCGACCTTCGACGAGCTCGGCGATCTCTTTCACGCGCTGCTGGCCGGCTCGCTGATCTTCCTGATCCTGAGCCAGGTCCTGCGCCGCGTGATGGGCGCGGAGGTGTTCTTCCCGGTCGAGGCGGCGATCTTCCTCGGCACAGCGCTGCCGCTGGTCCTGCTGATGCGGGGCTCCGTGCGCAGCTGGATCTTCCCGGCCGTCATGCAGCCGCGCCGCACGCTGATCGTGGGCGGCGGTGACGTCGGCCAGGTGGTCGAGCGCAAGATCCGCTCGCATCCCGAGTACGGGCTCGACCTCGTCGGCTTTGTCGACGAGCGCCCGCACGCGGGCACCAAGGCGCCGCTCGTGGGCGGTCCCGCGGACCTGCCGCAGCTCGTCGACCGACTCGAGATCGACTGGGTCGTGCTCGCCTTCTCACAGGCCTCGTACGAGGACACGCTCGACCTGCTGCGGGCCGCCCGCCGGCCCGACGTGCATCTGTCGATCGTGCCGCGCTTCTTCGAGGTGTTCGCGTCCAACGCGACGATCCAGGAGCTCGAGGGCATGCCGGTGGTCAACCTGCCGCCGATGCGGCTCTCGCGCAGCGTGCGCGTGCTCAAGCGCGCCTTCGACGTCACCGCCGCCGGCCTCGGGCTGCTGGTCCTTTCGCCGCTGCTGGCCATCACGGCCATCGCGATCAAGCTCGACAGCCGCGGGCCGGTCTTCTTCCGCCAGGAGCGCCACGGGCGCGGCGGCAGCGTGTTCCGGATCACGAAGTTCCGGACGATGGTGGACGGCGCCGAGGCGCACCGCCAGGCGCTCGCCGCGGACAACGAGGTCGACGGCGCGCTCTTCAAGATCAAGGACGACCCGCGCATCACGCGCGTGGGGAGCTTCCTGCGCACCACGAGCATCGACGAGCTCCCGCAGCTCTGGAACGTGCTGAAGGGCGAGATGAGCCTCGTCGGCCCGCGTCCGTTCGTGATCCACGAGTCGAGCCAGATCACGGGCTGGGCGAGCCGCCGGCTCGACCTCACACCGGGCATCACCGGGCTCTGGCAGGTCCTTGGGCGCAACGACATGCCGTTCGAGGAGATGGTCAAGCTCGACTACATCTACGTGACCAACTGGTCGCTCTGGTGGGACCTGAAGATCCTCGGCCAGACGATTCCGGTGGTCCTCGGCCGGCGGGGGGCGTACTGATGAACGTCTTCGTCGTCCCCGCCTACAACGAGGAGAGCAATCTCCCGCGCCTGCTGAACGACCTCGAGTCGCGGCCCGACCTGTGGAGCGGCGGGCGCGTGCTGATCGTCGACGACGGCTCGCACGACGACACCGCCGCGGTCGCCGAGCGCCACGACGGGCCACTGCCCATCGAGGTCATCCGCATGGGCGTCAACCAGGGGCCGGGCCGCGCGTTCGACCGGGGCTTCCGGCGGGCGCTCGAGTGCTCGCCGGCGGACGGCCTGATCGTCACGCTCGAGGCCGACACGACAAGCGACCTCGACGCGGTCGATGGGATGCTCGCGCGTGCCCGTGAGGGCGCCGACGTCGTGCTCGCCTCGCATCACGCGGGCGGCCAGCTCGTGGGCGTGGGCGCGCACCGGCGCTTCCTGTCGCGGGCCGCGTCCTACGCCGTGCAGCGCACTGCCGGAATGCGCGCGAGCACGGTGTCCTCCTTCTTCCGCGTCTACCGGGCGAGTGTCCTGCGCGACGCATACGACCGCCACGGCGACGAGCTCATCCGCGAGGGCGGGTTCGCCTGCAAGGCGGAGATCCTGATCAAGCTCGACCGAATGGGCGCACGCGTGGCCGAGGTGCCGGTGGCGCTCGACTGGTCGCGCCGCGAGGGCGCGAGCAAACTGCGCGTGCTGCCCACGGTCGGGGGCTACGCCCGCCTCATGATGCGCAACGTCGCAGCGAGGGAGCGGGTATGAGCGTCGGAATCGTCGGCGGCGGGCTGCTCGGCCTCACGGCGGGCTACCGCCTGGCGCAGCGCGGCGTGCCGGTCACCGTCTACGAGGCGTCGTCACGACTCGGCGGGCTGGCCGGCCGCACCGAGCTCGGCGGGGTGGAGGTGGATCGCTTCTACCACGCGCTGACGCTCACCGACCAGCGTGTCATCGACCTGGCCACCGAGCTGGGCCTCAAGGACTCGATCCGCTGGCGCCGGCTCGGCGTGGGCTTCTTCCAGGACGGCCGGCTCGCCTCGATGTCGACGCCGCGCGAGCTGCTCGGCTTCCCGGGCCTGCGCGCCCGCGACCGGGTGCGGCTTGCCGCCTTCGTGGCGCGCTGCCGCACGATCTCTGACCGCAGCGCTCTCGACGCCGAGCCGATTGAGCCCTGGACCCGCCGCGTGGCGGGCGACGCGCTCTGGGAGCGGCTCTGGCGCCCGCTGCTCGACTCCAAGTTCGACGGCCGCTACGACGACCTTCCCGCCACCTACCTGTGGTCGCGCATGCGCCGCACCGCGGGCACGCGCGATCGCTCCGGCCGCGAGGTCATGGGCTGGATCCGCGGTGGTCACCAGGAGCTGGCGGACGCGCTGGGCCGCGAGATCGTGCGGCTGGGCGGCGAGCTGCGGCTCGACACCACGGTCAGCCGCATTCCGTCGGCAGGCGGGCGTGCCCAGGGCGTCGTCGCGGACGGCATCCTGCGCGCCCACGATCACGTCGTCACGACTCTGCTCCGCCCGCAGCTCGACGAGCTGCTCTCGCCGGAGCTGGCGGTCGCGCTTCCGGCCGACCCGTGCCGCTATCTCGGCGTCGTGTGCGTCGTCGCGCGCGTGCGCAAGAGCGTCAGCCCCTACTACGCCCTCAACATCACCGACCGCTCCGTGCCGCTCACGAGCGTGGTGGAGACGACCCACGTCGTCGATCCCGAGCACGTCGAGGGCCATCTCGTCTACGTGCCGCGCTACGTGCTGCCGGACTCGCCCGAGCTCGAGCGCAGCTCGGCCGAGATCACGCGCGACTACCTCGGCCAGGTGCGGCGGATGTTCCCCTCTTTCGACCCGGAACGCGACGTGATCGCGAGCCAGGTCGCTCGGGCCCGGCGCGCCGAGCCCGTCCACCGCGCCGGGGTCTCGGATCGGATTCCGGAGCTCCTGGCCGCGCCGGGGCTCGTGGTCGCGTCGTCGGCCCACGTGTACCCGGACATCGTCCACGCCCAGGCAATCGCGGGCGTGGCCGAGCGCGTTGTGGAGCAACTGCACCCACGGCTGGAGGCCGTGCAGCGGGAAGAAGTGGCGGCGTGACCGCGCGGCCCCGTCAAATCGTCGTCTGTCAAAGGAGATCTCGTTGACAACCCCCACTCGAATCGGTGTCACCGGAGGCGCCGGCTTCATCGGCTCACACCTGTGCGAGCGTCTGCTGAACGAAGGCCGTGAGGTCGTCGCCGTCGACAACTTCTCGCACGGGAGCCCGGACAACATGGCCGGCTTCATCCAGCACGAGAACTTCCGCTTCCACGAGATGGACTGCTGCGACTCGCGCAAGCTACGGCGCGTGTTCGCGGACTGCGACGCGATCGCGCACCTCGCGGCGGACAAGATCCCGCGCTACGGCGGAGCGCTGAAGACGCTCGAGGGCAACGTCGAGGGCGCGCACGCCGCCTGCAAAGTGGCGCTCGCGCTCGACGTGCCGGTGATCATGACCTCGACGTCCGACGTCTACGGCAATGCCACGCCGCCGTTCGCCGAGGACGACCCGGTCGTGCTCGGCCCGTCGACCACGCGGCGCTGGGCGTATGCCGTCTCGAAGCTCTACGACGAGCACATCGCGCTCGCGAACGCCGAGGAGAAGGGCCTGCAGACCACCATCCTGCGGCTCTTCAACGTCTACGGCCCGCGCAACCACCGCTCCTGGTGGGGCGGCCCGATCACGGCGTTCACGGAGACGCTGCTCGACGGCGGGATCATGGAGCTGCACGGCGACGGCCGCCAGGTCCGCTCGTTCACGTACGTGACCGACACGGTCGACGGCTTCGTGCGCGCGCTCGACACGCCGGCCGGCTACGGCGAGATCCTGAACATCGGCGGCGACGAGCCGATCACGATCGTCCGGCTCGCGACCGCGGTGCAGGAGGCGCTCGGCATCTCCGGCCCGCTGCGCGCGAAGCTGCTCCCGTACGAGCGCATCGGCGGCCGCTACCAGGACGTCCGCTGCCGGATCCCGGACACGGAGAAGGCGGCGCGAATCCTCGGCTTCAACGCGTCGGTCGGCCTCGATGAGGGTCTGCGCGCATCGGTCGCGTGGCACCTCGAGATGCGCGAGCGCGACGCGGGCAGCCGGAAGGCGGCGATCGGAGCCGCGTGAGCGGAATGCAGGCCATCGCCGCCGGCGCGCGCCTCCGGCGCGTGCGGCGGCCCCTGTTGCAGGCGGTCGACAAGCGCGACGCCGCCCTGCTGTCGATCGGGACGCTCGCCTCGGGCGTGCTCGCCTACGCGTTCAACGTCGTGGCCGCGCGCTCGCTCGGGCCCGAGGTCTACGGGGCCGTCGGCGCGCTCTGGGCCGGCATGTTCCTGATCGCCGTGCTCCTGTTCCGACCGGTCGAGCAGACCGTGTCGCGGGCGGTTGCGGACCAGGTCGCCCGCGGGCTGGACGCGCGGCGCGCGGTACGCAGCGCCGCGTGGCTCGCGCTCGCGATCGCCGTGGTGGCCGTCGCGGGCTGCCTCGCCGCATGGGGGCCGCTCACCAACGGGCTCTTCGGCGGTCACGCCGCGCTCACGGTCGCGCTCGTCGCCGGGGTGGCGGGCTATGCGATCTCGTACTTCGCGCGCGGCCTTGTCGGCGGCGTGCGCTGGTTCGGCGGCTACGGCCTCGTGCTGCTCGCCGACGGCGGCATCCGGCTCGTCGTCGCGCTGCCGCTCCTGTTCGTCGCCTCGCCGACGATCGCCGCAGTGGCGATCGCCGCGGCCGCCGCCGGCGGTGCGCTGGCGCCGCTCTTCTCGCGCGACCGCTCACGGCTCGACGCGATCGGCGAAGGGACCGAGCAGGGCACGTTCGCGGTCGGTGCCGCGGCACGCTTCGCCCTGCCGGCGGCCGTGATCGCCGGCTGCGAGCAGGTTCTGATCAGCGGCGGACCGCTGCTCGTGCTGATCGTCGGCGGGGAGGGGGCGGCAGCCGCGGCCGGCGTCCTGTTCGCCGCCACGCTCCTGCTGCGCGCGCCCGTCTTCGTCTTCCAGGGCGTCGCCGCCTCGCTGCTGCCGAACCTCACGACCTTCCAGGCGCGCGGCGACCAGGCCCGCCTGCACCGCGCCACCGCGCTCGTCGCGCTCGCCATGGCGGGCTTCGCGGCGCTGCTCGCGCTCGGCGCCATCGTGGCCGGCCCGGTCGCGATGGACCTGCTCTACGGAACCGGGTTCGACGCCACGCGCTCGGACCTCGCCCTGCTGGCCGTCGGGATCGGCGGCTTCCTCGCCGCCGGGACCTTCTGCCAGGCGCTGCTCGCCCGCGGCCAGGGCGGCCGCGCGGCAGCGCTCTGGACCGTCTCGGCCGTGACCTTCGTGGTGCTGCAGCTGAGCCTCGACGGAAGCGAGTTCCATCGCGTGGCCGTCGCGTTCGTGGTGGCCAGCACGCTCATCGCGCTCCTGCTGATGGTGGCCGTCTGGAGAGAGCGCGCATGAGTGTCGCCCGCCTCGCAGCAAGGCGCGAGGAGCGTCCGACGATCATGCACGTGGTCGGGGCGCGCCCGAACTTCGTGAAGATGGCCCCGGTCGTCGAGGCGCTGGACCGCAGTGCCGCCTTCGACCAGTTCATCGTCCACACCGGGCAGCACTACGACGCGCGCATGTCCGAGGACGTGCTCGCCGACCTCGACTTCCCCGTTCCCGACCGCTTCCTCGGCGTCGGCTCCGGACCCCACGGCGAGCAGACCGCCAAGGTGCTCTCCGGCTTCGAGCAGGTCCTGTTCGAGACCCAGCCGCGGGCAGTGGTCGTCGCGGGCGACGTCAACTCGACGCTCGCCTGCGCTCTCGCCGCTTCGAAGCTCGGCATCCCGGTCGCGCACCTCGAGGCGGGGCTCCGCTCGGGCGACTGGTCGATGCCCGAGGAGATCAACCGGGTGCTCACCGACCGGCTCTCCGAGGTGCTCCTCACGCACAGCCCCGAGGCGCTCGACAACCTGATCTCCGAGGGCATCGACCCGGCGCGCGTGCACTACGTCGGCAACACGATGATCGACTCGCTGCGGCGCTGCGAGAAGCGCGCGCGGGCGCGCGCCGTTCACGCGGACTTCGGTCTGGCGGACCACGAGTACGTGCTCGTGACCTTCCACCGTCCGGGCAACGTCGACCACCCGCTGCGGCTCGACCAGATCGTGATCGCGCTGATCGCGCTTGCCGCCCACTGCGCGGTCGTGTTCCCGATGCACCCGCGCACGCGCGCGCGGCTCGAGGGCAACGACAGCCTCAAGGCGCTCGAGGCCGCGGGCGTCCGCTGCATCGATCCGCTCGGCTACCTCGACTTCCTCTCGCTGCAGGCGGGAGCAGGGGCGATCGTCACCGACTCCGGCGGCATCCAGGAGGAGGCCTCGGCGCTCGGCGTGAGCTGCTTCACCTTCCGCCCGAACACCGAGCGCCCCGTGACGCTGACGCACGGCACGAACACGCTTCTCGGCGACGACCCCATGGAGATCGCCCACGTCCGGCCCTCCGCCTGGGATCCCACTCCTTCGGCGATCCCGCTCTGGGACGGCCGCGCCGCCGACCGTGTCGCGGACGTGCTGGTCGATCGCTACGCCCGCGAGCGCATCGAGGAGGTGGCGCTGTGAGCGCTTCCGCTGCCGACGGCAAGCCGCTCCTGATCGTCTGCTCCTCGGGCGGGCATCTGCTTCAGATGCTCGAGCTGCGCGACGCCTGGTCGGGCTTCGAGCGCGTCTGGGTGACGTTCGACAAGTCGGATGCGAGGTCGCTTCTGAGGGAGGAGCGAGTGCTGCATGCGCACAGCCCGACCAACCGGAACATCCCCAACCTGCTGCGGAACCTGCGCCTGGCGGCGCGGGTGCTGCGCGAGGAGCGGCCGGCGGCGATCCTCACGACGGGAGCCGGCGTCGCCGTGCCCTTCGCGTGGGCGGGCAGGCTGTTCGGCGTCCCGACCGTGTACGTCGAGAGCGTGACGCGGATCGAGGGCCTGTCGCTGGGGCCGACCAATCGGAACGTGCCGAACCTGCTGCGCAACCTGCGGCTGGCCGCACGCGTGCTGATGCGCGAGCGGCCGTCGGCGATCCTGACCACGGGGCAGGCGTCGCCGTGCCGTTCGCGTGGATCGGCCGGCTGCTCGGGATCCCGACCGTGTACGTCGAGAGCCTCACCCGCATCGACGAGCTCTCGCTGAGCGCCCGGATGATCGCGCCGGTCGCGACGCGGCTCTACGCCCAGTGGCCCGAGCTCGCGCAGCCGTCGGCTGGACGGATCCGCTACGCCGGCAACCTGTTCGCGGACCGATGATCCTCGTCACCGTCGGCACCAACGAGCAGCCCTTCGACCGCCTCGTGCGCGCGGCCGCGAGCCTCGGTGGCGACGAGCCGCTGCTCGTCCAGCACGGCTCGTCGCAGGTGCCGCACGGGCGCGGCGAGTGGGTCGACTACCTGCCCTTCGACGAGCTCGCCGCGCGGGCGAGCGAGGCGCGCGTGGTCGTGTGCCACGCCGGGGTCGGCTCGATCATGATGGCCCGCCGCTCCGGCCGCCGGCCGGTCGTGGTGCCGCGGCGCCGTCACCTCGGCGAGGCCGTCGACGACCATCAGGTCGCGCTCGCGCGGCGGCTCGCCGAGTCGGGGCTCGTCACGCTCG
>CAWFBT010000003.1:0-36173 GCA_963814095.1 uncultured Thermoleophilaceae bacterium | reverse complement strand
GACTCAGCGGGTCGGCGCGCTCGACGACCACTTCCTCGGCCGTCGCCGGCCGCTCGGCGAGGCGCGCCTGCTCTGGGAGATCGGCGCCGACGGGCGCGACGTGCGCTGGCTGCGCGAGCAGCTCGGACTCGACTCGGGCTATCTGAGCCGCATGCTCCGCAAGCTCGAGAGCGAGGGGCTCGTTGCGGTTGGGCCCGGGGAGCGCGACCGGCGCGTCCGGACAGCGCGCCTCACCGCGGCCGGGCGCCGCGAGCGAGCTCTGCTCGACCGCCGCAGCGGCGAGCTCGCCGAGTCGCTGCTCGAGCCACTCGAGCGGCGCCAGCGCGAACGGCTCGTGACGGCGATGGGCGAGGTCGAGCGGCTGCTCACGGCCGCGATGGTCACGATCGAGCCACTCGATCCCGAGCATCCGCACGCGCGCCACTGCCTGCGCGAGTTCGCCGCCGAGCTCGACCGGCGCTTTCCGCAGGGCTTCGATCCTGCGCTCAGCGGCTCCGCTGTCGCACCGGAGCTGAGGCCGCCGGCCGGGCTGCTGCTCGTAGCGTCGCTGCAGTCGGAGCCCGTCGGCTGCGGCGCGCTCAAGTTCCACCACGACGCGCCCACCGAGCTCAAGCGCATGTGGGTCGCCGAGGCGGCGCGCGGCCTCGGGCTGGGCCGGCGCCTGCTGGACGAGCTCGAGTCGCACGCGGCGCGCGGCCCGAGCCGGGTCGTGCGGCTCGAGACGAACGAGACGCTCGCCGAGGCGATCGCGCTCTACCGCTCGGCGGGCTACGCAGAGGTCGAGCCCTTCAACGACGAGCCCTACGCGCAGCACTGGTTCGAGAAGCGGCTGCCCGAGGCTCAGGGCACGAGCCCGGCGGCGCGGTAGGCGTCGGCGGTCTCCGCGAGCAGGCGCTCGTCGACGAGCGTCAGCAGGCGGCCGTCCACCTCGATCACGGCGCCGGGATGCGGCGGGTACCAGAACGCGCGCAGCTTGCGCTCGACGTCGTCGCCGGGCCGCACGCGGCGCAGTTCCTCGAACTCCGCGCGCGTGACGTAGCGGCCGTCGCCCTGCGCCTTCCGCGGCAGCTCTTCGCCGCGCAGGGCGCGCGCCATCACTCGCTGGAACAGCGCGAGCAGGCGCTCCTGGCTCTCGAGGTCGAGCGAGAAGGCGGTGGCGTTCGCGTGGTCGAGCGGGAAGCGCTCGACGCTCACGAGATCCCCGGTGTCGAAGTGCTCGTCGACGAAGTGACAGGACACGCCCCACTCGTCGAAGCGCTCGAGGATCGCGACGTTGTAGCCGCCGAGGCCCCTCAGGTCCGGTAACGGCGCGGGGTGGAAGTTGAGGCAGCCGATCCGCCCGAGCGAGATCAGCGGCTCCCGGATCAGCCTCCAGTAGAGGAACGAGATCACGACGTCGACGCCGGTGGGCGGATCGGCGTAGAGCTCCTCCTCGGTCACGAGCGGCAGCCCGTGCCTGTCCGCCACGAGGTCGACGCGCTGCTCCTCCCGGGTCCAGCGGTCGGGCTCCGATGCGAGCACCGCGGCGACGTCGCAGCCCGCGTCGACGAGCCAGTCGAGCGCCCGCGCCGCGGAGCGCTTGCTCTTCGCCATGAACACGGCCCTCATGCGCCGGCCCCGCGATAGACCTCGATGGTCAGCTCGGCGACACGATCCCACGAGTAGGGACCCGCCGCGGCGGCCGCGGCGCGCCGCTCGAGCTCGCGGCGCTGCGCGCTGTCCTCGACGAGCTCAGCGAGGGCTGCCCCGAGCGCCTCGGGGTCGCCAGGCGGGACGAGCCGCCCCGCGCCCTCGTCCTCGACGAGCTCGTGGAAGCCGCCGACGTCGCTCATGACCATCGCCTTGCCGAACGCGAGGCCCGCGAACAGCACGCCGGACATGTCGACGTTGCGGTGCGGCAGGGCGAGCACGTCGGCTCGCCGGAAGAAGGAGGGCAGCTCGGCGTCGCTCACGTAGCGGTCGACGAAGCGCACGCGACCGGGGGGCGCAAGCCGTCGCAGCCGCTCCATCGAGACGCCGAGGGGACGCCCGACCACCCAGAGCTCCGCCTCGGGCACGTGCCGCATCGCCTCGATCAGCACGTCCACGCCCTTGTACTCGCGCACGATGCCGAAGTAGAGCACCACGGGGCGCGCCACCGCCGCGAGCTCGGGCGGCAGCGCCAGCTCGTCCGGGCGCCGGGTCAGGTGCTCGAACGCCCCGTGCGGGATCACGTGCACGCGTGCTCCGCCGCCGAGCAGCTCCGCGCCGGCGCGCGTGTGGACGATCACCGCGTCGAACGCCTCCAGCAGGCGCCGCGCCGAGCGCTCGCGGCGGAGCACGTTGTGCAGCGTCAGCACCTGCGGGCGCCCGCGGGGGAGCAGGCGCGTGCTGAGCGACTCGAGCCAGAGCCACTGCCAGTGGCTCACGTCGGCGGCGCGCGCGTGGCGTCGGTAGCGCAGCATGCCGGGCACGTGCTCGGCTGCCTTCAGCGCCCGCCGCAGGCCCGGGCGGCGCGCTCCCCAGCGCGTGCCGGCCGTGTAGAACAGGTTGCGCGCCTCGTAGCCGTCCGGCGCGGGCGCCGGGCCGTGCACGAAGCGCGAGGTCACGAGCTCCACCTGCGCCCCGTGTCGCGCAAGCGCAGCGGCAAGCGCGTGGTCGTACGGCAGGACGTCCGCCGAGGGATCGACGAGCTGGACTCGCATCGGCGGACGACTTTTTCACGGGAGCGCTACGACTAGGCTCCCGCCTCCATGTCCCGGCCACTGGTTCGGGCGGTGTTCGCCGTGCTGGTGGTGGCGACCATCGCCGCCTTCTTCGCGACGCAGCTGCTGAAGAGCGAGTTTCCGCTCGTCATCCGCTTCGCTACCAAGCCGGCCCACTTCTCGCCCAACGCCGACGGCTACCGCGACGAGACGCGGGTCGGATTCGACCTGTCCGAGCCCGCTGAGGTGACGTTCTCGGTCGTGGACGCCGAGGGCAACGAGGTGCGCCGGATCGTGGACGAGAAGACGCTCGCCGGCGACGCCAAGCACCGCTTCACCTGGGACGGCCGGGACGGCGACGGCAACCGCGTGCCGGACGGCACCTACCGCATGCGCGTCGTCCGTCGCGACGAGAGCCGCGTGATCGACTCGTTCAAGGAGATCGACGTCGACACGAGGCCGCCGAGCATCCGGCTCGTGAGCGCAGAGCCCTCGGTGATCGCACCCGCCGCGCCCGGGCAGGAGCCGCGCGTGAGGGTCCGCTACGCCGGTCCCGCCAACGCCGCCCCCGAGTACCGGGTCTTCAGGACGGACGACGGGCCGCGGCCCTACGTCGTCCGCCGCTTCCGCGGCATGCCGCCCGAGGGTCAGGTCAAGACCCGCGAGGGGATCTGGAACGGCGAGGTCAGCGCCGGCCCCGACGCCACCACCCCGGCGCCCGACGGCGACTACGCCTTCACCGTGACCGTGCGCGACAGGGCGGGGAACCCGGCCGTGGCGCCGGCCGAGATCCCGAGCCCGCGCACGGCGGCGCCGCGCACGGGCGTGTCGGTGCGCAGCTTCACGCTGCGCGGCCCGCTGTCGGTGGTGAAGGCGGGTTCGGTCGTGAACCTCGAGATCGGCCCCTTCGACCGCTCCTTCGACTTCGTGCTGTCGCGCTATGGGTCGCCGGAGGCGCTCCGCCGCGGCGGCCGCGTCGGCGGGCGCTTCCGCGTGGGGGTGCCAAAGGACGCGCTCACCGGGCTTCACCTCATCCGCGTCCGCTCCGGCCGCCAGCGCGCGGTCTGGCCGCTTGCGGTGATCGGGCGGCCGCAGACGAAGGCGGCCGCTGAGCGCGCGCCCGACCCGGTCAGCGGCGTGGGCGCCGGTGGGCTGCCGCTGCTCGTCCTGCCGGCGCTGAGCTGGCAGGGGCTGAACCCGGAGGACGACGACGGCGACGGGTTCGCGGACACGCTCGAGAACGCGCGCGCCGTGCGCCTCGATCGCCCGTTTGCGGGCGGCGGCTTCCCGCCGCGCTTCAACGCGGAGGTGGCGCCGCTGCTGCGCTGGCTCGAGCGCGAGCGGCTCGGCTACAACCTCACGACCGACATCTCGCTCGCCCGCGGCGAGCCGCCCCTGCTCGAGGATGCGCCGGGCCTGGCCTTCGCCGGCAGTGAGCTGTGGCTGCCCGGCGACCTGCTGCGGCGCCTCCGCGAGTACGTGGCCGAGGGCGGTCACATCGCCTCGTTCGGCGTCGATTCGTTCCGCCGCACGGTCGAGCTCGACGGCCAGCTGGCGCGCGACCCGTCGCGACGCCGGCGCATCGACGCCTTCGGCGAGCGCACCGCGCTGATCGAGACGAGCCTCGCGCCGCTCAGCGTGTTCGAGGACGAGCTGGGCCTGTTCTCCGGCCTGTCCGACCTGATCGGCGAGTTCACCGAGTTCGAGGTCTCGCGCGGGCTCGCGAAGCAGACCGAGGCGCTCACCACGGCCGGGCGCGACCCAGGCGAGCCCGCCTTCATGGCGTTCCGGCTGGGGGACGGCTGGATGCTGCGCACGGGCACCGCCCAGTGGGCCGGTCAGCTCGAGGAGGCCGCGCTCAGCGTCGAGATCCCGCAAGTGACGAAGCGCATTTGGCGGCGCCTCGGAAGTTAACGGTTGCCGCGGGACCGTCTGCCATCCTGACCCGTCGATGTTCCGCCGACACCGTCGTCTGCTGATCGGCGTAGCGCTGCTCGTGATCGTGCTCGCGGTCGCGATCGGCGTCTACGCCTACAACGAGAACCAGCCGCTCGAGAAGCGGGGCTCCGCCACGGAGGAGTTCGTGGTCACCGACGAGCCCGAGCCGCCTCCTCCGCCTCCGGCCGAACCCGACAAGGAGATCGCGCGCGCCTGGCCGACCTACGGCTACGACATCGGGCGCCAGCACATCTCCCCCTACGACCACCGGCCGCCGTTCCGGCGCCTCTGGAAGATCGACGCGCACGACACGCTCGAGTTCCCGCCCTCGATCGGCTATGGGCGCGTGTACCTCGCCCAACAGAAGGGCCTGTTCTTCGCACTGGACGCGAAGACGGGCAAGGTCGACTGGAAGAAGGACACGAACCGCTGCGCCGCCTCTTCGCCGACGATCGGAAAAGGCGTCGTCTACCAGGCCTACATGCACCCCGTCGAGTGCCTGCAGGACCAGGCCGGTGCGAACGGCTATGTGGTCGCCTGGGACGCCGATACGGGCCGTGAGCTGTGGCGCCACGACACGGCGCCGGTGGAGTCGTCGCCGCTGCTCCGCAACGACACGCTCTACGTCGGCACCTGGAACAACGACGTGATCGCCCTGAACGCGAAGACGGGGCGCCAGAAGTGGCGCTTCCAGGCTGACCAGCAGGTCAACACCTCGGCGGCCTACTGGAAGGGCCGCATCTTCATCGCCTCCGACGGCGGCACGCTCTACGCGCTCAACGCCGGCAACGGCAAGCAGATCTGGAGCGCGCAGTCGAACTCGAGCTTCGGCTCACGCGAGTTCTGGTACGCCACGCCGACGATCGCCTATGGGCGCGTCTACATCGGAAACACCGACGGCACGATGTACGTGTACGGCGCGAAGAGCGGCAACCTGCTCTGGGCGCGCCCGCTCGGCTCGTACATCTACGGTGCCGCAGCCGTCTACAGGCGCAAGGTCTTCGTAGGCACCTACGACGGGAAGCTCTACGCGCTCGACGCGGCCACGGGCGACACGCGCTGGGAGATCGATGCACAGGGCGCGGTCCACGCCGCCCCGACCGTGATGGACGAGCTCGTGTACTACGCCGTCTGCTCGACCTGCGGCTCGGAGGCGCAGCGGGCAGTGGCGCAGGGCCGCGACTCGACCTACGCGGTGCGCGCGAGCAACGGCAGGCCGGTGTGGCGCTTCCGCGACGGGAAGTACGCGAACCCGGTGGTGGCCGACGACAAGCGGGTGTACATCACCGGGCAGTCGCACCAGTACGCGTTTGCGACGCGCGGCTCGGAGGGCGCGCGCGAGGACGCCCAGGCAGACCGTGCCGCCCGCCAGAAGGAGCGCGACAAGGGCCAGAAGGAGCGCCAGGGCAAGCGCCGCAAGCGCGAGGAGAACGGGCAGTCCTGAACGCGTAGGCTCCGTCGTCATGGCGCCTGACGTCCTCATCCACGGTGACACCCACCGCTCGGCCGCCCTCCGGCACGAGCTGCCGCTCGGGATCCTCGACCCGATCTCGTACTTCGAGGTCGACGGCCGGCGGATTGTCGTGGTCTCGGAGCTCGAGGCCGGTCGCATCGCCGTGGCGGCCCCCGACGTCGAGATCGTCGATCCATACGGGCTCGGCCTCGACGAGCTGGTCGCCAGCGGCATGCGCTGGCACGACATGGACGTCGAGCTGTGCTCACGGGCTGCGGCTCGGCTCGAAGCCCGCCGCCTGGTCGTGCCGGCCGCTCTGCCCATGGCGGTGGCCGACCGCCTGCGCGCCGACGGCATCGAGCTGGTGGCCGACGAGCTCGAGTTCATCCACCGGCGACGTTCGAAGACGCCGGCGGAGATCGAAGGCGTGCGCCGCGCCCAGGCTGCCGCCGATGCCGGCATGGTCGCCGCCGCGGAGCTGCTGCGCGGCGCGGGCACGAGGGCCGGGGAGCTGGTCCTCGACGGCGAGACGCTCACCTCCGAGGCGGTGCGCTCGGCGATCCGCGAGGTCTGCGCCGAGCTCGGCGCACCCGCACCGGAGGACATCATCGTTGCCGCCGGGGCCGCGGGCGCCTCCGGTCACGAAGAGGGCAGCGGCCCCCTCCCCGCTGGCACGCCGATCATCATCGACCTCTGGCCGCGCGACGAGCAGACGGGCTGCTGGGCGGACATGACGCGCACGTTCGTCTGCGGCGGCGATCCGGCCGAGGACGTGGTGGCCTGGCACGGGCTCTGCCACACGGCGCTCGAGCGGGTCGTGGAGATGGCCGGGCCCGGCGTGGCCGGGCGCGAGCTGTTCGATGCCGCCTGCGACGTCTTCGAGGAGGCGGGCGAGCCGACCCAGCGCACGAAGCCCGAGGGCGAGTCGCTGCGCGACGGGTTCTTCCACTCGCTCGGGCACGGGGTGGGGCTCGAGGTACACGAGGAGCCCGGGCTCGGCCGCACGGGCGTCGACCCGCTCGTGCAGGGCGACGTCGTGGCCGTCGAGCCGGGCTGCTATCGCAGCGGCTACGGCGGCGTGCGGCTCGAGGATCTTCTGCTGATCACCGACGACGGCTCCGAACGCCTGACCGACTTCCGCTACGAGCTCGCGCCGTAGGACCGATTAATAGCCGTCCGAAGGTCCGTCCTTAGGGGGTGAGGAACCCACGGAAAGGACCGAGCGTGACCAGCATTCGTTCAAACGACGGCACCGAGATCGGCTACGACAGGCGCGGCACGGGCCCGCCTCTCATCATCGTCGCCGGTGCCACCGCCTACCGGGCGATCGCTCCCTCCGAGGATCAGCTCGCTGAGCTGCTCGGCGCCGACTTCACCGTGTTCCGCTACGACCGCCGTGGGCGCGGCGAGAGCGGCGACACACAGCCCTACGCCGTCGAGCGCGAGATCGAGGACCTCGGCGCGCTGGTCGACGAGGCCGGCGGCTCGGCCATCGCGCTCGGCTTCTCGTCGGGGGCGGTGCTGGCGCTCGAGGCGGCGGAGGCCGGCCTTCCGTTCACGGGGCTCGCTCTGTACGAGCCCCCCTTCATCGTCGACGACAGCCGTCCCGCGATGCCGGATGACTACGTGAGCCGGCTCGGGGAGCTCGTGGCAGCGGACCGGCGCGCCGACGCGTCCGAGTACTTCCTCCAGCAGGCGGTCGGCCTGCCGCAGGAGGTGGTTGCGGGCATGCGACAGAACGGCGCGCTCGCGGCGGTCGACGAGGTCGCCCACACGATCGCGAACGACGGCGAGATCATGGGCGACACGATCCACGGCCGGCCGCTCCCCGCGGACCGCTGGACGCATGTGAGCGCGCCCGTCCTCGTCCTCGACGGCGGCGACAGCCCGCCCTCGATGCACAGCGCCGCCGAGGCGCTGACGGAGCTGCTGCCAGGCGCCGAGCGGCGCACGCTGCCGGGCCAGACTCACAGCGCCGAGCCGGCCGTGCTCGCCCCGGTGTTGAAAGAGCACTTCGGCTGAGGCTTCAGCCGAGCCGTTCGAAGAAGCTCGCGACGCGCTCGCTCACCGTGCGCAGGACGTCGATCGAGCCGAGCGGGTCGCCCTCGCGCTGGAGCGAGTGGTCGAGGTCGTCCAGCTCCAGCACCTCGAGCGCCTCGTTCTCCGGCAGCGCGCCGTTTCCCCAGCTCGGGTCGGCGGGGCTCCCGATGATCAGCGTCGGCCGGTCGGTGGCGCCCAGGGCGGCGAGCACCTCGGCGCGGATCAGAAGCGGCGTGAGCCAGACGGCCGGGAGGGCGCGCTGCGTGGCGAGCGGGGCCGCCGCGCTGCCGAGCGACTTGCCGACGAGCGCCACCTGCGTCGCGGAGGTGGCGTTCAGGGCGCTCTCGGCGCGCTCGAGGATCCACTCGAACGGCTCCTGATCGGCCGGCGCTCGCTCCGAGACCTCGAGCACCGACCAGCCCGCCGCCTCCGCCACCTCGCGCGCGAACCACAGGAGCGGCGCCTGGCTGAAGTAGCGCACGCCTGGCAGAAGCACGACGCAGCGCTCGGGATCGCCCTCATGGAGGAGCGCCTCACCCGGGTCGAGATCGATCGGGCGCACGCGCGGAACCTAGCGCCATCAGCGCCGCCACGACTGCGCCCGTCATCGGCCAGACGAGGTAGTAGTTGTTGAAGGTGCGGCCGATGAACATCAGCCACAGCAGCGAGAGCGAGAAGGCGGCCGCTCCGATCCAGAGCTCCTCCGCCTTGCGCTGCGCGTAGAGCAGCCAGACCGTGAGCGGCACCCACGTGAGCAGCGCCACCAGCGCGAACGGGTACGAGCCGTCGCGGTCGTCGAGGATCCCGAGCCGGATCATGATCGCCGACAGCCCGTAGCCGACGATCTTGTAGGTGCCCGCGCCGTACTTGATCGTGTCGTCGTAGAAGGCGCCCGGATCGGCGATGAGGAACGGCAGCACCACGGCGGCGATCACGCCGGCGAACACGAGCCCGGCGCGCTTCAGCTCCTCACGGGTGGCGCCCTCGCGCAGCAGCATGAGGACTATGAACGGCAGGGCCACGAGCGCGAACTGCTTCAGCAGGATGGCGCCCGCGAGCGCCGCCGCCGCCCAGCCGTAGCGCCGCCGTGTGACGAGTGCGAATGCGGCCACGAGCAGCAGCAGGCTGGGCGCGTCGTTCTGGCCGAACCAGGCCGAGCGCACGGCGATCGGGTTGCAGACGAGCAGCGCGCCCAAGGCCAGCTTCACGCCGAAGCCATTCCCTGCGGAGCCGCCCGAGCCGGCTGCTTCGGGCCTCGCCCAGCGGAACAGCAGCACCGCCGGCAGCATCGCCAGCGTCGCGAGCAGGACTAGCAGCCGGTAGTCGTCGAACGGGTCGGGCAGCAGCCGCCACACCGCCGCGCTCACCGCCGCCCCCGGGAAGTAGGCGAAGTGCTCGAGCGCGACCTCGCGCTGCCTGACGCGCTCGGAGACGCTCCCGTCGCGCGTGTAGAAGCGCTCCAGGCCCGACTCGCGGTAGTCGTGGCCGTAGGGATTGTCCAGGTCGAGCACCAGCTCGCCACCAAGCTCGATCTGGTAGGTCGAGTCGTTGGTGAAGAACCAGGGCGCCGTCGAGTCGCGCAGCCCGATCTGAAGCAGCGTCGAGGGCGCCATCAGGAGGACGCCGACCGTCAGGACGAGCGCTATCCCGCCCCAGCGCGGCCACGGGCGCGGCCGGGCGATCAGCAGCACCGCGGCCGCGCCGCACAGCAGCGCGGCGGCGAAGGCGGCGGCACGGGCGATGCCGACGTCCCACTCCTCGCCGGCGGCGCGCACGAGCGGGGCGAGCGGACCCTGCGGGTCGACGGCTCCCGGGTGGAAGCGCCATGGGTCCGAGCCGAGCTCCGGCAACGTGATCGCGATGAGCGCGAAGAGGACCCCGGTCAGGGCCCAGGCGGCGCGAACGCTCATTGCTCGACCGGGTGGGTCCGCTTGCGCTGCTCTGCCCGCTCTGCCGCGGAGGGCCGCGGGTCGTGCAGGCCGTGCCAGGACAGGTAGCCGGCGCCGACGGCCAGGACGAGCCAGGTGATCGGGTCCTCGAGGAAGCCGCTGTAGAAGAGCGCGTGCACGAACAGAGCGAGAAACGAGGCCGTCAGCGCGAGCCCGAGCGCCCTGTCGCGTCTCAGCACCGCGGCGATCAGGATCGCGCCGCCCGCGAGGAGCCAGACGTAGAGCGCGAGCCCGATGACCCCGAGCTCGGCGAAGACAGTGAGCGGCGTCGTGTGCGAGACGAAGTTCGGCGTGGGCCGGTCGCTGCCCGCCAGGTCGCGGCTCGCCCGCGCCTGGCCTCCGATTCCGACGCCGGTGAAGGGGCGGTCCTCGATCACGCGCAGCGTGTCCTCGACGCGCTCGGTCCGGTCGCTCGTGATCTTGTTGAGCGACTCGCCGTCGACGAGCTGCACCGTCGCGTAGGCGGCGCCGGCCAGCACGGCGAGCAGGGCGAGCGCGCCCACTGTCATGCGCACGCGCCTGTCGCCGGTGATGATCGGCGAGCGCGAGCGTCACCACGAGCAGCGCCGCGAAGCTCGACTGCGAGTAGGAGAAGAAGAGGCCCGCCCACATGACCACGAGCAGGCCGATCAGCGGCCACGGCTTCCAGCGCTGTGCCGCAAGCAGCGACAGCGCCACGCCGATGCCGAGCACGAGGTGGCGGCCGTAGAGGCTCGGGTCGCCGAACAGCGACGTGACGCGGAAGAAGTCCGTGTTGGCGTTCGACACCGCCAGGTTGGGCGCGTAGAAGAAGAGCTCGTGGGTGGCGGCCTGCCATAGGCCGACCAGTGCGAACAGCGTCGCCAGCGCGAGCGCGGCCGCCGCCAGCGCGCGCGGGACGCTGCGGGGGAAGTCGGCGCGCGCAACCGTTGCGAGCAGGAGCGCGAACGGCAGCGTGAAGAAGACGAGCAGGTTGGCGCCGGCCTCGAGGTCGTCCGCCCACACGAGCGACAGGCAGGCAAACGCGAAGAACGCGGCCGCGGGCGCCGCGATCACGGTGGGGAGCGCGCGGATCTCGCGCCCGCGCAGCGCGCGCCAGCCGAGCGCAATGCCGGCGGCGGCCAGCACGAAGTAGAGCGGCAGCAGCCGGCCCAGCCTGCCGTCGTCGGCGATCGACACCAGGAAGGTGCCGCCGCTGTCGAACGAGAGCGGCGGCCTGAAGGGGGCGGCCAGCAGAACGGCGACCGGAACGATCACGGGCCGCCGCGCCAGTATCGCCGCCGCGACGCCCACGGCAACGATCCCGAGCGCCGCGGCGCCCACGCCCGTGGCTCCGCTCAGGCGATCGAGCGACCCGGTTCCGAGCGAGTAGGCGAGCGCGCCTTCCGCGAACGCAAGTACCACGAGCCCGGCGAGCAGCGTGAAGCGTCCGCGGGCCAGGAGGACGAGTACCGACCCGATGGCGCCGCCGACGGCAGCAAGCTGGGCGAGGTCGGGGTGTTCCATCCGGTCGGGAAGCGTAAACGCGCGGGTGGCTGCCGCTCAGCCCGCGTTGTGACGCGCGGCCGCCTCGCGGATCCCCTCACCGCGTGCGGGCATCAGTTCCTGGCGCGCGTGCAGCAGGTAGCGCTGCGGCTCGCGCCCGGGCAGGACGGCCGCCGCGGCGGCCCGAACGAGATAGGCCCAGGTCCAGCAGAGCCTCCACACGATGCGCGTGAGCCACATGCCGTGCTTGCGGAAGTAGAGGTCGCGGTTGCGGTGGAACTCGACGATGCGACGCCGCATCGCGGCGCTGTCGGTGGAGAGCTGGTCGTGGTGGATCGCGCGAGCCCCGGGCACGAAGAGGATGCGCCAGCCCGCGTCGCGCAGGCGCTTGCAGAAGTCGGTTTCATCCGAGTAGACGAAGAAGTCCGGATCGAGCCAGCCCACCTGGCGCGCCGCCTCGCGCCGTACGAGCATGGCGCTCGACTGCACCCAGCCGACCTCGCGCACGACCTCACCGCGGCTCTCGACGGCCACGCGCGAGTGCATGAAGACCGCCGCGGCGAGCGCCCACTGCAGATCCGGGAGGCGCCAGGCGCAATCGGTCTCCTTGCCCTCGCTCGTCAGTAGCCGCGCGCCCGCCGCCGCGGCCTCCGGGTCCGCATCGAGCGCGGCCATCAACGCAGCCGCCGCTCCAGGCTGCAGCTGCGAGTCCTCGTTCAGCAGCAGGCACAGGCGTCCGCGCGCCCGCTCGAGCAGGAGCGAGTCGTTCTCGGCCTTGCCCGTGCGCAGCTCGAGCTCGATCAGCATCGCCTCGGGATGGCGCTCGCGAACGGCGTCCGCCGAGCCGTCGGTGGAGGCGTTGTCGAGCACGAGCACTTCGTGCGACACGCCCTCGGGGTGGGTGGCGGCGATCGCGGCCAGGCACGCGAGCAGGTCCTCGCGCCCGTTCGTGTTGACGACGCAGTAGGAGAGCTCCACCTCGCTCACCGGCGCGCGGCCTCCTCGAGCAGCTCGAGGACGCGGCCGGCGAGCCGCTCGCGGTCGAACTCGCGCTCGGCCAGCGCGCGAGCGTTGCGACCCATCGCCCTCGCCTCGTCAGGATGCTCGCGCAGCCACTCGAGCTTGGCGGCGAGATCGCGTGCGTCACCCGCCCGCACGTAGAGGCCGGCGTCGTTGTCCTCGACGAGCGTGCGCATCCAGCCGTCCATGTTCACGATCGCCGGGCGCCCCGCCGCGAAGCTGTCGAACAGCTTGTTCGGCGAGTTGGTGGCGAGCACCGGGACGTCCTTGAAAAGCGTGAGGCAGGCGTCCGAGCGGGCGGCGAGCGCGGCCACCTCCTGCTTGGAGCCGGCGGCCCCCGGAAAGGCGACGTTCTCCGGCGCGGCCCGCTGGAGCTCGGCGCGCCGCTTGCCCTCGCCCATCAGCACGAACTCGATCTCGGGCAGCAGGCGCGCCGCCTCGACCGCCGCCGACAGGTCGTTGGCCTCGCCCATGGTGCCGAAGTAGGCGACCGTGAAGCGGTCGCCGCGCTCGCGCGGCGCGGGGTCGAAGAGATCGAGATCGGAGGCGTTCGGGACGAGCGCGACGCGCTCCTCGGGCACACCGGCGGCGAGCACGCCCGCGCGGATGCCCGGCGAGAGCGCGATCACGCGCGCGCTGCGCCGGTACACGAAGCGCTCGAGCGTGCGCGCGAGCCGGCACGCCAGCGGGTTGCGCAGCGCCCCCATCTGGATCGGCGCCTCCGGCCACAGGTCGCGCACCTCGAACACGAGCGGTGCGCGCCAGCGGAAGGCCGCGGCCAGCGCCGGCAGCGCGATCGTGAGCGGCGGCGAGGTGGCGTAGACGACGTCCGGCCGTGGGCCGCGCAGCGCGGCGCGCGCCGCCGCCAGCGCGAAGCGCGCGAAGGCCCACATCCGGCGCGGATAGGAGACGGCGGTGGCGCCGACGTAGTCGCCGTAGCCGGCCGGTACGCCCACGACCTCGATGCCGTCGACCGTCCGCTCGCCACCCTCCGCGGTTACCATCCGCACGCTGTGCCCGCGCGCCACGAACCGGCGCGCGAATTCGTAGGAGCGCGTGCCGCCCACGCCTGCGCGCGTGACGAAGAACTGATGCAGGTAGAGAATCCGCATCCCGGTGCGCCCGAAACCTAGTACCACCCCATGAACCGCCCGCTCGACCTTGCCCTTGCGGGGGTGCTGCTCGTCGTGACCGCGCCCCTGCTGGCGCTGGCGGCGCTCGCGATCAAGCTCGAGAGCCGCGGGCCGGTCTTCTACACCCAGCGCAGGGTGGGTAGGGGCGGGCGCCCGTTCGGGCTCCTGAAGCTGCGCACGATGGTCCCGGGCGCCGAGTCGATGGGCGCCGGCATCTACGTGCTCGAGGGCGACCCGCGCATCACGCGCGTCGGCAGGCTGCTGCGCCGCTTCTCGCTCGACGAGCTACCCAACCTCGTGAACGTGGTGCGCGGCGATCTCGCGATCGTCGGCCCGCGGCCCACGGTCCAGGAGCAGGTCGACCGCTACACCGAGCGCCAGCGGCGCCGGCTCGAGGTCAAGCCCGGGATCACCGGCTGGGCCCAGATCAACGGCCGCACCTCGCTGCCATGGCCGGAGCGGATCGAGCTGGACGTCTGGTACGTCGAGCACCGCTCACTGCGGCTCGACCTGGACATCCTCGCCCGCACGGCGCGGATGCTCGCCAGCGGCCACGGCCTCTACAGCGAGGAGCTCAAGCAGGGTTGGTGACGCGCAGCGGGTAGCGCTCGGTTGCGCCGCGATCGGTGTCGAGGTCCGCCGGCGCGACCAGGTAGTAGCGGTAGCGCCCGCTGCGCGAGGGCGTGAACGAGGCCTCGAACAGCCCGCGGCGCGCGCGCACGTTGCGTGCGTAGACCTTGCGCCAGCGCGTGCCGCGCTGTTGCTGGACGACGAGCCGCAGCACCGGCTTGCGCGGGCCCACACTGCCCGCGATCTCGACCGGCTCGCCGCGCACGCCCCGGCGCGGTCGCTCGGTCACGAGGATCACCGGGCGCAGGTGCAGCAAGAGGCGCGTCGAGGTCGCACGCCGCAGCGGCGCGCGGCCCGGGTAGCGCACGCGCACGTACATGCGCCGCGCCGGCTTGAGCTCGGTGAAGAAAGCCCCGTCCGGGCCGGTGGTGATCCGCCGCGCCGTCCGCCACGAGCCGTCGCTCGCAACCTGGAGCTCGAGCTGCTCGCCGGCCAGCGGCAGGCCGCCCGGGTCGAGCAGTGCGCCGGACACGGGCGCCGGCTCGCCGAAGTCGATGCTGTCGATGGTGAGGCCGGCGGTCAGTCGCGTCGCGAACGACTGGAAGGGCGCCACGCTGCCGGTCTCGACGAGCGCCCGCAGCTCGGGTAGCTGCGCGTACAGGGCTGCGCCCGGGCAGGCGGTCCGGCCGGTGTCGCGGTGGCCGATCACGCGCTCGAGCGTGACCCGCGCGCCCGCGCCGTAGCGGCTCGCCGAGCCGCCCGCGCTCGTGACCGTCACGCGCCCGGCGAGCGGCTGTCCGTGGGCCGCGAGCTTCCAGCGGATGTAGCTGGCCATCGCCGACAGTGCCTCCGGGGTCTGCGGCAGGCTCGTGTGGTCGCCGATGTTCGCGATTCCCGCGGTGACCGAGTTGAAGCCCTGTGCCTGCGCGCCGATCACGGCCTGGTCGAGTCCGCCGGCTCGGCCCTCGAAGAGCGTGCCGTACTTGTCGACGAGCGCGTTGTAGCCGATGTCGTTCCAGCCGTTTGAGTTGCGGTGGTAGCGGCAGACGGCGAGCACGATGCCGCGCGACTCGGCCGGCGTGTAGTCGTTGAGCGAAACCGTGTGGTGGACGTGCACGGCGCGGACCTCGCCGTAGTCCGGCGCCGCGCGCGGCGGGCACTGACTCGCGCCCCATTGCGCGCGCGTGACGTAGGGAGGGGGCGTGGCCTGGGCCGCGCGGGCGCGCAGCCGCGCCGGGCGCACGCCGACATCGACGAAGTGCAGGCGCAGCCCCGGGAGGCGCCGGCTCACCCTGTACTGGAGAGCCCCGGCCCGACCGACCCAGATCGGCTCGGAGCCCGCGGTCCGGTGCTCCCCGCGCCCGGGATCGGGATTGTGCTCGGGCTCGGCCTGCAAATGCGCCCAGCGGCTCCAACGCCCGCCGCGGCGCACGCGCAGCTCGATCTCCGCGCGCCCGCGCCCGCGCCAGCGCATCCCGACCAGGTTGAAGCGCCGCGGGGTGCCGATCCTGCCCGAGACGACGGCTCCCGAGGAGGAGCTCACAGCCTGGTCGCCCGCCTTCGGCACGAGCTCGAAATCGACAGGGGCCGGCTGCGCGGCGAGCGCGGTCGAGGCGGATACCAGGGCGCAGACGAGCGCGGCTGCGGGAGCGAGCAGCTTCACCTTTCCCGAAACACGTTGTCAGGGGGCTGGTTGCGGGCCCGCAAGATCTCTTGCAATAACGACAAAGGGGTCAGGTCTTGCATTTCGACCAACGCCTCAGCATCCCGAACGGATGCTGCTTGCAGGACCTGAGCCCTCTCTGTTTAGGGGACCGGCTCTGGGCCGCGCGAGCGGTGCTCGTCGCGGAACGCGCGCAGCGCGTCGTACATCTCCGGGGTCACCTCGTTGCAGAGCAGCATCTGGCCGCGCCCGTTGGGTGCCGGGTCGCCGTTCCAGGCTGTGGCTGCGACCGCATACGGCATGTTGCGCCGCGGCACGAGGAACATCTGGTACGAGTCCTCGTCGAAGAGCGCCTTGAGGTTCGCGCGGTCCTGCTCGGGCAGGCTCGGCTTGAACCAGATGATCACGCGCCCGTGCTCCAGGCCGTGGACGAGCTCCTCGTCGGTGGGCGCCTCGCTGTAGGCCCCGTCCTCCGCCGGGATCTGGTAGTGGCGGCCGCTGCTCGGCGGGTTGGTGTCGTAGTCGACGCGCTCGTCCAGCGACGTCGTGTGGTCCTGCGTACCGCTGCCCTGCACGGTCCTGAGCCGGCAGTTGGCCGCCTGCGCCGCCGGACGGACCTCGAAGACCGCCTGCTCCGGCACGCTGCCGCCGCCCGGCAGGACGTCGCTCGATGCGCTGGCGGTTGCGCCGCCGCCGTCGTCACCGCCGCCGAGCGCGAAAATGGCGACCACCGCCACGACGGCGATCACGAGCAGGCCGGCGGCGCCGTAGCCGACCAGCTGCTTGCGCTGCTTTGCCTCGCGGGCCTCCCGCTCGCGCTCCTCGCGCTCGCGGCGCAGCGCCTCCTTCTGCTCTCTGCGGTGTGACACGGCGGCGAAGCGTAGTGAAGCCGGGCCTTGGTGTACGGGCGCCGCTCAGGGATCGATGAGACCACGCGGCCGCTTGCGCGGGGGCATAGCATCAGCCCTGGGAGAGAGACCAACCGGGAGGTATGGGATGAGCACGTCCGTCCACGTCGAGGTCACCGTGAACGGGGAGTCGCGCCAGGCTGACATCGAGCCGAGAACGCTGCTCGTGCAATGGCTGCGTGACGACCTCGGCCTGACGGGCACGCACGTGGGCTGCGACACCTCCAACTGCGGCGCCTGCACCGTGCATCTGAACGGAGAGGCGATCAAGAGCTGCACCGTTCTCGCGGTCCAGGCGGACGGCCAGCAGGTCACCACCATCGAGGGGCTCGGCTCCGCCGATGCGCTGCATCCGCTGCAGGAGGGCTTCTGGGAGAAGCACGGCCTTCAGTGCGGCTTCTGCACGCCGGGCATGATCATGGCCGCCGCCGACCTGCTCGAGCGCAATCCCAACCCCACCGACGAGGAGATTCGGCACGGGCTCGAGGGCAATCTCTGCCGCTGCACCGGCTACCACAACATCGTCGAAGCCGTGAAGGCTGCCGCCGGCGCGAAGCGGGAGGTGCGCTCATGAACGTCGGCACCTCCATGAAGCGCAAGGAGGACCCCCGGATGATCACCGGCCGGGGGCGCTACACGGAGGACATCCAGCTTCCCGGGATGCTGCATGCGGCGATTGTGCGCTCGACCGAGGCGCATGCCGGCATCGAGTCGATCGACACCTCGGCTGCCAAGGAGCGCCCTGGGGTCGTCGCCGTCTTCACCGGCGAGGAGCTCGCGCCCGACTTCGCCAGCGGGCTCGCGTCGGTCTGGAACCCTCCCGGGGTCGAGGTCCGCAAGCCCGACCACTGGCCGCTCAAGCGCGGCGAGGTCAAGCACGTGGGCGACCCGGTCGCCGTCGTCGTGGCGGCGAGCCGCGAGGCCGCGGTGGACGCCGCCGAGGAGGTGATCGTCGACTACGACCCCAAGCCGGTCGTCGTGGACCCCGAGGCCGCCATCGAGGACGGCGCTCCACTGGTGTGGGAGAGCTTCGGCACCAACAAGACCCATGAATGGGGGGTGTCCGGCGGGGACATCGACGCGGCGCTCTCGGAGGCCGACGTCACGATCACCAAGCGCTTCGTCAACCACCGCACCTCGGGGGCGCCGATCGAGCCGCGCTGCTCCATCGCCGAGCCCCGCGGCGAAGGCCTGACCCTCTACTCCACGACGCAGATCCCCCACATCGCCCGCTTCGTCCTCGGCGGGATGCTGGGTATCCCGGAGGACAAGCTCCGCGTGGTGGCTCCGGACGTCGGCGGGGGCTTCGGGTCGAAGCTCCAGGTCTACGGCGAGGAGGCGCTCGTGCTCGCGCTCGCCAAGCGGCTCGGGCGCCCGGTCAAGTGGACCGAGACCCGCTCCGAGCACATGACCACGAGCCATCACGGCCGCGATCAGATCAACACGGTCACACTCGGCGCGAAGAGCGACGGCACGATCACAGGCTGCAAGGCCGACACCATCGCCGACCTGGGCGCGTACATGATGCTGCTCACGCCCTTCATCCCGACGCTCGGGTTCCCCGTGATGGGCGGCTGCTACAAGTGGCCGGCGATCGACATCAAGATCACCGGCGTCTTCACGAACAAGATGTGCACGGACGCCATTCGCGGCGCCGGGCGGCCGGAGGCGACCTACTGGATCGAGCTGGCGATGGACAGCCTCGCCGACGAGCTCGGCATGGACCGGCTCGAGCTGCGGCGCAAGAACTTCATCCCCAAGGAGGAGTTCCCGTTCACGACCGCGCTGGGGATCACCTACGACTCGGGTGACTACCACGGCACGCTCGACAAGCTGCTCGAGAAGTTCGACGTCGACGAGTTCCGCCGCGAGCAGGAGGAGCTGCGCGGCAAGGGCGTCTATCGCGGCGTCGGCTTCTCGACCTGGGTCGAGGTCTGCGGCCTAGCGCCGTCGCGCGCGGTCGGGCCGCAGGGAGTGGGACTGCATGCGGCGTTCTACGAGTCCGCGAACGTGCGCGTGACGCCCACCGGCTCGGCGATCGTCTACTCCGGGACATCGCCGCACGGCCAGGGGATCGACACGAGCTTCGCGCAGATCGCCGGGGACATCCTCGGGATCGACCCGCAGAACGTGAGCATCCTGCACGGCGACACCGACCAGGGCGCGTGGGGCTGGAACACCTACGGCTCGCGCTCGCTGGCGGTGGGCGGCGAGGCGCTCGCGCGCGCGGCGCGCAAGGTCCAGGACAAGGCCAAGCGCATTTGCGCGGCCATGCTCGAGGCCTCTCCAGACGACATCGAGCTGACCGACGGCAAGTACCAGGTCAAGGGCTCGCCGGACAAGTCGATGACGATGGCCGAGATCTCCGGCGCGGCGCACATCCCGCCGCAGGAGCTGCCGACGGACATCGAGCCGGGCCTCGAGGAGAGCTCCTTCTACGACCCCGAGAACTTCGTCTTCCCATTCGGCGCGCACGCGTGCGTCGTCGAGGTCGACGCGGAGACCGGCAAGGTGACGGTGGTCCGCTACGCCGCGGTCGACGACTGCGGCCCGGCGATCAACCCGATGCTGATCGACGGCCAGATCCACGGCGGCATCGTTCACGCGATCGGCCAGGCGCTCTACGAGCAGGTGGTCTACGACGAGGACGGCCAGCTCGTGACGGGCACGTTCGTCGACTACGCGCTGCCGACGGCGGCCGAGGTGCCCTCATTCGAGACCGACCGCACGGAGACCCCGTCCCCGGTCAACTCGCTCGGCGTGAAGGGGATCGGCGAGGCCGGCACGATCGCGGCGACGCCGGCCGTGGCTGCGGCGGTCCTGGACGCGCTCGCGCCGCTCGGCGTGGAGGAGCTCGACATGCCGATGACGCCGATGCGCGTCTGGCAGGCGATCGAGGCGGCCAAGGGCCGCGGCGATGGCCCCCGCGCCAGCGAACAGGGCAGGCCGCTCGGAGAACACGGACAGGGAGCGTCGGGCAGCGGGCCCGCCGGCCCGGACGAGGGGGGTGGCGCATGATCCCCGCAGCGTTCGACTACGAAGCGCCGGAGAGCCTCGAGGAAGCGATCCGGATGCTGCACGAGAACGGCGAGGACGCGAAGCTCCTTGCCGGCGGCCACTCGCTGCTGCCGCTGATGAAGCTGCGGCTCGCTGCGCCGACCGTGCTGATCGACCTGAAGAACATCCCCGGGTTGCACGGGATCCAGCGCGACAACGGCTCGTGGCGAATCGGGCCGATGACGCGCCACGCCGACCTCCAGGAGACCCCGGAGCTCGGGCTCGCATCGCGCGCCGCGTCGCTGGTCGCCGACCAGCAGGTGCGCAACCGGGGCACGATCGGCGGCTCACTCGCGCACGGCGACCCGGCGTCGGACCTGCCGGCTGTGATGCTCGCCTGCGACGGCGAGGTTGCCGTGCGCGGCCCCGGCGGAGACCGCGAGATCGCGGCGGCCGACCTCTTCGAGGACTACCTCACGACCTCGCTCCGCCAGGACGAGGTGATCACGAGCATTCGCGTGCCCGCACTCGACGGCTACGGCGTCGGGTACCAGAAGTTCACCCGGCGCGCCGAGGACTGGGCGATGGTCGGGGTGGCTGCGGTCGTCAAGAAGGCGGTGGACGGTTCCTGCGCGGATGTGCGGATCGGCCTGACGCACATGGGTACGACGCCGGTGCGGGCCACCTCGGCGGAGGACGCGCTGCGCGGCGGCGCCCTCGACGCGGGCTCGATCGCCGCGGCCGCCCGGCATGCCGCCGAGGGCACCGCGCCGCCCGGCGACCTGAACGCGACGCCCGACTACAAGCGCCACCTCGCTCGCGTGCTGACCCGCCGGGCGCTGGAGGAGGCCGCAGGGCTCTGAGCCTCGACAGCCCCGCAGCCGTCCAGGAGGCCCTGGCGGGTGAGACCTACCTCACCGACCGGGGCCTCTCGGTCGCCGTCTTCCTGGCGGTGACCCTCGAGCAGCCGCTGTTGCTCGAGGGCGAGGCGGGTGTCGGCAAGACGGAGGTCGGCAAGGCGCTCGCCGCCGCGACCGGCGCCCGGCTGATACGGCTCCAGTGCCACGAGGGCATCGACGTCCACCACGCCCTCTACGACTGGGACCACGCGCGCCAGCTGCTGCACCTCCGGGCCGGCGACGACGAGGAGCCTCTCTATTCGGAGCGCTTCCTGCTGCGCCGCCCGCTGCTCGACGCGCTCCAGGCGAGCGAGCCGGTCGTGCTCCTGATCGACGAGATCGACCGGGCCGACGACGAGTTCGAGGCCTTCCTGCTCGAGTTCCTGTCGGATTTCCAGGTCTCGATCCCGGAGCTGGGGACGGTGCGCGCCGAGCGCCGCCCGCTCGTGGTCGTGACCTCGAACCGCACGCGCGAGCTCCACGACGCGCTCAAGCGGCGCTGCCTCTACCACTGGATCGACTACCCGTCGCCCGTGCGCGAGGCGGAGATAGTGCACGCGCGGCTGCCGGGCGTCTCGGACCAGGTGGCGGAGCGGGTCTGCGCCGCCGTGGCGCGCCTGCGCCGCGAGGACCTCTACAAGCTGCCCGGAGTCGGCGAGACGATCTCATGGGCGCAGGCGCTGCTCGCGCTCGACTCGGACGACCTCGAGGAGACGCTCGGCGTGGCGCTGAAGGTGCGCGAGGACATCGATCAGGTCCGCGCGCGCGGGCTGCTGCGCGACATGGCGGGGGACACGCCGTGAAGCGCGACCGGCCCGGCGCCCGCCTGACCGGCCGGCTGACGCTGCTCGTGGCCTCGATGCGCGCCGGCGGCGCGCGCGTTGGGATCGGGGAGCTCTTGGCCGCGCACCGCGCGCTCGCCGCGATCGACCCGTCGGACCGCAGCACCGCCTACTTCGCGCTGCGCGTGTCGCTCTGCTCGCGCCGCGACGATCTCGAGGCGTTCGACGCCGCCTTCGCCGAGTGGTTCTCAGCGCCCCCGCCCGACCTCCCGGAGGCGCCCCCGGCGCTCGACGAGGTTGCCTCGCTCGCACTGCCGCGTGTGGCGGTGCCGGCGCCCGAGCTGCGCCACCCGGCGGCGCCCGAGGAGATCGAGATCCTGCCCGCCGCCTGGTCCGACGTCGAGCTCCTCAAGGAGAAGGACTTCGCCGAATACAGCGAGGCCGAGCGCCGCAGCGCGCGCACGATCATGCGCCGGCTGGCCGGCGCGGGGCCGAGGCGGCCGAGTCGCCGTACCCGGCCGGCCCGCCGCCGCGGCGCGCCGCCGCACGCCGCGCGGCCGGACCTGCGGCGCACGATGCGCGCGTCGCTGCGCAGCGGCGGCGAGCCGTTCGAGCGCCACTGGCGCGAGCCCGCCGAGCGCCCGCGCCCGCTCGTGCTCGTGTGCGACGTGTCGGGCTCGATGGAGCCGTACGCGCGCATGCTGCTTCAGTACATGCAGGCGTGCGTGGCCGCGCGCCGGCGCGTCGAGGCGTTCGTATTCGGCACCCGGCTCACCCGCGTCACCGCCGAGCTGTCGGGGCGCGACCCCGACCGCGCGCTCGACCGCGCGGCGAGCGCCGCCGACGACTGGTCAGGCGGCACGCGCATAGGCGACGCGCTCGCCACGCTCAACCGCGAGCACGGCCGCCGGCTGGGGCGCGGCGCGATCGTCGTGCTGCTCTCGGACGGCTGGGATCGCGGCGACCCAGAGCAGCTGGCCGCCGAGATGGGCCGCCTCGGCCGCTGCGCATACTCCCTGATCTGGCTCAACCCGCTGAAGGCCCACCCAGCCTACGAGCCGCTGACCGCCGGCATGCAGGCGGCGCTCCCGTACGTGGACCATTTTCTCGCCGGGAACTCACTAGCTTCGTTGGAGGAGTTGGCCGAGTTGATGGAAAGTGGCATGAGATGAGCAGCCTGGGGGAAAGGTGCTGCAAGGAAGGGAAGGGAACCCGTGAAGGATGTGCTCGATGAAGTGCGCGGTTGGCGCGAGCGCGGCGACCGTGTTGCCATAGCGACCGTCGTCGCGGTCAAGCGCTCGGCGCCGCGCCCGCCCGGCGCGAAGATGGCCGTGAACGAGCACGGCGAGGTTTCGGGAGCCGTCTCCGGCGGCTGCGTGGAGGGCGCAGTGGTCGAGGCCGCCGGCGAGGTCCTGGGCGGCGATGGCCCGAAGCTTCTTCACTTCGGCATCGCCGACAGCGACGCGTGGGACGTCGGGCTTCCATGCGGCGGCGAGATCGACGTCTTCGTTGAGGAGTACTCCGCGTGAACGGGATCGCTCCGCGGCCGGCAGGGCCGGCCGCCTCGCGCACGGCGCCTTGTGGCGGAGAAATCGACGTCTTCGTCGAGGAGTACTCGGCTTGACTGCCCAGGCCGAGTTCGCCCGCATCGCGGGCGAGGACGGCCGTGCTGCTCTCGTCACGGTGATCGAGGGCGAAGGTGTCGGGGCGAAGCTGTTCGTGGGTGCCGACGGCGGGATCGTGGGCGGCCTCGGCAGCGCCGAGCTCGACCGGGCCGCGGTGGAGGCGGCCGAGGAGCTGATGTGGGCGGAGCGCTCCGAGCAGCGCCCCGTCGGCGACGTCACGCTGTTCGTGGATGTGACCGCGCCGGCGCCCCGGCTCGTCGTATTCGGGGCGGTCGATTACGCGGCGGCGCTGTGTCGTCTCGCCAGGGCCGCCGGCTGGCGGCCCTTCGTCTGCGACCCGCGCTCGCAGTTCGCGACGCCCGATCGCTTCCCGGAGGCCGAGGAGGTGATCGCCGCCTGGCCGGAGGACGCCTTCGCCCGGATCGGCGGGATCGACCGGGCCACCTACATCGCCGTCCTCACGCACGACCCGAAGCTGGACGACGCCGCGCTCGAGCTGGCGCTCCACTCCGAGGCGCCCTACGTCGGTGCGATGGGAAGCCGTCGCGCTCAGGCGCAGCGCCGCGAGCGACTCCTTGCCGCGGGCCTCGAGGAGGAGCTGCTTGACCGGATCGCCGCGCCGATCGGGCTCGACCTCGGCGCCATCACGCCGGAGGAGACGGCGCTCTCGATCATGGCCGAGGTGGTTGCGGTCAGGAACGCCCGCAGCGGCGGGCGCCTGTCCGAGGCCGGCGGTCGCATCCACGAGGTGGGCGCGTGATCGGGGGCCTCGTGCTCGCGGCGGGGGAGGCCTCGCGTTTCGGGAGCGCGAAGCAGCTCGCTCCGCTCGACGGCCGGCCGCTGCTCGAGCACGCCGTGCGCGCTGTAACCGCGTCACCCGTGGGGCGCGTGATCGTCGTGCTCGGCGCGGGGGCCGAGGAGGTGATCGCGGGTGTCGACCTGAACGGCGCAGAGCCGCACCTGTGCGACCGCTGGCAGGAGGGCCAGGCCGCGTCGCTCGCCTGCGGCCTCGCCGAGCTGGACGACTGCGAGGCGGTGGTGGTCACGCTCGGCGACCAGCCGCGCGTGTCCCCGGACGCAATTCGGCGCGTGATCGCCGCCCGTGGCGACGGTGCGCTCGCCGTGCGCGCGACCTACGGGGGCGACCCGGGCCACCCGGTGCTGCTCGAGCGCGAGCTGTTCGGGCGCATGCGCGACGTGACCGGCGACCACGGCGCACGCAACCTGCTGATGAGCGTGCCCGTGCGCGAGGTGCCCTGCGGTGACCTCGGCGGCGGCGAGGACGTGGACACGCCGGCCGAGCTGGACGCGCTGCGCGCCGGCGGCCCGGTCGGCTGACCCCAGCTCGACTCGCGTCATAGCGGGTACACTTGTTGTGCCCGCAACTAACTGGGCGCGACACGATGAGCAGCAACGGCGACGACAGGATTCAGCTTCTCGACCGCGAGGAGCTCGGCGCATGGCGCGGGATGCTGCGCGCGCACGCGGAGCTCACGAAGGCGCTCGACGCCGAGCTGACCGAGGTCCACGGGCTGCCGCTGTCCTCGTACGAGGTGCTGCTCTTCCTCGCCGATGAGCCCGGGGGCCGCATGCGCATGTCCGAGCTCGCCGACTCGGTGCTGCTCAGCCGCAGCGGACTGACCCGGCTCGTCGATCGGCTCGAGCGCGCAGGCCTGCTCGAGCGCGTCCAGTGCGACGAGGACGCTCGCGGCTACTTCGCCCAGATCACTCCCGCCGGGCGCGAGGCGTTCAACGAGGCGCGCCGCACGCATCTCGAGGGCGTGCGGCGGCTGTTCCTCAGCCGCTTCTCGCGCGAGGAGCTGCGCGAGCTCGGCGGCCTCTGGGAGCGCGTCCTCGTCCGCTAGGACATCGGCGCCGCGACCGCGTGCCGCGACCTGCGGCGCACCTCGCGGATCGCCCGAGCCAGGCGCCGGACGCCCTCGTCCAACTCCGCCGGATCGAGCAGCGAGAACGACAGCCGCAGGGAGACCTGCGAGCGGCGCTCGACGGTCACGGCGCCGCCCGGTGTGAAGGCCACGCCGTGGCGCTGTGCCTCCGAGTAGAGGCTCCGCTCGTCGAGCGAGCGCGTGAGCGTGACCCACACGTGGTGGCCCCCGCTCGGGACGTCCGCCCGGTACTCGCCCGGCAGGTGGCGCTCGAGGGCCTCGATGAGCGCGTCGCGGCGCTCGCGGTAGAACGGCAGCGTGCTCTCGACGTAGCGGTCGTGGGTGCCGGCGGCGAGCCAGCGCGCGGCCATGTGCTGGATCAGCGTGGGGCTGTGGAAGTCGTCGGCCAGCTTCAGCATCGCGATCCGCTCGCGCACGGGCCCGCGCGCGACCACCCAGCCGGCGCGCAGCCCGCCGCCGACCACCTTCGAGAGCGAGTTCACGTAGATCACGTGCGCCGGGACGAGCTCGCGGATCGGTCGCGGGGCGCTGCCGTCGAAGCTCGTGTCCGCGTAGACGCGATCCTCGATGATGAAGAAGTTGCGCTCGACAGCCAGTTGAGCGAGGCGCTGGCGGCGCTCCTCGGAGAGGTTGCGCCCGGTCGGGTTCTGGCAGGCCGTCTGTAGCGCGACGAGCTTGACCTCGTGGCGCGCGAGCTGGCGCTCGAGCGCGTCCACGTCGAGGCCGTCCTCGTCAACCGGCACGCCGATCACACGCGCACCCGTGTTGCGCAGGGACTCGAGCAGGCCGAGGAAGGTGGGTGACTCGACCACGGCGACGTCGCCCTCCTCGAGCGTCGCCTTGGCGGCCAGATTGAGCCCCTGCTTGGCGCCCGACACAACCACGATCTCGTCTGGCTCGTCCGCCCAGCCGTAGTGGCGCCCGCGCAGCGCGAGCTGCTCGCGGAACGCATACAGCCCCTCTGCCGGGAGATACGAAAGCGCCTCGCCGCCCTCCTCCTCGAAGACGTCGGCGGTGATCTGTGCGAGCTGGGCGGTGGGATAGAGCCGCGGCGAGGGCCAGCCGATCGCGAGCGAGATCACGTCGGGATCGCCGGCGCTGGCGAAGGTGTCCGCCAACACCCGCTCCGGATAGGTCACGGCGTGCTCGGGCAGCGCGTAGACCTGCCAGTCGTCGCCGAACTCCTCGCTCGCCTCGGGAGCCAGCGCGCGCACGAACGTGCCGCGGCCGACGGAGGCGGTCACGTAGCCGAGCTCGGCGAGCTTGCGGTACACGCGCGCGGCCGTGAGGTGGTTGACGCCGACCTCGGTGGCCAGCTCCCGCGTTGGAGGCAGCTTCTCGCCCGGTTCGAGCTCACCGTCGTCGATCGCATGCCTGAAGCGCTCGACGAGCTGCTGCGTGAGTGATACCTCGCCTTCCCTGCTCAGACCAGACAAATCAACCTTGTAGGACATTGTCTGCCTCCTTGTAGGTCATACACTACATCTACAAGGTCATACAGGCAACCCGAGATGATCAAAAGGAGGTCGTCCGAAATGAAGAACTTCATCGTCCGCCGCTCCCATTCAGGCGACCATGCCGAGCTGAAACGGCTTGCGGCGCTCGACAGCGCTCGCCCGCCGCGCGGGCCCGTGCTGATCGCCGAGGCCGACTCCCGCATCCTCGCGGCGCTGCCGCTCGGGTCCGGCCGCCCGATCGCCGATCCGTTCGAGCCGACCGCCGAGCTCGTCGCCCTGCTCGAGCTGCGCCGTGCGCAGATGGACAGCGCGGAGACCCACTCGGCCCGCGGCGGCCGCCTGCGCTCCCTCCTGCGCGGACGCGTGTCGCACGCGGGCGCGTAAGCGTCCCGCCCTCCCAAGGGGCCTCCAACCTCCCCTCGTGAAGCGGCGCCCTGGCGGCGCCGTTTCGCGTTTGAGTCGCTCAGCGGCGTCCGCGCCGCGCGTCGCCGCGGCCTAGCCGCATTGTGCGCGCCTCGCGCAGCTCGGCGATCGACAGCGGCGTGGCCGGGGCGAGCTCCTCACGCCCCGGCAGCAGGGCGAGGTCGAGTGGGGTCTCGACCGCCTCGCCATCGATCTCCTCGACCCAGTAGGCGCCGGCGCCCGGCCGGGCGCTGACCGCCTCCGCCAGGTCGGTACCCGCGAACAGCAGGCCGGCACCGTCGTCGACGGCGTAGCCCGGCGGGACGGACTCGCTGCGAATCGCCTGGTGGTAGCAGGGCCGGCGCTCGCGCTCGCTGTCGTGATGGACCGAGTTGCTGCCGCGCAGGAAGCCGAGCGCCCGCACCGGGCGCGGCTCGCCGAAGGACGTGGTGAGGCCGGCCTCGAACCAGCACATCGAGCCGGCGCTGATGCCGCACAGGACGATTCCCTGCTCCCACGCCTCGCGCAGCAGCGTGTCGGCGCCGTGGGCGCGCCACACCGCCAGCAGGTTCAGCAGGCTGCCGCCGCCCACGTAGAGCACGTCCTGGGAGAGCAGCACCTCGCGCAGGTCGACGCGGTCGCTGCCGAGCCTGAAGAGCGACACGTGAGTCGGCTCGCAGGGGAGGTGGCGGAAGGCCGAGTAGAAACGCCTGATCTGGTCCTCGGCGTCACCGCCCGCGGTGGGCAGCAGGCAGATGCGTGGGTGCCGGCTGCGGGCGACCTGCAGCACGTAGAGGTCGAGCGCCGGATCGCCGGGCGGCGCGGAGAAGCCGCCGCCTCCCATCGCGACGATGCGCCGCGGGTCCTTGGCAAGCGGGAGCACGGGCCTCAGGCCGCAACCACCGACAATCGTCCCGGCGGCGGCGCCACGGGCGCCGCGCCGCCGCCGGCCGCGCCCAGATAGGCCGACGCAAGCGGACGCCGGCTTACGCGCTTGCCCGTCCAGCGCATCCGGTGTGCGCGCGCCCCGGGCCGCGAGGCAACCACGCGGGCGAGCCGCTCGCCCTCGAAGTGGAGCGCGGCGCCGTCCTCCGCGGCGTAGCCGGGCCGCATCCCCTCGGCGAGCAGGCGCCTGTAGCCGGCGCAGCGCGCCGGCTCCGCATCGAAGTGCACGCAGTTGCTCCAGGGCAGGAGCCCGAGCCCGGTCACCGCTTGCGGCGGGCCGTGGAAGGCGGTCACCGCCTCGGAGAACCAGCAGAGCGAGCCCGCGCTCAGGCCGCACAGGACCACCCCCTGCTCCCACGCCTCGCGCAGGATCAGGTCGATCCCGTGCGCGCGCCAGGCGCCCAGCAGGCTGATCACGCTGCCCCCGCCGACATAGATCAGGTCGCGCGTGAGCAGGTGCTCGCGCACGTCGCCGACCGCGCACTCGCGCCGGAACAGCGACAGGTGCGACGGTTCGCAGAGCTCGGGCGAGAAGGCCCTGTAGAAGCGCACGATGTAGTGGTCCGCGTCCCCGCTCGCCGTAGGCAGGAAGCAGACGCGCGGCCGCTCGCCGCCCCGCTCGCGGGCGAGTCCCAGCACGTAGTCGTCCAGCAGCGTGTTGCCGCGCTCCATCGAGAAGCCGCCGCCACCGAACGCCACGATCTGCCGCGGGTCGCCGGGCACCGGTCGAGCGTAGGGTCGCCCCGCGCGCGGGTCAATCAATCCTGGCCAAGTGTCGACGCCCCCTCGACACCGTGTACAGGCGCGTCGCCGCGGCGGCTCCTGACATGATCGCGGCGTGCCGGACAAGGTCCTGAGCGCCCGCGAGCTCGGCCGCGCCACGCTGGCGCGCCAGCTTCTGCTCGAGCGTGCCGAGCTCGGCGCCGTCGAGGCGGTCGGGCTCCTCGGCGGGATGCAGGCGCAGGAGCCCGGCCCGCCCTACATCGGCCTGTGGTCACGCATCGAGGGCTTCGAGGCGCCCGAGCTCGAGGGCGCGATCGAGGAGCGCAGGCTGGTGCGCGCGACCGCCATGCGCGGCACCGTCCACCTGCTCCCGGCGCGCGACTACACGCGCCTCCACTCGGCGATCGCCGAGGCGCTCGAGGGCGACATGGCGCGTTACCTCGCCTCGCGGCTCGAGGGTGTCGACGTCGCGGCGCTCGTGCAGGACGGGCGCGGCCTGTTTGCAAAGCAGGATTCGATGTCCGCGGCGGCGCTCCGCGATGAGCTTGCGAAGCGCCACCCGGAGGCCGACGTCCGCGCCATCGCCGCCGTGGTGCGGACCAGTCTGCCGCTGGTGCGGGTGCCGGACGGCGGTCGCTGGGGCTTCACCCCGAAGGCGCCGTTCACCGACGCGGAGCGCTGGATCGGCAAGCCGCCGCGCAAACGCCCCGACCGCTCCGAGCTGGTGCGTCGCTACCTGGGCGCGTTCGGTCCCGCCTCGGTACGGGACATGCAGGCCTGGCTGGGGGGCGGCGAGCTCGGACCGGTGTTCGAGCAGCTCGGCCCTGAGCTGCGGCGCTTCAGGGACGAGGGCGGACGCGAGCTCCACGACCTGAAGGACGCGCCGCGACCGCCGGAGGACACGCCCGCGCCGGTCCGGCTGCTGCCCGAGTTCGACAGCCTGCTGCTCGCCCACGATGACCGCACACGCGTGATCTCGGACGCCCACCGCAGGTCACTGACGACGAAGAACCTGCGCGTGCGGGCGACCGTGCTCGTCGACGGCCGGGTGGCCGCGTTCTGGAAGCTCGAGAAGGCGCGCGGGACCGCCACCGTGGTGATCGAGCCGCTCGGCCGGCTGCGCGCGGCGGACCGTAAGGCGGCGCTCGCGGAGGCCGAGGCGCTGGCCGCATTCACCGAGCCCGGCGCCAAGCGGCACGCCGCGCGCGTTGCGAAGGCCTAGGCGCTTCCGGCGGGGACCTCGTCGCGCGTCGCCGGCAGGCCGAAGCGGTCCACGATGCGGTCGTAGGTCATCCGGATCATCACGATCACGTCGCGGACGTCGTCGTCGCTCTCGATCCGCCGCGAGGCATGGCCGGGCTTGCCGGGGAACACCGGGTGGTAGTCGATGCGGCCCTCGTCGTACAGGCGCTGCCACACGTCCTTCGGGAACGACAGGTGGGCGGCGTGATCGCCGTGCAGGTGGCCAATCTGGCGCGGTCCGATCTTGAAGGCGAACTCGCCGCGCCTGCCCTCGCCGGCGCTCACGCCGGGCCAGGACGTGACCTCGTCGGTGATCCGGCGGCTCGCGCTTCTCGTCTCGCTCATGTCCCGCTCCTCTGCTCGGGGGTTCTCTCAGGCATGGTCGAGGCTCAAGTGCGCTTGAAGTCAAGGCGCCTGTCAGCATGCAGGCCCGTGACCGCCGGGGCGATCGAGGTCGACACGCCGCACGGGCCCGCGCTCGTGCACCTCCAGGAAGCGCCCGGGGCTGCGGGCGCGATCGTGCTCGGCCACGGCGCCGGCGGCGGCGTTTCCACGCCGGATCTGATGGCCGCGACCCAAGCCGCGCTCGAGGAGGGCTTCAGCGTCGCTCTCGTCGAGCAGCCCTACCGGGTCGCGGGGAGGCGCTCGTCGCCAGCCGCCGCGCAGCTCGACAGCGCCTGGACGGCCGTGCTCGAGCAGCTGCGCGCAGAGGAGCTGGCGGGGCTCGCCATCGTGACCGGCGGTCGCTCTGCCGGCGCGCGCGTGGCGTGCCGCACCGCTGCGGAGACCGGCGCCGCCGGCGTCCTCTGCCTGGCTTTCCCGGTGCATGCACCCGGCCGCGGCGACGATCCCTCGAAGAGTCGCCAGCCCGAGCTCGACGCGGTCAAGCTGCCCGTCCTCGTCGTCCAGGGCACGAATGACCCCTTCGGCATGCCGAAGAAGCGCAAGGGTCGGACGCTCGTGACCGTCGCCGACAATCACGGCCTCAAGAAGAGCGTTGACGAGGTGGCCGCCGCGGTACGCGCCTGGCTGCCTCGGTTTTCGCGTTAGTCGCCTCCCGCCGGCCTCACCTCCTCAGTCCGGCAGCAGCGGCATCGCGGGGCGCAGCCGGCGGGTGAGCTGCGAGGCGCGCGTGATCGCGTCCGAGCCGAAGCGCTCGCGCAGCTCGTCGACGGTGCTGTCGAGCGCCGAGACGCTGCGGGCCTCGAGCGGCAGCGCCAGCTGAACGGCATCGTCGTCGTCGAGGTTCGAGAGCGAGAGGCCGACGAGCGTGACGCCACGCTCCTCGATCATGGGCATCGCGGTCACAAGCAGCTCGCGCCCCACGGCCAGGATCGTGCGCGTCTCGAAGGTGGACTCGAGCAACGTGTGCGAGCGGGTGGCGCGCGAGAAGTCGTCGAAGCGCAGCCGCAGCGTGACCGTTCGGCAGGCTCGCCGCGCCTTGCGCAGCCTGAGCGCGAGCCGGTCGACGATCGCCACCAGTACCTCGTCGAGCGCGGCGTGGCCCTTCGGGGAGCGCCGGCCGAGCGCGTGCTGCGAGCCCATCGAGCGGCGCCGCCCGCCCGTGCGCACGCGGCGCGGGTCGTAGTTGTGGGCGAGCGAGTGCAGGTGGCGGCCGGTCGCGCGGCCGAGCATCTCGACGAGCTGCACCTCGGCGAGCTCCGCCACCTGCGCGACGGTTGTGATCCCGCGCTCGTGCAGCTTGCGCGCGGTCACCGGCCCGACCCCCCAGAGCCGCTCGACCGGCAGCGGATGCAGGAAGTCGAGCTCACGCCCGACCGGCACGACGAGCAACCCGTCGGGCTTTGCCACGCCGCTGGCCACCTTGGCGAGGAACTTCGTGCAGGCGACCCCGACCGTGACGGGGAGGCCCACCTGCTCACGCACGCGCCTGCGCAGCCGCTTCGCGATCTCCGCCGGCGTCCCGGCGAAACGCTCCATGCCCCGGACGTCGAGGAACGCCTCGTCGATCGACAGCTTCTCGACGAGCGGTGAGGTGTCGTCGAACACCTCGAGCATCGCCTTGCTCGCCTCCACGTAGGCCGACATGCGCGGCTCGACGACGATCGCCCTGGGGCAGAGCCGGCGCGCCCGGTGGCCGCCCATCGCGCTATGGACGCCAAACGCCTTGGCCTCGTAGCTCGCTGCCAGCACCACCCCGGCGCCGACGATCACGGGCTTGCCGCGCAGCCGCGGGTCGTCGCGCTGCTCGACCGATGCGAAGAACGAATCGGCGTCCGCGTGCAGGATGGTGGCCTCGACTGGCACGAACATACGTTCGCATCCGGGGCAGACGGAAGCGGGTTGTCAGCCGGTCTCGAGCTCCGCCAGCACTCCCGCGTGATCGGAGGGCCAGATGCCGTCGACGGGCTCGGCGCCGATGCGTCGGGCGCTCAGGACCGCGCCGCGCCGGCCGGAGCGCGGCGGCCCTACGAGCACGTAGTCGATCCGGCAGCTCGGCTCCATCGTCGCGAGCACGTGTGGGTTGGCGCGGTCCCAGGTCCAGCCCACGGCATCGCTGGGGGCGTGGCGCCAGGCGTCGACGAGCACGAAGCCCTCGTGTGCGGGCGCCGTCTTGTGGCCGCAGAGCAGGCGCACCTCGTCTGAGTCCGGCTCGGCGTTCAGGTCGCCGACGACGACGACCGGATGGTCCTCACGGTCGAGTGCCGCGAGGCGCTCCACGAGCGCCCGCACCTGCACGCAGCGAGCGGCCGAGTCCCACGGCGCCGCCGTGAGTTGAACCGACGCGACCGGGATGCGGCCATCGGGGGACTCGACGACGGCGATCGTCGCCGTGCGGCCGCCGTCGCCTGAGCCCGCAGCGGGCAGAGACACGTCGAAGCCGTCGGCGATCGGCCAGCGCGACAGGATCGCCGTGCCGATGCCGGCCCTCTCCTCTGGTGCCCGTGAACGCCATCGCTCCGGCTCCGGCGAGGGCGTCCACGACCAGTGCAGTCCGAGCTCCTCGGCCAGCTCACCGGCGAGGTTGCGTTCGTCATCGGCCCAGACCTCCTGGAGGCCGCAGATGTCGGGATTCGCCTCGCGCAGCACGTGGCCGATCGCCCGCCGGCGCTCCTGCCACGGCCCGAAGCGCCACCAGAGGTTCCAGGTAGCAATCCGACGGGCCACGCCTGAATACTCCACCCTCGCGGGTACAGGAGGATCGGTGCGCAGAGCTGAGATCAGAGCGCTGGGCGACTTGGTGGGCGAGCTGGTCGCGGCCGGCGGTACGGTCGTGGGAGACATGCACGAGGGGATCGCCAGCCGCCCCTTTGGTGTGCTCGGCCCGGCGGCATGGCCCGTGCAGGCGCTTCATGACGGCATATCGGGCGCGGCCTACGCGGCGGTGCGCGCCGGCCTCCGGGCCGCTGCCCGGGGCGGCGCTCACGCCGCCGCGCTCCGCTCCGGCGGCGACGGTGAGCCGATCGCGTCCAGCCCCAAGGGCGCGCTCGCGCTCGGCGCCCTGAACGGGCTCTATGGCGATCGCCTGCACGCGGCCGGCAACACGCTTGCGCTACCGATGACGATTCGCCGCGACGGCGAGCCGGGGCGGCGTATCGTCGTCTTCGTCCACGGGCTCTGCGAGACCGACGCCGCCTGGCGCGTCCTGCCGCTCGGCGGCGAGCCCGGGCGCCCCACCTACGGCGACCGCCTGCGCGACGAGCTCGGCATCACGCCGCTGTACGTCCGCTACAACAGCGGCCTCCACATCTCTGACAACGGGCGCCTGCTCGCCGAGCAGCTCGACCAGCTCGAGCAGGGCTGGCCCGGGCCGCTGGAGGAGATCACGCTGGTCGGGCATTCGATGGGTGGGCTCGTCGCGCGCAGCGCCTGCCACTACGCGGCCGCCGGCGGGCTGCGCTGGGCCGAGTCGGTCGCGCACGTCTTCTGCCTCGGCACCCCGCACCTCGGGGCCGACATCGAAAAGGGCGTGAACGTGCTCGGCTGGGCGCTCGGGCAGCTGCCCGAGACGCGGGCGCTCGGGCGGGTCGTCAACTCCCGCAGTGCCGGGATCAAGGACCTCCGCTACGGCGGCTGCGTGGAGGAGGACTGGTTCGACCGCGACCCCGATGAGCTCCTGCGCGACCGTTGCGGCGAGGTGCCCTTCCTACCCGAGGTCGGTTACTACTTCGTCGCGGCGAGCCTGCGCGAGGGCTCGCTCGGCTCGCTCATCGGGGACCTGCTCGTGCGCCTGCCGAGCGCGTCGGGCCGCGGCAGCGGACGTGGCCGCAGGATCCGGTTCGAGCTGGACAACGGCTACGAGCTGACCGGCGTGACCCACCTCGACCTGCTGAACCACCCGGACGTCTACCGGCAGCTGCGCCATTGGATCAGCCGGGCGGGTCGTACACGGTCGTGATCGCCCCGCCCGGGGCGAGCCAGGGCTCGACGAGTGCGCGAGCTCGCTCGGGCTCGCGGTGAAAGAGCCCGACGCGCACCGCGAAGACCTTGTCGAAGCGCCGCTCACCGAGGGCCAGTCCCTCGAGCTCGGCGATGAGGAACTCGGCCGTGCCGGCGGCCACGTGCTCGGCGTTGCGCCGGCGGGCCGCCTCGATCATCTTCGCGGAGCGGTCGACCGCGGTCAGCCGGCCGGCCTCGAGCCGCTCGCAGACGTAGCCGGCCGCGACACCGTGGCCACAGCCGATCTCGAGCACGCGGTCGTCCGGCTGGATGTCGAGCTCGTCGACGACCTTGCGCAGCCGCTCGCTCACAGCTTCTCGTTCAGCTCCTTCAGCAGCCTGCGGAGCGTGGCGATCTTGCGCTCGCCGAGCTTGGCGGTCCACTCGGCCTCGGTCTCGATCACGAACTCGCGCGCGATCGCATAGACCTCCTGCCCGCGCGCCGTCGCCCGCACGAGCTTCGCGCGCCGATCGCCTGGGTCGGGGATGCGCTCGACGTAGCCGTGGCGCTCGAGGTGTGAGACGAGCTCGGCCATCGACTGCTTCGTCATCTGGGCGCGTTCGGCGAGCACGCTGACGCGCGTACCGCTGCCGTCGAGGAACTGGAGCACGTTGCCGTGCGGCGCCCGCACCTCCGGGTGGCCTCGCTCCGCGAAGCGCTCATGCAGGCGCGCCGAGGTGATCCGGAACGGCTCGCGCAGGAGGATCCCGAGGTTGTCGGGACTCGCGCGCTCGGCGGGGCTCGAATGAGATTCGCTTGACATTGGACAGGAGGCCTGTCTATCCTAACGCGCGAGTGAACAAGACAGGAAGCCTGTCTTTCGAGAAGGAGAACGACATGCAGGTCGGAACCGACGAGCTCAACTTCCGTATCACGAGCGCCGACAGCGACGGCGCCCTGCTCGCCTTCGAGGTCCGGATGCCTCCGGGCGGCGGCCCACCCGCGCTTCATCGCCACGCTCCGGCCGAGCTCTACCGGGTCGAGCGCGGCGAGTTCGCCTTTTACATCGCCGACGGGGGCGGCCAGGTCAGGCGCTCGACGGCGGGACCGGGCCAGGTCGTGGCGATCCCGGGCAGATGCGAGCACACCGTCCGCAACGAGTCGAACGCGGACGGCGAGGCCTTCGTGGTGATCGCACCCGGCAGTCGAGTTCGAGCGTTTCGTGCGCGCTGCGGCGCAGAGCGACGACGTGCCCGCGCTCGCCACCGCGCACGGCATCGAGATCACACGTCCGCTCGAGGCGATCCGATGAGCGCGCCGCTGGAGCAGCTCGAGCGCAGCTGGGCCGTGTTGCTGCGCACGCGCAGGCGCGCCGGCGGCTGGGTCGGCACGCCGGTCAATCTCACGGTCGACGGCGAGCACGCCTACTTCGGCACGCCGGCGGACAGCTGGAAGGTCCGACGCCTGCGGAACTTCACCGACGTCGAGCTGGCGCCCAGCACGCTGCGCGGCAGGCCGACCGGCCCGGGCCTGCGCGCGCGGGCCCGCCTGCTCAGTGGTGACGAGGCACGGGCGGCGGAGCGCCTGCTCGTGCGCCGGCATCCGATCGTGCACCGCTTCGTCGTGCCGCTGGAGCTCCGCCTCAAGCGGACGACCAACAGCCTCTACGAGCTGACCGGCTTCCGTCCGCTCGAGGAGGGCTGACGCGTCAGCGCGAGCGGCTGCGCTTCTGGCCGACGGCGCGCACCAGCTGCGCCTTGCCCATCTTCGAGCGGCCCTCGATGCCGAGCCGTGCGGCCTCGCGGCGCAGCTCGGTGACGGTCATGGCGCCGGCACCGCTGCCGGTGCCCTTCGAGGCACCTCGCTTGCGCGCGGCCGCCTTGGCGCCCTCGCGACCGAGCGCGCTGCGCGTCCTCTTGGGCAGCTTCGAGATGGTCTTCTTCTGGCGCGCGCCCGACTGCGCCTTCTTCACGTTCTTGCGGGCCGTCTGGCGTTGCTTCTGTGTGGCCATGCCTTGGGCAATACCCGGTG
>CAWFBT010000002.1:0-463703 GCA_963814095.1 uncultured Thermoleophilaceae bacterium | reverse complement strand
AACTGCTCGGGGACGACGCCCGTGATCACCGAGTTGGCGCGTGCGCCAGAGGGCCCGACCGGGCCGCTCACGCCGATCGGCGACGGCGACACCGTTCGCATCGTCACCAACGACTTCATGTTCACGGGTGGCGACGGCTACACGGCACTGACCGGCGGGACGGACGTGCTGCAGCCGGGCGACGGCCTGCTCGAGGTATCGATCGAGTACATCACCGCGAACTCACCGGTGGCACCTGTCGTGGATGGGCGGATCGTGAGGCCGTAGGCGGGCGGACGGCCGTGAAGGTGTCGGGCCAGTGAGGGCCTCGACTCGCGCGCGAGCGATTACCCGGCTGCGCGTAGCTGCGGTACGGTGGAAGCACTGGCTCTGGGCCCCTTGCCATGGACTTCCGCCTTCTTGGTCCGCTGGAAGCCTCCGATGAGGGCCGAGCGCTTGCGCTCGGCGGCAGCAAGCAGCGTGCGCTCCTGGCGCTGTTACTGCTGCACGCAAACGAGACGCTCAGCACCGAGCGCCTTATCGACGAGATCTGGGGCGAGGGTCCGCCCGCGACGGCTGTCAAGACCGTCCAGGTGCATGTCCATCGCCTGCGCAAGACCCTCGCGAGCGAGAGCAACGGGACCGGGACGGAGCTGCTGGTCACTCGCGAGAACGGCTACGAGCTGCGCGTCCAACCCGAGCGGATCGACCTCTGGCGCTTTGAGCGCCTCTCGCGTCAAGGTAGGTCCGCGCTTGCCGCCGGCGACGCGCACGGCGCCGCAGAGGCCCTCGAGGGGGCGATCGCGCTCTGGCGCGGCGACCCGCTCGGTGAGTTCGCCTACGTGCCGTTCGCGAGAGGCGAGATCGATCGTCTTGCCGAGCTGAAGGCCGAAGCGACCGAGGGACTGATCGAGGCCAAGCTCGCGCTGGGCCACCACGCGGAGGTGATCGGTGACCTCGATGCCCTGATCGCCGTCTACCCGTACCGAGAGAGCCTGCGGGCGCACCTGATGCTCGCCCTCTACCGCTGCGAGCGCCAGGCGGACGCGCTCCAGGCCTACCAAGCCGCCCGCAAGACCCTCGTCGACGAGCTCGGCATCGAGCCCGGGGAGCGGCTCCGGGATCTCGAGCGGGCGATCCTCGCCCAGGACCCGGCGATCGCCCTTGCGCCGGCCGCGACTGCCGAACCGGGTCCGAAGCCCGGCGACGAGGAGCCCCCAGGCGCTGTCGCAGCGCCCCCCGGCACCACCAGCCGGGAAGCCGTGGCAGCGCGGCGGCTCGTGAGCATCGTGTTCGCCGACCTCGCCGGGTCCACGAGCTTAGCCGAGCGACTGGACCCGGAGGCGATGCACGTGCTGCTCGATCGCTTCACCGGGCTATGCGGCGAGGTGATCGAGAAGCATGGCGGCTCGGTCGAGGGCTTCATCGGCGACGCCGTAGTAGGGGTCTTCGGGCAGGCGGAGATCCACGAGGACGACGCGCTGCGCGCGGTGCGGGTGGCGGTCGAGATGCGCGCCGCCGGCGCCGAACTGAGCGCCGAGCTCGAGGACACGCTCGGGGTCGGAATCGGGATGAAGCTGGGCCTGGAGTCCGGGGAGGTCTTCGTAAGCACCGGGGCACGCCGGTCCAGGTTCGCCGCCGGTGACGCATTCAACGTCGCCGCACGGCTCGAGGGAATGGCCGAGGCAGGAGAGATCCTGCTCGGGGAGAGCATCCATGTGCTCGTGAAGGACCAAGTCACTGCCGAGCCCCTCGAGCCGTTGGAGGTCAAGGGCCGCGCTGCGAAGGTGCGGGCCTGGCGGATGGTCGAGCTCGTCGACGAACCCGCGCATTTCACCGCTCGCCCGACGCCTCTCGTAGGTCGCGAGCGCGAGTTGAGCGAGCTTCACGCCATGTTCGCCCGTTGCCGCTCGGGGCCCGAGTGCTGCGTGGTCACCGTCGTCGGCCCCGCTGGGCTCGGCAAGTCCAGGCTCGCGCGAGAGCTGGCTGTGGAGATAGGTGAGGCCGCCACCGTTGTGGTCGGCCGCTGCCTCTCGTACGGCGAGGACATCACCTACCGACCCCTCGCGGACATAGTCCGCCAGCTCTGCGGCCCCGATCCGGCCGAACGACTTGGTGAGCTGCTCGAGGGCGACGACACCAGAGTGCGCCTGGTGCTCCAGGCGATCGGCTTGGCGGCCGGCGCGGCCCAGCCCGAGGAAACGGCTTGGGCGGTGCGCGGGCTGCTCGAGCGGGTCGCGCAGGACCGACCACTCGTGGTCGGTGTCGAGGACGTCCACTGGGCGGCGCCCCCGATGCTCGATCTGCTGGATTACCTCGGCGCGTTCTCGAGCGATCATCCGATTCTGATCCTCTGCCTCGCCCGGCCGGACCTCGCCGAGATGCGACCTCAGTGGGTCGCGCCGCAGCCGAACCGAATGCTGCTGACGCTCGGCCCCCTGTCGGACGAAGATGCGCGAGCCCTCGTCGGTACGGCGTCCGCGACCAAGCTCGATCCGGGCGCCGAGGACCGCATCGTCGAGCGGGCAGAGGGCAATCCGCTCTTCTTGGAACAGCTCGCTGTGGTCCAGATGGACCAAGACACGGCTCTTCCGTCGACGATCCAGGCGGTGCTTGCGGCGCGCATCGACCGATTGGAGCAGGGCGAGAGGGCCGTGCTCGAGAACGCGTCGGTCCAGGGCCGCAGCCTCTATGTCGGCGGCGTAGCCCAGCTCCTTCCGGAGCTGAGCCGCGGACAGATCGCCAGCCACCTGGTGGGCCTCGTGAACAAACAGCTCATGCGGCCGGACCACTCGGACATTCCCGGCGAAGATGCGTTCCGGTTCGCTCACGCCCTCATCCGCGAAGTGGCCTACCAGGGGTTGCCGCGGGGCCGCCGCGCCGAGCTCCATGAACGGCTTGCCGCGTGGCTCGCGGAGCGGGCGGACGCTCGCGATGACATGGTCGGCTTCCACCTTGCCGAGGCGTTCCAAAACCTTGCCGCGCTCGGTCCAGTCGGGGAACACGAGCGCGCGATCGCATCCGCCGCCGTCGAGCGCCTGGCCGCGGCCGCAGAGGTGGCGCGGCTTCGCGGAGACCCGGCGGCCGGTGCCCGCCTGCTCGAGCGAGCGGACACTGTCGCGGCCGCCGAGCCGGAGGCCCGCAGCGAGCTTCTGCCCGAACTCGGCGCCGCGCTGTACGACGCCGGTCGGCTCGAAGAGGCCGCCGCAATTCTGGACGAGGCCGTCGAGCGCTCCCTGGAGCCGCGCTTGCGAGCCCGTGCTCAGATCGAGCGCGAGCTCGTGCGGCTTGAGACCGACCTCGATGCCGGGACCGCGCACGCCGCACGCGCCGCCCGCGAGGGACTCGACCTGCTCGACCCCACACGGGATCCGCACGGCACATGCCGGGCGCTCTTCCTCAGCGGCTACGTCACATGGATCGCGGGCAGGGCCGGTGACGCCGACGACCTGTGGGCCCAAGCGGCGGGATGCGCCCAGCAACCTGGCGCCGAGCGCGAGCGTTTCGAGCTGATCGGCTGGCGGGCAATGGCTGCGGCCCAAGGTGCAACGCCCGTGGATGATGCGATCTCGCGCTGCGAGGCGTTCCGCGAGCTCGTGAAGGAGAGCCCACAGGCGACCGTTTGGGTCTTGGAACCGCTGGCCCTCCTCCACGCCATGCAGGAGGAGTTCGATGCGGCCACGGGGCTCCTCGCCGAGGCAAACCGGATCCGCGCCGCGCTCGGTGGTCTGGGCTCCGGCTTCTCACACCTGGAGGCGTGGGCCCGGCTGTCCATGGGACAGCCGGAGCTGGCTGAGCAACGACTTCGAACGGACGTCGAGACGCTCGCCTCGATGAGCGGGAAGGGGACACTGGCGACCACCTCCGCGCTGCTCGCCAAGGCCGTCCTCGCCCAGGGTCGAGTCAGCGAGGCGGCCGTGCTCTGCGACGCAGCGGAGAGGTGGGCTGCGGCAGAGGACACCATGACTCAGGTGATCTGCCGTGGGGTCGGGGCGCGGGCCGCGGCACGCGACGGACGCGCGGCGGCGGGCGAATCGCTCGCACGCGCGGCGGTCGAGCTGGCCGACTCCACCGACTTGATCTCACTCCGGGGGGATGCGATGCTGGACCTCGCAGACGTGTTGCGGATACTCGACCGCCGCAAGGAGGCGGAGCGTGCCGCGCAAACAGGACTCGCGCTGTACAGAGCCAAGGGAAACGCCGCGGCCGCTCGCGAGGCGATGGCGCTGCTAAGCCACTGACACAGGAGGTGCGCTTTGCCGGGAAAGCCGAGCTTCACAAGGGTGGACATGTTCGACGGGACCGTGCAAGTCGGCGGGCAGTCGGACGAAGAACCTCCTTTCCAGGTTCACGTGACACTCCTTCAAGAGCCGCACGCCGCCGCGGCCACGCTTGAGTCGCCTCCGAAGGTCTGGCAGGCGGACCTTCCTTCGGACGGATTCCAGAAGGGTCCGTGCGTCGTCGTCGGACATGAGATTGCGTTCAAGCCCAACTTTTCGGCGCACACTTGGATTCAACATATGAAGATCAAGTAGCTCGCCCGCCTGGCGGGGCGACGGCGCTTAGGCACGGCGAAGCCGAGCCCCTGGGTCAGGCCTTGGCCGGGGCCGAGCCCGGCGCTTACTGCTACAGGTACGGCAAGACGCAGTGCCCGCTCGACGAGGCGACTGTCGATGCGCTTGCCGGCCTGATGAGGGAGCGGCGAGACACGTCGGCAGGAACGCCATACATTCCGGCCGGCTACACCTACCTCGGCCAGTTCATCGACCACGACATCACCTTCGACGCCACCAGTCACCGGGCGTTGGTGGGCAGTCCTGTGGGCGTGGAGAACTTCCGCACACCTCGCCTCGACCTCGACAGCCTGTACGGGTCTGGACCGGTGGTACACCCCTTCCTATACGACTGGGCGCACCCTGACACGGCGGGCGCGCGCCTCCTCGTTGGACGCAACCCCGCGGGGGGACACGAAGACGTGCCGCGCAACGTGCCCGGACGCGCGCTGATCGGCGACGCCCGCAACGACGAGAACGCGATCCTCGTGCAGGTGCATCTGCTGTTCATCAAGTTCCACAACGCGGTTCTCGACGCGCTTCCACACGCGAACACGTACTGGGAGGAGCTCTTCGAGGAGGCGCAGAGGACTGTCCGCTGGCACTACCAGTGGCTCGTCGTGCACGATTTCCTGCCGACCGTCCTCGGGCACGACCTGTTCAACGAACTGCTCACCGGCGGCCCGCCGGACGACTGCCATCCCGACGACTGCCCTCCCTGCGTGCCACTTGAGTTCTCGACGAGCGCGTTCCGCTTCGGCCACAGCATCATCCGGTCTCAGTACGTGCTCACACGAAGTACGACACCGGCGCCGCCGCTGCGGATCTTCCCGGACCTGGATGGACTGCGCCCGCTGCCCGCAGAGCTCTTGCTCGACTGGACGCGTTTCTTCCGGTTCCCGCAGCTCGGGTATCAGTACCAGCCTCAGAGCGGAATGGAGATCGACTCCTCCCTCAGCGGGCCGCTGTTCGCATTGCCCCAGGGAGGCGGCTCGCTTGCGCAGCGCAACCTTCGACGAGCGAGGAAGCTGGAAGTTGCGTCCGGCCAGGAGGTTGCGGACGCCCTCGGGCTCCCGAAGCTCGATGAAGCAGCGCTGCGATTGCAGGAACTGCCGGAGTCCGTGCGGAAGTGCCTGCTGGAGGCGACCCCGCTCTGGTACTACATCCTCTGCGAGGCCGAGGCCCTGGGGGGCGACCACCTCGGTCCGGTCGGAGGCCGCATCGTGGCCGATGTGATCCTGTGCCTGTTGCACAGCGACCCGACCTCCTATGTTCACGCGAACAACTGGAAGCCGACACTCGGCGCCCACGCGCCGAACGACTTCCGGATGACCGACCTGATCGAGTTCGCTACCTGACGCCGTCGGCCGCCCGCCGATAGCGCTCCGCCAGCATCCGCATGTGCTCGCGCAGTTCCGGCGGCTCGTGTACCTCGAAGTCGATACGGAACATCGTGATGCGCATGGCGAGCCAGTCGAGATCGTCGTCGCCGGTGCGGAACTCACAGCGCCCGCCGTCGATCGGTTGGATCGTGCCGCCCCAGTGCTCGGGTACGGAGCGGCGCACCACGTCGGCTGGCGCGTGCAGGGTCACGCGCGCCTCGTAGCGATTCGGCGCCGCGGACAGGCGTTGCGAGACGTAGGCCGCGCCGTCCTTGGCCGGCAGCTTGCGCGGCTCGAAGCGCATACCGGTGGCGGCCGGGCGCGAGAGCCGGTCGACCCTGAAGGTGCGCCATCCCTCGCGGCCGTGGTCCCAGGCGACGAGGTACCAGCGCCGCCCTACGTTGACGAGCGAGTGGGGCTCGACCTCGCGGCGGCTGCTCGCGCCGTCCCGGCCGCGGTACGCGAAGCGCACGCGTTCCGAGTCGCGACACGCGGCGGCGAGCACGCTCAGCACCTGTGCGTCCACCTCGGGGCCGCCAGGTGCGACCGCCGAGGTCGCCGCACCGAGCGCGCGCACGCGCCGGCGCAGGTGTGAGGGCAGCACCTGCTCGAGCTTCACGAGCGCCCGCACCGAGGTCTCCTCGATCCCCTTCACGGATGCGCGGGCGGCCGTGCGCAGGCCGACGGCGATCGCGATCGCCTCGTCGTCGTCGAGCAGCAGCGGCGGCATCGCAGTGCCGGCGCGCAGCCGGTAGCCGCCCGCCGGCCCGGTCAGCGACTCGACGGGATAGCCGAGGCCGCGCAGCCGCTCGACGTCGCGGCGAATCGTCCGGCCGGACACCTCGAGCCGCTCGGCGAGCTCGGCGCCAGGCCAGTCGCGCCGTTCCTGGAGGAGCGAGAGGAGCGATAGCAACCGACTCGAGGTCTCGGTCATCGACTTTTACATGATCCTCCAAATTGAGGACAGATCCTGGCCTAAACCCTTCGTAGGCTGCTCGCAATCCACGAACGACGTAAGGAGCAAGCGATGCTGGAGCGAGACGGATATCCGCAGGGCGTGCCGTGCTGGGTCGACACCTCACAGCCCGACCCCCAGGCAGCGGTCGAGTTCTACGGCGGCCTATTCGGGTGGGAGTTCGAGGACCGCATGCCCGCCGACGCGCCCGGCAACTACTTCGTGGCGACGATTCGCGGCAAGGACGTCGCGGCGGTCGGCTCGCAGCAGGAGGGCTCGCCGCCACAGCCGTTCTGGAGCACGTACGTGTGGGTCGAGAGCGCCGACGATGCGGCCTCCAAGGCAAAGGAGGCCGGCGGCAGCGTGCTGGCCGAGCCCTTCGACGTCATGGAGGCCGGCCGCATGGCCGTGCTCGCCGATCCGCAGGGCGCGCCGATCAACGTCTGGCAGGCGGGCCGGCACAGGGGTGCTCAGGTCGTCAACGAGCCGGGCAGCTGGAACTTCAGCGGGCTGAACACCAACGACGTGGCCGGCGCGCGCGACTTCTACGGCGCTGTCTTCGGCTGGCAGGCGGACCCAATCGATCTAGGCCAGGGCGAGTCCAACATGTGGCGTCTGCCGGGCTACGGCGACTACCTCGAGCAGCGCGACCCGGGACTGCGCTCACGCATGGCGAATCAGGGTGCCCCGCCCGGCTTCGAGGACGTGGTCGCCTGGCTGATGCCGCTGAACGGCAGCGCCCCCGACGTGCCGCCGCACTGGGGCGTGACCTTCGCGGTCGACGACGCCGACGCCGCCGCCGCGAAGGCCACCGAGCTGGGCGGCAAGGTGCTTGCCCCGCCGATGGACGCGCCCTTCGTCCGGTTCACCGTCCTGAGCGATCCCCAGGGGGCGGTGTTCACCGCCAGCAAGTACGTGCCGCCGAGCTCGGAATGATCGTGCTCTGCGTCCGCCTCGCGGGCGCTCAGGCCCCCACATCAGCGGGGGCGGCGCTCCGCCGTCCCCGCATCGCTGCGAGGGCGACGAGCGCGAGACCGCCGAGCGCCCAGGCGAGCAGCACCGTGACCGGCACGGCGGCGGCGGCGCCGTCGAAGAAACCGGTGCTGCGGAGCAGGTTCGCTCCCGCTCCGGGCGGCAGCAGCTGCCCGATCCCACCGGCGGGCTCCGGCAGCAGCTCTGGCGCCGAGGCCGCTGCGGAGAACGGGTTGCCGATGAACACCATGACGGCGGCCGCCACGCCGATGCCCGCTCCGCCGAGCCAGGCGTAGAGGCCGGTTATGGTCGCGCCGATGGCGAGCACGGTCAGGGCGAGCACGCCGGCGTTGACGATCCAGTCCCCTTCGACGACGTCGAGCCAGCTCTGGACGATGCCCGCCGCGACGAGCCCGATGATCGCCGAGCCGGCCACCAGCAGCCCTGCGCGCGCGGAAGCACTCGCGGCGAGAAGCGAGGCGGCGAGGCCGATAAGGATGCCGGCGATCACGAGCGGCAGCACCGACGACGGCAACGCCGCGCCGTGGTCGGCCGCCACGACATCCTCGGTGGGAGCGCCCGTCTCTGCCGCAGCCTGACCGAGCAGCTGAGCGACCGCGGGACTCGCGGCGCTCGAGCTCAGCACCTTCGGGCCCTCGGGCGTTGCTACGAAAGCGCCGTAGACCTCGCGGTCCTCGATCCCCGCGCGCGCCTCGGCCTCGTTCCCGTAGCGATGGACGTCGAACGCGTCGGGATTGGCACCGAGCTGCTGCTCGAGCTGGCCCACGGCGGCCGCTGGACCGGCGACGCCGACCGGCAGGTCGCGCGGCTCGAGCTTGGCGCTCGGCCAGGCGAACAGCGTCAGGATGATGGCCACGACGACCGGCACGATCACCAGCGCCGCGAGCGGCGATGGGTGGGGGTGTCCGGATGTGCTCTGCTCGGGCATTGCTCCCTCCTCAGTGCAATCGATGACGACAACTCGGCGCCGCGCGCACGGGCATGTCTCCACAACGCTCTGGCGACACGGTGAGCGTCCGGACCGGGGAGGGTGGTCGATCTCGACGACCCCCAGCAGTGCGATACGCCCCGCGAAGGGTGACCAGGCGGCGAGGCCCCTGTCGTCGTACAGGACGATCAGGACGTTCTGACATCCCTGTCTCCTGACTGGTCAGGTCGGTCGCCCGAGCGTTGTGTCAGCCGATCGCTCACACTGGCACCCTATGAGCACGACCGAGGAGGCGACCCCCGAAGGCAGATGGCGGATCGCCCGGCTTCTCCCGCGCACCAACGTCACGGGAAGCCTGTACGGCCTGGTGCTCGTGTCCTCCGTGCTCGTGACACTCGAGGGGAAGGATCTGGAGTGGGCGGCGATCGCGGTGGTCGTGACCGCGGGGGTGTTCGCGCTCGCCCACGCCTGGGCGCACGCTCTCGGCGAGGCCGCTAAGGCGCGAGCGCCGGTCGACCGCCACGCCTTCCGGCACTCGCTCCGGCACGAGTTGCCGATCGTTGCCGCAGCGGCGCCCGCGGCGCTCGCCCTGCTGGTCGCGGGGGCCGGGGTGTACTCGGTGAACACGGGGCTCTGGGTGGGGCTCTCGGTCAACGTCGTGCTCCTCTTCGTGTGGGGCGCCGGACTCCGGGAGCTGTCGGGCGGGTCGGCTGCACAGATCCTCGGCGCCGGCATGTCGAGCGCCGCGCTCGGGCTCGTGCTCGTCGCCCTCAAGGTCTTCGTGCACTGACGGTCAGGCGCCGGCTAGGCCCAGCCCGCGACATCGGAGCCGCCCTCTTGCGTGATCCGCGCGCCGAAGCGGATCAGCGCGGGATGCGAGGCGATCTTGCCCGCGACCAGCGCCTCCCCGAGCCCGAACGTCGAAGCCCGTTCGATCAGCCCGGGCGGCACGAACGAGAACACCTCCGCCACGTGGCCGAGATCGGCCACCGAGTTCATTCGCATCAGCACGAGGTTGTCGCACTGCGACAGCACGTTCTCGTGCACCTTCTGCGGCCGCTGGGTCACGACGATCAGGAAGAGGCCGAACTTGCGCCCTTCGCCCGCGATCCTGATCGCGTCCTCGGTGGCGAGCGCGGTGAGCGCGTCCTCGGGCCTCGCCGGGCAGATGTTGTGGGCCTCGTCGATGACGATGGCGACCGGTTGCCGTTCGGCGCGGCGGCGCCAGAGCCGCTCGAGCATCGCGCCGGCCACGAGTGTGCGCTCCGCCGGATCGCGCGAGCGACCCCAGATCCGCCACCAGGCAGCGGATGTCGCCGTCGAGGACGTCGTCCAGGATCGAGACGTCCTGCTCTCGCGACCACACGCCGAAGCGATGCACGCCGATGTTCGTCGCTCGCAGCACGAGCCGCTTGGCTTGCTCGTCGCCGTCCGCGAGCGCCTCGAGGGTCTCCGGGGTGGCGGTCTCGGCGATGGCCGCGAGCTGCGCGTACTCGTCGCGGTCGGCGACCGGGTCGAGGCGCAGAAGCGCGGCCTGCTGCGCGGCCGCCAGCTCCCGGAAATGGAGGCCGAGCCGAGAATCGTCGTCCGCGCCGCTCCGCACGACTATCGAGCCGGCACGCTCCTCGTAGCGCGCGGCCGCCGCGGGATCGGCATCGGCCCGGCGCTCGGCCAGGTGAACGTAGTCCGAGTTGGGATCGAGAACCACCACGCGCAGACTCGTCTCCGCCAGGAGGCGCTCGAGCAGGACGCCGAGCGAGTAGGTCTTGCCGGAGCCGGACTGCCCGCACAGAAAGGTGTGCCTGCCGAATCCGCGTGCGTCGAGCTCGAACGGCACGCCGGGCGCAAGCGCGAGCTCGCCGACGCTCAGCGTCGCGCCGGCGGAGCGGGAGCGCTCGCGCCAGGCTCCCACCTCAGCGGCCGTGGCGCGTCGCACGCGGCCGTCGTGGAACGCGCGCCCGCCCCCGTCGAGCAGCGCGCCTTCGCCCTGCGCGGCGCGCACCGTGATCTGTCCGTGCGCGTCCGGGAGCCGCCGTGGTGAGCGTTTCCATCTCGAGCGACAGCAGCTGGCCGAGTCGCGTCTCCTCACCGGTGTCGATCGCCACATAGCCGCCGGCCTCCAGGTCGAGCCCGTGCAACGAGGCCTGATACTGGAAGCGGCGCCCGTCGACCGAGGTGGCGATCGGAAGGATCGCCCGCTCGACGGTTTCACGCAGGTCGCGGTACTCCTCGATCCAGGTCAGCGCCTCGTCTGCAGACATCCTTGCCCTCGATCCGGCTCGCGGCTCCGGGGCCGGATCCCGGAGCCGCGCGGCGGTCGGTCTCAGGCCTTGGCCTTGTCGAGCGCCTCCTGGAGCGCAGCCTCGTCTTCGCTCGAGAGCGAGGTCTGGATGACGGTGCCGGGGATCTGCACCTTCGGCAGGATCTTGTCGGGGGTGACCTTGCTCACCAGCAGGATCAGCGCCGCGCCGCCGGGCTGCAGCTCCTCGCCGAGCTTCTTCATGAAGTTGTCGTCGACGCCGCGATCGGACACCGCGCCGCCCGCGGCTCCCGCCGCCGCGCCGATCGCCAGGCCGAACAGCGGCACGAAGAAGATCAGCCCGATCAGCCCGCCCCAGAGCGCCCCACCGGCGGCGCCGAGGCCGACCAGCGAGGGCTGGTGGAGCTTGACCTTGCCGTCTTCCTTGTGCTCGACGATCACGAGATCCTCGAGCTCGATCTCGTGGGCCTTGACGGCCTCACCGAGGTTCGCCGCCACCTGCTGGGCCGTCGGGACGTCCTTGTAGGCAATCGCTACAAGATCGCTCATTGCGAGTCCTTTCTTCCGGATTTGAGCCACACAACCTACGGGATGATGCCGCGATGCCCGCGCCGCTTGTGGCCGGATGGACCCGCGGCCCACGCGCGATGCTCGATCTGTCCTTCACCGAGCATCGAGCTGGACGTCCTGACGGTCGACACGCGTGCCGTGCTTCGACGAGCGACGGCGCGCTCGGTGCGAGCTACGGCTGGCGATTCTACGCGAACACGGACGCGGTGAACCCTGCACCGCTTGCGCCTCGCAGGCCGGGTTCGCATCGCGGCGTCGCTCGACGAAGCCACCGGCTAGCGAACCGGCGCCGCCCCTATTGTTGTCGCGCCATGGGCGACGCCATCGGACAGGTCCTGCCGTTCGCCGTTGTCGTCGCTCTCAGCCCGATCCCGATCATCGGCGTCGTCCTGATGCTCGGCACGCCGCGGGCTCGCTCGAACGGGCCGGCGTTCATCCTGGGCTGGCTCCTCGGCCTGACGGTCGTCGGCGCGATCGTTCTGGCCGTGGCGAGCGGCGTCGACGCCAGCGAGTCGGGCCAACCCGCCTCCTGGGTGGGCGTGCTGAAGCTGGTCCTCGGTGTGGTGCTGCTGCTACTGGCCGTCAAGCAATGGCGCGGCCGGCCACGCGGCGACGCCGACGCCGCGCTCCCGGGCTGGATGCGCACGATCGACCACTTCACGCCGGCCCGCGCGCTGGCGATGGGCGTCGCCCTCTCGGCGATCAATCCCAAGAACCTCGTCTTGACGATCGGCGCCAGCGCGGCGATCGCGCAGACCGGGATCAGCACGGGCGACAAGGCGATCGCGCTGGCGGTCTTTGTCCTGATCGCGACACTCGGCCCGGGAATACCGGTTGCGACCTACTTCTTCATGGGCGAGCGCGCGACGCGCATGCTCGACGAGCTCAAGAACTGGATGGGGCACAACAACGCCACCATCATGGCCGTGATCCTCCTGGTGATCGGCACGAAGCTGCTCGGCGACGGCATCTCGGCCCTCTGACTCGGTGAGCCGCAAGGGGTGGCTGTTGCCTCGCGAGCTGTCGCCCTTGCGCTTTCGCGCCGGACCTTATTTAATCCTATCGTTAATTAACGACCTGTTACGTGTCTACCGACCAGCTCAGCCTCACCTTCTCCGCGCTCGCCGATCCGACCCGCCGGTCGATCCTTACGCGCCTGTCCGAGGGCGAGGCGACCGTCAACGAGCTGGCCGAGCCGTTCCCGGTGAGCCTGCCCGCCATCTCGCGCCACCTGAAGGTGCTCGAGCGCGCCGGGCTGATCGTCCGCAGCCGCGACGCCCAGTGGCGGCCGAGCCGGATGCAGGCCGATCCGCTCGACGACGCCGTCGAATGGATGCAGTCGCGCAAGCGGACCTGGGAGGCGCGGATGGACCGACTCGACGCGCACCTGCGCAAGGAAGGACGACGATGAACGACCGGCAGGTGCTGATCACCCGCATCTTCAAGGCGCCCCGCGAGCGCGTCTTCAGAGCCTGGACCGACCCGGACGACGTGGCCGAGTGGTACGGGCCGGAGCACTTCGACACGCCGCGCGACCGGATCCGCATCGACCTCGAGGTCGGCGGCCGCTACGAGCTCACGATGGTCCAGCGGGACGACGGCACGGAGCACCCGGTCGGCTACGAGATCCTCGAGATCGTCGAGCCGGAGCTGCTCGTGCTGCGCTCGGACCCGATGCCGGAACTCGGCATGCCCGAACCGATAGTGCTGCGAGTCGAGTTCCACGATCACGGCGACAAGACGCGCATGACCCTCAGCGACGGGCCCTACCCGATCGAGATGCGTGGGCATGCCGAGGCCGGCTGGAGCTCCGCCTTCGACAAGCTGGCGGCTCGGGTCGCCGGCTAGCCCGTGTTGCGCAGGCCGGCGGCGATGCCGTTCACGCTGAGGAGCAGCGCGCGCTCCACGTCCGGATCGGGCTCACGCTCCTCGCGACGGTCGGCGCGCCAGCGCTCGATCAGCTCGACCTGGAGGTAGTGGAGCGGCGCGAGGTACGCGTCGCGCACCTCGAGCGTGCGTTTGAGCACCGGGTTCGCGCCGAGCAGCTCCTGCTCGCCGGTCACCGCCAATAGCTCCGCGATCGTCAGCTCGTACTCGTCACGGATGGCGTCGAAGACGCCGTGCAGCTCGGCGGGCACGAGCCGCTCGACGTAGTGGCGCGCCAGCTCGATGTCCGTCTTCGTGAGCGTCATCGCCACGTTCGAGAGAAAGTTGTGGAAGAAGCGCCAGTCGGAGTACATCTCGGCGAGCAGCTCGGCCATGCCCGCGGCGCGGGCGGCCGCCAGTCCGCTGCCGACGCCGTACCAGCCCGGCACGATCTGGCGCGACTGCGTCCAGCCGAACACCCACGGGATCGCCCGCAGGCCGTCGAGTCCGGCCGCCGAGTCGGGCCGCCGCGACGGGCGCGAGCCGAGGTGCAGCTCGCTGAGCAGCTCCGCCGGGGTCGAGGCGAAGTAGTAGTCGGGCAGGCGCGGGTCGTCCAGCAGACCGCGATAGCGCTCGAAGGCGGCGTCCGAGACCCGCTCCATCGCTCCCGTCCAGGCGGCGAGCTTCTCGGGTGTCATGCGCGGCCGCCGGTGCAGGACTGTCGACTCGAGCGTCGCCGCCAGCATCAGCTCCAGGTTCTCGCGCGCGAGGCGCGGCACGAGGTACTTGTCGGAGATGACCTCGCCCTGCTCGGTCAGCTTGATCTCGCCGTCGAGCGTGCCCGGCGGCTGGGCGAGGATCGCTTCGTGGGTGGGCCCGCCGCCGCGCCCGACCGTCCCGCCGCGGCCGTGGAAGAGCCGCAGCCGCACTCCGAAGCGCGCGGCGGTATCGCGCAGCCGCTGCTGGGCGCGGTGGATCTCCCACTGACTCGTGGCGATGCCGGCCGCCTTGTTCGAGTCCGAGTAGCCGAGCATCACCTCCTGCATGTCGCCGCGCAGCTCGACCACGCGCCGATAGCCCGGATCGCTGAGCAGCTCCTCGAGCACGGTGTCGGCCCGCCGCAGTTCCTCGATCGTCTCGAGCAGCGGCACGAAGCCGATGCTCGCCACGGCCGCCTGCAGGTCGACGAGTCCCGCCTGTCTCGCGAGCAGCAGAGCCGCGAAGATGTCGTCCGCCCCCTGGCACATCGAGACGATGTAGGACTCGACCACCTCGCCGCCGTAGCGCTCCCGCGCGGCGCCGACCGCCGCGAACGTGTCGAAGGTGCGCGTGCCGGCGGCGTCGAGCGGCGGCGGGCTCGGCGCCAGCGGCCGCCGCGAGCCGAGCTCGCGCGAGAGCAGCTCACGACGCTCGTCGCGCGAGAGCTCGGCGTAGGGCCGCTCGCTCTCCGCGAGCCGGTCGAAGAGCTGGCCCACGGCGTGGTGATGGGCGTCCGCGTGCTCGCGCATGTCGAGGGTCGCGAGCTGGAGGCCGAACGCCGCGATCGTGCGTGTGGCGCGCTCGACCCGCCCCCGCGCGATCAGCTCGCCACGGTGCTCCAGGAGCGATCCGCGCACCAGCTCGAGCTCGGCCAGCAGCTCCCCCGCGCCCACGTAGTCGCGCCCGGGCTCGTGCGGCCACCCGCCCGTGAGCCGCCGGCGGGTGTTGAGCAGCTTCTGGCGCATGCAGGTGAGCTTGAGCCGATAGGGCTCCTCGGCGTTCAGGCGCCGGTAGCGCGGCTCGATCTCGGGGAGGGCGTCGAGGTCGGCGGCGAGCGAGGCCTCGAGCGCCGGCGTGGCGCCCGCGATCCGCACCGACGGCGAGAGATCCGAGCGCAGCTCGTCGATCAGGGCGAGCGCGCCGCGGATGGCGTGCTCGTGCTGGAGCCCCAGGACCTGGTCGGTGTTCTCGGGGCCGACGTTCGGATTGCCGTCGCGGTCGCCTCCGATCCAGCTGCCGAAGGCGAGCGGGCGCGCGTCGACCGGCAGCTCATAGCCGAGCCGCGCGAGCTGCTCGGCGAGCGCCTCGAGCACGCCCGGAAGCGCGTCGCGATAGAGCGCGTCGAAGTAGTAGACCGCGTTGCGCGCCTCGTCGACGACGTCCGGCCTCGCGACCCGCAGCTCGTCCGTCTGCCAGATCAGGTCGATCAGCTCCTCGAGCCGCCGGCGCAGGTGGCGCTCGGCGTCCGGGGCCGCGAGGGCCTGGTCGCGCGCGTCGAGAAGACCGGCGACCTGGCGCAGCTTGGCGAGCACGGTCCGGCGTGCGGCCTCGGTCGGATGCGCCGTGAACACCGGCCGCACGGCGAGCCGCTCGAGCTCGCCGCGCAGCTCGGCGCCGTTCACCTCGGCGGCCTCGATGCGGTCGACCGCCTGCGAGAGCCAGGTGCCGTCGCTGACCCGCAGCGCCGCCAGCTCACGGCCGCGGTGGACCTGCTCGGCGATGTTGGCCAGGTGGAAGTAGGTGCTGAAGGCGCGCACGAGCCGGCGCGCGGTGGCGGGCTCGACCGCCCCCAGCTGCTCGACCGCCGCCTGCCGATCGCTGCGAATCAGCCCGCGCACCCGCTCGACGAGGTCGAACAGCTCCTGGCCCTCCTGGCGCACGAGCGTCTGGCCGAGCAGCGTTCCCAGCTCCCGGATGTCGCGCCGCAGCTCGGCCTGGGTGTCCACGCGCTGAAGACAAGCACGCCGCTAGGCCCGGGCGGGCTGCGGGCACGGAGCGCCCGCGCCGAGCGTGCCGGCGCGCAGGATCAGGATGAGCGTGGCAACGACGCCGGCGCCCGCGGCCAGCATGAAGCTCGCCTGCGGGCCGGCGCCCTCGGCAAGAGCGCCCGCGGCAGCCGCGCCGAGCGACGCCCCGATGGCGGTGGCCGTGGCGAGCCACGAGAACGCCTCGGTGACCGTGCCCTCGGGAGCGCTCCGCTCGACCATCGCGTAGATGCTCGCGTAGGCCGGCGCGATCGCCGCGCCCGCGGCCAGCAGCACCGCCGCCATCGCGAGCACGCTGCCGGCTGCCGGGACCAGCGCCAGGTGCCCGGCGGCGAGGGCGCCGAGCACGAGCGTGAGGCCCGCCGCGGTCTGGGCGCCGCCGCCGGCGCGCGCGGCGAGCAGGCCGCCGAGCAGCGAGCCGGCGCCCCAGATGCCGAGCAGCGGGCCGGCGGCCGCCGCGCTGCCACCGGCCTCCGTGGCTGCGGCCACCGCCACCTCGACCGCGCCGAACAGCGTGCCGACGGCGACGAGCGCGAGCACGAGCGTGCGGACGGCCGGCGCACGCAGCGCTCCGCCGCGCCGCGTTTGGGGCAGCGCTCGCGGGCGCCATTCGCGCGAGACCGGCTGCGCCGCGAAGGCGGCTGTGCCGGCGAGGACCACGAGCGCCGCGACGATCAGCGCGGCACTCGTCGACCAGACGACGCCGATTCCCAGCGCCAGCGGCGGACCGGCGATCCAGGTGAGCTCGACCGCCGAGGCGTCCACCGCGTAGACGGCGCGCACGTCCGCCTCGTCGAGCAGCTCGGGAAACAGGGCGCGCACGCAGGCCCCGACCGGCGGCGTCGCGAGGCCGGCCAGCAGCGTCAGCGCGACGAGCAGCGGCAGCGGCGTTCCGGCCGGCAGCAGCGCCAGCGCGGTCAGCACGAGGGCCGCCGCGACGGCGCTTGCGAGCAGGACAGCCGTCTGGCCGCGGCGGTCGACGATGGCTCCGAGCAGCGGCCCGCCGACCCCCAGCGAGACCGCGTAGGCGCCGGCCACGACGCCGGCGGCCGCGAACGAGCCGCTCAGGTGCTCGGCATGTACCAGCAGGCCGATCCCGAGCATGGTCAGCGGAAGCCGCGCGGCAACCGAGATGAAGAGCAGGCGGCGTGCGCCGGGAGTGGAGGAGATCGCGTTCATGGAGGCGATGCTACGTTTGTACTGGTGCACTGTGAAGATCCACTTTTAAGGCATTGGACGAGACCAGTCAGCCGGTAGAGCTGCTGCTCTCCGTCAGCCGCGAGCGCCCCGAGACGCTCGTCGCCCAAATCGAGGACCAGCTCCGCGTAGCGATCCGCGACGGTTCCCTGCGTCCCGGCGCGCAGGTGCCGTCGACGCGCGACCTGGCGCGGCAGCTGGGCGTCTCGCGGCGCGTCGTGGTGGACGCCTACGGACAACTCGCGGCCGAGGGCTACCTGCTGCTCCGCCAGGGCGCGCGCCCGCAGGTCTCCGAGGCAGGGGCCGCGGGAGCACCGAACGAGCAGATCGCCCCCACGCCGGCCCGCCCGCCGCGCTACGACTTCCGCCCGAGCGTGCCCGACGTCTCGGACTTCCCGCGCAGCTCCTGGCTGCGCTCGCTCCGCCAGGCACTTGGCGCGATCGCGGACCTCGATCTCGGCTACGGCGACCCGCTCGGCGTCGAGGACCTGCGCGTCGCGCTGTCGAATTACCTCGGCCGCGTGCGCGGCGTGGTCGCCGAGCCCGGACGCGTGATCGTGACAAGCGGCTACACGCAGGGGCTCGCGCTCGTGGCACATGCACTCGCCACCGGCGGCGCCAAGCGCATCGCGATCGAGGACCCGACCAACCCAGAGCAGCGAGAGATCGTCGCTCGCGCCGGGCTCGAGACGGTCGCGGTCGGCGTCGACGACGAGGGCCTGCGCGTGGACGAGCTCGGTGACGCCGACGCCGTGGTGCTGACACCCGCCCACCAGCACCCGACCGGCGTCGTGCTGAGCGGCGAGCGCCGCACCGCGCTGCTCGGCTGGCTGCGCGAGCGCGGCGCCGTCGCGATCGAGGACGACTACGACGCCGAGTACCGCTACGACCGCGCGGCGGTCGGCGCGCTGCAGGGCCTCGATCCCGACCGGGTCGTCTACGCCGGCTCATCGAGCAAGACGCTCGCGCCCGCGCTCCGCATCGGCTGGCTGGTCGCGCCGCCCGCGCTCGTCGACGCGATCCGTGCCGAGAAGCTGCTCGCTGACCGCGGCACGGCGCGAATCGAGCAGCTCGCGCTGGCGGACTTCATAGGGCGCGGCGACCTCGATCGCTATCTGCGCCGAATGCGCGTGCGCTACCGCGCCCGTCGCGATGCGCTCGTGGCCGCCGTCGAGGAGGAGCTGCCGGAGGCGACGATCCGCGGGATCTCGGCGGGCCTGCATGCCACGGTCGAGCTGCCCGCGGGAGCCGACGAGCGCGACATCCAAGCAGAGGCCGAGCGGCGCCGCGTGCTGATCGCGGTGATGGGCGACGCACGCATCGGCGAGGCGCCGCTGCCACCGGCGCTGCTGCTCGGCTACGCCCATACACCGGAGCCGTCGATCGCGCCCGGGGTCCGCGAGATCGCCGCGGCGGTACGCGCCTGCGACTCTTGAGGGCCGCTCCCATGGCCCAGCGCTCCGACATCCGCAACGTCGCGATCATCGCCCACGTCGACCACGGCAAGACGACGCTCGTGGATGCGATGCTGCGCCAGTCCGGCGTGTTCGCCGCCCACGAGGAGCTGACCGATCGCGTGCTCGACTCGATGGACCAGGAGCGCGAGCGCGGCATCACGATCCTCGCCAAGAACGCAGCGGTGCGCTACGGCGGCGTGAAGCTGAACCTCGTCGACACGCCCGGGCACGCGGACTTCGGCGGCGAGGTCGAGCGTGGGCTGACGATGGTCGACGGCGTGATGCTGCTCGTCGACGCGTCGGAGGGACCGCTGCCGCAGACGCGCTTCGTGCTGCGCAAGGCGCTCGAGGCCGGACTGCCCGTGATCCTGTGCGTGAACAAGGTGGACCGGCCCGACGCGCGCATCTCCGAGGTGGTCGACGAGATCTACGCGCTTTTCATCGACCTCGACGCAAGCGAGGACCAGATCGAGTTCCCGATCGCGTACACCAACGCGAGGGCCGGCTGGGCGTCGCTCGAGCCGGGCACCGAGGGCACGGACCTGCGGCCGCTGCTCGACCTGCTCGTCGAGCGCATCCCGGCGCCCGAGTACGACGAGTCGCACCCGCTGCAGGCGCGCGTGACCAACCTCGACGCCGATCCCTACGTCGGCCGGCTGGCGCTCTGCCGCGTCCACCACGGTCGCATCGCGAAGGGGCAGACGGTCGCCTGGTGCCGGCGCGACGGCGAGATCGAGAACGTGCGCGTCGCCGAGCTGTACGTGACGGAGGGCCTGCGCCGGGTCGCAGCCGACCAGGCCGCCGCAGGCGAGATCATCGCGCTCGCCGGAATTCCGGAGATCACGATCGGCGAGACGATCGCCGACGCGTCCGACCCGCGGCCGCTGCCGGTGATCGCGGTCGAGGAGCCCGCGCTCGGCGTGACGATCGGTGTCAACAGCTCGCCGCTCGCCGGCCGGTCCGGCTCGAAGCTGACCGCACGCCAGGTGCGCGACCGGCTCGAGCAGGAGCTCGTAGGCAACGTCGCCGTACGCGTGCTCGACACCGATGGGCGCGACACCTGGGAGGTCCAGGGGCGCGGCGAGCTCCAGCTCGCCGTGCTCGTCGAGGCCATGCGGCGTGAGGGCTTCGAGCTCACGGTCGGCAAGCCGCAGGTCGTGACGCGCGAGGTCGACGGCGTCATCCACGAGCCGGTCGAGCGCCTCTCGATCGACGTGCCCGAGGACTTCCTCGGCGTGGTGACCCAGCTCCTCGCCCTGCGCAAGGGGCGGATCGAGAACATGGTCAACCACGGGACCGGCTGGGTGCGGCTCGAGTTCCTGGTGCCGACGCGCGGCCTGATCGGCTTCCGCACGGAGTTCCTGACCGAGACGCGCGGCTCGGGGATCATGCACTCGGTGTTCGAGCGCTACGAGCCGTGGCAGGGCGAGATCCGCACGCGGCCGACCGGCTCACTCGTGGCGGACCGCCGCGGGCCCACCGCCGCGTTCGCGTTGCTCAAGCTGCAGGAGCGCGGCCAGCTCTTCGTGGCGCCCGGCGAGGAGGTCTACGAGGGGATGGTCGTGGGCGAGAACGCCCGCGCCGACGACCTCGACGTGAACGCCGTGCGCGAGAAGAAGCTCACCAACATGCGCGCCTCGGGGTCGGACGACACGATCAAGCTCGTCCCCCACCACCGGCTCTCGCTGGACCAGGCGCTCGAGTTCATCCGCGACGACGAGTGCGTCGAGGTCACGCCCGACGGAGTGCGGCTGCGCAAGCTCGTCCTGGACGTGGTGGCGCGCCAGAAGGCGGCGCGGGCGCGGCGGGCGCCGGCTTAGGCTCGACCGGGCCGAGGCAGGTCGGTCTCGCTTCTGGCTGGGGAAGGGTCCGGGATCGAGCTAGGTCGCAGCCGACTACTCGAATTCGCGTCGCACTCGTTCCGCGCGAGCCCGCACTCTTCGCCGACCCGAGCGGAGACCGTCCGAACAGATCGGTTACCTTGTCGCCGTGCTCGCGCGACTCGCACGGCGTCCGACACGCCCGGTCCTGATCGCCGCACTCGCGGCGGCCACCGCGCTCGTCGCGGCCGCGCCCGCCGACGCCCGCTCGTTCGTGCTGCGAGCCACCGGCAGCCAGACAGGGCTCGGCGAGGTCCGTGCGATCGGGGACTTCAAGCCATCTGTGAACCCGCGCCTGCGCGCGGCGGTGCGCGTCTTCGGCCAGCCCGACCGCAGGCGCGGCGGGGGCGAGATCTGCCGCGTGCGCTGGGATCGCTTCGGCCTGACGATCATCTTCCAGAACTTCGGCGGGGTCGACTCGTGTGGCCCGAGAGGTCTGGCTCAGAAGGCCATCGTGACCGGTGACCGGCCCTGGCGCACCTCGAAGGGGCTGCGCCTGGGCGACAGCGTTGCCCGGATCCAGCAGCTCCATGCGAGCGCCCGCCGGACGCCGCGCGGCTTCCGGATCATCTCCGGGATCCTGCCGTTCGGCACGCCGGTGCCCTACGCGGTGCTCGGCGCGCGGCTTCAGGGCGGCGACGTGAGCGCGTTCACGCTGTTCGTCGGCGCCGCAGGCGACTGACCGCGGCTAGCGCCCCGGCCCGAGCTGATCGCGCCGGTCGCCGGCACCCAGGCCCTCGGCCGCGGCGATCAGGCCCGCGGCCGCGATCACGCCCACGACGGTGCCCAGGAAGTTGAGCTCCCAGATGTCGCCGGTGCCGATCGCGTTCGCGACGATGCCGCCGACGAGCGCCCCGCCGATGCCGAGCAGGACCGTCATGAGAATGCCGATGCGCTGGCGCCCCGGCAGGACGAGGCGGGCGAGCACGCCGATGACGATGCCGATGATGATGAGTCCGAGAATCTGCACGTCTCTCTTGTTTCCTTCCTGGGCCCCGGCAAACCAGCGCTAAGCCTCGACCGGCACGTAGTCGAAGCGCCTGACGTCGACGACGCCGCCGTCCGTCAGGCGCAGCTCCGGAATCACCGACAGGGCGAAGAACGACAGCTGCATGAACGGCTCCTCCACCGTCGTGCCGAGCCGCGCGGCGGCGGCCTCGCCGAGCGCGGCCAGCTGACCCGCGACCTCCGCGGCGGGCAGGTCGCTCATCAGGCCGGCCAGCGGCAGCGGCACCTCGCCGACCACCTGCCCGTCGAGCACGGCGACCTGGCCGCCGCCGAGCTCCGCGAGCCGGGCGACCGCGTGCGCCATGTCCGCGCCCGCCCCGGGCGCGCCCACGGTCACGCAGTTGTGGCCGTCGTGCGCGACGGTCGAGGCCATCGCGCCGCGCTCGATGCCGAAGCCGGTCGCGTAGCCGAGCCCGATCCGGCCGGTCGCGTGGTGGCGCTCGACGACGGCGGCGTGCGCGAGGTCCGTGCCCGGCTCGCCAACGGTCAGCACGCGCTCGCGGGTGGTGATGCTGCGGCTCTCGACTCCGACGGCGCGCACGCGCGTGCCCGCCGGATGCGTCAGCACGAGCCGCTCCGGCTCCGGCAGCGTGCCGATGTTCATCGTCCCGCGCATCAGCTCGGGGATGGGAGCGGAGGGCACGGCGCCCTCCAGGACCTGGCCGTCCGCGGCAACGAGCCGGCCGGCGTGCCAGACCCGTGCCGGCCGCCACGTGCCGAGCTCGTCGAAGCAGAGGATGTCGGCCTGCTTGCCCGGCCCGAGGCTGCCGAGCGAGGTCGAAGCGGTGGTAGCGGGCCGGATGAGTGCTGGCGAGCAGCAGCGCGTCGATCTCGGAGACGCCGGCGGCTACCGCCAGCCGCGCGCAGTCGTTGATGTGGCCCGCGCGCAGCAGCGTGTCGGGCTCGCGGTCGTCCGTGCAGAGCGCCGCCAGCTCGGGGCCGTGCTCCAGCACGTCCGGGATCAGCGCCTCGAGGTTCTGGCTGGCCGAGCCCTGACGGATGAAGATCCACATCCCCTTGCGCCGGCGCTCGATCACCTCCTCGAGCGTCGTCGACTCGTGATCGGACTCGACCCCGGCGGCCAGGTAGGCGTCGAGGTCGCGACCGAGGACGCCGGGGCTGTGGCCGTCGACCCGGCGCCCGCCGGCCGCTCGGATGCGCGCGAGCATCTCCGGGTCGCCTGCGATCACTCCGGGGAAGTTCATGACCTCCGCCACTCCGCGCGCCCCGTGCTCCTCGATCAGCTCGCGGATGTCGTCCGCCGAGAGCGCCGCGCCGGAGCTCTCGAACGGGGAGGCCGGAACGCAGCTCGAGGCGTAGACCCCGAACGTGAACGGCAGCGGCGCGGCCGCCTCGGCCAGGGCCACGATGCCCGGAACGCCGAGCACGTTCGCGACCTCGTGGGGGTCGGCGGCCACGGCCGTGGTGCCGTGCGGCAGCACCGTGCGCACGAACTCGTCGATCCAGAGCTTGGTCGACTCGAGGTGCATGTGAGCGTCGATGAACGCGGGCGTGAGCGCGCAGCCGCTGACGTCCAGGACCTCGTGCGCGTCGCGCTCACCCCAGCCGGCCACAACGCCGTCGGCGAGCGCGAGCTCGGTGTCGACCCACTCGCGCCGGGCCGGGCTGAACACGCGGCCGCCGGTGAGCAGCAGGTCGGCCGGCTCGTCGCCGCGCGCGACGGCGATCGCCCGGGGGGTCGCCTGCGGGCGCGTCATCGCGCGGGCGCTACTCGCAGAACGGGATGCGCGGGACGGCGATCAGGATCGTGCGCTTCGTGTCGACGTCGACGGCGAACTGGATCCGGCCGCCGCCGTTCGGCGGGATCTTGACGAGCGTGATCCCGAACTGCGCGTCGGTCGAGTGATCGACTCGCGCGCGCGGGAAGGCCGCGCGGATCCGCCGGATGCGCGCGCCGATGCCGACGCCGCGCGCACGCGCGCCGCCGCGCACGACGATGGTGCGAGCGCGCCGCGGCGTGCTCGTCGAGAAGTCGACGCTGCCGCTCAGCGGCGCGAGCAGCCGCGCCGAGCGCGCGTTCGGGCCCGCGAGCTCGCAGCCCCTGCGCAGCCGCCCGATCAGGCCCTGCTGGCGCAGCTGCTGGGCAGTCATGCCGAGCTTGACCGCCCCCACGCCGGCGGGCGTGATGCGTTTGGCGGCAGCCACGGCGTCCGGGCTGCGATCGGCTTGGACGGCGACGGGCACGAGGAGGCAGGCGGGCAGCACCACGGCTGCGACGAGTCCCCAGCGGAAGCGCGGCATTGCGGCATCGTAGCGCCGCCTGCGGCTAGCCGGCGATCGCCAGCTGGCGCCCCTGCGCGAGCAGCTCGCCCTCGCGCGAGAAGATCTCCGACTCCTCCTCCAGGAAGCCGTGTCGTGCCAGCCGCGTGCGGTAGCGGCCGAGCACCCAGTCGCGGTCGCGCGGCAGCCGGCCCCGCAGATGGACGGTGAGCTCGAGCGTGGGGAGCGCGAGCGGCTCCGTCCGCATCGCGAACACCGCGGGGAACCAGGAGTCGGTGAACGCGACGAGCGCGGCGGCATCGAGCGCGCGCTCGTCGCGCAGCCGAAGCCAGCCGCCCGTGAGGGCCTCGTCGCCGCCGCCGAACGTCGCCGTCCCGATCGCGGGCAGGTAGTCGAACTGGTGGGCGAAGGGCGGCCCGTCGGGCGCGTCCGGCAGCGCATCCGTCTCGTCCGGCGCAGTCACCGCGGGTGTGTCGAGCTGGTCCAGCTCGAAGCCGTCGCGCTCGTCGGCGAAGACGGCCGCGGCCGTCGCCATCAGGCGGCCGTCCTGCACGAGCCGGCCGCGCAGGAAGCTCACCGAGCGGCCGTGCCGGTCCACCTCGACCTCCACCTCGGCCGGCCCCTCGCTCGGCCGCCCCAGGTAATGCAGGGTGATCGAGCGCAGCGGCCGGCCGCCCAGCTCGGGCGTGGCGCTGAGCGCGCGTACGACGATCGCGCCCAGGTAGCCGCCGTTCGGCCCGGCGAACACCCACCAGTCGGGGCGGATGTCGCAGCCGTAGGTCCCGTCGCCGCGCGGCTCGACGGCGGTGTCGCGCTCGAAGTCGCCCATGGCGGGCGGCAAGACTATTCACGCCCGTGGCCGCGGCCATACTGGGCGCGCATGGAGGCCGCCAGCCGCAGCGCGCGCATGACGTTGCGAACCGAGGAACGCGTCAAGCCGCTAGAGCTGTTCTTCGACCTCGTCTTCGTGCTCGCGCTGACCCAGTGCACGCAGCTGATGGCCGACGACCCCAGCTGGGAGGGGATCGTGCGCGGCCTGCTCGTGCTCGGCGTCCTCTGGTGGTCGTGGGTCGGCTACTCGTGGCTCACTAGCGTCGTCGATCCCGAGGAGGGGCTCGTCCGCTTCGCCATCTTCGGCGCGATGGCGGCCCTGCTCGTGGTGTCGCTGTGCGTGCCCGAGGCGTTCGGCGACCTCGGCCTGCTGTTCGCCTGCGCCTACTTCGTGGTCCGGATCGGGCAGATCATCCTGTTCTACGCCGCGAGCCGCGGCGACCCGAACCTGCGGCGCTCGGTCGCCGGCCTCGCGGTCGGCACGCTGATCGGGACCAGCATCCTGATAGTCGCCTCGTTCGCGGACGGTCTACTCCAGGGAGGCCTGTGGGCCCTCGCTCTGGCTCTCGACGTCGGCGGGCCCTATCTGTTCGGTTCGGAGGGCTGGAAGCTCGCGCCGAGGCACTTCGTCGAGCGCCACGGGCTGATCATCATCATCGCGCTCGGGGAGTCGATCGTCGCCATCGGCGCGGGCGTCGAGGGCGAGGTGGACGCCGGCGTGGTGGCGGCGTCCGTGCTCGGCGTCGGCGTCGCGGCCGCCCTGTGGTGGCTCTACTTCGACATCGTCGCGCTCGTCGCCGAGCGCCGGCTGACGAACGCCAAACCCGGGCGCGAGCAGAACGAGATCGCACGCGACTCGTTCTCCTACCTGCACTTCCCGATGGTCGCCGGAATCGTGCTGGTCGCGCTCGGCCTGAAGAAGACGCTCGGGCATGTGGAGGAGCCGCTCAAGATCGAGGTGGCCACGGCGATGCTCGGCGGGACGGCGATCTACCTGCTCGCGCACGTGGCGTTCCGCTGGCGCAACGTCCACCGCCTGAACGTCGCCCGGCTGATCTGCGCCGCCGTGCTGGTCGCGCTGATCCCGCTGGCCACGGAGATCGCCTCGCTCGCGACGCTCGCGATCGTGCTCGCGCTGCTGGCGGCGCTGATCGCGTACGAGACGGCTCACTTCGCCGAGCTGCGCAACCGGCTGCGCCACCAGGTCGAGCAGGAGTAGCTAGGGCACGTTCGGGTTGACGCCCGGATCGGGCGCCGGCTGATCGTCGTGCACGCCGTGCTCGAGGTGCGGCGGCTCGGGCTCGGGCCCGTCCAGGTCGTTGGCCGGGTCGGGCACGGCGCTGTCGGCGAGCGGCTCGGCGCCGGCGCGTCTCAGGCGGAGCGCGCCCCAGCACTCGTCGAGCTCCTTGCGCACCGAGTGCAGCCGCTTGTGCTCCGTGTCGGTGAGGCCGCCGGACTCGCTCGCGCGCCAGAGCCGGTGCTCCTCCTCGACCAGCGACTCGATGCGGTCGAGTACAGGTTGGTCGTTCATTGAGGTGAGGTTAGCCCCCGGCGCCTACACGCCAAGTCGTCGCGCTCGCGTTCCCCGCGCGAAGCGCTCGGGTATGGCCCGATCATGCTTCGCAAGGCGCTACCCATCACCGTGCTGGCTCTCGCCCTGCTCGTTCCGGCCGCACCCGCGGGGACCGGCGCGCAGAGCTCGATCCCGCTCCCGGAGGAGTTCCGTCCGGAGGGCATCGCGTCCGGCAAGGGCGATCGCTTCTACGTCGGCTCGATTCCGCTCGGCGCCGTCTACAGGGGCTCCTATCGCAGCGGCGAGGGCGCAGTGCTCGTGCCGCCGCACCCCGGGCGCAACCACACCGGGCTCAAGGTGGACACGCGCTTCGACCGGCTGTTCGTCTCGGGTGGCGAATCGAAGGGCGTCTACGTATATGACGCGCGCACTGGCGCGGACGTGGCGAGCTTCTCGCTGCCCGATGCCGGCTTCATCAACGACGTGGTGATCACACACAACGCCGCCTACTTCACGGACTCGCTGGTGCCGCAGCTGTACCGAGTGGGCATCCGTCGCAACGGCGAGCTGACGCCGCCGCAGCGGATCACCTACTCCGGTGACCTGGAGTTCACGGAGGGCTTCAACGTCAACGGCATCGACACGCTCCGGGGCGGGCGCCGGCTCGTCGTCGTCCAGAGCAACACGGGCAAGATCTTCCGGGTCAACGGGCGCAGCGGCGTGACGCGCGAGATCACGCTCGACCAGCCCGTGCCGATGGGCGACGGGATCCTGCGCCAGGGCAGCACCCTGTACGTGGTCCAGAACCGGCTCAACCGCATCGCCGCGATCAAGCTCGATCAGCGCGAGCGGAGCGGGGTCGTGCACCGCTTCCTGACCGACCCGCGTTTCGACGTCCCGACGACGATCGCGCCCTTCAAGGACTTCATCTACGCGGTCAACGCCCGCTTCGGCCTGCCCGACGACGATGACGACGACATAGTGCGCGTGCGCGGCTCGCACCATTAGGATCGCCCCTATGGGCAGGGCATGGCGTCTCGCGACGATCCTCGCGCTCGTCTCCGTGGCCGTGCTCGGCACGGCGGAGGCGAGCGCGGCGAAGACCGTCTGGCTGTGCAAGCCCGGGTTGAAGGCGAACCCCTGCACGCCGGGCCTGTCGACCACGGTCTTCTCGCCCACCCAAGAGGTGCTGCGCATCGCGCATCCGCGCAGGGTGATGCGGCCGAAGTTCGACTGCTTCTACGTCTATCCGACCGTCTCCGACCAGCCGACGCTGCAGGCCAACCGCCGCATCGACCCCGAGCTGCGCTCGATCGCGCTCTACCAGGCCGCCCGTTACTCGCAGGACTGCCGCGTGTACGCGCCGGTCTACCGGCAGCTCACCACGACCGGCATCCTGAGCTCGGACACGACGCCCGCGATGCGCGCCCGTGCCTACGGCGACGTGCGCGAGGCTTGGCACACGTACCTGCGCAGGTTCAACAAGGGTCGCGGCGTCGTGCTGATCAGCCACTCGCAGGGCACGTTCATGCTGCGCGAGCTCGTCAAGCGCGAGATCGACCGGAGGACGGCCGTGCGCCGGCGGCTGATCTCGGCGCTGTTGCTTGGCGGAAACGTCATGTCCGGCGAGTTCCGGAACGTGCCGGCCTGCCGCGCGGAGCGCCAGCTCGGCTGCGTCGTCGCCTTCTCGACCTACGGCGCACCGGTTCCGGACGACTCGCTCTTCGGCCGGCCGGAGGACGGTCGCGAGGCGGTCTGCACGAACCCCGCTGCGCTCGCCGGCGGCTCCGCCCCCATCGAGCCGGTCTTCCCCGGCAAGCCGTTCGCGCCGGGCACGTCGATCGGGGCCCTCACCGTCGCCACGGGCGCGCCCATGCCGAGCGTGCGCACGGCCTGGCGCTCGTTCCCCGGGATCTACAGCGCCCGCTGCTCGAAGGCGGACGGCGCCAGCGTGCTCCAAGTCTCGCCGCGTGACGGTGCGCCGGTACTCAACCCCGTTCCCGCGCCGAACTGGGGCCTGCACCTGACGGACGCCAACATCGCTCTCGGCGACCTCGTCGAGCTGGTGCGACGCCAGGCGCGCAACTACCTGCGCAGCCGCTGAGATGGGCCGTCGCAGCCGGCGCCGCGAGGGAAAGGACAAAGCGCCTCCCTCCACCACGGACTACCCCGACGCCGAGGGCAACGTGCTCACGCTGCGCGACGAGCTGAGCGCCGGGACGCGCGCGAAGCTCGACGCGCTCGAGTCGAAGCCGGCGGCGAGCGCGGAGGACCGCTGGCAGCGCCGCGGCGAATTCCTGTTCGAGCGCCTGGCGGTGCGCTGGGAGATCAGCGGGCTGCCGCTCGAGGGGCAGCGCGAGCTGCTCGGGCGCTACCGGATGGCGAGCGCGGAAGAACGGCGCTGGGTGCGCGAGGTGCTCGACGAGCACCTGCGCACCCATACGCCGGATTGACTACCTGACCGGCTTGACGCGGAAGCCGGTGGAGCTGCCGGGGCCGCGCGAGAAGCTCGCGCTCCGGGCATTCACGACCCACGGCGTCGGCAGGTCACCGCTCGGGTCGTCCAGGAACTGGTCGAACAGCCGCGTCGAGGCCGCGCAGCTCAGCCTGCCGCGCACCCACACGTTGTAGCTGCCCTTGGGCAGGACGAGCCGCCCGATGCTGTCGTTGTGGAGCACGCGGAACGTCGGGCAGCGCGTCTCCCCGCGGACCGGATAGCGACCGCCGTTCGACGTGCCGCCATCGTCGACGTACGGCTTGATGCGGAAGCCGATGTGGCGGCTCCCCCTCATGAAGCTGCCCGTGCTCGAGTCGACGGACCACGGCCGCGGCAGGATCCCGTCGAAGTCCTGCAGGAACTGGGCGAACAGCGTGGAGGCCTGCGAGCAGCTGGGACCCGAGTAGCCGAGCAGCGTGATCCGGTAGCGGCCCTTCGGGATCGAGAAGCTGCCGATGTGATCGTTGTGCAGCACGGTGAAGTAGCCGCCGCAGACGCGGCTCGAGGGCGGGTGTGGCGGGTTGGGCGGGATCGGCGGGGTCGGCTGTCCCGGCGTGACGCGGAAGCCGACGCTGCTGCCGCGACCGGCTGTGAAGGTGCGCGTCGTGTTGTTCGCCACCCACGGGCGGGGCAGGCGCCCGTCCCAGTCCTCGAGGAACTGGGTGAAGAGATGTGAGGCCTCCGTGCAGCCCATCGTCGCCGTGTCGAGCACGGTGATCGTGTAGGGACCGGCCGGGAGCTGCATCGCGCCGATGCGGTCGTTGTGCAGCACCTCGAAGGAGCCGGGGCAGGTGGCTTCGGCCGCCGAGGCCGAGGGGGCGAGTGCGAGGGCCAGGGCGGCCGTCGCTACAAGCCCCGTGAGAGTCCTTTTGATTTTGGTCATGGCCGCACCCTATGGGTGATCCCGTGAGACCCGCAAGGATTAATCGGCGCCCAACACGGGCTCTGGCGGGCCCATGCCCGCCGCCTGGCGGGCGTCGCGGCCGGCTGCCGACACGAGCGTCGCGGCGTGCCGGACGGCTCCGGCGATGGCGAGCAGCGGCCCCGGCGGCTCGATGCTGCACGTCGACCACAGGCGGCGGCTCGCGCTCGGGCTTGGGGGCGGGTGGCGGCGCGCTTCGCGCCTTGCGCGAGGGCGCCGGGATCCCGGTCGCGTTGCCGCCTCCACCCCCGCCGCAGCTGCGCACGGCGTCGGCGACGAGCCGGCCGCGCAGGGCGTAGCCCTCGGGGCGGGCGTGAACACCGTCGTCGTAGAGGATCCCCGGCGTGCTCGTCGCGACTCCGTACCAGTCGACGAGCTGGACGCCGGGGTTGTCGAGAGCGAAGCGCTCCACTGCGGCGTTCATCCTCTCGACGGTGAAGCCGTTGTAGGGCGGCCGCAGAATGGTTGCGACGACGAGGCAGCGGTCGCCGGCCGCGGCGCGCGCCGCCTGCAGATTCGCGTAGAAGGCGTCGGGATTGCTCGGATCGTCGTTCGTTCCCATGTCGAACACGACGACGGTGTGCTCGGGGCTCAGCCTGGCGCGCAGCGCCTGGAGGCCCTCGTCGCTGCGGCGGCTCTGACGGTCGTCCGACTCGACCGGCATCCCGCGCAGCTCCTGCTCCAAGTAGGGGCCCGTTCCGACCTGCAGGCTGTCGCCGATCACGAGCACGCTTCCGCCGCCGTTTTGGGCGGTCGCCGGCGCGCCGGTCAAAAGCACGGCCGCTGCGCCAGCCAGAATCATCGCCGTGAGTTTCCCCACAATCGAGTTCGCGGCCTTCTTCGTGGTCGTGTTCATCGTCTCCTGGGCGCTCATGCCTCACCCGAGAGCATGGCGGCCGTTCATCCTGCTCGCGTCATACGCGTTCTACGGGTGGGTGGACTGGCGCTGGGTCCTGCTCCTGATCGGGTCGAGTGTGGTCAACACGTTCGCGGCCCAGGTGATCGCGCGCTCGGAGTCGCAGGTCGCGCGCAAGCGCGCGCTCGTCCTCGCGGTCACGTTCGACCTGGCGCTACTGGGCACCTTCAAGTACTTCGGCTTCTTCGTCGACGAATTCAACTCCCTTCTTGATGGCATCGGCCTCGGGTCGCCGCTCCCGATCGTCCAGATCGTCCTGCCGATCGGCATCTCGTTCTTCACCTTCCAGGCGATCTCGTACGTCGTCGACGTCTACCGCGGCGAGACGCGTGCCGCGTCGCTCATGGACGTCGCGATCCTGCAGGCCTTCTTTCCCCACCTGGTCGCGGGGCCGATCGTCCGCGCGAACGAGCTGCTGCCGCAGCTGCGCACTCCGCGCGACCCGCGGACGGTGCTCGCCGGCCCCGGTCTCTTCCTGATCGCCGGCGGGCTGATCAAGAAGACCGTCGTCGCGGACGAGCTCGCGCGCCAGGTCGTCGACCCCGTCTACAACGACCCCGTCGCCCACTCCGGGGGCGAGATCCTGCTCGCCTTCTATGCCTTCGCCGCCCAGATCTACTGCGACTTCTCCGGCTACACGGACATAGCGATCGGCATCGCCCTGCTGCTCGGCTTCCAGCTCCCGCAGAACTTCAACAGGCCCTACACCGCCCTGTCGCTCCAGGACTTCTGGCGCCGCTGGCACATCACGCTGTCGCGCTGGCTGCGGGACTACCTGTACATCCCGCTCGGCGGCAATCGCAAGGGCGAGGGCAAGACCTATCGCAACCTGATGATCACGATGCTGCTCGGCGGGCTTCTGGCACGGCGCGTCGTTCACCTTCCTGTTCTGGGGCGGCATCCACGGCACCGCCCTCTCGATTGAGCGCTGGGGCCGCACGCATCACCCCGGCTTCCGGCTGCCGAAATGGCTTGCGTGGTTCGTGACCTTCAATGTCGTATGTGTTGCCTGGGTCTTCTTCCGCGCCCCCAACCTCTCGACTGCGTTCGACATCCTGGGCGGGATCGGGCTCTCAGGGCCGTCGCCGCTCGTCACGCTCCCTATGGTGTTCCTGGTCGTTGCGGCGGTCGCCGTGCAGTTCTTCCCACAGGACATGTGGAGGCGCGGGGAGGCCTGGCTCGTCGCGCGTCCGGTGGCCTTCCAGGGGATTGCGATCGGCGCGCTGATCGTCGCGGCCGACGCGGCCGTCGGCCAGCAGGGAGTCGCACCCTTCATCTACTTCCAGTTCTGACACATGGACCCCAAGCGCAACCGAGACCTCATGATGCCCGCGGGCCGCGTGCTCGGCGTCATGCTGATCGCGCTCGCGATCGCGGCGCTGTTCAACTCGGAGGCGATCGTGCGCGCCGGCGAGGGCATGCAAGCAGGGCACGACGCGCGACATCGTGCTCTCGGTCGCACGCCCGCTCGACGACGTGGCCGGGGCGGTCGGCCTGCACCTGCCGCGCGAGGGCCTCGACCTCGCCTTCGGGCAGGAGGACAAGACGGGCTCGGGCACCCAGCTCGAGGAGGGCTCGACCGCGATCCTGCGCAAACGCGCGGGCGAGCAGAGCAGGCGGCAGGCGCCCGCCTTCCGGCAACCCACCCAAGGAAATCCGATCGAGGTGCTCGTGACGGGCGACTCCGAGGCGGAGTTCCTGGGGCAACGCCTCACGGACCAGGCGAAGCCGGGCCTGCTCGAGGTGGAGACGGTTGCCCAGAACGCGACCGGGCTCACCAATCCCGACTTCTTCAACTGGGAGATCAACGCGCAGCAGGAGATGGACTCGCGCGACCCTGATGCCGTCGTGATGGCGATCGGGGGCAACGACGGCTTCAACGTCGAGGCCGGCGGCCAGCTCTACGGCCCCGGCGATCCCGAGTGGCAGACCGAGTTCGCCCGCCGCGTGGCGGTGGTGTCGAAGACGTTCAGCGGCGACGGCAAGCGCCCCGTCTACTGGGTGCCGCCGCCGACGGCGCGCGACGGCGACCTGAACTCGATCTACGCCACCCAGAACAGGGCGGTCAAGCAGGCGGTGGCCGCCGTGCCGGGCCTGCGCTACGTCGACGTCTACTCGACGCTCGGCAACGGCAAGTACTCGGACAGCCTGCGGATCGACGGGCGCAAGGTGCTCGCGCGCCAGTCGGACGGGGTGCATTTCTCGCGTGAGGGCGCGGTCGCCCCTGCGCGGCTCGTCCTCGAGGCGATGGCCAAGGACTACCCGGCGCTCGACGAGGAGGGCCCATGAAACAGCTGGCACTGGTGATCACGGCGTGCGCGCTGCTGCTGCCGGCCGGCGGGGCCTCCGCGCAGATCGACGGCGACGCCTCGCGCACGCGCAACCTGCTCGTCAACGGCGACTCGCTCGCCGTCGGCACGGCGCCGTACCTGCCACGCGCCCTGCGGCGCTGGCGAGTTTCACAGTCGACCGCCATCAGCCGCCACGCCTTCGAGGGCGCGTCCGTCATGCGCGCCTACGGCCGCAACCTGCCGCGCGTGATCCACGTGAGCCTGGGCACGAACGACGACCCGCGCAACCTGTCGGGCTTCCGCGCTGCGATCCGCGAGGTCATGGCGGTCGCCGGCCCGCGCCGCTGCGTGGTCTGGGCGAACATCGTGCGGCCACCGGTGGCCGGGGCGAGCTACGCGGGCTACAACCGCGTGCTGGCCGAGGAATCGAAGCCGCGCAGGAACCTGCGCGTCGTCGACTGGGCCCGCATGGTGCGCGACAACCCCGGCTGGCTGGCGGGCGACGGTGTCCACGTCACCGCCACGGGCTACCAGTACCGGGCGAGCCGGGTCGCCGAGTCGGTCCGCCGCTGTCACAAGTGAGCGCCGCTCAGTTCTGCGACGGATCGGTCGGCATCGTCGCCATCAGCCTGTACCTGCCGCCCTTGCGAGCGAGCGCCTCCGACCAGAGGTCACCGTCGGCGAACGGGTCGTCGACGGCAGCGTCGGTGAGGATCCAGGCCTCTTCCTCGAGCTCGCCGTCGAGCTGGCCGGCGGACCAGCCCGCGTAGCCGGCGTAGACCCGCAGGCGCCGCAGCGACTCGTTCGTGCCGTCGGGGTCGAGCGTGCCGAGCGTTCCGACCACCTGCGTGCTCGCCTCCTCCGGGCGCTCGAAGTCGCCGAGCGCGACGACCGACTGCGGTGACACCGGCCCACCGAGCCGAACCGGCTCGTCCGCGCCGGGCAGGTCGGCGAGCGCCGGGACCGCCTCCGAGACACGCGTCTCGGAGGTCCGGTTGAGAATCACGCCCATCGCTCCGTCGGGCGTGTGCTCGATCACCAGGATCACCGTGCGCCTGAAGTAGTCGAAGAGCGACGGCGCCGCGATCAGGAGCTGTCCGCGTTTGCTGTCCGGCACAGGACTAGATTCTGCGGCATGGACGCCAAACTCGACGTCGGCCGCGTGTTCGAGCAGATCTTCCGGATCTACCGCCAGCAGTTCGCGCTGCTGATCGGCGGCGCGCTCGCCTTGTACATACCCGTGGCGATCGTCAACGGCGTGCTGTACGACTCCGGCGGCTTCTTCCTGAGCGTGATCGCGAACGCGATCGCCCTGGTTGCCGGCTACCTGTACCAGGGCATGGTCGTCGAGGCCGCGCGCGACATCCTCGACGGGCGCCGCGACCAGTCGATCGGCGGGCTGTTCAGGAGCGCCGGAGCCGTGGTCGGCACACTGATCGTCGTCGGCATCCTCGCCGGTATCGCGATCGCGATCGGCTTCGTGCTGCTGATCATCCCCGGCCTCTTCCTGATCACGATCTGGGCGGTGATCGTGCCGGTCGTCGTGATCGAGCGGACCGGCGTGTTCGAGTCGTTCGGGCGAAGCCGTGAGCTCGTCAAGGGACACGGCTGGCAGGTGTTCGGCGTCCTCGTGCTGCTCTTCATCGCCGCCTTCGTCATCCAGGTGCTGATCGCGGCCATCCTCGGCGGCATCTTCGACTCGGTCTTCGGGTTCGCGATCGGCTTCCTGATCACCAGCCTGCTGCTGGCGCCACTCACCGCGCTGGCCGCCTCGGTCATCTACTTCGAGCTGAAGGCGATCAAGGGCGAGCCCGTCCTGGCGACCGGCCCCGGAGGCTCCCTGACCGAGCCAATCGCGCCCGCTCCCGGCGCGGCGGCGGGCCCCGGCGGCGGAGGCCCACCGGCCGCGCCGGCCACGCCCGAGCGCCCGCCCGGCCGCGAGCAGGGAACACCGCCCGCTCCCGAGCAACCACCGCCCCCGCCGGAGACGCCGCCGCCGGGCCAGGCTCCGCCCGAGCGCTAGCGCGGGCGCTGCCGCAGCGATTGAAGGATTCGTGGGGCCATAGCCCCAGCAACGCTTCAATCAGTGCGGCCGATGAGCCGCGCTTCCGCTATGAAGCGCTCGGCCAGCTCCCGCCCCAGCTTGTTCTGTGCCCCGATCCGCTTCTTCGTCTCGGTGCGGATCACGTCCGGGTCGAGGCCGGTGGCGATCGCCTCGTAGTCGTCGTAGAACTCGTCCAGCCACGACTCGGCGTCGGCACCTGTGACCTCGGCGTGGAACTGCACCGCCCACGCCGGGCGGTCGGCCACCCGGAACGCCTGCAGGCAGGCCGAGTTGCGCGCGAGCGGCGTGGCGCCGGGTGGCAGCGGCGACTCGTAGGAGTGCCATTGGAACACCTCGAACTCGGGCGCGAGCGGACCCAGCAGCGGGTCGTCCCTCCCCGCGTCCGTGACCTCGACCTGGTACCAGCCGATCTCCGGCGCCGCGGCGCGACGCGGACGCGAGCCGGCTACCTCGGCGAGCAACTGAGCGCCCAGGCACACGCCGAGCAGCGGCGTGCCCCGCTCGAGCGCCTCGTGTAGCAGCGCCTTCTCGGCGCGCAGCCACGGATGCTTCTCCTCCTGGTCGACGTGCATCGCCCCGCCGAACGCCATCACCGCGTCGAACCCGTCGAGCTCCGGCGCCGAGCCGTTCTCGGGCGGCTTCCACTCGACCAGCTCGACGCCGGGAACGTCGGCGAAGACGCCGGCCCCGGCGTTGTCGTGAATGACGATCGAGAGAACTCTCACTCGGGCGTCAGGTAGGCGGCGGCGAGGCCACCGTCGACCATGAAGGTGGTGGCGTTGACGTAGGTCGACTCGTCGCTGGCGAGGAAGAGCGCGCCGTTCGCGATCTCAAGGGGCTCCGCGAAGCGGCCCGGCGGCAGGTGGACGTAACGGCGTTGCGCCTTGGCCGGATCCTTCGCGAACAGCTCCTGCAGGAGCGGTGTGTTGACCGGCCCTGGGCAGAGCGCGTTGACGCGCACGCCCTGACGCGCGAACTCGACCCCCAGCTCCCGCGACATCGCGAGCACCCCGCCCTTCGACGCCGTATACGAGATCTGGGACACGGCAGCGCCCATCACCGCGACGAACGAGGCCGTGTTGATCACGGAGCCGCCGCCGCCGTCGATCAGGTGCGGGATGCCGTACTTGCAGCAGTAGAAGACCGAGGCGAGGTTGACGTCCTGGACACGCCGCCAGGCCTCGTAGTCCGTGTCGAGGATCGAGCGGTCGTCCTCGGGCGAGATGCCGGCGTTGTTGAAGAGGACGTCGATACGACCGAACTCGTCGCGCACGCGGGTATAGAGGGCGCGCACCTGCTCCTCGTCGGTCACGTCCGCCTGGATCGCGAGGTCGCCGCTCGCATCAGGACTCAGGTCGACGCCCACGACACGCGCGCCCTCGGACATGAACAGCTCGGCCGACTCGCGGCCGATGCCGCTGGCCGTGCCGGTGATCACGCAGACCTTCCCATCGAGCCTTCCCGCCACCCTCACTCCTCCGTCGCGTAGTAGACGTTCTTGACCTCGGTGTAGTGCTCGAGCGCGTGCGGCCCGAGCTCGCGGCCGAAGCCGGACTGCTTGAAGCCGCCGAACGGCGTCGAGACGCGCACCGACGTGTTCGAGTTGATCGAGAGGACGCCCGAGTCGATCGCGCGCGCCACGCGCAGGGCCTTGGCGCCGTCGCGCGTCCAGATCGAGCCCGAGAGCCCGTAGATCGTGTCGTTGGCGAGCCGGATCGCCTCCCGCTCGTCACGGAACGGGATCACGCACGCGACCGGCCCGAAGATCTCCTCGCGTGCGGCGCGGTCGTCGTTCGACACCGGGGCGAGCACGGTCGGGGCGAACCAGAAGCCCTTTCCCTCCGGCGCGCTCCCGCGGATGGCAACGGGCGCATCCTCGCCCACGTACGAGGCGACCGCGTCGCGCTGGTCCGCCGAGATGAGCGGGCCCATCTCGGTCTCGTCATCGAGCGGGTCGCCCACGCGCACGGCCTCGACGGCCTCCTCGAGCGCGTCCATGAAGCGGTCGAGCGCCGGCGCCTCGACGAAGATGCGCGAGCGCGCGCAGCAGTCCTGACCCGCGTTCCCGAAGACGGCGCTCGGCGCCGCCTGCGCGGCGCGCTCGAGGTCGGCGTCGGCGAAGATCACGTTCGCCGACTTGCCGCCCAGCTCGAGCGTCACGCGCTTGATCGTCTCGGCCGCAAGTGCCTGGACGCGCCGGCCGACGGCCGTCGAGCCCGTGAAGGCGACCTTGGCGACGTCCGGGTGCTGGGTGATGCGCTCGCCGACCGTGCGGCCCGGGCCGACGACCACGTTGAGGACGCCGTCGGGAAGGCCGGCGTCGAGCGCGATCCGCTCGAGCTCGACGGCCGTGAGCGGCGTCAGCTCGGCGGGCTTCAGCACGACCGTGTTGCCGGCGGCGAGTGCCGGCCCGAGCTTCCAGGAGGCGATCGCGAGCGGGAAGTTCCAGGGAGTGATCAGCCCGACCACGCCGAGCGGCTCGCGGAAGGTCACGTCGATGCCGCCCGCCACCGGGATGCTCGAGCCGAGCAGGCGCTCCGGCGCGCCCGCGTAGTACTCGAAGACGTCGGCCACCATGCCGACCTCGCCACGAGCGTCCGAGATCGGCTTGCCGACGTTGCGCGACTCGAGCCGGGCGAGCTCGTCGGCGCGTTCACGCACCGCCGCGGCGAGCCGCCGCAGGAGCTGGGCGCGGTCGCCCGGGCTCACGGCCCGCCAGCGCCGGGAAGGCCGCTTTGCGCGCGCGATCGCGGCATCGGCGTCCTCCGGGCGGGCCCGCGGAAGCTCGGCCATCACCTCCTCGGTCGCGGGCTCGAGAACCTGCACTGTCGACTCGGCGGTGACCGACACTGGGTACCCTCCAACCAAATGGCTTGCCCGCAAGACCTTTGCAGCGCCGCGCGCCTCGTGTCAAGGTCGTCGCGATGAGCGACGACCCCGTCATCGGGATCTGCGCGGTGCGCGAGCGAGCACGCTGGGCCTTCTGGGACCAGACCGCCCACCTCGTCGCGGACACCTACGTCGAGGCGATCCAGTCCACCGGCGCGCTGTCCGTGCTGCTGCCGATCGACACCCGCGCCCCGGAGCGGTCCTGCTCGACCGCATCGACGGTCTGCTCCTCATCGGCGGCGCCGATCTCGACCCGCGCAGCTACGGCCAGCAGCCTGAGCCCGACGTCGAGGCGACCTATCCGGAGCGCGACGACTTCGAGATCGCGCTGACGCGCGTCGCCATCGAGCGCGGCATGCCCTACCTCGGCATCTGCCGCGGCATGCAGGTGCTGAACGTGGCGCTCGGCGGCGACCTCGACCAGCACCTGACCCTCGCGGACGGGACGACCCCGCACCGCCGCATCGTCGGGACCTTCGAGGGCAACGAGCAGCTGATCCATCTGGAGCCGGGCTCGCTGGCGGCACGCGCACTCGAGGAGGAGGTCCACGAGGGCCGCTGCCATCACCACCAGGCCGTCGATCGGCTCGGCAGGCGGGCTCGTGGTGACCGGGAGGCGCCGAGGACGGCGTGCCCGAGGCGATCGAGCTATCCGGCGGCGGCTGGGTCCTGGGCGTGCAGTGGCACCCCGAGGCCGCCGAGAAGCGCGAGCTGTTCCGGGCGTTCGTAGCGGCCGCGCGCGAGTGGGCGGCGGAGCCGGCGGTCGGGTAGGGCGGCAGCAAGCGTGGGTTTCGTCCAACCGTCCTGACTTAGTGGGCTATAGGCCCAACAAGTCAGGACTGCTCGCTACCCGCCGAGCTAAGGCCGCCGCGCCCGCGCCTCCTCCACCAACGCCCCGATGACCCGGCTCCGCTCATCCTCCTCCGGATGCCACAGCACGCCAACGGCGAAGCGGCGCTCCGGCAGCTCGATCGCCTCGATCACCTCGTCGCCCTCGGACCAGCCGGTCGCCTCGACTCCCTCGCCCAGCTCGGCGACGCCCTGATGGTGATGTGACATCACCTCGGCGCTGCCGCTCCCCACGACGCGCGACGTGAGCGAGCCCGGTGCGATGCGCACCGAATGGTCGGAGAAGCTGCCGGGCGTGTGGCGGTGCGCCTCGCTGCCGATTCGCTCGGGGAGGTGCTGCTCGACCGTGCCGCCGCTCGCGACGTTCAGCATCTGCATGCCGCGGCAGATGCCGAGCAGCGGCAGGTCGCGCTCGAGCGCCTGGAAGCCGAGCGCGAGCTCGAAGCGGTCGCGCTCGGGCTGCGTCGCGCCCGTTTCAGAGTGTGGCCGCGCGCCGTAGGACCCGGGGTCGACGTCGGCGCCGCCCGCGAACACCAGTCCGTCGAGCAGGTCGAGCAGCTCGTCGGGCTCCTCGGCGAGAGCGTCGTCAGGGCGGCAGCAGCAGCGCGAGGCCGCCGGCGCGCTGCACGGCGAGCGAATAGCTGCGCGGTACGAGGTCGCACTGCGCCTCCCAGGCGCCCCAGCGAGCCGTCTCGATCGCGCTGCAGATGCCGATGACCGGCCGTCCGGCCACTACAACCGCTCGAAGCCCCGGTACTTCTCCCAGTCGGTGACGGCGGCCTCGAAGCTCTCGAGCTCGATGTTCGCCCGGTTCAGGTAGTGGTCGACGACCTCCTGGCCGAAGGCGTCGCGCGCAATCGCCGAGTCGGCGAACAGGTCGCGCGCGGCGTACAGGGTGTGTGGCACGCGCGGCTTGTCCGAGTCGTAGGCGTTGCCTTCGAAGGCCGGTTCGAGCTCGAGCCCCTCGTCGATGCCGTGCAGGCCGGCGGCGATCATCGCCGCCAGCGCGAGGTAGGGGTTGACGTCCGCGCCCGGGAGCCGGTTCTCGACGCGCAGCGACTGCCCGTGGCCCACAACCCGCATCGAGCAGGTCCGGTTGTCGTGACCCCAGGCGACCGCCGTCGGCGCGAACGAGCCGTGCACGAAGCGCTTGTAGGAGTTGACGTGCGGCGCGAAGAACAGCGTCAGCTCCTGCAGGCAGGCGAGCTGCCCGGCGACGAACTGGTTGAAGGTCGCCTCGTCGCCGGCGAACACGTTGCCGCCGTCGTTCTGCAGCGAGCAGTGGATGTGGCAGGAGTTGCCCTCGCGCTCGTCGAGCTTCGCCATGTAGGTGATCGCCACGCCCTCCTGGGCCGCGATCTCCTTGGCGCCGTTCTTGTAGATCGCGTGCGCGTCGGCGGTTGCGAGCGCCTCGTCGTAGCGGAAGTTGATCTCGTGCTGGCCGAAGTTGCACTCGCCCTTCGAGTTCTCGACCCGTAGGCCCGCGCCCATCATCGAGTTGCGGATGCGGCGGATCAGCGGCTCGACGCGGGCGGTGCCGAGCATCGAGTAGTCGACGTTGTAGAGGTTCGCCGGGTCGAGGTCGCGGTAGCCCTTCTTCCAGGCCTCCTCGTAGCTGTCGTTGAAGACGATGAACTCGAGCTCGGTCCCCGCCGTCGCCTTCCAGCCGCGCTCGGCGAGCCGCGCCAGCTGCTTGCGCAGGATCTGGCGCGGCGAGGCCACGACATCCGAGCCGTCCTCCCAGACGAGGTCGGCCATCAGCAGCGCGGTGCCCTCGTGCCACGGCACGCGCCGGAGCGTGTCGAAGTCGGGCTTCATCACGAAGTCGCCGTAGCCGCGCTCCCAGCTCGACATCTCGTAGCCCGAGACGGTGTTCATGTCGACGTCCACCGCGAGGAGGTAGTTGCAGCCTTCGGCGTTGTGGTCCACCACCTCCTCGAAGAAGTGCGACGCGGTGAGGCGCTTGCCCTGCAGACGCGCCTCCATGTCGGCGATGCACAGGAGGACGGTGTCGACCTCCCCCGCGGCGGTCGCCTGCCTGAGTTCTTCGAGCGTCACTGGTTCGCCGTGACCTCGTCCTCTTCGAGCGTGCGAATCGGTCCCTGGTACTTGTTCTTGGCGGACACCAGGTACCAGACGCCGAAGATGAGCGGGACGAGCAAGGATCGCCAGCGGCGTGTAATTCACGAGGCTCACGTCGAAGTCGTCGTTCCAGGGCAGGCCCGCCGGGCGTGTACGGCAGGTTGAGCGCGTACACGACGACGACCACGAAGATGATCGCGAGCACGTTGACGATCTTGTAGCTGCCGGCCCAGCGTTCCACGGGCCGGTCTCGAACGTGTCGCCCTTGCGCAGCCGCAGGTACACCGGGATCACGTAGGCGAGGTAGAGGCCGACGGTGCAGATGCCGGTGAGCGCGAAGAACGCGAACGGGATGTTGTTCTTGCCGAACAGCGCCGGGATCGCGATGACGAGCGAGAAGAACGAGATCGCCATCACCGCGTTGAACGGCACCTTGTCGCGGTTGACCTGCGGAAGATCGCCCAGCCGGGCATGCCGCGGTCGCGCGAGAACGCGTACCAGGTCCGCGACGCGCTCGTGAGGCCGGCCGCGCCGCAGAACAGCTGGCCGACGGTCGCGACGATCAGGATGAACTTGGCCGCCCAGCTGTCGAGGGCGCTGGTGAAGATCGTGCCGACGAAGCCGGCGCCGTCGTTGATCGCCTCGACGTCGTTCGCCGCGAACAGGAACGCAAGCAGCACGAACCAGCCGATCAGCGCCGACCAGAAGACCGACCGCCACACGCCCTGGGCCGCCGTCATCGAGGCGCCCTTGGTCTCCTCGGCGGTGTGGGCCGAGGCGTCGTAGCCCGTCTGCGTGTACATCGCGAGCAGGAAGCCGATCGGCAGCACCAGGAACCAGAAGCCGAAGTTGCCCGTCGAGCCGTCGAAGCAGGCCCGAGTTGTTGATGCGCTCGCCGAAGACGAAGCTCGCGCTCTGGTGCTCGTCCGGCACGAAGACGAGCAGCCCGATGATGATCAGCACGCCGATCACGTGCCAGCCGACCGAGATGTTGTTCATCATCGCCAGCCCGCGGTCGCCGAAGATGTTGACGAGCGTGTAGAGCACGAGGACCAGGAAGAAGAGCAGCCAGGTCTCGCTCAGGATGTGCGCGCTGTCGCCGAAGTCGACGCCGAAGATGCTCACGCCGTAGAGCCCGAGCGTGGCGTTCAGGAAGGTCGCGGCGCCGTAGCCGACCGAGGCGACGATGCCGACCAGGCCGACGATGTTGAACCAGCCGGTCATCCAGCTCCAGCCCTTGCCGCCGAGGTCGTGGGCCCACCAGTAGGGCCGCCGGCAGTCGGGTAGCGCGAGGTGAGCTCGGCCATCGAGAAGGCCACCATCAGCACGAAGAAGCAGAGCACCGGCCAGCCGATCGAGGCGGCGATCGGCCCGCCGTTCTGCCAGGCGAAGGCGAACGTCGTGAACGTCCCGGCGAGTACCGAGATGATCGTGAACGAGATCGCGAAGTTCGTGAACCCGGACCAGGCGCGCGAGAGCTCCTGCTTGTAGCCGAGCTCCTCCAGCCGCTGCTCGTCCGACTCCGCGGCTCGCGTCCGCGGGAGCCTGCGCGCCCTCCTGCGGTCCGGTGCCCTCGACGTCTCCGGTGCCTCCGGTAGTTGCCACGCTGCAACCCTCCTCCTCTTGGGCCAGCCAAATGGTGCGAAGATCCGGCCGATGCCGGTCGCCGCGCGCGACGTTAACCCGGGGTTTCGTGCGAGTCAACACATGAGCGAACTTCTGCTGGGAATCGACGAGGGGACCTCCGCCGTCAAGGCCGTGCTCTACGACGAGGACCTGCGCCCCGTGGCTGAGGCCCGCCGCGAGAAGCCGCTTTCACATCCGCGCGCGGGGTGGGTCGAGCAGGACCCAGAGGCCGTGCTGGTGGCGGTGGTGGACGCCGTCGCCGAGTTGCTGCGCGATGCCGACGGCGAGATCGCCGCCTGCGGACTCGACCACCAGGGAGAGTCGGTGCTCGCCTGGGACGCGGAGAGTGGCGACCCGCTCACGCCGATCGTGACCTGGCAGGACAAGCGCTCCCAGGAGGTGCTCGACGCGCTCGACGCTGACGGGCGCGCCGACCTGGTGCGCGAGCGCAGCAAGCTGCCGCTCGATCCTTACTTCTCGGCCGGCAAGCTCGCCTGGCTCCTGCAGAACGACGAGCGCGTCTCCTCCGCCGTGGCGGCGGGCACGGCGCGGCTCGGCACCGTCGACGCCTGGCTGTGCGACATGCTCGGCGCCGGCTACGCCACCGACCTCTCGACGGCATCGCGGACACAGCTCGCGATCCCCGGCGAGCCAGACTGGGACGCCGAGCTGCTCGACGTGTTCGGCGTGCCGCACTCCGCGCTGCCGCCGCTCGTGGACACCGCCGGCGAGCTCGGCGAGCTGCGCCATCCCGACTGGCCGCGCGCGCTCCCGCTGCGCGCGCGTGTCGTCGACCAGCAGGCGGCGCTCGCCGGCGCCGGCTGCGTCGAGCCCGGCCGCGTCAAGGCGACCTACGGCACCGGCGTCTTCGTCCTTGCCAACGTCGGCGAGGAGCTGCCGGACGCCGGCACCGAGGGGCTCTTCCCGACGGTCGCATGGAGGATCGACGGCAAGGTCGAGTTCGCGCTCGACGGCGGCGTCTTCACGGCCGGCGAGTTGCTGAACTGGCTCTCGCGTGACCTCGGTCTAGCGGCCGACGCACCGGCGCTCGCCGCGCTCGCCGCAGAGGTGGAGGACAGCCACGGCGTCCGCGTCCTCCCCGCGCTCGCAGGGCTCGGCGCGCCGTGGTGGCGTCCCGACGCGCACGCCGTCGTGGCCGGCCTGACCGCCGGTGCCCGGCCTGGGCATGTCGCGCGGGCGGCGCTCGAGTCGATCGCCTGGCGCGTGGCGGACATCCTGGCCGTCGTCTCCCAGCACGCGTCGCTGGACGTCCTGCGGGTCGACGGCGGCCTGACTCGCGACCCGCTGCTGCTGCAGCTTCAGGCGGACACCGGAGGCGTCCCCGTACAGCCCGGGGCGGTCGACGCGACGGCGGCGGGATCGGCCGCGCTGGCAGCGGTCGGCGCGGGCATCTGGGGCTCGACGGCCGAGATCGCCGAGCGGCTGCCCGTGGGCGAGCGGGTCGAGCCAAAGCGGGACGACGCCTGGCGCAAGCGCGGGCACGCCGAATGGCGCGAGCTTCGTGACGGCCGCCGCCTCCCTTTAGCGGGGACGCCCGGCACGATAGGGTGACGGCCCCTTGAGGCGCGAGACGGTCCGTCGATGAGCGATGAACAGTTCATCCTCGTCGCCGGGCTGTTGCTGACCGCCGGCCTGGCCGCATCGCTGATGGCCGGCCGCCTGCGGCTGCCGGGCCTCGTGCTCTTCCTGGGCCTCGGGATGCTGATCGGCTCCGACGGCCTCGGCTGGCTCGACTTCAGCGACTACCACCTCGCCGAGACGATCGGCGTCATCGCCCTCGCGCTGATCCTCTTCGAGGGCGGCCTGACCGCCGGCTGGGACGACGTCCGCCCCGTGCTGCGGCCGGCACTCAGTCTCGCGCTCGTCGGAACGCTCCTCACGGCGGCGATCGGCGGGCGTCGCCGCCATGGTGCTGCTCGACCTTTCGCTCACCGAGGGCCTGCTGCTCGGCTCGATCATCGCCGCCACGGATGGCGCGGCGATCTTCGCGGTGCTGCGGAGCTCGTCGCTCGAGCGGCGACTATCGCGCGTCCTCGAGGGCGAATCGGGCTTCAACGATCCGGTGGCCGTGCTGCTCGTGCTCGGCTTCATCGAGTGGCTCCAGCGGCCGGAGTACGGCGTGCTCGACATGCTCTGGCTGTTCGTGCGCCAACTCGGCATCGGCGCGATCGTGGGGCTCGGGGTCGGCTGGCTCGCCGTGCAGGCCTTCCGGCGCGCCCGCCTCGACACGCCGGGCCTATACCCGGTGGCCTCACTGGCCGCAGCCGCGCTCGCATTCGGCGCGGCGGCCTCGATCGAGGGCTCGGGCTTCCTGGCCGTCTACCTCGTCGGCCTCGCGCTGGGCAGCGCCAACATCCCCGCCAAGCAGACGATCACGACCTTTCACGTCGGGCTCGCGTGGGTGGCGCAGCTCACGATGTTCCTCGCGCTCGGGCTCCTGATCTTCCCGAGCGACGTGCTCGACGTGATCGTCGAGGGGACACTGCTCGCACTGGTCGTCGCCTTCGTGGCGCGGCCCATTGCCACCTTCGTGGCAACCGCCTTCGAGAAGTTCACGCTGGCGGAGCGGGTAATCCTCGGGTGGGCGGGCCTGCGAGGCGCCGTTCCCATCGTGCTCGCGCTGTTTCCGGTGAATGCCGACATCACCGGCAGCGTCGACTTCCTGAACGAGGTCTTCTTCGCCGTGCTGCTGTCGACGCTGCTTCAGGGGAGCACCTTCGAGCCGCTCGCGCGCAGGCTCGGGCTCACCACCGACGAGCCCGCACTGCCTAGCCCGATCGCGGAGACAGGCACGATCCGCCGGCTGGGCGCCGAGGTCGTCGAGTACCCCGTGCGCGACGACGATGCGATCGTCGGCCTGCGCACCCGTGAGCTCGAGCTCCCGCGCGAGGCGCTCGTCAGCGTGATCGTGCGCGAGGGCGAGGCGCTCCTGCCGCGCGGCTCCACCCGGATCGCGGGCGGCGACCGGCTGCACGTGCTCGTCCGCCAGGAGGCCGCGCCCGAGGTGCGCGATCTGCTCGCGCGCTGGCGGCGCGGCCCGATCGGGCCAGACGTCAAGCCCGCCCGGCCGCGACTCGCGGGCTCCACGCCCGTGTTCCACGTGCGCCCGTGGACCGACGACGATGGCGACGCGAGCCGGCCCGACTCGATCGACGGCCTCGAGGTGATCGACCGTCTCCGCTCACGGCGCGACGTCCCCGGCTGCCTGGTGCTCGTGGAGGACGGGCGCTACGCGGTCGTGGGCCCGGTGATGGCGCTCGGCTCCCGCCAGTCCGTGAACGACTGGGTACGCCGGCGGATGCGATCGGGCGTCTCGGAGAACGAGCGCGTATGGTGGGAGGAGGTGCTCGGAGCAATCGCTCTCTAGCCTGCGCCCATGCACGAGGAGATCACCATCCCTGAGCTGACCGAGGTGGTGGCCCGGCTAGCCGCCATCCTCGGCAAGCGGGAAGGCGCCGTCGTGCAGCTCGCGGGCGGGATCACCAACCGCAACTTCCGCGTCAATTTCGGCGGCACCGACTACGTCGTGCGCCTTCCCGGCAAGAAGACGAACGCGCTCGGCATCGACCGCGAGGCTGAACGCATGGCCACGAAGGCCGCGGCCGGGCTCGGCATCGCGCCGAAGGTCGCCGCCATGACCGAGGACCCACCCTGCCTCGTCACCCTCTTCGTACCAGGACACAGGGTGAGCGCCGAGGAACTGCGACAGCCCGAGTTGCTCGACTCCGTGGCGGGCGACCTGCGCGCCTTCCACGACTCCGGGACAGAGCTGCACACGACCTTCGACACCGTGGAGCTCGCCGAGAGCTACACCCGCATCGCGAGGGAGCATGGGATCGAGCCGCCGGCCGCCTACGAGGACGCCCACCGCCGCGCCGCCGCTATCCGCAAGGGCGTCGCGAAGCATCCGGAGCACGCGCCCGTCGCGTGCCACAACGACCTGCTCACCGCCAACTTCATCCTCGACGGCGAGCGCGTCCAGCTGATCGACTGGGAGTACGCCGGCATGGGCGACCGCTGGTTCGACCTCGGCAACTTCGCGGTCAACAACGAGCTCGGGGACGAGCACGAGGAGCGCCTGCTCCGCACCTACTTCGGCGAGCCGCCGGACGCTCGCCGCCTTGCCACGCTCAAGCTGTTCCGCTTCATGTCGGACGTCCGCGAGGCGATGTGGGGCGTCGTCCAGAGCGCGATCTCGGAGCTGGACTTCGACTTCACCGGCTACGCGACGAAGCACTTCGAGCGGCTCGAGGCGATCGCCGCCGATCCGCGCTTCGACGGCTGGCTGCAGGACGCCCGGCGTTGAGCCCGCGTGGCGAGCTGCCGGGCGCGGCGCGCTGCGTCGTGATCGGCGGCGGCGTCGGCGGCGCGTCGATCGCGTACCACCTCACGAAGCTCGGCTGGGACGACGTCGTGCTCGTCGAGCGCGATCAGCTCACCTCGGGCTCGACGTTCCACTCGGCCGGCCTGGTGGGCCAGCTGCGCGGCTCCGTGTCGCTGACGCGCATGATGATGTACTCGGTCGAGCTCTACCGCGAGCTCGGCGCGGACTGCGGCTGGATCGAGTGCGGCAGCATCCGACTGGCCTCGAGCGAGGAGCGCATGGAAGAGCTGCGCCGCCAGGCAGGCTGGGCGAAGACCTTCGGCCTCCCGCTCGAGCTGATCTCGGCGGAAGAGGCGCGCGAGCTCTTCCCGCTGATGACAACCGACGGTGTGCACGGCGCCGCCTGGCTGCCGAGCGACGGCTACCTCGACCCGTCGCAGCTCACCCTCGCCCTCGCCGAGCGCGCGCGCGCGGGCGGCGCCGGCATCCACACGAGCACGCGCGTGACCGGCATCCAAACGCGCGCCGGGCGCGTCGCGGGCGTGCAGACCGAGCGCGGCGACATAGAGGCCGAGGCCGTGGTGATCGCGGGGGGCATGTTCGCAGCGGAGCTGGGCCGGATGGCCGGGGTGCGCATCCCAGTGGTCCCGATGTCCCACGAGTACATCGTCACGCAGCCCTTCCGCGACCGCGATCCGGCCCGGCCGCTCCCCACCCTGCGCGATCCCGACCTGCTCGTGTACTTCCGCGAGGACGGCGGAGGGCTCGTGATGGGCGGCTACGAGCGCCAGTCGAGCCCTGCCTTCCTCGACGGCGCGTCCGGCTTCGAGCGCATCCCGCCCGACTTCAACGGACGGCTGCTCGAGGACGACTGGGACCGCTTCGAGGAGATCGTGACGGGCGCACGCCGGCGCGTGCCGCAGATGGAGGACGTGCGCGTGACGCGGATGATCAACGGGCCGGAAGCGTTCACGCCCGACAACGAGTTCTGCCTGGGCGAGACCGAGGTGCGCGGTCTGTTCGTGGCCGCCGGGTTCTGTGCGCACGGCCTCGCGGGGGCCGGCGGCGTCGGCAAGGTCACCGCCGAGTGGATCGACGCCGGCGAGCCCTCGCTCGACCTGTGGAGCATGGACGTGCGCCGCTTCGGCCCGCACTACCGCTCCCCCACGCACACGCTCGCGCGCGTGCGCGAGACCTACGAGACCTACTACGACATCCGTTATCCGGGCCACGAGCGCGAGTCGGGACGGCCGCTGCGACTGCCGCCCGCGTATGCCTGGCACCGCGAGCACGGCGGCGCGTTCGGCGAGAAGTCGGGCTGGGAGCGGGTCAACTGGTACGAGCGCAACGCTGCCGCGGGCGACGAGTCGCTGCGTCCGCGTGGCTGGGCGGGACGCCACTGGTCACCCGCCATCGGGGCCGAGCACCGGGCCTGCCGCGAGGCCGTGGCGCTGTTCGACGAGAGCTCCTTCGCGAAGCTCGAGATCGCCGGTCCCGGCGCCGCCGCACTGCTCGAGCAGCTGTGCGCGAACGAGGTGGCCCGCGGCGTCGGGCGGATCACCTACACGCAGATGCTCAACAGCCGCGGGGGCATCGAGTCCGACCTCACGGTGTCGAGGCTTGCCGAGGATCGGTTCGGGATCGTGACCGGCACGGCGTTCGGCAACCATGACCGTGAGTGGGTGCGGCGCCACCTCCCGGGCGACGGCTCGGTGCAGGTCCACGACGTGACCTCGCAGTGGGCCTGCTTCGGGATCTGGGGACCGCTCGCACGCGATGTGCTGCAGCCGCTCACGCCACAGCCGCTGACGAGCGACGACTTCCCCTACATGAGCCTGCGCGAGACCACGGTCGCGGGCGCGCCCGTGCGCGCGCTGCGGGTGACGTACGTCGGCGAGCTCGGCTGGGAGCTGTACACGCCGAGCGAGTACGGGCTCGGGCTATGGCGGGCGCTCTGGGAGGCGGGCGCCCCGCACGGAATCGTCGCGGGCGGGTACCGGGCGATCGACTCGCTGCGGCTCGAGAAGGGCTACCGCGTCTGGGGCGCCGACATCACGCCGGACGTGACCCCGTACGAGGGCGGAGTCGGCTTCGCCGTCAAGCCGGACAAGCAGGCGGACTTCGTCGGGTGCGCCGCGCTCGCCGCGAACGGCGAGCCGCGCAGCCGGCTCTGCTGCCTCACACTCGACGACGCGCTCTCGGTCGCACTCGGAAACGAGCCGGTGCGGGTGGACGGGGAGATCGCCGGGCGCGTGACGAGCGGCGGCTACGGCTACACGGTCGGCCGCTCGATCGCGTACGCGCACCTGCCCCCCGACCGCTCCGACCCGGGCACGGAGCTCGAGGTCGAGATCTTCGGTCGCTGGGTCGAAGGGCAGGTGGCGAGCGAGCCGCTCTTCGATCCGGACGGCGAGCGCGTCCGGGCCTAGCCGCCGGGCCGGATGTTCTGGTTGAGCGCGAAGACGTTATGCGGGTCCCAGCGCTCCTTCACGGCCACGAGCCGCTCAAACGTGCGCGCGCCGTAGAAGCGCCGCACGCGATCCCCGGCGTCGTCCGACGAGTAGTTCGGGTGCGCGGCCCCGTGTCCGTAGGGAGCGAGCGCAGCCGCGAACGACTCGGTCCAGGCGCGGTTGAGGGCGCTGTCGGCGGGGTCGGGCCAGGCGGACAGCGCGTGGTAGGTCCAGCCGGCGTCGCGGTGTGAGAGGGCGGTCGCGTCCTCGTCGACGCGCGCGTAGGCGCCTCCGAGCGGCTGGAGCAGCACCGGGGTCAGTGGCGACGGGACTTCGGCGGCCGTGGCGAGCGCCGCCTCGATCGCCGCGTCCGGCAGGTCATCGAGGAACGAGGCCTTCCAATGGTTCTGCATACCGGGCCGGTTGGCGTCGTCCTGCATCGACTGCAGCACGACGTAGGGCACGGGACCGACCATGTCAGCCGCCGGGCCGAGCGCGCGCAGCGGCCTGAGCAGGCGCTCGGCCGCGGCGGCCTCGCCGAACGCCGCCACGACGATCGTGACCACCGGCGTGCCGACGAGCTCGGCCGGGACGAACGGCGCAGGCGGCGCGAGCTGGAGCACGGCGCAGCCGCCGAGCTCGTCGGGCGCCATGCGCATCAGGTCGCGGTAGGCGGACAGCACCTCGGCGCCGCGCTCGTGCCCGAAGATGAGCGGACCGCCGAGGATCGTCGGCCCGACGGGGTGCAGCGCCAGCTCGAACTCGGTGACGACGCCGAAGTTCCCGCCGCCGCCGCGCAGGCCCCAGAACAGGTCCGGGTGCTCGTGTTCGCTCGCGCGCACGATGCCGCCGTCGGCGGTCACGACGGTGGCCGACACGAGGTTGTCGGCGGTCAGCCCGTGCTTGCGCTCGAGCCATCCGGAGCCCGAGCCGAGCGTGAGCCCGGCGACGCCCGTGTGCGAGACGCGCCCGCCGGTCACCGCGAGCCCGTGTGCCTGGGTCGCGGCGTCGAGCTGCGCCCAGGTGAGCCCGGCGCCCGCACGCACGGTTCGGGCGGCCACGTCGAGTTCGATGCGCTGCATGGGCCGGACGTCGATGACGAGGCCGTCGTCGACCACGCCGTAGCCGGCGCCGGAGTGCCCACCGGCGCGGACGGCGATCGGCAAGCCGAGCTCGCGCCCGTGTGCGATGGCGACGGCGACGTCGCGCGCACCGGTCGCCTGGGCGATCACCGCCGGATGGCGGTCGATGGCGCCGTTGTAGACGGCGCGCGCGTCGTCGTAGCGGTCATCGCCGGGGACGAGCAGGGTGCCGGCGAAATTCTCGATGGGGCGGATTGCTATCGACATGGCCCCAGCGTGCCGTGGAACCACCATCTATGCAACAGATGTCATCGCATCTATTATCGGGTCTATCGATGCACGATCTTCGCCGCCTGCGCGCCTTCCACGCCGTGGCGGAGCGTGGCTCGTTCTCTGAGGCGGCGCTCGCGCTCGGCTATGCCCAGTCAGTGGTCTCCCATCATGTGGCGGCGCTCGAGGACGAGTTCGGGCTGACCCTGATCGACCGGGCCACGCGGCCGGTGCGGCCGACCGAGGCGGGCGAGCGACTGCGCGAGCACGCGGCGCTCGTGCTCGGGCAGGTGGCGACCGCCGAGGAGGAGCTGCGCGCGTTCGCGGGACTGCTGACGGGAAGCGTCAGGGTGGGCGCCTTCCTGACCGCCTGCACCTCGTTCGTCCCGCCCGCGCTGGCGCGCTTCGAGGCCGCCCACTCGGACGTGAAAATCGAACTCGAGCAGCTGGAGCCGGCGCAGGCGCTGCGACGCCTGCGCGCCGGCGAGGTCGACGTCGCCGTCACATGGGAGGTCTTCGGCAAGGGCGGAGCCGAGGACGACGGCTTCGAGCGCCTGTTCCTCGGCGACGACCCGTACCGGATCGTGCTTCCGGCCGGGCATCGCCTCGCGCGCCGGCGGAAGCTGCGCGTGGCGGACCTGGCGGGCGAGCGCTTCAACGGCCCGGCCGTGGACCCGGGTGGCCGCTACCGGCAGATGCTCGACAGCGTGTTCGCCGACGCCGGCTTCACCCCCGAGCTCACCTACCTGGTCGACGACGTGAGCGTGGGAAGGGCGTTCGTCGCCGCCGGGGTGGGCGTGTCGGTGATGCCGCAGCTGGCCGTCCCGGAGCCGCGCCCCGATGTCGTGTTGCGGCCGATCGACGGCCTCGATCCCGCACGCTCGGTCCACGCCGTGTGGCTGCGCGGCCGCCGCGTGCCCGCGATCCCGGCGATGACGAGAGAGCTCGCGCGGGCGGCGCAGTCGCGGCTCGAAGGCGCTCCTGTCGCCTGAGCTACTCCGGCATCAGGCCGGCGAGGATGTGTTCGGTGCCCTCCATGTGCTCGCGCATGAGGCGCACCGCGCGTCCGGTGTCGCTCTTGCGCAGCAGCGTGATGAGGCGCTGGTGCTGGTTGTTCGAGCTCGTCAGCACCTCGTCGGGATGGGCGATGCGTGCGATCAGGTCGCTCATCTGGCCCTGGACCTCGGTCATCGCGGTCACGAGCCGGGGCGAGTGCGACGCCTCGGCGAGCCCGATGTGGAAGCGAACGTCGGCGCGCCGGTACTCATCGAACGGCCCGGTGGTCTGAGCCATGCGCTCGGTCAGCTCGTCGAGGTTCGCGAGGTCGTCATCGGTCGCGCGCTCGGCCGCCAGCACGGTCGCTCCCGTCTCGACCGCCACGCGGTAGTCGAGCACCGCGCGGGCGTCCTCCCCCAGCACCACGCCCTCGCGCTTCTGGCCGAGCGGCGGCGCGTCGGCCACGAACGTGCCGCCGGCGCGGCCGCGCTGTGAGACCAGGTGACCGCTCTGCACGAGCGTGGTCAGAGCCTGCCTCAACGTCGAGCGGGAGATGTTGAGCTGGTCGGCGAGCTCGCGCTCGGCCGGCAGCCGGGTGCCCGGCGCGAGGACCCCGAGGCGGATCGCGGTCCCGAGCCGCTCCACCGTCTCCTCGAAGGTGGTGGGAGGCTGAACGGGCTTGAAGACCGCCTCGAGTGCCGACCCGCGCTCCAGGGGCGTCGCGGAATGCACGCACCAAAGGTACATGGACCACCCCATTGACGGGGAGGGTGGCCCCGGTAGATTGCTCCGCCGTGGAGAATCGCCAGGAACGCGTCGTTGTTGAGACAGACCGGTATCGGGTGGAGGGCATGATGACCCTCCCGATGGAGGGCTATCGCAGCCGCCTGTCCGATCACGTGAACAGGCGCGACCAGGAGTTCTTCACGATCCTGGACGCCGAGCTCGTCGCTCTGGACGGATCGGGGCTCGAGTGGAAGGCGCCCGTGCTGATGCTGGCGCGACGCCACATCCGGCTGATCGTGCCGGCCTCGGAAGGGGCCTAGTGCCGCTTTCCGTCCGGGAGCCCGCGCAGCATCTTCGGGCGATGCTGTACGCGACGCTGGTCTGCACCGATCCCGGCTGCGGGGAGGAGCTCGAAGGCTGGGGCGAGGCCGAGGACTTCGAGGCCCTCCTCTGCGTGAGCTGCGGCTGCGAACTTCAGGCGCTCGCGTTCTGCGAGGTGCACGGCGGAACGGTCACGGAGCTCCCGCGCCAGACGCCCTACGTGCAGCTGCGCCACGCGGCCTGATCAGACCTCGTCTTCGCGCAGGCGGTCCGAGAAGAACTCGAGCGCCTTCTTCGTCTTCGTCTGTTGCTCCTCGGCCGGCGCCATGTCGCGCGCGTGCAGGAACGTCCGCAGCTGGACGGCGACGTCGAAGGCCTCGGGCGGCAGGCACTTCGTCGACAGCTCGACGATTCGCGACCCGTCGGGGTAGAGCCAGAGCTCGCCGACGAGCCGGCGGCCGAGGTCCTTGGGCGTGACCCTGGTCTTCAGCACGAAGATCGGCCCGAGGACGGACAGCCCGTCGAGCTCGAGGCCCTCGGGGGCGTGCTCGCTGTAGAAGGCGCGCTGCTCCTTCGTGAACAGCGAGCTGATCCGGCCCCCGCCGAGGAGCTTCTTCCTCACGATCGGCTTCTCGAGCCGTTGCTTCATCGTCCCCGAGCAGACGAAGCCACCCGGCATCGCGTCGACCTCTACGCCGAACGACGGTGACCGGCGCACCTTCTTCGGGAGGTCGCCCGGCACGACCGGGCGCAGCTTCACGACCGAGTCGTCGCCCCTGCCCTGAACACGCCGGGCGCGGGCGACGACTCCGGCCGCGTTCAGGGCGAGGTCGGGCGTGTCGAAGAAGAAGACCTGCCGCACCTGCCCCTCGAGCGGATCCATGTCGAGCGCGACGGCCGCCTCCGAGAGGTTGGTGTCGGGCACGGTCAGCTTGAGCTCGACGCTGTCCGAGTCCTTGATCAGGGCCAGCAGCTCGGTCAGCTGATCGTCCGTGAGCTGGGGCGCGGCGACGGTGGCGGTCATGGCGAGTCCTCTCTCGTGTTGGCCGCCACCAGCCTAACCGCGTCTAGTAGGGAGAGCTGTTCGACGGAGCACTCGAGTCCGAGGACCCCGTGCTCGCACCGGTCGTTGCCGACGTCCACACGAAGTCCGTCCCGTTGAAGGAGTCGGCGACGCCGTCGCCCGTCAGCTGACCCGCGCCCTCCTCGGTGAAGCTGTACAGCGGCATTCCCTTGAAGGTGAGCTGCTGTCCGTCATCGGGACGCTTGACCGTGCCGAGCTCGAGGTCGAGCTGAGCGGAGGCGGACTTCGCCTGCTTCGCCGAGGCGCTCGCCGGCTTCCAGATCGAGGTGCACGAGCCTGTGCACATGATCTGCCCGCCCTTCTCGACGTCGGCGCTGTAGAGCGTGTGGCCCTGGGAGTCGGCCAAGACCTCGGTGCCGTCGACGTTGCCTACCGAGACAACGCCGGAGTGGGTCCCCGCGTTCGAAGCGTTTGCAGCGGTGGCGGAGCCGTTGTCGTCGCTGCCGCCGCAGGCGGCCAACACGAGCGCGGCAACCGCGATCGCAGCAAGTGCCGTCAGTGGATTTCTGATCGAGAGTCTCATGCAGTGAACTACGGGCTTGGTGCTCCGGTGGGATTGCCTCGCGGGAGTGGCGGCGCGCCAGGCAATCCCGTGAGGGGCCTCAGGCCGTATAAGGAACGTGGTGTCTTCGGCTCTCTCCGACGAGGCGTTGCTCGCTGGGCTCGCGGCGGGGGACGCCGACGCCGCAACCGCCTTCATACGACGCTTCCAGGCGCGCGTCTTCGGGCTGGTGATCACGATCGTGAGAGACGAGGGCGTGGCTGAGGATGTGGCCCAGGAAACCTTCGTGCGGGCGTGGAAGCACGCACGCACCTACGACCCGCGTCGCGGCCGGGTCGTCACATGGCTGCTCACGATCGCGCGCAACCTCGCCATCGACGTGATCCGGGTGAAGTCGGCGCAGCCACTCGACCCGGACCTCGTCGAGGACAGGCTGCAGCAGGCGCGCGTCGCAGGCAGCAGCCCCGCCGACGAGGCCGTTCCACCGGACGAGCGCGAGCGCATCCGCGGCGCCATCGCCGAGCTGCCCCCGGAGCAGCGACGCGCCCTGTTTCTCGCCGCCTATCTTGGGCGGACCGCCAAGGAGGTCGGCGAGCTCGAGGGCGTCCCGCTCGGGACCGCGAAGACCCGCATACGGGCAGCGATGCTCAAACTACGCGACTCGCTGGAGGCCACGAATGAGGTGTGAGGAGACTCGCGACCTTGCGCCCGAGATCGCCCTCGGGATCGCCGACGGCGAGGAGCGCGCCGAGGCCCTGCGCCACCTCTCGACATGCGCGGAATGCCGCCGCGCCGTCGAGCGGCTCTCAGGCGTCGCCGACGAACTGCTGCTGATGGCGCCCGCCCAGGAGCCCCCGGCCGGCTTCGAGTCGCGCGTCGTGGACGCGATCGGGCTGAAGCCGGCCGAGCGCAGCCGGCGGCCCCGCTGGCTGCGCCTGAGCTGGCTCGCGCCGCGGCTCGGCCCCGCCCTCGCGACCGCGGCGGTCACCGCCGTCGCGCTGGTCGCCGTCTACAGCGACGACCATCGCACCGCCGAGCGCTATCGCGACACGCTCGACCGGGCAGGCGGTGAGTCCTTCCAGGCCGACCGGCTGACGGACGAGACCGGCGCCCGGGCCGGAGTCGCATTCGGCTATCAGGGCTCACCGTCCTGGGTGTTCCTCACGGTCAACCCGGAGCACCGCGAAACGGTCAGGAGCGCGGAGCTGATTACGAAGAGCGGCCGCAAGTACGACATCCCGGCTCTTCGGCTGGACCGGCGCGGGAGCTGGGGCGGAGCGATACCCGTCGACCTCTACGACGTGAAGTCGGTCCGCCTGCTCGGAGACAGCCCGGGAGAGGTGCTCCAGGCGTCTTTCCACGGCTAGGCTAGGCCCCGCTCTGGAGAGGTGACCGAGCGGCTTAAGGTGCACGACTGGAAATCGTGTGGGCGGGTCAAACTGCCTCGTGGGTTCGAATCCCACCCTCTCCGTATCTGGACGCGCGGACTCTCCGAAGTTAGGAGGCGACCGGGATGACGGCCCGCACCACGGTCCCGCCACCCGACCGGCTCTCGACCTCCCGCGAGCCGTCCAGTGCGGCCACGCGGTCCGACAGGCCGCGCAGCCCGGAACCGCCGACCGGGTCGGCGCCGCCGCGACCGTCGTCTTGGATCTCGACGCGAAGCCGCCCGTCTACACGGTCGACCCGCACCACGGCTTGCTGGGCCTGGGCGTGGCGGACCACGTTGGTGAGCGCCTCGGAGACGACGAAGTAGGCGGCCGCCTCGGCGGAGGGCGGCGCGCCGTCGACCTCGGCTTCGACGCTGACCGGCAGCGGCGAGCGGCCGGCGGGCGCCTCGATCGCCGACGAGCCCGCGGTCGGTGAGCACCGGCGGGTGCAGCCCGCGGCCAACTGCAGCTCCTGGTGGCGCGGTCCCAGGCCAGCTTGAGCACCTGGCAGCCGCGGCTGCGCCGGAGCGTCGTCCAGTTTGGCTCTGGCTCCGGACGCCGAGTGCGACCGGGCGCTGCTGGGCCCCGTCGTGAAGATCGCGCGCGACGCGGCGACGCTCCGCGTAGCCGGCCTCGACGATGCGTGCCCGCGAGTCGCGCAGCTCGACCAGGCGGGCCTGCAGCTCGGCGTCGAGGCGCACGTTCTCTTCCGCCACCAGCCCGGCCTCCGAGAGTCGCGAGCGCAGCAGGCCGAGCCAGAACGCGATAGGGGAGAGTGGCCAGCGCGACCGCTGCGCCGGAAGCTCCCAGTCGTCGTAGTTGCCGTCCTCGGGCGCGAGGTTGGTCAGGAGAAGCGTGATGACCAACACGAGCGCGACGCCGCCCGCCCACCACACGGGAGCGTCGCGCCGGCGTTCGGCAGCATCCGTGGACTCCCGCGCGCGGCGTATGAAGTGCCAGATCAACGCCGCCATCACCGCTACCCCGAGCAGGTTCTGCACCGCGACCAGCGCGTTGTAGAGGCCCTGGTTGTCCCACACGAGCAGCGGATTGACGGGACACCCGTCGCAGTCGCCGGTGGCCGCGGGGTCGACGAAGGGAGTCAGTAGCCATGGGTAGACCACCGTGAGGAGGTAGGCGAGCGCGACGCAGCGGCGCTCGAACGGCCGCTTGAGCGTTCCGTCCGGGAACGCGAACAGCAGGTGGATCAGGATCGCGAAGGGGAGGCCGGTGATGTTCACCCCGATCACGAACAGGGCGGGGACGTCCGAGGCCTGCAGCTGCGCGAGTAGCCAGGTGAAGCCGACCGCGACCATCAGCGGCCCCGTCAGGTTGTCGGGCCGCAGGTGCCACGACAGGAGACCGGTGCCGAGGAACGACCACGCCACGATCAGAGTCAGCGCCGCCTCCAGGCCGGGATGGACCTGGTGGTCGCTCGTCGCCACGACGAGGGCCATGACCACGCCCAGCACGACTCCGACGGCCGCGAGGCCGATCAGAGCCCGCCTTAGCGAAGTCAGCTGGCCGGAATTCATCGCGCAGATTGTGCCGCAGGGATCCGGCTGCGAGGGTCGCCGGTGCCCCTCGTCAAACCGGAAGCGGTAGCGCCGTTCGTCAGGCGGCGCGCGCCAGGACGGTCGGACGAAGGGCCGCAGTCGGGGCGCAGCCTTGCCCCGGCGATCCGGTCGGCGTACGGTCTGTGTCGTGGCGCCGGCCGCGATTGATCCGGACGCGTTCAACGCCTTCGAGGCGGAAGGCTGGGAGGAGAATGCGGAGGGCTATGACCGCTTCTTCGGCAGCATCACCGGGCATCTGGTTGAGCCTCTCCTGGACGCTGCCTCCGTAGGGGCGGGCACGCGGATGATGGATCTCGCCAGCGGCCCTGGCTACGTGGCGGGTCGAGCGGTGGAGCGAGGCGCGTCTGTGGTTGGCGTGGACGTCGCCGGAGCGATGGTCTCGCTCGCGCGCCGACTGCATCCGGGACTCGACTTGCGACAGGCGGACGCGCACGACCTGCCGTTCGAGGATGGCTCGTTTGATGCAGTCGTCGGCAATTTCCTGATCCTGCACCTCGGACGCCCCGAGCAGGCGGTGGCCGGGTTCGTACGCGTGCTGCGTCCGGGCGGGAGGCTCGCGCTGACGGCCTGGGACCTACCAGAGCGCGCTCGCTTTCTGGGTGTGTTTCTCGACGCGGTGGCGGAGGCCCAGGCAACACCTCCCGAAAATCTGCCCGCCGGACCAGACTTCTTCCGATTCTCGGTGGACGACGAGTTCGACGCCCTCTTCCGCGAGCATGGCTTGGAGGATCGCGTGGTGAGGACGGTCGCCTTCACCCATCGCGTTGCAACGGCCGACGAGCTGTGGGACGGCTTGCTCGGGGGAACGGTCCGAACCTCCGCGCTCATCCTCCGGCAACCCGAGGAAACTCGGCAACGCATTCGAGACGCCTTCAACCGACTCGTAGCCGAGTACCAGCACGGAGACGTCCTCGAGCTTCCGGTCTCGGCCAAGCTCGCCTCCGGTCGCAAGCCGGAACCAGCCTGAAGCAGCGCCGCCGCGCTTCGGAGCTCGCCTACAGGCCGAGCTCGCGCACGCCGTGCTCACCCCAGCCGAGGTGGTGGGCCAGCTCGTGGCGCAGGGTGCGCACGACCTGCGCGCGCAGCACGTCCGTGTCGTAGCCGAAGTCGCGCTCGAGCGTGTCCTGGTAGAGCACGATCCGGTCCGGGTAGTTGTCGCGCGCGACGGTGTCGCCGAAGTAGTGCCCGTAGGCGCGGTTCTCGGCGCCGTGGTGGGAGACGACGACCGGAGTCTCGTCGAGCAGCCGCTGGAAGTCGCGCGGGAGCTCGTCGATCGCCTCGGCCACGAGCAGGTCGAACTCGGTGGTCTCCGCGCGCAGCCCCGGCTGCTCCGCCAGCTCCTCGGAGCGGCGCACCAGGCGCTCGAACTCGTGCTCCGTCATCGAGTCGCGGCCGGTGAGCGCGACCGTCGCCCAGGCGGTGCCGAGCAGCAGCAACAAGCCGCCGCCGATGAACACCATGAGGCCCTCGGCGCCCGACAGGGACGGCGGGTTGAGGAGCAGCAGCAGAACGCCGACCGCGAACAGCGCGGCAAATGCCGCCTTGATCGGTCCCCGGATGGCGTCGCCCATCCCTACGAGAGTAGGGACGGCCGCGTGGCGGTGGCTACTCCTCGGCGCCGGCCGCGTCAGGGTTGCCGGTTGCCGTGCCCTCCTCGCCGGGGACGCCGGGACTCTCCTCGGCGTCCTCGCGGGCGGGACCGCCGGCGTCGTCCGGGACCTGCTCGGCCGGACCCTCCTCGGGCAGCTGGTCGGATTCCTCGGGAGTCTCCATCAGGGGCCTCCCTCCTCGCTCAAGGTCTCCTCGTCTGCGCCGACGCCGGGAACCGATTCCTCCTCATCGTCCGGATCGGGCTGCGCGCCGGGAATCGATGGGTCCTGCTCCTTTGCCTCCCACTCGCGGCGAGTCTCCTCGATGCGCTCGCCGACCTTGTCGGAGTGCTCCTCCATCTCCTCGGCGTCGCGCTCCATCGCGCGAGCCTGCTCCTCGTGCTCCATGGCGTGCTGTTACCCGCGGGCGGCGGCCACGAAAACGGTGACCGGCCCGCCGCCCGGGTCGACCCGCGCCGTCCACGCGTCCGGCAGCCGGCCGGAGCGCCCCGGCCCGAGCCGGGCGAGCCGCCCGCTCCAGAGGGCGCGCCCGTCCTGCTCGACCTCGACCCGCGGATGTGTGAGGAACTCGCGTGAACGCAGCAGGAAGCGCCCGCGCGGCGGCGGCCCGCCGGCGATGGCGTTCGGGCTGACCCACGCGAGCGGGGCGCGGGCGTCGATGCGCACGCGGCGGCGTGGCCAGTCGCCGGCGGCCAGGAAGCGCGCCGCCGCCGCCCCGGCGTGACGCCCGCTGAGCGCCGCCACGTCGGCCTGCTCCGCCCCGTGCAGAAGGTTCCCGGCTGCGAACACGCCGGCGCGCGACGTGCGCAGGTCCTCGTCGACCACCGGCGCGTGCGTGAAGGCGTCGAGCTCGAGCCCGCCCATCACGGCCAGCTCGTTGTCGGGGATCCAGTCGGCGGTGAACACCACGGTCTCGCAGGCGACGCTGCGGGAGCCGCCGCCGTCGAGGTCGGTGAGCTCGACCTCCTCGACCCGTGGCCGGCCGTGGATCGCGCTGACGCGAGTGCGCGCCCAGAGCGGAGTGCGAAAGCGAACCGCCGCGCCGGCCCGGAACGCGGCCAGCGACTGATGGCGTGCATGCTCGGTCGTCATACCGACGGGCCGGGCACCCCCGTGGGTGAGCGTGAGCAGCGCCGAGAAGCTGACGTGCTCGGCGCCGACCACGAGCGCGCGGCCGCCGATCCGCTCGCCCTTCAGGTAGACGAGCTGCTGGAGCGTGCTCGTCGTGATCACGCCGGCCGGCCGCGAGCCCGGCACGAGCCGCGCCGAGCGGGGCCGCTCGCGGCAGCCGCTCGCGAGGATCACGGCGTCGGGCTCGAGCAGCTCGCGCCCGCGCGGGCCGGTCAGCTCGAGCGGCCCGTCGGGTGACCAGCCCGTGACCATCGTCTCGGTGCGGAGCTCTGCACCGGCGCCTGAGGCAAGCTCGGCAAGGCGACGCGCGTAGGCCGGGCCGGACAGCGGCCGGTGCAGGTCGCGCAGCCCGAAGCCCTGGTGGGCGGCGTGGCGCGGGATGCCGCCCGGCTCGCGCTCGCGCTCGATCACGACGACGTCGCGCACGCCGAGCCGGCCGAGCTCGCGCGCCGCCGCGAGGCCTGCCGGCCCACCGCCCACGACGGCGACGCTCACGCGCGCTCCTCGATGAGAGATGCCAACTCCGCCCCGCAGAAGAAGCCCTGGCAGCGCCCCATGTGGGCGCGCGTGCGCCGGCGCAGGCCGTCGAGGTCGACGGGCGGGATCGGCGATCCGAAGGCGTCACGGATCTCCCCGCGCGTAACCCGCTCGCAGAAGCAGACGATGCGGCCGTAGTCGGCGTCGGCCGCGATGCGCTCCGCGTCCGCGTATGGCCGAGTGAACGCCTCGCCGATGTTCGGCATCGTGAGCTCGACCGGCCCACCCGGCCGCGGCGACAGCGCAAGGCCCGCATCCTCGAGGAGCCCGCGCACGTGCTCGGCGATCGCCATCGAGCCCGACAGGCCGGTCGAGCGGATGCCTCCCACGCAGGCGTAGCCCTCGTCCGCGTGGATCGACACCTGGTAGTCCGCGTGCTCGGTCGCCGCGCGCAGCCCGACGTAGACGGCCGTGACCTCCTGCTCGAGCAGCTCCGGCATGATCCGCCGGCCCTCCGCGCGCAGGTAGTCGAGGCCGGCGGCCGTCGAGCTGGTGTCGTCCTTGCGCTCGACGTCCTCGGCAGTCGGACCGAGCATCACGTTGCCGAACACGGTCGGGGCGATCAGGACCCCCTTCGTGATCTTGGTCGGCACCGCCAGCACGATCTGGGAGACGAGCGGGCGCGAGAGCTTGTCGAAGACGATCAGCTCGCCGCGCCTGGGCGTGACCGTGAAGCCGTCGTGCCCGAGCATTCGGTCGAGCTCGTCCGAGCGCAGCCCCGCGGCGTTCACGAAGAAGCGCGTGCGCCACTCGCGCGCGCCGGCGCGCACGAGCACGCCGCCGTCCTCGAGCCGTTCGAGGCCCGTGACCGCGACCCCGCGCTGCAGGTCGCACCCGGCGAGCACAGCCTCGGTGGCGAAGGCGAGCGGGGTCGTGAACGGGCAGATGATCCCCTCGTCGGGCACCTCGAGCGCGCCGAGCGCGCCGGGCCCGAGATGCGGCTCGCGCCGGTAGAGCTCCTCGGCCGAGAGCTCGCGGATCGGCTCGTATCCGTTCGCGTGCGACTGCTCGACGATGCTCGGCAGCGAGCCGAGCTGCTCCTCGCTCCACGCCACCAGCAGCGCGCCGGTCCGCTCGACCGGAATGCCGACGCGCTCCGCGTAGCGGCCGAGCTGCTCGTAGCCGCGCACGACGAGCTCCGATTCGAGCGTGCCCGGCTTGGCGTCGAAGCCCGTGTGCAGCAGGGCGGTGTTCGCCTTGCTCGTGCCGGCGCCGATGTCGGGACCGGCCTCGAGCAGGGTCACGCGCAGGTCGAAGAGGGACAGCTCGCGCGCGATCGCGCAGCCGACGACGCCGCCACCCGCAACCAGCACATCGCAGTCGAAACCGCGCTCCACGCGCGGGAGTATCCCGTCAGGCGGTGGCGGCGCCCACGTGCGCGCGCATCTCGTTGATCGAGTCGTCGGTGCAGGTGGCGAAGAAGCCGCCCACCACCTCGCGCACCTCGTCGAGCGACTCGGCCCGGTAGAGGACCGGCTGGTACTGGGTGATGTCGTAGTCGGCGGTTCCCATCTCGACCAGGTCGATCGAGCGGTGCTCCATCGTGCGGAACTCGTCGATCTCGCCGTACGACGAGAGGATGCCCGCGCCGTAGGCCCGCAGCTCGCCGTCCTCGACGACGACGCCGAACTCCACCGTGAACCAGAAGACGCGCGAGAGGAAGCGCAGGTTCTCCTCGTCCTTCAGCCGATGGGTCGCCTCCCCGGTGAGCTGGTGCAGCTCCGAGAAGGTCGGCGTCGCGAGCAGGTGCCCGTGACCGAGCACTTCGTGGATGATGTCCGGCTCGGGCGTGTAGAGCGGCTCGGCCGGATGGCGCACGTACTGGGTCGAGTGGAAGGTGCGCGCGGACAGCGAGCCGTAGAACTCGCGCAGCGGAACGAGCCCTGCCGCGGGCGCGTAGTGGAAGCCGGTGATCGGGCGAAGGTGCTCGCTGACGAGGTCGAGGCTCGGCACGCCGTCGGTCGGCAGGGCGAGCGCCTCCTTGGCCTCGAGGAACTCGCGGATCGCGAGCCGCTCGTGCTTGGGGGCGAGCTCGCGGCAGACGGTGCGCCACACCTCCTGCTCGTCGTCGCTGTAGGCGACGGGCGGCGCGGGCTCGCCCGGCTTCCAGGCGAGCGCCAGGGCGGCGATGTCGTTGCGGCGCTCGCGGTAGACGGGGTCGTTCGCGCCCGGATGGTCGTGCGCGAGGTGGACCTCGACGTCGCCGTGCTCGCTCTGTGTGACCGGTGAGTAGAGCTGCCCTTCCTCGAACATGGAGCTGAGTGCACCAGCTTCGGCCTCGGCTTTCAAGTCTGCATAGTCGAACTGATCAATCTGCCCATTTCCGTATGTGCATCGCGCTACTATCTATGCACTTTGACCAGTCCGATCGATGAGCTCGACGCACGTCTGATGGCCGAGCTGCGCGCGAACCCGCGTCTGGGCCTGCTCGAGATAAGCCGCCGCCTGGGAGTGGCGCGCGGCACTGTCCAGGCGAGGCTCTCGAAGCTCGAGGCACGCGGGGTGATCACAGGCTTCGGCCCCGAGATCGACCCGCACGAGCTGGGTCACCGGCTCGAGGCGTTCGTACTGCTCGAGCTGACGCAGGGACGGCTGGCCGAGGCGGTCGCGGCGCTCGAGGCGGTGCCGGAGGTGCTCGAGACCGATGCCGTGAGCGGGCCACAGGACCTGATCTGCCGCGTGGCCGCCCGCGACACGGAGCATCTTCAGGAGATCGTCAACCGGCTGCTCGCCACGGACGCGATCCGCCACACCACGAGCTATGTCGTCCTGAGCCGGCCGATCCGGCCGCGGGTGCAGCCGCTTGTCGACGCGGTCGGCTCAGGCGTGCAGATGTAGCCGCTCGCCCTGCGGCCCGAAGATCATGATCAGCTCGACCGGCCCATCGACGGCGCCGAACCAGTGCGGCGTCCAGGTGCTGAACTCGACGGCGTCGCCCGGCTCGATCGTGAGGTCCTGCTCGCCGAGCAGCAGCCGCAGCCGGCCGCTCAGCACGTAGAGCCAGTCGCTCCCCTCGTGCACCGGCAGCTGCCGGGGCGGCTTGCGCCGGCGCTCCGAGATGGAGATCTTGTAGGCGCGCAGGCCACCGCTTCCGCTGCGTGTGAGCGGCCACATCGTCAGGCCCTTGTGCGTGCGCGGGCGGCTCCGGATGCGCGGGTCCTCCGGGGGCCGGGTGCCGAGCAGCTCGTCGGTGCTCACGCCCAGCGCCGACGCCAGCGCGGGGATGTGGTCGAGCGCGAGCCGGCGCTTGCCCGACTCGAGCCGGCTGAGCGTCGAGACGTCGATGTTCGCGTCCTCGGCGACCTGCTGAAGGGTCAGCCCGCGCTCGCCGCGCAGCTCGCGCAGCCGGCGGCGCACCCGGATGTCGAACGTCTCTTCATCGCTCTTTGCCTGCATGGCAAGAAAGCTTGGCAAAACAGTGCCCGCCGCGCCACCCTTGGCTCATGGACACGAACTGGGATTGCATCGTCGTCGGCGGCGGCGCGGCCGGCCTCAGCGCCGCGCTCGTACTGGGCCGCGCCCGCCGGCGGACGCTCGTGATCGACGCCGGCGAGCAGAGCAACCGCGTCGCCCACGGGATCGGCGGCCTGCTCGGCCAGGACGGCCGTCCGCCCGATGCGTTCTACGCCGCGGGGCGCGAGGAGCTCGCCTCCTACCCGGCGGTCGAGCTCCGCTCCGGCGAGGTCGTCGGCGCAGAGCGCGACGACGGTGGCATCGTCGTCGCGCTTGCCGGCGGGGAGCGTGAGCGGGCGCGGCGCGTGCTGCTCGCGACCGGCATGGATTACCGGCGCCCCGAGCTCGCGGGCATCGAGGAACGCTGGGGCCGCTCCGTCTTCCACTGTCCCTTCTGCCATGGCTGGGAGGTCCGCGACAACGCGCTCGGCGTGCTCGACCGCGGCGAAAGCGGGGTTCGGCGGGCGCTCCTCCTGCGAGCCTGGAGCGACGACGTGACGCTGTACAGCGACGGCTCGGCCGAGCTCGACGACGACGAGGCCGCCCTGCTGCGGGCCGCGGGAGTCGACGTCGACGAGCGCCCCGTGGCCGGGCTGCGCGGCCCCGGCGACACGCTCGACGCTATCGCCTTCACGGACGGCGGCGAGCGCCACTGCGGCGGGCTGCTCGTGCCGGTGACCCTCCATCAGCGCTCTCCGCTGGCCGAGCAACTCGGCGCGGCGCTCGCGAGCGCCCTGCCGCTCGTGGCGGACGCCGTCGAGGTCGACGAGGGCTTTCACTCGAGCGTCGCGGGGCTGTCCGCCGCCGGCGACGCGACCGGGCAGATGCAGTCGGTGGCCAACGCGATCGCTGCCGGCTCGAACGCCGCGGCGATGATCGTCCACGGCCTCATGACGGAGGAGAGCGAGCGGGCTCTGGCGAGCGCCTGACGATTCGTCCGCCCCGGTCCCGGAGATGACTCTCCCGGAGACCCTCGCCGGAGGAGGAGCGGAGATGCAGAGCAGGATGGCGGCGCTCATCACGATCGGGGCGGCAACGATCGGGACCGGAGTCACGGCCGCGGCACAGGCGGATGAGCCCATCTCGGGCTTCACCCGCGACCACTCGGTCGTCCAGCAGCGAGCGGAGCGCAGCTTCCAGCAAGCCATATCCGCGAACGACATCGGCCGCTTCAGCCGCACGGTCAGCAGCCGCCCGCAGCTGATCGGGTCGCCCGGCAACCGCGAGGCCTTCCAGCACTCGGTTGACACCCTGCGCGGCTACGGCCTGCGCGTGCGGAGCGCCTCGTACGACGTCTACATCTCGCGGCCGGAGCGGATCCAGGTGACGATGACGAAGCCGCGCCGGCACGAGGCCAAGGTCAAGGAGCCCCGCTTCCCCTGGCAGCGCTACTACGAAGAGGTCGTCGTCGGCTACAACGCGTACTCGCCGAGCGGCGACGTCACCGGCGAGGTCGTCTATGCCAACTACGGCCTGCCCGACGACTACGCGGCGCTCGAGCGCCTCGGCATAGACGTGCGCGGCAAGATCGTGATGGTCCGCTACGGAGAGAGCTTCCGCGGTGTCAAGGCGAAGGTCGCCGAGGAGCACGGCGCCAAGGGCCTCATCATCTACTCCGACCCGGAGGACGACGGCTACGTCAGGGGGCCGGTGTTCCCGAAGGGCCCTTGGAAGGACGCGAACGGCATCCAGCGAGGCAGCATCGAGTACATCTTCGAGTACCCCGGCGACCCGCTGACGCCGGGTCTCCCTTCGACCCCGGGGACGCCGCGCCTCGACCCGGCGAAGGCGAAGAACCTGCCGCGCATCCCCACGACCCCAATCTCCTACGGCGACGCGAAGCCGATGCTCGAGGCACTGACGGGTCCGGAGGCGCCTGAGGAGTTCCAGGGCGGCCTGCGCTTCAAGTACCACGTGGGTCCCGGCCCGACCGAGACGCGCCTCAACCTGGACATCGCCTACGAGCAGGAGCGCGTGAACAACGTCGTTGTCGAGATCCCGGGCGCCGAGCGTCCGGACGAGAAGGTGGTGCTCGGCGGCCACTACGACGGCTGGACCTACGGAACCGATGACAACACGAGCGCGTGGTCGGCGATCGTGCAGGTCGGCCGCGGCATCAGCCGGCTGCTTGCGCACGGCTGGCGGCCCGACCGGACCATCGTGCTCACCGGCTGGGACGGCGAGGAGTACGGCCTGCTCGGCTCGACCGAGTGGGTGGAGCACCTGCGCCCGGAGCTGCGCCGCGACGCCGTGGCCTACGTCAACATGGACGGCGTCGGCGGGCGCGAGTTCGGCGCGGGCGCCGTGCCGTCGCTCGACCAGCTCATCAAGGACGTGTCGCAGACGGTCCCGGCGCCGGGCGCCCCCGGCACGGTGTGGGATTCCTGGACCGCTGAGGGCGAGCCCACGGTCGACCGGCTCGGCAGCGGTTCCGACTACACCGCTTTCCTCGACCACGTGGGCGTCCCCTCGCTCGAGGTCGGGTTCTCGACCCCCGGCGGCGAGTACCACACGTCCTACGACGACACGAAGATGATGGAGTGGTTCCTCGACCCCGGCTACCTGGGCCACCAGGCAGCGTCGCGGATGAGCGGGGCGATCGTCCTGCGGCTCGCCAATGCGGACGTGCTGCCGTTCCGCTACTCCGAGTACGCGGCTGCTGTCGAGGGCTACGTGCGCGATCTGCAGGCCGAGGAGGGCGCCGGCATAGTCGACCTCGAGCCGCTCGTGGTGGCGGCCCGGGCCTGGGGAGTGGCGGCGAATGCGCTCGAAGCGCGGGCAGCGGAGCTGCTCGCTTCCGGCGAGGCCGACAGCCGCCGCGGCCAGCGCGAGCTGCGTCGCATCAACCGGTCGCTCAAGCGGCAAGAGCGCGCCCTCACCCAAGCCGAGGGCCTGGCCGGGCGGTCGTGGTTCAAGCACATGATCTACGCCCCCGGACGCCTGACCGGCTACGCGGCCCAGTTCCTGCCGGCGATCGCCGACGCGATCACCGACGGGGACGCAGCGACCGCGAGCCGCTACCGCGACCTGGTGCTCGACTCGCTGGAGCGTGCGACAGAGCTGGCGACCAGCCCAGCGCTCGGCGGCTCCTAGCCGCCGAGCGCCGCTCGCGCGGCGCCGCGCCCCGTGCGCACCGCGCCCTCCATGTAGCCGCAGACCCACTGGTCCGAGCCGCACACGTAGAAGGGCGGCTCGTGCTTGCCGTGGAGCGGCCCGACCGCCATCACGTCGCCCGGCCGCCAGGAGGTGATGTAGCCCTCGGTCCAGGGGTCGACCCCCCAGCGCCGGAACCAGATGCCGAGCAGGTCGCGTGAGCGCTCGCCGAACGCCTGCACCATCTCCTCGACCATCTCGCCCTCGATCCGTGCGGGCGAGGTGGCGAGGAAGGCCGCGAGCCGCTCGGGCGGCACGAGAGCGGACATGATCCCCTCGCGCTGCACCCAGGTGCCGCCGAGCACGCCTGTCTCCCAGTAGGCGTCGCCGTTCTGGCCCCGCTCCTCCCAGAACGAGGTCTCGTATGCGAACACGACCTTGGCCGCGAGCGCGTGACGCTGGCGGTCGAGCGAGGCGCGGCGCTCGTCCGACACGCCCTCGATTGCGACGCGGCGCAGCGGCCCGACCGGGATCGCGCTCACCACCGCCTCCGACTCGAAGTTCTCGCCCGTCCATGTGGTCACGGCGCAGCCCGAGCTCGCGACCTTCACGTGCGTGACCGGCGTGGCGAAGCGGACGCGATGCCCGAGCTCCTCGGCCATGCGCAGCGCCACCGTCGCCGAGCCCTCGGCCACGCGCTCGCACTCCCAGACGTCGTAGGAGTAGAAGCCGGGAGCGCCGGCGGCGGCCTCCTTGCGCAGGTCGGACAGCAGCGAGGTGCGCTCGACCGACTCCGCCGACAGCGCCAGCATGGACAGGTCGCGGGAGCGAACGACGTTCGGCGGAGCGCCGCGCTCGCGCAGCCAGTCGCCGACCGAGAGCCGGTCGAGCCGCTCGGCGTCGGGATGCGACCAGGGGTCGTCGGGATCGACGCTCGCGGCCAGCTCGCCGAACTCGCGGTCGAGGCGCGCGTACTCCCCGCGCTCGGCCTCGCTCATCCACGGGTGCTCGTCGCCGACCGTGGTGCCGTCGGCGAGCACCCAGGTCGCCTCGCCGGGCAGATCGGGGAAGGCGGGCACGAGCGTCAGCCCGAGCTCGTCGACGAGCCCGTAGTAGGCGGTCTGATGCGGGCCGACGACCTCTCCGCCGAGCTGGACGAGGCGACCGTCGGCGAGCGACGTCTGCTCGACGCGCCCACCCGGTCGATTGCGCGCCTCCAGCACCACCACGTCGGCGCCGCCCGCAGCGAGATCACGAGCCGCGCTGAGACCCGCGAGCCCGGCGCCGAGGACCACGACGTCGTATCTCATCGGCGCAGCCTAAAGGGGTCAGGTCTTGCAATCGCGCACGAAGTGCTCGATTGCAAGACCTGACCCCTCAGCCGTGGAAATCGGACAGCCGCTCGGCCTCTTCCTCGAGCTCGCGCCGCGCCCCGGCGTCCAGCTTGGCGAACGGCTCCGTCCTGACGCGATCGCCGTCGAGCTTCCACGTGCCGGCAACCGCTCCGTCCACGAGGAAGGTGCCGATCGACTGGGGCATCTTCGTGTTGAAGATCCGAGGCCGGTGCTCCTCGGGCAGGATTCCGCTGCGGCGCGCATGGACGAGTAGCGAGGCGTCCCAGGTCGGCAGGAAGCGCGCTGGGGCGGGCGTGTCCGGGTCGGGGAGCGGCGCCCGCGGCAGGTCGACGAGCTGCGCGCCGTCCTCGCTCCTGAAGTGGCGCGTCGCGACTCGCTCCAGGTGCGGCGCGACCAGGGCGACCGGCAGTCCGGCCCAGTCGGCGACCTCGTTGCGCGTCGCCGGGCCGAACCCGCCGAGTCGCCGGCGCACGAGCAGCTCGATCCCCTGCTCCTCGGTGAGCCCCGCGGGCGGCGGGCCGAGCCAGTCCTCGGCCGCCGCGTAGAGGTCGGCGCGGCGACGCTCCCACGTCCCGGCGGGCGGCACGCGCACGAGGTCGAGCTCCGTGCCGACGGCGCGCGCGCCGTCCTTGCCGAGCAGCTCCTCGAGCTCCTTGCGGTGAAGCGAGCCGCCGTCGAGTGCGCGCCGCAGCTTGCGGGCGGCGGCCGTGAGCTGCCGTCGCGGCATCCGGTACGTCGCGACCCGCATGGCCCATTCGGCCCGGGAGCGCTTGACGCCGATCTCGAGCGGCCAGTAGTCGGCGCGCGAGACGAGATGGATCGTGGCTCGCATCAGCGTCGCCTGCACGACGCTGCGCCGCTCGAGCGCTCGGGTGAGGCCGTCGCGCTCGAACCCTTCGAGCCGCGACCACAGGCCGATGTACATGGACGGCGCGTACTGCGCCTGCAGCCCGGCCATGCGCTCGAGCGCCCGCGGGATCGGAGCGCGCGTGCGCTCGAGCAGTAGCTGCCTTGCGAGCAGCGCCCGGTTCAGCTCACGGGCCGTGAGGACGCGCTCGGCGGCGGGCACGCCGCCAAGCTACACGGCCAGCAGAGCGCCCTCGAGAACGAGCAGCTCGCGCTTGCGCTCGAGCCCGCCGCCGTAGCCGGTGAGCTTGCCGCCGGCGCCGATCACGCGGTGGCATGGCACCACGATCGCGATCGGGTTGCGCCCGTTCGCGGCGCCGACCGCCCGCGCACGGCCGGGCTTGCCGATCCGCTCGGCGATCTCGCCGTAGGTCGTGGTCGTCCCGTACGGGATCCCCTCGAGCTGCTTCCAGACGAGCCGATCGAACTGGGCGCCCTCGAGTCGCATCGGGAAGTCGAACTCGGTCCGCTCACCCGCGAAGTACTCGTCGAGCTGGACCCGCTCGGCCTCGAAGCGCGCGTCGTCCCGCAGCCAGCCCGCCGGCAGGCGGCTGCGCTTGAAGCCGAGCCCGGTGAGCGCGCCGGCGTCGCCGCTCAGGAGCAGCGGCCCGACCGGCGAGTCGTACTCGCTGAACAGCGTGGCGCGCTGCGTCCAGCGCGCGTAGGACTCGGGCATGCAGTTGGCGCAGGGCCGGTACCCGGCCGCGATTGCGGTCTCCTCATCCGCGAAGAAGACGCGCTGGGACACGTAGTGGCCCTTCGCGATCCAGCGCTCGGCGCCCTCGCAGTCGAGGCTGCCGTAGATGCGGTTGCCGCGGTGGCCGCCGAGCGTGCCGGGCGCCTCGCTCTCGTAGGACTGGCCCTCGGAGTCGATGAGCTTGAAGGTCATGCCTGAGAAACGCCGCGCTCGCCCCGGCTGTGAGATGACGAAGTCACGACAAGCGTCTGGAACAGGTGCTCGAGCGTGGCGTGTGGGTCGGACGTCAGGCCGGTGTGCACCGTCGAGGGCTGGATCATCGTCGAGGACGGCGCAACGAGCCAGCCGAAGCGCTCCGACGGCTCGAGCGCCGCCAGCGCTCCGGCGCCCGGGTCGCCGGCCGCCACGCGACTCAGCGCGTCGAGGTGCGTACGCAGCGGAGCCGGGTCGATGCCGGGCGCGAGCGCATTCAGACGTGGCTCGTCGAGCTCGGTGCGCAGCGCCAGGAAGTCGTACTCGCGGCAGAAGAGGACGACGCCCGCGTTCAGGCGCTCGCCGCGCTCGACGTGCGGGACGATCCGCAGCAGCGCATACGAGAAGGGGCGCTGGCCGAGGTCAGCGGCGGGCACGCTCTGCCTCCTCCACGAACCTGCGCGGCGCGGCGAGCCTGCGCTCGAGGAAGGCGCGCAGCCCGGCGCGCGTCGCCTCCGGCTCCGAGCCGAGCCAGTCGTCCGGAACGAGCGCGGCGGAGCCGTCCACCGCCGCCATGGAGCGCGCGGCGAGCCGCTCGTCCGCCTCGGCCAGCGGGCCCGCGACCGGCAGCAGCGCGTGGTCGGCCATCATCGGCACCGGGTCGCCGGCTGTCTCGGCGAGCGGCCGGTCGCCGTGCTGGCGGAAGAAGGCCGCACCGTGGTCGATCAGCCAGGTGCGCCCGTGCCACACGAGCAGGTTCGGGTTGCGGTGCGTCCTGTCGATGTTGGTCACGAGCGCGTCGAACCACACCACATCCGCGGCGAAGGCGGGATCGAACGACGGCTCGGCCGGCAGCGCGAACGCCAGCGCGCCGGGCAGGAAGTCCATGCCGAGGTTGGCCCCCGGGCTCGCCTCGAGCAGCTCCTGGATCTCGGGGTCCGGCTCCGCGTGGCCCACCTCGGCCGCGACGTCCATGATCACGAGCTCGGGAACCGGCAGCCCCACGGCGCGCGCCAGCTCGCCCGCCAGCACCTCAGCGACGAGCGCGGCCTCGCCCTGGCCCGCGCCGCGGAACTTGGTCACGTACAGGCCATCGTCGTCCGCCTCCATCAGGCCAGGCAGCGAGCCGCCCTCGCGTAGCGCCTCCACGTAGCGCGTGGCGACCGCGCGGCGCAGCGCCACTACGGGTCCCGCGCGTCGATCGCCTCCAGGACCTCGCGCTTCGTCGGCTGCGAGCCGAAGCCCGTGAGGCACCAGGTCGCGCCGGCCTCGATCCATGGCTCGGGGTCGGTGCCGGCCGGGTTCGTGACGACGACCTCGAAGTCGCCCGCGCCCGGCTCGCGCAGCTCGCGGACCTCGGCCACGACCTCCGCCAGCGCCTCGGGGCCCGGCATGTCGATCGGGAAGACGCCGTCCCAGCGCGCCGCGCGGCGCAGCGGCCGCCGGTTCGGCCAGCCGACGGCCACCCAGACCGGGACGCGCGGCTCCTGCACGGGCCGCGGCTCGAACTCGCCGGCCCAGTAGGCGCTCAGCCGCTCGAGCCCCTCGTCGAGCATCCGCGCGCGCTCGCGGGCGTCGCCCTCCTCGCCGAAGCGCTCCGGGTCGAACTCACCGGTGCGCCCGCTGCCGATGCCGACGCCCAGTACGAGCCGGCCGCCCGAGAGCCGGTCGATCGTGGTCGTCTCGCGCGCGAGCTGGTGAGTGCGTCGTCGCGGCAGCGGGGTGACGAGCGGCCCGATCGTCACGCGCTCGGTCGCCAGCGCGACGGCCGCGAGCGTGATCCAGGGATCGGCGAGCGCCTGCACCGGCGGCGCGTAGGCCACGTGGTCCCAGACGAAGAAGCCGTCCCAGCCGCGCTCCTCGGTGCGCGCGGCGAGGTCGGCCGCGGCGCGCGGCTCCGACAACTCCTCGAACGGGGCGATGAAGATGCCGTGGCGCGCGCGCCGCTCGCCGACGCGAGTGCTCATGGGCGCGAGTCTGTCAAACGGCTTCGGCTAGGCGGCCTCGGAGAGGGCGGGCTCGCCGTCGCTCTGCTCGGCCTCAGCCTCGTGCGCCTGCGCCGCTCCCTGCGAGCGCACGACCACGAACGCGACCACGATCGCGACCAGCGTCAGCGCGGCGCCGATCAGGTAGGCGAGGTGATAGCCCGAGTTCAGCGCGTTCGCGGCCGGCTCGCCGTCCGCGACGAGATTCTCGGTGCGCGTGCTCGAGAGCGTCGCGAGCACCGCCAGGCCGACCGCTCCACCGACCTGCACCGTCGTGTTGATGAAGCCCGAGGCGAGCCCCGAATCCTGCGGGGTCGCCCCCGACATCGCGAGCGTCATCAGCGCGGGGAAGGACAGGCCGGCGCCGCCGCCGAGCAGCAGCATCGCCGGGAAGATGTCCACGAAGTAGCTGCCGTCGACGGGGGTGCGCGCGAACAGCAGCAGCCCGGCCGCGATCAACGCGAGGCCGGCGAGCAGCGCCGAACGCGGGCCGATGCCCATCATCAGCCTCTCCGCGAGGCCGAGCGACAGGCCGCCCATCACGACTGCCGAGGGCAGGAACGCCAGGCCGACCTCGAGCGCGTTATAGCCGAGGATGCCCTGCATGTAGAGCGCCCCCAGGAAGAACATGCCGAAGAAGCCGACGACGAGCAGCGCCATCACGAGGTTGGCGCCGGTCACGTTCCGGGAGCGGAACAGGCGCAGCGGCATCAGTGGGTTGGCGATGCGCGCCTGACGCGCGACGAAGGCCGCCAGCAGCGCGAGTGCGACGGCGCCGAGCCCAAGCGTCTGGGTCGAGCCCCAGCCCTGCTCGCTGGTCTCGAGCAGGGTGTAGACGCCCAGCATCAGGCCGCCCGTCAGGAGCGCCGCACCGGGGATGTCTGCGCCCTTGTCGAGGCCGATGCCGTCGCGATCCTCGACGAGCCGCAGGGCGAACAGCCCGACAGCGACGCCGACCGGCAGGTTCACGAAGAAGATCCAGTGCCAGTTGATGGCCTCGGTGAGGACGCCACCCAGCAGCAGCCCGATCGAGGCGCCGGCCGAGGCGACGAAGCTGTAGATCCCGATTGCCTTGGCCTGCTCCCGGGGCTCCGGGAACATCGTCACGATCATCCCGAGGATCACCGCCGAGGCGACGGCGCCGCCGGCGCCCTGCACGAAGCGCGCGCCGATCAGCATCCCCTGGCTCTGAGCAACCGCGCAGAGCAGCGAGGCGGACGTGAACACGACGAGACCGCTCAGGAACACCTTTCGCTGGCCGATCAGGTCGCCGATCCGCCCCGCCAGCAGCAGCAGGCCGCCGAACGCGATCAGGTAGGCGTTCACAACCCACGCCAGGTTGCTCTGGGAGAAGTCCAGATCATCCTGGATCGACGGCAGCGCCACGTTCACGATCGTGGCGTCGAGGACGATCATCAGCATGCCGCCGCACAGCACGTACAGCGCCAGCCAACGGTTGGTCGTATCGGTTGTCACGTTCACTCCCACTCCTGGAAATCGGGTCACGCCACCTATGACTGACCTTCCCGGTGGAAGTCATCGCGCGTGTGACACTCCTCACACGACGGCGGCGGCGGCGCGGTGAGGGATTGCCTCACCGCGCTCGTCGCGTGAGCCGGTTCAGCCGCTCGCGGTGATTCGCTTCCATGCCGCGAGGCGCGAGGAGCGCCCCGCGATTGCGGCCGCCGCCGGCTCCGGCACCTGCTGCGTGCAGGTGGCGCCCGCTGGCGGCAGGGCGCCTTCATCGACGTACGTAAGGATCGCCACGGTCACGCACGGGTTCAGCTCCGTGATCGCGCCGTGGCCGTCCGCGCGGTAGGTGAGGAGCCGCGCGTTTCCGAGGTCCGCCACGTAGCGCTTCGCCCACCGGTAGGGAGTGGCGGGGTCATAGGTGCCCGCGATCACGAGCGGTGTGGGAGCGCCGGCAGCGTGCCGGAACGGCCCGCGGTAGACGCCCCTCGGCTCGAAGGGCCAGCGGCTGAACCCGATCCACTCGTAGCCGCGTGCCCACCAGAAGTGCTCGCTCATGCCCTCGTTGTGCTCCATCTCCTCGAGGTAGCGCGTCGCGCCGCCGCGACGGCGAGTCTCGTTGGCGAGATAGGCGAAGAACGCGCCGGTGGACTCGTTCCCGCTCGAGAAGCTCTCGAGCAGCGCGCGCATCGTGCTTCCGTCGCCCGCCTTCGCCTGCGAGATGGCCGCCGCGTAGTCCGCCCACCAGAACTTGGAGCGGAGGGTCGACTCGGCGGTCACGAGTATCTCGTCGCCGGTGACCGGCTCCCCCTCCGGCACGGGCAGAGGCGCGTCGTTCATCCGCGCCACCAGCGCGTCGAGGTCGGACTCGGGGTCGTCGGGGTCAAGCGTGCAGATCGCGGGATGGCGGCCGCACCACTGCAGGAAGCGGGCAAGCGAGCGCTCGAAGCTCGCCAGCTGCTCACGCAGGGCATCGGCCGGGCGGTTTATCCAGACGTCGGTGTCCACGGGCGAGTCGAGCACGAGCCTGCCTGTACGGCCGGGGAACAGCGACGTGTAGGTCGCGCCGATGGCCGTGCCGTACGAGATCCCGACGTAGTTCAGCTTCTCGTCCCCGACCGCGGCCCGCAGCAGGTCGAGATCGCGGGCGACGTTGCCGGTCGTCAGGTAGGGCAGCACGCCGCCGCTGCGGGCCGCGCAGTCACCGATCTGATCGCGGGCGTTGCCGAGTAACAACCCAATGTCGAGCGTCTCCTGGCGCATGAACGTGTTGCCCGCGAAGCGGACCGAGCAGCCCCGGACGGCCGGCCTGCTGAGCCCGACGCCGCGCGGATCGAAGCCGACGAGGTCGTACAGCCGCCCGAAGGCCGCGAGCGCCGCCGGCGGCGCCCCCCGGACGAGATCGACACCCGAGCCGCCCGGCCCGCCCGGGTTGAAGAAGAGCGATCCGATGCGGTTCTCGCGGTCCGACGCGGGGCGCCGGATCAGCGCCAGATCGATCTTCTCGCCGTGGGGGCGCGAGTAGTCCCGCGGGACCTCGGCGGTTGCACACTCGAAGCCGGGATCGCAGGCCTCCCAGTCGAGCTTCGGCACGGGTGGCGCGCCCGAGGCGGCGGGCACCGCCACGAGCATCAGGGCGAGGATCAGCAGGAAGGGGGTGAGCCGGGTCAAGGGGGGACCTCCGGAGGAGAATTGAGCGAGCCTCCCCTAGACGGACCCGGTCACCCCGCTATTCCGCTAGACGCTGCGCGTGCGGTACAGGTGCGTCGTGAGCGGCATGAAGACCGCCGTGAGCGCGACCGCCGTGCCGAAGACGATTCCGATGTCGCCCATGTCGACGTCTCCCGCCATCAACCCGCGCGAGGCGTCCGCCAGGATCGAGATCGGATTGACGTTCACGAACGCCTCGAGCGCGGCCGGCAGCGTGTCCGGCTCGACGAAGACGTTGCTGAGGAACGTCAGCGGGAAGATCCCCATGAAGCCGGCGTTCATGACCGCGTTCGGCGAGCGCATCAGCAGCCCGATCGTCTGGAAGACCCAGGAGAGGGCGAAGGCGAACACGACCACGAGCAGCAGCGCGAGCAGCACGCCATCGACTCCCCCATCGGGGCGGTAGCCGAGGATCATCCCGACCAGCACGATCACGATCCCGGCCACCAGGTAGCGGACGCTGTCGCCGAGCAGGGCGCCGACGAGCGGCGCCGGGCGCCAGATCGGCAGCGTGCGGAAGCGGTCGACGACGCCCTTGGTGAGGTCGGTGTTGAGCGCGACGCCCGAGTAGACGGTCGTGAACAGCACCGACATCACGAGGATGCCGGGCAGGATGTAATCCAGGTAGGCGCCGGTCGAGCCGGCGATCGCCCCGCCGAAGATGTACGTGAACATGAGGACGAACATCACCGGCGTGATGGTCACGTCGAGCAGCTGCTCCGGGACGTGCTTGACCTTGAGCATGCCGCGCCAGCCGTAGGTCAGGGCCGCGGACGCCGCGCTCGCGCGCCGCGGGCGCTCGGTCCTCGCGATCGCCTTCTGAAGCGCCGCGGCGTCGGCGCCCGGACTGGTCTGGGGCGTGGTGGTGGGGGTGCTCATGCTGCTTGTTCCTCCTGCAGATCGGCTTCGTCGGCGGATTCCTCGGCCGTGTGGCCGGTGAGCGCGAGGAAGACCTCGTCGAGGCTCGGCTGCCCGAGTGAGAAGTCGGCGATCCGCACGCCTTGGCGCGTGAGCTCGGCGACCGCCTCGGCCGCGCGGTCCGCGTCGGCGCAGGGGGCCGTGAGCGCGGCCGGGTCCGGCTCGAGATGCACCGAGCCGACCTCCGCCGTGAGCAGCCGCTCGGCCTCGGGGCGCTGCTCCGGCTCGAGCAGCCGGACGTGCAGCCGGCCCGAGCCGACCGACGCCTTGAGCTGGCTCGGGGTGCCCTCGGCGATCACCTTGCCGTGGTCGATCACCGCGATCCCCTCGGCGAGCTGGTCGGCCTCGTCGAGGTACTGGGTGCAGAGCAGGATCGTGGTGCCGCCGTGCGAGAGCGCACGAATGATGTCCCAGACCTGGTTGCGCGAACGCGGGTCGAGCCCCGTGGTGGGCTCGTCGAGGAACATCACCTCGGGCGTCACGACGATGCTCGCCCCGATGTCGAGCCGGCGGCGCATGCCGCCCGAGTAGTGCTTCACGAGACGCCCCGACGCCTCGGACAGCCCGAACGCCTCGAGCAGCTCGGTCGCGCGCGCCTTCGCGGCGTCGCGCCCGAGCCCGAGCAGGCGGCCCAGCAGGATCAGGTTCTCGCGCCCGGTGAGGTCCTCGTCGACCGACGCCATCTGGCCGGTCAGGCTGATCAGGCCGCGGACGGTGTCAGCCTCCTTGACGATGTCGTGCCCGAGCACGCGACCGGAGCCGCCGTCCGGGGTCAGCAGCGTCGCGAGCATGCGGATGGTCGTGGTCTTGCCGGCGCCGTTGGGACCGAGGACGCCGTAGACGGAGCCGGTGGGAACAGCGAGGTCGACGCCGTCGACGGCTCGATTCTTGCCGAACGTCTTGACGAGGCCGCTGGCCTCGATTGCCAATGGGGGGTGGGTTGACATCAGCCTCCTGCTGGGATCCGGTTTCGCCTGTTGAGACTGAGAGTCGCGGCGAAACTCATCGGGGGCGTAGCACTACACGGTACGCAGGTCGTCAGCAGACCACCTCGAAGGTGAGGGTCACGTAACTTGACAGCGTCCTGTCAACCTATCACACTTGACAGGACGCTGTCATCATGGAGCACCCGAGCGGACACGAGAGCACGCCGGAGGAGGACGCCTTCACGCGGCTCGTGCTGCTCGTCTTCCGGCTGAACGGCCTGCTGCTCGAGGCGGGCGACCGGATGGCGGCCCCGTCCGGCCAGACGAGTGGGCGCTGGCAGGTGATGGGCGTGATCGACCACGAGCCGCTGACCGTCTCGCAGATCGCGCGCGCCATGGGTCTGCGGCGCCAGAGCGTGCAGCGGACGGCCGACCTGCTCGCGACCGACGGCGTCGCCGAATTCCTCGACAACCCGGCCGACAGGCGGGCGAAGCTGCTCACCCTGACCGCGCGTGGCCGCCGAGCGCTGCGGGCCATCGAGCGTGAGCAGTTCGAGTGGGCGCGCAACCACGGCGAGGCGATCGGACGTAAGCGTCTCGAGAGCGCGGTGGACGCTCTCGAGGAGACCATCGCCCACCTCGAGGGACCGACCCACGGCTTGACTTCAAGCGCACCTGAGCTCGTACCGTGGCGAACATGACCGCTTTCACCGCTGCCGAAATCGAGTACCTGAAGAGCCAGCCCCTCGGACGTATCGCGACTGTGGGCGCCGATGGGACCCCTCACGTCATGCCTGTGGGGGTTTTCTACGACGCCGACTTCGAGGCGGTTGTGATCGGCGGCACCGGCGACATGGCCGCGACCAAGAAGTTCCGCGACGCGCAGCGGCGGCCGGATGTCGCGGTCGTGGTCGACGATCTGGCCTCGATCGACCCGTGGCAGCCGCTGAGGCCACGCCGGGCATAAGCGGCCGCCCGCGCCTTACGGTCCGCTTACAGCGACCGCGTTCGCGACAAGCGCTGCCAGAATCCCCGAGATGGACATCGCGCCGCGCGGCTCTGTCCTGGTCGTCGACGACGAGCCGACGATCACCGAGGTCGTGTCGCGCTATCTCGAGCGCGCCGGTTACGAGACTCACGTGGCGGCCGACGGCCCCGGCGCGCTGCAGGTGGCGGCGAACGCGCGGCCCGACCTGGTCGTACTCGACCTGATGATGCCGGGGATGGACGGACTCGAGGTGATGCGCGTCCTGCGGGAGCGCCAGCAGGTGCTGGTCATCCTGCTGACGGCGAAGGGAGAGCAGGCCGACCGGATCGCGGGCCTCCGCCTCGGAGCGGACGACTACGTGGTCAAGCCGTTCTCCCCCGCCGAGCTTGTGGCTCGGGTCGACGCGGTGCTTCGCCGTGTCGACCACTCACCGCAGCCGGCGGACCCGATCTCCTTCGACGGGCTGACTGTCGATCCGGAGGCCCACCGAGTCACGGTGCGAGGCGAGGAGGTGCAGCTCACCGTGCGCGAGTTCGAGCTGCTCTTCCACTTCGTTCGCCATCCGGGCCAGGTGTTCTCGCGCTCCCAGCTGATGGACACCGTGTGGCGCTACAGCTTCTACACCGATACCTCCACCGTCACGGTCCACGTCAGGCGTCTGCGGGCGAAGATCGAGGTGGACCCCTCACGGCCGCGCTGGCTCCAGACCGTGTGGGGCGTCGGCTACCGCTTCCAGCCGTGAGCGTGCTGCGCGCGGTCGCGGGAGTCCTGCTCGCCTCCGCTGCGGGCGGGCTCGTCCTCGGGGCTGTCTACGCGCCAGAGGACGGCGTGCTGATGGGGCTGTTCATGGCCGGCTGCGGCGTCCCGGTAGTGATCGCAGCGCACCTGCTCGTGCGGCGAGCCGCCCCGGCGGGCTCGCTCGCGCGCCGCTTTGCCGTGGCTGTGCTCGTGACGGTGGGGCTCGTGACCGTGGGAGTGCTGGTGATCGCGCAGCTCATGATCATCTCCCACCACGACGCGCTCGTGATCACGATCCTGCTGCTGCTGGCCGGCGGCCTCACCGCCTACTCCACCTGGCTGCTGTCCCGCGACGTCATCGCCCAGCGCGAGGCGGCCGAGAGCGCGCGTCGCCAGCTGGTGGCAGCCGTCAGCCACGACCTGCGCACGCCACTCACGTCACTGCGCCTGATCGCGGACGCCTTCTCGGATGAGCTCGTAGATGCCGATGCCCGCCGCCGCTACCTGGGCCAGATGTCCCTCCACATCGACTCCCTGTCGGCGCTGATCGACGATCTGTTCGAGCTGTCGCGGATCGAGGCGGGGGACATCGAGTGGTCGATGGAGCAGGTGAGGCTCGACGAGCTGGTCGCCGAGACGGTCGAGGCGCTGAGCGCGCAGGCGGCCACGAGTCACGTGGACGTGAGCTGTCGCCTACCCGACGGCCTGCCACCGGCGCGCGCCAACCCCGAGAAGCTGCAGCGCATGCTGTTCAACCTGATCCAGAACGCCATCCGGCACACGCCGCCGGACGGCAGCGTGACCGTCATGGCGCGCGAGGGCCGCCGGACGCTTGAGCTCGAGGTGTCCGACGAGGGCAGCGGGCTGAGCGCCGAGGATCGCCGCCGCGCCTTCGAGCCCTTCTACCGGGGCGGCAACGGCGCCGCCCGCTCGGGCCAGGGCAGCGGCCTCGGGTTGACGATCTGCCGGGCGATCGTCGAGGCCCACGGAGGCGAGATCTGGTTCGCGGACTCGAACGCCGGGGCGCGCGTGCGGGTGAGCCTGCCGCGCGCAGCCGCCTGACGCGCCTCAGCGGACGAGCCCGCGCGCGCGAAGGTCGGCGAGCGCCGCGTCGCCCCGTTCCTCCGGCCGGCTTCGCGCCACCCACTCCGCCAGTCCCGGGAGACCCTCCTCGAGCGAGACCCCGGCCTCGAAGCCGAGCGTGGCGCGGGCACGGCTCACGTCTGCAAAGCAGTGCCTGATGTCCCCGGCCCGGTGCTCGCCGGTTACAGCCGGGGCCAGCGTCGATCCGAGTGCCGCGGCGATCTCCTCGGCGAGCCGCTGAACCGTGATGCGCGCGCCGGTCGCCACGTTGAAGACGAGTCCCGATGCTCCGGGGGCGGCCATGGCGGCCGCTGTCGCGCGCGCAACGTCGCTCACATGGACGAGGTCGCGCAGCTGACCGCCGTCCTCGAAGATCAGCGGGCGCCGGCCGGCGAGTAGCCGGGCGGCGAAGATCGCCGCCACGCCGGTGTAGGGGTTCGAGAGCGCCTGCCGGGGGCCGTACACGTTCAGGTAGCGGAGCGCGACCGTCTCGATTCCGTAGGCACGTCCGAGCACGAGCACGAGCTCCTCCTGGTCGCGCTTGGTGATGCCGTAGACGCTCGTCGGCCGCAGCGGAGCGTCCTCCCGGGTCGGCACGGGCGCCGTGCTCGCGCCGCAAACGGGGCAGCGCGCCTCCCAGTCCTGTGCCTTCAGCTGCTCGGGCGTGCGCAGCTCGGGATGGACGGTGCCGTGCTCCTCGCAGCGGTAGGAGCCCTCGCCATAGACGACCATCGACGATGCCGCGACCAGCCGGCGGATCGTGTCCCGGCGCGCGATCACGGCCTCGAGCAGCGTGGCGGTGCCGCCCGCGTTGTGGTCGACGGCGCGTCTGATGTTGACCATCGACTCGCCGTTTCCGACCACGCCGCCGAGATGGAAGACCCGATCGACGCCTTCCAGCGCGCGCCCGACCGTGTCTCGCTCACGCAGGTCCCCGGTCACGAGCTCGGCCGCGGGATCCAGGTGCTCGGGCGACCCGTTCGCATGCGCCAGCGGGTCGAGGTTGTCGAGCACGCGCACGCGCTCGCCCGCCGCCAGCAGGAGGTCGACCAGATGCGAGCCGACGAAGCCGGCGCCGCCGGTGACGAGCACGGTGCTCACCAGACCGTGTACAGCAGCAGGTTGGTTGCGAGCGCCTGCACGGCCAGCGCGACGAGGACGAGGGTCAGCCGGCGCGGGGGCAGCGCGGCGGCGGCGGCGACGCAGGCGAGCGGCACCAGGAACAGATAGATGCGCTCGGTCTCGGCCTTCGAAAAGCCGAGGATCGCCGCGATCGCCAGAACGGCGAACAGAGCGCGCGCGCCAGCGTCCCCTGTGGCCGCCGCGCGCGCGGCCAGCCAGGTGATGGGCAGGCCGAGCGCGAACAGGAAGGCGGCGGGGGAGCCGAACACCCAGAACTCGTACGGGCGGCGGCTCGCTATGCCCTCGCGGTACACGGACTCCGTCGCGGCCAGGACGCCGATCGGGTCGTAGCCGGTGGCGAGGTGGAGCAGAGCGTAGAACGCCGTCAGGGCTGCGGCGCAGGCGAGTCCGAGCGCGATCGCGCGGCGCGGGCCCGCGCGCTGCCAGGCCAGCAGCGCCCCCCACGCGCCCAACGCGAGGTTGGCGTACGAGAAGAAGCTCGCGACGCCCAGCGCGGGTGCGCCGGCGAGCGCTGCGCGGGGCCGGTTTGCGGCCAGCGCCAACGGGATGGCCGCGAGCAGCGCCACCGTGGCGTACAGGGCATCCGCCGAGGTGGCGCCGTAGACGAGCGCGCTCGGCGCAAACAGGTACAGAAGCGCCGCGCGCCGAGCGGCCCGCTCGTCGAGCAGGACGCGGGCGAGCAGGTAGGCGAGCGGGATCGACAGGGCACCGACGCCGATGGTCAACGCAGCCATCGCGGGCGCGCTCTCGATCCCCAGCCAGTGCATGGTCACGAGCAGCCCGGGCGGATGCCCGATCGCGTGGACCGGCAGCGACGTGCCGATCTCGGCGAACGTGTCGAGGAAGAAGCGCGTGCCGAACTCGAAGCCGGGCAGCGCCGGCAGGTACTCGCTGGCGGCCTCGTGGTTGCCGAGCTCGTACACGGCGTAGAGCCCCTCGACGCCACGGCGCGCGCCGCCAAGCGCGACCCGCAGCGCCAGCCCATAGCCCAGCAGGATCGCCGCGAAGCCCCAGGCGCCGAGCCGCACCGTCAAGAGCTTGGGGGCGCCGGCGACGCCCGCCGCCAGCAGCACGACGCTCGCCAGCGCGGCGGGGTCGATCGCCGGGTCCCAGTCGGCGAGCAGCGGGGCCAACGAGGCGCCGAGGCGCACGCCGGACGCCCTTGCGGCGAGGCCGTAGGCGAAGGTGATGGCGACCAGCAGGAGCAGGGCGGCCGGGAGCCAGAGCTCCAGCCGACGTCGCGCCTGTCGCAGCGTTGCCGTTCCGCCGACCACGGCGCACAAGCTAGGTGCCGGTTCGCCGGCAGCGGCGGCCCTGGCGGCAACTGTTCGGAATCTGTAATGCCCGGGCCGTACGGTCGTTGACCGTGGCCGAAGTCGATGTCGTCCTGCCGGTGCTCGACGAGGCGGCGGCGCTGCCCGCCGTGCTGGCCGCCATGCCGCCCGGCTTCAGGCCGCTCGTCGTCGACAACGGCTCAACCGACGGCTCCGGGGAGCTCGCCCAGTCGCTCGGCGCAACGGTGGTGCGCGAGCCGCGACGTGGATTCGGCGCCGCCTGCTTCGCCGGCCTGACGGCGGCCCGCACCGAGCTCGTCTGCTTCATGGACTGCGACGGCTCACTGGATCCGGCCGACCTCGTGCGAGTGACCGCTCCGGTGTCGAGCGGCGCGGCCGATCTCTCGCTTGGAGCCCGGCGCCCGGAGCGCGGAGCCCTGCAGCCACATGCCCGGCTCGCGAACCGAGCCCTCGCCTGGGAGCTGCGGCGACGCACGGCCATCAGGCTCTCCGACCTCGGACCGATGCGCGCCGCCCGGCGCGAGCCGCTGCTCGAGCTGGGCATCCGTGATCGGCGCTTCGGCTGGCCGCTCGAGATGGTGCTGCGGGCCGGGGCAGCAGGCTGGCGGGTCGACGAGGTCGAGGTGGGCTACCGGCCCCGAGTGGGCCGCTCCAAGGTCACCGGCACACTCCGCGGCACGGTCCGAACCGTGCGTGACATGTGCGCCGCGTTGCGATGAGGCGGTTTCTGGCCTGCGTCGCGGCGCTGCTCTGCATTGCCGGCTGCGCGGACGGCGGCAGCGAGGACAGCTCCGGGGATGACCGCGGGGCGGGAGTGGGCGCCCTCGGGGCGAGCGCGCGCGTCGAGACACTCGCCCGCGCCTCGCTGCGCGGGCCGCCACCGGCCGATGCCGTCTGGGTCGCGGACGAGTTTCGCCTGGGGCCCGGGCCGGCGCTCACCCGCAGCGGTGAGTTCACGTTCGTCTACGCCCGCAGCGGGGACTCCGTGCTGAAGCTCGACGGACGCCAACGACAGCTCGCGGAGGGCCAGGCGGCAGCGGCGCCGGCGGAGGAGCGGCGCACGTACCGTGCGCGCGAGGCCGCGGCCAAGGTCTGGGAGATCGGGCTCGCCTCCCGCGGATCGCGGGTGCCCGCCGGCGCGCGGCGGCTCTTCGAGAGTCAGCCCCTCGAGGGGCTGCCTGAGCCGGCGGCGCTCAGCTTCCTCTCCGTGACGGTGCCGCCGCGGGGCGGCCGTACGACCGTCCACACCCATCCCGGGCCGGAGCTCGTCTACCAGCTCTCGGGCACGATCGACTACCAGAACGCCCTGATCGGCACGCGCAGGCTGCGACCGGGCGGGCTCGAGGGCATCCCGCCGGACACGCCCGTCCAGAAGCGCAACCCGTACCGCGAGCCGGCCGTCTTCCTGTCCTGGTTCGCGGTCGACCCGGACAAGCCGTTCGCCCCGGCGGCGAGCTTCTGAGATGACCGCTCCGCCCGGCGTCGCGCTGATCGTGATCTCAAAGGCGCCCGTGGCCGGGCGCTGCAAGACCCGCCTCTGCCCGCCCTGCGAGCCCGCCGAGGCCGCCCAGCTGGCCGAGGCCGCGCTCCGCGACACGCTCGCCGCGGTCGCGCAGACGCCGGCCCCGCGCCGGCTGCTCGCCCTCGACGGCGAGCAGGGAGCCTGGTTGCCGCCGGGCTTCGAGGTCCATGCTCAGCGCGGCCGCGGCCTCGGCGAGCGGCTCGGCCACGCCCTCGGCCTGGCGCGCGGACCGGCGCTCGTAGTCGGGATGGACACGCCCCAGCTCACGCCGGAGGTGCTGACCTTCGCGGCCCGCCGATTGCTCAAACCCGGCGTCGACGCCGTGCTCGGCCCCGCGCTCGACGGCGGCTACTGGGCGATCGGCCTGAAGCGGGCGGACGCGCGCGTCTTCGAGGGCGTGCCGATGTCGGCCCCCCACACCGGGAGCGCCCAGCTGCTGCGCCTGCGTGCTCTCGGCATGCGCACGGCGGCGCTGCCGGCACTCCGGGACGTGGACACGATGGACGATGCGCGGCGCGTGGCTCGCGAGGCTCCCAGCACGGCCTTCGCCCGCGCCGTACGGGCACTTTCAGCGCACACGACCCACGACGAACAGCCCGTGCCCGAAGCCGCGCGCAGTGCGCGGTTCGAGGTTCCATACCGCTGAAGCGACGCCGGCAAGGTCCTCGGGCAGGCGCGCGCGGCGCTCGGCAAGCGCGTGATGGATGAGGGCAGCGTCGCAGGCGGGAAGCGGCGGCAGCGGAGCCCGAAGCGCACGGAGCGCCTCAGGATCCATCCCTCCATCGAGGCCTGCGTTGAGCGCAGCGCGCAGGTCCGGCAGACCAGGCCAGTAGCGCCCCTCGCCGAGCTTGGGCCCGGCCTGAAGCGTGCGATCCGACGCGCCCAACGGGCTGATGCCGTGCGCGTCGAACAGCGCGAACAGCTCGTGAGGCGCCCAGGGATGCACGGGTACGTCGGCGGCCATGCGGTAGGGGATCGTCCGGCCGGCGCCCGCCGGGCGATCCCAGAGCTGCGGCCATTCGAGCGAGTGCAGGCCGAGCGCCTCGAGGGCCACGATCGATCCGCGTCGCGCATGGCGCGCGATCTCGCCGAGCAGCCGCTCGAGCTCCCCGGGACCGAGATGCGACGCAATCCCGAAGGTGCCGAGATAGACGTCGAACGCCCGCCGGCCTACGGGGCCAAGCCCCTCGCGCAGGTCGTGCCGCACGTAGCGCCAGTCGCTGCCGGGCTCGGTCCGAGCGAGGTCAACGCCCACGTATCTCGTCAGCCCGCCGCCGCACAGGCGTCGCGCCTCGCCGTCGCCGCAGCCCAGGTCGAGCAGCTCGCCGCCGCGTGCGGCGGCCAGCAGCGCGGGCAACCGCGAGGCAAACCAGGCGCTCTCGAAGCGGGCGCGCACCGCGTCATGGCCCTGGCGTGAGTAGGCGCGGGCGGCGTCGGAGCGCATGGCGGCCGCACCGTAGCCGCGGAGCTACCTCCGGCCCAGGGTTTTCGGCGCAGCCGTAAGGGATTCGCAAGCTCTGGGCGCTGCAATTTCGACGGTGACCGCCGGCGCCTGTGTCGCCTGTCTCGCCGCGGGGCTCCTCCTCGCCCTGGCGGGTTGCGGCGGATCGGGCGATGGGCTCGCGCCGGCCGCGGAACCGTCACGGTCTCCCCCGCTCGGCGATCGCCCGGAAGGGACGGTGGTCCCGCTCGGCAACAAGCCCGAGGGCCTGGCGTTCGACCCGGCGACGCGGCTGCTGGCGGTCGGGCTCACCGATCCCGACCGACTGGCGCTGGTCGACGCCGACAGCGGCCGGGTGGTGAAGCGCGTGCCGCTGCCGGAATCGCCTCGCCACCTGCAGCTCGCGCGGCCGGGCGGACCGGTGCTGGTGCCAGCCGAGCGCGCCGATGCGCTCGTGCTGGTCTCGCTCCCAAGCGGGCGCAGGCGGACGGTGGCAGTCGGTCGCTTTCCCCACGACGCCGCGGCCGCGGGCGGCCGCATCTTCGTCGGCAACGAGTTCGGCGACTCGCTGTCGGTCGTCGAGGACGAGCGGGTGGTCCGCACGCTGCCGGCGCCGGTGCAGCCCGGCGGGGTTGCGGCGACCAGCGACCGCGAGCACGTCGGCGTGATCGGCGTCCGCGAGCGGGCCCTCCAGGTATTCGACGCCCGTTCGCTCGCGCCCAGCGGCAAGATCAGTGTCGGCCTCGGACCGACCCACATCGTCGGCTCCGGCAGCCGCTTCTTCGTCGTCGACACGCGCGGCAACGGCCTGCTCGAGATCCGTCTCGACCCCTTGCGGCTGCATCGCCGCACCCACCTCGAGGGCGGTCCCTACGGAGTCGCGCTCGACCGGAAGCGACGGCGCTTCTGGGTCACACTGACCGCCCGCAACGAGGTCGTCGAGCTGACCGACCGGCGCCGGCTGCGCCACTTCCCGACCGTGCGCCAGCCCAACTCGGTGGCGGTCGACCCCGCCGGCGGCCGTGTGTTCGTCGCGAGCCGCAAGGACGGCACGCTGCAGTTCTTCGACCCGCCCGAGTGCCGAGGCGACGCATGCTCTCCAGAGTGAGGATCGGCCCGTTCCGGCCGGAGTTCTGGCAGAGCCCGCTCAGGGGCCCCTGGCTCGCGTCGGTTCTGAGCGCGGCCCTGCTTCCTCTGCTCGCCGTGTGCGCCATCACGGGCTTTGTCTCCCACTGGGCCTACGACACCGACCTCGGCGCCAACGCCGTGTTCGCCGGGCCCGGTCCGGGCAACGGCTTCGACCTGTACGGGCTCGACTGGCCGACGACCCCGACCTGGCTATACGCGGCAACCCAGGGCCTCCACGTGGTGACCGGGGTGGCCGCGATCCCGATTCTGCTGACGAAGCTGTGGACGGTCGTGCCAAAGCTGTTCGAGTTTCCGCCGCTGCGCTCGCCGGCGCATGCGCTCGAGCGGCTGAGCCTGGTCTTTCTCGTCGGCGGCGCCATGTTCGTGATCGCCACGGGCGTCATCAACATCCAGGTCTGGTACCCGTTCGGATTCAGCTTCGTTCCCGCCCATTACTACGGCGCGATCGTCATGCTGGCCGCGCTTGCGCTCCATCTCGGGCTCAAGCTGCCGGTGCTGCGGGACGCCCTGGGCCGGGACGGGATCCGTGCCCGGCTGCGCGAGGACCTTGCCCACACGCAGCCCGAGGCGGAGCTCCCCGGCCGCCACACGAGCGCGCCGGCCGCGCCGGCCGCGCCGACGCTCACCAGGCGCGCCATGCTTGCGGGCGTCGGCGTCGCCTCGGCGGGCCTGGCGGTGATGACGGCCGGGCAGGTTGCGGGCGGGCCATTCGCGGACCTCGCCCTGCTCGCACCGCGCGGCCGAGGCCGCGGACAGGGCCCGAACGACTTCCCAGTCAACAAGACCTTCGCCGGCTCGGGGGTCGAGCGGACGCAGGTCGGGGCGGGCTGGCGGCTGGCGCTCCAGCGCGACGACCGGGTGATCCAGCGCCTCTCGCGCGACGAGCTGCTCGCCCTGCCGCAAACGAGCGCGGAGCTCCCGATCGCCTGCGTAGAGGGCTGGTCCACCACCCAGCTGTGGACCGGCGTGCGCCTGCGCGACCTCGCTCGCCTGATCGGCGCCGAGCCGGGCGGCGAGATGGAGGCGCGCTCGATGCAAGCCGGCGGCGGCTTCAGGCGCGCCACCCTCAATCCGGGACAGGTCGAGCACCCTGACTCGCTGCTCGCACTGTCGGTCAACGGCGCCGAGCTCTCGCTCGACCACGGCTATCCGGCCAGGGTGATCGGGCCGGCCCTGCCCGGCGTCCATTGCACGAAGTGGGTGGGGAAGCTGGTGTTCAGCTGATGGCCCGCTTCCGGGCCATGTACGGAGCCGGGCCGCTGCACCTGCTCAGCGTGCTCATTGCCTTTGCGGTCGTGGCCTATGCGCTGTCGACCGAGCTCTCGCTCACCGGGCGCCCCGAGCGCTGGCTCATCTGGTTCGGCGGCGGGATCGTGGCCCACGACTTCATCCTGCTCCCGGCCTACAGCCTGCTCGGGCTGTTGGCGGTGGCCGCGCTCGCGCCGAGCGCGCGGCGGACCAGAGTGGGGATCGCTGCGCTCAACCACCTCCGTCTGCCCGCGCTCCTGTCGGGTCTGCTGCTGCTGGTCTGGTACCCGCTCATCCTCGGTCCGGGCGGGCGCACGTTCACTCGCGCGAGCGGACTGAGCAAGGACATCTACCTGGAGCGCTGGCTCATCGTCACCGCCTGCCTGTTCGCGCTCTCGGCGCTCGTGTTGCTCATCCGCCTGCCCCGCCTGCGACGGGCTCACGATGGCCAACCGGCCGGCGGACATTCCACGTAGACGCTGCGACCGCACAACCAACAGGGAGGTTCAGGTGCATCGCAGGTTCATCGCGCTCGTGGCCGTGCTGGCGGCGCTCTTGGTCGTGGCACCCGCAGCGTCGGCCGGACAGGCAAAGGCGAAGGCGTCCTGGGGCTGGTACTACGGGGCCACGACGCTCGAGGTCGACTCGGGCACGCTCGGCGCGCTCACAAGTCTCGGGGTGGCTCCCGGCGCCGTGGCGCCGGCGCAGCTGAACGGAGCCACGTACTCGTTCCCCATCACGAGCTCGCTGCGGAGCGCGCTTCGCACGGGCGTGGTCCGGCACAGGGGCGGGATCTCGCTCACCGCCGGCGCGACCAGCGTCAAGCTCACCGACTTCGACATCCGCCTGCTCGAGGGCAAGCTCTACGGGAAGGTGAACGGAGCCGGCCCCGTGGCGCTGCTCGATCTCGACTACTGGGGTCTCGGAATCCGCTTCCGGAGCGGGCGCATCAACATCGGCCCGGTTGGCACCACGCTGACCCAGGGCGCCGCGGATGCGCTCAACGCGGCCTTCGGCGTGTCGGCGCTGTCCGACGACACGGTTGTCGGTGACGCGACTATCCGCTATCGCTTGTTCGCGTTCTGAGTGAAACGCGCGCACTAGTCACGGGAGCCACGGGCTTCATCGGCGGCCGACTTGCCCGCCGGCTGCTGTCAGACGGTGCGCGCGTTCGCTGTCTCGTGCGAGACCGGCGCCGGGCTGAGGACCTGTCCGAGCTCGGCGCCGAGCTCCACGAGGGCGACGTCCTCGACCCTCCATCGCTGGAGGGCGCGGGCGCGGGCGTCGATGTCGCCTACTACCTGATCCACTCCATGGGCCGTGGGGGCGACGCCGACTTCGAGGAGCGCGAGCGACAGGCAGCGCGCGCGTTCGCCGAGATGGCGGGCCGCGCGGGCATCGAGCGCACCGTGTACCTCGGCGGGCTGGGCGGCGACGCCGTCAGCTCGAAGCACCTGCGCGCACGCCACGAGACAGCCACGATCCTGGCCCAGCACGGCCCGCCACTCACCTACTTCCGCGCGGCGATGGTCGTCGGCAGTGGCAGCGAGTCCTATCGGACGCTTCGCTACCTGGTGGAGCGGCTGCCGGTCATGATCGCGCCCGCCTGGCTGTCGACCGAGACCCAGCCGGTCGGGCTCGAGGACGTGCTCTCGTATCTGACCCTCGCCCCGGAGGTCGAAGAGTCGAAGGGTCGTGAGGTCGAGATCGGCGGGCCGGACATCCTGACCTACGCGGACATGCTGGACGTGATGGCGGATGCGCTCGGAAAGCGCCATCCGCCGCGGCTGAAGGTCCCGCTGCTCACGCCGTGGCTGTCCTCACTGTGGATCGGGCTCGTGACGCCGGTGGACGCCGGCGTCGCGCGGCCGCTCATCGAGGGCCTGCGGACGCGCACCGTGGTCCAGGATCCGACCGGCGCGGGCCTGTTCCCGGTAACGCCCCAGCCGTTCGCCGAGGCGTTGCGCGAAACGCTGGCCGAGGAGCGGCGTTAGCCGGACTCGGAGGTCGCGAGCGCCGCCGACCACCGCGGCGGTGATGAGCGCCGATGCGCCCGCCACCGCCGCCGTGGCCCGAGCGGCGCCGTCCGGCAGTCCGTCCCGCTCGGCCACGGTCGAGGCGATGTCGGCGAGGTCGCCGCCGATGCTGGCGGCGAGCCATGGCAAGGTCCAGTCCCCGCCCAGCGATGCGCGGAGCGCGCCCGCGTGCAGAAGCACCTCGCGCGCGCCCAGCGCCCGCAGGGCGACACGTCCGCCCGCGCGCTCCGCAGTGTTCCCGAGCCACTTGCGCGTAAGCCGCTCGGGTGCAGCGATCAGCGCTGCGCCGTATGCGATGCGCAGCGACACGACCGCGACTGCGGAGGCGCGGGCGGCGTGCATCAGCGCGCCCGGGCCGTGACGGTGGCCGTGCCGAGCAGCAGCCCCTCCGTGAAGGCGCTCGTGGAGAACGCCCCGTTGAGGGCCTGTGCGGCGGCGGCCGTCAGAGTGGCCCTGACGCCCCCGAGCGTGATCCGGCGACCACTGACCTGCGCATCGAGTTGCGACAGGTCGAGGTTCAGGATCGACACTCGCTGGCCTCCCACCAGTGCGGTGAGGTCGGGATCGGCGTCGACGTTGATCGTGAACGAAGTCAGCTCAACTGCCGTGGAGCCCTTGGACAGCCGGATGCCGCCCGAGTGCGGGACGCTCCCCGCGAAGGACTTCGCGTTCAGCTTGCCGCCCGTGATCGGGAAGCTGAGCCCGCCGCTCGCGGCGCTCGCCGGATCAACCGGCGCCGCCTCGACTCCCAGCGACGCAAGTGCGGACGCGGCGCCCGCATCGAGCGCGAGCGTCGTCGCGCCACCGGCCAGCTCGACCTGCGCCGGGACCGCGCGCACCGTGACCGTGCCGATCGGCAGGCCGCGTGCGAACAGGTCCGTCTGGAACGCCGCGTTGAGCGCCTTGGCGGCCTGCCCGCTCAAGAGCGCCTGCACGCCGCGAACCGTCGTGCCGAGGCCGTTGCGCACGACCTTTGCGTTCTTCAGCGAAAGCGACAGCGCCGTCAGGCGCCCCTTGCCCACCTGTGCGGTGAGGATCGCCCGCTTGGAGCCCACGTGCACGCGGAAGTTCCGCAACGCAACCCGGGTACCGCCCGCACGAAGCGCGAGACCGCCGCTGTGGTCGATCCTGCCGGCTGCGCTCGCCGGGTCGATCGAGCCGCCCGTGATCGGGAATGCGACAGCGCCGCCGCGCACACGCGCGGGGTTCAAGGGACTAACGGCGACGCCGTTCGCTTGGAGCGCTGCGGCCGTGCCCGATGCCAGCTTCAGGGTGGTTGAACCACCGGCCAGCTGTACCTTCGCGCTTGCAGCCGGCGCGAACGCAAGCACCGTGGCTACGATCGCGCCGAGGACCAGCATGCTGATCCGTCTCACTTCTTACCTCCGAAATCGAATGACCTTCCGTGGCGTATTCGGACCCGGCCCGCGCGCCGGTTGGGCAACCGCCCGACTGGTGCTGTTCGTAGTCATCGCGATGGGGGCCGCGAGCCTGTCGATTCCAGTGACAGGTCGAGGGCGCTCGAAGCGGCCGGGACGCCGTTTCGCGCGCGCCCTTCAAAGCCGCAACCGGGAGGCGATCGAGGGAGTTCATGAGGAGTACGCCCCAACCGTGTTGGGCTACCTGATCAACGTCCTCGGCGATCGCGGACGGGCCGAGGACGTCCACCAGCAGGTCTTCCTCGAGGTCTGGCAGCGCGCGCCCGACTACGACCCGGGGCGGGCGAGCGTGCTCACCTGGATCATGACCATCGCCCGCAGCCGTGCTGTCGACGAGCTGCGCCGCCGCGTGCCCGAGCCGCGCGACCCGGACTCGAGCACCACGCTCGCTCTCACCGCGGACGACGACCCCGAGCGCTCCCCGGACGCGCTCATCGAGCGCTGGCGGGTCGCGCACATGCTCACCCGCCTGCGCGGGGAGGAGGCCGAGCTGCTGCGGATGCGCTTCTACGACGGCCTCAGCCAGCCCGAGATCGCCGAGCGCACCGACATCCCGCTCGGCACCGTCAAGATGCGCATGGTCTCGGCGCTCGAGCGCCTGCGCGAGCTGATCGAGGCGGAGGAGCTGTGAGCGGCATGCAGCGCGACGAGCTCGAGCGCCACCTCGAACGTCTGCCCCAGGAGGCCTGGGACCGCCCCACGCCTCCGCCGCCCCCGTGGCCGACCGAGGAGGAGCGCCCGGCGCGCAGGCGCCGGCTCGTGCTGCGCCCGGTTGCGGCCGTGCTCGCGTCACTCGTGCTGCTCGCCGTCGGGATCGGCGCGGGGCTGCTGCTCTCGGGGGACGATGACGGCGATGGTGGCGTCGGCGGGCTCGAGCGCGTCCAGCTCGCACCCGTCGTGAGCGCGGCCGAGAATGCCGGCGGGACGGCCGAGCTCCGGCCCGAGGCGGGTGGGCGCGCCACGGTCGAGCTGCGCGGGCTCAGGCCGAGCGGGCCGCGCGACTTCTACGAGCTGTGGCTGCTGGGCGACGACGGCGAGCTCGTATCGCTCGGCTCGGTGCGCGTGCCCGACTCCGGCGACGCGTCACTCGACGTCGAGCTGCCGGTGGACCCGAAGCAGTTCCGCTACCTCGACCTTTCGCGCGAGCCAGACGACGGCGATCCGAGCCACTCGACGATCTCGATCCTGCGCGGCCGGGTTACCTGATCGGGCGTCGCGGCGCGCTTCGGCGCCTGCGCCGGCCCCGACCGACCCACGTCGATACAGGGATGCGGCCCGGTCGGGCCGCATCCACCGTGCCGACTTGATGTCGCCCTACGACACTAAGTCGGCACGGTGGCCGCGGTGGCCTGCGGCATGGCGCGCAGCGTCGCGAGCAGCTCGCGCAGGGTCTCGTCGCCGGTGTCGGGCGCCGTCACCACGAGGCGCAGGTAGCGCTCGCCGCCCAAGGTCGTCGAGCCGAAGTGGAGCCGCCCCTCGGCGAGTGCCCGGTCGCGCAGGGCGAGCTGGTCGCCGTCACCCAGGCGGAAGCAGAGGATGTTGCTCTCCGGAACGTACGGGCAGCTCACGTCGGGCTCGCGCACGAGCTGATCGTGGAAGCGGCGCGCCGCGTCGAAGCGCGAGGCCACGTACTCGCCGAGGCCGCGCTCGCCCGCCCAGGCGAGCGACAGGAACAGCTTCAGGCCCATCGTCGTCTTCGTCGTCTCGAGCGCGCGATCGAGCAGGTCGAAGCCGACCGACTCGTTGTCGTTGAAGAGGTAGTCGCCGCTCTGGCGGAAGGCGCCCGGCAGCTCCTCGCCGCGGCGCACCAGCACGGCGGCGCAGAGACCGGAGGTGCGCAGCAGCTTGTGCGCGTCCCAGATCACAGAGTCGCCCAGCTCGATGCCGTCGAGGAGGCCGCGGTGGCGCTCCGACAGCAACGCCGAGGCGCCGTGGGCGGCGTCGACGTGCAGCCAGATTCCGTGCGCGCGGCAGAAGGCGCCGATCGAGCGCAGGTCGTCGAAGAGGCCGGTGCTGGTCGCGCAGGCGGGCGCGACCAGGGCGAGCGGCCGTCGCCCGGCCGCGCGGCAGCGCTCGAGTGCGTCGCCGAGCCGCTCGGGGCGGATGCGCTCGAGCTCGTCGACCTCGAGCTCCAGCACCGCGTCCTCGCCGAGCCCGAGGATCGCCGCCGCGCGCCGCACCGAGTAGTGGGCGGAGGGCGGCGCGAGCAGCGCCAGATCGCCGGGCGTGCCGACGCGCCACGCGTCGGGGGCGACGCGGGCGCGGGCCGCGAGCAGCGCCGTGAGGTTGGCGAGCGAGCCGCCGTGGGTGAGCACGCCGTCGGAGCCGGGTCCGAAGCCCACCTTGTCGAGCATCCAGCTGACCACGGCGCGCTCGATCGTCGCCCCGGCCGCGCCCATCTCGTAGATCGCCATCGGGTTGTTCGTGGCGCCGTGGATCAGGTCGGCGACCGCCGCGCCGGTCGAGGGCACGGCCACCTGGTGGGCCATCGAGCCGGGATGGTGCAGGCGCACGGTCGCGTCGAGGTAGCGCGGCAGCCACTCCTCGAGCGCCGCGGCGTCCATCCCGCCCTGCTCGATCCAGCGGCCGAGCTCGAGCTGCTCAGCCAGCTCGTCGGGCTCCGGCCGGACGTTCACTGGACCGAATCCGGTGCGCGCCTCGGCGACATGCTCGGCGAGCAGCTCGACGGCGGTGTGGGCGGCGTCCGCGTAATCGTCCATCCGGCAAGTATGGACGCCTGGAGCCGTGGCAGATGATGGCGTCCTGCGCCCGTCAGACCGGGTTCTGCGCAATTATCTGCCAATGGATGCCACCGATCGCGGCATTCTCCATCACCTGCAGGAGGACGGCCGGCTGACGAACGCCGCGCTCGCCGAGCGCGTGCACCTCTCCCCCTCGCCCACGTTGCGCCGGCTCAAGCGCCTCGAGCGCGACGGCACGATCCGCGGCTATCGCGCGATCCTCGACAGGCGCCGGGTCGGGCTCGACCTGACCGTGTTCGTCGAGGTCAAGCTCACCGCTCACTCGCAGCGCCGGGCCGAGGAGTTCGCGGCGGCCGTGGCCGAGATAGACGCCGTGGTCGCGTGTCACATCGTCGCCGGGATGGCCGACATGCTGCTCGAGGTGGTCGTTCCAGACCTGCCCGCCTACGAGCAGCTGCTGCTCGAGACGCTGCTCGAGCTGCCCGGCGTGACCGACGTGCGCAGCAACATGGCGATCAGGACCGTCAAGGAGGCGGGCCCGCTGCCGCTCGATCAGCCGACGTAGCAGATCAGCGGCCGGCCGCCCGCGTACGACAGCCGCTGCGCGCGCTCGCGCGTGGCCTTCGAGGGCCCGGCGAGTCGCGTAGCCGCCGATCCGGCTGAGCGTCCTGCAGGTCCGCCATGCGCGAGATCTCGATGTCCTGATCGGCCTCCACGTGGCGCGTGAACGCGCCAATTTCAGGCTCGTTGCCGCCGCCGTCGCCGGCCAGGTTGCGAACCATCGTCAGCGCGCCCTGGTGGTGACGGATCATGTAGCTCAGGAACAGGTCGTCGAACTCCTGGCCCCTTGGCCGCCGCCAGCACCGCCAGCTTGTCCGCGCTGACCATCCCGGGCATGAGGCTCGCGCCGGGGCCGTGACCGTGTCGATGGCTCGCCTTCGAGGGAAGCTTCTCGCCACGCGTCTTCAGCCAGTTCTCCATCGTCTCGATCTCGGACTGCTGGGAGATCTCCGTACGCCTGGCCAGCAGCGGGATCTGGTCGTCTCGCGCTGCGCTTGCGCACGAGGCTCGTCATGAGGATCGCCTGGGCGTGGTGGTGGATCATGCCGCGCATGAAGTCGACGTCGGCCTTCGTGTGCGGCGTCTCCTCGATCTGTCCGCTTCCTCCTCCGAGAGCTTGCGGGAGGGCTCACCCGGTGCGCCGGCCTGCACGACATTGGGCTCGTTCGCGCCGTTGTCCGCCGCGTCCTCCGAGCCTGCGCACCCGCCGAGCAGGGCCGCTGCGGCGAACGCGAGTGACCACCCAGCGAGTCCCCTGCTGGGAGTTGCCTCTACCCATCCGAGGGGAGTAGGATCGCACACCGGTCTGGCCCGGGTCCATTGTTGGGGAGTGGAGGAGTAGCAGATGACGAAGGGTCTTCGGAGCGCCGCTCGGCGCCGGTCAGACGATGCGGAAACTCGGCGGTCTTCTGTGCGGGATGCTGCTGCTGATGGGCGTACTGACGGCAAGTGCGTCGGCTCAGCTGCCCGACCCGAACGATCCACGCGTCGGCCTCGCACCGGGGCTCGACACCCCCGGCGTCGCCAGCGACGGCATGGATCTGTTGGCGCATCTGAACAAGCCGCCGGGCTTCGTTCGACCCGGCCAACCCGGGCAACTTCGGCTTCGTCAACTCCGACATGGCCTTCCAGGGCGACCACGCGTTCGTCGGCAACTTCAACGGCTTCCAGATCTACGACATCTCGAACCCGGCGGCGCCGACGCTGCAGACCGCGGTCGTCTGCCCGGGCGGCCAGGGCGACGTGTCGGTCTACAAGAACCTGCTGTTCATGTCGGTCGAGGAGACGCGCGCGAAGAAGGACTGCTCGCTGACCCCGCCGGCCGACGCGACTACGCGCTTCCGTGGTGTCCGCATCTTCGACATCAGCAACCTCGAACGCGCCTGAGCAGGTGGGTCAGGTCCAGACCTGCCGCGGCTCGCACACGCACACGCTCGTCACCGACAGGCACGACAAGCAGCAACGTCTACATCTACGTGCAGGGCACGCGGCGTGCGGCCGCCGGAGGAGCTCGCCGGCTGCGATGGCAACAACACCTTCGAGCCGACCGGACCGAACCCGTCGAAGTGGCGGATCGAGGTCATCAAGGTCCCGGTGGCGTCACCCGAGCACGCGGCGATCGTCAACGAGCCGCGGCTCTTCGGCGACCCCGCGACCGGCGCCGTCAACGGCCTCCAGAACGCGCCGCAGACGCCGCTCCACCCGTCCGGCATGGCCGTGGGGCCCGACGCCGATCACCGACGCCTGTCACGACATCACCGTGTATCCGAAGTTCGAGATCGCGGCCGGCGCCTGCGAGGGCAACGGCCTGCTGATCGACATCTCGAACCCGGCCAAGCCGAAGCGGATCGACGCAGTCGCCGACCCGCTGTACGCGTACTGGCACGGGGCGACGTTCAGCAACGACGGCAAGACGGTCGTGTTCACGGACGAGTGGGGCGGCGGCACGGCCGCGCGCTGCCGTGCGACCGACCAGCTCAGCTGGGGCGGCAACTCGATCTACGACATCGTCCGCGGCAAGCTCGTCTTCCGCAGCTACTACAAGATCCCGCCGGTCCAGACCGTCGCAGGAGAACTGCGTCAGCCACATCCCGTCGCTCGTCCCGGTGCCTGGTCGCGACATCTTCGTCCAGGCCTGGTACCAGGGCGGCGCGTCGCTGGTCGACTTCAGCGACTCGAGCAACCCGGTCGAGATCGGCTACTACGACCGCGGGCCGATCAGCTCGGCGAGCCTCGTGATCGGCGGCCTGTGGTCGACCTACTGGTACAACGGCTCGACCTACGGCTCGGAGCTCGCACGTGGATTCGACGTCTGGGGCCTGACGCCGACCGACGAGCTCTCGGAGAACGAGATCGAGGCGGCTGCAGGATGTCCAGGTCGGCCGGCTGAACGTCCAGCATCAGGACAACCTCGAGTGGGAGCCGAGCTTCGCGGTGGTGCGCTCGTTCATCGATCAGCTCGAGCGCTCGGGTGACGTCAGCGACAGGACGATCGACCGGATCAACCGGACGGTCGACCTCGCCGAGCGCCTCGCCGACGACGGCAGGCGGATCGCGGCCAGCGTGACGCTGAGGGTGCTCGCGGCCACGCTCCGCGCGCGACGAGCTCGACGACCTGCAGGACGCGGTTCGCGACCTCGCGGGCGCCGTCCTCCACAAGCGACGCACTAGAACAGACGGGCGTGGGGCGGGCCGGGGCTGGCTCCGGCCCGCCCCGCCCGCCCTACTGAGCCGCCTTCACGGTCTCGTCGAAGACGAGCTCCCCGTCCTTGACCGTGTAGACGCCGTAGTCGCTGAGCGTCGTGTCGCCGTTCTCGTCGATGTCGTAGGTGCCGAGCACCGAGCCGCGGCCCTTGGTCTGGACAGCAGCGCGTCGATCATGCGCCTGCCTGTCCGATGCAGCCGCGCCGAGCTGCTCGCAGGTGTCGAGGACGAGCCTGCATCGCCTCGTAGCCGTAGATCGCGTACGGGATCGACCGCTCGGCACGTTGTAGCGCTCCTTGTACTCGTCGAAGAACTTCTGGCCCTCCGGCGGGTACTCGTCCGGGGACAGCGTCGCGACGGTTACCTTCACCTTGTCCGCCACGTCCGCCGGAATGCCGCCCTCGTCGGCGACGAAGAACTCCGGGTTCGACACGCCGTCGGGCCCGTACAGCCTCGCGTCAGGCAGCGCCGCCGAGACGTCCTTGAACAGCTGCACCGCCCCGTTCGGCGTGGTGCCGGAGAACACGAAGCAGTCGGTCCCGGCGCTCTTGATCGTCGATGCCTGAGAACGGAAGTTCGGGGCCTTCGGGTCGATGCCCTCGTTGCCCGCCACCTCGAGGCCCTGCTCCTTGGCTGAGCTCTCGATGTTCCTGGCGAGGCCCGCCCCGTAGACCTCCTTGTCGTTGAGGATGTAGATCGTCGTGCAGCCGTCCTGCTTCATCACCGTGGCGAGCGCGGCACCCTGGATGGTGTCCTTGGGGACGATGCGGCGGTCGAGCTCGAGGAGCTCGCTTCGCTCCCGCTCGTGAGCTTCCGTTCGTGCAGATGCGAGCGCCATGTCGAGGTCTTCCTCGCGGACCGCGGCGTCGAGCTCGACCCCTTCTTCCGCTCCAACGACAACGGCGTGCTCCAGGCGATGGTCGCCGCCGGCTCGGGCGTCGCGCTGCTGCCGCGGCTTGCCATCGACGAGAGCGACGAGCACGTGACCGTGATCGACCTGGGCGGGAAGGTTCCCTCCCGGGTGATCGCACTGGCCTGGAGCAGCGAGCGCGAGCTCGCACCCGCCGCGCGGCACTTCATCGACGCCGCGGTCACGGCCGACGTGGCGCCGACGCTGGTGCGCTAGGGGTCGCTCTCCGCCGAGCCCGCTAGCCGTTCTCCTCGGTGATCGCCAGCGTGTTCCCGTCGGGATCCTTCACCCAGGCAGCTCGGAAGTCGGGGCCCTCGAAGACGCCCCGCTCGTCGGTCGCGAGACCCGGCTGGTCGTAGTGCTCGAAGCTGACGCCGCGTGAACCCAGCTCGTCCATCGTCTCGCCGAGATCGTCGACGAACCAACCGGCGAGGGTGGCCGTCGACCTGCCCGCGTTGTCCGGGGCGAAGTAGATGAAGATCGCCGTCCCGCCGGCGCAGGGATAGCGGGCGCTCACGCCCTCCTCCTGCTCGCCCGGGGCGAGGCCGAGCCCTTCCTCGTAGAAGCGCCGGGCGCGCTCGAGGTCGGATACGGCCACAGCCGCTTCCACCCTGCAGTCGCTGAGTCCCATTTCGGATCTCCTGATCGAGTGCCCCGAGCGTGGCAGATCGGGGCGGGTCTCCCACGAACCCGAGCTCGCGCTAGCCCTCCACCTCGGCAACCTCCAGCGTGTTCCCGTCCGGGTCCCTGAACCAGGCCGCTCGGAGGCCGTCCCGGGCGAACACGCCGCGCTCGTCGGTCGAGAAGCCCGGCTGGTCGTAGTGCTCGAACGCGACTCCGCGCGAGCCGAGCTCGTCCATCGTCCCGTCCAGGTCGTCGACGAACCACGTGACCATGGTCGCCGTCGACTTCCCCGCGTTGTCCGGGGAGAGGTAGACGAGCAGCGTGGTCTCGCCGGCGCATGGGTAGCGCGCGCTCACGCCCTCCTCCTGCTCGCCCGGCACCAGCCCGAGCCCTTCCTCGTAGTAGCGCCGGGCGCGCTCGAGGTCCGATACGGCCAAGGCCGCCTCCAGCCTGCAGTCGCTCAATCCCATGCTCGGATCTCCTGGTCGAGTGCGGCGCAGCGTGCCACATTGTGCGCATGGCTCCGACCGCGCTGATCGTCGTCGACCTACAGCTCGGCACCGAGGATCCGTCCTGGGGCCCGCGCAACAACCCCGGCTGCATCGCCAACGTCGAGGCGCTGCTCGAAGCGTGGCGCGCACGCGGAGAGCCGGTGGTCTACATCCGCCACGACTCGGTCGAGCCGGGCTCGACGCTCCGGCCCGGCGAGCCCGGCAACGATCTGCATCCGCTGCTGGCCGCGGAGCCCGACCTGTTCGTGACGAAGCACGTGAGCTCCGCCTTCCACGGCGAGCCCGACCTGGCCGCCTGGCTACGCGGGCGCGGGATCGAGCAACTCGTCATATGCGGCGTGCAGACCAACATGTGCCTCGAGACGAGCGCGCGCGTCGGCGCCGTGCTCGGCTTCGAGGTCAGCTTCGTGCTCGACGCGAGCTACACCCACGACCGCGTCACGCGCGACGGCGATCTGATCAGCGCGGACATGCTCGCGCAGGTGACCGCCGTCAACTTCGAGCCCGAGTTCGGCCGCGTGATCTCAACGCGCGAGGCGATCGACGAGCTCGAGCTCCGACGCGTGGCATGATCGGCGCGTGATCGATCAGGCCACCGAGTTCGGGGCACGCGCCGCGCGGCGACTGCGCGAAGAGATCGTCATCTGGATGACCACGATCAGGCCGGACGGATCGCCACTGCCGCGCCCGGTGTGGTTCATCTGGGACGGCGACGAGTCAGTCGTCATGTACAGCCGCCCGAGCCCGCGCGTGCGCAACCTGGAGGCGAATCCGCGCGTGGCGCTTCACTTCGACGGCGACGGTGGCGGCGGCGACATCGTCGTCTTCACGGGCAGCGCGACCATTGGCGCGGACGTGCCACCCGCCGACCAGTCGCCCGAGTACCTCGAGAAGTACGACGACCACATCGCCCGCATCGGAATGACGCCGGAGAGCTTCGCCCAGGCGTACAGCGTGCCGGTGCGCATCCGCTTCACTCGCGTGGACGGTCACTGAGAGCTGAGACCGGCGGCGCTCAGCGCGTCTGCCCGCTCTCGATAGATCTCCACGCGGACGGCTCGGCCGTCACGCAACCGGTACAGCTGCCAGTAGGGGGGCATCTCGACGTCCACGGTGCTGACCCTCCCGCGACCGCCCTGATGGATCCGGACCAGCACGTTGTCACCGGCGTCGACGTACTCCTGGGCCTCGGCCCAGTACTCCTCGAAGAAGGCTCCCCACTCGCGAAAGAACGCGCGGATTCCGTCATGGCCGCTGAACACGCCCATGTCCGGGATGTACGAGTGCGACATGTCCCACTCGACCTCCGGGTCGTAGAACTCGAAGAGCGCCGCCATGTCTCCTCGGCTCCACGCGTCCCACGCTCCGCGCACGATCTCGACGTTCTCGCGCGACATCGGTACCGACGCAGTATCCCGCGCCCACCCGCGCTGCGGAAATGAGATGCTTCGGCCGTGAGCGACAGCAGCCAGCCGAGCGGCGCTCAGCTCAAGGAACTGATGGGCCGCGTGCTGGAGTCGCAGGCCTCCGAGGCCTTCGGCGACTTCATGGTGCATCGCGCCGCGCTCAACGACATGGCGCCGAGCCTGGACGAGGCGGTGCTCGATGGCATCGACGAGTCACCGGATGGCGGGCGCGCGATGGCCGAGGCCCATCTTGCCGGTCTCGCCGACAGCGAGCGTGACGACCTCCTCGAGCGCACCAACCTGGAGACCGGCCGCCGGCTGCACGCCGCCGCGTTCGCCCTGCTCGCTGCCGTTCGCGCCGGGCACCTCCCGGTCGAGGTCACCCCCGAGATGGTGTCCGTGGCCGCGATGACGGAGCTCGGCGACTCCTAGGGGTCCGGCGCGCGGCAGGCCACGTCGTCCTCGCCCGGGACGTCGAAGGTCACGGCGCGCGCGTCACCGTAGGGCCAGTCGAGCTTGGCGGCGTCGCAGAGCCTGCCCGCCTCGTCGGTGCTGTCGGCCTTGACCGCGGGCCGGCCGTCGACGATGCCCTTCGCCTCGGGCAGCTGCTCGTCGCTGCCGGGTCCGGCGTCGTCATCAGCGCAGCCGATCAGAGCGGCGGCGGCCATGAAGGCGATGAGGGCTGTCGGCAGGCGGGTTGGCACTTGACACACCCCTACTACCCCGAAAGGATCGCCGCGCCAAACGAGGAGGCGGAGATGCGTACTGCGGTTCGAGTCTGTCTGGTCGTTTCAATCGCCCTGCTGGGGCCTGTCGGGTCGGCGCTCGCCGACGGTCCGGGGGTCGGGACTCCAACGGTCGTCACGCTCGGTGACTCCGCCATCTCCGGCGAGGCCGGGCGCTGGGCCGGAAACACGAACAACGCCTCCTGGCGGGTCGACGCGCTCGGCTCGACCGCCTACTGGGACACGCCCACGGGTGAGGCGATCAGCGGCTGCCACCGGTCGAAGGCGGCGCAGGCGCACATCGGCGTCGGCGGCGGCGTCGCCAGCGCCAACCTCGCCTGCTCGGGCGCCAAGACGACCACCGGCGGCACCGGCTCCGGCCAGGACTTCAAGCCGGGCATCGACTTCTACTCGGACGCTCAGGGGCGCAAGGGCCAGGCGCTCGCGCTGCAGGAGTACGCGAGCACGCACAACGTCAAGGCCGTCGTCGTGATGATCGGGGCCAACAACTATGGCTTCGCGGCAATCGTCGAGCGCTGCGTCCTCAACTGGGCGACCTCCCCCTCCTGGTGGAAGAACTACTGCTCCGACGACTCGGACATGACCTCGCGCTTCACAGCGGCGCGCCAGGCGCAGGAGACCGAGAACGTCCGCCAGGCTCTGCTGCGCGTGTCGCAGGCGATGTCGAATGCCGGCTACGGTCCCGACCAGTACTCGATCATTGGCCAGACCTACTGGTCGCCGATCCCGCGCGGCAACGGCATGCGCTACCCGGAGAGCGGCTGGACGCGCCAGTCGATCGGCGGCTGCGGCGCCTGGAACCGCGATCTCAACTGGGCGAACGACACCGTCGTAGTGGCGATGAACAACACGTTGCGGAACGCGGTCGCCGCCAGCGGGCTCCCGAACACGCGCGTGCTCGACATCCAGGACGCGCTCACGGGCCGGCGCCTGTGCGAGAACACCGTCGGCCTGCTCGAGGAGGTCGGGGTCTCCTCGTGGCAGTCGGCCGGCGCCGTCGACCGCACCGAGTGGGTCGCCCAGATCCGAACCCTCACAACGATCCTCGGGCCCTACCAGCTGCAGGAGGACGCGCACGCCTCGTACTGGGGCCAGCTCGCAATGCGCAACTGCCTGCGGCTCGCCTTCAACGGCGGCGCGGTCCGCGGCGGTCGCTGCGTGCGCGCCGCGAACGGGCTGAATGCGCAGGGCGAGCCGAACATGCAGCTCGTCGACTAGGCCGGTACGGTCTCGAGTAAGTCCCCGCAAGCACCCCCCGACTGAGAGGACGACATCGTGCGCTTCACAGCGGTGCTCTCCGCAATGCTCCTGCTGATCCTGGCCGTCGCGGCCACTGCCGTAGCGAAACCGGGCCACGGGAAGGGTGGTGGTGGCGACCCCGATGTGGATGTCATCGCCACGGGCCTCGACAACCCGCGCCACGTCGCGCTGGCGCCGAACGGCGACGTGTACGTCGCGGAGGCGGGCCGCGGAGGCGACCACAACACGGCCGATTCGTGCTTCGACAGCGCCGAAGGGTTCGCCTGCACGGGCGACAGCGGCGCGGTCACCCGCATCTCGAAGCACTGGTGGCGGAACGATCAGGAGCGCGTCGTGACCGGGCTCGCCTCGTTCGCGCCCGCCGACGGCAGCAGCGCGATCGGACCGCACGGCATTTTCGTCAAGAGCGGCAAGCTATACGTCACGAACGGCGGCCCGACCGCCCCGATGCGCAACGGCCAGCCCGTCCTCCGCGATCCCACGCTCGTCGCGGAGGATCCGGTCTCGGCGCTCTACGGCACCCTGCTCAAGGCGCGCAAGCACGGCCACGTCAGCGAGATCGCCGATCTCTGGGCATTCGAGAACGAGAACAACCCAGACGAGGAGGTCGGCAACCCGCTCGTCGACAGCAACCCGGTCGACGTGTTCGCCGGTCACGGCGGCAGTTTCTACGTGGCTGACGCGGGCGGCAACACGGTCCTGCGCGTCTCGCGCGGCGGCGACATCGAAGTGGTCAGCCTGTTCCCGAACGTCCCGACCCCGAACCCGTTCGGCGGCCCGGACGTCGACATGAACGCCGTGCCGACCGGAGTCGTCGGTGGACGGGACGGCGCCCTCTACGTCAGCCAGCTGACGGGCTTCCCGTTCCCGGTCGGCGGCGCGAAGGTCTTCCGCGTCGATCCGCGGAGCGGCGCCTTCACCACCTACGCGAGCGGGTTCACGAACGCCATGGACCTCGACTTCGGCCGTGACGGCACGCTCTACGTGCTCGAGATCGACAGCGACTCGCTGCTCGGGCCGCCGATCGGGCCGAGCACCGACGGCGGAATCTGGGCCGTGCCGCGCGGCGGCGGGACACCGGAGAAGGTCGAGCTGCCCGCCGGAACGCTCACCGAGCCGGGCGGGATCGCCGTCGGCAAGCACGGCGAGCTCTACGTCTCGAACCACGGACGCGAGGCGGGCGTCGGCGACGAGCCGGGCGCCGGCCAGGTGCTGAAGATCGACCTGGGTGGCAGGCACCACCACCACGGTCACCACCACTGATTCGGTTGGGGCCGCCGCTCGCAGGAGCGGCGGCCCCACGCCGTCAGCAGTCCCTCCCTGATCCGGACGCGCGGTGCTCGTCCTCGCGCTGAAGCTGTTTCTGGCGCCGGCATGCGTCGTGGCGGTCTCCGTCGCGGGGCGGCGCTGGGGGCCGACGGCCGCCGGCCTGCTCGGCGGCTTCCCGGTCGTGGCCGGGCCGATCCTGCTCGTCGTCACGATCGACCAGGGACGCGACTTCGGCGCCGACGCGGCGGCCGGCTCGCTGCTGGGGCTGACCGCCGTGGCGGCCTCCGCAGTGGTCTACGCACGCGCGGCGCCGCGGCTGTCGCCGGCGCCGACGCTGCTGGCCGCATGGGCCGCCTTCTTCGCCGGCGTCGCGCTGCTCGGCGTCGTGGACGTCTCGCCGCCGGTCGCCTTCCTGATCGCGGCCGCCAGCTTCGAGCTCAGCCGGCTGCTGGTGCGGGTACCCGCCGAGGTCGACGCCGTGGACGTGGCGATGCCGTGGTGGGATCTGCCGGCGCGTGCCCTATCGGCCCTGCTGCTCGTCCTCGCCGTGACGATCGCAGCGGACGCGCTGGGGCCGACGCTGAGCGGCCAGCTGGCTGCCTTCCCCGTGCTCACGAGCGTCCTGCTCGTGTTCACCCATCTCACGCGTGGAGCGGTTGAGGTCCAAGTCCTGATCCGGGCGTTCCTGCTCGGCTTCTACGGGTTCGCGGTGTTCAGCCTCGTGCTGGCGCTCGTATTGGACGACCTCAGCACCGGTCTGTCGTTCGCCCTGGCGATCGTGGCGGCGATGGCGGCGCAGCTGGCGATGACCGCGCGCGCTACGCGTTGGCGGTCTTCTGCGCTTCCTCGAGCGTCGAGCACGCCCGATGCGACACGATCAGTCCCTCGCGAACCTCGATGACCCAGGCGCAGGCAGGGAATGTCTCGGCGCCGCTCGCCCGACCGCGGACGCGACAGGTTCCGCCCACGACCACCCGGTCGCCGAGGTCCTCGTAGTGATTTCCGTCCGGCTCGAGAATGTCCCACAGGTCGCGGGCCTCGGCGAGGTATGCGCGCACGCCCTCATGGCCGGTGTAGCCGCCGGTCTCGACCTGCGTCCCCGTGAGCGGCAGGAACTCGACGTCGGGGTGGTAGAGCGTCAGCAACTTGTCGATGTCCCAAGCGCTGATCGCCGCGAAGCTCCTGCGGACGAGTTCGACGTTGTCCGCCACGGCAGCAGAGCGTAGCTTTCCCCCATGGACCTGCCCCTGGCCTCGTTCATCTCGGACTTCTGGAACGACCAGCTCGCCGAGCACGGCCGCCAGTGGTTGTTCCTCGTGCTGCTCGGCTTCGTCGGATCGTTCGCGTTCATCCGGATGAGCACGCGCCTGATGCGCAGCCCGCGCGTGCCCTGGTGGCCCGGGAGCATCGAGAGCAGCGGGGTGCACCTGCACCACCTCGTCTTCGGGATCGTCTTGATGATGGCCGCCGGCACGATCAGCTTCGGTGGGTTCGCGACCGACGTGATCTACGGAGTCTGCGCGCTCGCGTTCGGGATCGGGGTCGGGCTGACGATCGACGAGTTCGCGCTCTGGGTCCACCTCGACGACGTCTACTGGGCCGAGGAGGGCAGGCGCTCGATCGACGCCACCGTGATCGGCGTCTCCGTGCTCGCCCTGATCCTGCTCGGCGCGCGCCCATTCGACTTCGACACCGGCTCGGCCGGCGACGTGATCTTCAGCCTTGGGCTGCTCGTCTTCCACTTCCTCTGCGTGGCCATCTGCTTCCTGAAGCAGCGCATGGCACACGGCTTGTTCGGGCTGTTCGTCCCGATCCTCGACATCTACGGCGCGCTTCGGCTCGGCAAGCCCACCTCGCCCTGGGCGCGGCGCTTCTACGGCGAGCGCAATCCCAAGAAGCAGGCCAAGGCGGAGCAACGCTTCCACCCGGGCCGCCGCACCGACCGCTTCAAGGAGTCGCTCCGGACGGCGATCGGCGGCTCCACCGAGAGCGAGTACCTCGCCAAGATCGGGCGCGAGGAATAGGCGCGCCTGAGAGCATTGGCCGGTGGACCTCGGCGTCCATCTGCCCCTCATGCAGTTCGGCGAAGAGCCGGTCTCACTCGCACGCCTTCAGGGCGCGGTCGACACGGCGCGGGAGTGCGGCTTCAGCGCTGTCTGCGCGAACGATCACTTCGTCTTCCAGACGCCGTGGCTCGACGGGCCGACTGCGCTCGCGAGCGTGATCGAGCGGTCGGGCGACATGGCACTTGCGACGACGGTGTCGCTCGCCGTCCTTCGTGGCCCGGTTCAGCTCGCCAAGACGCTCGCGGCAATCGACCTGCTCTCCGGCGGACGGCTCGTCGCCGCACTCGGGCCGGGCTCGTCCGCGCGCGACTACGACGCCCTCGGCATCCCGTTCGAGGAGCGCTGGAAGCGATTCGACGAGGCGATCGCGCTGCTCCGGGCTCTGCTCGAGCGCGAACCGCCGCCCGGGGGCGCGCACTTCTATCGCGTCCCGCCCGACCTCGAGCTGGCACCCGCGCCCGGCGCGCGCATCCCGTTGTGGATCGGCAGCTGGGGCTCGCCGGCCGGCCTCGCGCGCGTGGCGAGGGCGGGCGATGGCTGGCTCGCATCGGCCTACAACACGACGCCCGACAGGTTCGCCGCCGCGCACGCTCGGCTCGCCGGCGCTCTCAGCAAGCGGGGCCGCGAGTCCCGCGGCTTCCCGAACGGGCTCTCGACGATGTGGACCTTGGTGTCGAGCGATCGAGGCGCGGCCGATCGGATGCTCGCGGACGTCCTCGCACCCATTCTCCGCCGAGACCCCGAGCAGCTGCGCGGGCAGGTCTGCGTCGGATCCGCAGAGCACTGCGCCGAGCTCCTCACGCGCTACGCCGATGCCGGCTGCGAGCGCGTGTACCTCTGGCCGCTGGGTGACGAGCGCCGCCAGCTCGAGCAGATCGCGGGCGAAGTGATTCCGCAGCTCAGCGGCTAACCGAGACGCTGCCGACGCTCGAGCTCGGCCTCGGTCGGCTCCTCGAAGTCCATCAACCCGACCTCGATCCCTCCCGCGCGTTCGTAGGTGTTGATGGTCACGCCCGTCTTCGACACCTGGCTGTCCGTCAGCGTCAGGCCCGCCGGGATCGCGCCGCTACCGAAGAGGCGCTTCCCGCTCCCCACCACCGCGGGGAAGATCCAGAGGCGGAACTCGTCGATGAGGTCGTGCTCGAGCAGCGTCTGGATGAGACCGGGGCTGCCGTGGACCTGGATCTCGGGACCGTCCTGGGTCTTGAGGTCCGCGACGTACTCGGCGACATCGCCGCTGATCACGGTCGAGTTCGCCCACTCCGCCCGGTCGAGTGTCGTCGAGGCGACGTGCTTGCGGGCGCTGTTGAGCTGGTCGGCGACCTGGCCCTCGTCGTAGGGCCAGTGCGCCGCGAAGATCTCGTAGGTCCCGCGGCCGAGCAGCAGGTCGTAGGGGCCGGAGCCGGCGATCCGGCCCATCATCTCGTCGTCGAAGTAGTTGACCGCCCAGCCGCCGAGCGTGAACCCGCCGGTCGGGTCCTCATCGGGGCCGCCGGGCGCCTGCATGACTCCGTCGAGCGACATGAATGTGTTGACAGCGAGGGTTCTCATAAGTGCTCCGCGGTTGAAGTGGTCGTTCGCCATCTACAACGAGGAGCCCGAGAAAACTCATCACTCGCGGAGCAGCGGCGCCAGGCCAAAGGCCGGAAACAGCTCGGGGAACACGAACGAGCTGATCTCGGCGATGCGCCCGTCGTCGACCGAGAGGACGTCGAGCGCCAGCGCCCTGTACTCGGACTCCCCCGGCCGGCGCAGGTAGTGGGCGGCCGCCGGCTGGCGGTTCGCCGCCGTGACGAGCGTCCGGAGCGTGCCGAAGCTCGGCTCGAAGCCCTTTCCCGCGGCGATCCGTATCGCCGCGCGCCCCTCGTACCAGGTCGGGTGCGGAGGCATGGTGAGGCGCGCGTCCTCACGCAGCAACGCGGCCAGCGCGTCCGCATCCGCGCGTTCGTGAGCGTCGACGTACTGCCGCAAGAGCTCATGCTCCTCCGCGCTCGGCTCGGCGGAGCGCGCCCACTCGGTGCGTCGCTCGCCCAGCTGCTCGCGCAGCGTCGCGCGCGCCCTCTGGAGGGCGCTGTTCACCGAGTTCACGCTTGCATCGATCAGCGCAGCCGCGTCCTTGGCCGACCAGCCGAGCACGTCGCGAAGGATCAGCACCGCCCGCTGTCGCGGCGGCAGGTGCTGGATTGCGGCGATGAAGGCGAGCTCGATCGTCTCGCGCGCGACCGCGGCTGCGTCCGGCTCGTCCTCGGTCGGAGCCGCAGGCTCGAGCAGGCGGTCGGGATAAGGCTGCAGCCACGGAAGGTCGACCGGAGGCGAGGGCGGCGCAGCCGGGTCGCCCGGGCTCGCGACCTGCGGCGGCACCACGCGGCGCGGCCTGCTGCGCAGCACGTCGAGGCATGCGTTGGTGGCGATCCGGTAGAGCCAGGGCCGGAACGCAGAGCGTCCGTCGGATCCGAAGCTCGCTCGCTTGCGCCATGCGCGCAGGAAGGTCTCTTGGACCAGGTCCTCGGAATCCTCCAGCGAGCCGAGCATCCGGTAGCAGTGAACCCGCAGCTCGCCGCGGTGGCGCTCGAAGAGAGTCGCGAAGGTTGACTCGGCTGAGCCCATCGGCGAGTACGACTATCCCCGAGCGGGAAACTCATCGCATTACGAGCCACCGGCACTGGGCTGGCGGAACGCCCAAGCGCCCACGAGTGCGATCGCCGCCGCGCAGACCGTGAGCCCCCAGCCGACCCCAATAGCGTCGAAGAGCGTGCCGACGGCCAGGGCGCCGAGCGTCACGCCGCCGAGCGTGCCGCTGAAGAAAAGGCCGGTCATCAGGCCCGACATCTGAGGGTCGGCGAACTGCACGCCGGTGAGGCTGTTCACGTAGAGCACATCCCAGGCGGCCCCGCAGGCAACCATCGCGGCGAGGACGAGGAAATAGCTCGGGCTCGCCGCCACGATCAGGAGCATCACCGCGCACAGCCACATCGAGGCGCCGATCGCCGTCTCGACCGGGACGCCACGCCGATCGAGCCGGGCGCGTACCACGTTGCCAATGAGGCCACCCGCGGCGAGCGCTGTGAGCAGGAAGCCGAGCAGATGCGCGCCGTCTCCATGCTGGCGAGCGATCACGGGCGCCAGCTCCTGCACGGGCGCGACGAGGATCGAGAACAGCACGGCGCCCAGGATCAGCCCGCGCAGGATCGGATCGAGCCTGGCCTCGGACACGGCGGCGCGGATTCGCGTGTGCATGCGCGGCGCCGCGCCCGCCGCAGCCGGCAGCGTCGCGACCGCGAGGATGACGGCGAGATAGGAGAGCGCGTTGATCGCAAAGCACGGCCCCGGCCCGATCGCCGCGACGAGCCCGCCGCCGATGGCCGGCCCGATCAGCCGCGCGGTGTTGTAGGACACCGAACCGAGCCCGGTGGCCTCCTTGCCGAGCTCGGGTGGCACCGTCGCCACGACGAGCTGCTGCATGGCCGGACTCGCCAGCGCGCCCGCGAGCCCGATGAGGAAGGTCGCGATGTACACCTCCGACACCCGCGAGATGTCCTCCCATGCCACGAAGGCGAGCAGGGCCGCCGGAACGGCCTGGCAGAAATAGAGCTGGACGACGAGGCGGCGCCGCTCGTAGCGGTCAGCCAGCTCGCCGCCGTAGGCGGAGAGCACCATGCCGGGACCGCGGGAGAGCAAGGTCAGAACGCCCACCGCCGCGGCATCGCCGGTGAGATCGAAGATCAGCCAGCCGGCTGCGACGGTCTGCATCCACGACCCCGCGGCCGAGACCGTCCGCGCGATGAGCGCCCGCCGGAAGGGCGCGTAGTGCAGTGGCCCCGGGAGCGCTGCAGCGACGCTCACGTCATGCACGAGTGAGCCTCGGGGCGGGTCAGTCCTTGTAGCCGGAGCCGACTTGGTTCGTGCAGTGGAGCTTCACCTGGTACGAGTTCGTGCCCAGCGACCAGCTCGTGGCACTCGAGTTCGGGAAGCCCGTCGCGGTGCCGTTCGCATACCGGTCCGGGCTGGTGCTGACGCCCGTGATCGAAACGGCAATCGGGCCCAGTCCCGCGACCTCGACGCCGTTTGGCAGGGCGGTACCGCCGGGCGCGTAGCCCTTGTTGAGCAGCCACGGGTGGGAGTCTGGGCACTTGTAGGCGGGCACATACTCGTTCTTCCACAGCCCAGAGAGGCTGCGCGAGGCGAAGGCGCTGACGGTGCAGTCGAGGTCGATCTCGTCGTCGCAGGCTGCCGTGTACGGGTTGTTGTTGCTCCCGTCCCCACTCACCGGTTGCTGCTGGGCGGCGTCCGCGGCCGGACCTTCGCTCGAGCTGCGTGTGTAGCGAACCGTGGACGCGCCGGCTCGGCAGCGGGGATGGATGCGGTCGCCGCGATCGGCGTTGATGTGGTTGACGGAGCCGGGTGAGCAGCGCACGCGCTCGTCTCCGTCGCCATCGCTGACATCGACCCGGTTTCTCCCCGGGCCCGTGTCCACCAGCGTGGCACCATCTCGGTCGACGAAGCGATCGTTGCCGGGCCCGCCCACGAGCTCGTCGCGTCCAGGGCCGCCGTAGATCAGGTCGTCGCCGGAGCCGCCGGCAAGGAGCTCGTCGCCGCTCCCGCCGTGGATCAGGTCGTGACCGCCTCGACCGAGAATCCGGGCGCCCGCCCCGCGGGCACCAAGCTGATCGTGTTCCGGCCCTCCGAGGATCAGCTGACGAGGCCCCAGTCCAATGGCGAAGTTCGCGCGACCCGGGACCCCCACCAGCCGCGCCCCCGGCGCGGTGAGCACCTGCGTGTTGCCGCCAATCCGCGCGCCCGGATCAAGCCGGATCAGGCGATCCGCGAGCCTGTCGATGCGCGTGCCCGCTTGCGCGCTCTCGAGAAGCTGAGGGAGGACCGCCGCGACGCAGACCAACGCCGCGAAGGCGCCGGCGAATGCCCGTGTGCGCCGTGGGAATACAACCGCGAGCATCCAAACCTCCTACTGCCGCCGTCGAGGGCGGCGACGGTACCAAAGATGGGGTTCAGAAGCCCAATTGAGGTCCGCCCACCACGAGAGCGCTCAGGGCGGCCCCGAGCGCAACACGATCTTCGTCTCGGTGTCGGCCGCGCCGAGCCTCAGGCGCAGCGCTCGCAGCAACTGGTCGAGCTCGGCGGTGTCGCGGCAGGCGACCCGCAGCTGGTAGTCCGGCGCGCCCGCCAGGTGCAGCACTTCGGTCACGGGCTCGAGCGCTGCCGCTGCGACAGCAAACTCGTCCGAGTCCGTCCCCGGTCCGAGCACTACGCCCACGAGGGCCTCCAGGCGACGGCCGCCGGCGGCCGGATCGACGAGGGCGGCAAAACCCGTGATCACGCCCACACGGCGCATGCGCCGAACGCGGTCGGCGGCGGCGTTGGCGCTCAGCCCGACGGCGGCTCCGAGATCTCTCCAGGACAAACGCCCGTCAGCGCGGAGCAGCTTGAGGATCTCGCTGTCGGTCGAGTCCATGGCCGCGATTATCTCAGTATTTGGCGGCTACTGCTTGAGTTTCCGCAGTCGGAGGCGCTATCGATTGGGCCATGGATCCGAGCGCCGCACTGATCGCCGGCCTTGCCGCAGGCCTCGCGATCGCGATGCAGGTGGGAGCCGTGAGCCTGCTGCTGGTGGAGGCCGCCGTCGTCGGCGGCCCGCGCACGGGCGTCGCCGCCGGGATGGGCGTGGCGACCGCCGACCTTGCGTTCGCGGTGGTCGCCGCCGTGGCGGGCGCGGCCGCCGGAGCGGCTCTCGCCGGCCACGAGGGTGAGATCCGCGTGCTCGCCGCGATCGTGGTGGCGGCGATCGCCGTTCACGGCCTTGTGGCGATCGCGCGCGAGCGTTCTGCGGCGAGCGCCGTGCCCGCCGAGCCGGGCGGCACGCCCGCGACCGCGTATGCCCGCTTCCTTGCGATCACGGCGGCCAACCCGCTCACGATCGCCTCGTTCGCAGCGGTGGCCGCGGCACTGTCGCTGGACGGGCCTGCGGCCGCCGTCGCCTTCGCCGCAGGGGTGGGCGTCGCCTCGGCCGCCTGGCACCTCGCGCTCACCCTGGTGGCCGGACATGCCGGGCGCTGGATGACGCCCCGGGTGCGGCGCGCGCTGGCGGTCGGTGGTCGCGTGGCGGTGCTCGCGATCGCGGCGCACCTGGCGTTCGGCGCTTAGCGCGTCCGCTTCTTCAGGGTCTTGGCGACTCGGCCGCCGGCCACGTTGCCGGCCAGGTCGCGGCGCTCGTAGCGGAAGGACACGCGCACGCGGCGGCGGCCCTTCAGCGACCCCGCCTTCCGTGCGCCGAGCCTCACGCGGATGGTCTTGCTCCCGGCGCGCGCGAAGCTGGTCGTGATGCGCCTGCCGAGCCCGGAGATACGGTACGAGCCGGCCTCGTCGATCGTCGCCCTGAGGACGACGGTGCGCTTGCGGAGCACCTGCGTCAGCGACTTGGTCACGAGCACGACCTTGCCGCGCGGCGCGCGCGTGTCCGCGGGCGCCTGCGGCTGCTGCTGCTGCGGCTCGCGGTCGACGAAGCGCGCCGCGGCCAGGTCGGCCTGCTCGTAGAGCCCGATGTGACCACCCGCGACCACCCTGTTCTGGGCATCGACGGCGACGCCGCCCCAGAAGCCGCCGGCCGACGGGGTGATGACGACGCCGCCGGAGCCGAACTCGGGATCGAGCTCGAGCCTGGCGGGATCCGTCGCTGAGCGGCGCAGGCGCATGAGCATGCCGCCGCCCTCCGCTCCAACCAGGCCCGTGCCGGCGAGGACGAAGCGCTCGGCCGAGGGCTCCGGCGAACCCCCCAGGCGCTGCACGGTGGTCGCGACGAGGTTCTGGTCGCCGGGCAGCTCGAAGTAGCGCTCCGCGGACGGCAGCTCCGCGCCGGTCTGGGCGTCGAAGGCCGCCACTCCGTAGGTGCGGTCCTCGCCCGGGCCGCCGCCCGGCTCCGAGTCCATCGTCCCGAACACGTAGAGCGTTCCGCGCATGAGCGCCTGGCCGCCTGCGAACTCGTTCGTGCCGATGAAGTCGTGCGCGACGATGCCGTCGCCGCCGCCGAAGCCGCTGTCGCGCGCGCCGGTCGCGGTGTAGCGGCCGACGATCCAGTCGCCCGAGCCGCTGTAGGCCGAGCCGACGGCGCTGATCGCCCCCGACGGCTGCACGTCGAGGTCGCGGAAGTTGTCGAGGCCGCTCGTGACCGGATCCACGAACTTGCCGTCGCCCGGCGTTGCACCCGGGCCGTCGAAGCTCGGATCGAGCTTGCCGTCGGAGTCCCAGCGGACGAATCCCGCGTCCACGCCGGCGCTGCCCACGGCCGTGATCGTCCCGTCGCTGGAGACGACCATGTCCTCGAGCTCGTCGGACGAGGAGGTCAGGTCTGCCGTCACGTAGCCGCTGTTCGCCGGTCCGAATTCCATGTCAAGCGACCCGTTGTCGTTGTAGCGCGCGACCGTGAAGAGCCACCTACGCGAGGCGTCGAGGGTCTTGCCGGCGATGAGGATGTCCGTGCCGCCTGGCACCTGGTCGATGGCGCTGATCTCCGCCTGGACCTCCAGGCCGAATGCAAACGGCTTCGCGAGGCCGTCGGTCCCGAAGCCGCGGTCGAGCGTCCCGTCCGCGTTGAAGCGGCTGACAGCCCAGCCACCCGTACGGTCGGCCGCGGTGCCGCTGACGTCGCCGCCGACGAGCACGCGGCCCTGGGAGTCGAGCGCCACGGTGCTCCCACCCTCGCGCGCGCCTTCCGGTGCGGCGCTGACCTTCGCGATCCCACCCGACCCGAACGACGGGTCGGCGACCCCGCCCTCGAGCGCCTGGGCTGAGGCGGGCGCGAGCGCGAGGGCGGCGGTGATCGCAGCGAACGGAAAGACCTTTGAACGAGCCATGTGCGGAGTGTCGGCGCAGGCGGCCGGGCCGCACAGGAACCCTGAGGGTGAATCTCCCACCCCTCACATGTCGACTCCGCGTACACGGAACCGGCGCCACCGCGCGTTCATGCCCTGTCCGTCGAGCGAGCGACTGCGACCGTCCCGGATCGGCAGCATCGTCCAGATCCCGAGCCCGATCTGAGCGCGTTCGGGAATCACGGTGCCAGGGGCTTCGTACACCGTGTGCCCGTCGACCTGCCAGACCGCGGTCGAGCTGCCTCGGTCGAGCGTGATCTCACACGCGCGCAGCCGGGTGAAGTCGTCGCCGAAGTCCTCGTACGGCGACTCGACCACGTGGTAGAACGCCGCCCCGCCGCCGAAGCCCAGCTGCTCGTGCAACGCGAGCACGCGCGTGGAGGTGCCGCAGACTGCGAACACGCGCTGGCTCACAGCGAGGTCGAAGACGTGGAAAGCGGCCATCCCCCTGCGGTAGTCCCCCGGGTCACCGCCCACGTTCTCGACTGCGAGGTCGACCGCGAACGTCGCAGGCCGATCCGGCGGCAGCTCGAACTGGCGCGTCGAGAAGGTGAGGTACTTGGGGCTGTCGACGGCCTGGAGCGCCTCGTGCGACAGCGAGAAGCGCGGGATCGTCACGCGCACCTCACCCTCGCCGACGGCCAGCTCCGCGTTGGGGTCCAATGGAACATGGTCGTCCCCGGTCGGGAGCGGCAGGCGCGCCGGGGTCCAGCGTGCGGCGTCGAGCTCCGGGCCGCTGAACTCGTCGTACGTGACGAAACCGTCGTGGTCAGGCGTCATTCGATCTCTCCTTTGGGTCCCGGGTCCCATCGTCCGATCGTCGAGAGGTCGTCCGCAGGAGCCCGCGTTCGAGCACCAGCGGCACGAGCAGGTCGCGGTAGCCGTGCTGGTCGAACAGCACGGTGACCTGGTCGCCGTCGTAGCGCTGCACGGTGCCCTCGCCCCAGCGATCGCTGGCCACCCGCGCGCCGACCGGGAACGGCTCGACCACGGGTGGCGCGGGCGCGTCCTGGCGGTCGTTGTCACAGGTGCCGCACGGGCCGGGGTAGTCCTGCCCGAAGTACGAGAGCAGGAACGAGCGCCGGCACCTGTCGTGCTCGGCGTAGCGGCGCATCATCTCCAGCCGCGAGCGCTCGACCTCGCGTTCGCGCTCGGCCTCCTCGCGCGCCGCGGCGAGCGCGGCGCCGATGTCCATCGCCCCGGTCCAGCGCACCTGCCCGTCGGCCGCCCAGGCGGCGGCGCCGACGTCGACAAGCCGGGCCAGCGCCAGCGTCGCCGAACGGGAGCCGGGTTGCGCGACGCCGGCCGCGGCGAGCCCCTGCGCCGCCTCGGTCACTGCCGCCTCGGACACGCCGCGCGCGGTCAGGTGGCGCGCCGCCCCGATGTCCTCGGACCGGTACAGCAGCCGCGCCTCCGCGCGCTCACCGTCGCGACCGGCGCGGCCGAGCTCCTGGTAGTAGGCGTCGAGGGAGACCGGCACGTCGGCGTGGAGCACCCAGCGCACGTCCGGCTTGTCGACCCCCATGCCGAACGCGACGGTGGCCGCGACGATCCGCGCCGAGCCGTCGAGGAACTCAGCCATCGCCTGACGCCGGGCGCCGGCGCCCAGTCCGGCGTGGTAGAGCGTCGCCCGCTCGCCGGCGGACACGAGCGTATCCCTCGCGGCCTCCGCGCCCGCGTGGGTGGCGGCGTAGACGATCCCCGAGCCGCCGAGCTCGCCCGCAGCCTGCCCGACCAGTCGCTGCTTGTCATGGCGCGAGCGCGCGTGCTGGACGGAGAGCTCGATGTGCGGCCGGTCGAGGTCACCGATCACCTCCTCGGGGTCGCGCAGCCCCAGCCGCCGGCTGATCTCGCGTCGCACCGGCGGCGCCGCGGTAGCGGTCAGCGCGATCCGCACGCCCACGCCGAACTCGTCGGCCTGCGCGCCGAGCCGCAGATAGTCGGGCCGGAAGTCCTGCCCCCACTGGCTGATGAGATGCGCCTCGTCCACGACGAACAGCCCCGGGCGGGCGCGCAGGAGCGCCGCGCGCGTCTCGTCGTTTGAGAGCTGCTCGGGCGAGACGAAAACGAACTCGTCGGGCCCGCAGGCCTCGACGAGCGCCGCCGCCCGCGCACCGCCCGACTGCGCGGAGTTGAGCACCGTGGCAGGCAGGCCCGCCGCCCGCAGGTGCGCCAGCTGGTCGTCCTGCAACGCGATCAGCGGCGATACGACAACGGTCGGCCCGTCCCGCAGCAGGCCGGCCAGCTCATAGATCGCGGACTTGCCCCCGCCGGTGGGCATCACCGCGAGCACGTCCCGGCCGGCCGCAGCCGCGGCCACCGCCTGCTCCTGGCCCGGCCGCAGTTGCTCGAACCCGAGCCGCTCGCGCGCCAACTCGCGGATCGTCATGCCGCCAATTGTCCTTGACAAGCCCGTGCGTATCCCCGTGTACTTGCCGCCATGGACGACTTCGTGCAGGGGAGCCACCGGGACGTGGGAGACCGACGCGGCGGTGGCGTTGTCGTAAGGCTCGCCGCAGGATTCGGGCTCGCAGCCGCGCTCGCGCTCTTCCCGGCAACGGCGTCGGCGGCCGTGATCAACGTCCCCTGCTCCAGCGAGAGCAACGCGAACGTCCTCCAGAACGCCGTTCTCGAAGCGAACGCAAGTGCCGGCCCGGACACGATCGCGCTCGCCGACGGCTGCACCTACTCGTTCTTCCAGGGCGCCTTCACGGGCGGCGGCTGGTTCGGCAACAACGCGCTGCCGCCAATCGCCAGCGAGATAACAATCGAGGGCAACGGCGCGACGCTGACGCGCGAGGACAGCATCTTCGGGAGTGTCCGCTTCTTCTTCGTCGGCGCCGACCCCACGCGGTCCGAGACGCTCGACTACGTCACGCCGGGTCCCGGCAACCTGACGATCCGTGATCTCACCCTGAAGAACGGGCGGGCGCGGGGCGGCGGCTCGTTCGGCGGCGGTGGAGGCGCCGGACTGGGCGGCGCGATCTTCAACATGGGCACGCTCCGCATCGAGCGCTCCACGCTCACCGGGAACAGAGCCGAGGGCGGCGCCGGGGATGGCAGTCAAGGCGGCGACGCCTCCGGTGGCGGTATCGCCACGATCGGGAACTCGCTGAATGGCGGGGGCATGGGCTCGCTTGACGGCCAGTTCGGCGCGGCGGGTGGTGCCGGAGGCGTCAACATCGGCGGCGGCGGCGGTGGAGCCGGTTTCAGGGTGGGTCAAACCGGCACCAACGCCACGACCAACCTGCCGGGCGACGGCGGCGGGCCGGATACGGGAACCGGAGGCGTCGGTGGCGGCCAGCTCGCGTTCGGCGGTGACGGCGCAGGCAGCGGCGGATGGCTCCCGGGCGGGGTCGGAATGACCGGCGGCGGCGGGCGCTTCGGCCGGGGCGGCACCGGCTTCAACAGCATGGCCGCCGGTGGTGGCGGCGTGGGTGGCGGCGGCGGCGCGCCGGCCGTGCCCGGTGGCGGTGGGGGCGGCGGCTTCGGTGGCGGTGGTGGCAGCGGTCCCGGCGGCGGTGGCGACGGCGGCTTCGGCGGCGGCGCCGGAGACGGGCCGGCGGCCCCGCTTGCCACGCCCGGCTATGGCGCAGGTGCGGCGGACCCCCAGACCGGCGCAGGTCACTTCGTCGGCGGCGGCGGCGCCGGGATGGGCGGCGCGATCTTCAACCTCCAGGGCCGGGTCACCGTGATCAACTCCACGATCGCCGGCAACTCGGCGGCGGGCGGAGCGCCGCAGACGCTCCCGGGTTCGGCCCAGGGACTGGGCGGCGCGGCGTTCAATCTGAACGGCGAATTCACGGCCATCGGATCGACGTTCGACAACTCCGCGACCTCGCACGCCACGTCGATCTACAACCTGGTCTACGACAAGGCCGAGGCGCGCGCTGCTCAGGCCACGCTCCGCGGCACGATCGTGGCTCACGGCGCAGGCGGCGCGCCCGAGGACGTCGTCTCGGAGCGCAGCACCATCGTGCTCACCACCAGCGGCGCCGACGCCGCCCTCGGAGAGCGCAACATCGTCGAGACCTTCGGGACGCTCACAGGCGGAACCCTCACCGGAGCGCCGATCACCGCCGCCCCACTGCTTCAGCCCCTCGCCGACAACGGCGGTCGCACCCAGACGATGCTGCCCGGGGCGGGGAGCCCGGCGCTCGACGCCGGCTCGGCCTTCGGCCTTACCACGGATCAGCGCGGGCTCTGCCGGCCGTTCGACCTACCGGGGGTGACGAACTTCGGCGACGCCACCGACATCGGAGCGGTGGAGGTGGGCGCCCAGCCCTGTCCAGTGCCACCGCCACCTCCGCCGCCGCCGCCTCCGGGCGCGGCGTCCTTCGGCTCGAACACGCTGGTCACGCTGAGCCTGGCCGCCCAGCGGATCGGACGCAAAGGCGTGGTTCCCGTCCGGGTGCGCAACCGCAACTCCTTCCCGGTCAGCGGCCGGCTGGGCGCCAGGCGCAAGCAAGTGCGGGCGAAGACCAAGGGCTTCTCCGTGGCGGCGAATGCGCGCAAGACCGTGAAAGTGAAGCTGCCACGCAAGCTCCGACGCCTGCTCGTCCGCAAGCGCCGCGTGGCGCTTCGCCTGAGCGCGACGGTGCGGGATCCCGCGGGCAACCGGCGCAGCGTGGTCAAGAGGGTGAATCCCCGCCTGAAGAGGCCCCGGCGCCGCTAGCGATCCGGCGACACCGTGCCTGCCACTACGTCGCCTCCGGCACGACGCAGAGCTCGGGCCGGTCGGGTTTGTTCAACCCGCGTCGCAGCGAGATGAACGCCACGGCGCCCGCGAGCAGCGGCAGCCAGAACAGGATCACGCGGTAGACCAGTACCGCGGCGACGGTAACGGCGGCCGGAGTCCCGTACACGATCAGCGTCCCGATCAGTCCGCCGTCGATCCCTCCGAGGCCGCCCGGCAGCGGGAGGAGGCCGCCGAGCTGGCCGATCAGGTAGCCCATCAGGATCACCGTGATCGGGGGCGAGTAGTCGAAGGCCTGGAACGTGGCCCACAGAACGGCGTTGTCCCACGCCCAGTAGCCGAGCGCCCCGACGATCACGAGCAAATTTCGCGAACGCACCATCTGAACCGCCTCGCGCGCTCCGCCTACGAGCGCCTTGCGCACCTCGTGGATCGCCTTGCGGGTTCGCCCGGCTTCGTCCGAGACCGGGGCGCCGACGCCCAGCCGGGGCACCACAAGCACCGCGGCGATCACGAGCACGGCCCCTGCCGCCGGCACCACCGTGAGCCAGAGCGACAGGTCGGGTCCGAGTAGCCCTAGCGCCATGACCGTTCCGAGGACTGCCACAGCGATGAAGTTCACCGAGCTCTTGATCAGGAAGAACGCCACCGAGCGGCTGGCTATCCGCTGCGCCGGCATGCCGCCCTCGTGCAGGATCCAGGCGCCGAGGGCGAGGCCCCCCGCCCCGCTGGCCGGCACGATCGAACCGGCGCCGAGCTCCGCCAAGCCGATCTCCCAGCTGGTCCGCCACGGCAGGTTCTGGCAGAAGACCGGCCGGAACATCAATACGTAGGACACGCACGACAGGGCCTCGAAAGCCACGGCCAGCGCCAGCCACTCCGGCCGTGCCTCGGTCAGCAGGTCGCGGACCTCCCCCAGCCCCGGGGCGAGCAGCAGCACGAGCCCGATGACCGCAAGCACGCCGACGATCGAAAGCGTGCGGTTACGGAGCTTCCTCGGCTCGAACTCGTCAGGGAGCGTGACGTCCGGCGTTTGGTCGATCGGCTCGACACGGAAACCGCGGTCGTCGGCTGCCCTCACCTCGTTCAGAGCCTACGAGTGTCGCATTCGCCGTGCCTCAGGCTCGCGTCTGCGGCACCGAGGAACTCGTGCATCGGCAGCCGTACGAACCACGCCTCGAGCCTCATCCCGACCCCGCGCTTCAACGGTGGGGCGATCGGCTCGGCGGTCAGCAGCATCCAGAGCTTCAGATCAGGCCGGGACAAGGTGAGAGTCGGAGGCAGGCAGTGCGTCAGCCAGCTCTCGGCGGGAGTGGATGTCGAGCTTGGTGAACACGTTGCGCAGATGCCACTCGACAGTCCGCGGGCTGAGAAACAGCCGCGCACCGATCTCCGAATTCGTAAGCCCATCACGCGCCAGGCCCGCGATCTGGCGCTCCTGCGCCGTCAGGTCGTCGCGCGTCTCGACCGTCCGCTTGCGTACCTTCTCGCCCGTAGCCAGCAGCTCGTTTCGTGCGCGCTGGGCAAACGCCTCCATCCCGATCGTGACGAGCATTTCGTGGGCGGTGCGTAGCTGCTCGCGCGCATCGATCCGGCGATTCTCGCGGCGCAACCACTCCCCGTAGAGCAGATGAGCCCGGGCGAGCTCGGGACGCAGCCGGGTGCGGCTCAACCGCTCGATCGCCTCGCGATGCAGGTGCTCGGCACTCTCACCCTCGCTCACGAGTGCCCGGCAGCGCGCTTGGATTCCCAGGCCCCAGTCGGTGTTGCAGGCCGCGGTGTCCGACATCAAGCGCTCGAGTGCATCGGACGCGACCTCGGGCCTCGAGGAGCGGACCGCCGCTTCGACCAGCTCGGTCGATGCCCAGGGGGAGAACTGGAGCTGCGGAGTCTCGTCGGCCGCTCGTTGGGCCGAGGCGAGCGCCCGGTCGTAGCGGGCCAGCCCGTTGAAAAGGATCGCGCTCACCCACTCGGCCCACTGGACGCCGAGCTCCTGACCGCTTGTCCCGGCGTCACGGATCGTGGACTCGATCAATGGCAAGGCGTCCGTTTGGCCTCGAAACGCGGCGAGCAACAGCTGGGCATAGGGCGCAATGTGGCTCCCAGTCGCCTTCGCGATCGCCTCGAGCTCGGCGATCGCGACGGCGGCAGCGCCAAAGTCGCCGCACCACGTGCTGAAGAAGGCCCAGTCCGTCAGGTCGATCGGCAGCCGCGCCAGCGCGCCGGCGTCGCGGCCCTCCCTGAGAAAGCGCGCGCTGACGGTCTGCCAGATGTCCTCATCCCAGAGGAGCTTGGCCGAGATTGTCGTCAGCCAGCCCCAGCGGAAGTTCTCTTGGCCCGGTGAGGCTTCGTCTGCAAACGCGGCCGTTGCCCGCCTCAGCTGTGGCGCGGCCGCCGCACGTCCTTCCGTAACGAGGGTGCTGAGGCCATCGAGCAGCAGATCGGATGGACGGAGCGGGCGGGTCGACCGCGGAGCCGATTTGGCAGCACGGGATACCTCGACCAGGGTGCCGGCGGAGGCCAAGCGACCGGCGAAGAACGCAGCTCCCCACGCGTCGAGGTAGGTCTCGCGCGCAAGCTCGGGGTCGAGCCGCTCAAGGCCTTGGGCAGCTTTCAAGAGCAGTGGCGGCGCAGTGGGCCCCATGCTCGACGCGAACGCGATCTGACCCCGAAGCAGCTCCACGTGCGCCGCCTGCAGCTCGTCCGGCGTCGAGGCCTCGGCCAACGCCAGAAGCTCGAGCGCGCCCTCGAACATGCCGGCATGCAAGCTCGCTTCGGCAGCAGCAAGCGCACGCCGCACCCGCTGCTCGGGATCGCCCGACAGAACGACCGAGCGATGCAGGAACGCGGCTGCCGCGGCCAGGCCGCCGCGCGCCTGCGCGCGGCTGGCGGACTGCTCGAGCTCCGCGGCGACCGGCTCGTCGGGCCCCGCTGCGGCTGTGGCCAGATGCCACGCGCGACGGTCGGGGTCGACAGTACGGTCGGTCGCCTCTGCCAGGGCCAGATGAACCTCCCGGCGTTGCTCTCTGGTCGCTGTTCGGTAGACGGCGGAGCGCACCAGCGGATGACGGAAGGTCACGCGCTCTCCGAGCGCGAGCAGCGCGTCCGTCTCCGCGTCCGTGGCGGAGAGCGCGATCCCGAGTCGCTCGGATGCAGCCAGCAGCAGCAGCGGATCGCCGACCGGCTCAGCGGCCGCGATCAGCAGCAGACGTCGCGCGTCGTCGGAGAGCGTCTCAACCCGACGAACGAAACTTTCCTCGATTCGCCCTGCGAGCCCCTGCGCCTCGACTAGGCCAAAGCCGCCCGCCAGCTGCTTCGCCGTCAAGCCCCGCGGCAGCTCTAGCAACGCCAGCGGATTACCGCGTGTCTCAGCGATGATCCGGTCTCGGACTCGCTCATCCAGCTTGAATCGCACGGCCGAGCTCAGCAGCGCGCGGGCGTCGCCGTTGCGCACGCCGCTCACCTCCACCTCGGAGACGTGTCGAAGCTCCTCGCCCGGCTCGCGCGCGGCGAAAACGAGCCCGACCGGCTCCGCCAGCAGGCGACGTGCAACAAACGCCAAGGTCAGCGCCGAGGCCCGATCCAGCCATTGCGCGTCATCGACGACACACAGCAGCGGACGCTGCTCGGTCACCTCCGTGAACAGGCTCAACACCGCCAGTCCGACGAGAAACCGATCCGGGGCTTCACCCGCGCTCAGCCCGAACACGATCTCCATGGCGTGCCGTTGCGGTGACGGGAGTGTCTCGAGCGTGTCGAGCAGCGGCCCGCACAGCTGATGCAGACTGGCGAAGGCCAGCTCCATGTCCGACTGCACGCCCACCGCCCGCACGACGGTCAGGTCGGATGCCGACGCAATCAGATACTCCAACAGCGCCGTCTTCCCGATCCCAGCCTCGCCTTTCAGCACAAGCGACCGGCTCTCGCCTCGGCGAACCGCCGCGACCAAGTCGTCCAGCAGCCCGCACTCGCTGCCCCGGCCGCGCAGGCCGGAATGCCTGCCCGGGCCAGGGACATGGCTTTCCATCCGCACTGCCGATCGTACCGGCCCGTAGCCCGCAATGTGGATCTAACAGATAGAGAAGTTTGCTCAGGCAATCTCGTCCGTGACGAGGCAGACGACGAGCCCGACGGGGGCTCGTCCCGGTAGGCCCGCGACCACGTACGCACGTACGGCTCCTGGCGCAGCCCGTTGATGCACGTCAGCGTCCAGACGTTCACCGGCACCACATGGCCACGCTGCTCGGCGGGGCCCAGTGGCTCTGAGTTGAGCCACCCGGTCGCCCCGCCGAGCGACGGCATGTGCACTTGTAGTGTCACCTAGCGAAGCCCCCGGAACGCCGCTCGGACCTCGGTCGAGAAGAGCTCCGGCTCCTCCCACGCAGCGAAGTGCCCGCCCCTGTCGACCTCGTTGAAATAGCTGAGGGTGGGGTAGGCCACCTCGACCCAGCTCCGCGGGGCAGCCCAGACCTCCTCGGGGAACGTGGTAAAGCCGACCGGCACCGACGCCGGCGGAGGGGGCGTAGCGGCGAAGCGCGCCCGTGCTCGTCCGTCCTCCCAGTAGTCCCGGGCGGCGGAGGCCCCGGTGCCCGTCAGCCAGTAGAGCGTGACGTTGTCGACGATGTGCTCCTTGGTCAGGTTCCCGGTCGGCCTGCCGTCGACGAACGCGCCGGCGATCTTGTAGTAGCCGTCCGTGTCGTGGTCCAGCATCCAGGCCGCGAGGGCGACGGGTGAGTCCAGCAGCGCGTAGCCGATCGTCTGCGGCCGGGTAGCCATCTCCAGGAAGTAGCCGGAGCCGTCCGTGGTGAACGTGTTGAGCGCATCGAACGCCGCGCGTTCCTTCTCGGACTCCCCCGGCAGCTGCTCGGCAACGCCGGGCACGACCACCGCCGTGAGCACGTTGATGTGGACGCCGAGCAGCCCCTCGGGCGCCTGGCGGGCCATCGCGTCGGTGACGACGGCTCCCCGGTCGCCGCCCTGGGCGACATAGCGGGTGTAGCCGAGGCGGCGCATCAACTCCGCCCAGGCTTGCCCAATGCGAGCCGCGTCCCAGCCGACCTCCGCCGGCTCACCCGAGAACCCGTAGCCGGGTATCGACGGCAAAACCAGGTGGAACGCATCCTCGGCGTCGCCGCCATGCGCCGTCGGGTCGGTGAGCGGGCCAACGGTCTCGAGCAGCTCGACAACCGAGCCGGGCCACCCGTGCGTCATGATCAGCGGCAACGCGTCCTCGTGCGGCGAGCGCACGTGGATGAAGTGGATGTTCACCCCGTCGATCTTGGTCGTGAACTGCGGCAGCGCGTTCAGTCGTGCCTCGCACGCGCGCCAGTCGTACTCGGTCGTCCAGTAGCGGGCGAGCTCCCGCATGGTCGCGAGCTGCACGCCCTGCGAGCGATCGTCGACGAGCTCCCTGGTCGGCCAGTGCGTCGCCGCGATGCGTGCACGGAGGTCGTCGAGATCCGCCTCGGGAGTCTCGATCGTGAATGGGCGGATCGTGGTGTCGCCCGCTGGCTTTTCGGCCATGACGGCCATGTGGGTCCTCCTGGTTTGGGGACTCTCGGACCCCACGAAGCCTGATCGCACTGTCGGCACGTCGCGCCCGTCGAAGGCCCTGGGTCTGCTACCTGGGCTGCCCCCTGGGTCTCCCTTGGCTGCCCTCTGTCGTCTCCCGCGGGCGTGCGGTGGCCGCGCCGCCGCGGTCAGGGCCGAGGCCTCGACGCAGATGCCCCGCGCGCCAGCGAACAGCTACGCGCCGCCTACGACGCCGCCATGCGCGACGACACCGGCAAGCCGCCCGCCAGCCCTCAGCCCTGACGTAGCCGCAACCGTGCAGGAGAACACGGCCCGACCGCGGCTGGGCTCGCTCTGGGCGGTGGCGGAGCCGGGTGACGGACCGCCGGCTCTAGCCCGCCCGGCGATACCGGATGTGCGTGGCGAGCGGCGAATGCAACACCTCTACCGGCTCCATGCCGAGGGACTCGACGCCGTCGAAGATCCGCTCGCCGGACCCGAGCAACACCGGGGCGATGTCGAGCGTGAGCTCGTCGACGACCCCGGCGATAAGCGCCTGCCGCACGGTCCAGGCGCCCCCCGCGATGTCCACGCCGTCATCGCCAGCGGTCTCGCGCGCCTGCGCGTAGGCGGCGTCGAACCCGCCGGTGACGAAATGGAAGGTCGTCCCGCCGTCCATCTCGATCGGCTCGCGAGCGTGATGGGTGAGCACGAACACCGGAGCGTGGTAAGGCGGCTCAGGTCCCCACCACCCGCGCCAGTCTTCCTCCCACTCACCGCGGATCGGCCCAAACATGTTGCGACCCATTAGGTAGGCGCCACGCGGACGCATAAGCCAGCCGGCCGCCGTCTCGTCGGCCTCGTTGGCGCGCTCGTCGCCCAGGTGCCAGCTGTGCAGCTCCCTCCCGCGCTTGCCCAGCGGGTCCTCGCGACTCTGCTCTGGCCCGGCGACGAAGCCGTCAAGCGAAATCGACATATGGCACGTGGTGTCCTGCACCAACACCCTCCCAAGAGGTTGCGACCTACAAGCGGGCCGCCGACCCTAAGCCAGGTGACCCTACCGGGTAACGAACACCATCCGGGTGCTGGAGCTCCTAGCCGAGGGGCCGCTATGGGCACCAGAGATCGCGCAGCGATTGCAGATCGACAACCGGGCGGCCCGGCGAATGCTGCAGCGCCTTGCGGCCGATGGCTACGTCCTACGAGAAGGCGGGGTCAGACGTCGTTTCCGGGCCAGAGCAGGCATGCGCTGACGCTCGTTGACGAGACGCGAACGCCACCGAACGGTCATCCGGCCGACAAAGTGCCAGCAAATTCGCGAAAGTTGGCTTTCCAGGCGGAGCGGGAGGAATTCGAACCCTCGGTGGACCGTAAGGCCCACAACGGTTTTCGAGACGCCGTGTATTGGGATGCGATTCCTCTTTGGCGGCGGGTTTGCGGGACCTAAGACGGGGGTGCGCTGCACTGAGCGTCTGTTCGCCGCCGAGTCTCGTGTGATCCGAGGGTCAGGACTCGTAGAGCGCGAAGACCTCGTCGGTGAACTCAAGGGTCAATGGCAGGGCTGCGATGGCGGCCTCATCGCAGACACCCCGCGGTCGTCCTGCTGACCAAGCTCCGCCATTGTCCGGCTGGACCGCGAAGCCGTCGCGATGGGACTCATCAAAGCGATCGAGAGAGATCCGCGCGCGGGAGTGCTCCGTCGCATGGAAGCAGGAAGTCGGGACCTCCGGCGGGAACATCCGTTTGATCGGTCGCCCTTCCGACGACTAGGCTCGACAGGACTCGAAGGAAGGGAGACCATGAGCGACGAAACCGAGACCGCGATTCTCGCGGGAGGCTGCTCCTGGATCATGCAGCAACTGCTGCGCCACCCCGACGGGGTCATCTCCACGCGTGTGGGATGGAGCGGCGGCGAGGGCGACAACCCGACCGAGGACAACCCTCAGGGTCACGCCGAGGCGGTCGAGGTCGTCTTCGATCCAGAGCGGCTCTCCTATCGGGAGCTACTCGAATACTTCTTCCAGGTCCACCGGGCCGACCTTGGCGAAGATCTAGTCGGCTCCATCTACCGCTCAGAGATCTTCTATACGAGCGAGGAGCAGTGCAGGGTGGCCGAGGAGACGATCGCTGACGTCGACGCCTCAGGCCACTGGCTCGGCAAGACCGTGACTGAGATCAGCGAGGCCGGCCCCTTCTGGGAGGACCCGGCCGAGAATCAGAACTACTTCCAGCGCTTTCCGGACTATCCGGAGGGCAGCAAGCCTCCCTTCCCGCGTACGGGCGTGGAAGCTGCCAACCGCGAGATCACGGCTTAGAAAGTTCCGCTTAGGACGAGATCCAGGCGTGAGTTCTCGCGCGATACTGCCCGGCGGCGCGCGCAGCGGCGACGTGGCCGGCGTCGGCGCGCATTGGCGCGAAGCGCCGGCCGAGGGCCGCCCGCCGATCCTCTACGTTCATGGCGTGCCGACGGCATCCTGGGATTGGATTCCCTATCTGGAGAGCGGATCGGTGGCGTCGCTCCCGATCTCCCCGGATTTGGGAGCTCGGCCAAGCCCGCCAACTTCGACTACTCGATCGACGGGTACACCGACTGGCTCGAGTCATTCACTGGCGCGGCGGGCCTCGATCGTTTCTCACTCGTTGTTCACGACTGGGGCGGCTTGGGCCTCGCCCTCGCGCAGCGGTTTCCGGAGCGGATCGAGCGGTCGCCAAGCAGACGGGCAGGGGTGGAGGCTGGACAAAGCCGAGCGCGGCGCCCAGATCGACGCCGTCGTCTGCCTGGCGATGGCCGTCGAGCGCGTCGAGGCGAAGCCAGCGCCGGTCAGGCTGCTGGGGTGGCTCTGAGCGCATTTGGCCCGTTCTAACTTTCCGGAGTATCACCCCCGGCGAGCCGACCGCATATCGCGCGACAGGGGAGATGGGTCGGGAGCCTGGCACCCCCGACCATGCAATGTAACTGGGCTACGCGCCTTAGCTCTAGCGTCCGAAATTCAGAGTTGTCCAGACGTCGTAGTAGGCGGTACCCGTCCCATCGTCTGCGTTCGTTACCCAGATCTGTTCCACTCTGCCGGGCTCGCCCGGCTGACCGGTGTTGCCACAGTCGAACGAACTGCCCACGTTCATCGTGAGACGCTCTCGAATGTCGTCGACGGCAGTCTTCAACGGCAGGCGCGATACCCGATTCAGGGCTCCGTCGGCGTACTCGCATTGGACCATGGGCAGGTTGGCGGACGACCCGTCTTCTCTGTGAATTCCTATCCTCGGGTAGACCACGGCTTGGCCAGATTCGCTGGAGAGGACGGCGGCACCAACCGAGATCTTGCACGGCGACTGAGCGGCCGTGCACGAGAATCGGAAGTGTCCGCTCGTGCTCGATCCGACCGGCGAGCCGAGTGTCACCGAGTAGGTCGCAAACCGAGACGGCGGGTTACCGCCTCGGCTCACGAAGACGTTCGCCACGCCGTACTCGTCCGCCGAACCGCCGCCCCCAGGCGGCCCAGGCGGTCCTTGCGGGCCCTGAGGGCCTTGATTCACCGGCCACAACGCGAGCTTGAGCGGCTTCTGTCCTTTGGCACAGAACGCCTTCAGGCGAACGTTCAGATCGCCCCTTGACTCGTTGGGACCCGTCCTCTGGGTACATACGGGGATGTAGCCCTTCTTTGCCGCGGCGAAAATGCTCGGCGACTGCGCAAACCCGCCGGTGACCAGCCCGCTCAAACCGACGACGGTCGCGACGCTCGCCCCGAGAACGAGCAGCTTTCCCTTAGGAGAGCGCGCCGCACGGCCGAGCGCACGCGGATCGAACCACGCCATGCCCTACCTCCTTATCCCCCAACTTAGGAGCGCGACCCGGACCGCCCCACGAGGAACCTCAGAATCCGGGGCGGGGAGCCGTGCCCCTGGGCACCTGCAAAGCGAACCTACACCCAGCCGCGAGCGAGAGTCAACCCAGCGGTGCGGGACCTAGCAATCCGGGTGATGGAGCCGACTATTTGGAGGGCCTTTATTTGCGCAGCGCAGTGGGGCCGCATGCTCGCTGACGCGGTCAGAAATCGGAGCCGATCCGAGCCCTGCTGGACGCGGCCCTGCGAGCGGCAGATACTGGGCGGGCGATGTCGCAGGAGAATGTGGAGTTGGCTCAGCAGGCCTTTGACACCTTCAACCGACGCGACATCGGTGCGTTTCTGGCGCTGATGGCCCCGGACGTGGTGGCCGAGTCGCGCCTGGCCGCGATGGAGGGCGGCTATCACGGCCACGACGGAATCCGCCACTGGTGGCAGAACCTGCTCGACGCGTTCCCGGACTACACGGTCGAAACGATCGAAGCGCGCGAGCTTGGGAACCTGACGCTCGCCACGCTGCGCACTCGCGGCCACGGCGCGGACAGCGACACCCCGTTCGTGGACACGGTCTGGGTGGTTGTCGACTGGCGTGACAAGAAGGCCGTCCGGTGGCGCGTCTTGTCAACGGAAGCGGAAGCCCTCGAAGCCGTGGGGCTGCGGGAGTAGGGCGCCGCTAGATGATCCCCGGCCGTCGCCGCGCGTTCGCCTCGGCCGGAGTCGCCCACTCGCGCAGCTCGTCGGCCAGTACCTCGTCGCCGAGCACATCCAAGTCGTGCGCAGCGCGGGCCATCATGTGACGGGCGGGCGTGCCCGGGTGGTGCGCGGCGGCGCGCGGACCCTCCGGGGTCGTGATCGCCTCCTGGTCGTCCGGCTCGATCACTCTCGGCGCCGTGCCGTACTCCAGCCAGCCGACGCGGTAGTGCCGGTTGCGGGCGCCGCCCTGATAGGCGACGTAGCCGCCGACGCGCGTGCGATCCAGCTCGACCTTCTCCCAGGCCGTGTAGACGTGGCCGCCGTCGCGGCCCGGCCCGATCGGCGTGTAGTAGCGCGCCTGGCGGAGCAGGTAGTCGGCGCCCGCGTCGGCCATCGTGAACGCCGCCAGCGGCTGACCTCGGCGGCTGCCGACACGAAGCCCTTCAGGCTGCCGCCCTGGTAGCCCATCAGGGCTGGCTCTCCCACGCGCGCGCCGGGCGGCGGCGTCGATTCTGCGATGACATCGACGGCACTCCGCTTTGCGCCTCCTCGAAGGTCGCCTGCTGGCCCTCGGTCATGTCGCGCGCGAGGTCGTGCGCGGCCTCGATCGGGTTGTACGGCGAGCCGGGGTGCTGACAGACGATGCAGCGAAGTCCGTAGCGCTTGAAGGTCGCCCGGCGGAAGGCGCCCTGGCGCCCGCCGCTGCGCTGCTTGAACCGGCTGTAGGGCGGCTGGTGCGCGGGGCAGTAGGAGCCCGCCTCGATCAGGCGCCCGCAGGTCAGGCAGGGGCGCTTCATGGCCCGTGGGTACGCCGTGGGTACAGGAGGGCCGGTTCACTGACGTTCAGTGACGCCGACTGACGTTCGCCGCGCGTCCCCCCGAGAGCGCGGCGATCCCGCTCCTGGTGCGAGATCCCGCGCAGCTCAGCGGAGGGGGAGGGATTCGAACCCTCGGTGGACCGTAAGGCCCACAACGGTTTTCGAGACCGCCCCGTTCAACCGCTCCGGCACCCCTCCGGGGCGCCTGATTCTAGGCGGGCGAGAGGTATACGGGCGGCGCCGGGGCAGATTTCTCCACCCCGCCCCAAGCTCCTTAGTAAGTCACCGCATTGAGGACCGGCGAGCGCGCTCCCGCGCACTTGTCGGTCGCCTTGACCTTCGCGTAGTACTTCTCGGACGACTTCACCGCGAAACCGGCCTTCTCGAAGGCCCAGTGGTAGCCGATCACCCCGGTCACCCGCTCGGCCTTCGCCGAGCCGATCTTCTTGTCCGCGCCAGGGCGCTGCTTGAAGATCAGGACAACGCGCTTTAGGGCGCAGTTGGCCTTCGGCGAAACGACCTGGCCCGACCACATCGACGCGCCGTTCGTGAGGAACGCGCCGTCGAACGTCACTGCTGTCTGTGTGGCAGCCGAGGCCGCCGGAACGAACGCCATGACCGCGATGGCGGCGATGGCGGCAATGCTGACGAGCTTCCTCATCCCTCTCCCTCGGGTGGTGAACAAGATGAAAGGGGCCGGGCAGATGCATCCGCCCGGCCCTCCATCGGTTGGCGACCTAACGCCGGGGCCGGCGAAGTGCTTGTTCGCGGCCCCGGCGCTCAGGCCGTTTTCCGTCCTACTCGCCGTCGCGCCCGACGCTGGTGCTCTGGGACAATGGGCGGCGGTGCGTGCCCCTCGCCTGGATCGGACCGCTCTACGGCTCGGCGCCTTGTTCGCATGCCTCGGCGCGCTCTGGTTGCTGGCACCTTCCGCCCTCGCCGCGCCGGACTGCATCGAGGGCCGCGCGACGGCCGCAGAGGTCGGGCGGCCCACCGCGGCCGCGTCCTGGCGGGCCGGTCTGATCGGGCGGACGCGGCTGTGGGCCACGGTGCCGGAACGGGACGAGCGGAGCAGCGACGCGGTCTTCCCGCGCGAGTCGGCGTGGCTGCTCGTGCTGCGCGCGGCGCGCGACGCGAAGGACCGCTGCTGGCTCAAGGTGCGCCTGCCCACGCGACCCAACGCGGCCGCGGCCTGGATCAGGGCCGATCACGTGCGGCTGCGGCCTACGGGTTGGCGGATCGTCGTGTCGCGCCGTGCCCGCACGCTGTCGGTGTTCGAGGACGGTGAGCTGCGCCGCCGCTTCCGCGTCGTGATCGGCGCGCCCCCCACGCCGTCGCCCGAGGGCCTCTTCTCGATCGTCGGCGTCTGGCGCTGGAATCCGTATGACTTCCTCGGCTCCTACATCCTCCCGCTGACCGCGCACAGCCACGTGCTCCAGGAGTTCGGCGGCGGCGACGGCCGCGTGGGCATCCACGGCCGCGGCGGCTCCAGCCTGCTCGATCCCCTCGGCGCGGCTCGCAGTCACGGCTGCATCAGGCTCTCCAACGGACCGATCGAGTGGATCGTGCGCACGGTGGGAGCAGGGAGACTGCCCGGCATACCCATACGGGTTCGCTGAGGTCTGAACCCACACGCCTGGATTGCTCCCACCTGCCGTCACCGGCTAGCGCAGGATCTCCACCAGCAGCACCCAGGCGTTCGCGACGGCTCCGGCCGTTGCCAGGATCACCCCCGCCGCGATCCAGTAGAGCCCGCCGCCGCCTCCGCGAACAGGGTCACGGCGCCACCACGAACGGGATCGTGCCGAGCGCCACCAGCAGCCATGGCTCGCGACGTGCGCCAGGCTGCGGTCGTGGTCGGCCCGCGCCGGCTGTGAGCCGGAGGATCTGCGCCGCGAACAGCAGGCTCACGACGAACAGCTCGGCCGCAAGCGCGTCGCGTGACTGGCCCGGGATGAGGCAGATGAGCGCGACGAGCACCACGCTCAGCAGCAGCAGGACGGTGGCGAGCGCCCGCTCCGGCAGTCCCCTGAACTGCAGGATGCGCTCGACGTTGATCGAGACCGCCACGAACACCAGACCGGCGAGCGCCGCCGAGGCTCCCGCGGAGGCCACGAAGAAGTCAGTCCACTCGCTCGGCTCGTAGGCGGTCACGGTCCCGCCGGGACCCTAGTCCAGGCTCAGCACGCCGCCCGCGCACGCGGGCTCGCCGCCGCAGCAACAGGAGGAGGCACCTCACCGCACCGCGCATCGCCGGCCGCGGGCTACCGGGCAGTCGCGATCCGCCTAGAGCGGCAGGCCCGCCTCGAGCAGCCCGTCGAGCTCCTCGGGCGGAAGCGGCCGGGCGAACAGAAAGCCCTGGCCGATCGGGCATTCGAGCTCGCGCAGCGAGGTCGCCTGCTGCTCGGTCTCGATCCCCTCCGCGACGACGTCCATGCCGAGGGCTCGCCCGAGCGCCAGCGCCGCGGCCACGAGCGCCGTGTCCGAGGAGTCCGGGGAGATGCCCTGCACGAACGAGCGGTCGATCTTCAGGACGTCCGCGGGCATGTTGCGCAGGTGGTCGAGCGATGAGTAGCCCGTTCCGAAGTCGTCGATCGCCACCCGCACGCCCGCGCCGCTGAGGTCGGTCAGGGCCCGGAAGCCCGTCGTACGGTCAGCCATCGCCGTGCTCTCGGTCACCTCGATGCAGAGCGAGGACGGCTGGATGCCGGCGCTCCTCACCGCGCCCAGCACCGTGGCAACGACGTCCGGATGGGAGAGCTCGCGCGCGCCGAGGTTCACCGACAGGCGCAGGTCGGGCGGCACGCCGCGGCGCTGCCAGTCGCGCAGCCGCCGGCAGGCCTCCCGGACGACCCAGGCACCGATGTCGACGATCAGCCCGCTCTCCTCGGCGACGTGCAGGAAAGCGTCGGGTGCGAGCAGGCCGCGCTCGGGATGCTCCCAGCGGAGCAGCGCCTCGGCACCGATCAGCCGCCCCGTCGCGAGGTTGACCTGGGGCTGGTAGAAGAGCCGCAGCTCGCCGCGCTCGAGACCGCGCTGCAGCTCCTGCTCGACGGTCATGGCCTCGACAGCGCGCTCCCGCATGGTCGCGTCGAAGAGCTCGGCACGCGCCCCGCCGCGCTCCTTGGCGCGGTACATCGCGGCGTCGGCGTCCTCGATCAGGCGCTGGCAGTCGACCTGCTCGCCGGGCTCGGCGAGCGCGAAGCCGATCGAGGCACTCAGCCGCAGCTCGGCCCCTCCGCCCCTGATCGGCTCCGAGATGGGCCGCTGCAGGCGATCCGCCACGCCGACAGCCTCGAACACGCCGCCCACGGACTCGCACAGGATGGTGAACTCGTCGCCGCCGAAGCGCGCAACCGTGTCCTCGGGCCGCAGCGCGCTCTGAAGGCGGCGCGCGACCTCACGCAGGACCTCGTCGCCGGCCGCGTGGCCGAGGCTGTCGTTGATGCGCTTGAAGCGATCGAGGTCCACGAAGTAGACGGCGGTGACGCTCGCCTTGGCGCGGCGCCCGAGCGAATGGCTCAGCCGGTCGGTGAAGAGCGCGCGGTTGGGCAGGCCGGTGAGCGGGTCGTACAGCGCCAGCCGCTCTAGCTCTGCCTCCATCCGCTTGCGGTCGCTCACGTCGAGGAAGACGCCGTAGAAGAGCGGATCGAGCTGGTCGCCAGGGCCGCGCACCACGGTCATCTCGTCGCGGATCCAGATCCAGCGACCATCGGCCGTGCGCAGGCGGTACTCCTGCACGAGCGTCTCCCCGGAGCGCGCGCACTCGGCCTCCGCCGTCGCCACGCGTACGAAGTCGTCCGGATGCACGCTCCGGTCCCACATCGTGTGGTCGGTCATCCACTGCTCGCGCGTGTAGCCGAGCACCCGCTCGATCGACGGGCTGATGTACAGGCAGCTTCCCTGCAGCCCCGGCTCGTAGATGTATGCGACGGATGGCAGACCCTCGGGGAGGGGCTGGTAGCGGTCTTCGATCTCGCGCAGGATGCGCTGCAGATCACGCGCCATTCGGACCTATATCGGCCGCAATCTGCGCGCCCTTAGCGCCGGGACGAGAAGAATGCGCGCAGCAGGTCCGCCGCCTCTCCGGCGAGCAGGCCTCCGGCAGCATCCGGGCGATGGTTCAGCCGTGGCTCGGCGAGCACGTTCAGGACGCTTCCAGCGGCTCCCGCCTTGGGGTCGTCGGCCGCCCAGACCACCCGGGGAACGCGCGCCAGCACGATCGCGCCCGCGCACATCGCGCACGGCTCGAGCGTCACGTACAGGACGGTGTCGAGGAGCCGCCAGCCACCGAGCGCGCTCGAGGCCTCGCGCAGCGCGAGGATCTCCGCGTGCGCGGTCGGGTCGCCGCGCAGCTCGCGCTCGTTGCGCGCGGCCGCGACCACCTCGCCGGCGTGCACGATCACCGCGCCGATCGGCACGTCGTCGTGCTCGAGCGCGCGCTCCGCCTCGCGCAGGGCGAGCCGCATGAAGTACTCGTCGCGCGGGAAGAAGCTCACGGCGCCACGAGCCTCCGCCCAAGCGGCCCACCGAGCCGTTCGGCCGCAAGCTTGGCCACGTGCGCGCCGATGTATCCCGTGGTGCCCGTTACGCGTACGCTCACAACTTCCGCCTTCGGGCGTTGTTTGTGGCTCCATACACTCCGGAGCGCACCGTAGACCAATGACCCCCCGGCTCATCCTCATCGTCCTTGCCCTAGGCGTGCTGACGCTGCCCGCGTCCGCGGCCGCGAGCGACTACGTCCCCGGTGAGGTGATCGTGCGCTACGAGGACGGCACCGCCGCGAGCGTCGCGGCCGCCACCCAGGACGACACGGGCACGGTCGCCGAGCAGGGGCTTCCGGGCGGCTCGCAGCAGCTCGCGATCGAAGACGGGCAGTCGGTGGGCGAGACGATCGAGGAGCTCGAGGACGACCCGAACGTCGAGTACGCGGTCCCGAACTGGCGCGCGCAGGCGGCCGGCGTCCCGACCGACGACCCGGCCTGGCGGCGCCAGTGGAACCTCTTCTCGCCCTGGGGGATCAACATCGGCGAGGCGTGGACCCTGGCGCAGAACCTCGGCGCCCCCGGTGGCCGCGGGGCGGTCGTGGCCGTGCTCGACAGCGGTGTCGCGTACGAGAACCGCGGGCGCTTCCGGCGCGCTCCCGACCTGCGCCACTCGACCTTCGTCCACCCGTTCGACTTCATCGACAACGATCGCCACCCGAACGACTCCTTCGGTCACGGGACGCACGTGTCGGGCACGATCGCGCAGACGACCGGCAACGGCGTCGCGACGGCGGGCATCGCCTACAACGCGAAGATCATGCCGCTGCGGGTGCTCGACGACCAGGGCTCGGGCGACTCGGCGGCGATCGCACGAGCGATCCGCTGGGCCGCTCGCTACGGCGCGGACGTCATCAACCTCTCGCTCGAGTTCCCGGCCGAGGTGCGCGCCGCCGAGATTCCCGATGTGATCGGCGCGCTGCGCTACGCCCGTCGCCACGGAGCGCTCGTCATCGGCGCGGCCGGCAACCAGGCCGACTTCATGGTCGCCTACCCCGCGCGCGCTTCCCAGGTGATGGCGGTGGGCGCGACCACGATCACCGGCTGCCAGGCCGACTACTCGAACTCCGGCAGGGACCTCGACGTCGTCGCGCCCGGCGGCGGCGCCGACGCCCCCAACAGCGACAGCACCTGGGACAGCGAGCACTGCAACCCGGACTCCTTCGGCCGGCCGATCTTCCAGCAGACCTTCGTGGCCAAGGGCGTGCGCCGCTTCGGGCTGCCGGGCGGTTACGAGGGAACGTCCATGGCCGCGCCGCACGTGTCCGCGGTCGCCGCGCTCATCATCGCGACGAAGCGGCTCGGGGCGCACCCCCCGCCGCAGCTCGTCGAGGCGCACATCGAGGCGACGGCGCGGCCGACCGACCGGCCGGACCGCTACGGCGCCGGGCTCGTCGACGCGGGCGCGGCACTCAGGTAGGGCCGCGCTGACCCGGTCGAGCGCGAGAACTCGAGCTCGGGATCGTCCGCCGGGTCGCGCCTGAACGCTCGTCGGTTCTGCGTGTAGCTCTGCGCCCTCCGCCAGGGATCCACGGACCCCTGTTTCGGGAACCGGTCGATCGCCCGCCGTATGTAGCCCGAGCTGAGGTCGATGAACTGAACGGGAGCGACCGCGGCGTCGCCCGTGCGCGGCGTGCATTGCGTGTGCCCGTAGCGGTCCATGTGACTGACGATCCTGCAGACCTCCGTCGCGGTCAAGTCTGAGCCGAGCGTCCACGACTGGTTCGCGTAGCCGAACGAGAAGGCGAGATTGGGGACGCCGCTCAGCATCATCCCGCGGTAGGCGAAGGACTTGCCCACGTCGACATCCTCGCCGTCGACGCCGAGCCTGATACCGCCGATCGGCTCCAGCTCGAGGCCGGTCGCGGTCACCACCATGTCGGCCTCGAGCGGAGCGCCGGACTCGAGAGCGATGCCCGTCTCCGTGAACGTCTTGATGCGATCGGTGACGACGGAGACGCGACCCGCGCCGATCGCGTCGAAGAAGTCGTTGTCGGGCACGATGCACATGCGCTGATCCCAGGGGTCGTAGCTGGGCTTGAAATGGGCGTCGATGTCGTAGCCCGCGGGCAGCCGGCGCTCGTTCAGCTTGCGAATGAGCCTTCTCGCCTCGGCCGGCCGGCGGCGGCTGAACCCGTAGAGCGTCAGGGCGAGAAGCACGTTCTTCCAGCGCACGAGCGGATAGGCGAAGCGCGTCGGAAGCACGCGCCCGAGCACACGCGCGAACGGGTCGACGGCCGGCAGCGAGATGATGTAGCTGGGCGAGCGCTGCAGCATCGTGACGTGGGCGGCTCGCTCGGCGAGTGCCGGGATCACGGTGATGGCGGTCGCGCCACTCCCGATCACCACGATCCGCTTTCCGCTGTGGTCGATGTCGTCGGTCCAGAACTGGGGATGGACGACCTCCCCGCCGAAGCGCTCGATCCCCTCGAACTGGGGCGTATAGCCCTGGTCGTAGCGGTAGTAGCCCGTGCAGCTGAACAGGAAGCTGCAGCTCAGCTCGACCGTCTCGCCCGTGTCCACGCGCTCGACCTCGACGCTCCAGAGCGACTCCTGCGATGACCATTCGGCCGCCACGACGCGGTGATGGAAGCGGATCCGCTCCTCGACGCCGTGCGCCCGGGCGGTCTCCTCGATGTAGTTGCGGATCGACCAGCCATCCGCGATCGCCTGCGCCCCCTCCCAGGGACGGAAGGGATAGCTCAGCGTGAACATGTCCGAGTCCGACCGGATGCCGGGAAAGCGGAACAGGTCCCAGGTGCCGCCGATCGCCCCGCGCGCCTCGAGGATCGCGAACGTCTTGGCGGGACAACGCTCCTGGAGCCGGCAGGCAGCGCCGATCCCTGAGATCCCGGCGCCGACGATCAGGACGTCGACGTGCTCGCTCGACATGCCTAGGTCGTCCGGATGATCATCACGCTGCAGGGCGCGTGATGCGACACCTTGTTCGGGACGCTGCCCAGCAGAAACCGCTTCGCGCCCGTCATGCCCTTGTTGCCGACCACGATCAGGTCGGCCTCCTGCTCCTCCGCGACGTCGAGGATCGCGTCGGCAGGGTCGCCCTCCCGGGCATGTATCTCGACCTCGATGCCGGCCCCGCGCAGGCCCTCGGCGGCATTTTCGAGCGTCTGGCTCACGTCCTCGCGCGGATTGACCATCCACTGGAGCTCACCCGGCACCTGCTGGCGCTCCTCGCGCAGCCGGCCCTCCGAGACCGGCTCGTACGCGCTCACCAAATGGATCTTCGCCCCAAGCTTGCTCGCGAGCTCGCTCGCCTGGCGCACGGCCTCGCCCGCCGTGTCCGAGCCGTCCGTACCTACCACTATCGAATTGAACAAATGTCCTCCTCGCCCGCGGGTCCGCGACCATCATGATCAATAAGCGATTGGCTGAATAGGCCAATTGGCATTATGTTGGCCTTGATGTCCACCACCGTGAGGTGTCTGGCTGTGGACGATCATCCGACCGTGAGGCAAGGACTTGGCCTCATGTTTGGACAGGTTCCCGACCTGGAGCTCGTCGGGACGGTCGAAAACGGCGAAGGCGTAATCGAGGCCTGCAACAAGCTGCGCCCGCAGGTTGTGATCATGGATGTCCGGCTGCCGGGAATCGACGGCATCTCCGCAATCAAGCGGATCGCCGAGTCGTGCCCGGACGTGCAGACGGTCATGTTCTCGGCCTACGGCGACAAGCGCCTGCTCTCGGACGCGATCGCCGCCGGCGCGCGCGGCTATGTGATGAAGGGCTCGCCGCCGGAGGACCTGCTGCGCGCGGTGCGCACGGTCACGACCGGCAAGCCGTTCGTGGACCCGTCGCTCTCGCCGACACTGCTGATGTCGGCGGTCGGCCCTGACGCTCCGCTGTCCGAGCGCGAGCGCGAGATCCTGCAGCTGCTCGCCGAGGGCCTGCACACCGAGGAGGTCGCCCGCCGGATCGGCCTCTCGATCGAGACGGTCAAGTCGGACACGAAGCGCGCGATCCTCAAGCTCGAGGCCGATACGCGCGTACACGCCGTGGCGATTGCCCTGCGCCAGGCGATGATCGAGTAGAACCCAGCGGGTGCAGGACATCCCGCCCTTCTGGATCGTCGTTCAGGTCCTGATCGTGATCTTCGTGCTCATCGGAGCGGTGATCGCGATCACGAAGCTGGTCTGAGCGGCTTCGCCTCGCTCTCGCCGGGTGCGAGCTCCTGCTCGATCGACTCGGGGAGATCGATGTCCGCTCTTGTTCGCTCGGCGTGGGCCTGCTCGACAGGCTTGACCCAGAACTCCTCGACGCTGATCACGACGAGCGAGAGGATCGGCACCGCCACGAACAGCCCGATGAAGCCGAATAGCTGCCCGACCACGACGACGCCGATCGCGACCACCGCAGGATGCAGCTTCACGCGCTGGGCCATGACCACCGGGATCGTGACGTTGCTCTCGATCTGCTGGACGAGGATGTAAACCGCGAGCACGACGACCGCTTTGCCCGGCGAGTCCGTGAGCGCGAAGAGGGTCGGCGGGACAGCGCCCGCGATCGCGCCGAAGTAGGGCACGACCACGAGCAGGGCGGACAGAACCGCGAAGAAGATCGCGAAGTCGAGCCCGATGATCGTCAGGCCTACGAAGAGCAGGACGAACGTCAGGATCATGTCGATCGCGACGCCCTCCATCCAGCCGATCCAGGCAGCGCGCAGCCGGTCGAGCACGTGCCTCAGGTGCGCGCGCCGGTCGGGCGGCACGAGGCTGACGAGACCGTCGACGAGCGGCCCGGGACGCACGGCCATGTAGTAGGCCGTGATCAGGATCAGAATGAGCGCCGCGGCGATGCCGGCGATGTTCAGCCCGATCGACGTGATCGGGCCGATCAGCCGGTCGGGGTCGTCCGTGATCCGCTCCACGAATTCCTCGACCTGGTCGCCGACCTCGCCGGAGTCCTGGCCGGTGAGGTCCGCGTACAAGTCCTCGAGGTTCGTGACGATGCCCGGCACGTCGTCGGCGAACCGCTCGGTCTGGTCGACGAAGGGCGGGATCAGCAGATAGACGATGAGCGCGATCGTGCCGATCCCGCCGAGCAGGGCGATCAGCGTGCCGATCGGGCGCGGGATCTTGTAGCGCTCGAGCCGGCACGCGACCGCAGCCAGCGGGATCGCCACGATAATGGTGATCAGGATCGCCAGCAGGAGCGTGACGAGCTGGCGGAACAGCAATCCGAACAGAAGCAGCCCGGCAGCCAGCAGGACTGCTCGATAGACGACCTGCGGAGTGCCTGTCCGGTCGCCCTCCATCGGTAGGCCTACGGTACGCCACTACGGGGTCGTGTTCCGACCCCGCCGAAGGTTCCTCAGGTGCGGCGCTCCAGGTCCGCGACGTCCTGCGCCTTCTCGTCTGCGCGCTCCTGCGCCTCGGCGAGCTTCTCCTTCTCCTCGCCCTTGCGCTCTTCGTTGCGCCCCTGCTGACGCATGCTGGCGTCGTCGGTGAGGTCGCCGACGGCCTTCTTGCCGCGACCCATGATCTTGTCGAGGATGCTCACAGCGGTCCGCCCCTTCTGTCGAAGTCCAAAGTCTGGGCTACCCGGATGTGAAGTCCGGAAACGCGCCGCCGCCGCGGGTAGGTTGCGCGCGTGACGATCGAGGGGGCCAACCGCCTCGCGCGCGAGAAGGGGGTCTCGCGACCGCTCTACGCGATCGTCCGCGCGCTGGTCGTGCCGTTCATGCGCATCTACTTCCGCATGCACATCGCGGGCGCCGAGCACATCCCCCGCGCCGGCCCGGCGATCATCGCGCCTAACCACAAGAGCTTCTACGACGCCTTCTTCCTCGCCGCCTGCACACGCCGCCACGTGCGCTTCATGGCCAAGAGCGAGCTGATCGAGGCTCCCTACGGGCGGCTGCTCATACGGCTTGGCGCCTTCCCGGTACGGCGCGGCCAGTCGGACGCCGAGGCGCTCGAGACGGCTCGCACGATCCTGCGCCAGGACGGGCTGCTGGCGCTCTTCCCCGAGGGCACGCGCGTGCGCGATCCCGAGGAGCTCGGCCATCCCAGGCGCGGCGCCGGCCACATCGCTCTCGAGACCGGCGCGCCGCTCGTGCCATGCGCGATCAGCGGCACCGATTCGCTCTTCATCGGTCCCCTGCCGAAGCCGCGCCGGGTCCAGGTCGCGTTTGCGGAGCCGATCCCGGTCGAGCGCCTCGCACCCACGCCTGAGGTCGCCGGCGAGCTGATCGAGGGCACGCTCTGGCCCGAGGTGACCGACGAGTACCGACGGCTGCGGGCACGCCCCACGCTGATCGCTGCGGCGCTCGCCGCGCTCGGGATCGGCGGGGGCGTGCTGCTCCGCAGACGCCGCAAGCGCTAGACCGCGGCGCCGACCTCGCCCTCAACCGGCAGGCCCGCCTCGATCCAATCGGCGATGCCCTCGGCGTACTGGCGCACGTCGATGTAGCCGAGCGCCACAAGCCGGTTGGCCGCGATCTCGGAATTGGGGCAGGCGAGGTTCGCGCAGTAGGTGACGATCGCGGCGTCCTTGTCCGGCAGGCGCTCCGGTGCCTGCTCTTCCACGCGGTCGTGATCGAGCTGCAGGGCTCCCGGGATGTGCTCCTTGCGGAAGTACGGCTCGGGCAGCGCATGGACGAGCGTGGCCTCGCCCGTATCCACCATTCGCCGGACCTGCTCGCGTGTGATTTTGTCGGCCATCGGACTCCTCTCGGGTCGCGTTCTCTCTGTAATCGGACTGACGTCCGGTTGTTCTGTCGAGAGTGTAGAGGACCGTGGTCCGCTTGCCTGACTGACGTCCGCCGGACTACGGTGGAGCCATGGAGCTGCCCGTCTCCGGCCGGTCGCGCGAGCGCAGCGACGCCGCTCGCAACCGCGAGCTGATCCTGGCCGCGGCGCGGCGACTGTTCGAAGAGGAGGGCCCTGCCGCGGTGTCCATGGACCGGGTCGCGGAGGAGGCCGGGGTCGGCAAGGGCACCCTGTACCGGCGCTTCGGCGACCGCTCCGGCCTTGCGCTGGCGCTTCTTGACGCGCGCGAGCGCGAGCTCCAGGAGGAGCTGATCCGCGGGCCCGCGCCGCTCGGACCGGGCGCGCCGCCGGTCGAGCGCATAGTGGCCTTCGGACACGCCTGGCTCGACGTGCTCGACAGCCACGGCGACATAGTCCTCGCCGCCGAGAGCGGTGCGATCGGCACGCGCTTTCGCGGCAGCGTCTACGCGAGCCATCGCACCCACCTCGAGTTGCTGCTGGCGGAGGCCGACCCCGGCGCGGACGCCGGCTACCTCGCCGACGCGCTGCTGGCCGCGCTCGACTCCGAGCTCGTGCTGTTCATGCGCACCGACCGCGGCCGCTCGCTCGAGGAGATCAAGGCCGGCTGGGAGGAGCTGGCGCGGAGCGTCGTCCGGGCGCCGGTCTAGCTTCCGCCGGGTGCGCTTGATCGTCGCCCGCTGCGAGGTCCTCTACACCGGCCGGCTCACCGCCGTGCTGCCAGAGGCGCTCCGGCTCGTGATGGTCAAGTCCGACGGCTCGGTGATGGTCCACGCCGACAGCGGGGGCTACAAGCCGTCCAACTGGATGACCGCGCCGACGATCATCGAGGAGGAGCCCGGCTCGATGAGCGTCCGCAAGCCGGGCACCGAGGACCGGCTCGAGATACGGATCGCCGAGGTGATCTCGGACGTCTCGCACGACATGGGCGAGGCCGCCGCGCTCGAGAAGGAGGGCGTGGAGCGCGAGCTGCAGGAGCTGCTCGCCCACGCGCCGCAGTGGTGCGGCGAGGGCCTGCGGCTCGTACGCCGGGAGTGGCCGACGGACATCGGGCCGGTGGACCTGATGTGCCTCGATCCGGGGGACGAGTACGTGGCCGTCGAGATCAAGCGCGTGGGCACGATCGACGCCGTCGAGCAGCTGACCCGCTATCTCGAGCGAATACGCAGCGCACCCGGCCTCGGCCGGTGCCGCGGTGTGCTCGCCGCGCAGGTGCTGAAGCCCCAGGCGCGCGTGCTGGCGGAATCTCGTGGCCTCGGCTGCGTCGAGGTCGACCTCGCGGTTCTAAAGGGCGAGCGCGAGCCGGATCTCACCCTGTTCGCGGCGTAGCCGCGGCCCGCAGCGCTGCGACGGCCGGACCCAGCCGGCCGAAGATCAGATGGCCGGCGTCCTCGGCAACCTCGAGCCGCGCGTCCGGGATGCGGTCGGCGAGCCAGCGCGCGTGCGCGAGCGGCACCTCGTCGTCGCGCTCGCCGTGCCAGAGCAGCACGGGGACCCCGATGCGAGCCGGATCGAACCCCCAGGCGCGGCCCTCGATCGCGTAGTCCTCGACGGTCGCGGCGCCGCCCTGGCGCAGACCCTCGCGCAGGCTCGCGAGCAGCGCCTCGCGCACGCGCGGCTCGTCCGCGAGCGCGCGGTCCGGACCGCCGAGGCTGCGCGCGAAGCCCTCCATGACGAGGCCGGGCAGCCGCCGCCCCAGCACGCCGAGCAGTGCCCAGGCCGCGCGCGCGAGCGGCTGCGCGTGCAGCGACGCCCACTGCACGAGGCGCTCGGGCGCGATCATCCCGTCCTCCCAGCCGGGCATCTCGGGCGGTCCGCTCCCCGACAGCACGCCCGCGACCTGGACTCGCTCGGGCAGCGCATACGCGCAGGCCAGCGCGTACTTGGCGCCCGCCGAGTAGCCCAGGACGGCGAAGCGCTCCAGCGCGAGCGCGTCCGCCAGGGCGGCCACGTCGCCGGCCCAGTCGAGCGGGACGCGTCCGGGCCGGGGCGAGGAGAGCCCGAAGCCGGGCCGATCGACTGCGATCAATTCGACCCCGGCCTGCGCGCAGGCGAGCGACTCGGACAGGAAGTCGAGCCGCGACCCCGGCAGGCCGTGGAAGGCCAACACCGGAACCCCGCCGGGCCTGCCGAGCCGGTCGACGCCAAGCACGCGGCCGTCCGGCAGCCGGACGGGCCCTCCCATCAGAGGAACTTGGTGAAGTCGTCGAGCTGGCGCTCGACCGCCTCGGGATCGCGCGGGGTCAGGTAGAGGTAGGCGCGGTGCACGCCGAGCGCGGCCAGCCGCTCGAGGAAGCCGGCGTCGGGCTTCGCCCCGAAGACGGAGACGGGCACGGGCCGGCCGGCGCGCTCGCGCAGCTCCTCGATGCGCGTCGCCAGGGCGTCGGGATCGGTCACGCGGTTCGGCATCCACTCATCGCCGTAGGCGAGCACCCGGTCGAGCACCTTCTCGCCCGTGCCGCCGACGAGCACCGGCGGATGGGGCTTCCGCGCGGGCTTCGGCCAGCACCAGATCGGGTCGAAGTCGACGAGCTCGCCGTGGTACTCGGCCTCGTCCTCCGTCCAGATCGCCTTCATCGCCTCGATGCTCTCGCGCATGCGCCTGAAGCGCCGGCGCGGGTCCGTCCCGTGGTTCTCCATCTCCTCGCGGTTCCAGCCCGCCCCGACCCCGAACAGCACGCGCCCACCCGAGAGAGCATCGATTGAGGCGACCGCGTTGGCCATGATGATCGGATCGCGCTGGGGCACGAGGCAGATGCCCGAGCCCACCTCGAGCCGCTCCGTGAGTGCGGCCGCCATCGACATCGCCACGAACAGATCGTGTGTGTGGCTGTACTCCGGCGGCAGCTCGCCGCCGCCCGGGTATGGCGACTCGCGGCTCACCGGTATGTGCGTGTGCTCCGGGAACAGCAACGCCGCGAAGCCGCGCTCCTCGGCGAGCTTCGCGACGCGCCCGGGAGCCATCGTGTAGTCGGTCGGGAACAGCGCCAGGCCTATGTCCATGTGAGCGGAAGCCTTTCCAGTCCGTAGATGCCGTGGATCGAGCCGAGCTCGGCCTCGCCGTCGAGCGCCAGGCCGGGCATTCGCTGCGGCAGGAAGCCGAGCGCCTCCTGCAACTCGGCGCGCGCGAGGTTGGCCCCGAGGCAGTAGTGGATGCCGGCGCCGAAGGTGAGCGGCTTGGCGTCCCCGCGCTCAGCCGTCATGTCGAACATCTCCGGGTCGCCCTCCACCCCGTCGCGGTTGCCGGTGAACGAGCAGACCATCACGATCGTGTCCGCCGGGAAGGTCACGTCGCGGTACTCGACCTCCTCGTGCAGGATGCGCGCCGTGAACGGCGTGATCGGCTCGAAGCGGAGCAGCTCCTCGACGGCCGCCTTCGCGCGCTCGGGCTCCGCGGCCAGCAACTCCCACTGCTCGGGATGTGCCGCGAACACCCGCAGTCCGTGTGCGAGCTGCGACTGGGTCGTGTCGACGCCGCCGACGAGCACGTTCAGCACGAGGTTCATGCACTCGGCCTCGGACAACCGGTCGCCATCCTGCTCGGCCGCGATCAGCGTCGAGATGAGGTCGTCGCCAGGGTCGTCGCGGCGCTTGTCGATCAGCGCGCCGGCCCACTCGTAGAACTCCGCGCAGGCGCGCTCGATCAACTCGCGCTCGTTCATGAGGCTGGCCGGGTCGAACTGGCGCTGGATCACGTTCGACCACTCGTGCAGCTTCGGCGCGTCCTCGAGCGGCGCGCCCATTACCGTCGCGATCGTCAGCGACGGATAAGGCTTGGCGAAGGCCTCGACGAACTCGCAGGAATGGGACCCGTCGAGCGGCTCCCAGAGCCGCTCGAGGAAGCCGCGCATCGCCGGCCGCCAGCGATCCGCGGCGCGCGGGGTGAACGCGGGGTTGACGAGGTTGCGCAGGCGCCGGTGGGCGTCGCCGTTGATGTGCAGGATGTTGCGCCGCATCTCTTCGAGCAGCGGTCCCTCCGGCACGTCGAACATCTCGGCTATCCGCATTCCCGGGAAGGTCGCGCTGCGCGTGCGAAGGAAGAAGGCGGCGGCCTCGCGATCGAGCACGATGAAGCCGATCGGGGAGCTCGCGATCCAGCTCTGCCCGCTGAGCTCGCGCATCGTCTCGTGGAAGCGCTCGCCCTTCAGGTCGGGTCCGAGGTAGTCGAGGACCGGAAGCTCTAGATCCGAAACGAGCGCCATTGACGCATGACACTAACCTCAATAGGTATGGCCTTCCTCTTCCGCAACAAGACCGAGATGCCCGAGCGCGGCGACGCCCTGCCGGGCCGCGACACGCGCCCCTTCCAGGTGCCTGAGACGCACTTCGTCCTCGGCACGCCGCTCGAGCCGCCCTTCCCCGAGGGCGTCGAGACCGTCGTGGTCGGGCTCGGCTGCTTCTGGGGCGCTGAGCGCAGCTTCTGGCAGGCGCCGGGCGTCTACACCACGGCCGTCGGCTACGCCGGTGGCTACACGCCCAACCCCACCTACGAGGAGGTCTGCAGCGGGCGCACCGGCCACAACGAGGTCGTGCTCGTGGCCTACCGCCCCGAGGAGATCTCCTTCGACGAGCTGCTGCGCCTCTTCTGGGAGGGACACGACCCGACCCAGGGCATGCGCCAGGGCAACGACGTCGGAAGCCAGTACCGCTCCGGGATCTACGTGACCTCGGACGCCCAGCGCGAGGCCGCGCTGGCGTCGCGCGAGATGTACCAGGAGAAGCTGCGCGAGGCCGGCTACGGCGACATCACGACCGAGATCGTGGACGCGCCCGAGTTCTACTACGCCGAGGACTACCACCAGCAGTACCTGGCGAAGAACCCGAACGGCTACTGCGGGCTGGGCGGCACGGGCGTGTCGTGCCCGGTGGGTGTGACACCGGCGCAGGGCGCTTAGCGCAGCGAGCCGCCGGGCCGAGCCAACCGGCGCGTCACACCGGCCTTGCCGACAGCATCCGCGCCATCACCTTGAGGCGCTCGTCCGCCTCTTCCGGCCACTCGTCGACGTCGGCGGGCCACCAGGCCCATTCGTCGTGCTCGGCGTCCGGGACGGGCTCGACGCCGTCGGGGACGATCGCGAGCCCGACGAGCATGGTCATGCCGTTCGGCAGGCCGACGAGCGCCTCTACCGAGAGGCGCTCGGGCTCGAGCCGCCACTCCTCGGAGAGCTCGCGCGAGAGCGTCAGCGCCGGGCTCTCGCCGAGGTCGACCGCGCCGCCGGCGCCCAGGGCCCAGCGGTTGGCCCAGACAGACACCCATCCGGCCCGCCGGCCGGCCAGCCAGCGGCCCTCCGACGAGCGCACGACGCAGAGTGCGGTGAGGCTGTCCGAGGCGCCGCCCTCGAGCAGCCGCAGCGCCCAGCGGACCGGCTGAAGCTCGAGCCGCAGGCGGCCGCCCTCGTCGCGCCAGTTCACGAGCCGCGTCGCCATGCCGTCGTGCGCGGGCGAGCCGCGTTCGCGCAGCTGCTCGACGGCGGCGTCGGCCTGGCGCTCGATCTCGGCCGGCGGCTCGTACGGCTCATCGCGCCAATGGGCGTCGACCTGTTCCGGCCACCACGGGCCGACCGCCAGCAGGCCTGAGCGGAAGCGGGTCACGCTTCCAATCTACGCCAGCGAAGCGAGCTCTCCCTGTTCGGCGTCGAAGCGGCTCAACACGGACAGGAAAGCGGCCACCACGCGCGCGTCGAACTGGGTGCCCGCGCAGCGCAGCAGCTCGCCACGCGCGGCGCGGTCGCCGATGCCGGGCCGGTAGACGCGGTTGGACGTCATCGCCTCGTAGGCGTCACCGACGGCGAGGATCTTCGACTCCAGCGGGATCTCACGGTCGGTCAGCCCGCGCGGGTAGCCCTTCCCGTCGGGGCGTTCGTGGTGAGCCATCACCCAGCGGCGCAGGTCCTCGAGGCCGCGGCCGCTCAGGATCTGACCGCCGATCTCGGGATGGGTGCGGATCTCGGCAAGCTCAGCCTTGCCCAGCTTGCCGGGCTTCTGCAGGATCGCGTCGGGCAGGCCGATCTTGCCGATGTCGTGCAGGATTCCGGCGATCTCGACGCGCCGGACGCGCTCCGCCGCCAGGCCGAGCTCGCGGGCGATCATCGCGCAGTAGCGGCCGACGCTGCGTGAATGGTCCGCGGTGCCGGTGTCGCGCAGATCGAGCGCCTCCGCCAGCGACAGAAGCGTGGCGAGCTGCACCTCGTCGCCGCTGCGACCGGCCTCCGGCGCGAAGATCGCGGCGATCTCGGGGTTGAAGATGACGCAGCGATTGCGGCCGAGTGCCTTGGCTGCGTAGAGCGCCTGGTCGGCGGCCTCGAGCACCGCGTCCGCGGAGCGCCCGTGCTCCGGATAGGTCGCGACTCCGAAGGAGAAGGTGAGCGCGGCCGAGTCGTCGTGGAACTCGCGCTGCACGGCGGTGCGGAGCCGCTCGGAGACGAGGTAGGCCTCGTGCTCGGTCGCCCCCGGCAGCAGGATGGTGAACTCCTCACCGCCGGTTCGCGCGATCGAGTCGCCGGCGCGCCGGTGCCGCTCGAGGATCGCGCCCACGCGCACCAGCGCCTCGTCACCGGCGCGGTGCCCCAGCCGGTCGTTCACGGACTTGAAGTGATCGAGGTCGCCGATCACCACGCTGAGCGGCTCCTCGGCGCGCAGCGCCCGCTCGACCTCGGCGCCCAGCTGCTGGTCGAGCGCCAGCCGGTTGTTGAGGCCGGTGAGCGCGTCCGTGAGCGCCGCCTCGGAGAGGCCGCGCACGAGCTGCGTGACCCCGTCGCGCACAACGCGCAGCAGCCCGGCGGCCGGGAACAGGATGCCCGCGAGCGTCACCCAGCTCGCCGCCACCGCGTCGGGTGGTGCGGACGCGAGCAGCACGACGAGGTAGGCGCCGGCCATCAGGCCGAGCTGCCCCGCCGCCTCGCGCGCGGGAAAGAAATACGCCACATAGAGGCCGAGCCAGACATAGAGCATCTCGCCGGAGAGCGTCGAGCCGCTCCCCCACTGCCAGGCGTGCACCGAGACGAGCAGCGTTCCCAGGGCGACGCTCAGCTCGAGCCAGGGCAGGGACACCCGGTCCGCGAACACGTGCAGCAGCACGGCGACCACGGCGCAGATCGCCGGGATGATGATCCGCGACTGCGACCAGGCGTTCGGGTTGGGCAGCGCCGCCACCGCCAGCAGCACGGCCGCCTCGCCGCCGAAGATGCCCGCGCCCACACGCGCGGCGAACCGGGTACTCGGCTCGACCGACGTGAATGCAGGGGCGGGGCGCTCCCCCCGCTGTCCCGGGACCGGGGGCATGAGCATGTTTTCGGCTGCTCACAACCCCGTCCACACCCGGGTGGACGGATGTTCCGGGTCCGCCGCTCAGGCGCCGAGCTCGCGCCGCAGGGCGCTGAGCCCCTCGCGCAGCTCGGCCACATCGCGCTCGAGCTGCTCGACGCGCTCGCTGAGCCCGTCGTCAGGCGCCGGCGCAGGCGGAGGGGTCAGGTCTTGCGTTCGAGCATCAGGCACAGGCGCGACGGGCGCAGGCGCTTCGCTGTCCAGCTCGGCGCCGTCCCCGAGCAGCTGACGAAAGCGCCCCTCCCGCTGACCCGGCCGGCGCCCTACGCCCGCCACCAACTCGCGGCCGATCAGCCGCTCGAGCGTCCCGTCGAGCTCGGCGGCGTCCTCGAAGCGGTGCAGGCGCTCCGTGCGGGCGCGCAGCTCGCCGGGCGTCTGCGGGCCGCGCAGCATCAGCACCGCCAGCAGCGAGATCTCCCCGCCGTCGAGCCCCAGCTCCCGGTCCAGCGTGTGCCGGTACTTCATCGTGCGCCGGTTGGCCCAGCTCGCGAGCGTCGCCCACTTGCGGTGGACGAGCCGATCGAGGGCGCCGCGGATGATGCCCTCGTCGTAGTCGACGACCGGGTCGCGGTTGGTCGATTGGTTGCAGGCGAGTCGCAGCGAGTTGAGCGTCAGCGGGTAGACGTCCGGGGTCGTGCGCTGCTTCTCGATGAGGCAGCCCAGCACCCGGATCTCGACCGCGTCTGGCTCCATTCAGCGACAGTCTGCCGGGACTCTCTTCTTGCGCAAAACGCGCTCGAGCGCGGCGGGCTGGGAGGTCATGATGCCGTCGACGCACATGTCGACGAGCCGGCGCCAGCTCGGCGCGTAGTCGCGGTCGTCGCTCGAGAACCAGTTCTGCCAGGCGTAGCCCTGCGCGTGGGCGCGCGCGACGTTCTCCTTCGTCGTGATGTCGATCAGCTGACCGCTGACGGCGAAGGTGATCGGCACCTGGAACGCCACCACGCCGGGACCCGGCGAGGCGCCGCCCAGGATCCAGACCGAGGCGCCCGCGATGCCGGGCGCGAGGTCGATGCGCGGAAGGAGCTCGTGGAAGCGATCGACCGCCGCCTGCTGGAAGGACACGACGATCAGGTCCCTGCGCTTCGTCTTCTTCAAGAGGCCGGCCAGCACCTCGGCGTTCTGGACGTACTCGGAGGTCTCCTCGTCGGGGGTGCGGCCCTTGATCTCCACGTTGATCGGGGTGTGCGGGAACGCCCGCATGACCTCGGCGAGCGTCGGCACGCGGAAGTCGGATGCGCGGTAGCCCTTGGGGGGCTTGCGCTTGCCCGTCGCGATGCCGCGGAAGCGGTAGGCCCGGCGGGGCAGGTCGTGGCTGTAGTGCTCGTCGGCCCGCGGCGCGAACCAGTAGCCGGCGTCGAGCTTCTTGATCTGGCGCAGGGTCAGCGACGAGACGTTGCCGCGGCCGTTCGTCTTGCCGTCGACGGTGGTGTCGTGCATGACGACGACCCTGTTGTCCTTCGTCACGCCGACGTCCAGTTCGAGCATGTCGGCCCCGGCCTTCATGGCCTCGCGGAAGGCGTAGAGCGTGTTGGAGGGAAACTCGTCCTCGCCGCCCTGGTGGGCGATGTTGATCGCCTTCGGCTCGCGCCAGCGGTTCTGCGCCTGCGCGGCCGCGACCGGCACGAGCGCCGCCACGATGAGTGCCGCGACCAGTGCCTTCGAGAGCTTCCCTGTCACGGCGCGGGAAGGTAACAGGAGCGGCGTGCAATGCTCAGCGGGTGGGGGTCTACGGGAGCATCCTGCGCGTGCCGGGCGTCGCCACGGTCGTGCTCGCGACCGTGATCGGCCGGCTTCCGATCGGCATCACCGGGCTCGCGATCCTGCTCTACGTCGAGGAGGTGAGCGGCTCATTCGCGTCCGCCGGTATCTGCGCCGGGGCGCTCGCGCTCGGCAGCGCCGCGGGCGCGCCGTTTCAGGGACGGCTCGTCGACCGCCGCGGCGACGGCGTCCTCCTCCCGCTCGCTCTGATCCACGCAGGCGGCCTGCTGCTGATCTGGCTGCTGGGCGCGGCGAGCGCGACGGTCGCGCTGCTCGCGCTCGCGTCGCTCGTGACCGGCGCAGCGTTGCCGCCGCTCTCATCGGTGCTGCGCTCGCGCTGGCCGTACCTGCTCGAGACCGAACCCAGGCTCGTGGCGAGCGCGTACGCACTCGACTCGGTGATGATCGAGCTGATCTTCGTACTGGGCCCGCTGCTGACGACGATCACGGTCGCGCTGGTGGGCGCTCAGTACGCGCTCGTCGTGTCGGCGGCCTGCGTGCTGGTCGGCACCGTTGCGATGCTCGCCGGGCTGCGCGGCTCCGGGCATCCCGAGCGGAGCGCCGACGGCACGCGTGCGTTCGGGCTCGGCGCGCTCGCGGCGCCCGGCCTGCAGACGCTGGTGCTCGCCTCCTTCCCCGTCGGCTTCGCGCTCGGCACGCTCGAGGTCGTGCTTCCCGCCTTCAGCGCGGAAGAGGGCTCGAAAGAGCTGGCCGGTGTCCTGCTGGCGGTCTGGTCGCTCGCGAGCGGCGCCGCCGGCCTCGCGTACGGCGCGCGGCCGGCGCGCGAGCGGCTCACGAGCGTGCACATGCGCTTCGCGCTGCTGCTGCCGGCCGGCTGCGCCGTGCTGCTCGCGGCCACCTCGCCGGCGACGATGGCTGTGCTCGTGATCTTCTGCGGGCTGCCGATCGCGCCGCTGATCGCCTCGCGCAACCAGTTGGTGGAGCGCGTCGCGCCGCGCGGCACGGCCACCGAGGCCTTCACCTGGCCGCTCACCGCGCTGGTCGCGGGCGTCTCGCTCGGCGCAGCGACGGCGGGCTCGCTCGTCGAGCACTACTCCTGGAGCGCGGGTGTACTCGCCGCCGTCACGATGTCGTCGCTCGGGGCCGTCGTGCTGCTGGCGCGCCGGGACACGCTGAGCACGCAGCCGGTTGCCGCCTGACGTAGGCCATGCGGCCCACAGGTAGGCTCGCCGCCATGGGAAACATCAGTGGTGAGCGCTCGGTTGAGATCGACGCCCCGATCGAGCGCTGCTTCGCGATCGCCTCGGACATCGGCAACGCGCCCGAATGGCAGGGCTCGCTCAAGGACGTCGAGGTGCTGGAGCGCCACGCGGACAAGCGCGCCGCACTCGTCGAGACGGAGTCGGACGCGAAGGTCAAGACCGTCAAGGCGCTGCTTCGCTTCAGCTACGAGGAGCCCACGGCGATTCGCTGGGTGCAGGAGAAGGGCGACACCAAGTCGCTCGTCGGCTCCTGGACCTTCGAGGACCTGGGCGGCGGTCGCACGCGCGCGACCTACGCGCTCGACGCGGATCCCGGGCGCATGCTCGGCCTCCTGCTGCGCGGCCCGGCCGAGGGCAAGGTGCGCGACTTCCTGCTGGGCGACGCTGCCGCGGGCCTGAAGCAGCGCGCCGAGAGCGAGAGCTAGCGGGCGCATGACCGACTACACCGTCATCAACCTCAAGCGCGACGTCGAGGACATGGCACCCAAGTTCGAGCTCGCACCCGGGCTCGAGTCGCGCTTCGCGCGCGTGCCGCTGGGTCTCGTCAACTCGGGCGCCAGCTACTTCAGGATCGCGCCCGGCTTTCGGGTGCCGTTCGGGCACCGGCACTCAGAGCAGGAGGAGGTCTACGTCGTCGCTTCGGGTGGCGCTCGCCTCAAGCTCGACGACGACATCATCGAGCTCGGCCAGTGGGACATGGTCCGCATCGCGCCCGGCGTCTGGCGCGGCATCGAGGGTGGCCCCGAGGGCACGGAGCTGATCGCCTTCGGCGCGCCCAACACCGAGAACAAGGACGCCGAGATGCAGCCCGGCTGGTGGAGCGGCTAGTCAGGGCCGGTTCGCGAGCGTCGCGGGATAGCCACCGCGGGCGATGAGCGTCGCGGCCGCCTCGCCCAGGGCCGCGTAGGCGACCCCCATCGGTCCCGGCCCGAAGCTGACGCGCGCGACGCCGGCGCCCGCCAGCTCCGCGAGCGGCGCGCGAGGCCGCCAGGGCCAGCACGTTGACGGGAGCACCGCCGAGCTCCTCGACGAGGCGGCGGATGTCCTCGAGCTCGACCAGCCCCGGGATGAAGAAGCTGTCGGCGCCTGCGTCCAGATAGGTGCGCCCGCGCGCGATCGCCTCATCGAGGTTGCGCCCGCCGAGCAGAAACTCGTCGGAGCGCCCGTTGATGACGAGCGGCACACCCTCGCGCTCTCCGCGCTCGCGCACCGCCGCGAGGATCGCCGCGTGCTCGGCCGCGGGGCGCAGCCGGTCCTCGAGGTTGACGCCCACCGCGCCTGCGGCGATCACCGCGGCGACCGTCTCCGACACCTCCGCCGGCGTATCCCCGAAGCCGGCCTCGATGTCCGCCGTCACCGGCAGCTCCACGGCGACGGCGATCCGCTCGATCGCCGCGAGCATCAGCTCGAGCGGGATCTCCTCGCCATCGGCGTAGCCGTGGGCGGCGGCGATCGACCAGCTCGCCGTCGCGATTGCCCGGCAGCCGTCGGCCGCCGCGACGGTGCGCGCGCTCGCGGCATCCCAGACGTTGACGAGGATGAGCGGGTCACCGGGGCGGTGCAGCTCGCGCAGCAGCTTGGCCTTGTCCGCCGTCATCGCCGGGCACGTTATCTAGGGTTCCGCGCGTGACGTCCGCTCTGCTTCGCCCGCTCCTGCTTGCCGTGCTGGCGCTCGGGCTGCTCGCGGGTCCGGCACAGGCGGAGGCGCCCCCGTCGATCACGAAGGCACCTGTCCGCACGGTCGACACGGCCCGCGGAGAGATCGGCTACCGCTCGGTCGGCAACGGCCCGCCGCTCGTGATGATCATGGGGCTGTCGGGGACGATGGACGCCTGGCCGCCGAGCTTCGTCGACGCGCTTGCCCGCAAGCGGCGCGTGATCACCTTCGACAACGCGGGCATCCGGCGCAGCACGCTCGGTCCGCTGCCGCTCACGATCTCGAAGATGGCCGACAAGACAGCCGCGCTGATCCGGGCGCTGAAGCTGAGGCGCACCGACGTGCTCGCCTGGTCGATGGGCGGCATGATCGCCCAGTCGCTCGCGGCCAGGCATCCCAAGCTGCTGCGCCGGCTCGTGCTCTGCGCCACCGCGCCCGGCGACGGCCACGGGACGATCCCCGACCCGGACGCGCTGAACGAGCTCAGCAACCCAACCGGTGGCGGAGGGCTGCTGTTCCCGCCGGGCGAGGACGCGACCAATGCGGATTTCATCCGCGACATCGCGACCTACCCGCGCTTCATGCCGCAGGCGCCCGCCGACGTGTCGTCACTGCAGTTCGGCGCCGCCGGCAGCTGGCTCGCCGGACAGGACCCGTCCGGCCGCAACCCGCGCCGTCTCGAGCTCCCGGTGCTGATCGGCGCGGGCGAGCTCGATCGCGCCCTGCCGGTGGCGAACCAGCGCTACCTCGCGCGCGTCCTGCCGAACGCGCGCCTCAAGGTCTATGCGGCCGCCGCGCACGGCTTCTTCTTCCAGCACCGGCGCGACTTCCTGGGCCGGGTGCAGCGCTTCCTCGGGAAGCCGCGGCGCTAGGCCGCCTCGGAATACGCCTCGGCCGCCGGCGCGGACTCCTCCTCGACCGCAACCGCCGCCGGTGCGCGCAGCACCGTGGCCGCCACGACCAGCGCCGCTAGCACGAGCCCCCCGGCGACCAAGAAGGCGAGCTGGTAGCCGTCCGTGAGCGCGGATGCCGTTGAGCTGCCGCTCGCCAGCAGGTCGTCGCTGCGCGTGCTTGCGAGCGTGGCGAGCACAGCCAGCCCGAGCGCCCCGCCGACCTGCATGGTCGTGTTGATCACGCCGGAGGCAAGTCCTGAGTCCTCCGGGGTTGCGCCCGACATCGCGAGCGTCATCAGCGCCGGGAACGAGAGGCCCGCGCCGACGCCGATCAGGATCATCGACGGCAGGGCATCCGACACGTAGCTCGCGTCGACGGGCGCGCGCGAGAACAGCAGCAGGCCGGTCGCGACCAGGGCGAGGCCGGGCAGCAAGGTCGCGCGCTCGCCGAAGCGCGCCATCAGCCGCGCGGAGAAGCCGAGTGAGAACACGCCGATGCCGACCGACACCGGGAGGAAGGCGAGGCCCGTCTCGACGGCGTCGTAGCCGAGCACGCCCTGCAGGTAGAGCGCGCCCAGGAAGAACATCCCGAACAGACCGGCGACCATCAGGATCTGGACGACGTTGGCACCGCTGACGTTGCGCGAGCGGAAGATGCGCAGCGGTACGAGCGGCGTGCGCGTCGTCGCCTCGCGTGCGACGAAGCCGGCCAGCAGCGCCAGCGAGATCGCCCCGAGGATGAGCGTGCGAGCGGCGCCGAAACCGTTGTCGCTTGCTTGAACGATCGTGTACACCGCAAGCATCAGCGCGCCGGTGATCAGCGACGCGCCCAGAACGTCGGCGCCGCGGCGCAGGCCGATGCCGGGCTCACGGTCGACGAGCCGGAGGGCGAAGGCCGCGGTCGCGACCCCGATCGGCAGGTTGACGAAGAAGATCCAGTGCCAGCTGATCGCCTGGGTGATCGCGCCGCCGGCGAGCAGCCCGATCGAGGCGCCCGCGGAGGCGACGAAGCTGTAGACGCCGATCGCCTTCGCCTGCTCCCGCGGCTCCGGGAACATCGTCACGATCATGCCGAGAATCACGGCCGAGGTGAGCGCGCCGCCCACGCCCTGGATGAAGCGCGCGCCGATCAGCACCTCCTGGCTCTGCGCGAGGCCGCACAGCAGCGAGGCGATCGTGAACACCGCGAGCCCGATCATGAAGACGTCCTTGCGCCCGACGAGATCGCCGATACGCCCTGCCAGGAGCAGCAGCCCGCCGAAGGCGATCAGGTAGGCGTTCATCACCCAGGCGAGGTCCGACTGCGCAAAGCCGAGGTCGCCCTGGATCGCCGGCAGCGCGACGTTCACGACGGTCGAGTCGAGGATGATCATCAGCATCCCGACGCAGAGCACGTAGAGCGCCAGCCAGCGCCTGCCGTCGGTTGCGTCCGCCTGTCCGCTGAAAGCTCCGGCCTCGGTCATGACCGGACCGTAGCAGATCATCCTGACAGGGATCATCCTGACTCGGATGATCTAGATCAGCCTATGTACAGCTCCCCGGAGGCGAGTCGGTGACCATTCGTGAGAGGCCGCTCAGCAGCGCCGCCCGCTCCCGCTCCGGCAGGCGCGCCAGCACGTCGGCCTGCACCTGCTCGATCGCCTTGCGGCCCTCGCGCACCCTCGCCTCGCCCGCCTTCGTCACCGAGATCACACGCGCGCGCCGGTCGTGGCTCGACGGGCGGCGTTCGGCGAGCCCGTCCTCCTCGAGGGCGTCCACGGTGGCGACCATGGTCGTCTTGTCGAGCCCGACCAGGTTGGCGAGCTCGATCTGCGTGCGGTCCTGCCCGACCGCCGTGGCGAGGACGCAGTAGCGCCGCGACGACAGCCCGAGCGGCTCGAGCGCGAGCGCCAGCTCGGCGGCGAGCGCGTGCTCGGCGCGTGCAAGGAGCCAGCCGAGGTTGTCGCTGAGCGGCTCGCCAGCGGCCGGAGCCGCCTCGGTTGCGGCGCTGCTCAGCTTTGTCGCCACGGCACTGATGCTAGCCGCAGCTCAGGGCGACGGGTCAAAGCGCACCCTGCGGTCGGCCGCGTCGGGCGCCACGAACGCGAGCAGGCAAGCGCCCTCGGCCTCGATCTCCTCGATCGCAGCGGGCGCGTCGGCAGGCGTGAGGGTGAAGCGGTCGATCGTGAGCGTGGCGACGCCGTTCTCCTCGGTGATCTCCCAGTAGGAGCGAAAGAAGCCGTCCAGCAGGAGCTGCCCGATCCACTTCCCGGTCGGGTAGGGAAGGCCGGGACCGAGCCCGCGCAGCACGCGCGAGCGATCGGCATGCGAGAGCAGCAGGTTGTCGTACTCGGGCAGGAAGCGCACGGGTGCCGGCGTGTCCGGATCGGCGAACACCCCGTCAGGCACGTCGAGGAGCTCCTTGCCGTTCTCGTCGCGGAAGCTGCTCAGCTCCGGGCGCAGGCGCGCGACCACCTCGCGGAGCCCCGTCACCCCGCACCAGCTCCGAATGTCGGCCACGCTCGCCGGGCCGAAGGCGGCGAGGTAGCGCAGCACCAGCGCCTCGACGTCCGGCTCGGGGTCGAGCTCGGCACCGAGCCAGTGCTCTGCCGGCGCCCAGGTGGCCTGCCCCGTCTGGCGCCAGAGCCCGCGCGGGGGCGTCTGCACCAAGGGCGCGTTGAGAGTGATCGCGTAGGCGAGCGCGAGCGGTTCGGCCGCGGGCCAGCGCTCAACCAGCTCGGCGGCGAGCTGCCCCCGCGTGCGCGGCTCCTGCGCGAGCAGGTCGAGGCCGGCGGCGACGACCTCGTCGACGTCGGCCCCGTTCATCCCGGCGGCGTGCGGGCTGGCAAAGGTCCGGGACAGCACCGGAAGCGTGATCGGGTGGATCGCGAGGCAGTCGCGCGCCGATACCAGGTGAAGCGTCGAGCGCATCAGGCCGGCCCGGACCAGCGCGCGCTCCGCGATCAGGCCGCTCAGCTCCTCCGGCCGGAAGCCGTCGATCCGCGACCAGAGCGCCACGTACGGGTTCTCCGGCACCTGCGCCTGCATGCCGACGAGCCGCTCGACCATCTCGTCTGCCGGGACCCGTGAGCGCTCGAGCAGGCCCTGGCGAGCGAGCAGCGCTCGGTTCAGCGCGCGCGAGCTGAGCACCACGTCGGACACGGCTACGAGCGCAGCGCTGCCGCCGTCTCGCCGAGCGCCTCGACGAAGGCGAGCGGGTCGTCGTCCGGGGTCGAGACGAGCAGGGCGTCGAAGCGCAGGCGCCGCGCGAAGTCGGCGACGCGCTCGGCGTCGAGCCACTCGCCCGGGTCGCCCAGCCCGACGTTCGCGGCGCGGACGATCGCGCCCGGATCCCGGCCGGCCCGACGCGCCGCCTCGTCGATCAAGGCCTGACGTTCGGCGACCTCGTCCTCCGGTAGGTAGCTGCCGCCGACCGACGGCAGCCAGCCGTCGCCGCGGCGGCCCGTCAGCCGCAGCATCCGGGGGCCGTAGGCGCCCACCCAGAGGCCAATCCTGTGCAGCGGCGCGGGCCCAGCCTTGGCGCCGGCGGCGCGGTAGTGCGTCCCCTCGTGGCGGACCGACTGCTCGCTGTCCAAGAAGGAGCGCATGATCTGCATTGCCTCCTCGAGCGCCTCGACGGACTCCCCGGGCGTCCGGCGCGGCCCGCCCATCGCCTCGACCCCCTCCCAGAACGCCCCGGCCCCCAGGCCGAGCTCCACGCGGCCGCCGCTCAGGACGTCGAGCGAGGCCGCGGCCTTGGCCAGCACGGCCGGCTGGCGCAGCGGCAGGTTGACCACATCGGTCAGCAGCGTGATCCGCTCGGTGCGCGCCGCCACGTAGGCGAGCAGCGTCCAGCTGTCGAAGAAGCGACGCTGGTACGGATGGTCCTGGACGCCCACGAGGTCGAGCCCGGCCCGGTCGGCGGTGACGATCTGAGCGACCGTCAGCTCCGGATCGCCGGCATCGGGGACGATGAATACGCCGAGCTTCGTCATCGGGATCCAATCGCGCCCACCACCGGCGCTCGGGCGCGCTGCGGTTCCGGCGGTGCCGGAAGGAGCCGCGCGCTCGCCATCAGGCGGGCGGCGAAGACGCCGAGCTCGTAACCCATCACCGCGCCGACGACCACGTCGATCGGGAAGTGGGCGCCGAAGAGCACACGAGTGAGCCCGATCATGACGACATACGCAAACAGGGGCCGGCGCAGCGCCGGTAGCGCCGCCGCAGCCGCCGATGCCATCGCGGCGGTCACGATCAGGTGGCCGGACGGGTAGGAGGCGAGGTGCCCCCAGCTACGGCCCTCCGCGAGCAGCACCTGGGAGCCGAGCACCTCCTCGGGGCGGGCGCGCTCCACGAACAGCTTGATCACCTCGATGGCCGCGCCGGCGAGGTACGCGGCCAGCACCATGCCGAGCACGGCGCCGGCGACGTAGCGCGGCCTTCGCAAGATGAGGGCAGCAGCGACCAGCGCGGTGAGGACGAGGAGGATGTAGTTGCGGGTATGTGGGTCGAGCGCCTGGTAGAGCCACTCCGGCCCGTCGCCGAGGCCGTTGACCGCGGTGAACAGCGCGTTGTCGAGCGGCTGGAAGAGCGAGAGCGCAAGCCCGAGCGCGATCGCGGCGAGCAGCATGCTCACGAGCCGCGGCGTCCACGCGCGCAGCACGGCGAGCGCATCCGCCGCGCTGCCCGCCTGCCCGGCGGGCGACTCCACCATTGCGCGCACCACCCGAGCGCCGTCGCCCAGGGGCCGGAAGCCGCTCGGCTCACCCTCGTAGATCGTCGGGATGTCGACCGAGCCGACGCGGCGGCCCGCCGCCAGCAGGCCGCGCAGGTGCCGGCTCTCGGCCTCGTAGCCGCCCTCCGGAAGCGGCACGGCCCGCAGGGCATCCGTGCGGAACAGGCGCATGCCGTTCTGCGTATCGGGGATCCATCTGCGGGTCGTGGCGGCCAGCAGCAGGTCGGCGGCACGGTTTGCGAGCCGGCGATCGAGCGGCATCGAGCGGCGGTCGCGGCGGCGCCCGATCACGACGTCGCTCGCCGCTGCTGCATCGACGAACGCAGGGATGCGCGCGGGGTCATGCTGGCCGTCCGAGTCGAGCACCACGATCGCCTCGGGCGGATGCGGATCGCCGAGCAGGAGCGCGACGCCCGCGCCCAGCGCGCTGCCCTTGCCGCCGTTGTGCCCGCGCCGCAGCACACGCACGTGTTCGTCGGCCGCCAGCTCGTCGAGCGAATGCGCGATCGCAGGCGGCGCGCCGTCGTCGACCAACACCACCTCGTCGACGTGCCGGAGCGCCGCCCGTGCCACCTCCGCGGCGCGCGCCGACGTGTAGACCGGGACGACCGCCGCCACGCTGGCAGGCCGTGCGAACACCGGGGCGCGGCGCGTCCGCCCGCGCCGCTCGACGAGTGCCAGCGGCGCGACTGCGGCAAGCGCCGCGGCGCCGAGCCAGAGCACCGCGTCGTAACCGCCGCTCAGCGCGACCGCGAGGCCGGCCAGCGGCAGCGCGGCCGCGGAGGCGACCGCCCGACCCGCGAAGAACAGCCCGCTGTAGCTGCCCGCCTCGCCGTCCGGCACGAAGCGCGCGAAGTAGGGGAAGCCGAGCGCGGTGACGAGGCCGGCGCCGAGAGCGGCCACCGCGAACGCGGGCACGGCCGCCCAGATGCCATCGGCCGGCGCGGCGGCGAGCAGGCCGGCGCCGAGCATCGCCGCGCCGGCCAGCAGGAGCGGATGCACGTGCTCGGGGCGGGCGCGCGCGCCGAGCAGCATCCCGACCGCCGTGAGCGCGCCGAACCCGAGCGGCAGCACGCCCGCCGTCGCGACGCCCAGACCGAGGCTGTCCTCGGCATAGAGCACGAAGAACGCCGGCAGCGCCGCGTACGCAAAGACCCACATCGTTTGCGCCAGCAGGATCTCGCGCGTGCCCTCGCGGCGCAGCGCGTCGCGGAGCCGGGCGCGGGGCGGGCGCGCGCCGGCCGTGGCCGCAGCGTGTTCACCGAGACCGAATCGGCGGCTCACCGCGAGCGTAGGCAGCGCGGCCAGCCCGACGACCAGCGCGGCGAGCGCGAAGGCCGCCGCCGGCGCCGGCTCGATCAGAGCGCCGCCGATCGCGACCGCGAGCACGGCGCCGACGAGGCCGGCTCCCTCCTGGGCGCTCGTTGCGGCGGGACGGCGGGCGTCCTCGACATCGTCGGCGACGATCGTGCGATGGGCAGTCGTGAGCGCGTTGAGTCCGGCGTAGGCGAGCGCGGCCGCGGCCGCCAGAGCCAGATACGAGCTGGCGTTTCCGAGCCCGATCGCGACGAGGCCGCCCGCGCTCGCAACCGCGCCGCCGGCGATGAACGGCAGACGCCGGCCGCGGCGGTCAGACCAGACGCCGGTGGCGATCGGGACCGCGAATCCCGCGAGCGCGTTCACGGTCATCACGACCCCGATCAGCGCCGGCGCGTCATCGATGCGCTCGAGCAGCACGGGCAGGTAGGTGGTGGTGAGCGCGCGGCCGGCGCCCGCGCCGACGGCGGCAAGCGAGAACACGATCAGGAGCCGGGCGCTCACGGTGCCGCCACCCTCAGACGGGCCGGCTCGACGGTCACGGTCGCGGTCGTGACCCCGAGCGATTCGGAGTCCGCCACGAGCGGCAGCGGCTCGAGCACGCGCGCGAAGCGCGCGCTCAGCCGGCGCACGCCGCGCCTGCCGATGTGGCGGCCGCGCCGGGCCCTGGCGAGCAGCCACAGGAGCCGCCGGCGGCTGCGCGCCTCGAACGCGATCGCCTCGAAGCGGCCGTCGCCCGGGTCGGCGCCGGGATCGACCTCGAAGCCGAAGCCGAAGTAGGGCAGGTTCGAGAAGAAGAGCTGCGCGGCCGCGCGGGTGCGAAGGACGCCGCCGGGGAGTCCGACCGCCGCGGCGTATGGGTGATAGCGGACGAGCGCTCGCAGGAAGGCGGCCACGCCCTGGCGCAGGTCGGCCGAGTTGTCCGAGTCGTAGCCGGCGCGTGCCTCCGCCTGGAATCCGGCACTGACCGCCTCGAGCGCGTAGACGAGGCGGTCCGGCGTGACGACCCGCAGCGCATCGACGGGGCGAGCGGGCCCGTGCACGGCGAGCGACAGCGCCTCAGCCCACTCGAGCGGGATCCCGAGCGCGCGGGCGATGTTGTTCGCGCGCCCGGCCGGCACCAGCGCGAGCTCCGGGAGGCGCTGGAGGGGGGCGTTGGCGGCGGCGTGCAGCGAGCCGTCGCCGCCCACGAGCACGACGCGCGTGCCCTCCGCTGACGCCTGCTCGAGCGCCGCCCAGAGCTCCTCCTCGCTGGCGGTCACGACCGTCTCGGCGCCGGCGCCGAGCGTCCGGAGCACGCGACCCAGCTCGAGGGCAGCGGCCGCCGGGTCCGCAATGGCGCTCGCGTGGCCGTTGACGATCACGAGTAGCGCCGGCGGCTTGCTAGCTTGCGTCTCTCTCGAGCGATGGCTCTCCTGCTCGAACTCGACCGTGCCGTGATCGAGGCCGCTCCGGCCTTCGAGCACCCCTGGCTGACGGCGCTCTTCGTGATCCTGTCGGCCTGGTGGGTCAAGGGGCCGCTGCTCGTAGGGCTCGGCCTGTGCTCGGATCTCCGCTGCAGGCGCCTGCCGCTCGCCTTCGGAGCGGCCGCGCTGGCCGTCGCTGCGGCCTCGCTTGCCTCCGACCTCCTCAAGGGGGCGTTCGACCGCGCTCGCCCGCCTGAGCTCGATCCCTCGCTCGGCTCGCTCGCGCCCCTGCCGGACAACCCCTCGTTCCCGTCTGGCCACAGCGCCACGGCGTTTGCCGCCGCGACCGCGGTGGCGATCATCAGTCCGCGACTGCGGCCCTGGGCGCTCGGTATCGCTGCGGCCGTGGCCCTCTCGCGGCTCTACCTGCGCGTGCACTTCCCGCTCGACGTGATGGCCGGTGCGCTCCTGGGCGCCGGCCTCGGTGCCCTCTGCGCGCTGCTCGCGCTGCGGCTCGTCCGCCCCGCCCCCGCTGCCTGAGCGCAGCACCTCCTGGCTGAGGTGCGGCGAGGGCTGGCGTACCGGATCCATGGTTCGATGATCGTCGAATAGTTTCGACGACGAGGGTAGGCACCGCTTGGCATAAGTTGTGTGCGCCATGTCACTCACCTTCGGCGTCACCGTCCTGCCCGACCCGCCCTACCAGCGCCTGATCGAGCTGATCCAGATCGCCGAGCGCGAGGGCTTCGAATACGGCTGGACGTACGACTCGCACGTGCTCTGGCAGGACTCGATACCGACGCTCGCGCTCGCCGCCAAGGCGACCGAGCGCATCAAGCTCGGCCATATGGTCACCAACCCCGGCACGCGCGAGCCGACGGTGGTGGCGAGCGCCTACGCGACGCTTCAGGACATCTCGGACGGGCGCATGGTGATGGGGATCGGCCGTGGCGACTCGGCGCGCCGCTACATCGGGCAGCGGCCGGTCAAGGTCGGCCCGTTCGAGGAAGCCCTGAAGATGATCAAGCCGTTCATGAACGGCGAGCAGGTGCACTGGAACGACACCGACATCGAGCTGGGCTGGGTGCGGCCGGAGCTGCCGCCGATCGAGATGCACGTGGCGGGCTACGGGCCGCGAGTGCTCGCCGTGGCGGGCCGCGTCGGCGACGGCGTGATCATCCAGCTCGCCGACCCGGACATCATCCGCTGGACGATGGACACGGCGCGCGCGGCGGCCGCCGAGGTGGGCCGCGACCCGGCGTCGCTCAAGTGCATCGTCTGCGCGCCCACGCACATCTCGGACGACATCGCGGCCGCGCGCGAGCAGGTGCGCTGGTTCCCGGCGATGGTGTCGAACCACGTCCGCGATCTGATCAAGCGCTACGGCGCCGACGGGCAGGTGGTGCCGCGCGCTCTCACCGACTACGTGCCGGCGGAGACGCACTACGACTACGACGAGCACTCCCGCGTGGGCGCGCGCCACGGGGCGTTCGTCAGCGACGAGATCTGCGATCGCTTCTGCGTGCTGGGCACGCCCGAGCAGGCGACCGAAAAGCTGGCCGAGCTCGAGCAGATCGGCGTCGATCAGTTCAACATCTATCTCATGACCGAGGGCCAGGAACGGACCCTCGAGACCTACGGGCGCGAGATCCTCCCGCGCTTCGCAGGCGTGACCGGAGGTGGGACGTGAGGAAGCTCATCCAGGGCGGGACAGTCGTAAGCGGTGGTCACGAGACGGTGACCGACGTCCTGATCGACGGCGAGGAGATCGCCGCCGTCGGGTCTCTCGGGGAGGTGGACGCCGAGCTCATCGACGCGAGCGGCTGCTACGTGCTCCCGGGCCTGATCGACAACCACACGCACATGGCGATGCCGTTCGGCGGCACGCGCTCGATCGACGACTACGACACGGGCACGCGGGCAGCCGCCGCCGGTGGCACCACCTGCATCGTCGACTTCGTCATCCAGCAGGAGCCGGGCGGGCTGCGCTCGTCGCTCGAGGAGTGGCAGGAGCGCGCCGCCGGCGCCGCGCACGTCGACTACGGCTTCCACATCGCGATCACCCAGGCGGACGAGGGCACCTTCGCCGACATGGCCCCGATGGTCGAGGAGGAGGGCATCTGCTCCTTCAAGGTCTTCCTCGCCTACAAGGGCGTGCTGATGATCGACGACGACCTGTTCCTCCGGGTGCTCGAGACGACGCGCGACCTGAACGCCCTCACGATGGTCCACTGCGAGAACGGCCACGCGATCGATGTGCTCGTGGAGCGCGCGCTCGCCGCCGGACAGACCGATCCGATCCATCACGCGCACACGCGCCCGGAGATCCTCGAGGCGGAGGCAACCCATCGCTCTGTGAGACTGGCCGAGCTGGCCGGCGCCAACCTGTTCATCGTGCACGTGACCTGCGGCCTCGCCGCCGACGAGATCGCGACCGGCCACGCGCGCGGCGTGAAGGTGTCGGGCGAGACCTGTCTCCAGTACCTCACCCACACGATCGAGGACCTGGAGCGTCCGGACTTCGAGGGGGCGCGCTTCGTCTGCTCGCCGCCGCTCCGCGACGGGCGCAACCAGGAGCTGCTCTGGACCGCGCTGCGCCGCGGCGTGCTCGAGAGCGTCTCCACCGATCACTGCCCGTTCAACAGCGAGCAGAAGGCGCTCGGCCGCGACGACTTCTCGAAGATCCCGAACGGCCTCGCGCTGATCCAGCACCGGCTCGTGAAGCTGTGGGATCTCGGCGTCGAGAGCGGCCGCATCACGCCGGCCGAGCTCGTCGAGCTGACGTCGGGAGCGATCGCGCGTCGCTTCGGCCTGCCGCGCAAGGGCGCGATCGCCCCCGGCAAGGACGCGGACGTCGTGATCTTCGACCCCGCCACGCCTTTCGAGTTCTCGACGCGCACCTCGCACATGAACGTCGACTACGACCTGTTCGAAGGCGACCGCTCGACGGGCAGCGTGCGCGAGACGTACTGCCGCGGCACGCTCGTCTACGACCGCGGCGAGATTCGCACGCAGCCGGGGCACGGGCGCTTCATCCCGCGCTCGCTCCGCGCAGCGGCGGCCGTGGCTTCGTGACGACGATGGACGCCGACCTCGTCCTCGCGGACCTCCGCGAGCTGGCGCGCCTGACCGGCGGCCCCGACGGCGCGCGGCGCGTCTGCTGGACGGGCGAGTGGGTGAAGGCGCGCGAGTTCCTGCGCTCGCGGCTCGAGGAGCTGCCGGTGGAGATCGAGGTCGATCTCGCCGGCAACCTCTGGGCCGACCTGCCGGGCGACGGCGACGGCTTCGTCATCGTTGGCTCGCACATCGACTCGGTGCCCGCGGGCGGCTGGCTCGACGGCGCACTCGGGATCCTCAGCGCCGTGGGCGCGCTGCGCGCGCACGCCGACGAGCGCCCGCCGGTGGGGCTGCGGCTCGTTGACTGGGCGGACGAGGAGGGCGCGCGCTTCGGACGCAGCCTCTTCGGCTCATCCGCCTGCGCGGGCACGCTCGAGATCGACGAGGTGCGCGACCTGCGCGACCGCGACGGCGAGCGGCTCGAGGACGTGGTCGCGCGACATGACGTCGAGCTCGACCGCGTTCACGAATCGGGCGAACAGCTGCGCGGGGCCCGCGCGTACCTCGAGCTGCACATCGAGCAGGGGCCTGTGCTCGAGAGCCGCGGCGAGCCGGCGGCGACCGTGCTCGGCACCTGCGGCGTCGAGCGCCACGTGGCGGTATTCACGGGCCAGGCGGCGCATGCCGGCGCCACGCCGATGGAGCTGCGCCGCGACAGCTTCGCGGCCACGGCTCAGGCCGCGCTCGCGATCCGCGAGATCGGGCTGAGCCATGACGGCGGCGTCTGCACGGTCGGCGGCGCCACGAGCGAGCCCGGCGTGGTCACGGCGGTCGCGGGCCGCACCGAGATGCTGCTCGACCAGCGCCATCTGGATCCGGACGAGCTGGCCGCGATGCTCGCCGAGGCGCGCGAGGCCTGCGAGCGGGCGGCCGCCGATCAGGGCTGCGAGGTCGAGCTGCGCCACCTCTGGTCGATCCCGCCGATCCCGTTCGACGACCGGCTGATCGCTTCCGCGCGCGAGGCAGTCCAGGAATCGGGCGGCAAGGACACCGCCATCCCGAGCGGACCGCTGCACGATGCCGCGGAGATGGCGCGCCTGATCCCGACCGTGATGATCTTCTCGTCCTCCTCGCCGCCGGTCTCGCACACCAAAGAGGAGGACACGCCGGAGCCGGACCTGCGCGTCGCGATCGAGGCCTACGGGCGCACCGTCGATGCGGCGCTCGAGCGCGCGGCCGCGGACGAGCTGACGCTGTACGGGTGAGAGCGCTCCAGCAGCAGCTCGAGTACCTCGAGACGACCAGCCCGTTCTACCGCGAGCGGCTGCGTGGCGTGCGCGAGCAGGTGCGCGGGCCGGCCGACCTGCCGCTGCTGCCGTTCACGACCAAGGAGGAACTGCGCGAGGGCCAGCGGGCGCAGCCGCCGTTCGGCCCGCAGCTATGCGCCTCGCCCGAGCGGCTCGTGCGCATGCACGTGACCTCGGGGACCACCGGCGAGCCTGTGGCGGTGGGCTTCACGCGGGCCGACCACGAGGCGAACAGCGCGATCGGCGGCGAGGCGTTCCGGATCGCGGGCGTGCGACCGGATGACGTAATCGCGCACTGCCTCAACTACGCGCTCTACGCGGGCGGAATCGCCGACCACATGGCGCTCGAGGGCAGCGGCGCGACGGTGGTGCCGGTGGGCACCGGCCAGTCGCGGCGGCTGCTCGAGCTGATCCCGCGGCTCCGCATCAACGCCCTGTTCGGGACGCTCTCCTTCCCCGCCTATCTGGCCGGTCGCGCCCGCGAGGCCGGCATCGAGCCGCGCGAGCTCGGTCTGCGCCACATCGTCACGGCCGGCGAGCCGGGCGCGGGCCTTGCCGCTGTGCGCGCCGAGATCGAGGAGGCGTGGGGCGCGAGCGTGACCGACACGTTCGGGATGTCGGATGTCTGGTCCACGATGGGAGGCGCCTGCGGCGAGGGCGACGGGCTCCATCTCACCACCAGCGAGCACGCGCTGGCCGAGCTGATCGATCCCGACAGCGGCGAGCCGCTGCCGCTCGAGGACGGCGCCAGCGGGGAGCTCGTCTGGACGCACCTGCGCCGCGAGGCGTCGCCGCTGCTGCGCTATCGCTCGGGCGACCTCGCGGTCGTCTGGACCTCCCCGTGCGCCTGCGGGCGCGGCACGCGCCGGATCCGGATCGACGGCCGTCGCGACGACATGCTGCGCATCAAGGCCGTCAACGTCTACCCGCAGGCGATCGGCGCGCTGCTCGAGGCCGATGCGCGGCTCGGGCGCCACTGCGTCGTGGCCGAGGGCGACCCGATCGTCCCGCCGGTGGAGATCTACGTCGAGGCAGCCCCGGACGTCGAGCTCGACGGCCTGGCCGAGCGGCTCCACGAGGCGCTGGGAGCGCGCTTCACGGTCACGCGACTCGACCCGGGCTCGCTGCCGGTCGCCGAGCAGAAGACCCGCATCATCCACCGGACTGCCCGCGGCGACCCGCTGCCGCCCGCGGTCGAGAGCCTCAGGAGAGGAGCCGCCAGATGACCGTGACCAGCGCCGACGAGGGCCCCGCCAGGATCGTCAGCTGGGATCGCCAGGATCGCCGCAACGCCTGGGACCTCGACACGATGACCGCGATCGCCGACGCGATCGAGGGGGCGGGCGGCGAGCCGGCACTCCGCTGCGTCGTGCTGCGCGGGGCGGGCGACCATTTCTCGGCGGGTGACGACCTGCAGGCGGCGATCAAGGCCGACGCGACGTCCTGGGCCGCCACGATCGAGGCGTTCCAGCGCATGACCCGCGTCGTGCTCGACAGTCCCCTGCCCGCGATCGCGGTCGTCGACGGCGTCTGCGTGGGTGGCGCGCTCGAGTTCGCCGCGAGCTGTGACATGCGCCTGTGCAGCGACCGCATCCGGCTGCTGACGCCGGAGATCGGCATCGGCCTCGTCGCGAGCAACGCCGGCACGCTGCTGTTGCCGGAGGTGCTCGGCGAGACCGCCGCCCGCGAGCTGCTGCTGACTGGCGTGGAACGCGACGCCGCCTGGGCGCGCGAGCACGGCTTCGCGACCGAGATGGTGCCGGCGGCCGAGCTCGACGCGCGGGTCGAGCATTGGGCGGACGTGCTGGCGCAGCGCTCGCGCGACGCGGTGGCGGCGACCAAGTCGATGCTGAACGAGCGCTTCGGCAGCCTGCTCACGGACGCGATGGACCGCGAGACGCACCACTGCGTGCGGCTCTTCGGCGAGCCGGACGCGCAGGCTGCGCTCGGCGAGTTCGCCGACCGCCGGCGCGCCTAGCGGAGTCTCACGGCCCGTCCGTCGACGTCGCTCCTGTCGTAGTCGATATCCATCGTCTCGAGGATCGTCGGCAGCACGTCGACGAGGCGGATCTCCTTCAGCGAGTCGCGCGAGCCGACACCCGGGCCGGAGAACACCATCGGGATGTTCTGCACGATCCGGTTGTGGCCGCCGTGGTCGCCCATCACTCCGTATGTCACGTCGGTCTTGAGCAGCGCCACCGCGTCGGGGCCGTAGGGCGCCGCCATCGTGTCGACGAGCTCGTTGGCGTGACCCAGGAACCAGAGCAGCTCGCGGAGGCCCATGCGGTTGACGCCCGCCAGGCGATAGTCGTCCTCGGCGTCGTTCAGCCGGAAGCTCGCGATCACGCCGGGCAGGTCGAGCAGCGCGTCGGCCGCCTCCTCCCTGCTCGCGCGGGATTGGTCGTTGAGCCAGGTCGCGACGTGACCGTCCTGATAGGAGAAACGCAGGTTCGGCCCGAGCGCGTCCCTCAGGCCCGCGATCGCCGGGCTCGGGTCGAGGTAGACCTCGTCGGCGTCACGCCCGTAGTACCAATTGCAGTCGGAGCGCAGCCCCGTCGAGCCGGTGGCCGGGTCGCACCCGTTCATATCGGGCACGCCCGGCGGGAAGGTGTCGAAGCGCCCGTTGAACTCGCGGCCGGTCTGGGCGGCGTGATCGGCAGTGATGACGACGAGGGTGTCGTCGAGCAGCCCGCGCGCCTTGAGTGCATCGACGATCTTGCCGACCTGCGCGTCGGCCGTCTTGGCGATGAACGGCATGTGCCGCATCTCCTGGTCGGAGCCGGGCGGGCCGGTCTCCGCGTCCTCCGGCCCCCACATGTGGCCCATCTTGTCGATACCGCCGAGGCTCACGAGCATGCCGCGCCAGCCCGGGTCCTTCTTGATTACGCGAATCGCGGCGTCGGCCGACCAAACGTCGCCGCCGTAGTGCGCGGGGTCGCGTCCGGGCACGAAGCGGTTGCCCTCGAGCGGGTAGATCCGCGCCGGGAGGATCGAGCCGGTGCCGTATGCGGGCGAGCCCTGCCACGTCCACCAGCGGTTGCAGGGGGTGGCGAGGTCGAAGTAGGCGGGTGCAGGCGGGTTCGCGTCCTCAGGCACGCGCCAGCCCGACAGGCCGTCGCATGATTGAGGCGCAGAGCTGCCGCGGATCTGGAGGATGATGTCCTCGGGGTCGGTGGCCGTGCCGTCGCCGGCCGCGGAGCTCGTCGGCCCGGCCGGGCAGACCGCGCTGCGCTTCTGGGCGATCGAGACGAACTTGGAGGTCTCGCCGAAGCGGTCGTCGAGATAGTCGGGCAGCTTCCTGTAGCCACCGTGCTCAATCAGCGCCTTGAACTGTGCGCACGACAGGCTGGAGGTCACGTAGAAGTCGCCGGGAGTCCCGAGCACCCCGTCCACGTCGCGGTGGACCTCGTTCGACCAGCCCATGTGCTTGGGGAACTGGCCGCTCGTGATCACGTTGTGGCTGATCACCGTCTCGGCGGCCATGTGCCCGACGAGCGCGTTCGGGAACGAGGTGCCCTTCTTCATCAGCGCCTGGACGTTCTTCATTCCGTAGCGCTCGATCGTGTCCGGGCGCGCCTGGTCGAGCATGATGATCAGCACGCGCGAGGGCCGATCGGGATGGCGGCCGGCCTGGGCTGCGGCAGGGACCAGCACCGCGAGCACGGTCAAACCCGCAAGGAACAGAACCATCCAGCGCCGACCCATCATTGCGACCTCCTCCTCCGTCGGGCGTCCCCATGCTGCTTCTACCTCACCCGGTCGGGCAGAGTCAAGCTTGACTGGGGACGTCCGGAGGGATATAGCTCGCGCCCCAGAAGCGTGGAACGGGTCCCGCGCCGGAGGGCTTCCCGCCGCGCCCTGAGACCGGAGGTCGGCATGACCGATGCCCTACGTTCGCTCGAGCAGGCGCTGGACGGCCCCATGGACCGCCGCCGCTTCCTTCAGTTCACGGGTGCGCTTGCGGGCGCGGCCGCGTTCTGCCAGGTCCGCGGCGACCTCGCCCACGCCGCCCCGCGGCTGAGCGACTACCCCTTCACGCTCGGAGTCGCCTCGGGAGATCCCGCGCCCAACCGGGCGGTGCTCTGGACGCGGCTCGCTCCCAAGCCGCTCGAGCCGGGCGGCGGCATGCCGCAGCGCTGGGCGCCGGTCACCTGGCGCGTCGCCAAGGACCCGGGCATGCGCCGGGTGGTGCGCGCCGGCGTCACGCTCGCCGTGCCGGACCTGGCGCACTCGGTGCATGTCGAGGTCGGCGGCCTCGAGCCGCGGCGCGAGTACTACTTCCAGTTCCGCTACCGCGACGAGCTGAGCCCCGTTGGGCGCACCATGACCGCGCCGTCGCGCTGGCACTCGGTCAACTCGCTGAACTTCGCGTTCGCGTCCTGCCAGCGCTGGGACGAGGGCTACTACTCGGCCTACCGCCGCATGGCCGAGGAGGACCTCGCCTTCGTCGTCCACCTCGGCGACTACTTCTATGAGTACGGCATCACCGAGACCGGCGGCTTCCGCAACGTGCCGGTGCCTGAGCAGTACCGCCCGGAGTGCGTGACGCTCGAGCGCTACCGGCTCCAGCACGGGCTCTACAAGAGCGACCCGGACCTGCAACGCGCACACCAGCGGTTCCCCTGGGTGATCACGTGGGACGACCACGAGGTCCAGAACGACTACGCCGGCCTCGCCCCGGTGGGCGGCGAGCCGAACCCGGCCTTCACGGCGCGCCGGGCGGCGGCCTATCAGGCTTTCTACGAGCACATCCCGGTGCGAAGCGCGGCGCGCCCGCGCAACGGCTCGGCCCTGATGTACCGGCGCATGACGTGGGGCGACCTCGCCGAGTTCAGCGTGGTCGACGAACGCCAGTACCGCGACGACCAGCCCTGCGGCGACGGCGAGTTCCCGCGCTGCGAGGCGTCGCTCGACCCGGACGTGACGATGCTCGGCTTCGATCAGGAGGCCTGGCTGCGCGACGGGCTCGAGGACTCCCATGCGCGCTGGAACGTGATCGCGCAGCAGGTGATGATGGGCCAGCTCGTCCACGACTACGACGGCGACGGCGACCCGGGCGACCCGCCGATCTACTGGCACGACGCCTGGGACGGCTACCCGGTCGCACGCCAGCGCATCATCGACCACCTCGCCAGGGCCCGGATCCGCAACCCGATGCTCATCACGGGCGACTGGCACTCGACCTTCGTCAACGACATCAAGCGCGACTTCTCGGATCCGGGGTCGGCCACGGTCGCGACCGAGTTCGTCGGGACCTCGATCTCGTCCAACGGCGACATCCCCGTCTACGGCCCCTACTACGGGCCGATGATCCGCGCGAACCCGCACATCAAGTTCTTCGACGGCGACCGGCGCGGCTACGTGCGCTGCAACGTCGACCGGCGGCGCTGGCGCACGGACCTGCGCATGGTCTCCACGGTCAGCCGCCCGGACGCCCCGGTGTCCACCTTCGCGTCGTTCGAGGTGGAGAGCGGCAGACCGGGCGCGGTTCGGGTCTAGCGTGCGGCGGCCGCTTCCGGGTACCTTTGAGACATGGCCAATCGACTGCGAGAGATAGAAGCACTGGGACAGGCGATCTGGATCGACAACCTGAACCGTCAACTGCTGGACGATGGGACGCTCGCTCGCCTCTTCGAGGAGGACGGGCTCACGGGGGTGACGTCGAACCCCTCGATCTTCGAGAAGGGGATGGGGCACTCGGATCGTTACGACGACGCCTTCCGCGAGGCGCTCTCCGACACGGACGATCCGCAGGAGATCTTCGAGCGGCTCGCCTATGCCGACGTCCGCGACGCCGCCGACCTGCTGCGGCCGGTTTTCGAGCGCACCAAGGGACAGGACGGCTACGTCTCGTTCGAGCTGGCCTCCTCGCTCGCCTTCGACGCCGAGGGATCGGTCGAGGCTGCGCTGCACCACCGCGAGGCGATCGACCGCGCCAACGTCCTGATCAAGGTGCCGGGCACCGCCGAGGGGGCCCAGGCCTTCGAGGAGCTCACCGCGCGCGGGGTGAACGTGAACGTGACGCTGCTGTTCGCGGTCGAGCGCTACCGCGACATCGCGGAGGCATTCCTCAGCGGGCTCGAGCGCAGGCTGGACGCCGGCGAGTCGATCGAGCGCAGCGCGTCGGTGGCGAGCTTCTTCGTGTCGCGTGTCGATACCAAGGTCGACGCGAAGCTCGAGGAGCTCGGGCGCGAGGATCTGCGCGGCCGCGCGGCGGTGGCGAACGCCAAGCTCGCCTATGTCGCTTTCGAGGAGATCTTCTCCGGCGAGCGCTGGCAGCGGCTCGAGGATGCCGGCGCACGGAAGCAGCGCCCGCTCTGGGCCTCCACCTCGACGAAGAACCCCGACTACCGGGACACGCTCTACGTGGACGAGCTGATCGGGCCGCACACTGTCAACACGATGCCCGACGCGACGATCGACGCGGCGCGCGACCACGCCACGGCCGAGCGGACGATCGACAAGGACGTCGACGAGGCCCAGCGGCTTGTTGACGAGCTGCGCGAGGTCGGGGTCGACCTCGAGGACATCGTGCTTCAGCAGCTCCCGGAAGAGGGCGTCAAGTCGTTCGGGGAGGCCTACGACTCGCTGCTCGACACCCTGCGTCAGAAGGCAAGCGACCTGGCGGCCGCGCGCTGAGCTCTAGACGACGTACTCCATCAGGAGCTCGTCCCGCCATTCGCCGGTCCGCGCGTCGAGATCCGACTTGCGCGTGACGCCCACCGGGCGAAAGCCGACCTTCTCGTAGACGTGGATCGCGCGGGCGTTGCCGACGGCGGTCGACAGCGTTATCCGGTGATGGCCGCGGTCCTCGACCAGGTGACGAACGATCAAGCGCATCGCCTCCGTCCCAAGGCCGCGGCCCTGGTGGTCCGCGCCGACGAGGATGTCGACGTCGGCGTAGCGGCTGCCGGGATCGCTCTCCTCCCAGTACTGGAGCGCGCCGGCCGGCTCACCGTCGACGAGCAGCGCGAACACCTGGAGGCCCGGCTCCTCGGCGAGTGGCCACTCGTCCGGTGGCGGGTCCCACCAGCGTGCAACCTCCGGGTCCGCACGCAGCTCGCGCAGCCGCTCGGCGTTCTCGGGACCGGCCGGGACGATCACGACGCGCTCGCCGCGCAGCTTCTCCATGCGGGTTCAGCGTAGCCCGAGCGGTCGAGCTCAGGCCCGCGCGAGCACGGAGTGCCATTCGTTCTCGAGCCGGTAGCTGCCGTCCGGCCGGCACCTCGGCGCGAGCGCTGCGGCGATCGCGTCCCCGACCGCCGGCTCGCCCACATGCCTGACGGCCTCGCCAACGGGGCCCGGCGCGAGCATCTGCCGGATCAGCGTCTCCCGGTCTGGGAACTCGAACGAGCTGCGGACGTCGAAGGAGGACTCCGGCTCGAGCCCCGCGGCAGTCGCGATCTGCTCGAGCACGCCCGGCTCCCAGAGCGACGGCTGATCAGGGCGGGGCTCGGGCTCGCTCGGGCGCAGCGCGCCGACGGCCGCCAGCATGGGCGTGAGCTCGCAGCGCTCGGGCCGTCCCCAGACCTGGATGAGCACGGGCGCGCCCGGCCTGGCGACGCGCTCCGCCTCGCGCAGCGCTGCGGTCATGTCGGCCGCAAAGAAGAAGGAGTTGAAGCCCGTGACGACGTCGAACGAGTCGTCGTCGAAGGGCAGCCACTCGGCGTCGCCCCGCCGCAGCTCCGCCTCTGGGACGCGCGCGCGGGCCAGGCGCAGGAGCGCGAGGGATGCGTCGAGCCCGTGCGGCCGCGCGCCCCGGTCGGCGACGGCGCGCAGGAAAACGCCACTGCCGCAGCCGACGTCCAACACGCGGTCGCCGGGCGCCACCCCGGTGCGGCGGATGCCCTCCTCGTAGGTCGGAAGTTGCTGCTCCTCGATGGCGCCCCAGTCGAGGGGCCGCCGACCCCAGAGCTCACCCTGCCTCGCGCCGCTCCCCGTCCCCGCGGCTGCAATCGCCATCCGCGTCTCCTTGCACCAGTAGCCTATGGACCATAGCGATCGTAAGGTATGAACCATAGTATGTCTAGAGACGAATTAGGCCTGTTCTCCTACGAGATCCTCGGCCTCGTCGGCCACGAGGGCGCGGGCGCCCATGACCTGCTGCGGATGGCCCAGCGCGGGCGGCTGCTCGCCTGGGCGGGTGAGAGCCAGTACTACGTGGAGCCGAAGCGGCTCGCCAAGCTCGGCTACCTCGAGGCGCGCCGCGAGCCCGGGAAGACGCGCCAGCGCACGGTCTACACGCTCACCGCCAAGGGGCTCGCCGCGCTTCGCGAGTGGGGAGAGACGCCGGCCCACGTCAACGCGTTCAAGAGCGAGGCGCTGCTGCGGATGCTCGCGGCCGACCTCGTCGGCGAGGGCCCCACGCGCGCGAGCATCGCCGCGCTCCGCGAGGACATCGCCGATCTCGAGGCGCGCCTCGATGCGAGCCGGGCGAGCGCCGAGGAGCTGCCCCATCGGCGCAAGTACCTGCTGCTCGTCAACGACTTCCTGCGCGCTCTCCTCGCGCTCCACCTCGACTGGGTCGGGCGGGTCGAGGCAGAGCTCGACCCGCCCGCCTAGTCGACGACGAGATCGACGATCCCGGGCGGCAACCCCGAGCTGTCGACGTCGTCGTTCCCTCCCCCCGTCTGGAGTGCGAGCCGGTCGGTCGGATCGAGCAGGGTCAGCTCGACGAGCGCCGACAGCCCGCTCACATCGACGGAGCGGCCAACACCGGTGACCGCGATCGAGTCGGCGCGCGGCGTTCCGAGGACCTCGATCGAGTCGAGCGCGCCGTCGCCGGTCGGGAAGCCCGCGCCGAGGTTCGCGTGCACGAGCTCCATCGCGGTGCGGCCTAGGTCGCCGACCCGCAGCGTGTCGGCGCCCGCGCCGAGCGAGGTGTTGAGCTCCTCGATGCTGCCGAGATCGGCCACCGCCGAGTCGACGTCGCGCGTGACCCGCGTACGCCGCCCGTCCGCCGACAGCGCCACGCGCTCGGCGCCGGCGCTGCCGTTGAACGTGATCGAGTCGTGGCTCGGCCCGCCGTCGACGACGTCGTTGCCGTCGCCCGGGTTCCACGTGAAGCGGTCGAAGTCGCCGCCGAGGGACGCCGTGTCGTCGCCGCCGTTGCCCTCCACGTCGTCGAAGTCCTCGCCGCCCTCGAGCACGTCGTCGCCCGGACCGCCGAGCACCACGTCGCTTCCCACGCCGCCACGTAGCGTCATCCTCATCGCCGCGCTCGGGGTGCTCACGAGGTCGTCGCCCTCCGCCCCGTCGAGCACGAGCTCGTCGCGCGCCTCGGGGTTCTCGATCTGGACGAAGACGAACGGGCCGATCACGAACAGCGTCTGTGCGAAGCCCGAGGCCGAGATCTGCTCCTGCTCGGCGGAGCCGTCGACCGAGAGGCGGTCGGCCTGGCCGTCGCCGAGGTCCGTGTGGACCTCCTGCAGCTCGGTGCCCGTCATGTCGCGCACGTCGAGGTCGTCGCGGCCTCCGGCCGCGGGAAGGTCCGCGCGCTCGAGCGCGCTCGCCAGCAGCCGCACCCGGTCGCCGTCACGCGTCAGCCGCACGAGCTCGCCGGCCGGCGCGACGCGCAGGTCCTCGGAGCCGTCCGTTCCGGCGAGCGTCGCCGAGTCGTAGCCGTCGCCGCCTTCGACGCGCACGGGCTCGAGGCGGAGGCGGGCGGGCGCGTCGACGCGCACGCTGTCGTCGCCGGCGCCGCCCTCCACGAGGATGCTCTCGAAGTGGCGCCGCGGCAGCTCGAACTGAGGCACGCCGTCCCCGTCGAGGTCGACGCGCAGCAGGTTCGGCTCGGCGGCGGGCACGGAGAGATCCACGCTGTCGGCGTCGGGCCCGCCGCGGATGACGAGGCGCTTGCCCTCGATCTCGACGGAGGGGGCCGCCGCGGCGGGAGCGGCGCACACGAGCAGCGCGGACACGGTGAGGGCGGGCAGCACGGTCTTCTTGAGGAGGCGCATGGGTCGGTTGACGGGCAAGCGCCGTCTCCTATTCCACCTGCGCCGATGAGTTGAGCGGCGGGAGGGGGTCCTAGGAAGAGATCCGCCTACCGAGAGGAGACCCGTGAGCACAGTACGTTCGAGCGACGGCACCCAGATCGGCTACGACCGCTCTGGGACGGGGCCGCCTCTGATCCTGGTCGGCGGCGCATTGCAGTACCGCGCGATCGACGAGTCCACGACGGAGCTCATCGAGCAGCTTGCGCCCGCCTTCACCGTGTTCCACTACGACCGCCGCGGCCGCGGAGAGAGCGGCGACCGCGCGCCCTACTCGGTCGCGCGCGAGGTCGAGGACCTCGATGCGCTGATCGGCACCGCTGGCGGATCGGCGTTCGTGTTCGGCATGTCGTCGGGCGGGGCGCTCGCTCTGGAGGCCGCGGCGAGCGGACTGGCGATCACCAAGCTGGCGCTCTACGAGCCGCCCTTCGCGGTGGACGCGAACACCTTCAAGGCCCCGGACGACTTCCTCGAGCAGCTGCGCAGCCTGAACGCGACAGGCCGGCCGGGGGATGCCGTCGAGTACTTCCTCAGCACGGGACTCGGGATGCCCGGCGAGATGGTCGCCGAGATGCGCGCCGCGCCGGTGTGGCGCGGCTTCGAGGCGGTGGCCCACACGCTCGTCTACGACACGATGCTGATGGAGGGCCAGGACACGCTGCTGGCCGAGCGCGCGCCGACCGTCACCGCTCCGGTGCTCCTGGTGGACGGCGGAGCGAGCCCGCCCTGGGCGGCGGCGGCGGTCGATGCGCTCGCCACGATCCTTCCGCACCCGGAGCGGCGCACGCTCCCCGGCCAGACCCACGACGTGGCCGCCGCCGCCCTGGCGCCGGCGCTCGAGGACTTCTTCGGGGCGCGCGTGCGGGTGTAGCGGGCGCCTTCGCGGGAACACTCTCGCGGAGGCGCCGTGGAAGACCTGATCGAAGAGCTCACGCGCGGCAACGTCACCGAGGTGAAGGTGATGCTCGCGAGCGTCGTGCTCGGGCTTGCGCTCTACCAGGTGCTGCTTGCCGCAGTCACGTACGGCTGGCTGCGGCTGCCCTTCCTCGAGCGAGGGTCCGCCGGCTGGACGCACCGCGCGAGCGGCGACACGATCCTCGTGCTCACCGTCGTGATCGCGATCATGTGTATCGGCTACTCGGGCTTCGAGGACGGCGGCACGCACGCGGTCGTCGCGACGATCCTGCTCGGTCTGTTCGCAACCAAGGTGCTGGTCGTCCGGCTGGGCGGCACGCTGAGCCGGCTGCTGCCGTTGTTCGGGGTGTCACTCCTGATCCTGTTCGGAATCACCTGGCTCACGTCCGCGGGCGACTTCCTGGGGGTCGGTTGATGGCCGCCCGCCCGTCCGCAGGGAATCCAGATGCTGGGCTCGCTGCTCGTCGCGATCGCGATCGTCGCCGCCGCGATCGCAATCGTCACCGCGCACTTCGGGCCCACCAGCAGCGCCGAGCTGGACGCCCGTGAGGAACGGCTCGAACAGCGCGAGGAGAACATCGAGGAGCGCCAGGAGCTCGAGGAGGAGCGACGCGAGCGCGACCGCTGAGCCGCCGTCTGGCGCAGACGGCTGCGATGCACCAGACTGACTGGGGTGAGGGGCTCGCAAACCTCGCAGCGGCGGCGCAGCCGGCGCCTGCGGCTGCTGACTTTCGCCGGCACGGCGCTGGTGCTGACCGGCTTCGTGCTGGCCGCGTACGCGACCGACGTGCTGGACGATTCCGAGCTCGACACCGTCGACTCGCGCTTCTCGATTCGCGGCGATCTCGCCCCGCCTGAGGACATTGCGATCGTGGGCATCGACGACCCGAGCTTCAGCGAGCTCGGCGAGCGCTGGCCGTTCCCGCGCACCCTCCACGCCGAGGCGATCAAGCAGCTGCGCGCCGACGGAGCCCGCGTGATCGGCTACGACGTCCAGTTCACGGAACCGTCAGAGAACCCCGCCGACGACCAGGAGCTGGCCGACGCGATCGCCCAGGCCGGCAACGTCGTCCTCGCCACCACGATCGTCGACGACCGTGGCCGCACGAACGTGTTCGGCGGCGACAAGGTGCTGCGCACGCTTCAGTCGCGCGCGGCGCACGCAGGCTACGCCACCGACTCCGGGCGCGTGGTGCGCCGGATGGCCCACGACATCGAGAAGCTCGACACGCTCGCGGTGGCGATCGTCGAGCGCGCTCAGCGCCGGCAGATCCCGAAGGACGAGTTCCCCGCGGAGCGCCCCTGGATCGACTACCACGGCAAGGCCAACATCGAGACGATCCCCTTCTACCGCGTGGTGCGCGGTGACTTCCCGAAGGGCACCTTCGAGGACAAGATCGTGATTGTCGGGGCGACGGCCCCGATCCTCCAGGACGTCCACCCGACGTCGGTGAGCGGCGAAGACTTCATGTTCGGCGTCGAGGTCCTCGCCAACTCGGTATCGACCCTGCTTCGCGACTTCCCGTTGCGCGAGGCGCCGGCGTGGACGACGGTCGCGCTGATCCTGCTGTTCGGCGCCGTCGGCCCGCTGGTCGCGATCCGCTTCGGCCCGCTGCGGGCGGCGCTGATCGGACTCGGGCTCGCGATCCTGTATGCGGTCTTCGTCCAGCTCACCTTCAACGCGGGGGTGATCGTCGGCTTTCTCTACCCGCTGGTGTCGCTCGCCTTCGGCGTCGTGGGCGCGCTCGCGGTGGCGGTCGTCCTCAACGCCTTCGAGCGCCAGCGCGTGCGCGACCTGTTCTCGCGCTTCGTGCCCGAGCCGGTGGTCGACGACGTGCTGCGCAACGTCGACGACGACCTGCGCCTTGGCGGCCAGCGCGAGCTTGTGACGGTGCTCTTCAGCGACATCCGCGGCTTCACGACCTTCTCGGAGAAGCGCGAGCCCGAGGACGTGATCGAGGTCCTGAACCACTACCTCACGACCATGACCGACGTGATCCTCGACCACGGCGGCACGCTCGTGGCGTTCATGGGCGACGGCATCATGGCCGTCTTCGGCGCGCCGATTCCGATGGACGACCACGCCGACCGCGCCTACGCTGCGGCGCGCGAGATGGCCGGCCCGGCGCTCGGCGAGTTCAACGAATGGCTCAGCTCGACCGGTCGCGACGAGAGCTTCCGCGTCGGCATCGGGCTCAACAGCGGCGTCGTGATGGCGGGCAACGTCGGCTCCGAGAAGCGTCTCGAGTACACGGCGATCGGGGACACGACGAACACCGCCTCGCGCATTGAGTCGCTCACGAAGGGCACGCCCCACATGCTCATGCTCTCCGAGTCGACGCGCATGATGATGCTGCGCGAGGCGCCTGAGCTCCAGCGCATCGACGCGATGAGCGTAAAGGGCCGGCGCGAGGAGGTCGTGATCTGGGCGCCGGTCGAGAGCGCCGGCGAGGCGCTCGCGCGCCAGGCGAGCTAGCGGCTGAAGCTCGGCGCCTGGCCCCCACAAGCCAGGCGCCGATCCTCATTCAAAGGCGAGCACGCGACGCCTGCCCCCTGCGGCCAGACGCCGTCCCCCTGCCGCCCGCGACGGCGACCGAACCCCTGCGAAGCCAAGTCGGCTCTTCGGTCGGTCGATTCGTCACGCTCACGATCATCACGCGCATCGCCCGGCCGTACCACGTCGTCGTACACGCAGCTGTGCGTAATCGTCCACTTTCGCCGCCGCTGCGGAGGTGACATCCTCTGCGGATGACGGTCGACGGCTTCCTCGCGTCACTGTCCGGCGAGGACGCGGACGCACTGACCAGCGCCGGGGTGCGGCGCACGTACGGCGCCCACGTGACGCTCGTCCACCAGGACGACGAGGCGGGCCCGGTCGTGGTGTTGATCGGCGGCCGCGCCAAGATCTCCTTCACCGAGGGGGGCCGGGAGGCGATCTTCGGGGTCGTGGGGCCCGGCGAGCTGATCGGCGAGCTCGCCGCCATCGAGGGCAGCCCGCGCTCCACGACCGTCACGACGCTCGAGCCGGTGGACGCGCTCGTGATTCCGCGCTCGGACTTCCTCGGCCTCCTCGACCGGCGGCCCAGGATCGCGGTGGCGATCCTGCACGTGGTCGCGCGCCGGCTGCGCTACGCCGATGCTCAGCGTGCGCAGTACGCCACGCTCGACGTTGCGGGCCGCCTGGCGCAGCGACTGCTCGAGCTCAGTGACCGCTTCGGCGTCGAGCAGAAGGGTGGGATCGAGATCAGGTTGCCGCTCTCGCAGGAGGAGCTGGCGAGCTGGGTCGGCGCGTCCCGGGAGGCCGTCAGCAAGGCGTTCCAGCTCCTCCGCACGCTGGGGATCGTCGAGACGGGGCGCCGGCGCGTGACCGTGCTCGACCTCGACGCGCTTGGGCGGCACGCGCGCTGGGGTGTGCCACCAGACGTGCAGCCCGCCTAGGAAGACCGTTCCCGCCAGGGCTGTGGTTTATTGGGGGTCGTCGCCCACTAGCCCACCCGATCGGAGGTCGACATGAGCAGCGTCGAGGAGAGCAGGGATAACGCGGCCGGGGTGCCCCGGGGCGCCAGGGCCGAGCTGAAGCTCGAGGTCGTGGTGCTACCCGTCTCGGACGTGGACCGAGCGAAGGCCTTCTACGAGTCGCTCGGATGGCGGCTCGACGCCGACTTCAGCACCGACGAGCTGCGCGTCGTTCAGCTCACGCCTCCGGGCTCGCAGGCGTCCATCATCTTCGGTAGCAACGTCACCTCGGCGGAGCCGGGCTCAGTGGAGGCCCTGCAGCTCACCGTCTCTGACATCGACGCCGCGCGCGACCAGCTCATGAGCGGTGGCGCAGACGTCAGCCAGGTCTTCCACGACTCCGGCGGCGTCTTCCACCACGCCGGGTCCGGCGGGCGCGTGCCGGGACCGGCCGACGGCCACGCCGACTACGGCTCGTACGCCTCCTTCAGCGACCCGGACGGCAACACCTGGATGCTCCAGGAGATCCGGACGCGGCTGCCGGGGCGGGTCACGGGCGCGACGTACGAGTCCCCGGCCGAGCTGGCCGAGGCTCTCACGCGCGCAAAGGACGCCCACGGCAAGCACGAGGAGCGGACCGGCGAGGCGGATCCCGAATGGCCGGCCTGGTACGCGCGCTACATGGTCGCCGAGCAGACGGGTGAGGCGCTCCCGTCATGAGCGCGGACTACGACGTCATCGTCATTGGCGGTGGCTCTCCCGGGGAGCATTGCGCCGGGGCGCTGGCCGAGGGCGGACTGCGCGTCGGGCTCGTCGAGCGCGAGCTGGTTGGCGGCGAGTGCTCGTACTGGGCCTGCATTCCCTCCAAGACGCTGCTTCGACCGGGTCAGGCGGTGCACGAGGCCCGCGAGGCCGCGGCGAGCGCGGAGGTCGACGTCGAGGCGGTGTTCGCCTGGCGCGACTTCCAGACCTCGAACTGGTCCGACGCAGGGCAGGAGCGCTGGCTCGCCGACAACGGCATCGACCTGCTGCGCGGCACCGGCCGGCTCGCCGGCCCGGGCGTCGTCGAGGTGGACGGCGTGCGCCACACGGCCGAGCACGTGGTTCTCGCGAATGGAGCGGACCCGATCGTGCCGCCGGTGCCGGGCCTCCGCGAGCTCGAGGGCATATGGACCAACCGCGAGGCAACCTCGATGAAGGCGGTGCCGCGCCGCCTCATCATCCTGGGCGGCGGGCCGGTCGGCGTGGAGATGGCGCAGGTCGTGCTGCGGCTGGGCGGCGAGGTGGCGCTCGTCGACATGGCCGAGCACCTGCTCGGACGCGAGCCGGCGCCGCTGGGTGAGGCGCTCGCCGAGGCTCTCGGCCGCGACGGCCTCGAGCTGATCCTGTCCGCGAGCGCGACCGAGGCGCGCCGCGACGGCGACGACTACGTCCTCGAGCTCGACGACGGCCGCACGTTGAGCGGCGAGCACCTGCTCGTCGCGACCGGCCGCCGCGCGCGCGTCGAGGGGATCGGCCTCGAAACGGTCGGCGTCGAAGCCGAGGCCCGAGGGATCCCGGTCGACGAGCATCTGCGCGCGGGGGAGAACCTGTGGGCGATCGGCGACGTGACAGGCCTCTGGCAGCTGACCCACGTCGGCAAGTACCAGGGCGACGTGGTGGCCGCGAACATCCTCGGCGAGCCCAGAAAGGCCAACTACGACGCGGTCCCGCGCGTGACCTACAGCGATCCGCAGGCCGCGGCGGTGGGCGCCGTCGAGGGCAGCTTCAGCGCGACGGTCCCGCTCGCGGGGGTGCCGAAGACCTCGACCTTCACGCGCGCCTACGCGGAGGGCAACGGCTTCCTCACGCTCCTCAGCGACGGCGAGCGCCTGACAGGCGCCTACGCCCTGGGCCCGGAGGCGGGCGAGTGGCTTCAGCAAGCCACGCTGGCGATCCGGGCCCGAGTCCCGCTCGACGTGCTGACCGACACAATTCAGCCGTTCCCGACGTTCTCGGAGATCTACATCGAGGCGCTGAAGGCGCTCCGGGCTGAGATCGCGCCGGCGCCGGCCGTGACCTGACGGAGCTGACGGGAGGAGAGTCGATGAGCGACCCGCAACTGCCCGGCCAGACCGTCGTCCTGATCGGCGGTAGCGCCGGCATCGGGCTGGAGACGGCAAGGCGCGCACGGGCCGAGGGCGCCGACGTGATCCTGACCGGCCGCAATCCCGAGCGGCTGGAGCAGGCGGCATCCGAGCTCGGGGCGCTCAGCACCGCCGCCTTCGACGCGAACGACACGGCGGCCCTGGAGGCGTTCTTCGCGGACCTCGAGGGCCCCGTCGACCACGTACTGGCGACGGCGGGCGGCCCCTACTACGCGCCCCTGGCCGAGATGGACTTCGACGAGGCCCGCCGCTCGTTCGGGGAGCACCCCCTGCTGATGGCCGGCGTCGCCCGCTACGCCTCCCCCAAGGTTCGCCCGGGTGGTGCGCTCCTGTTCATGGGCGGCACCGGAGGCCGCCGGCCGAGCGTGGGCGTCGGACTCGTCTCGGCGGCGACCGCCGCGCTCCCGGCTCTCACGGCCAGCCTCGCGCTCGAGGTCGCACCCGTCCGGGTCAACCTGATCGCCGCCGGCTTCGTCGACACGCCGCTGTCGGCGTCGCTCCTCGGCGATCAACTGGAGGCGCGGCGCGAGGAGCTGCGCGCATCGCTGCCGATCGGCCGCGTCGTCGGACCCGAGGACGTAGCAGCGCTCGCGATACACCTCATGGCGAACACGGCCCTGACGGGGGCGACGTTCGACATCGACGGCGGCCAGCAGCTCAGCTAGCCGAGCGGCGGATCGCAATCGTCGTAGATGCGCGCGGCGGCGAGCTTGCCGCTGTCGCCGCGGACATAGACGGCGACCCCGGCCTCCGGCGGCAGCTCCGTCCGGCCCCACCTCACGACGTTGTACTCGAGTGCGCAGGCCCTGCCGGTGTCGACCATCGCGCAGTGCTCCAACTCGATCCCGCCGCCGTTCGAGAACGACTGCGCGTAGAAGGCCCGCAGCTCGTCGAGGCCCCTGTGGAAATACGGGACGCCCACCGGCTCGCGGGCATAGGCGTCTGGCTCGAAGGCCGCCATGACCGCGTCCAGGTCACCCGCGGCCAGGGCCCGCTGGTATTCGCCCACGACGTCGGGCAGGCGCAGGTCCTGATCACGCTGCAGCATCGGCTGACGGTGAATGTGGTAGCCCAGCACCGGCCACATGCTGTGGTAGACGCGCAGCTCGATGAGGCGTCCGTCGGCCTGGCGGTCGGCGATGATCGCCACCGGCACGTCGACGCGTCCGGTCTGGCCGTCCAGGTGGAGAACCACCTCCTCGAACGCGCGTCCCTCCGTGATCACGTCCTCGACCCGGTCGAACGAGATGTTGCGCTCGGCGAGCCACCCCCTCAGGTAGCTGACGTACGCCTCGAACGCCGGCACGCCCATGACCCGCCCATACTCGGGGACGTGCATTACGGGCTCGCCCGCGAACGACCTGATCAGAGCGTCCTGCTCCCCGGACATCAAACCGTCGTAGTACGGCACGGCCTCGAGACGCTGCCGCTCCCATTTCTCCTCCAGCCGCTCCTGCACCGGCGCGGAGAAGAGCTCGGGGAGCCACGGCATGGGTCAAGATTCCCACAAAGGCGTGCAGCTCAAGCGGGCCGTGCCGCCCACGTGGGCGGCAGCCCGAACTGAGGGAAGAGCGCGTGGCCGAACGTCGTGACCTCGGCCACGAGGTCGTCCTCGACCCTGATCACGTCGAGCTTGAAGGCGCGGAACTCGTCGTCCCCGTGCGCGCGCAGGTAGCTGGCGGCGGCCGGCATGCGGTTCGCGCGCGTGGGCACGAGCAGCCAGTCGCCCGGTGACTCCGAGCCGAACGCCCGCTCGAGCAGCGTGCCCATCGCGGCGCGGCCCTCGAAGAGGAGCGGATTCGGCGGCATCGTGATGCGGATGTCCTCGCGCACCATGGCGATCGCCGCGCCGGCGTCACCGCGCTCGTGGGCGTCGATGAAGCCCTCGAGGAGCCGGCGCTCGTGTGTGGAGAGATCGGCGGCGGAGCGCTTCGCCCGATCCTGCGGCAGCAGCTCGTGAAGGGTCGCCCGGGCGCGCTGGAGCGCGCTGTTGGCGGCAGCGACCGTCATGTCGAGCAGCTCGGCGGTCGCCCGTGCCGTCCAGTCGAGCACGTCGCGCATGATCAGCACCGCCCGCTGGCGCGGCGGCAGCGCCTGGATGACGGCGACGAAGGTGAGCTCGATCGTCTCGCGCTCGACGACGACGGTCTCGGGCTCCTCGTCCCGGGGCGCCATCTCGTCGAGCAGCCGGTCGGGGTAGGGCTGCAACCAGGGCACGTCGCGGAAGGACTCGAGCGCCGGCACGCGCCGCGAGTTGCGCCGGATCTCGTCGAGGCAGGCGTTCGTCGCGATCTTGTACAGCCAGGCGCGGAACAGCGGGCCGCCCTGGAAGCCGTCGAGGTGGCGCCAGGCGCGGAGGTAGGTCTCCTGCACGACGTCCTCGGCGGCCTCGAACGAGCCGAGCATCCGGTAGCAGTGCACGTGCAGCTCGCGCCGGTAGGGCTCCGAGAGCTTCGCGAAGGCGGTCTCGTCGCCGCCGCGCGCGGCGGCGACGAGCCGTTCGCTCGTGGTCACGGGGCCGTCACCAACCCGCAGGTGACGTTGGCGATCGAAGCCGTGATTCCCGACGCCCGGTCGGACGCGAGGAACGCGGCCGTTTCGGCGACCTCGGCCAGCCGCGGAGCGCGCTGCAGCAGCGTCATCCCGGAGATCATGCGGATGACGTCCTCCGGGTCGGGGGCGTCGCTGTTCACGTCCTGAAGCTTGCGGCTCGTGAGCGTCTCCTGCACCCCGGCGGTGTGGATGGCGAGCACGCGCACGCCCTGCGAGCCCGCTTCGGCGGCCAGGTAGCGCAGGAACGTCTCGGTCGCGGCGTCGGCGGGACCGGTCCCGCCCATTGCGGGATGCGCCCCCTTCGAGGAACCGCTCGTGACGGTGAGGATCACCCCGCCGCCCTGCGCGGCCATCACGCGCGCCGCCGAGGTTGCCGTGTTGAAGTTCGCGTGCAGGCCGTTCGCGACCGGACTGTTGAAGTCCTCCCAGCTCATGTCGACGAGCGGGATCCCCTGCACGTCATCACGCGTCACGAGGTTGAACGACACGTCCAGGCTGCCTGCCCTCGCCGCCACGTCGCGAACGTGCGCCTCGACGGCGTCGCCGTCGCGCACGTCGAACACGGCGACCTCGGCCGCATCGCCGAGCTCGCCGGCGAGCGCATCCAGGGTCGCGCGCGTGCGACCGACGAGAAACAGCCGCGCGCCCTCGCGCGCGAAGGTCCGAGCCACGCCGGATCCGATACCGCCGGCGCCGCCGTAGATGATGCAGTTCTTGCCCTCGAGCAACATTTCGGCTCCCAGGTTCAGGGTTCAGTTGCCGGTCTAACGACGGCACGAGCCAGGACTAATCGGAGCCCGTGATGGCCTTCCCCATCCTGACGAGCGGCACCGGGACGCCACCGGAGGCGTCGTCGAAGCGCTCCAGCACCTCGAAGCCGGCCGCGGAGTAGAGCCGGGCGCCCGCCAGCGACGCCACCAGCTCGAGCCGCGTGAAGCCCTCCGCGGCCGCCGCCGACTCGCAGAGCGAGAGGATCAGGCGACCGACCCCGCGGCGGGAGAACTCGGGATGGGTGTACATCGCGCGCACGCGGGCGGGCTCGCGCGCAGGGTCGAGCAGCGCGCTGTCACGTCCCGCCGAGTGGTCGCCCCCGTACATGGTGGCGCGGCGGCTCCAGCCCCCGCAGCCGGCGAGCCGCCCGTTGCTCTCGATCACGTAGTAGGTGCCGTCGTCGACCAGCTGCGTGTCGAGCCCCATGCTCGCGCGGCTCGACTCGATCTGGTCCTCGTCGAGGAATTCCCTCTGCAGCTCGCCGATCGCCGCATTCATCAGCGGCACGAGCGCGGAGATGTCATCTGGGACGGCGGCCCGGCTGGTCAATTGCATCGATCGGAATGCGTGCGTCGGATTCGGGTAGCGCGTGCATCATGCCGACCCCGCAGATCAGAATCCCGTCCGACACCGTCAGCAGCCTCGGGCGCGCCGCTCATGACGCCGGCCTCGCGGCGCTGCTCGGAGGAAACCTCTACGGCCGTATCGCGCTTCACCCGGCGCTGGCGGACGTGAGCGACGCCGCTGAGCGCGGGCGCGTGCTCAACCGAGCCTGGCGCCGCTACGGCTGGATCAACTCGGCGGGGCTCGCCGCGATCGTCGCGGGCTGGGCCGGCGCGCGCGTGAACGAGGCGAAGCCGAGCAGCCTGTCGCCGCGTGAGCGCCGGCTCGCAATCGCGAAGGACGCCTCTGTGGCCGCGGTCGCCGTAACCGGTCTGGCGACGGCGGTGACCGGCATCCGCTTCGCCAAGGCGGCGCCGGGCGGTGCGGTCCCGCTCGAGGACGGCAACCATCCGGGGCCGTACACGCCCGACCACGCGGCGAAGCTCAAGCGCCGCGTCAACGCCCTCAGCGCCGCCAGCGCAGTTTCGGAGCTGACGCTCGTGGGCGTGAACGCGGCCCTCGGCCAGGCGAACTTCCGCCGGCCGCCGCTGCGCCGGCTGCTCAGAAGGTCCTACTGACTGACACCCCTCCAGGCCAGGGTGCCGCCGTCGATCATGTACGCGGCGCCCGTGATGAAGGAGGCCCGGTCGGACGCCAGGAAGCAGACGAGCTCGGCCACCTCGGCCGGATCGCCGAGACGGGCAGCAGCTGGGCGCCCACGAGCTCCCGCTCGAGCGCCTCCTTGTCATCCGCGGCGTCGGTGTAGCGCTGGACCATCGGCGTATCGATCACGGACGGGCAGTAGCAGTTGCAGCGAACGGCTGGAGCGAGATCGACGGCGGTGCTCTTGGTCAGGAGGAGGACTCCCGCCTTCGTCGCGCAGTAGGCCACGGCGCCGGGATAGGCGGTCATCCCGCCCATCGACGAGGCGTTCACTATCGACGGCCCGCGCGTGGACCGCAGCAGATGGGGAGCTGCGTACTTGGTGCAGAGGAACACCCCGCGCAGGTTCACCGCGATGACCCGGTCCCAGACGCCCTCGTCGAGCTCGTGGACGGCCAGGCGATCGCTCAGGAGCGCATCGTTGATCCCTGCGTTGTTGTGCAGGACGTCGATGCCGCCGAAGGCGCCGGCGGCCGCGTCCATGAGGCTGCGCACCTGGTCGGCGTCGGAGACGTCGCACAGCGCGAGCTCCGCCGTCGCACCGGCCTCACGCACGAGCGAGAGGGTCTCCGCCGCGGTCGCCTGGTCGATGTCGGAGACCACGACTCGCGCCCCCTGGCGCCCCATCTCGACGGCCGTGGCACGGCCGATCCCGCTGCCCGCTCCCGTCACGACGCAGACCTTCTCGTCGAGCATCCGTTCCTCCTCTGAAACGCAACGGGGGCGGCCCTGAGGCCGCCCCCGTTGACCCCAAACGGGCAGCGCGTCTAGTTCGCGCCGCCACCCCCAAACTGATCGGCCCACTTCGTCTTGAAGAAGGTCACGAAGTCGTTCTTCGGAGTGCGGTACTCACCCTCCGGAGGCAGGTTGTCCTTCGTGATCACCTCATAGTCGTAGACCGTGCCGATGCCCGGATAGCTCGGCTGAGGCTCCTTCGCGAACGGCGTGTCGAGGCCCCAGAACTGGAGCAGCTGGTCGACTCCGACCCACGGCCCCGCGTCGTAGGGCACGTCGAGGGCCACGTCGACAGCTCCGGCCTTCATGAGCTCGAGCGTGCCGAGGTCGCCGTGGAACGTGGCCACGAGCGGCTTGTCCGGGAACTGCTTGCCCGGATACTTCGCCAGCACCGCCTGGCCGCCGACCTGGCCCGCCGAGTCGAACGAGAACCAGAACATGTTCGTGTCCGGGTTCGCGGTGATCTGGTCGGTCACGGTCTTACGCGTGCCGTTGACCAGGTTCGCGGGGTCGGTCTGGGTGGTCGCCGTGATCTCGTAATCATCCGGGCTCGCCTTCACCTGCTTTTCGAGCTCGTCGGTGCGCGAGGTCGCCCACGGGGCGGGATAGTCGTGCACGATGATCTGCGCCGGCTTCTCCGAGACCTGGTCGGTCAGCTGCTTGAGCGTGTACTCCGCGAGGATCTTGCCCGCCTCGGGCTCATCGGGGTAGTAGGAGCCGTCGTAGCCGGGAGACACGAGGCCGCCGACCTGAATGAACGGGATGTTCTGGGCCTTGGCCTTCTTCAGCTGCGGCGCAACCGCGTTGGGCTCGATGCCCGTGGTGAAGATGGCGTCGACGCCACGGCCGAGGAGGCTGTCGGCGCAGGTTGCCCACTTGGTGGGGTCGCCCTGCCCGTCGCAGAGCACCATCTTGTAGCCGACCTCGGCGAGCGCGGTCTTGACCGCGTTGGCCGTCCGGTCGGCGGACTCGATGCCGCCGAGGATCTGCAGGAAGCCGACCGTCTTGTTCGGCTCCAGCTCGGCGGTGCCGTCGTCCTTCGCAGCCTGGGCGCCGGCCTTCTGGGCCTTGGCCTTGGCGGAGCCGGTGCCCGCCCCGATGCCGCCGCCGCCACTGGTGCCGCCGCCGTCATCGTCGTCGTCACCACATCCGGCCACGAAAAGACCAATCGCCAACGCGGCGCATAAAAGAGCGACTAGGCGTCTGCTCATCAATTCAACCCCTCCTCAGATTTGAGCCAGCCGACCAATCGGTAGGTCAAAGGTGAGGCGACTCTAGTTCCTGTTTCCGGAGAGGTCAAGGCAACTCAACACGCTCACAACACGGCGCCGCGGGCGCCTCAGGCCGGCCCGCTCAGGTCCTCCGTCTGGGCGATCGCCAGCAGGAAGTCGTCGTAGGAGCGCGGCTCGGCCAGGATCGTCACGGCCCCTCCCTTCGCCCGGCGCACGAGGAAGACCGGCATCACGGGCAGATGCACGGCCTCGGCGACGCTGACGGTGGCCTCCATCTCGGTCCGCCATCTGCGCCGCCCCAGGTCGCGCCGCCAGCGCGCCAGATCGAGGCCCAACGCGGACGCCCAGCGATCTGGCGGCTCCGCGGCGTTCCTGCGTGTCGAGCGCAGGAACGCGACCTGCAGGTAGTCCCAGTAGCGCCCCTGGCGGGAGGCTGACAGGGCCGCCCGGCCGAGCGCCTCGGAACGCGCGCCGTAGAGCGGCCAGGGCCGGAAGCTGAGTGACGCGCGTCCCGTGGCGACATAGCGGCGAACCACCTCGGGGATGACGTCGCGGTGTATCAGTGCGCACTCGAGACAGCGGGGGTCGCCGTACTCGGTGATCGAAATTGGCGCGTTGGGATCACCGAGCACGAAGCCCGACTGGCGCACGCCCCGGAGCGCACGCTCGACGCGCCCCACCGTCGGACCGAGTCCGGCCGGAACGGGCATCGGCTCGTCGCGCGGCCCCGACCCGCGCACCACCCGCGGCCCCGACAGCGCGGGGCGAACCTGTCGCTGCAGGGGCTCGGCCTGCGGCACGCTTGGGTCGCCCGACGTGCCCAGGTCGATCGCCACCACGGCGGTCACGGCGACACCGAGCAGGACACCCGCGAGGATCCAGGCCGCGCGGCTCACGGGTCGCCCGGCGCGGTCAGCCGGACGCGCCGCACGCCGTCCGCGCCGACCTCGGCGACGATGTCTCCGTGGCGCTCGAAGTGCGCCAGGACCGTGGCGGTGAGCGCGAGGATCTCCTGGCGGCGGTTCGTGTTCGGCTCTGCGCTCACCCGCGCGAAGGCGATCTCGTAGACGCTGCGCGGCTCGTCCGACAGCTCGGCGCGCACGCGCGCGCAGGCCGCCAGCGTGGCGTTCCGGGCACGGGCGAGCACGCGCAGCGGCGTCTGCGCCGGCCGCCCGTGCCCTGGCAGCAGCAACTCCGGCTCGAGGCGCTCCACGCGCTCGAGTGAGCCGAGGTGCTCCGCCACCGGATCGGGACTGTGGCCGAACTCGAGGAAGGGCGTGCCGCGCCCGTAGGCGAGGTCGGCCGACAGCACCCAGCGGCTGCGCTCCTCGACGAGCGCAATCTGGGTTGGCGAGTGCCCCGGGGCGGACACGACCCGCCACGCGCCCGCCGCCGTCTGGACGACGTCGTCCTCCACCAACAGCAGGTCGGGCTCCACGCGCGGGTGGTGGCCGTCGTCGGCGAGATTGGTCTCCGCCCACCAGGGCAGCTCGGCCGCCGGCACACCCTCGCGCAGGCACACGGCGTGCCGCTCCTCGAGCGGGGCGCGGACGTCGCGAAAGGCGTCGTTCGCAGTGTCGGGCCCGGCGAGGCGCGCGACCTCGCAGCCACTGTGCTCCACGACGGCCGCCGCTCCGCCGGCGTGATCGGAGTGCATGTGAGTGAGTACGAGCGTTCGTATCGTCGCCGGCTGGACGTTCGCCTTCAGGAGGGCGCGCTCGACCGCATCCCAGCCTGGGGCGAGACTCGAACCCGCGTCGATGAGGGTCTGGCCCTCGCGGCCGGCCAGCAGGTAGCAGTTGACCGATGCCGGCGCAGGGGCCGGGTATGGCAGCGGCAGGCGCAGGCCGATGATGCCCTCCGCGAGCTCCGTGACGCGCACTTCGCTCGCCTTGCGAGGAACCGCCCGCACATCGCCGGCTTGCCACTTCCCCGCTTCGGATTCGACCAATCGCATGGTTGAAGCGAACCGAGTATGTCGAGCCTGGACGGCGAGTGCTAGCGTCGCCGCGTGGAGCCCGGGTTGAAGCCGGACGCCGCTCACGTCGTCTACACGGTGGAGCGCGCGGCGCGTAACCGCGCGCTCGTGACCCGGGCCGGCGGCGGCGAACCCGCGATCACGCTGCTCGAGTGGTCGCGCCTGCGCCCCGTCAGCTGGACGGTGGTCGCGCGCGCGATCCTCACGGACGCGCTCGTGGAGCCGCCCGTTCGCAAGCTCGCGCAGGACTACGGCCGCTTCCTGTTCACCCCGGCCGGCCGGACGCGCACGGTCAGCGGCGCCGATATCGGCGAGTGGATCTCGAGCTGGTCGCTCCCCCGCTTTCCGGGTGAGGCGCTGCGCGGCGAGCGGCGCTAGCGCTTTCGAACTTGCGTTTGGTTGGTGCTACGCTCGCGCCCGATGGAGGACGCGGGCGATCGTCTCGCCGTGCAGCCGCGCGTGACCGGTGGTCCCGGGCTCGAGACGCTGGTGGGCGCCGACCTCCCTCCTTCCGAATGGCTCACGCTCGGCCGGCGCGAGCTCGGGCTCTTCGACGAGGCCACGTTCCACCGGCCCTCCACGAACTACGACGGCGTCGACAGCGCCGAGGCGGCTCACGGCACGCACACGCTCGCGCTGCTGCCGCCGCTGTTCGAGCAGGCGGTTGCGATCGAGGGCTTCAGCGCGGTGGTGCTGGCGGGCTTCGAGCGGGTGCGCTTTCCGGCGCCGCTCCCGGTCGGGTCGCGCGTGCGCGTGCGCTTCGAGGTCGCGGGTGTGGCTGAGGCGCGCGGCGGCTACGAGTGCCGTGTGGCCGTGACGGGCGAGCGCGAGGGCGGCGAGCGGCCCGTCTGCGTCTGCGAGATGGTGCTGCGGCTGTTCGAATGACCTCCTCGCTCTCGTTCGACGGCCAGGTGGCCGTGGTCACCGGCGCGGGCCGCGGGCTCGGGCGCGCCTACGCCCTCGAGCTTGCGCGCCGGGGCGCGGCGGTGGTCGTGAACGACCTCTCGGGCGAGCACGCACGCGCCATGGCCGGCGAGATCGAGGCAGCGGGTGGCAGCGCGCTCGCGAGCGAGGAGACGGTCGCGACGCCCGCCGGCGCCGAGGCGATTGCGACCGCGGCGCTCGATCGCTTCGGCCGCATCGACGCGCTCGTCAACAACGCCGGCTTCATGCGCAACGCCTACCTCGAGGAGCTGGCACCGGAGGACTTCGACGCCGTGCTCGATGTCCATCTGCGCGGCAGCTTCCTCGTGACGCGCGCCGCCTGGCCGGCGCTGCGCCGCGCCCGCGAGGGCCGGGTGGTGATGACCTGCTCGGCCGGCGGGCTCTTCGCAATGCAGGCGGAGTGCAACTACGCAGCCGCCAAGGCGGGCGTCTACGGGCTTGCCAAGGCGCTCTCGTTCGAGGGCCGCGAGCACGGCATCCGCGTCAACGCGCTGCTCCCGATGGCGGGCACCCGCATCGAGTCCGCCCAGCCGGTTCCGGACTACGAGCGCCACTACCCCGAGGAAGTCCGCGCTGCGCTCGCGCCGCTGCGCCACGTGCGCTCGGTCACTCCGTTCGTCGTCTACCTCGCGAGCCGCGCCTGCGCCGTGACGGGCGAGGCGTTCTCGGTCGGCTTCGGGCGCTTCGCCCGGGTGTTCGTCGGTGAGACGCCGGGCTGGATCGCCCCCGAGGAGTCCGACGTCTTGCCCGAGGAGCTGGCGGTCCGCATCGACGAGATCCGCGCGCTCGACGGCTTTGCTGTGCCGGCCGACATCTACGACGAGGTGCGCTTCATAGCCTCGTCGCTTGGACTGGTGGAGGCGCGGTGAGCGCATCCACCGCCCGCTCGCTCGACGACGAGCTCGCGCTCGTGTTCGCGTCCGACCCGGCGACGATGGCGGACCCGCATCCGCTCTGGCGCCGCCTGCGCGAGCAGCACCGCGTCTACCGGCACGAGCACACCGTGCTGCTCACGCGCTACGCCGACATCAGGGAGCTCCACCGGGACGGCGTTCACGGCAGCCGCCGCGGCTTCTTCGAGGGGACCCGCGCGGAGGCGATACGCAGCTCGCTGCCGCCCGACGCGCAGGACGCGTTCGACCGCGTGGCGGCCTTCCAGGGCCTCCAGGTCAGCCGCACCGAGGGCGACGACCACGAGCGCCTGCGCCGCATCGCACATCGCGCCTTCACACCACGCCGGATCGCCGACATGCGGGCGATGATCCAGCGCCACTGCGACACCCGGCTCGACCCGCTCGCGGGCTCCCACGAGTGCGACCTCATGCCATTCGCATATCGCTTCCCGCTCGCGGTGATCGCGGACATCCTCAGCGTTCCCGACGAGGAGGGTCGCGACGAGATCCGCAGCTGGGGGAACCGCATCGCGCGCCACTTCGGCTCGTCGGACCCGGCGCTCGTGATCGACGCCCATCGCGCGATCGAGGAGTTCCGGGCGTACGTGGGCGGCGTGATCGCGCGCCATCGCGCCGACCCCGACGGGGGCTCGGAGCTGGTCACCGCGCTGCTCGGCGCGGAGGGCGACGAGCAGCTGAGCGAGGACGAGCTGGCCGCGATGTTCGTGGTGTTGCTGTTCGCGGGCCACGAGACCACGACCAACCTGATCAGCATCGGCCTGGTCGAGCTGCTCCGCGAGCGCGACCAGTGGGAGCTGCTCTGCCGCGAGCCTGACCTTGTCCCGGGCGCGGTCGAGGAGCTGCTGCGCTGGGTCACGCCCGTGCAGTGGGAGCAGCGGCTCGTCGTCGAGGACGTCGAGCTCGGCGGGGCGCTGCTCGAGCGCGGGCAGACCGTCTTCACGATGCTGGCGGGCGCCAACCGCGACCCCGAGGTGTTCGAGCGGGCGGACGAGCTCGACATCAGGCGTGAGGACGCCCGCAAGCATCTGAGCTTCGGACACGGGCCTCACTTCTGCCTCGGCGCGTCGCTCGCGCGGCTCGAGGGCGAGATCGCCTTCACGGAGCTGACGCGGCGCTTTCCGGACATCGAGCTCGCCGTCGACCCGGGCGAGCTCGTCTTCCAGGGTGCGGCGATGATGCGCCAGCTGCGCGCGCTGCCCGTGCGACTGAGGCCGGCCGCATGATCCCGCTCGCCGAGCTGGTCTCGCTCGACGGCCGCGCAGCAGTGATCACGGGCGGAGCGCGCGGGCTCGGCTACGCGATCGCGCAGCGCTTCGCAGAGGCCGGCGCGAGCCTGCTGCTCGCGGATCTGGACGAGGCCTCGGCACAGCACGCGGCCGGCCGGCTCGCCGCCGAGCACGGCGCGAAGGCGCTCGGCATGGGCGCCGACGTGCGCGACTCGGCGCAGGTCGAGGCGATCGCCGACCGCGCGCTCGCCGAGCTCGGCGCGATCGACATCTGGGTCAACAACGCCGGCGTTTTCCCGCGCAGCCCGGCCGTGGAGATGACCGACGAGCAATGGGACTTCGTGCTCGACCTCAACCTGAGCGCCACCTTCTACGGCTGTCGCGCGGCCGGGCGGCGCATGGTCGAACGGGGGGCCGGTGGTGTGATCCTCAACATGGCGTCCACGGCCGGGCACCGCGGCTACGGCCCCGGGCTGTCCCACTACGTCAGCTCGAAGCACGGGGTGCGCGGCCTCACTAAGAGCTTCGCTGTCGAGCTCGGGCCACACCGCGTGCGCGTGCTGTCGCTCTCCCCCAGCTCCTTCCCGACGGAGGGGCTCGCCGAGGCGCGCGCCGAGATCGGCGCGGAGGTCAGCTCAAGCGAGGCACCGGACTTCCACCCGCTGGCGGGCCGGCGCGAGCCCGACCAGCTCGCGCGCGTGGCGCTGTTCTGCGCGAGCGACCTCGCCGAGGTGTGCACGGGCAGCGACATCGCCGTCGACGCCGGCGTGCTGGCGGCCGGCCTGCAGGACCGGCGCTACGACTGACGATGGGCGCCGAGGACTTCGATCGGCTCTGGGCCGTCCACGAGATCCGGCAGCTCGCCTACCGCTACGCCTTCGCACAGGACTCGCGCGACATGGAGCTCCTGCTGTCGCTCTGGGCCGAGACAGACGAGCCGGCCGAGCCGCCGGTGATCGACATCCACGCGGTACGGAACAACGCCGAGCGCTGGTTCGGCAAGGGCGCGACGATCCACTTCGTCGGCAACCACATCGTCGAGCTGGCGGACCCCGGCGAGGCGAGCGGCTCGGTCTACTGCTGGGCCGCGCTCGACTTCGGCGAGGAGTTCGTCGACCAGCTGATCCTCTACCAGGACCGCTACGTCCGCAGGGACGGGCGCTGGCTCTTCCTCGACCGCCGTCACCTCCTCTGGTACGGCGCCGAGCGCGAGCGCAACCCGATGCGGCAGGACCCGGCCGGCTGGCCGCACGGCTACACCGGTAGTGGGCCGCTGCCGGACGAGCTGCCGAGCTACCGTGCCTGGCGGGAGCGGGAAGGCCGTCCAGGGGGCCGCGATGACGCCACGAACTGACCAAACGATCGTTCGTCTGATGGGCTAGGCTGGTCGCCGTGAGCGCCGAGGCTCCCAGCAAGGTGGCCGGCCTCGACCGGGTTCTGCGGCCGAGGTCCGTGGCCGTGCTCGGCGCCTCCTCGCGCCCGGGCGCCCTCTCCAGCCGCTTCATAACCGGCCTCCAGCGCCACGGCTTCGCCGGGCGGATCGTGCCGGTCAATCCCGCGCGCGAGGTGATCGACGGGCTGCCCTGCGCGCCGAGCATCGAGGCGGCGTCGGCGGACGAGCCGATCGACCTCGCCGTCGTCTCGCTGCCGCAGAGCAAGGTCCTGACCGGCGTCGAGGAATGTGCCGCGGCCGGCGTCGGCGGAGCGGTGATCTTCTCGTCGGGCTTCTCGGAGGTCGGCGAGGAGGGCGCCGCGGAGGAGCGGCGCATCACCGAGGTGGCGCGCCGCACCGGCCTGCGCGTCGTCGGCCCCAACAGCCCCGGCCTGATCAACCGGGCGGATTCCACCTGCGTGATCGCCTCGGGGGTCGGCTTCCGGCCGTCCTTCGCGAGCGGCGGCATCTCCCTGCTCGCGCAGTCGGGCGGCGTGGCGGGCCTGCTGGTCGAGCGCTCTCAGGACGCCGGCGCGGGCCTCAGCGTGGCGGTCTGCACGGGCAACGAGGCCGACCTGAAGGTGGGCGAGCTGCTCTGGTGGCTGGCCGAGCACGAGCCGACGAAGGTGGTCGGGATCTTCCTCGAGGGCATCCGCGATCCGGACACGTTCGCGGGCGGGCTCGACGCGCTGCGCGCGGCCGGCAAGCCGGTAGTGGTACTGAAGGCCGGCGCCACCGCCGCAGCGGCGCGCGCCAGCGCGGCGCACACGGGGGCGCTCGCGACGGCCGACGACGTGGTCGACGCCTTCCTCGCCCGCCATGGGGCGGTCCGCGTCTACAGCTTCGACGACCTGATCGACACCTGCGTGGCGCTCGAGCGGCTGGGCCCGGCCTCGACGCGCGGCGTCGGGATCCTCACGACGTCGGGCGGGGCCGGCGTGATCGCCACCGAGGCCGCCGAGCGGGCGGGCCTCGAGCTTCCCGACCTGCGGCCGGAGACGCGCGAGCGGCTCGCCGCGGTCGTGCCGGACTTCGCCGCGCTCTCCAACCCCGTGGACATGAGCGGGATGTTCTCGGAGAAGCCCGAGATCTTCCATGAGTCGCTGCGGGCGTTCACCGAGGCGGACGAGTTCGGCACCGCCGTCCTCGTCCTGACCGTGCACAGGCCGGAGGACTCCGAGCGGCTCGCCGATCTCGTGCTGGGCGCCGACGCCGCCAACCTGGCCGTGCTCTGGTCCGCCGGCGAGATGAGCCTGGCGTCGCGCCGGCGCCTCAGCGAGGCCGGCCTCGCCGTGTTCGAGGACGCGGCGCGATGCATGCGGGCGCTCGCGGCGCGCGCCGTGGTGGGCTCAGCTTCGCCCGCCGAGGTCGAGCCGGCACCACTTGCGCTCGAGCTGCCGGCCGAGCGGGCGTCGACGGAGGCCGAGGCGCTCGCCCTGCTCGGCGCCGCGGGCGTGCCGACGGCCCCGACGGTGCTCTGCCGCAGCGCCGAGGAGGCGCGCGCCGCCGCGGGCCAGCTCGGCGACGTGGCGCTCGTCGTCAAGGCCTCGGCCCGCGACCTGCTGCACAAGAGCGACGCCGGCGCGGTGGTCGTGGGCGTGTCGGGCGCCGATGCCGTGGCGGACGCGCACGAGCGCGTCGTCGAGGCGGCAGGCGCCGCCGGCGCCCACCCGGAGGGGTCGATCGTGCAGGCGATGGCGCCGGAGGGCATCGAGCTGATCGTCGGCGCCCGCCGCGACGAGTCGCTGGGGCCGGTGATCGTGGTGGGGGCAGGCGGACTGCTCGCCGAGCTACTGCCCGAGGTGTCGCGGCGCATGCTGCCGCTGCGCGCCGGCGAGGCGCGCGCGATGCTCGACGAACTGCCCGTGACTCCGCTGCTCGAGGGCTATCGCGGCGCGCCCGCGGCCGATCTTGAGGCCGCGGTGACGGCGATCGAGGGCGTCGCGGCCGTGGCGCTCGCGGCGGGCGCCCGGCTCGACGCGATCGAGGTCAACCCCCTGCTCGTGCATCCGCGCGGCCAGGGCGCGACGGCCGTCGACGCGCTGCTGCTTCAGGCCGACATCGGCCAGTAGAAGTCGCCCTGCGGGTTCGCCATGTGGCCCCAGATCGGCGGCAGCTCGACCTCGAGCATGTCGTCGACCATGCGGTCCGCGGTGCCCTTGCAGGCGTCCATCAGCCGCTGCGCCGCGTCGTCTCCGAGCCCTGCGGCGTCGAGGAACGGCTTGAGGTGGTTGGCGAACATCGGCGCGCCGTACTCGATCTTGTAGCGGTCGTCCCACTCGACGGCCTTGAGGAACAGCTCCTCCTGCGCGTCGGCCGCCGCCTCCTGCACGCCGGTCACCTCGTCGATGCCGAGCTCGCGCAGCGAGTCGCCCTCGTTAGTGAGCACGACGACCCTCTCGAGCCGGTCGTCGATCTCGTGCGGATGAACCGTCATCGAGCCGAACATGTCGCAGCTGACCTCGACGTCGCGCGCCACCTGGATGACCGCCACGTTCGGGAGCGGGACGCGGGTGCGCGTCTCGGCCCACGGCATGTAGTCGTTGCGCAGGTCGTTGAACTCCTTGCACATGAGGACGGCGCCACCGCCGAGGTCGTACGGCCCGTGCCCGAAGATGCCGTCGCGCTGCTCGCCGTGGAGGACGAAGTTGAGGAGCTCGAGCGTGGCCGCCATCCGCCGGATCGCCGTGCGGTCGTCCTCGGAGGCGGGCCGGGCGCGCTCGTCGAGCTCGCCGACAAGCGCCTCGTCGAGGATCGGCAGGCTGCCGCCGGCCTGGCGCGGCAGCAGGGCATCGTCGGAGCGGTAGGCGCTCATCATGCGCGCCCAGAAGTCCATGATGAAGGCGAGGTCCTCGGGGCGCTCCTCGGGAAACGGGTCACCCTGCGAGAGCCCGAGCTCGAGCATCCGCATCTGACGCGCGCCCAGGTAGCTGCACACGAAGATGAACGGCTGCAGCGCGTACGGGCGCGAGCCGACCGTGCGCATGCCGGCGCCGATCTCCTCCGCCGTCGCCTGCTCGGAAGCCTCGCGCAGGAACGCGGGCGCGTGCTCGTAGAGACACTGCCAGCCGAGCGGCGAGCGGCGCGGCAGGTCGAACAGGACAGAGCGCATGGCCTCGCGCTTCTCGACGCGCATGTCCGCGTACTGATGCTCGCCGAAGAGCTTGATCAGCTCGTTCGTGCGCTCGACGTCCACCGTCGCCGCCACGCTCACGCCACCGATTCGAAGGGCTCGATCGCCTCGACGTACATCTCGCGCAGCCAGGGTAGGACCTCGTCCGCAATCGGTATCGCCACGAACTTGGTCGCCCCGGCGGCGCGAAAGCGGTGGAGCAGCGCGCGCAGCTCGTCGGTCCCGTACGTGATGTGGTCCGCGCGGGCCAGCTCGGCCCGGCGCCCCAGGAGCCGGCGCGCGGCGGCCGGCAGCTGGTCCTCGCTCGGCGCGGCGAAGATCGTCGTGCCGTAGTGGTCCTCGTCGATCGAGCGGCCCGCCTCGGCAGCGCTCGCGCGGATCACGTCGGTCATGCCGGCGAACTCGTTCGGCCCCACGAACGAGGCGAGCCAGCCGTCGGCGATCCGCCCCACCCTACGCAGCGCGGCGGGTGCCGAGCCGCCGAGCCAGAACTCGAGCCTGCGGCGCACCGGCCGCGGCTCGAGCCGCACGTCGCTGAGCGACCAGAAGCGCCCGCTCATCGTGACCGGCTCGCCGGGCCAGAGCGCCTTGACGATCTGGACGGACTCCTCGAGCCTGCCGACGCGCTCCTCGCGCCGGACCCCCATCGCCTCGAGCTCGGAGGGGATGTTGATGCCAAGGCCGCCGGCCGGCAGCAGCCGGCCGCCCGAGATCACGTCGACGGTGGCGAGCTCGCGCGCGAGCAGAACCGGGTTGCGCGGCGGCAGCACGAGCACGCCGATCCCGAGCTTCAGGCGCTCGGTGCGCGCCGCGACCGCTGCGAGCATCGGCAGCGGCGCCGCACCGGGCAGCGCGGCGGTGTCGGCCAGCCAGACCGAGTCGTAGCCGAGCTCCTCCATCGCCTCGACCGCCTCCCAGAAGCGCCCGTCGGCCAGGCCGTCCCCCGCGAAGGGGTTCCAGCCGACGCCCACCCGCACGCTGAGCCGCGCGGCGGGCGCCGCCTGATCCGCCGTGGTGGCGGGGCTATCCACCGGTTGTCGCCACCGGCTTGAACGCGGGGATCACCTCGCGGCCGAAGCGGCGCACGCACTCGAGCTCCTCCTCGAAGCTCGGGCCCAGGGCCACACGGAAGGACAGCACCAGGTAGTCGGGGTCGAGGACCTCCTGGAACTTGCGGATCTTCTCGATGCAGTCCTCGGGGCTGCCGACGATCAGGCGGTCGATGTGGTGCTGCTCGAACTTGAAGTCGTCCTCCGACTTGATGTCGGCGATGAACGGCTCACGGTCCGCCACCCAGCGCGGCACGCGCTCGAAGTAGAACCAGTGCTCGCTGCGGATGCACGGCCACCAGACCTTCTCGACCTCATCCAGCGAGTCCGCGACCCAGCCGTCGCGCAGCAGCACCACGCCGAGCTTGTCGGAGGTCCCGTACTCGATGCCGGCCTCTCGGTAGAGGTCGGCCCAGTACTTCATGACGTCGAGGTTGTGCAGCGGGTCGGTCGGCCAGCGGACGCCGAAGCGCGCGGCGCGGCGCACACCGGGCTCGGACATCGCGCCGATCCAGAGCTCCGCTCCAACGGGCTTGGGCGTGATGTGGCCCTTGACCTTGAAATGCTTGCCCTCGAAGTCGAGCTCCTCGCCGGCCCAGGCGCGCTGCACGATCTCGATGCCTTCCTCGAAGCGCGAGACCTGACGCTTGTGCTCGAGCCCGAAAAGGTCGAACTCCTCGGGGAAGTTCGCCATGCCCACGCCGAGCCGCAGCCTGCCGTTCGACAGGACGTCCACCATCGCGCCGTGCTCGGCGGTGTGGATCGGGTGCTCGAAGGGCAGCAGGTGGACGGTCGTGCCGATCTCGAGCCGCTCGGTGATCGCGGCGAGCGCGCCCAGCACCGGCCACTGCGAGGGCAGGTAGGCGTCCGGCATCATGTGGTGCTCGGGCAGGAAGACCCCGTCGAAGCCGGATTCCTCCGCCACCTTCGCCGTCTCGAGCGCCTCCTGCCAGCGGCCGACGATGTTCTCGGCGTTCGGTGGATCCTGGACGCGGAACAGCAGACCGAATTTCATGCACCTCTCCTCAGGTCGCAGTGGCGCCAGTCTAAGGCAAACGGTTGGTCGGTTGGTACTGCGCAAAGGCGGGCGTGAGGCCGACCTGAGCGCGCGCCAAGGGGAAGGTCGCGACCAGCGCCGCGACGCCCCCGATCGCCGCCACGGCGAACGCGATCACGAACCCCTTCTCCGCGCGCACGCCGTCTGAGAGCAGGAAGCCGGCGGTGATCACGGCGCTCGCCTGCGCGGCCACCGCTCCTCCGACGGTGCGCATCAGCGTGTTGATCCCGCCCGCGATGCCCGTCTGGTCCGCGCGCACCGCCTCGACCGCCAGCCGCCCGAGCACGGCGAGCGTCACGCCCGTGCCGATGCCGAGCAGGCCGAGCCACGCGTAGAGGAGCCAGCGATCGTCGTGAACGAAGGCGATGAGGGTCAGCGAGACCGCCAGCGCGACGATGCCGAACCGGAGGACGTTGATCGGCGAGATGTTCCGCGCGCCGCCGGCCGGCGGCCCGCTAACCAGCATCGCCACGGCCACCGGCAGCAGGAACACCCCGATCTCGATCGGCGAGGCGCTGAACCCGTAGCCGGTCTCGGCGGGATCCGCGGAGACGAAGGCCGGCATGATCGAGTACACGGCGAACATCGCGTAGCCGATCAGAAACGTGCAGACGCTCAGCAAGGCGATCGCAGGACGGCCGAAGACCTCCAGATCGACCATCGGATCGCGGATGCGCCGCTCGGCGGCCGTCCAGAGCGCGAGGATCGCCAGCCCGCCGGCGAACAGGCCGAGCACGGCCGGGCTCGTCCAGCCCCACTCCTTGCCCTCCGTCAGGCCCACGAGCAGGGCCAGCAGTCCGAGCGACAGCAGCAGCCCGCCGAGCCAGTCGGGCCGGCCCGGTGCGAGCTCGCGGGACTCCGGCAGGCGCGGCACGAGCACGATTGCGATCGCGACCGGGATGAGCGCGAACACGAACAGCCAGCGCCAGCTGAGCAGCTCGAGGACGACTCCGCTGGCGACGTAGCCGAATCCGCTGCCGATGCCGAAGATCGCGCTCACAACGCCGATCCCGAAGCCCACCCGCTCCGTCGGCAGCTGGTCGCGCACGATCCCGAAGGACAGCGGGAAGACCGAGCCCGCCACGCCCTGCAGGACCCTGAAGAAGATCAGGACCTCCAGGCTCGGCGCCAGCGCCGCCCCCACGGTCGCGACCGCGAGCACGATCAGCACGATCGTCAGCACCCGCACCTTGCCGAACGAGTCGCCGAGCCGGCCGAAGATCGGGATGTTGATCGACGAGGAGAGGAAGAAGCCCGAGACGATCCACGCCGCCGCGGTCGGCGAGGCGTCGAGCTCGCGCTCGAAGACGGGCAGCGCCGGCAGCACCAGCGTCTGCATGAACGAGTAGGCGAGCGCCGCGCTCGCGACCGTCGCGAGGATGGCCCGAGGCGGCGGCCCGGGGCGGACGACCGGGCCGGTCACCGCCGCGATATTAGACCAAACGTTGGGTTGACGGACGCGGGGAATCCGTTTACTTTGGCGCGTCGGGAGAGAGCTTCGACAGGAAGGACGCGATGGCCTCGCAGGCGCCCGAGGTGAACTTCTTCGAACCTGCCGTCAACGACTGCCCGTACCACGCGTACGAGCAGCTGCGGGACGACGCGCCGGTCTGGAAGGACCCGGCCACCGGGATGTACGTGCTCACGCGCTACGAGGACGTGCGCATGGCGCTCCTCGACACGAAACGCTTCTCGAACGGCGTCGGCAACGCCGCCGGCGACACCGTCAAGGCCATCAAGCCCGAGAACGACGAGCAGGCCCGCCAGCTCGCCGAGGCGGCGCGCACCGCGGAGCGCGTGCAGAAGCTCTACGAGGAGAAGGGCTGGGTCCCCGTTCCGACGCTCGACGCCCACGACGAGCCGCGCCACATGCAGCTCCGGCGCCTCTTCAACCACGCCTTCCGCCCGGACCGCATCAAGGAGCTCGACCCCTTCCTCGAGGCGCTCGTCACGCGCCTGATCGACGACTTCATCGACGACGGGCGCTGCGAGTTCGTGCGCGCCTTCGCGGTGCCGCTGCCGCTGATCGCGATCGGGCGTCAGGTCGGCGTGCCCGAGGAGGACATGCCGAAGATCAAGAAGTGGACGGATGCCTGGATCCGCCGCCTCGGGCTCTCCCTCAACGAGGAGGAGCAGGTGTGGTCGGCCGAGCTCGAGATCGAGGCGCAGCACTACTTCCAGCCCATTCTCGAGCGGCTGCGCGAGCAGCCGGACGGACACGCTCCTGAGCGACCTCGTCAACAACGAGATCCCCGAGTGGGGACGCACGCTCACCGATCAGGAGCTGCACTCCGAGCTGATGGCGGACCTGTTCGTCGGCGGCTCGGAGACGACGACGAACGCGCTCTCCGCCGGGATCATGCTGCTGATCCAGAACCCGGAGATCTGGGAGCGCCTCAAGGCCGACCCGGACGCCTACCTCGAGCGCTTCATCGAGGAGGTGCTGCGCATCGAGTCGCCGGTCCAGGGGCTGCTGCGCGAGGCCGCGGTCGACATCGAGCTGCACGGCGTGACGATCCCGGCCGGCTCGGTCATCAACGTGCGCTTCGCGTCTGCCAACCGCGACGACCGCCGCTTCGACTGCCCAGCCGACATCGACCTGGGCCGCGAGCGGCCGAAGACCCACCTCGCCTTCGGGGTGGGCACCCACCACTGCCTCGGCGCGCCGCTCGCGCGGCGCGAGCTGTACTTCGGCTTCAAGGGCATCGTCGAGCGCATCGACGAGCTGTGGTTCATCGAGGACGCGAACGACTTCACGTACGAGCCGAGCTACTTCCTGCGCGCGCTCAAGGGGCTGCACATCGGCTTCAAGCCGAAGACGGGGTGACTCCCGGCCCCCGGCGGGTGCTGATCGCCGGCGCGGGCGCGCTCGGCAGCGTGTACGGCGCGCACCTCGCCCGCGCTGGCGCCGACGTCCAGCTGCTCGCCAGGCGGCCGCACGCCGAGGCGATCCGGGACGCGGGCGCCGTTGAGATCGACGGGCCCGAGGGTCGCTTCCGGGCGCGCCTGCGGGCCGACTGGAGGCCGGAGCGGATCGAGCAGGTCGACACGCTCGTACTGCTGGCGAAGTCGCACGACACGCGCGCCGTGCTCGCGGGGCTCGGACATCTGCTCGACGGGCTCGAGCACGCGCTGTCGCTGCAGAACGGCGTCGAGAAGGACGAGCTCCTCGGCGCCTGGTGCGGCGCGCAGCGGGTGATCGGCGGGATGAGCATGGTGGGCGCGACGCAGGCGCGCCCGGGCCTCGTGCGCCACACGCTCGCGGGCAGCACCTATCTCGGTGAGCTCGACGGCGGCGTGAGCCCGCGCGTGGAGGCGCTCGCCGCCCTGCTCGAGGTCGGCGGGATGCCCGTCGTCGCCACCGGCCGCATCGTTCCGGCGGAGTGGTCGAAGCTCGTCCACGCGTCGCCCGTGATGTCGCTCTGCGCGCTCTCGCGCCAGCCCTTCCACCGCGTGCTGCTCGACGAGCGGCTGTCCGAGCTGTACGTGCGGCTCGTCGAGGAGGGCGCGGCGGTGGCGGCCGCCGCCGGCGTCGGCCTCGACGACCTGCCCGGCATGTTCCCGGTGCGAACGCTCGCGGCCGGGCCGCGTGCCGAGGCCGTCGAGCTCGTGCGCGAGCGCGGCCGCGCGATGGCCGAGGCGGGCGCCACCGACGTCCGCATCTCAATGCTGACCGACATCGAGCGCGGCCGGCGACTCGAGCTCGACGCGGTGCAGGGGTTCCTCGTCCGGGAGGCTGAGCGGCGCGGCGTCCCCGTCCCGCTCAGCGAGGTCTGCCTCGAGCTGCTGAGCGCGATCGACGGCATGCGAACGGCGGCGGCATGAGCTTCGTGGTCCCCGAACGCGAGCGCTGGGCGCTCCCGCCGCTCCTCAGGGAGCGCGCCGCCGAGCTCGGCGCGCGGCCCTTCCTGTCCTTCGGCGTCGACGACGCCACGGCGACGTACGCGGAGATGGACGAGCGCACGGACCGGCTCGCCGCCGGGCTCGCGGCACTCGGCGTGCGGCGCGGCGAGGGCGTGCTGCTGATGCTCGGCAACCGGCTCGAGTTCGTGCTCAGCTGGTTCGCGCTCAGCAAGCTGGGCGCCCCGCACGTGCCCGTCAACGTCGACTACCGGGGCGAGTTCCTCGAGCACCTGGCGAACACGGCGCAGGCGAGGGTCATGGTGCTGGAGGACCGCTTGCTCGAGACGGTGGCGGCCTCGCTCCCGCGCCTGCCGCAGCTGCGCACCCTGATCGTCGTGGGAGGAGCGCCGCCGTCGCCGCCGGGCGTCGACGTGCGCGCCTTCGCGGACGTCCCGCTCGACGCCGAGCCGCCCGCCGAGGAGATCGGCCCGGCCGACATCGGCTCGATCATGTTCACGTCCGGCACCACCGGTCGCTCCAAGGGAGCCCTCATGCCGCACGCGAGCCTCCACCTGCTCTGCGAACGCAACGGCGAGCTGCTCGGGATGGGGCGCGACTCGGTCTACGGGAGCGAGCTGCCGCTCTTCCACATCAACGCCCAGATGACCGTCTACGGGGCGCTCATCAGCGGCGCGCGCGCCCGGCTCGAGGAGCGCTTCTCGGCGTCGCGCTGGCTCGAGCGAGTCCGCGCGAGCGGCACGACGCACACGTCGATGCTCGGAGTGATGCTCGAGTTCGTGCTCGCGCAGCCGCCATCCGGGGGCGACCGTGACCATGGGCTGCGCTCGGTCTGGACCGTCCCCTGCGTGCCTCGGACCGTCGACCGCTTTCGCGAGCGCTTCGGCATCGAGCGGCTTGTGACCTCGTACGGCACCACCGAGGTCGGCATGGTCGCGAACCGCGTGGTCGAGCCCGGCGCGCCGGCGTCCGCCGGGTCGGTCGGGCACGACTTCTACGAGGTGGCTGTGGCGGACCCGGAGACCGACGAGCCCGTCTTCACGGGGGAGGCGGGCGAGATCCTCGTGCGTCCGCGGCTCCCCTGGACGACGACGCGCGGCTACTTCGGAATGCCCGACCGCACCGCGCTCGCGATGCGCAACCTCTGGTTCCACACCGGCGACCTGGGGCGCTTCGACGAGCGCGGCGACCTGTGCTTCCTCGACCGGCTCCAGGACCGCATCAGGCGTCGCGGAGAGAACGTGGCGTCGGCGGACGTCGAGCAGGTCCTGAGCACGCACGCCGCCGTGGCCGAGGCCGCCGTGGTCGCGGTCGCAGCCGACGAGGGCGGCGAGGACGAGATCAAGGCGTGCGTCGTGCTCGCCGCGAACGTGAGCGAGCTGGACGTAGCGGGCTTCTGGGCCTGGTGCGACGAGCGGCTCCCCTACTTCGCAGTCCCGCGTTACCTGCAGGTGCTCGACGCGCTGCCGAAGACCCCGACGGAGAAGGTCATCAAGCATGAGCTGCGCGAGCGAGCGGGCGCGACGGTCTTCGACCGTGGCCCCGGCGGGCGGCCACGCCGATGAGGATCGCCGTCGTCGGCGCGGGCGCGGTCGGCTCCGTGTACGGGGCGCTGCTGTCCCGCACCGGACACGACGTCATCCTGGTCGACGTCGCGGCCGAGCAGGTGGACGCGATCAACCGCGACGGGATCGTGCTCGCAGGCGCCGGCGGCGACGAGCCGGCCGTCCCGGCGGCTGCCTCGACGGATGCCGCCGCGGCGCGCGGCGCCGAGGCGGTGCTTGTGCTGGTCAAGGCGCACGCGACCGGCGCCGCGGCGCGCTCGCTCGCGCCGCACCTGGGCGAGGACGCCATCGCGGTGACCCTCCAGAACGGGCTCGGCAACGATCGCGTGCTGGCGGCCGTGCTCGGCCCCGACCGGGTCGTGGCCGGCGCGACGACGGTGGGCGCCGAGCTCCTCGGCCCCGGGCGGGTCGCGGCGTCGCCGTCGGCACTCGACGGCGGCTCGCTCACTTCGCTGGGCGCGCCGCCGGCCGGCACTCCCGCGCGCGCGGCAGCGGAGCGGCTCGCCTCCGCCTTGGGCGGCTCGGGCCTGCCCGCGGAGCTGCGCGACGACGTGGAGCTCGTGATCTGGCGCAAGCTCGCGTTCACGGCCTCGATGGCCCCGCTCTGCGCGCTGCTCCGCTGCACCGTGGCCGACGCGCTCGAGAGCGAGCCCGGGCGGCGGGCGCTGCGGCGGATGTTCGACGAGGTCGTCGCGGTGGCGGGCGCGCGTGGGGTAGCGCTCGACGCCCACGAGCTCTGGGACCAGGCGCTCGCGACCTGGCAGGGGATCGGCGCCCACCGGCCGTCGCTCGCGGTCGACCTCGAGGCGGGGCGACCGACCGAGATCGACGCGCTCTCGGGCGCTGTGGCGGCGCTCGCCGCGGAGCACGGCGCCGCGGCGCCGGCGGCGGAGCTCGCGGCCGCGCTCGTCGGCGTTGCTCAGAGCTCGCCGGTGAGGGCCTGAGCGGCCACCGGCCAGGCGGCGATGCCCACCACCGGGATCGCGCAGAGCACCGCCTCGACGAGCTCCTCCTCGCTTGCGCCTGCGCGGCGTGCGCCCTGCATGTGAATGGCGGTGAACGCAGGCTGGAGCGCCGCGGCGTTCAGGGCCAGCATGAGCAGCTCGGCCTGCTTCGCGCGCCCCGGCTCGGCGCCGAGCACACGCCGGTGGAGCCGGAAGTAGCCCTCGTAGACGGCGGGCGCGCGCTCCGACAGCAGCGCCTGGCGCGGCGGGATCGAGCCGAAGTGGCTGGTGAAGTACGCGTCCGCCTCCGCCGGCGCGGGCGGCTCGGGCTCGGGCTCCCCCCCGTCGTCGAGGAGGCCCGGGCGCACGTCGGCGAGCGCCTCTGCGAAGCGTCGGTAGGCGGGCTCCCCGCGAGCGAGCAGCAACGCGGGGAGGGCCCTGCGCGCCTCGGCAGGCGTGAGCCCTCGCTCGAACCCGCGCCGCAGCTCGCCGGCCGCCATCCGGACGTCCCCCTGAACGGCCGCCACGGCGGCCACGAGCAGCGCCTTGCGCGCAGCGGACAGCGCGCCGTCCGCCTCCACGGCCGCGCGCACAGCGCCCCATCCGGCCGCCGCGTCCGGGGTCAGCCCGGGCGGGGGGTCAGCTGCGCCCGGGATGCCCGGCATACCACTCGGCTGGGATGTCGTCCCGCTGCGGCACGGAGTCGACGCCGAGCAGCACGTGCTCCACGACCACCCAGTGCCCGTCGCGGCGCTCGAAGCGGTCTCGGATCCGGGCCCACAGGTGCCACGGCTCGCCCGTGGCGGCCATGCGGTGGTAGGCGTAGACGTAGGCGAGCGCCTGCGCCGTGTCCCCTTCGATCGACGTGCTCACGTTCGTGAGATGGTGGCTCGTGCGCTCGTACTGGTCGAGCACGCGGCCGACCGCGCGGGCGAAGCGCTCGCGGCCTTGATAGCGCTTGCCGGTCATGATCTCGACCTCTACGTCCGGCGCGAAGAACTCGGATGCGCCCACCGGGTCGTTGGCGTCGATGCGGTCGAAGTACGCGACCAGCACCTGCTCGATCGCGCGTGCGTCGATCAACTCGGACAGCGCGGACTCGAGCCCGTCGGCCACGGCGGTAGGGTACCCAAACGGTTGGTGGGTAGCTGATGGCCGCGATTGCGACGCTCGAGGATGCCCGTGAGGCGGCGCGCCGGCGCCTCCCCCGGGTCGCCTTCGACTTCATCGAGGGCGGCGCGGGCTCGGAGGTCACGCTGCGCAGGAACACGGCCGCCTTCGACCGGCTGACGCTGCGGCCGCGCCATCTCGTCGATGTGAGCGACCGCAGCCTGCGCACGAGCGTGCTCGGACAGGAGATCGCCATGCCGATCCTGATCGCGCCGACCGGCATGGCTCGCATCACCGGCGCGGGCGCCGAGGTGGAGGGGGCGCGCGCAGCGGGCCGCGCCGGCACGATCTTCACGCTCAGCACGATGTCGAGCGACTCGATCGAAGAGGTGGCGCGAGCGGCCCGCGGCCCGCTCTGGTTCCAGCTGTACCTGTGGCCGCGCGCCGAGGTCACCGACAACCTCCTGAGCCGCGTGCGCGCGGCGGGCTTCCACGCGCTCGTCGTGACCGTCGACGTGGCGGTGGTCGCGCGGCGCGGCCGCGACGTCCGCAACGGCTTCGTGATGCCGCCGAGGCTGCGCCCGCGCACGGCCCTCGACACCCTGCGGCATCCACGCTGGCTCAAGGCGATGTATCCGCCGCTCCGCTTCGGCAACCTCGCCGGCGCCGGTGTGAGCTCGCCGGGACGCTCGCTGAGCCTCGCCCGGCTCGTGAGCCAGCTGCTCTCGAACCCCGGCGCGACGTGGGAGGACCTGCGCCGGCTGCGCGAGCAGTGGCAGGGACCGCTCGTCGTCAAGGGCACGCTCACGGCGGAGGACGCGCGCCGCGCGCTCGAGCACGGCGTCGACGGCGTGATCGTGTCGAACCACGGCGGCCGCCAGCTCGACGGCGTCCCCGCGGCGATCGACGCGCTGCCCGAGGTGGTCGACGCCGTCGGCGGCCGCGCCGAGGTCTACCTCGACGGAGGAGTCCGGCGCGGCAGCGACGTGGCCAAGGCGCTGGCGCTCGGCGCCCGCGCATGCTTCATCGGGCGCCCCTGGCTGTACGGGCTCGCCATGGCCGGCGAGCCCGGCGTGACCCAGGTGCTCGAGCTCCTGCGCGACGAGCTCGACGAGACGCTCGCGCTGGCCGGCCGTCCGACGGTCGCCGAGCTCGACGAATCGCTGCTGGGGCGGGCATGAAGCTGGGCGTGACCATCCCCGTCGAGGAGGGCCTGACGCTGCCGCAGCTGACGGCGCTTGCGCGGGCGGCGGAGGACGGCGGCTACCACACGGTGCTGGCCGGGGAGGTCGCGGGGCCGGACGTCTTCGCGCTGCTCGCCGCCGTCAGCGGCTCGATCACACGCGCGCGCGTGGGCACCGGGATCGTCCCCATGACGACGCGCTCGCTGCCGCTCCTCGCGATGGGCTTCGCGAGCCTGGCCTCGCTGGCGCCGGGCCGCGTGCTCGCGGGCCTCGGCATCGGCAGCCGCACCGTCGTCGAGAACTGGCACGGCGGCGCGCTGCCGCCCGCGGTCGCGTTCACGCGCGAGTTCGTCCCGGCCTTCCGGCGCCTGCTGGCAGGCGAGCGCATCGACGTCGACGGCGAGCACGTGCGCGTGCGCGGCTTCCGCCTCGGCCTGCCGCCGGCCGAGCCGGTCCCCGTGATGCTCGCCGCCATGAACCCGCGCATGCTGAGGCTGGCCGGCGAGCTCGCGGACGCCGTGCAGCTCACCTGGTGCCCGCCGGAGGAGGTCCCTGCGCTCGTGGCGGCCGTGCGCGAGGGCGCCCGCGCGGCCGGACGCGACCCTGGCGAGGTCGAGGTGGTGGCGTCGTTCTTCGGCTACGGCGGTCCGCGGACCGAGGAGGCGCGCGAGCGCTACCGGCGCTACGTGCTCGCCTACTCCCAGCAGCCGACGCACCGCGCGGCCTTCACCCGCTCGCTCACACGCCTCGACGAGATCGACGCGCTCTGGGCCGAGGGAGACCGGACGGCCGCACTTGCACTGGTCGACGACCCGGCGCTCGAGCAGCTCGTCGCCCTGGGCGCCGATGCCGTGGCGAACCGTGCCCGGCTGCTGAACGAGGCCGGGGTGGACGTGCCGGTCCTGCTGCCGGCCGGGGCGTCCCCCGGTGACTACGAGGGGGCGCTGGCGACCGTGGTGGGGCTGGCGGAGCGCGCTACTTGGTGATCAGGCCAGCGTCCACCGGGATGATCGAGCCGGTAACGCGCACCCCGTCGTCGGACGCCAGCCACACACACGCGCGCGAGATGTCGCGCGCCTCGAGCAGGGTCGGCAGCAGGTGGTACTCGGCGAAGACCTCCTCGTACCCGTCGAGCGGCACCTCCCAGTCCACCGCCACCCCCCTGAGCATCTGGCTATCCAGGTCGGGGTCGTCGCGCACCGAGCCCGGGCAGATCACGTTGACGCGGATGCCGTGCTCTGCCAGATCGACGGCCATCGAGCGGGTCAGCCCGATGACACCGTGCTTCGAGGCCACGTAGGCCGCGTTGGTCCCGAAAGCCTTCAGCCCCGCCGCGGACGCGATGTTGACGATCGCCCCGCCTCCACCTCGCTCGATCATGTGCCGCGCGACCGCTCGCGCGGCGTGAAACGGGCCGTCGAGGTTGATGCCCACAACGAGCCGCCAGCCCTCGAGCGAGATCTCGTGGGCCGAACCGACCGGGCTCGAGATGCCGGCGTTGTTGATCAACACGTCGATCTTGCCGAGCTCCTCGACGCCCGCGCCGACCGCGGCCTCGACGGCCTCGTAGTCGCGCACGTCGCACACGACCGTGTGCACGCGGCGACCGAGATCGCGGCAGCGCCCCGCGGTCGTCTCGAGTTGCTCGACGGTTCCCAGCGTGTAGTCGGTGCCCGGTAGGTCGTGCCCGATGTCGAGCAGGACGAGGTCCGCTCCCTCCTCAGCGAAGTTGATCGCATGCGAGCGGCCCTGACCGCGCGCGGCTCCCGTGATCAGCGCGACCTTGTCGTCGAGTCTTCCCATTTGCCCTTCTCCCCTCAGACGGCGAGCCGCGCCCGCTCGGCCGCATGGTGCTCGGTCCACTGGCGCATCACGTCGCGGCGCAGGAAGCGCCAGCGGCCGTCGAGCTTCGTGTAGCGGTCGCGGTAGCGGATCACCATCAGCGTGTTGTCAGCGGTCGCTCCCTCCTCCTCGGTGAGGTGGTGCGCCAGGCAGTAGACCTCGCCGCTCGCGGAGTCGTCGCCCTCGAGCTCGCATGCGTGGTTGGCCATCAGGTGAAAGGTCGTGCTGTAGGAGGAGAGCAGCTTCATCACCTCGCGGAGCTCGTCGGGGCCGCGCCACGAGATCGAGGGGTCGTCCTCGTCGGGCTCGAACACCACCAGCTCGCCGTCGGGCGCGAACAGCCCCGAGAAGCGGTCCGCGTCCCGCGCGTCGACCGCCAGCGCGTACTCATCCACCAGGGCCCTGAGGGCGAACCGCTCGGACGTCTCGTCGGCCACCGTCACGCCACCGGCTTCGCGAAGTCGAACACCTGGAGCTCCTCGCTGTCCGGCGCGATGTTGAGCGCGACGTTGATCTTGGCGAAGCCGCTGATCGTGCCCGTGAGGATCGAGAGCTCGATGATCTCCGCCTCTGAGAAGTGGCGCCGCAGCTCCTCGACCATCGCGTCGGTGACCATCGCGGCATTCACGCAGAACGCCTCGACGTAGCTGAGGGCCGCGCGCTCAGCGTCGCTGTAGGAGCTCTCGTCGACGTGGTCGATGTCCATGTAGTCCGACTCGACGGTGTGGCCCTCCGCAACCTTGAAGCGAGTGTTCTGGCAGATCCGGCAGCCCACCGTGCGCGCGATCTTCATGCGCGCCAGGTCCTTGATCCGCATGTCGAGGACGCCGTCGGTCCAGAGCTGGGCGTAGAAGGCGAAGAAGGCCTCCATCAGCTCGGGCCGCCAGGCCATTACGCCGTTGAACTTGCCGTCCACCCCGGGCACCGGATCGAGCCGCGGCTCGCCCTCGGGACCGATGATGGGGAGGCGTACAGCCTCGCCGCTCATGCTCCTCCTCCCACGGTCGCCGGCTTGCGCCGGCCGACCTGCTCGTAGAAATGCTCGGGCCAGGCGTTCGGGTCCTTCCAGTGCACGTGCACCGTCTCGCCGTCGGGGTCGTGGAGCGGATGGATCTCGACCCACAGGGGCCGGCCGATCTGATCGATCGGATAGATCTCGTGAAGCATGTGGCAGTGGCACGAGTAGATCGGGTAGCCGACCTTCCCGTGCGTGATGCCGCGCGGCTCGCGCATCTTGTGGAATGACGCCGGCGCCTGGAAGGAGCCGAAGGTCGGGTAACGCACCCGGCTCTCCGAGATCCGCTCCACCTCGGGCTGATAGCTCGAAGCCCACATGCGCGCGCACGCCCCGAGCGGGCGCCCGCGGAAGACGACGTACTCGTCGTGCTCCTCGATCCAGAAGGTCGAGCCGTGCGAGCGCCAGGCGACCGCCCAGGCCGGGACGGACTCAGTGATCTCGAGGTCGCGCACGCCGTCGAGGAAGGGCTTCATCACGACCTCGGCGGTCTCGGCGAGCGCCTCCTCGCCGGCGCCCTCGCCGTAGCGGCGCGCGATCCAGGAGAGCAGCCCCGCGATCTCGACGCCGTAGGGGTCCTTGGCCCCGACGAGCTCGCGGTCCATGCCGGCCGAGATCTCGACGACGCGCTCCCAGTCACCTGCCGCGACCGCGTCGCGCACCTGGACCGAGAGCGGCGTCCCCGCGCGCTCGGCCTCCTCGGCTGAGAGAGTTGACTGCGGGTCGTCCGCGGCCACCCCGGACTCCGGGCGCGCGAGGCCGACTCGCTCGTACGTCTCCGCCGGGACGTCCGCCGCGTCGGCGTGGAGGTCGAGCGTGACCACCCCGTCGGGCTCGTCGGGTAGCCCGAGCACGGCGAGCGGCCGGCCCCACATCTCGATCGGGAGGATCTCGAGGAACTGGATCTCCGGCACGAGCACGCAGGGCAGCGAGTCGCGCCCCTGAGTCAGCGCCCGGGCGCCCTGCAGGACCGGGAAGTTGCCGCGCGGATCCTCGCCGCCGCCGTAGTTCGGGTAGACGATGCGCTCGCCCTCGTAGCGGCGCGGCTCGGTGTCCTCCCAGTCAGAGCGGGCCCGCCACCAGCGCTGCGGCCCCCACGGGTCGCACACGAAGCGCACGTGTCCCGGGCTCGCCTCGACCGTGAAGGTCGAGCCGTTGGCGCGCAGCTGCTCGGCGAGCAGCAGCGCTCGTCCACGAAGGTCGAGTCCCTCGTAGGGCCGCAGGAACGGGCGCAGCCCGTACTCGGCGACCCAGCGCATGGCCTCGTCGTGGGCCTCCTCGCCGCCACGCCGGACGATGTAGCCCTGGAGCACGCCCATCCAATTCAGATAGGCGTCGTAGATCGCGAGCGTCTCGCCGTCCATCTCATCGGCGAGGCCGTTCGCCGCCTCGGCGTCCTGAGCCTTCGCGGCGCGCTCGAGCCGGATCGCGAGCGGTGTGGCGAGCAGATCCAGCTGGTCGTCGTCGAAGAGCCGGTCGAAGCCCATGACTACCACCTGCACACTTCGGGGATGGCGGGATGGTCGGGCGCCGCGTACTTCTTGTGGATCGGCTGCACGACCTCCTCGCCGAAGCGCCTGATCTGCTCCGCCGCCATCTCGAGCGACGGGCCCTCGACCATGCGGAAGCGCATCGTGAAGTAGTCGACGCCGAAGTCCTCGTGGTAGCGCTCGAGCGCCTCGATGCACTGCTGAGCGTCGCCGATGATCAGATGGGGACGCAGCTTCTCCATCGTGATGTCGGCCTCGGTGTTGAACTCCGGGTGGTGCGTATAGATGCCCTGGCGGAAGTAGAACATCGTCTCGTTGACGTAGTGGGTCCCGAACTCCTCCGCCGCCTGCTCGTAGCTGTCGGCTACCCAGCCGTCGCGCATCAGCACGATGAAGGGCTTCTTGCCGAGCTCCTCGGCGTACTCCTTGTAGGCGGTGGTGCGCTCGTCCCACACCGCCTTGTCGAGCGGCGAGGGGTCGCAGGTCCAGGCCTCGCCGTACTTGGCCGAGCGCTTGATGGCGGCGGGGTTGGCGTTGCCGCCGCCCCAGAGCGGCCAGCCGCCCTCCTGGTAGGGCTGCGGGGCGAGGAGGCCCTGCTCGACCTGCCAGTACTTGCCGTCGAAGTCGAAGCGCTCGCCCTTGAAGGCCTCGTTCCAGATCGCGATCTGCTCGTTGAAGCGGCCGAGCAGGTGCTCCTGCGGGATGCCGTACTGCATCCAGTAGCCCGGGTGGAAGCCGCGCGAGACGGTCGTGTAGACGCGGCCCTTCGACAGGTTGTCGATCACGGAGAACTGCTCGGCGCCCTTCATCGGGTGGTAGAGCGTCCCGACGTACGTGAAGCTCCCGAGCGCCACCTTTTCGGTCTCGCGGGCGAGCACCGTGAGGATCTGCTCGGGCCCGGGGAGGTAGCACTCGGTGCGGCCGTGCCGGTGCGGAACCTGGAGCGAGTGGAAGCCCGCCTCCTCGGCGATGATCCCCTCCTGGATCATCGCCTCCATCGTGTCGTGAGCGTCCTGAGGCGTGGGCATCGGCTGGTCGTAGCCGCCCTTGTTCAGGTCGATCAGGTAGCCGATCCTCATTGCAGCTCTGCCTCCTTGAAACCCCGCGCCGCCGGCTGGCGACCGAACCCGTTTTCTATCAAACGTTTGGCAGTCCGTGGTAAGTTTCGCCGCCTTCGGGCGGCGCCTCGTGCCGCACTCGTGAGGAGGGGCTGGTGACCGTCATCGGAAGCGGACAGGTGGTGTCGGGCAAGGGCGCGGAGGGCATCCTCTGCAGCGCCGACGAGATCCCACAGGTCCTCGAGCTCATGAAGCGCCCGGACCTGGACGAGGTGATCCTGCTCACCCAGTCTGCCGCGGCGACGGCGGTCATCCCGCTGCTCGCGAAGGTGCGCGGCATCGTCTGCCGCTCGGGCGGCATGACCTCCCATCTTGCGATCGTGTCGCGGGAGTTCGGGCTCCCCTGCATCGTTGGCGCCGAGATCGACGACCCGGCGGCGGCGGACGGCAAGCGCGTCGAGCTGGGAGAGGACGGGAGCATCCGCCTCACGGCATGAGCTCGCCGGAGGAGACCGGTCGCGCGCTCTGGGCCCAGCGGGTCCGCGAGACACCCGACCGGCCCTTCCTCGGCTGGGAGGGCCGCACCTGGACCTTCGCCGAGCTCGACGCCGATGTGCGAAAGCTGGCCGCCGGTCTCGCCGAGCTTGGCGTGGGGCGCGAGACGCGCGTCCTCTCGGGGCTGTCGAACCGTGCCGAGACCGTGATGACGCAGCTCGCGCTGCAGGTCCTCGGAGCGGTCCACGTGCCGCTCCTCGGCGGGCTCGCCTTCGACGAGCTCGCGTACCAGATCGGTCACTGCGGCGCCCGGATCCTGATCGCAGACGGCGCCGTCGCGGAGGTGGTCTTCCCGCGGCTCGCCGAGTGCCCGGCCATAGACCAGGTTGTGTCCGCCACGGGCGAGCGTCCCGACGGCGCCCTCGGTCTCGACGATCTGCTCGCGAGCGACGCGCTCGAGCTCGAGCCGCTGCCCGGTTACGACGACCGGTCGCTGCTCGCGATCCTCTACACGTCCGGCAGCACGGGCCGCCCCAAGGGCGTGATGCTCCCGGCGGGCTCGTTCTACAGCTGCGGCGCCGGCTTCGTCGGCCGCTTCGGCATCCTGGCGGATGACAACTACATCCTGCCGGTGCCGCTCGCCCACGCCACCGGCGCACTGTCGGCGCAGTCGATGACGATCCACGCGGGCTGCCGCCTGACCGTCGTGGACCGCTTCAGCCCGAGCGCGTTCTGGCAGCAGGCCGCCGAGACCGGGTCGACGGTGTCAATCCTGTTCCCGGCCCAGCTCAACCTGCTCCTGGAGGTCGAGAAGAGCGCCCCGCCGCCCGGCCCGACACCGCTCCGGCTCGTGATCACCCATGCCTGGAACGAACGCTTCCGGGACGCCTTCGGCGTTGAGCTCGCGACCGTCTGGGGGATGACCGAGACCGGCGCCCTGTGCGTCGGCAGCGACGCCGGCGAGAACGGTGGCGAGGGCTTCATCGGCGTGCCGATGGAGGGCGTCGAGGTCAAGGTCGCGGACGACTCGCTGTCCCCGGTCCCGCTGGGCAGCACCGGCGAGATCTGCCTGAAGCACCGGCACGTGATGCTCGGCTACCTCGCCGACGAGGAGGCCACCGCGGCGACGCTGACGGACGGCTGGGTGCGCTCGGGCGACATCGGTCTCGAGCGCGAGGGCGGTCGCTTCTTCTTCGCCGGGCGGCTCAAGAACCTGATCAAGCGCTCCGGCGAGAACGTGACCGGCGAGGAGGTCGAGGGGGCCCTCGACGAGCATCCGCTCGTGGCCGAGTCGCTCGTCTTCGGCGTGCCGGACCGGCTGCGGACCGAGGAGGTCGCGGCGCTCGTGGTGGTGGTGCCCGGCTCGGAGCCGGACCCGGCCGAGATCGTCGGGTCGCTGACGGACCGGCTGGCGCGCTGGAAGCTGCCCCGCTACGTGACCCTCTCCGAGGAGCCGCTGCCGCGACTCGGCAACGGCAAGATCGACCGCATGCGCGCCAAGGCCATGTTCGACCCGGCGGGCGCGTGGGACGGCAGCAGCGCCCGGTCCGCGACCTAGCGTGGCGCAGGCGCCCCTGACAGCGGAGTCGCTCACTCCGCTGATGCGCGCGCACCTGTCACCGGCAGCGGTCTGCGTCAGCGCCGAGCGAGGCGCGCTGGGCAACGGTCAGGAGACCTGGTTCCTGGACGTGGACGAGGACGGCACGCGGCGCGAGCTCGTGCTCCGGCGAAGCGCGGACGGCAGCCTCGGCTGGACCGATCGCGCGCGCGAGTTCGAGGTGATGCGCGCCGTGCGGCCACACGGCCTGCCCGTGCCCGCGGTGCTCTGGCTCGAGACCGAGCCGTCGGCGCTCGAGCGGCCCTACTTCGTGATGGAGCGGGTGCAGGGCGGCCCGCTCGGGCGAGCCGAGCCGGGCACCCGCGAAGCGGTGGCGCGGCGGATCGGCGAGGCGCTCGCACGTCTTCACGCCCTGCCGCTTGGCTCCCTCGAGCTGACGGGCCCGGTGCCGGCGGACGGCGTGGCCGGCGCCTCAACCGAGCTGGGACGCTGGCGCGAGCGCTACCTGAGCGAGCGGCTCGAGCCCGTGCCGTTGCTCGGGGCCCTGATCGCCTGGCTCGAGTCGAACATCCCCGCCGCCGAGGCACCCGTCGTGCTGCTGTGGGGCGACCCGGGCCCGCACAACGTGCTGGTCGCGAACGGAGAGCTCACGGCCCTGCTCGACTGGGAGCTCTCCCACCTCGGGCATCCGCTCGACGACCTGGGTGCCTGCCTGTGGGCGGCGCGCGGACAGATCGACGGCGAGCACGTCCTGGAGGCGTACGAGCGCTCCGCAGGAGACTCGGTGGACCGGACGGCGCTCCGCTGGTTCGAGTGCCTCGCCTGCGTGAGCCGCTCGGTGATGGTGATCGAGGGAATGCGGGCGTTCATCGAGGGCCGCTCGTCGCGACCGGGCCTCGCCGGCCTGGGGCTCGAGCTGCTGAGCGAGAACCTGGCGCGGGCGGCGCGGCTCGCGGGCTGGCCCGAGCCGGCCCGCGAGCCGGCGGAGCTCCCGCCGGGAGCGCCGGTCCTGCGGCCGGACGAGACCGAGCTCGCGCGTGGCCTGGCGCGCTTCCTGACCGAGGACGTGATCCCGGCGCTTGACGACCGGGCCCTGCGGCGCGGACTCAAGGAGACGGCGGCGCTGATCGAGACGCTCGCGCTGCGCGGCAGGCTCGAGCCGGCGCTGCGCGATCGGCGGGTGGCCGCCGAGGGGCGCCTGCGCGAGGAGCTCGAGCATGCGGGGCTCGTCTGGCGGGGCCTCGAGGAGACGGCGGCCGAGGTGGAGCGCCGCGAGGAGCTCGCGCCGCTGCGAGCCGCGGTGCGGCAGCACCTGCTCGAGGACCTGGCGCTCGTGCGCCGGCTGCTCGCTCCGCTGCACGAGCTCTACACGCGTTAGTGTCACCAAACGAGCGCTTGGTTGAGCTAAGGAGGACGCGTAATGGGCAGATCCGCGCCGGGCGAGTACGGGCACGAGTGGTCCCCGCCGAGCTACTCGGTCGACCAGGAGGGCAAGGTCGTGGGCGGCTACGAGCCTCGCGAGCCGAACAACTGGGGGCGCTGGGGTGACGACGACCAGGTCGGCACCCAGAACCTGATCGGGCCGGACGAGCGCGTGGCGGCGGCGGGGCTCGTGAAGACCGGCAAGGTCTTCTCGCTCGCGCTGCCGATCGACGACACGGCCCCGAGGTTCGCGTCGCGCCCGGCGCCGCTGCGCCTCTCGCTCATGACCGGCTCGGACGCGCTGGCCGGCAGCCCCTACAGCGAGGCCGCGCCCGGCTTCCAGTGGAGCGACGACATGCTCCAGATGCCGACCCAGGGCTCGACGCAGTGGGACGCGCTCGGCCACGTGATGTGGCAGGACTCGATGTACAACGGCTGGTGGGCGGGCAACACGACCGCCCTCGGCGGCGCCCGCGTACTCGGCATCGAGCACCACCGGGAGAGCTTCGTGGGCCGCGGTGTGCTCATCGACGCGGCGCGCGCCCAGGGTCTCGAGATCTGCCCCGACGCCCAGGCGATCGGCCCCGAGCTGCTCGACCAGGCGCTCGAGGCCCAGGGCACCGAGCTGCGCCGCGGCGACATCCTGCTCGTGCGGACCGGGTACCTGGCCAAATGGTGGACGCTCGGCCCGGCCGACGACACCGGTGCCTACTTCAGCGCCTCGCCGGGACTCAGCCGCCACGCCATCCCGTGGCTCGACGAGCGCCAGGTGTCGGCTCTGGCCTTCGACAACATCGGCGTGGAGGTGCTCGTGCCGGAGGACAGCGAGGAGCGCGTGCTGCCCGTCCACGTGGCCTGCCTCGTGGACCTCGGCCTGCCGCTCGGCGAGCTGTGGGATCTCGAGGCGCTGGCCGCCGACTGCGCCGACGACGGCACGTATGAGTTCCTGCTGATCGCGCCTCCGCTCAACCTGCCCGGTGGCATGGGCTCGCCGCTCAACCCGATCGCCCTGAAGTAGCCGTGCCGCTCACGGCAGCGGACGACGACTTCCATCTGGGCCAGAGCGAGGATCGCTCCTGGACCGAGACCGCCTGGTTCGCGGCGCAGGTCCCGGAGCGCGGGCTCTGCATCTGGACCTACCCCCTCTTCCGGCACGAGCTGGGCGTGATGTCATGCGGGATCTACGTCTGGGAGCCGGGCGCGGAGGAGCTCTGGCAGCTCCCCTACTACCGGACCTGGTGGCACCTCGCGATTCCGGAGGGCATCCAGGCCACCTCATTCGAGCTGCCGAACGGGCTCTCGTACGAGCGCCTCGAGCCGCTCAGCGCCTACCGCGTGCGCTATGAGGACGGCGACCAGATCCGCCTGGATGCGACCTTCCGGTCCCTACACGCGCCGCATGAGGTGGGCATCGAGCCGGGCGGGCACGGCCACCTCGACCAGTTCGGGCACGTGACCGGCGAGCTGTGGCTGAACGGCGAGCGGCTCGAGATCGACTGCATCGAGATGCGCGACCGGACCTGGTCGCCGCGGCGGGAGAGCCGCCAGGGCGCCTACCTGTCCTACAGCTACGGCGCGGCGTCGCCCGACTCCGGCTTTCACCTGTCCACGCGCTACACGCCGCGCCGCGGCCGCGCCGAGATGCTGACCGGCTTCGAGCTCGACGGGGGTCGGGCCCTCCCGCTGGCCGACGGGCACTGTGACGTCAGCCGCGACGACCGGGGGCGAGTGACGGGCGTGCGCATCGCCGCCACGCGGGCCAACGGCAGCACGTTCGAGGCCGAGGGCGACGTCGTGAGCAGGCTCGCGCTGCCCGGCACGCCCTGGTTCGTGTGGGCATGCGTCGTCCGCTGGCGGCTCGGCGACGGCAGCGAGCTGCTCGGCGAGCACCAGGACACCTGGGCTCCCGCGCTCCTGCGCCGCTTCCTTCGCGACGGCTCGCTGACTTGACGAAGGCTCAGGACGCGGCCAGCGCAGGCGCCGCGCCGCTCTCGAGCACGAGCCTGCGGGCGGCGTCGGTGGCGGCGTGGGCCGCATCGAGCGCGCCGAGCCGCGCGAGCGCGAGGCCGCCGTGGAGCAGGGCGAGCAGCTCGCGAGCCGTCGCCAGCGAGCTCTCGCAGCCGGCGGCGCGCAGCTCTCCCTCGAGCAGCCCCTCAGCGTGCTCCAGGTAGCGGCCGGCGATTTCCGCCACCGCCGTGTCGCCCGGGAACTCGACCGCCGCGTTCGCGATGAAGCAGCCCCGGAAGTCCGGGGCGTCGATCCAGGCCCGGTGGCCCGCCACCACCGCCAGCAGCGCACCGGCCGGGTCGCGGCCGCCTGCGGCAAGGGCATCGAGCCAGGCCTCGCGGCGCCTCAGCTCGAGCTCGAGGTAGGCGTCGCGCATCGCCTCCTTCGACTCGAAGTGGTAGTAGAGCGACCCCTTGAGGATCCCGCCGCGCTCGGCCACGTCGTCCATGCTCGTGGCCCTGATCCCACGCGTGTAGAAGAGGTCGGAGGCCTCGGCCAGCACCCGCTCGCGCGTGCCTCCGGGCGGCCGGGGGCTGGACTCGGCGGCGTTCAGATGTCGCTGTTGGGCCATGCAGCGCATGATGGCGGGCGAGCCCGGGCGTGTCATTGGACCTTCGGCCAGAAAGGCCCAACGCGGCTTCGACCGTGAGTACAGCACGCCGGTCGAGCGCCCTTTGACAACCCCCGGGTTGCTCCGTAGCCTCTCCGACCGACCGATTGGTTGACAGACCGCACCGGGAGGACATGCGAATGAGCGCGACGCCGCGCGAGTTGAACTATCCGTCGCTCGAGACCGCCGAGTGTCCCTATCCGATCTTCGAGAAGCTGCGCAGGACCGGGGGCGTCTACCAGGTCCCCGGCGAGAACGAGTTCATGGTCGCCGACCATGAACTGGTGTCGGAGGCCCTGCGCACGCCCGAGGTGTACTCGAGCCACACGCAGCTGGCGGCTGAGGCGCAGCCAGGCTGGGAGACGAGCGTCTTCTCGTCGGACCCTCCCGATCACACCGTCAAGCGCGAGATCGCCTACCGCTCCTTCAACCCCCGGAAGCTGAAGGAGTACACGCCGATGGTCCAAGGGATCATCGACGAGCTCATCGACGACTTCATCGAGGCCGGCAAGTGCGAGTTCGTGACCCAGTTCGCCAACCCCATGTCGAGCCGCGTGATGTTCAACATCCTCGGGCTCGAGGCCGACGAGTGGGCCTGGTCGGCGGACATCGAGTTCGAGGGCGCCGGCGCCCGCTACCTGCCGCCGGACCTCCAGAAGCTCCAGGACCGGGACGGCGCGCGGCTCAACGCGCAGATGACCGCGGTGGTCGAGGACCGCATCGCCAACCCGCGCGACGACGCGATCAGCAACCTGATCGCCGGCCACCGCGAGCGCACCGGCGAGGTCAACCTCGCTTACCTCGCCGTTGAGTCGACGGTGCTGCTGCTAGGCGGCGTGCTCACCTCGGCCCATCTGAGCGGCAGCGCGATGCTGCTGCTGCTGCAGAACCCCGAGCAGATGGAGCTCATGCGGGCCGACTTCTCCAAGATCCCGCGCATGCTCGAGGAGGCGCTGCGGCTGGAGTCGGCGCTCCAGTTCATGCCGCGCTACACGACGACGGACACCGAGCTCGGCGGCGTGCAGATCCCGGCGGGCTCGAACGTGCTGCTTCTGTTCGCGTCCGCAAACAGGGACGGCGAGGTGTTCGAGGAGCCCGAGGCGTTCGATCCGAGCCGTTCGAACGTCAAGCGCCACGTTGGCTTCGGCCTCGGCCCGCACTTCTGCCTCGGGGCGCCGCTGGCCCGCCTCGAGGGCAAGCTGGCCTTCGAGACGCTCTTCACCCGGCTGGCGGAGATCCGGCTCGCCGAGGGCAACGAGTTCCTGCACATCGACAGCGCCTTCAACCGCGGGCCCAAGGAGCTGTTCCTCGAGTTCGAAGCCGCTTAGCCACGTCCTCAGTAGCCACCCTGCACCTCGAAGATCCCGCGTGGGTTGCCGGTCAGCATCATGTCGATCTCCTCTTCGCTCACGCCATGCTCCCGGAGCGCCGGAAGCACGACGGTGGGGATGCGCAGGTACACGCCGGGTTGGTACGGAGGGGCAGCGCCCCAGTTGTTGAACGCGACGTTGTCGTGGGACAGGATCACCCGGTCCGCGTAGCCCCGCTCGCACAGCGTCGCCAGCGTTGCGATTCGCTCGGCGCGGGACGGGTCGGCGTCGAGCTCGAGCCGGTCGAAGCCGATCCAGGAGCCCGCGTCGATCAGCCGCTCCAGGTAGTCGAGGTCGGTGGTGTCGTCGCAGTGGCCGATGATCACGCGGCCCAGGTCGACGCCCTCCTCGGCGAACAGCCGCTGCTGGTCGAGCCCGGATCGAGCGGGCGCGTTCGTATGCGTGGTGATGGGCACGCCGGTACGGCGGTGGGCCCTGGCGGCGGCGCGGAGCATCAGCTCGACGTCGGGCGTGAGGCCCGGGCGGTCGGAGGCCACCTTGATGATCCCCGCTCGGATCCCGCTGTCCGCCGTACCCACCTCGATGTCGCGAGCGAACATGTCGGCGAAGGCATCGGCGCCGCCCTCGAGCGCCAGCCGCATGTACGGGCCCGGCATCACGTCGAGGACGTACATGCCCGTGGCGACGACGATGTTGACCCCGGAGAGCTCGCTGAGGCGGCGGATGCGCGCGACGTTCCTACCCATCGGCACGACCGTGACGTCGACGAGCGTGTCGTAACCCGCGGCCTTCGCCGCGCTCAGCTGCGCGGTCGCGTGCTCGCCCGCGCGCTCCTCGTCCCAGGGCGGGCCCAGCTCCGGGTAGTTCTCCTCGCGCTCACTGTCGAGCACGATCACGTGCTCGTGCATCAACACAGCGCCGAGCGCGGACGTGTCGATCGGGCCGGTCGCCGTCTGGACCACCGCGGGCAAGATCAGCCGCCGGGCTTGAACTCCTCCTCCACCTCGAACACGTCGATCTCGAGGCCGGCGACCGAGGGCATGAAGCCGTCGTCGGCGATCGTCTGCCATTCCGGTGAGGCGATCGCGGCGTCGAAGTCCGCGCGGTTGTCGAACCAGATCTCGGCCCCGCGCCACGTGCGCTCGTAGCCGCCCTCGGGCGTGGGGACCGCCTTGAGCACGACGTGCCGGCGCAGCTTTGGCAGAGCGCGCACGTTCGGCACGTGCACGTCGAAGTAGTGCTTGTCGATCTCGTCAGGAGTGGCGTGAGGCGGAATGTGCCACGTGCCCACCAGCTTGATCATCTGACCGTTGCCTCCTCTTTCTTTAGCTCTTTCGCGATCCGCTCCTGAAGGCGGAACTTCTGGATCTTGGTGGCCGACATCGGCCACTCCTCGGCGCTCACGAAGCGCACATGGCGCGGCACCTTGAAGCTCGCTATCTGGCCCTTGCAGTACTCGACCGCCTCGTCGGCCGACAGCTCCTGGCCGGGAACCAGCTCGATGAACGCGGCGGGCACCTCGTCGAGGCGCTCGTCGGGCGCCGCCACCACCTGGACGAGCTTGACCGCCGGATGGGTCGAGAGGTGCGACTCGATCTCGGACGGCGCGACGTTCTCGCCGCCGACCTTGAGCATGTCCTTGAGGCGGCCGAGATAGATCACCCGCCCGTCCTCATCCATGCGTCCCTGATCGCCGGAGCGCAGCCAGCCCTCGGGGTCGAACATCGCCTCGGTCTGGTCGGGTTGCCGGTAGTAGCCCTCGAACAACCCGCAGCCGCGGATCTGGAGCTCGCCGGTCTGATGCGCTCCGAGCGGCGCGCCCGTCTCGGAGTCGACGACCCGGACCTCGACGCCCGGCAGCGCGGGGCCGCAGGTCTCGGCCTGGTGCTCCTCGCTCGCCTCCCACTCGTTGCAGGTGATCGCCCCCGCGCACTCCGTCATCCCGAAGTGGCCGCCCACGTGAACCGCCGGCCGGAAGGCGTCCTGGATCAACCGCAGCGTGTCCGGCGGGGCGACGTTCAGGAGCCCGCGGACCGCCGACAGATCCCGCGACGAGAAATCGGGGTGCCGGATCAGCGCCATCACGATCGGCGGGAAGACCGAATAGAGCCAGGTCGCGCGCTCCTGCTCGATCTGCTCGAGCGCGGCGCCGGGCTCGAAGTGGAGCATCGAGATGAGCGTCGCGCCGATGCTGAACGAGAACACCAGCGGGCCGAGGCAGGACATGTGGAACATCGGCAGCGCGTCCCAGACGCGGTCCTCCGACGTGATGCGGAGCTTCCATGCGGCGCTGCACCAGGGCCGCACGACGGCCTCGTGCGTGAGCAGGCAGCCCTTCGGGTTGGCGGTCGTGCCCGACGTGAAGAGGATCAGCGCGACGTCGCGCACGCGCGCCATCGAGCGCTCCGTCAGGACGTACGACTCGTCGACCTCGCCGGCCTTCGCGTCGTAGGCCCGCTGCGACAGGAAGCCGGGCGGCTCCTTCGCGCCGAGCAGCACCACCGAGCGGAGCTTGGGCGCGCCGGCGAGCGAAAGCGCGGCGGGATCGCCGGCGCCGGGCAGGTCCTCGAAGGTCTCGCCCAGCCGCTCGACGAAGTCGACCGCGTCGTCGACGATGTCGCTCGTGAGCAGCACGACGAGATCGGCGTTGTCGATCACGAAGGCGAGCTCGCGCGCGCGGAAGCGCGTGTTGATCGGCACCGCGACGGCGCCGAGCAGCTGGATGCCGAAGAAGTTGAAGACGAAGTCGGGGCAGTTCGGCATCAGCAGGCCCACGTGGTCGCCGCGCCCCACACCGAGCGCAGCCAGCGAGCGGGCGGCCTGCGTGGCGCGCTCAGCGACCTCGCCGTAGGTGAAGCGAGCGTGCGGGAACACGATCGCCTCGTGGTCTGGGCGGTTCTCCGCCGACCTCATCAACAGGTCACCGATGGTGGTGGCCTCGGCCCAGCCGCTCATCGCGCACTCCTCTCTCTCATGCGACCTCCTCGCCGGCGAGCGTAGCCGCCAGGCGATCGAGATGGACCGGCAGCTGCAGGCGCAGCGCGGCCAGGCGCAGGTCGTCCGAGCGGCCCGAGTCGAAGGCGCGCGTGCCGGCCAGCGCGTAGTAGGCGAGCCGCACGTAGCCGAGCACGCGGTGCCAGTGAAAACGCTCGTCGTCGACCTCCGTCCCGGTCCGCTCCGCGTAGCGCCCCACCAGCGCGCGCTCGTCCACGCCGGGGGTCGCCCACAGCGGGATGAAGCACCAGGCCACGTCGGCCACGGCGTCACCGGGCGCGGCCATCTCCCAGTCGAGCACCGCGGCAATGCGGTCGCCGTCCACGATCAGGTTGCCCATCCGGTAGTCGCCGTGCACGAGCACGGAGCGCTCCGGCGCCGGCGGGCGATGGCGCTCGAGCCACCAGAGGGCGCCGGTCAGCACGGCCGGGAGCGGCGCGAGCCGCTCGAGCCTGCGCAGGTACCAGTCGAGCTCCGTCGGCGCGGCGCGACCGCCGCCCTCGGACGGCTCGAGCGGCGCCGGATCGGTGGCGTGCAGAGCGGCCAGCACGTCCATGGCGTGCTCGCCGAGCCGCGTGCGGCGCGGCTCCGGCACGTCCTGCCAGCCCACCGGCACCTCGCCGTCCACCCGCCCCATCACGAGGAAGGGGCGGCCGAACGGGTTCTCCTCGCCGTCGTCGTGCCACAGGAGCGCGGGCGCGGGCAGCCGCCCGGCCACCGCCTCGAGCGAGGCGCGCTGGGTGAGGATCGCGCGCGTGCCGGAGGCTGGCGTGGGAAGGCGGAGCACGGCGCTCTCCGAGCCCTCCGCTCGCTCGATCGTGAGGAACCACGTGTCCTGTGAGAGCCCGACGGTCGCCCGGCCGTCGACGGTCACCCCGGCCTCCACACCGCGGTCCCGCAGCCAGCGCTGCAGCCCGTCCGCGACCTGTTCGGCCGATTCAGCCACCCGAAGCCGCCGACCAGGCGACGGTGCCGGCCGCTGAGCGGTCGAGCGCCGCCAGCTTCACCATCGCCGCGATGAGAGCCGGGCTCGTCCTCGTCCGCGATGGCCCGATCGATCGCATCCTCGAGCTCGCCCCGGGCGACCGGATCGGGTGCCGGCGCGTCGAGATGCTCGAGCAGCGGGACGAGCGCGTGCAGCTGGGCCCGCACCTCCGGCTCGCCCACGCGCTCGATCAGGAGCGCGACGCTCGCGGCGAGCCGCTCAGCAGGTGCCCCGGTGGAGGCCCGGCCCTCCATGGTGGCCTAGCCCTTCACTCCCCAGCCGCCGTCCACGCCGAGCACCTGTCCCGCAACGAAGTCGGCCCCCGCCGCCCCACGGGCGTCATCGCCATCATGTCCTCGACCATCTCAAGGGGATTGTCCTTGGCGTCAGGTCGAGGCAGACGACGCCCGCACCCTCCCTGGCCGCGAGAATGCTCGTCGACCTGCCCACGCCCGACGCCGCCCCGGTGACCACCGCGGCCTTGCAATCCAGTCGCCCCACTTCGCGTTGCCGTTCGGCGTCCACGGCGGCGGCCACGCTACCAACGACGTGCGGCGATATCAACCGATTGGTAGGTTGGGAGATCAACCAGACGGTTGTTTGACAGCCAGACTCGTGAGCTGTACGTTTCACCCTTCTCGGCGGCACTGCCTAGCGCGTTCTGCCGCCCATCGGCACCAGGTGAGGCGAAGTGACTTCGGACGACCGGCGACTGGACCGCCTCTGGTCCGCCCACGAGATCGAGCAGCTGGCCTACAGGTACGCGTTCGCGTTCGACTCGCGCGACGTCGAGGCGCTCGGGAAGCTGTGGGCGGAGACCGAGACTCCGGCAACCCCGCCGCTCATCGACATCCACTCGGTCCGCAACGACTTCGACCAGTGGCTGTACGGGCTCGGGCCTACGGTGCTCGCGGTCTGCAACCACATCATCGAGTTCGACGACGCTGACGCGGACAGCGCCGAGGGCAGCGTCTACTGCCTCGCCCAGATCGACATGGGCGACCGCTTCATCGACCAGTCGATCCTCTATCAGGACCGCTACGTCCGGCGCGACGGCCGTTGGCTCTTCCTCGTGAGGCGGCACATGCTGTGGTTCGGCCAGCCGCGTCCGGAACACCCGTTCGAGCAGGAGCCCGCCAACTGGCCGGCGAGCCCGGTGGGCCGCGGAACGCTGCCCGACGAGCTGGCGAGTTACCAGCGCTTCAAGGAGAACGCCCCGCGCGCGGCCCAGCCCGACACCGGGTAGATTGCTGCTTTCGCCAAACGGACGGTCGATTGAAGAGCAATCCCAGCAGTCAGCGCCCTCGACGAGTCGTACCGCCACCAGCTGGTGGCTCCCGCTGGGACGACCCAGCATGTCGACCCGGCCTGGGCCGAGCGCTGCTACCACCTGCTGTTCGTCGACGAGGAGCTGATGCTCGACACGCGGCCGCGCGGTCAACGCGCACGGCGGGCCGGCGCAAGGCGTTCGCGGGCATCTCGACGGGCTCGGAGGAGCACTTCCTGCGCGCCGTCGAGGAGGTGGCGCCGGGAGACGACCCCGACCGCCCCGACACCGGGCCGTTGCGCATCGAGGTCGTGCGGCCGCTCGAGGAGATCCGGCTCGTGCTCGACGAGCCCGGCTTCCCGGTCGCGTTCGACCTGAGCTACCGCGCGCGCTTCGCGCCGGTGGCCACCGAGCCCAACCGGATCGAGCTGCGCGGCGAGGTCGTGACCGACTACATGAACTTCTTCCAGTCCGGGCGTCTACTCGGGCACCGTCGTCATCGACGGGCGCGAGCGCACGGTGTCCGACCGGCTCGGCTTCCGGGACCGCGGCTGGGGCCTGCGCAAGCACGAGGGCGCGCCGCGCCGCGGGTTCGTGCTCGCCTGCTTCTGCGAGCTGCCGGACGAGGCGCTCTACCTGCTGCTGTACGAGACCGCCTCGGGGCGGCGCGTGTTCACGAACGGCTGGCTGATCGGCGCCGACGGCGTGCGCGACACGGTCGCCACCGCCGAGCACGACCTGCAGCTCGACGGCACTCTGCTCCGGAGCGGGCGCGTCGAGCTCGAGCTGCGCTCCGGCGACACGCGCACGCTCGAGATCGAGGTGCGCAACAGGCTCTTCCTGAGCGCCGTCGGCTACAGCGCCGACCCCGCGGCCGCCGCGCCCGGGCAGCGGGCGCCATGACCTGACCGACCCCGGCGTCGTCGGCGGAGCTGGACGGCCAGGTCGACCACGGCTGCAACTTCCGCCTCGACGGAGTCGAGGGACACGGGTATGTGGAGACCGGGGTGGGCGTGCACGCCCGCTACCGGCCCGAGGAACAAGCGATGACCACAAGCGAGGGACAATGAGCACACCGGCGTTCGATGGCCGCACCTATCCGTACGTCCCTCCGGACGACCCGCCCGAGAACGTCGCCGGCCTGCTCCACAGCGAGAGCGCGGAGGTCGACCCGACCGACTTCGAGGTGCTCCGGCACGCGCTCTTCAACGTCAACATCGAGCACGGCAACACGATCATCCGCACCTCGGGATCGCCGGTCGTCGTCTACGCCCACGACTTCAACCCGGTGATCCTCGACGAGTGGGGCGACTACGTGTACTTCGGCCCCTGGCTGCAGTACCTGGTCGCGGCCTCGAGCCCCGCCGTCAAGTGGATCCTCGAGCGCCGTCATCCGCGCCCGGGGGTAGAGCCCGGCTCGATGTTCATGACGAACGACCCCTGGATCGGGGCTACCCACCAGAACGACCTGGCCGTGCTTGCGCCCGTGTTCTGGGAGGACCGCGTCTTCGCCTGGGTCGGCTCGAGCCTCCACCACCAGGACCTCGGCGGCACGGCGCCGGGCGGCTTCAACCCGGTGGCCGAGAACATCTTCTCCGAGTCGGGAGTGGTGCCGCCGGTGCGGATCGTCGAGGACGGCGAGCTGCGCACCGACCTCGAGGAGGAGTACATGCGCAGGTCGCGCATGCCCGAGCTCGTGGCCGTCGACCTGCGCGCCCAGATCGCGGGCTGCCGGGTTGCCGTGGAGCGCATGGAGTCATTGCTCGACCGCTACGGCGCCCCGACCCTGAAGGGCGTGATGCGCAAGATCCAGGACGACTCGGAGCGCGCCTTCGTGAGCCGGCTGGAGACGATCCCGGACGGCGAGTGGCGCACCGAGGCCTTCCTCGAGATGGCCGGTCCAGGCGACCGCAACCTGTACAGGAACTCGCTCGTGCTGCGCAAGTCCGGCGGCCGGCTCGAGTTCTCCAACGAGGGCACCGACCCGCAGATCGGCACGCTCAGCTGCACGCTCGCGGCCTGGTCGGGCGCGATCTCGGCGATGGTCAACTCGCAGCTGATGTTCGATCAGCTGTTCGCGATCGGCGGCGCGCTGCGGCGCATCGACTTCAAGGCCGAGCCCGGAACGCTCACCTCGGCGCTCCATCCCTCCGCGCTGTCGCTGGCAGTGCTGACGCTCGACCAGTGCATCGCGCTGGCCGCGCTGTGCGTGTCGAAGATGCTCTCCTGCAGCGAGGACCCGGAGCTCCACAAGGAGATCCAGTCCTCGATGGGCGCCGCGACCTTCCCGATCGCCGCCTTCTCGGGCTCCGATCCGTCGGGGCGCATCTTCGCGAGCCTCTTCCTCGACCCGGTCGCCGCCGGCATGGCCGGCTGGTCCTGGCGCGACGGGCTCGATGTCGGCGGCTGGCCCTGGGACCCGCAGGTGGCGATGCCGAACGTGGAGGAGACCGAGGCCTTCTACCCCTTCCTGCATCTGTGGCGGCGCGTGGTCCCGGACTCGGGCGGCGCCGGCAAGTACCGCGGCGGCAACTCGATGGAGCTCGCGGTGATACCGCACGGGGTCGACCAGATCCTGCACCACACGGCCTCGGCGGCCCATCACGCCGTGCCGATGACGCCGCTCTTCGGCGGCTACCCGAGCAACGTCAACCGCTTCATCCTGCAGCGCGACACCGACGCGATGGAGCTGATCGAAGGCGGCCGCATCCCGGCGCCCGACCAGGCCAAGGTCGGCAACGAGGAGGAGCTCGAGCCAAAGGCGTTCGGCGTGCCGCAGAACACGGGCGACATCTACGTGCTGCGCTGGTGCGGCGCGGGCGGCTACGGCGACCCGCTCGAGCGCGAGCCCGAGCAGGTCGCTCGCGACGTGGCCGCCGGCGCGGTCAGCGCCGAGTCCGCCGAGCGGCTCTACGGCGTCGTGCTCTCGGACGGCGCGCTCGACGCCGGCGCCACGGAGAAGCTGCGCTCCGAGACGATCGACGCGCGCCGCGGCTGGAGCGGCGGCGGCGGTGGCTCGAAGAACGGCAACGGCGGCTCGCCCGCGGCGCCCGTCGGCCCCGGCCTCGAGCTGCGCGACGGCTCGCTCAGCTGCGGCAGCTGCGGCACCGTCCTCGCCGCAGCGGGGGCGAACTGGAAGGACGGGGCGCTCGTGAACGAGCTCTCCGTGCAGGAGGGCAACCTGCTGTGTCCCGACCCGCAGCGGTTCGTGGACGACGACGTCGTGTTCCGGCAGTTCGCGTGCCCCGGCTGCGTGCGGCTGCTCGACACCGAGCTGCGGAGGCGCTCCGAGCCACCGCTCTGGGACATCCGGCTTGAGGAGGCGAACTGATGGCGTATCTCGGTGTTGACATCGGCGGGACGTTCACGGACATCGTCCACCTGGACGACGACGGGAGCGTCGTCTCGACCAAGTCCTCCTCGACGCCGCCGGAGTTCGAGCGCGGCTTCCTGGCTGCCGTCGACAAGGTCGCGGGCATGCGCGGCATCAGCTCGGGAGAGCTGCTCGGCGGCTGCGAGCTCGTCCTGCACGGAACGACCGTGGCCACCAACGCGCTCGTGCAGCTGCGCGGCGCCAAGGTCGGCGTGATCACGACCCGCGGGCACCGCGACACGCTGCCCGTGATGCGCGCGAGCGGGCGCGCCAAGGGACTCCCGGTGGACCGGCTGCTGCACGCCTCGAGGCAGTACCGCCCCGAGCCGATCGTGACCTCCGACCTGATCGCCGAGGTCGACGAGCGGGTCGACTCGGCCGGGCAGGTGGTCGTCGGCCTCGACGAGGAGGGCGTCGCCGCGGCGGCGCGCGAGCTGGTCGACGCAGGCGCGCAGGCGATCGCCATCTGCTTCCTCTGGTCGGTGGCGAACCCCGATCACGAGCTGCGCGCGCGTGAGCTCGCCCAGGAGGCTTCGCCCGGCCTCTACGTGACCTGCTCGCACCAGGCGTCCGCGCGCTCGGGCGAGTACGAGCGCTTCGCGGCGGCCGCGATCAACGCCTTCCTCGGTCCGGAGACCGAGGGCTATCTCACGCGCCTCAAGCGCGACCTCGTCGACACCGGCCTCAGCGGCCGGCTGCTGATCATGCAGGCGGCGGGCGGCGTGGCCCCGGACGACCTGGCGGCCTCACTGCCCGTGCTCACGATCGGCTCCGGCCCCTCGGCGGGCGTGGCGGCCAGCTCCGTGCTGGCGGGCCGCCGCGACGAGCCCGACGTGATCGCGACCGACATGGGCGGCACGAGCTTCGACGTCGCCCTGATCGCGGGCGGCCAGCCCGTCCGCTCGCAGTCGACGGTCGTCAACCAGTACGAGTTCTATCTCCCGCGCGCGGACATCCGCTCGATCGGCAGCGGCGGCGGCAGCATCCTCTGGCGCGACCCCGCGTCGGGCACGCTGCGCGTCGGGCCGGAGAGCGCCGGCGCCTACCCCGGGCCCGTCTGCTACGGCCGCGGCGGCGAGCGCCCGACCGTGACCGACGCCAACCTCGTGCTCGACTACCTCGACCCCGATGCGTTCCTCGGCGGCGAGCTGCAGCTCGATCGCGAGGCAGCCGTCGCAGCGGTCGAGGAGCTCGGCTCGACGCTCGGGATGGACGCCGTCGAGACCGCGCTGGCGGCGCGGCACATCGTCGAGGCGCAGATGGCGGACCTGATCCGCCAGATGACGGTCGAGCGCGGCATGGACCCGCGCGACTTCGCGCTCTACGCCTACGGCGGCGCCGCCGGCCTGCACGTGGAGGGCTACCTGCGCGAGCTCGGCTCGGAGCGGGCGATCATCCCGCTGGGCACGCTCTCGACCACGTGGTCGGCCTACGGCTGTGCGACCTCGGACGTGATCCACGTCCACGAGCGCAACCTGCACCTGAGCTCGCCCTTCGACACGGCCGAGCTCGGCAGGGTGCTCGGGGAGCTCGAGCAGGACGCCCGGGACGAGCTCTCGAGCGAAGGCATCGACGCCGAGCGCCAGACGATCGAGCGCTTCGTCGAGATGAAGTACCCGCTGCAGATCCACCGCGTCGAGGTGCCGATCAGCGGTGGCGAGATCGACGAGTCGGCCGCCGGGACGATCGCCGTGCGCTTCGCCGAGCGCTACGACCAGCTCTACGGCAAGGGCTCGGCCTTCGAGGGCGCCGGTAGCGAGATCGTCGGCGCGCGCGTCGTCGGGCGCGGGCGGCTGCCGCAGCCCGAGGCGCGCTCGACCGAGGAGGAGGCGGCCGCGCAGGAGCACGAGCGGACCGCCATCTGGCAGGGCGCCGACGGGCCCGAGGAGCTCTCGACCCGGGTCGTGCCGGCGGCGACGCTCGGCGCCGAGACCGAGACCATCAGCGGCCCCGCGATCGTCGCCGCCGCCACCACGACCATCCTGATCCCGCCGGGCGCGAGCGCCTCGGCGGACAAGGACGGGAACCTCGTGCTCGAGGCCGCGGGGGCGCGTGCGCCCGCGGGCGCCGCGGCGCAGGGCAGCGCCTCGGCGTGAGGGTCGGCATATACACCGACCTGCGCAACCCGCCGCAATGGCGGCGCGCGTGGGCGGACCACTACGAGCGGAAGCTCGAGCGGATCGTCGAGGCGGAGCGGCTCGGCGCCGGCTCCGTCTGGGTGAGCGAGCACCACGGCTTCGAGGACGGCTACCTGCCCCAACCCCTCACGTTCGCGGCGGCGATCGCAGCCCGGACCAGCCGGATCCGGATCGGCACCGCGATCATGCTCGGGCCGCTGCGGCCCGCTCTCGACGTGGCCGAGCAGGCCGCGATCGTCGACATCCTGTCCGGCGGGCGCCTCGAGCTCGGGCTCGGCACCGGCTACCGCGCGAGCGAGTACCGGGCCTTCGACCGCGACATCGAGGGCCGCTACCCGAAGCTGGAGGCCCAGGTCAGGGAGATCAGGCGTGTGTGGGAAGAGGGTGTCTGCACGCCGCCGCCGGTTCAGGACCCCGTGCCGATCTGGCTCGGCGCGATCGGCCCGCGGCTCGCGCGAGTGGCGGGCCGGCTCGGCGAGGGCCTGCTGTGGCTCGCGTCGGAGCGCCTCGGGGACTACCGGCGCGGGCTCGAGGAGGGCGGTCACGACCCGGCCAGCGCGCGCATGTCGGGCCTCGCGAACCTGATCCTGGCGGACGACCCGGAGGCGGCCTGGCCGCGCATCGCGCCGCATCTCGCCTACCAGCGCGAGTCGTACAACCGCTACGGCTCGGAGGGCGACCTCGGGCCCAGCACGCTCGCTGCAGACGGCGCCCCCGTCGACCCCGAGTCGCTGCGGCGCGCCCAGCCGGAGGCGCTGCCGCCGGCGCTCGACGTGGTGACGGCCGAGGAGGCCATCGAGCGCCTGACGAGCTGGCTCGGCCCGCTGCCGGTGATCGACGTCTACTTCTGGGAGAGCATCGCCGGCATGCCCGACGACCTCTCCGAGCGCCATGTGGAGCTCATCGCGACGAAGCTCGCGCCGGCGCTCGCGGACGTCGGCCTGAGCGTCAGTCGCTGAGCAGCGCGTCGCGGAAGCGCTCGAGCTCGGGCGCCGTGATTCCCTGCGCCTCGACCCAGCCCGTCACGCCGCCGTGGCGCCTGTCGAGCTCGTCGAGGAAGCCGATGAGCGTGGCCTCGTCGGCCGAGCGGACCACGTCCGACAAGCCGCTGAGCCGCGCGCGGTAGAGCTCGAGCTCGGAGAGCCGGGCGAAGACGCGCTCCACGCGCTCGGCGGTCAGCGCGTAGTCCTGTGCGTTCAGCTCGCGCGGCACGCCGAGCAGCTCGAGCAGGATCGCGCTCAGCGCCCCCGTGCGGTCCTTGCCCGCCGCGCAGTGGAAGAGCGCCGGATGGCTCGCCGGGTCGATCAGCGTCGCCACGGCGATGCGCATCGGCTCGGGGTCCGCCTCGAGGAAGCCCATGTAGGTCACGAGCAGGTCCTCGTCGGCTCCCGGCAACGGCTCGTGCGACACGACCGGCAGCGGAGCCGACACCACGCGCACGTCCGAGTCGCCGAACGCGCCCGGCGCGTCGCGCACCTCCGAGCGCGTGCGCAGATCCACCACGGTGCGCAGGCCCATGCGGCTCACCAGCAGCTCGATGTCCTCCTCGGTCAGCCCGGGGGTGAACTCGCCCCGCAGCAGGAGCCCGCTGCGCGTCACGCGGCCGCGTCCGCAGGCAGGCCACCGAGGTCGCGCACGTTGTCGGCTCCGGCGAGCTCGATGAAGCGTTCGCCGTGGTCGACCATCGGCCGGCCGGGCCTACTCGAGCCCGTAGGGGCGATAGGGCCGGTACACCATGTGCTCGAACTGCGCGATGCCGGACTGGCCCTTCGAGTCGCGGACCTCGATCGGGTACTCGCAGGCGCCGAGCCGGCGCTCGACGGGCACGTGCGGCGGCCCCGCGATCTCCGCGGGGTCGTTGACCACGAAGCGGTCGCTCTCGAGGTACGACTCGCCGCGCCAGCTGCCGGGCGTGGCGCCGTCCTGCCAGCCGCGCACGTAGCCGAGCCCCTGGGCGGACCAGGGATCGCCCACCACCCGGAGCTCGTAGTCGTGCTCCTCCCCGTCCTCGGTCACGAGCGTGAGCTCCCCGCCAACGAGCCGGCGGGTGCCCTCGAGATAGCGGAACGAGTGGCGGGCATCGGCGAGATGAACGTCGCGGCCGTCGCGCCAGTAGATGCGGCCGTCGAAGTCGATCCGGTTTCCGTCCGAGTCCTCGTGGAGGGAGAACATCGCGCAGTGATCGTCGAGCTCGAACGGCAGCCACATGCGGATCGCGCGCGGATCCCCGCGCGACGGCTCGGTGCCGCGGATCGGAATCTGGGGCCCCATCGACGAGCGGATGCCCCATGAGTGATCGCGGTCCGAGTACCAGCGCTCGATCGGCTCGGTCTCGCCGTCCACCGTCAGCGTGCCGTCCGCGCGGCCGAGCTGCGTGTAGCGCAGCACGTGATTGATGAGCCGGCCGCGCCGGTAGTGGATGTCCGGGCTCTCGAAGAAGGCCGGGCTCGTGGCGGTGATCGTCACGTCGAACTCGACCCCGGACGGGTTCTCGACGAGCTCGAGCCGCTGGCGCCGCATCGGCTCGAGGATCGTGAGCCGCAGCGGCCCGACCTCGAGCACGTGCACGTCGGGACGCAGCGCACGCGAGGCCCTGACGGTGCGCTGCTCGCCCGCGAAGACGCCACCCGCGAAGCCGTCCATCACGTTCGTGTTCGGGTACAGCCGCATCCCGAAGTAGCAGAAGTGGCCGTGGCTGAAGAAGCCCCAGTAGTAGCCGTCGTTGAAGTGCGAGTCCGAGGTGGCCGGCAGCGGCATCGGCGCCGCCGTCTGGTGCCAGGGGTAGTCGTCGAGGATCGTGAGCCGGAGCTCCTCGTCGGCGGGGACGTCGAGCAGCTCGACCCGCTCGAGCTGCTCGGCCGGCTCGCCCGTCACCGGCTCAGACCCTGCCCGGTCGCACGTCCCACTGCGGCGCCTCCTCGTCGACGGCGATCTCCGTCTGGATCAGCCGGCCCGTCTCCGGGCAGATGATCTGGCGGAATCTGACGTCGTGGTCGGTGTGGACCTGCGGGTCGGGAATGTTCGGATTCGCTTCCGTTATCGGCTGGTCCCGGATCAGCGCGCCGAGCTTGTAGTTGCGCTGCGCCGGGCCGAGCGACACGTCGCCGCACTTGATCTCCCCGTCCTCGACGCGCAGGTACTCCGTGAGCCGGCCGTCCGGCGGAGCGGGCCCGTCGCCGTCGGCGCCGTCCGCGTCGCCCTCCCAGCGCTTGCCCTCGGACAGCCGCTCGGAGACGAGCCGCTCGCGCGCCGACTCGGTCGCCTGCGCGTCCACCGAGCCGTCCTCCGCGATCACGACGCCGTAGGCACGCGCCGCCCAGTCGCTGGACACGCGCCCCGCCGCCACGTCCTCGCGGACCATGTCCGGATCGCGCTCGACCGGATCGCCGTAGCCGCCGGCGCCCGACCAGGCGAATACCCACACGTCGTCGGGGGTCGGCGCCCGGTCGAACGACTTGGCGGGCACGAAGTCGCGCTCGCCCTCGAGCTCGTCGAGCGACGAGGGCATGCGGCCGGCCTGGCCGGCGCGCTCCTGCACCTTGGCGCCCTTGACCTGCACGTAGCTGTTGGTGGACGTCGGGTAGCCGCCGAACAACCCCGGTCCGGGGACGGCCACCTCGCCGGTGATCGTCCCGAGCGCGATCGACTCCGTCTTGTGCGGCACGATCGCCCCCTCGCAGCCGTTGCCGCCGCGGAACTTGCCCGCACCGCCCGAGTCGGGCAACTCCTTTCGCCACAGATAGAGGAGCGGGTAGAAGAGCTCGTTGTCCTCCACGTTCGGCATCGTCGACTGGAGGTCCCACGAGAAGCCGCCCGTGTCCTGCCCGTCGCGCCAGGACAGCGCCGGCAGGGCGGCCCCGACCGGGTCGAGCAGGAAGGACGAGTAGGGGTTGCCGCGCTGGTCGATGCCGGAGGTCGCGTTGATCGGGAAGCACAGCTCGCCCATGCAGCTCTGGACCTCGGAGAGCATCGCCTCGTCGGTCGAGGTGGCGAGCATCTTCGAGATCACGAGCCCGCCGAGGCCGATCGAGTGCAGCAGCGTGAGCGCCGTGCCGCCCGACACGGCCGCGGGGTGAGTGGCGCAGGTGATCGTGCCCGGCACGACGTCGAAGTCGCAATGCCGCAGCGCGCCCTCGATGCAGAACATCTGGTCGTAGAGCATCGTGCAGTTGAGCATCGACACGACCGCGCCCTTCCAGGCCGGGAAGGCGGCGTTCAGCGTCCCCTCCTGCGGCGCGGACCCCGAGTTCGAGAAGATCAGGCGGTTGCCCTTCTTCGTGAGGCTGACCCGGTTCTTGTAGAGGCCGCGGTCGCCCGGCAGCGACACCTCGAGCCAGCCCTCTTCGGTCCAGGTGCCGTCCGGGATCGACTCGAGGCGCTTCGAGAAGGCGGCCTCGGAGTCATCCTGGAGCTTGCGCATCGTCGCCTTGACGCTGCCGGCGCCGTAGCGCTCGACGAGCCCGGCGATGCGGCCGGCGGCCATCTTGCAGCCGGCGACCTCGGCGCGCAGGTCGAGCGCGACCAGCTCCGGCAGCCGTGAGAGGCGCGTGTACTGCTCCTCGATGTCGCGCCGGATGCGCCCGCCCTCGACGATCCTCACCGGCGGGATGCAGGGCGACTCCCAGAACGCGTCGGGCGCCATGGGGTTGAAGCCGCCCGGGGCGGTGCCGCCCGTGTCCCACTGGTGGAGCGTGTTGGCGACCCAGCAGAAGATCTTGCCGTCGACGAACACCGGGGCGGCCACGCCCACGTCGCTCTGGTGCGTTGCGCCGACCCATGGGTCGTTGAACATGAAGATGTCGCCCGGCCCGATGCCCGGGTTCTCGGAGCGGTTCTCGAGCGTCCACTTGACGGCTGAGCTCGTGGCCGCGGCGAGGTACTGGAGGAAGGGGCCGAAGAAGACGAAGTCGCCCCCCTCGTCGAGGATCACCGGGTTGAAGTCGTGGCCGTAGGCGCAGATCGGCGACCCGGAGATACGCATGATCATGTTGCCGTGCTCGACGTTGATGTTCCAGAGCGCGTGGCGGAGGACCTCGTGCGTGACGGGGTCGACCCGCTCGTCGGTCTCGCTGTGGAGCTGGACCGACTCGTGGATCGTCAGCTCGTCCGGCGGGATGTAGGGATAGACCTTGCCGTCCCAGGAGATCTCGGTTGCGTCGGCGGTGGCCATGGCTTCTCCTCCGTTCAGCTCTGCGTTACGGCCGCGGTGGCCTCGGCAGGTTGCTGGTCGGCCGGCCGGCCGACGTCGATGACGATGCTGCCCAGGCGGTCGACCCGTCCGCTCGCTCCCGGCGGCACCACGACCGTGGTGTCGGGCAGGTCGAGGATGCAGGGCCCCTCGAACTCGAAGCCGGCGCCGAGCGCGTCCCCCGGGAAGACGTCCGTGGCGTGGAAGCCGCCCAGGTCGCGCCAGTAGACCTCGCGGGAGCTGGCCACGGGGGCCTCGCGCTCGTCGATCGGGGGGAGCGCCGGAGTGCGGAGCCGGCCGCGGGCGAAGACCCGGAAGACGCCGATCTGCGTGCCCGCCCCGGAGAACGCGGAGCCCTCGCCGTAGGTCTGCTCGTAACGGTCGATGAAGCGGCTGATCTGGCTCTCCGCCTCTTCGGCCGTGAGCGTTCCGCCCGGTACCGGCACCTCTACCTGATGGATCTGCATCGAGAACTTCATGTCCGCGAAGCGCGTGATCTCGATCTGGTCGCCCGAGAAGCCCTCGCTCTCGAGCTGCTCGCGCGCCTCACGCTCGAGGTCGGCATAGATCTCGTTGAGCTTGTCGGGCGGGAAGGGGGCGGTCACGAGCTCGGAGTACTCGTGCACGTGAAGCACGTCCGAGGACATCACGCCGAGCGCCGACCAGGTGGAGGCGAGGTCGCCGAGCGGCACGACCACCTGGCTGCAGCCGAGCTCGCGCGCGAACTCGACGGCGCGGGCGCCGCCCCCGCCGCCGAACGCATAGACCACGAAGTCGCGCGGGTCGCGGCCGCGCTCGACCGTCATCTGGCGCATCAGGTCGGCCATCTGCGTCTCGACGATGCGCAGCGCGCCGTCGGCCGCCTCGACCGGGTCCATGCCGAGCCCGGAGGAGACGCTCTCGATCGCCTTGCGCGATGCGGCGACGTCCAGCTTCAGCTCGCCGCCCAGGAAGGTGTCCGGGTTGTAGCGGCCGAGCACGAGGTCGCAGTCTGTGACCGTCGGCCGCTCGCCTCCGCGCCCGTAGCAGGCGGGCCCGGGAAGGGCGCCGGCGCTCTCCGGCCCCACGCGCAGCGTGCTGCTGTTCTCGTCCACCCAGACGATCGAACCGCCGCCCGAGCCGATCGACTCGATGTCGAGCCGCGGCATGAAGAAGGTGTACTGGTTGATGACCGTCTCGGAGGCGGCGAGCGGCTCACCGTCGGCGATGATGCCGACGTCGTAGGAGGTGCCGCCGACGTCGCCGGCGATCACGTTCTCGTGGCCCATGAGCTCGGCCAGATAGGCCGCGCCCGTGACCCCGCCGACCGGTCCCGAGCCGATCGTGAAGAGCGGCTTGCCCGCCGCCGCCGACGCCGGCACGACCCCGCCGGCCGCCTGCATGATCAGCAGCGGCTGGTCGTAGCCGCGGTCGCTCGTGGCGCGGTCGACCTCCTGCACGTACTTGGCCGTGCTGGGGCCGATGAACGCGTTGATCGCGGTCGCGGCCGTGCGCTCGTACTCGCCCGGCTTGGCGATCAGCTCGTGCGCGCAGCTGATGAACACGTCCGGTGCGAGCTCCTGGACCAGCTCCTTCACGCGCAGCTCGTGGACGGGATTGACGAAGCCCCACAGGAACGAGATCGCAATCGCCTCCACGCCCTCCGCGACGAGCTCCTGGATCGCCTGGCGCGCCTCGTCCTCGTTGAGCGGGAGGAACACGTCGCCGGCCCAGTCGAGCCGCTCCGAGACCTCCTTGATGCGCGCCGGGGGCACGATCGGGTCCGGCTTGCGATGTCGCGACACGTGCAGGAGCCGCTCGATCGGCAGGCCCGCGGAGCGGCCGTAGGAGCGCATGATGAGGAGCGCGTCGCCGTGACCGCGCGTCGTGATCAGGCCGGTCTTGGCGCCACGCATCTGAACGAGCACGTTCGTGCCGACGGTGGTCCCGTGCAGGAGCAGCTGGGTCTGGGCGAGGAAGTCCTCGAGCGGCATCTCGAGCCGGTCGGCGGCGAGCTGCAGCACGTCGAGGAAGCCCTGCGAGAAGTTGGGAGGCGTCGAGGAGGCCTTCGTGTTGAAGACGTTCCCCTCCTCGTCGAGCACGACGCAGTCGGTGAACGTACCCCCGATGTCGACGCCGCAGTAGTAGCTCATGCCCCTCTCCTCGTTCGCTGCTCCCGATTCACATTTCTACCAAACGTTTGGCCTCGTGTGGCGTTCAGCATCAGGCTTCCGGCCGCATGTCCGGCATCCCGCCGTGGACCTCGAGGACCTGGCCCGTCACGAAGCCCGCGTCCGGCGAGCAGAAGAAGGCCACCGCAGCCGCCACGTCCTCAGGTGTACCCGCCCGCCCCACCGGTATGCGGGCGGCGATCTGACGCCGCGTGTCCTCGGGGATCCCCTCGCTCAGGCCGACCTCGATGAAGCCGGGCGCCACGGCGTTGACGGTCACGCCGAATGTGGCCCACTCGTCGGCCATCGCCTTCGTCAGGCCGACGAGCCCCGCCTTCGCGGCCGAGTAGTTGGCGCCGCCGATCCCGCCGTGGTGAGCGACCGAGCCGATGTTCACGACGCGCCGCGGCATGCTCCGCTCGCGGTCGCGGAACCAGGGCGCGACGGCGCGGAAGCCGTTGAAGGCGCCGCGCATCACCACGTCGAGGACCAGATCCCAGTCGGCGTCGGTCATGCGGTGGACGAAGGCGGGACGCGTGACCCCGGCGTTGTTCACCAGCAATGTGAGGTCCCCGAACTGCTCGACTGTCGCCGCGGCCGCCGCGCTGAACGAGTCGAGCTCGGTCACGTCCATCGCCACTCCCGCCGCCGGCCCGTCGAGCTCCGCCGCGAGAGCCGCGCTCGGCGCCTCGTCGAGGTCCCCCACCATCACCGCCGCGCCGCTGTCCGAGAGCCTGCGGGCGATCGACGCGCCGATCCCGCGCGCGCCCCCCGTGACGAGGGCCACATGGCCGGCGAGTGGAGAGGCCGGTTGGGACCCCGGGGCGGACGACACGTGGGCGCGACCATAGCCCATTCGCGCTATGTTGGCCAAACGGAGGTTTGATCGATCGCGGAGACGAGAACAGCCCCCGTCGACCTGCCCGAGGCCGACGACGAGCGGCTGCTGGGCGGCAAGGCGGTGCAGCTCGGCGCGGCGCTCCGCGCGAGCCTGCCGGTGCCCCCCGGCTTCGCCCTGCCGGCTGACTTCGTCGCAGCGATCGGCGCCGGCGACGAGGATGCCGCGGCGCAGCTCGCCGAGCGCTACGAGCGGCTTGGCGTGCCGGTTTCCGTCCGCTCGTCGGGGATCGGCGAGGACACCGAGCAGACGAGCTTCGCCGGCCAGCACCTCACGGTGCTGAACGTGCGCAGCGCGGAGGACGTGGTCACCGCGGTCAGGGAGGTCTGGGAGTCGGGGCGCTCGGAGGCGGTGATGATGTACCGCAAGCACTTCGGCGTCGAGGGCGAGCCGCAGATCGCCGTGGTCGTCCAGCAGCTCGTGATGCCGGACACCGCCGGCGTGATGTTCACGCGCCATCCGCTGACCGGCGCGGACGAGCGCGTGATCGACGCGAGCTGGGGAATCGGTGAGGCGGTGGTCGGCAGCCTCGTCGCACCCGACCACTACCGGCTGAGTCGCGACGGCTCGGTGCTGGAGCGAACCCCCGGGCGCAAGGACAGGCGCCTGCGAATCCTGCCCGGCGGCGGCACCGCCGAGGAGGAGGTCGCCGACGAGCACGTGCGCGCGCTCTGCCTGGGAGACGACGAGCTCGCGTCGCTCCACGACCTTGCCCTGCGCTGCGAGGCGGTCTACGACGGCGCCCACGACATCGAGTGGGCAATCGAGGGCGACACGGTCTACCTGCTGCAGCGCCGCCCGGTGACCGCCGGCGCCTGATGGCGTCCGGGCGGCTCGCGGACAGGGTGGCGCTCGTGACGGGCGCCGCCTCCGGAATCGGGCTCGCCGCGGCGGAGCGCTTCGGCGCCGAGGGCGCGAGCGTTGTCTGCTTGGACGTCGACCCGGAGCGCAGCGCGGCCGCCGCCGAGCGGGTCGCCGGCACCGGGGCCGAGGTTCACGCGATCCCGGCGGACGTGAGCGATGCCGCCGCCGTCGAGACGGCCGTGCGCGCCGCGATCGAGCGCCTCGGACGCATCGACGTGCTGATGGCCAACGCCGGCATCGCCGGCACCGGCCTCGCGCACTCGACCCCGCTCGAGCTCTGGGACCGGGTGATCGCCGTCAACCTCACCGGTGTCTTCCTCACGGTCCGCGCGGCCCTGCCCCACATGATGGAGCGGCGCGGCGGCTCGATCGTCGCCACGGCCAGCCTCGCCGCGCTGTCCGGCGTGCCTGCGCAGGCGGCGTACACGGCGGCGAAGGGGGGCGTCGCCGCGCTCACACGTCAGATCGCCGTGGACTACGCGGGCTACGGCATCCGCATGAACGCCCTCTGCCCTGCGACGGTCGTGACGCCGCTCGTGCTCGAGGCCTACGAGCAGCGTGGCGGCGACGTGGACGAGCTGCTCCGCGAGCGCGGACGCGACGTGCCGCTCGGGCGCCTCGGCGAGCCGCTCGACGTGGCGAACCTGGCGCTCTTCCTGGCCAGCGACGAGTCGGCGTGGATGACCGGGGCGGTCCTGCCCGTCGACGGCGGCCTGAGCGCCGCGATGGCGCCGCGGCACACCCCGCCGGCGGACTGACCCGGCGACTCAGGCGGCGGGCACGATCGAGCAGGAGTCCTGCTCGAGGTCCAGCACCTGAACGAAGCGCCCCCAGGCCATGTATTTCGCGATAGCAGCCGTGAGCAGCACGATCTCGCCGTCCGCGAACTGGGCGTGCAGCCGCGTGAACAGGTCGGCGTCGATGTTGGGCGAGTCGAGCATGAAGCGCTCCGTGTACTCGAGTGCGACCCGCTCGGGCTCGCTGAACGCGGGGCTCTCGCGCCAGCCGGCCACGAGCGCGAGGAGCTCCTCGGTCACACCCGCCTCGACGGCTCCCTGCTCGCGAAATGCCTGGCAATAGAGGCACTCGTTGATCTGAGCCACCCGCATGCGCACCAGCTCGTGCATGCGGGGGTCGAGATCGGCGTGGCGCACGGCGTCCGAGAGGCCCCTGAACGCGCCCGCCAGCGTCGGGTCGTAGGACAGGGCGCGAGCGATCTCGTTGCCCGCGGCCTGCGGAAGAGCGACGTTCGCCATCCTGGTATTCAACCATACGTTTGGTATGCGAAGCCTGTAGGCTGCGCTCGCCACCATGGACCTCGAACTGTCAGGCGCAGCCTCCATCGTCACGGGTGCGGGAGGCGCGATCGGACGTGCGGCGGCCAGAGCGCTCGCCGTGGAGGGCGCGCGGGTCCTGCTCGTGGGGCGCGGGCGCGAGGCGCTCGTCGCGACGGCAGCCGAGTGCGGCACAAGCGCCGAGGTGCTCGCCTGCGACATCACTCGCCCGGGAGCGGCCGAGGAGATCACCGGCGCCTGCATCGAGCGCTTCGGCGGGATCGATGTGTTCGTCAACTGCGCCGGGCGCACCGGCTTCAGGCCTCTCGGCGAGCTCACGGAGGACGACCTCGACGAGCAGTGGCAGCTGAATGTCGTGGCCCTGTTCCGGCTCCTTCAGATCGTGGCGCCGCACATGGCGGAGCGCGGCTCCGGCCGCATCGTGTCGGTGGCCTCGGTCTCCGGGCGGCGGCCCTCGCCGTCGAACGCCGCGTACGGGTCGACCAAGAGCGCGCAGATCGCCCTCGTACGCAGCTTCGCGGACACCTACGCCGGGCGGGGCGTGATCGTGAACTCGTTGCTCCCAGGGCCCGTCGACACGGCCATGTGGCGCGGCGTCACCGGGGAGGCGGCGACCGCTGCCGGCGTGACCTTCGAGACCTTGGCGGAGGGGACCGCCGCGGGGCTGCCCCGGCGCCAGGTCGGCACGCCCGACGAGATCGCCTCCGTGATCGTCTTCCTGGCCTCGCCTCTGGCCGCCAACGTGGTCGGCTCGGCCTGGACCGTGGACGGCGGCTGGACGGGCCAGATCTTCTGAGGTCCGATGGCGGCCCCGTCGCAGAAGCCGTGGACGTCGAACAGCCCGGAAGGTGGGCGGGATAGGCTGCCGGGAGTGCCGTTTCCGCTGCTCGCGTCCCCAGTCAAGCTTGGCCCCATGCAGCTGCGAAACCGGCTCGCGCTGCTTCCGCACGGCCTGTTCTATGCCGACCGCAGTCAACTGGTCGCGACCGAGCGCCACGTCGAGTACTACGCCGCGCGCGCCCGCGGGGGAGTGGGCCTGGTTTGCCTCGAGTCGTCGGTCGTCTCACGCGACGGGATGCTTGGCTCGCCGCTCATCCAGTCCTCCGACGCACGGGCGGTGGCGCCCTACCGTCGCATCGTCGAAGCGGTTCACGCCGAGGGGGCGAAGGTCTGCGGTCAGCTGACCCATTTCGGCAACCAGGGCTCCTCGGCGGCCACACGCCAGGCGCTGCTCGGACCGTCGCGGCTGCCCGACCTGGCGCTGCGTGAGCAGCCGAGGCCCATGGATGCGTCTGACATGGCCCGCATCCGCGCCGACTTCGCCGCCGGAGCAGCGCACATGGTCGAAGCGGGTTTCGACGCGGTCGAGCTGAAGGTCGGGCACGACGGGATCCTGCGCCAGTTCCTCTCGCCGCTGACCAACGACAGGACCGACCAGTACGGCGGGTCCATCGAGAACCGCCTGCGCTACCTCCTCGAGGTGACGGAAGCCGTCCGCCGGGCGGCCGGACCAGACGTGGCGGTGGGAATCCGGCTCGGAATCGATGAGCACGTGCCCGGGGGCTACGGCCTCGACGAGGGCGTCGCCTTCGCGAAAGGCTTCGAGGCATCGGGCCTCGTGGACTACATCTCGAGCGACGCAGGAATCTTCGCCAGCGTCCACACGGTGGTGCCGCCGATGTCGATCCCTGAGGGTTTTCACGAGGATGCCATCGAGCGGGTGACGCGGGCAGTCTCCGTCCCCGTGATCGCGTTCGGCCGGATTTGGCGCCCGGAGCATGCGGAACGCCTGCTCGCCGAGGAGAAGGCGGCGGTCATAGGGATGGCGCGCGCCCTGCTCGCCGACCCCGAACTTCCGAACAAGGCGTTCGGCGGCCATGCGGAACGCATCAGACCCTGCACCGCCTGCAACCAGCTCTGCGTCGGGAACTCGGCGAAGGTCCTCCCGGTGTCCTGCACGGTCAACCCCTACGCGGGGCACGGCGAGCATCGCCCGGAGGCCCGGCCCGGCGGAACGGTCGTCGTGGTCGGCGGCGGGCCGGCGGGCCAGGAGGCCGCTCGGGCGGCGGCGGAGGACGGTCGCCGCGCGGTCCTCTTCGAGGCCGCGCCGGTGTTGGGCGGCCAGCTCGCGCTCGCCGCGAGAACCGCGGGCCGCGACGGGTGGCGACCCTATCTCGACTGGCTTGCCGCTGAACTGGAGAGGCTCGGGGTCGACGTGCGGCTCGGCACGTTGGCCGAGGCGGATGATGTGCGAGAGGCTGATCCCGAGCTCGTGGTCCTCGCGTGCGGTGCAACGTCGCCGGCGGGTCTCGACGGAGCCGTGGATCTCGACGCCTTCCTGACCGGGGAGCAGATCGCGCGCCGGGTCGCGGTGATCGACCAGGGAGCGGCAGGGCCGCCGTTGTGGACCGCCGCGCTCGAGGCCGCGATGCGCGGCGCGTCGGAGGTGACCCTGGTCACGCCGTTGCCCGCCGTCGGGGGCGACCTCGACGGGACCACGTTCCTGACGCTGTACGGCGACCTCACCCGGCGCGGCGTGCGCTTTCTCACCGACCACGTCGTCACGGGCCTCGATGGGACCACCGTGACCGCGCTGAACGTCTACAGCGGTTCCGAGACCAGCTTCGAGGCCGACCTGGCGGTGTCGTCGGCGCCGCGTCGCCCGGCGGCCGAGGCGCTGGCCGAGGCGCTCGGCGACCTGCGGCCGGTCGTGGTCGGCGACGCCCTGGCACCCCGCGACGCAGCTCACGCCATCCGCGAGGGACAAGAGGCGATCGCAGGGCTCGCCGTCCCGGCGCAATACGACAGGATGTGACCGATGGGAAACGGCTGGTTCGAGACGGTCGCCGAAGCGGAAAGGCGCGCGAAGCGACAACTGCCGCGCTCCGTCTACATGGCGATCACGGCCGGTTCGGAGTTCGGCCTCACCGCCAAGGACAACGTGTCGGCTTTCGGGGAGCTTGGCTTTGCCCCGCACGTGGCGGGGTTGTCCACCGCGCGGGACCTGACGACAACTGTGATGGATCAGCCCGTGGCGCTCCCGGTGATCATCTCGCCGACCGGCGTGCAGGCAGTTCATCCCGAGGGCGAGCTGGCGGTGGCCCGCGCCGCCGCCGCACGCGGGACCGCGATGGGCTTGAGCAGCTTCGCCAGCCAACCGGTCGAGGACGTCGTCGCGGCCAATCCCCAGACCTTCTTTCAGACCTACTGGTCCGGTTCTCGCGAGCAGATGACGCAGCGCCTCGAGCGTGCCCAGGCAGCCGGCTCGGTCGGCCTGATCCTCACTCTCGACTGGTCGTTCTCACACGGCCGGGACTGGGGCAGCCCAGCGATACCCGACCAGATCGACCTGCGCACGATGGTTCGCTTTGCCCCCGAGGCGCTCCGCCGGCCCCGCTGGTTTCTGCGCTGGGCCGGCACCGGGAGTCCGCCGGATATGAGGGTGCCCAACATGGCCCCTCCCGGAGGGCCGGCGCCGACGTTCTTCGGAGCCTACGGGGAGTGGATGCAATCGGAACTGCCCTCGTGGGAGGACATCGAGTGGCTGCGGGGGCGCTGGAAGGGTCCCTTCATGCTGAAGGGCGTCATGCGGATCGACGATGCGCGGAGGGCCGTCGCAGCCGGCGTAACGGCGATCTCGGTGTCGAATCACGGCGGAAACAACCTGGACGGGACGCCCGCGGCCATCCGCGCGCTTCCGGCGATCGCCGAGGCCGTCGGAGACCAGGTCGAGGTGCTGCTCGACAGCGGAATCCGTCGCGGAAGTGACGTCGTGAAGGCCGTTGCGCTCGGCGCCCGGGCCGTGATGATCGGCCGCGCCTACCTGTGGGGTCTCGCCGCGGAGGGACAGGCCGGCGTCGAGAACGTGCTCGACATCCTCCGAAGCGGGATTGACTCCGCGCTACTCGGGCTCGGCCGATCCTCGGTGCACGAGCTCAGCCGCTCGGACGTGCTCGTGCCGGACGGCTTCGAGCGCCGCCTCGGCGAGGAGGTGACCGAGGGGCGCTCTTGACCGTCCGACGGTCCCGCCGGCGCGCTTACGGCGCGACGACCGCGTCGTTCGCGCGTACCCCGTCCCCGTCGCCGTTGGAGGCCGGCCGGGACTGCCCTCCGGCGGGCACCAGCAGCCCGTCGCTCGTCAGTCGCTCGATGTTCTCCGCCAGCACGGCGGCCTCACGCTCGCCCCAGCCTTCGGTGGGCGCCTCGTCCAGGTACTGGTTCTTCGGATAGATCGGCCGCTCGTAGACCGCAGCGAACTGCTCCATCCGCATGTCCTTGAACCAGCGCCCGAATCCGTTCTGGAGCCGGTACCGCCGCAGGGCCTCGAGATCGAGGCACTCACTCACGAAGGTGTCGGCCGCAGAGAACTCGCGCTGGACCATCACCTGGGCGCGGTAGTCGACGATCATCGACTTCCCTCCGCCGATGTCGTACAGCGGGCCGTCGAAGGAGTAGCTCTGCGGTCCGAGGTTCGGGGCGACGACGTACGTGTTGTTGCTCATCGCGAACGAGCGGTTCTGCAGCTCCCACCAGCCGTTGGCGACGTAGGGCTCGTGGTAGACCTGCCGGATCAGGACCTCCGCGCCGTTCATCGCGAGCCCCCGGCCGATCTCCGGGTAGCCGCCCTCCATGCAGATGATCATGCCGATGCGGCCGATGTCGGTGTCGGCGACCGGGTAGAGGGCCTTCATCGGGTCGCCGTCGCCCTTGACCTCGATCCAGCGATCCCAGACGTCATGCGGCACGCAGGTGCCCACGACCTCGGGCTCGAACGGCTCGACCTGCAGCTTGGTCCGGGTGTGGATCAGCTCTCCGTGGGGATCGAGGATGAAGCTCTTGTTGAAGTAGCGGTCGGGGAAGTCGTCGTCGCGCACCATGTAGGCGTTGCCCGCGAGGTAAACGCCCAGCTCCTTGGCCTTGCGGCCCAGCGCGTCGATCTCGGGCCCGGGCATCTCGAGGGCCATCTCCGCCTCGCGCTTGCGATCACCGCCATGGAAGTCGATGAGCAGACTCTGGAATGTGCCCTCCGGCAGGACCATCAGCCGGACCGGCGGCCCGTCGGTGGCAGCCAGGCCGTAGGCCGTGTCCATGAACGCGGTGACGTGCTCGATGTTCCTCATGTAGTCCGCCCGTGAGGCACAGGCGGAGACACGTGGCGAGAGCGCGACGGCGGTGTACGGCTCGATCATTGACCCTCCCGGGTTCGCGCGGGATGGGCGCGCAGGCGCGACGCCCACGCCCGCAAACGCTACCAACCGGTTGTTTGTTGTCAAGCGCGGGTCAGGCGGTCGCGCCGAGGTCCACCTTGACTGCGCTGCCGGTGGTGTACTGCGCGTCATCCGAGGCGAGGAAGAGGACCACCTTGGAGACATCCTCCGGCTCGACCCAGGGCTTGGGAATCGCGTTCATCGACGCCCACACCGGGATCGCCTCTTCCTCCGTCGGATTGTCGGGGCTCACGAGCTCGTAGGTCGGCTGGTTGCGGATCATCGCCGTGCCGACGCCGTTGGGAACGACGTAGTTGGCGGTGATCCCGTCGGCGCCGACCTCCTTCGCGACGGTCTTGATGAGGCCGGCGAGTCCGTGCTTCGCAGCGACGTAGTGACCGACGTTGGGGAAGCCGATGACCGAGCAAACCGAGCCGGTGGCGATGATGCGCCCGTACTGGCGTTCCTTCATTCCGGGCAGAACCGCCCTGATCGTGTGGAAGACGCCCTTGAGATTGACGTCGACCATGTCGGCGAATCGCTCTGGGGACATCTCGGCGATCGGCTCATGTCCGAAGATGCCGGCGTTGGCAACCGCGACGTCGATCTTTCCAAGCTCGGAGGCGGCGCGACCTACGAACGCCTCAACCTGCCCCCAGTCACGAACGTCGACGCGCTCCGATACGACCCTCGCGCCCTCGGCCTCGCAGAGCTCGACGGTCTCGGCGAGATCCGACTCGGAGGACAGTCCGTATGGCACGGTCCCGATGTCGTCGCAGATATCGCAGATCGCGACGTCGGCTCCTTCGCGCGCGAAATGGATCGCGTGAGAGCGCCCCTGCCCGCGCGCTGCGCCCGTCACGAGCACCGATCGTCCTTCGAAGCGCGGCATGGAGACTCCTTTGGGGTTGTGGGGCGTCCCGAAAAGCACTGGCAAGCTAACAGCGGTGTAGACGAGCGTCAACCAACCGTTAGCTTGGTTGTGCAAGCATTCGAGCTCGTCCGTAAGGCTGCCCACCGAGAGGAGTCCAGATGCAGCGGATAGCCCGCCTACGCGGCCTGATGAGCGAGGAAGGGCTCGACGCGATGGTGCTTACGCATCCTCACGACGTGCTCTACACAACCGGCTACGAGTCGGTGCTCGAGCGCTGGACGCAACAGGAGCCGCTCGCCGCAAGCATCGTCCCGGCGGGCGAGGACGCTCCGGTGATCCTGTGCCTGCCGGAAGCGAACGTCGGGCTGCTGCCGGTGCTCGAGGAGCTGGGTCGCCCCGACCGTGCGCAGGAGCTGCGGGTCTTCGACCTGCTCGTCTTCTGTGAGGTCAGCCGTGCTGCGGACCCGTATGCCAAGCCGAGCTCGCTCGGCGACGAGTTCGTGCGCCACTACGGCGACCGCGTTCGCGGCGTCTGCGAGCCCGACGTGATCGCCTCGATCGCAGCGGCGCTCAGGGATCACGGACTCGCGAGCGGGGAGCTCGGCTTCGATGACCTGCGCGCCGGCTATCAGGTCCTCAAGCATCATTCCGATCTCGGGTTCGAGGTGGTCGACGGGCTCGACACGATGATGCGCTGCCGGATCGTCAAGACCGAGCCCGAGCTCGAGACGTTCCGCCGGGTGGGGAAGGTGGCCGACCAGTGCATCGCGGCCGCGTCCGACGCGCTGCGGCCGGGGGTCATTTGGGACGAGGTCCAGTACGACGTGGCGGACGCCATGACGCGCCTCGACGCGATCCCGGTCGACGAGGGCGCGATGCTGTTCGGCGGCGCGTTCGCCGGCGAGTTCATCCCCGAGCTCTTCCGCACGCGGTACGACCGGCCTCTGGAAAAGGGCCAGATCGTGATCCTCGAAACTCAGGGGAAGTACGAGGGCTTCTGGATCGACATCAACCGCACTGCCACGATCGGCGCGCCGTCGGCCGAGTACCAGGAGCTGCACGACACGCTGCGCGACGCATTCCTGAAGATGGTCGACCACATGAAGCCGGGCAACTCAACCGGTGACCTCCCCAAAATCGCCCACGATCACCTCGTGGAGCTGGGGTTCCCCACGCCCCAGAAGCTGCTCGTCGTGTGCCACGGCATCGGCCACATGCCGCTGGAATACCCGCATCCGTTCCCGTCGCAGGGCCTGAAGGGCAACGAGGGGTTCACGATCGAGAAGGACATGGTCCTGAGCCTCGACTGCCTCTACTTCGGGAGCTACATCGGCCCGTGTCACATGGAGAACGTCTTCATCATCGAAGACGACGGCGCGCAGTCGACCTACGAAACCCCGTTGGAGCTCATGGGCCCACGCTGACGGCGGCTGGCGGTCGGCACGAGCGGCGACAGACGCCGGGCACGGAGGCATCCCGCCCAGACTCCGGCTCCGTAGGCGGCGTCCTCGAGCAGGGCCAGAGCGGTCCAGCGGAGCGGATCCAAGTCCGGACGAGCCGAGTACCAGGCCTGGAGCGCGGGCAGGGCGAGCATGGCCAGGGTCGCCGGCCTGCGACGCCACCATGACGCCGCGAGCGCCAAGGGCAGGCCGGTGGTCGCGGCGTATCCCGCCAGGCCGAGCGCGGAATCGTAGGTGGCTTGTGCGAACCAGCGGCCACCCGCGCTCGGAGGAAATCCGAGCGCGGCCAGCCGGCGTGACAGGAGCGCGCCCTGCTGGCCCACGACCACGCCGGCCGCCCCCGGTCGCCGTGTGACCAGCAACACCGCCGCGACGGTGGGCCAGAAACGGAAGACAAATGGCGCCGCACATCCCGGATGGCGTTCAGACAATGGCGCGGCCGACGTGCCGTACCTGAAGCGTCGCCCAAGCACGGCGCGCAGCGACCTCGGTTCGTCGTGTCGGATCACAACGCCCGGGTCGTACCTCACCCGGTGGCCTCGCTTGCGCAAGCGCCAGATCAGGTCAACATCCTCACCGTGGCGCAGGTTCGCGTCGAAGGGTTCGCCCAGCGCGCTCGAGCGGACCACCAGGGCCGCCGTCGGCAGCCACGAGATCCGGGTACCGAGCTCGACCCGGGCTTCATCGGGCCCGAGGTCGAGTGGCGAGCGTGCCGCCAGATAGCGCGACAGCAGCGTGCGACGAGGTACTCCGAGCGGCCGTACGCGGGGTCCAACCGCCGCCACCAGAGGATCCTCGAAGTGGCCGGTCAGCGCACCGAGCCATCCCTCGCTCGGAACGCAATCGCTGTCGAGGAACGCCACGAGCTCGGTCTTCACCGCTGTGAGGCCTGTGTTCCGAGCAGCGCCGGGACCGGCCGGGAACCGGTGGCGCAGCACCGCCGCACGGTGGTCCCTCGCAACTTCCAGGACCGCCTCGTGGTCCCGGGACCCGTCGTCCACCACCACGATTGGGGTGTCCTCCCCGAGCGCCTCGAGGCAGCGCCGGAGCTGCCTTGGCCGATCCCGTACCGGGACGACCACCGTGACCCCGGCGGTCGATGCAGGGCGCTCGGGCCTGGGATGAGCGAGGCCCGTATCGATCAGCCGGCGGCCGAGCAGGCGGGCGGCTGTCGACGCTCCGTTCCCGTTCTCGAGCGCTTCGAGCGCACGCCAGCCGGCCTCGGACAGGCGCATGGTGCGCCTCGGCGTGCCTCCTGTGAGCGTCCCGCGAGGACCACGCCAGGCCTTTCGATCCAGGGCCAGCCGGAGGGCCGGGGGCAACGGCGTCACAACGACAGACCGCCGTCGATGGGGAAATCGGCTCCGGTGATGCCGCTCCCGGCTGAACCGGCCAACCACGCGACCAGTGCAGCCACCTCCTCGGGATGAAGCAGCCGTTCGATGGGTTGCTGGACGGCGAAGGCCTCCGCGCCGGCGAGCCCGTAGAGGCGAGCGCTCTCCTCGAGGATCGGGGTACGGGTCGAGCCCGGGCTGACGGCATTGGCGGTTATCCCGGTTCCGCGTAGCTCCGAGCCGAGCGCGCGGATCAGGCCCGTGACCCCGGCCTTCGCCGCGCAATAGGCGGCAAGCAGGGGCAGCCCGCGCGAGGCGGCCGAGGATGCGACGGCGATGAACCGCCCCTGGCGAGGCGCGGGTCGCCGGAGCATGGCGGGAATACCCACCCGAGCGGCCGTCAGCGTCCCTCCCAGGTTCACGTCGAGCACAGCGGCCTCCTCCTCGAGCGCCATCTCCCAGAGGGGTACGCCCCCGCCGATGACGCCCGCCGCCACCACGACCGCGTCCACTCCCCCGTGGCGAGACTCGGCGTCTTCGACCACCCGGGCGAGCTGCTCCCGGTCGGTCGCATCGGCGAGCACCGCGCTTGCCCGCTCGGCCCCGACGCCCTCCACGACCGCGTGGAGCTCGGCCTCGGAGCCCATCGGATACGGGAGTCGCGGGTCGTCGCTCCCGCGGTCAACCGCTACGACCGTCCAACCGTCGGCTGCCAGTGCGGCGACCGCGGCGGCGCCTATTCCGCGGGCGGCGCCCGTCACTATCGCCACACGACTCATGGCGCGCCCGGCCTCACGTCCTCGGCTAGTCGGGCAAGGTCGTCGATCGCCAGGCGGAGCAGCCTCCGCCCCTCCTCGCCGGAAGCTCCGGCGGGATCTCCAAGCACGCCGTTCGCGCTCACCTCCCTCACACCGCGAGCAGTGAGAGCGGGCAGCAGCTCGTCCAACGGCGTTGTCACACCGGCACGCGCGCGGTCGAGGTGGACGCTCTGGGCCGGGCGGCAAGCATGAGTGACGTCTCAATGCGCCCGGCGTGCTCGCCGCTGCTCCAATTGGGAAAGAACGCGCGAACGGTCCGGCCCTCATGGACCAGGCGGTGCTCGGCGCGCCGCACCGGGTCTCGGTTGCCGCCGTGCGCGCAGACCAACAGCGTGAAGCCGAAGGTGGCCGAGGCGGACCGGCATAGCTCGACGATCAACAGCTCAATGGCCTGCTGACCGATCGACAACGTCCCGGCGAAGCCGGCGTGCTCACCGCTCGAGCCGTACGCGACGGGCGGCGCCGCAACGATGTGAGAACAGCGGCGAGCGAGGCCCTCGGAGATCGAGCAGGCGATGTCGGTATCCGTGGACAGCGGCAGGTGGGGCCCGTGCTGCTCCGTCGCTCCGAGGGGTATCGCGAGCCCGAGGCGCCCATTGCTCGCCTCGGCCTCGGACCAGGTGAGTTCGGCGAGCGAGGCGCTCACGCTGCGCCGGAGCTCACGGTGGTCGGACACCCGCGACCGGGCTCTCGTCGCACTGCCGCACCGGCGCGGTCTGGATGACCGGCAGCGGCCGGCCGGTCGGCTCGCGCCTCGACATGTCCTTCGACGGCTTCGGCGCGGGAGCGCCATCCCGTGCGGCGAGTGCCCGCTCGCCGTGACCGAGGACACACTCCGGTGTCGGGGCCGACCAGCGGCAGGCCGGTGAAGAACTTCGCCGCCATGCAGCCTCCACGGCATGAATCGAAGAACTGGCAGCTACCGCAGGCACCGGCGCGCCTGTGGCCAGCGCAGTTCCCGAAACAGATCTGACTCCCCCCGCCAGACACGGGTGAACCCACCTGGCTCACGAAGGTTCCCGGCGAGGAAATCGTCGTGAATTGCGAACGGACAGGCGTACACGTCACCGACGGGGTCGATGAGGCACACCATGCGCCCGGCCCCGCACAGGTTGAGGCCCGGCAGAGATTCTCCGTAGGCGGAGAGGTGGAAGAACGAATCCCCCGTCAGAACCTGCTCGCCATGTGCCATGAGCCAGTCGTAGACCTGTCTGCTGCGCGGCCGTCGGGTGAAGCTCATCCAGACATCCGCCCCACGACCCGACGGGCGAAGCCGGGTGAGGCGGAGCTGAGCTCCGTACCGGTCCGCGATCGCCTTGAAGTCGTCGAGCTGGCCGGCGTTTCTGGCGGGTTGTGACCACGGATACCTTGAATCCGCGGAACCCGGCGGCCTCGAGCCGCTCCATCGCGCCGATCGCCGTAGCAAACGAGCCCGGCCCCCGGACGGCATCGTTGACCTCCGCGGTGGCTCCATCGATCGAGATCTGCACGTCCACGTAGTCATTCGCGGCCAGCCGTTCGGCGATCTCGGGAGTGATGCGGCTGCCGTTGGTGGAGAACTTGACACCCACCCCGTGCGCGACCGCGTAATCGAGGAGCTCCCAGAAGTCGCGGCGCACGGTGGGCTCGCCGCCACCGATGTTCACGTAGAACACCTGCAACTGCTCGAGCTCGCGAATCACCGCTCGGCACTCCTCGGTCGTCAGCTCACGCGGGTCGCGGCGCCCCGAGCTCGAGAGGCAGTGAACGCAGGCGAGGTTGCAGGCGTAGGTGAGCTCCCAGGTCAGGCAGATCGGGGCGTCGAACCCCCCCTCGAACTGCTCGATCAGGGACTTGGGCTGGGCTGCGACCGTGCTCACGTCTCGTGCCCCGGAACGATCATCCCCGTCTCCGCCAGGACGCCCAGCGCTTGCTCGTATCGGGGGAGCTCATCGCTCGTCACTCCCGCCCGCCGGCACGCCTCCTCGGCGGTCGGCTGGGTATCGAGGGATCGCAGTACCTCGACGAGCACCGGACTCTTTATGAAACTGAGGCGACATGTGCCGTAGTGATAGGCCAGCGCGCCGAACGACTCCGGCCTCAGCGCGACCTGCCGGTCGAGACGCCAGGGCCCTCGCAAGTCGGTCCCGGGCGACGGCATGCCCGCTAGTACACGCCACACATGCCGTCGATCGACACATCTTCGACGAGCAGGTCGTCGAGCACCAGCTCCTCATCGGCTTCTGCCCTGTGTCGGCGGCGACCTGGGCGGGTACTGGCGAGACGGCGGCCGGGTGCGATCTGATGATGGCTCGGTCTGCCATGGAGTCCTCCCGAATGGCGGTTGCGACCCCCTCGCAGACATACCAGGTTCATCACGGGTTGTCGACCCGGCGCGGACGTTACCTGAGTGACCGAACGATTGGTAGACTGTCCGATCGAACAGGGGCGCGCGACGGCACTGTGTCGGCAGGATGGAGAAGCTCATGAGCGAGGACCGGGCGACGATGACAATCGGCAGCCGCTCTCCAAGATGTGGCGGGCAGCATTGGGTCGAATGAACCTGAGCGCCCATGTTCCGCCGTTCACTCACGATCGCATGGCGACGTCTCGGATCTTTCGCGAGACATGAAGAGTCCGCAACACTGGTGTTGGGGCCTCAGGGGAAGACCTTCTGGTCGCCCCTGCGCCCGCGCTCTGCGCGCGCATCCTGACGTCAACGCCAGCCTCGACGACGACGCGATCGTCCTCCATCCCGAGATCAACATAGGGATCGCCACAGCCGTGCCCGGCGGGCTTGTCCACCGGTCTGAGTCGACGCCGACCAGCATGCGCTCGCCGAGCTGACCTCTGAGCGCAAGCGCCTTCGCGAAGGAGCACGCAAGGAAAGCTGCGCGACGTGGAACTGATCGGCGCGACGTTCACGATCTCGAATCTCGGCCCGTACGGGGTGGATCGGTTTCGCGCGCTCGTGATCCCGCCCCAGGCTGCGATCCTCGCTGCGGGACGGGTGCTGGACCGGGATGGCCGCTCCAACCTGGCCCTCACCCTGTCGTGCGACCACCGCGTCTTGGACGGCGCTCCGGGCGCGGAGTTTCTCGCGACGGTCCGCGAGCTGCTCGAAGAGCCCGCCTGGGTGCGGGAGCTCGTTCCGGCCAGATCGGCCTGACGGCCGCCGGACAGCTCAGCCCCGAGCGGGCGTTTCCAGCCTGCTGTCGCTCACCTTCCGAATGCCGCGATAGACGGTTGGGTTTTCACTGAACCACTCGTCGGCAGCCTCCTGTGTCCGGCACCAGTCGCACACCATCTTGCGGTAGGCGATCTTCCAGACCCCGTCGCGCCGCTCGAAGCGATCCAGGTAGCGGCCGGCGAGGAGCAGCTCTGTCCCGCCCTCGGGCCAGGCGACGTCGTCGGTTGTCACCTCGCCCTCGCCCTCAGCCGCTCCACCGAAGCGGTGATATGCCGTGAAGTAGGTCTCGCCGTGGGCGACGTCGCCGTCGACGTCTATCAGGATGTTCTGGATGGCGTGGTGGGTGGCCGCGAACGCCGGCAGCAGCCCGAGCGTCCAGCCGACCCACTCCTGGGCGGGGCCGATGAACAGATCCTCGCCCCGGTCCTCCACTGCATCGTCGTGGTAGATCGAGCGCAGCGTGGCCTCGTCCACCCTGTCCACGCCGCGGCAGTACTTGCCCAGGAGATCGGTGATCTCCGCCCGGGCAAGGACGGTGTCCAGGTCCATGTCGCTACCGCACCAGATCCTTGATGACGTGGCGCCGCGCCATCAGGTAGAGCCCGTGCGAGTGATCTATGAACTTCTTCTCGTCCTCGTACGACTCCTCGGAGGCGAGCGGGCTGGTGAACAGCTCCCGGGCGATCGCGAGGCTGTGGAAGTACGCCGTCACGACCCCGTCCCACACCTCGTCGTTGTCACCCAAATCCGCGATCTCGTCCACGCCGGCGTCCTCCCCGCCAGAGCGTGGTTCTGGATGTAGCCCTGAAGCAGCCCGCGGTTGTGCGCCTCGCGGCCGATGTGCCCATGGTGTAGCCACAGGTCGCTGAAGGTCTTACGATCGATGTCGGAACGCCGGCGCAGGCACTCGATGAGCACGATCGGCCCTTCGCCGACCGGCTCGACGATCACGTTCTCCTCGGTGATCACCGCCACGGACCGGTCGTGATCGATGAAATGCTTCTCGTCCTCGAGCGCCGCGGCCACCGACTCGGTCTGCATCGCCGCCTGCATCGCCTCGAGAAGAGTGTCGAACCACGCGATGGCCGCCCCGTCGTAGGACTCCTTCGCAGGCCCGTCGGCGGCTTGGGCGAGCCACTCTCGGACGGGGTCATTCGCGAGCGCGTGGTACTGGACATAGCGCCTGACGGCCGGGTTGTCGACGCCGAACCATGAGTGACGCTCGAGCCAGTGCTGCTGGAACTCCTCGAGCTTGAGCCCCGGCTTGCGCCGCAGCAGGTACACGAGCTTGACCATCGACTCCTTACGCGGCGGAGCGACGTAGGTCGTGAGTGAGACATTTGGTGATACGGCCATGCTGGTTACTCCTTGTCCATTCGACTCGATGCGCGGCGTCGCGCCTAGGTCACATCGCCCTCGTTCTGCAGGGCACGCCCGACCTTCGCCGACCGCCCCGTGGCGAAGGGCGGGGGCAGCCCTTCCTCGCTGTAGATCTCGCCCGCCGTCACCTGCGGGACCGGGAGGTCGAACTCGGCGAGGTTGTCCTGCACCCACCGGCGTGCAAGCTGGTTCGTCTCCTCTGCCACCACCCGCTCTCGAAGACGCTGATCGCCGCGACGCTGTCGTCGCCCACGACGAACTCGTAGGCGACGAAGCCGGGACGGTCCATCAGCCTCGCGCGGAAGCCGGCGTGCGAGCGCCTCGCAACCTCCAGCAGGGTTTCCCGCTCCACGCCCTCGTACCGGCGGATCACTGCGTACATCGCCGCGCCTGACCGCTCAGTTGAGCACCCGGAGTTCCTCGGGCATCGTTTGGAAGCACTCGGCGCCGTCCTCGGTGATCAGGAAGGTGCTCTCGATGTGATAGGGGTCGAGAGTGTGGCCGAAATACAGGAACTCGCAATTGATCACCACATTCGGCTCGATGTCAAAGCTCTTCAGCTGGCCGAATGACGGGAAGCCGGTGGGATGCTCGATGATGTCCAGCCCGATGCTGTGGAAGAACGGAAGGGTCTTCTTCGGCGTCGGAATGTCGGAGGCCTCGACGATCGCGCGGCCGGCCTTGAACAGGTCGCTGGTGCTGATTCCCGGGCGCAGACTCGCCTCGATTCCCTCTCGCCATCCCCGCAGCACCGTGTCGCAGAGATCGAGGTACTCCTGCGAAGGTTCCCCTACGAACACCGTGCGTGAGAAGTCGAAGTAGTAATCCTTGTAGGAGCCCCAGCTCTCGAAGATGATCGGTGCCTTGTCGCGCACCTTCCAGTCCACGTCGGCGAAGAGCATGTCCGGGTAGTACTCGCCCTCGTACTCGGCTCCGAACTGAAGGGCTTTCTCGGGGGCCAGGACCTCGGCGTCGTGGTTTCGCACGTACTCGCGGTAGCCCTCAGCGACGTCCCCCCACACCACTCCGGGCTTGATCATGGGGATGATCGACTCGATCGCGTCCTGATTGATCGTGGCACCCGTTCGCAGACGCTCGATCTCCTCCGGAGTCTTGACCTTCCGGATGTCCAGCCAGATGTCGTGGCCGTCCTCGACCCGCAGCCCCGGCAGCTCCGCCTTGACGTGGTTCGCGACGCGCATGTCGTCAAACGCCACGCGGCCCTTCTCGAGCCCGAGATCCTTGAGGCCCTCCGCGATGCCGACCAGCATGTTGTCGGCCAGCGGCGCGACCACCCGCTGCGCGTAGGCCTCCTCGACATCGGTTTGGAACGGCTCCAGCCGCACCGGCTCCGGCTCGTGCGCAATGACCGAGGTGTTCATCATCTCGACCGGCCGCACGGCGGGGATCCAGGTCGGGTAGAAGAAGATGTTCCCGAAGAAGCCTTCCGGGATGACCATCTGCGCATCGCGGTCCTCGTCGCGTGGGATGATGGCCGCGAAGATGTTCTCCTGATGGCCCCACTTCGCGACGGTCGTCCAGTACTCGGACGCGTAGTAGAAGTTGCGCGGAGTCGCGGCGACGATCGCGTCCACGCCGTACTCGTCCATCTTCTGAAGTGCGCGGGGGTGGTTGAACAACATTTGCGATTCCTCTCTTCGAGCTTGGCGGATTGACGGCGTCAGCCGGCGAACCCGGCAGTGGCGACGATTACCTCCTCGTCACCAAGAACCGTGGACTTGTGACCCTGTCCGTCGCTGTCGCTGAAATGGACGATGTCGCCGGGGCGCAGGCGCTGGGTGACGCCGTCACTCAGCTCGAGGTCCATCTGGCCGTGCATGATGAACATCCAGGTCGGGACCTCAGTGTTGTGGAAGTCACATGCGAAACCGGGGTCGAAGGTAACGAGCGCCACCGCGCTGTCCCCAAGCCCGGCCGCGTTGAAAACGCCTCCGGGCGCGACGCCCTCGACTTCCCCGAACTCGATCTCACGATGCTCGAGGCGGCTCTTGTCGCCGTCACTGACAATCCCGAACACTTGCTTCTTCATCGATCTCCTTTTGTCACTCGGCGGTCAGACCGCCGTCGCATACGTGAATTCCCCCGGTGCAGAAGCGTGCGTCGTCGGATGCGAGGAACACCACGAAGGCCGCAACCTCCTCCGGCTTGCCGAGACGATTCACCGGCACCGTCGCGGCATGGGCCGCCAGGTTTCGCTCCAGCGCCTCCGGATCTGAAGGGTCGGTGAAGAAGCCCCGCGTCAGCGGCGTGTCGATATGGCCGGGGCTGACCGTGTTCACCGTGATGCCCTCTGTCGCGAGCTCCAGCGCGAGCGAGCGTGTGAGGTTCATGAGACCGCCCTTGGAGGACGTGTATGCGATCACGCCGGGGTAGCCGACCATCCCCGATGTCGAACCTGTGAAGACGATCGCCCCGCCACCCGCGCTCCGCATGTGAGGAATCACGTGCTTGCTCCAGAGCCAGGGCGCGCGCACGTTGACCGAGTGCGTGCGATCCCAGTCCTCCACCGCCGTGTTGACGGCGTCGCTGCCGGCCACCATGCCCGCGTTGTTATGCAGAACGTCGATGCCGCCGAACGCCTCAGCGACAGCGTCCACGGTCGTCTGAATCTGCGTCTCCTCGGCGACGTCGGCCCTCAGGAAGATCGCGTCGGTCCCGGCTCCTGAAAGCTCCTCCGTCAGCGCAGCGCCGCGGGTCTCGTCGAGGTCGACGACGGCCACCCGTGCGCCCTCCTCGGCGAACCTGCGCGCCGATGCCTCGCCGATTCCCGAGGCGCCCCCGGTGATGATGACCCTCTTGCCGCGGACCTTCACGAGAGTCTCGATTCAGACGGCCGTGAGACCCATGTCGATCTTCATCTCGGCACCGGTGATGTACCTGGCGTCATCCGAGGCGAGGAAGAGCACGAGCTTCGTCACATCCTCCGGCTCGAGCCACGGTCGCGGGATCGCATTCATGGTCTCCATGACCGCAAGCGAGGCCTCGAGCGTGGGGTTGTCGGGGCTCATCAGCGCGTATGCGGCCTCGTTCTCGAGCATCGCCGTGTGCACTCCGGTCGGGCAGACGCAGTTGGCGGTGATGCCATTCGCCGCCTGTTCGAGAGCGAGGCTCTTGGTGAGGCCGAGCACGCCGTGCTTGGCCGCGGTGTAGTGGCCCACGTTGGGATAGCCGATCAGGGACGACGACGAGCCGATCAAGACGCAACGGCCGTACTGGCGCTCCGCCATGCTCGGCACGACGGCCTTGACCGCATGCCACACGCCCTTGAGGTTCGTGTTGATCATGTCGTCGAACTGCTCCGAGCTCAGCTCGGTGAGCGTCCCGAACGTGAAGATGCCCGCGTTCGCAACCAGCACGTCGATCTGGCCGAGCTCCTCGAGAGCGCGATCGGCGAATGCCTTGACCTGGTCGTACTCGCGCACGTCGACCGAGTCGGAGATGACCGTCGCGCCCTCGGCCTCGCAGAGGCGCACGGTCTCGGCCAGGTCGTCGTCGCGGCTCAGTCCGTAGGGGACGGTGGCCACGTCCGCGCAGATATCCGAAACGGCGAGATCGGCACCTTCGCGAGCAAACGCGACAGCGTGGGAGCGGCCCTGACCTCGCGCCGCTCCCGTGATGAAGACCTTCTTGCCGTCGAAGCGGCTCATGCCGCCGCCTCCGTCTCGAGGATTGCGACCACGTCGCCGACCGCGCACTCGTCATCGACGCTCGCAACTAACTCGACCACGCGCCCAGCTTCAGGCGCCTCTATCTCGGATTCGGCCTTGTCTGTCTCGACCTCGCACAGCGGGTCGCCCTTCTGAACCTCGTCCCCCACTTCCTTCAGCCAGGACGCGATCCGGACGTGTTCGATGGTGAGCCCCCACTTGGGGACCCGGACCTCCCGTCTCATACCGAACGCTCCAAGGTCAGGATCGAGCGGCAGGCATCGAGCACCTTGTCCGGGTTGAGGAGGATGTGCTTCTCCATCGGGGGCGAGAACGGAACGGGAACGTTCTCGCGCGTCACACGCCGGACGGGCGCCTTCAGCTCGTCGAAGCAGTACTCGCCGATCGAGGCCGCCGCCTCGCTGGCGAACGAGCACAGCGGGGTCGCGTCGTCCACGACCACCACGCGACCCGTCTTCCGCGCCGAGGCGAACAGTCCGGCCCAGTCCATCGGCACGAGCGAGCGGGGATCGACGAGCTCGACCGACACCCCTTCGGCCTGCAGCGCGTCAGCGGCCGCGGCCGCCGGCGGGACCGCCGACCCGAGCGCCACGATCGTGAGATCGTCACCTTCGCGGAGCACGTTCACCCGTCCGAACGGGATCAGCTCCTCCTCGTCCGGCAGCTCCTCTTTGGTGGCCGCCAGGGCCATGCTCTCGAGGAACATCACCGGGTCGTCGTCCCTGATCGCGGTCTTGAGGAGGCCCTTCGCGTCGCGCGGCCCTGACGGGACTACGACCTTGAGCCCCGGCATGTGCGTGAACAACGCGTGCGGTGTGTCCGAGTGCTGGGCACCGGCCGAGAGCCCCATCGCGACTGCGCTGCGAATGGTGACCGGGGCGCTCACCTGGTTTCCGCTCATGTAGCGGGTCTTCGCGATCTGATTCACGAGCTGGTCGAACGCCATGTAGACCATGGCCGCGAACTCGATCTCCACGATCGGCCGGGATCCGGCGATGGCGGCCCCCAGGCCCGCGCCCACGAAGCCCGCCTCCGAGATCGGCGTGTTGCGGATCCGCTCGGGGCCGTACTTCTTGACCAGCCCGCCGGTCACGCCGAACGGGCCCGCCTGGACGTCCTCTCCCATCAGGAAGACGCGCTCGTCGCGCTCCAGCTCCTCGTCGATGGCTTCCTTGAGCGCTTGGATGTAGGTGGCGGTGTGCGCCATGTCAGAGCTCCTTGGCAGCGTCGGCGGGCCCCGGGATCCGGGCGGAGTACAGGAAGTCGAGTGCCTGCTCGGGCGGTGGCTCGGGCGACTGCTGCGCAAACTGCGACGCGCTCTCCATCTCCTCGTCGATCGCCTTGTCGATGGCATCGAGCTCGGCCTCGTTCGCAAGACCCTCCTGGAGGATCCGCTCGCGCGTCAGCTTGACCGGGTCCCGGTTCTCCTTCCAGTCGGCGATCTCCTCGTCCGGCCGGTACTTGTAGTCGCCCGTGAGCGCCTCCTCGCCGTAGAAGTGGCCGTACCAGCGGTAGGTCATGGCCTCGATCAGCGTCGGTCCCTCACCGGCGCGCGCACGGTCCACGGCCGTCTGCGCCGCCTCGGTGACGGCCACCACGTCCTGCCCGTCCACGCGCACGCCCGGGATCCCGTAGCCCTCGGCCCGCTTGTAGATCTCGCCTGCGACGACGTCGCTTGCCGCGGTGAACTCGCCGTAGAGGTTGTTCTCGCAGATGAAGACGACCGGGAGGTCCCAGATCGCCGCCAGGTTGACCGCCTCGGAGAAGTAACCCTCGCTCGTCGCGCCGTCGCCGAAGAAGCTCACCGTGACGTTGTCGTTCCCCCGGATGCGGTCCGAGAGGGCCGCGCCGACGGCGATCGGGATGCCGGCCCCGACGATCCCGTTGGCCCCGAGGATGTTGATCGAGGCATCCATGATGTGGAGCTCGCCCCCCATCCCCTGCAAGTAGCCGTCGCGCTTGCCGAGGATCTCCGCCAGCATCTTCGAGCTGTCGGCGCCGCGGGCGAGGATGTGCCCGTGGCCGCGGTGGTTCGATCCCACCCGGTCGCCCGGCTCGAGGACGCTGCAGACTCCGACGGCCACCGCCTCCTGGCCGCAGTATGCGTGCGTGAATCCGGGGACGATGCCATCTTGGAAGAGCGAGATGGACTTGTCCTCGAAAGCTCGTATCCGCTTGATCGTCTCGTACTGCGAGACGAGCGTCGGAGTCTCGACTTTCGTGCTCATGACTCTGATGCCTCCGTTGTGGCTTGTGTGCGTTGCGTGTCGTTGGTGGCCGCAGCCCCGTCCTCCGCGGTCCCGAAGTACAGGCGCGCGAGCTCGTCCGCGCTGAGGGCGGCGAGCTGTGCCGCCGGCCCGAAGCGGGTCATCTCTCCCCGGACGACGACGCCGGCCCTGTCGGCCACGCGCAGTGCCGCGTGCGCGAACTGCTCGACCAGCAGTATCGAGTGGCCCTCGTTGCGGAGCTCGCCGACCTTCTCGAAGAGCTGAGAGACGATCTTCGGGGCGAGACCCAGCGACAGCTCGTCGAGCAGAAGCAGCTTCGGGTCGCTGGCGAGCGCCCGCGACAGGGAGAGCATCTGCTGCTCCCCGCCCGACATCGAGCCGGCGATCTGCTTGCGGCGGTCCTTCAGCACCGGGAAGATGCCGTAGGCCGTGTCGAGCGCCCGGCGGCGCTCGCCGCCCTTGACGACGCCGGTGAGGATGTTCTCCTCGACGGTCATGTTGGGGAAGACGCCGCGCCCCTCTGGGAGGTAGCCGATGCCCTTGCCCGCGCGCCTGTGCACCGACAGGCCGGCGAGCGGCTCGTCCTCGAGCGTGATGTTCCCCTCCGCCAGCGGCTCGAGGCCGATGATCGACTTGAGCAGCGACGACTTGCCTGCGCCGTTCGCCCCGAGCAGGACGACGACTTCCCCCTTGCGGACCTCGAACGTCACGTCGCGCACCGCGACGAGGTGCCCGTAGCGGACCTCGGCACTCTCGACGCGCAGCGTCGGCTCGCCGCCGGCAGCCGGAGCTGTTCCGGTCTCGGTCATCCGAGGTTCTCCTCGACGACGTTCTCCTCGACAACCTCGCCCATGTATGCCTCCCGCACCGCCGGATCTGACATCACCGCGTGCGGCTCCCCGGCGGCCACTATCTGCCCGGCGTCGAGCACCGTAATCCTGTTGCAGGACTCGAGCAGGAGCGGAACGTCGTGCTCGACGATCACCACCCCGCAGTTCGCCTGCTCCCGACGCTCGCTGATCAGCCCGACCCGCGACACGGCCTCTCCGGAGGAGAGCCCCGCGAACGGCTCGTCGAGCAGCACGACCTTGGGGTTGCCGGCGAAGACCTTGGCGAGCTCGAGCAGCTTCGTCGTCCCGAGCGGCAGGTCGGTGACCTGGGTGTCCGCGACCTCCTCGAGGTTGAAGAACGCCAGGAGCTCGTCGGCCTCGGCGCGGCGTCGCCGCGACGCCCGCGGGGTGGGAACCGGGGCCCAGACCTTCTCCAGCGCCTCGATGGTCGCGATCACGTTCTCGCGCGCCGTGAGCCCGGGCGCCAGGCCGACGGTCTGGAACGAGCGGCTCAGGCCGGCCCGGGTGCGGCGGTGCGGGCTCCACCTCGTCACGTCCGTGCCGTCGAGGCTCACCGATCCCCGATCGGGCCGGTAGACACCGGTCATGACGTCGAAGGCTGTCGTCTTTCCGGCGCCGTTGGGGCCGATGATGCCGTGGATCTCGTCGCGGCCGACCCGAATGTCGATGCCGTCGAGCGCGACGAGGCCTCCGAACGCCAGCATCGCGTCGCTGACATTGAGGACGGGGTCGCTCATGAGCCACCTCCGGCCACCGGGACCGTTGGATCCTTGCCGGCCGTGGCTCCCCGTCTTCGCAGGCGCGCGCCCAAAGCGCGAAGGCCTGGGAGCTCCTGCGGCAGGAGACCGCCGAGGCCGGCCGGATAGCGGATCGTCGTGTCGATGGCCATCACGCCGAAGAGCACCAGCGACCACGCCCCAGGGTTATCGATGGCGAGCCCGAGGATGTCGTCGCCCGCCTGCGCGATGATCCCGGCAACCACCGCCCCGGTCGGCGTCGTGATGCCCCCCACGACCGCGAACACGAGCAGGAAGATCGACTGCTCGGGCAGGAACGAATCGCCCGTCACGGTCAGGTTGGCCGCCCCGTAGAGGCCCCCGGCCAGCCCGGCCAGCGCAGCCGACAGGGTGAAGACCGCCATCTTCCACTGCCGCACCGGTAGGCCCGAGACCTCGGCCACCGAGTCACCGGCGCTCAGCGTCTGCAGGGCCCTCCCCCAGGGCCCTCTGAGGATCGCCCCGACCCCGAGGATGCAAAGCACGACGATGCCGGAGACGAAGATCAGGTAGTTGCGGTCATCCGTGAGATCCCAGCCGAAGAACCCCGGCCGGTCCACAAACAGGCCGGCGAAGCTGATGATGTCCTCGTTCCTGAACACCATCACCATCGCCGCGTAGGCGAACGCGAAGGTGATCAGTGCGAGGAACAGCCCGCGCAGGCGGAAGGCGGTCAGCGAGATGATCAGGCCCGCGGCGGCGGAGGTCAGCACACCCGCTCCCAGCGCGATACCCCAGGGAACCCCCTTCTCGGTCAGCTTCGCGAGCATGATCGTCGAGAGCCCCATGAACGTGACCTGACAGAGCGAGATCTGCCCCGAGGCGCCGACGAGCAGGACGAGCGACAGAGCGGCGATCGCGAAGCACGCGGTCTGCACGCCGGTGAACGCCCAGGACTCGTTGAGGTTGAGGGCCACGATCGTCAGTACGACCGTCAGCGCCACGGCGACCGACACGCGCCCCGATGCGCGTTCGCGCAGGCGGCGCTGCATCCCGCCGCCGACGACCCGCACGGTGCGCTGGGCGGCCGGATGGACCAGCAGGATGATCGCCAGCATCACGAAGGGCACCACCCCACGGCCGCCGCTGCCGAGGAAGGAGAAGGTATCCGGGTAGCGCTCGACGATCGCCTGGACGTACGCCAGCAGCAGCGCGCCCACCACGACGAGCGGGAGGCTCGACATCCCGGCGAAGGCCGCGACCGCGAAGGCGTTCACGACCAAGCCCGCCAGCAGCACGACATCGAGGTTGAGGAGCGGCGCGAGGAGAACACCCGAGACCGCGGCGAGCATCGATGCCACGATCCATGCGACCGCGCTCACCCGCGCGTACGGGATTGCCGTTGCGCTCGCGAGCTGTGGATCGTCAACCACCGCGCGCATGTGCAGCCCCAGCCGGCTGCGGTTGAGGAGCAGCCAGACGAGCACCCCGATGATCGCGGCCGACGCGATCACGCCGAGCTCGTTCACCGTGAGGGAGGTCGAGCCGACGCGCCAGAACTTGTCGCCGAAGATCGACGGCACGGTACGCAGCTCGCTGGTGGCACCCCAGAGGACCTGGATGATGCCGTTGATGAAAACGCCGAGGCCGAGGGTGATGATGATCGACGAGAGCACCTCACGGCGCTTGCGGAAGAGCACCTGCTGGATGACGAGCCCCATCAGCGGCCCGGCGATGAACACGACCAGGATGGCTCCGAGGTAGCGGCTCCAGCCCCAGTCGACCACGATCTGCCAGTAGAGGAAGGCCGCGAGCGCAGCCTGATACCCGAGCGCGAGGTTGAAGACGCCGGCGACCCGATAGGTCACCACCAGCCCGTAGGCCGAGAGCACGTAGACCATCGCGGTGGCGACGGCCGATATGAGCAGCGTCAACTCAAACATCGCGGCCTCTCAGATCCCTCGGCTCGGTTCGCCCGGGCGACAGGCGGGGTCCGGACGGACCCCGCCTGGTGTCGCCTACGGGCTATTGAGCGTCCTCAATGTTCTTCTCGTACTGCGGGAACACCTCCGTCGCGCCCGTGTCCCAGTTGATGAGCGGGGTGCAGTCCCACTCACCGGGCTCCGTCCCCTCCGGGTGGCCGAACTTGCCGCCGTTCATGACGAGGTTCGCGACGCACGGATTCGGGACGCTGCCGTTGCTCCAGTCCATCGGACCCTGCAGGTCGCCGAAGGTGTAGTCCTTGAGGCCGCGCAGGTACTCGATCATCGCCTCCTGATCGTCACCCGCGGCCTTCAGGGCATCGGCGAACATGCGGCCGGCCGCCCATCCGCTCACCGCCGTGATCTCATTCGCGAACTTGGGCTGGAACTCGGCCATGCCCTTCTTGAAGGCGGCCAGCTCCTCGCTCACCGAGTCGGGGTCGCTCGGCAGGACCGAGAACCCAGAGGTGAGCACCCGTCCGTCGAGCGACCCGGCGATCGACGCCAGGCCCTGCTCGAGGCCGGCCGGCTGCGTCGGGATGTACTTGCCCTCGTAGCCGAGCTGCTCGCCGGCCTGGATGCCCTTGAGCTGCCCGTCGGTTCCGGTGGAGAAGTAGATCCCGTCCGCCCCGGTCCCGATCGCGCGCTGCATCGCCGGGCGGTAGTCCGCGGCGGTCAGCGCGACGTCGATCCGATCGCCCGCCTTTTTGATGCCGACCTTCTCGCCGGCCGTCGCGCGGCAGTCCGCATCCCCGGTCGCGGCCGGGAAGTCCTGCGCGATGTACGAGGTGCTCGTCACGCCCTCGGCCTTCGCGAGCGTATTCGACCACACGGTGCAGTACGGCTTGTTGGGGCCCTCGAGGCTCACGAACATGTTGTCGTTCGGGTCATGCCAGGAGCTGCTGGTCGCCCAGCCTCCGACGACCGGCACCCCGGCCGAGTTGAGGTACTTCGCCACCGCGGCGTCAGCAAGGCTCGCCATGCCCACGATCGCGAGCACCTTGTCCTGGGTCACGAGCTTGCGCGCGCCGGCGGCCGCCTTGCCGGGATCGCCGCCGTCGTCGACCTGTACGAACTCGACCTGCGTGCCGTCGATGCCGTCCTGGGAGTTGTAGTACTCGAAGTAGCCCTGCACACCGGCCTGGAAGCCTGCAAAAACGCCGCCGATGCCGGCCAGCGATCCGATCGTGCCGACCTTGATCGTGCCGCCGGGAGCCTTTGATCCTCCGGACGAGCTCGAGCTGCCGCCGTCTCCGCCGCCACCTCCGTCGTCATCGTCGTCGTCACCGCAGCCGGCGCCCGCAAGTGCGGCCACAGCAACGAGAGCAGTCAGCCAGACGGCGAGCCAGCGTTTGGTCCCCCGTGTCTTCATCTTGTTCGACCTCTCCTCTTTATGGGTGTCCAACTGCGTCGTACTCGCCTGCAGCCGCTCCGGCCCCACGTGAGCTGGGAACGCGCGCGAACTGCCGGTTCGCCTGAACCGGTCCCACGAGCGCGAGTTCGACAACCCGCCCCAGACGGGCCATGAGGCGCATCAATCCTCACGCCTGTGTCCACATGGTCACGTGGATCATTCGGCACGGCCGTGCCCACGCGACGACTCTTCCCTCATGAGACTCATCGCACTTGGCGTTCTACCAATCGTCCGGTTGGCTGTCAAGGTCAGGCGCCAACTGCTCGTCTCCCACGCGGATGGCACTACTTGGTCAGGAAACCGGCGTCGACGATCACCGGGGAGCCCGTCACATACAACGACGCGTCCGACGCCAGCCACAGAACCGCCTGAGTGATCTCAATCGCCTCGATGGGTGGCGATCCCTCGTCAAGCAGGTTCCAGCTGCCGGTGGTCGCGAACAGGCGCTCGCCGTGGTCCTCGGGGACGCGGGGATCCGCGACAGCCTCCACCATGTGGGTGTTCGCAGCCGTGGGGCAGACGTAGTTCACGCGGATCTTGTGCGGTGCCAGCTCGATGGCCAGCGACTTGCACAGCCCCGCGACACCGTGCTTGGCCGCGACGTAGTTGGCGCTGCCCGGCACGCCGGTGAAGCAGTGGACGGAACCGGTGGCGATGAGACTGCCGCCGGCGCCCCGTTCGACCATCTTCTTGGCGGCATGCTGCAGTGTCAGGAAGACGCCCTTGAGGTTGATGTCCAGCACCTCATCCCACTCCTGCTCGGTCATATCGACGACCTCGACGATCGCCGCCACGCCGGCGTTGGCGATCGCCACGTCGATCTGCCCGAGCTCCTTGACGGCGTCGTCCACGAAGGCCCGGACCTCGGCGTCGCTGCGCACGTCGCAGATCTGGGTGAGCACCTCTGCGCCGTGACTCCGGCACTCTTCCGCAGTCGCCTCGAGCTCGGCGTCCGTGCCCATGGAGTAGTAGATCGTGTCGAGGTCGTGGCCCAGGTCGCAGAGCGCCAGGTTCGCGCCCGCCTTCGCGAAGGCGAGGGCGTGGGTGCGACCTTGCCCGTGGGCCGCGCCCGATATCAGGACGACCTGTCCGCTGAAGTCGTAGCTGACGTTCTGGACGTCGCGCTCCTTCGCGTCAGTGTGGGCGAACACGGGCTCCGGCATGTGAGCGTCCTCTCTGGCGACGGGCGTGCTGGCCTCCCCGTCCCCTCGACCGCACGCTGTGCGACTCAGTGGACCGCCGGTGCCCTACACCCGCGCCGAACTCGGCATTGACACCTTCGCAATTGCCCTAGTGCCTTTTCGCACCAGAACGGCCGTGAGACTATCCAAACGATTGGTTGAAATCAAGAACGCTCGCACCGTCGACAGCGGCACGTCGGTCCAGGTCAACCAACGGCGTCAGATGCGCTGGATCAGCGTGCCCGTCCCGAGCCCGCCGCCGCAGCACATCGTCACGAAGCCGATCTCCTTGTCGTCGTCCTCGAGCTCGTGCAGGAGCGTCGTGATGAGACGCGCGCCGGTGGAGCCAAGCGGGTGCCCGAGCGCTATCGCGCCGCCACGCGGGTTGACCCGGTCCATGTCCGGGTTGTGCTCGCGCGCCCACGCGGCCACCACCGGCGCAAACGCCTCGTTGATCTCGACGTAGTCGATGTCGTTGATCGACATCTGATTGCGGCCGAGAATCTTCGTCGTCGCCGGGATCGGCCCCTCGAGCATCTTGACCGGGTCGCAGCCGACCGTGGTCTGGTCGAGGATGCGCGCCCGCGGCTCGAGGCCGAGCTGCTCGGCCTTCTCCCGCGACATCAGCAGGACCGCCGCCGCGCCGTCGGAGATCTGCGACGCGTTGCCGGCCGTGACCTTCCCGTCGGGCCTGAAGACGGGCTTGAGCTCCGCCAGCGCCTCGAGCGAGGTGTCGGGCCGGATGCCCTGGTCCTTGACGATCGTGTCCCCGTTGACGCGCATCGGCACCATCTCGCGCTCGAATGCGCCCGAATCGGTGGCGCGCGCGGCGCGCTCGTGCGAGCGCAGCGCCAGCTCGTCGAGCTCCGAGCGCGGGATCTCCCACTCGTCGGCGATCAGCTCGGCGCCCATGCCCTGGCCGCGCACGTCGTAGTGATCCTTGAACTTGTCGGTGAACGGGCTGCCGTAGCGCTCGGCGATCTCCTCGCCCACCTGGAACGAGACGTGCCCCATGTGCTCGACACCGGAGCCGATCACCACGTCATGGATCCCGGTGCCGATCAGCGCGGCGCCGAAGTTGACGGCGGTCTGGGCGGAGCCGCACTGGCGATCCAGGGTGGTGGCCGCGGCCTCGAGCGGGAAGCCTTCCTGAAGCCACGCGTTGCGGGCGACGTTCTGCCCCTGCTCGCCCATCTGCTGGGCGCAGCCCGCGATCACCTCCTCGACCTCGGCGGCGTCGACGCCCGAGCGCTCGATCAGCTCGGCGTACGTGCGCCCGAGCAGGCCGGCGGGGTGGAGGTCCTTGTAGTAGCCCTTCTCGGGGTGGCCACGGCCGATCGGCGTCCGTACCGCCTCGACGATCACGACTTCACGACCCAGCTGTCCGCTCACGTTCTCCGCCTGATGGTTCGGGGACTCTTGAGGGTACCAACCAAGCGGTTGGTCAACCACACCCTGCCTTGGTAACACGCTGCCCGCTGCCCCACGAGTACTCGATCCCGCGCACGATCATGTCGCGCGTCTCCTCGGGCTGGATGACGTCGTCGAGGATGATGTTCGCCGCGGCCTCCCAGGGCTCGGACTCGGCAGCCCACTCCGCCTCGAGCGTCGCCACCAGGTCGTCGTGCGCCTCGCGGCCGTCCTCCGCCATCACCTTGTCGAGGCGGCGCCGGTAGACCGTCTGTACGCCGGTGTCGGGCGCCATGAAGCCCATCTCCGCGGTCGGCCAGGCGAGCAGCAGGTCGGGATGCACCGGCCGGCCGCCGAGCGCGATGTGACCGCCGCCGTATGCCTTGCGCACGATCACCGCGATCTTCGGCACGGTCGCCCGGGCGAGCCTCACGACCACGCCCTCGTAGCCCGCGAGGATCCCCTCGCGCTCGGCGTCGGTGCCGATCATGAGGCCGGGGACGTCCTGCAGGAAGACGAGCGGCAGGTTGAAGGTGTCGCACATGTCGATGAAGGCGGCTTCCTTCTTGAGCGCCGGCACGTCGAGGACGCCCGCCCGCTGCATCGGCTGGCTCGCCAGGATCCCGACCGCCTGGCCCTCCAGGCGCGCGAAGGCCGTGATCAGGCTGCGGCCGTAGCGCTCGCCCCACTGGAACAGCGAGTCGGCGTCGACGATGCAGTCGAGCACCTTGCGCATGTCGTAGCCGCGGCGCGCCTCGCGCGGCACGAGGGTCGACAGCCGGTCGACCCCGCGCTTGGGCTCCGCCGGGGCCGCCGGCGGCGCGGGCTGCGCGGCGGTGTCCGGCAGGTAGGAGAGGAAGCGCTTGACCGACCCGAAGGCAGCCTCCTCGTCGTCGACGACGGCGTGCACGCTGCCGCTCGTCTCGTGCGCGACCTGCGGCCCGCCGAGCGTCGAAGCGTCGACGTCCTCGCCGATCGCCGCCCGGATCACCGGCGGCCCCGAGAGGGCGACTGCAGCGTCCTTCTGCATCACGACGAAGTGGCCCATGGCGCAGTGCAGCGCCGCGTCGCCGAACGACGGGCCGAGCGCCGCCGTCATCCGCGGCACGGCGGGGTTGCCGGGCGGCGGCTGGAGGAAGGTGGCGAAGTCGAACGGCACGCCCGAGAAGCGCCAGCCGAGCAGGTCGGGCAGCCGTCCGCCGTCGTTGTCGCTCAGGCAGATGAGGGGTAGTCCGCGCCGCCCCGCCCACTCCGCGATCCGGGTCTGCTTGCGCATGTTCACCGGCCCCGTCGTACCCGTCAGCACGGTGGCGTCGACCGCGATTATCGCGACCTTGCGCCCGTCCAGACGGGCCAGCCCGGTGATGATCCCGTCACCCGTCGTGATCCGCTCGGGGCGCCTCAACTCCGGCTCCGCGAGCATGCCGAGCTCGTACCACGAGCCGGGGTCGATGAGCCGCTCGATGCGCTCACGCCCGGTGAGCCGGCCCGAATCGTGGATCTTTGCCACACGATCCGGCCCGCCGCCGCCCATCGCCTCCTCGCGCCGGCGCGTGAGCTCGGCGTAGGGATCGGCCTGATCGGCGATCGTGGTGGGCTCCTCAGTTGCCAAGTTCTACCGTCCTTCGAATCGTGGCTCGCGCCGTTCCTTGAATGCCGCTATGCCCTCGGCGAAGTCCTCGGTGCCCTGGAGATAGGCCACTCCGTCGACGGCGTGCTCGAACGCCTGAGGCGTCTGACGATTGAGGATCTGCTTGCCGACCGCGAGCGCGAGCGGCGCGCGCTGGGCGATCTTCTGCCCGAGCTCCTCGGCGGCCGTGACGTGCTCACCGGCGGGTGTCACGCGGTTGACGATCCCAGCGAGCCGGGCCTCCTCGGCGTCGAGCGTCTCGCCGGTGAAGATCATGAACTTCATCCAGTGCAGGTTCACGTGCGCCGAGCCGCGGGCCACGCCCGGGCCGGGCACGAGGCCGACCTGCGCCTCGGGCGTGCCGAAGCGCGCGGTCTCGTCCGCGACCACGATGTCGCACACGTAGGTGAGCTCACAGCCGCCGCCGAGCGCATGCCCGTGCACCGCCGCGATCGTCGGCTTCGAGAACGACTCGACCGCGCGCATCGCGCCGATCGCCTCCTGCAGGTAGGCGCGCTTGTCGGCCGCTCCCGACAGCTCGCCGAAGCCCTCGATGTCCCCGCCCACGGAGAAGCAGCGGCCGGCGCCGTGGAAGATGAGAACCCGGACCTGATCGTCCTGCTCGGCCTGGTCGAGAACGTCGCGCAGCTCCTGCCAGAACCCGCGGGTCATGGCGTTCAGCTTGTCCGGCCGATCCAGGGTCGCCCAGCCGATCGGCCCATCGGTGCGATAGGCCAGCATGGGCGACGACAATAACGCTTTCGGTCCGATTCCTCTACCGAATGATTGGTTGGCAACGAGGCGCTATCGGGTCAGCGCGGCGGCGGCGCCGCCTGCGGAAACATCCGGATCGCCTCGGCGGCGATCGTCTCGGCCGGCGCATCGAGCAACTCGATCACGTTGCCGTCCGGGTCGGTCACGTAGACGACCCGTGCCCGGCCCCAGCGCTCGACGCGTTCGAAGACACGCCGGCCACCGGCGCGCTCCACGCGCTCGAGCGCGGTGTCGACGTCCTCGACCTGGAGCCCGAAGTGCGGCAGCCGGCCCTCGGCCGGCCGCGCCCAGGCGGGACGGGTGTCGCCGAGGAAGCAGAACAGCTCGACCACCGCCGTTCCGAGCCGCAGCAGGCACATCGAGTAGCGCGTGCCGCCCGGGGCGCCCATCACCATCTCCGCCGCCCGACCCTCGAGGACCACGGGCAGCGTCAGCGCGCTCGCGCCGAAGGCCTCCTCGTAGAAGCGCACGGCGCGCTCGAGGTCGCCGACCAAGAGGCCCTGGTGATGTTGCGCGACGGTCAGCGGCAGCCTCCCAATCAAATGGTTGTTGGATAGGATACGGCCGGATGCGAGTCACCCTCGGAGCCCCGGGCCGCATCATGCCTCCGGCCTCGAAGGCCATCGAGTTCGCGCAGCAGGCGGAGGCCGACGGCTTCGACACGATCTGGTGGCCCTGGCACCTGATGGGCTGGGTGCCCGACGCCGTCTGGAACGAGGACTTCACCGAGCTCGCCAACTTCCAGTCGAACCCGCATCTGTTCTTCGACCCGCTGATCATGATGGGCGCCGCGGGCGCGGCGACCGAGAGGATCCGGGTCGGCGTCTGCGTGACGGACACCATCCACAGGCATCCGGGGATGCTCGCTCAGGAATCCCTCACGGTCGATCACCTGGCGCGCGGGCGCTCGATTCTCGGGCTCGGCTCCGGCGAGCGCATGAACGTGACTCCCTACGGCCTCGAATGGGAGAAGCCGGTCGGCCGCCTCGAGGAGGCGATCAAGGTCCTGCGGCTGCTGTGGGAGGCGGACGGGCCGGTCAGCTTCGACGGCAAGTTCTTCCGGCTCGAGAACGCCGTGATCGGCCTCGACCCCTACGAGGGCCGCACTCCCCCGATCTGGCTCGCGGCGCACGGGCCGCGGATGCTGCGCATCACCGGCCGGCTGGCCGACGGCTGGCTGCCCACCAACATGCCGCCCGAGACCTACGCGGAGAAGCTCGGCGCGATCCGCGAGAGCGCCGAGGGGGCAGGGCGCGATCCCGACGCCATCACGCCCTCGATGCTCGCCTACGTGATCTGCGCGCCCGACGAGGAGACACTCGCGAAGATGTACGAGGCGCCGCTCGCGCGCCTTCTGTTCGCGGCGGTGGACATGTCGCCGGAGATGTACGAACGGCACGGCTCGACGTCGCCCTTCGAAGGCAGTTCGGGCTTTCACTCGTTCATGCCGACGACGGTTACGCGCGCTGAGTGCGAGCGCATCATCTCCCACATCCCCGGCAGCATCGTCCGCGAGCTCACGCTGTCGGGGACACCGGACCAGATCGCAGACCAGATCCGGGCCTATCAGGAGGCCGGTCTGCGCGACGTGGTGCTCTGGAACATCACGCCCTTCGCCGATCCGGCTCAGTCGATCTACTCGTTCAAGGCGATGAAGCAGGTCCGGGAGTTGCTGGAGACGGAGCCGGCGCCCGCCGGCTAGCGCACGCCGCTGGGAATTGCGGGGTGGTCCGGCTCGGGGTAGCGCGCGTGCAGCGGCTGCACGACCTCCTCGCCCATGCGCAGGATCTGCTCGCGCGTGGCCTCGAATGACGGGCCTGTCGTGAGCCGGCAGCAGAGCATCACGTAGTCGACCCCGCGCTCCTCGTGGAGGCGCGTGAGGCGCTCCCGGCACTGCTCGGGCGTCCCCATCACGAGATGCGGCGCGAGCTTCTCCGGGGTCAGGTCGGCCTCCGAGGCATAGTCGGGATGCCCGGCGAGCTGCCCCTTGCGGAAGTAGAAGCGCGCGACGGTGGCGAAGTGCTCGCCGAACTCGCGCGCCGCCTGCTCGAACGTGTCGGCCACCCAGCCGTCGCGCATCACGACCACGTAGGGCCGCTTGCCGAGCTCGAGCGCCCGCTCGCGATAGGCGCCGGCGCGCTCGTTCCAAACGGCGTCGGTCATCGGCAGCGGGTCCGCGGTCCAGCTCTCCGCGTAGTCCGCGGAGCGCCGCGCGGCGGCCGGCGAGGCGTTGCCGCCGCCCCACAGCGGCCAGCCCCCGTCCTGGTAGGGGCGCGGCGCGAGCATGCCCTCGCGCACCTGCCAGTGGCGCCCCTCGAAGCTGAAGCGCTCGCCCTCGAAGGCCATCTGCCAGATCCTGAGCGTCTCCTGGAGACGACCGAGCATGCGTTCCTCCGGCACCCCGAACTGCCCCCAGAAGGCGGGCAGGAAGCCGCGCGAAACCGTCGTGAAGAGGCGCCCGCGAGAGAGGTTGTCGATCACGGCGAACTGCTCGGCGGCCTTCATCGGGTGCACGAGCGTGCCGACGAAGGTGAACGTCCCGATCGCGACTCCCTCGGTCTCGCGGGCGAGCAGCGTCAGGAGCTGCTCGGGGCCGGGGAAGCGGCACTCGAGCGCGCGGTGGCGGTCAGGCACCGCCACGGAGTGGAAGCCGGCCCGCTCCGCCAGCGCCGCCTCCTCGATCAGGGCGTCCATCGAGCTCGCCACCTCCGCGGGGCTCGGCGGCGCAGCGCCAGGCTCGCGGTGGTTGGCATCGAGGAGGTAGCCGATCCTCATGCGAGCGCGGACCCCGCCACCGCGCCGCCGGCAACCGCCGGCGTTCCCTCGTCCGAGCCGGCGAGCTGTATGGCCGAGTTGATCAGGCCCATGTGGCTGAACGCCTGGGGGAAGTTGCCGAGCTGCGTGCCGGCCACCGGATCGAACTGCTCCGCCATCAGGCCCAGGTCGTTGGCATGCGCGGTCAGGCGCTCGAATAGCTCGCGCGCACGCTCGCGGCGCCCGGAGAAGACGAGGTTGTCGACGAGCCAGAACGAGCAGATCAGGAAGGCGCCCTCCCCGCCGGCGAGCCCGTCGTCGGTGTCGCGGTAGCGGTAGACGAACCCGTCGCGGCAGAGCTCGCGCTCGATCCGGTCGACCGTCGCCCGCACGCGCGGATCGTCGCGCGGCACGAAGCCGACCTCGGGAATCAGCAGGGCCGAGGCGTCGACCGCCGTGCTCCCGAAGGCCTGCACGAACGCGCCGCTCGCCGCGTCCACCCCCTCGCTCTCGATGCGCGCGCGCATCGACCGCCGGAGCGACTTCCAGCGCTCGAGCGGACAGGGTCGCTCGAGCCGCCGCGCGAGCCGGATCGCGCGGTCGACCGCCACCCATGCCATCACCTTCGAATAGACGAAGTGCCGGCGCGGCCCGCGGACCTCCCAGATGCCGTCGTCCGGCTCGGTCCAGCGCTGCTCGACGTAGTCGACGAGCTCGATGAGCTGCTGCCAGCCGGTGGGGCCGATCTTCCCGCCGTAGCGGTGGTAGAGCCAGATCGTGTCGACCACCTCTCCGTATATGTCGAGCTGGAACTGGCCGGCGGCCGCGTTGCCGATACGCACGGGACGCGAGCCGCGGTAGCCCTCGAGCTCCGTGAGCTCGACCTCCGGGAGCATCCGCTCGCCGCCCACGCCGTACATCACCTGCAGATCCTCGGCCCGGCCCGCGACCGTGCGCTCGAGCCAGCGGATGAAGGCGCGCGCCTCGTCCGTGTAGCCGAGCGTGTTGAGGGCGTAGAGGATGAAGGCGGAGTCGCGCAGCCACGTGTAGCGGTAGTCCCAGTTGCGCACCCCGCCGATCTCCTCGGGGAGCGACGTGGTCGGCGCTGCCACGAGCGCGCCGGTGGGGGCGTTCGTCAGTCCCTTCAGCACGAGCGCGCTGCGAAGGACCTGGTCGCGGTACGGCCCCTCGTAGCTGCAGCGGCTCGACCACTCGCGCCAGAACCGCAGCGTGGCGTTCACCCGCCGCGCGACCCTGCCGGGCGATAGCAGCTCGGCCTGGACCTGGTGCGGCCGCCCGTAGGTCACGACTGCGTGCGCGCTGTCGCCGGCGCGGAGCGTGCGCACGGCGCTGCCGTCGCCGTGGATGCCGAGGTCGGACTGCAGCACGAGCGCGTCCGCCCCTCCCACTACGAGCGCCAGCTGCTCGCTCAGCTTGCGCACCGCCGGAGTCGTGAGCCCGTAGTCGAAGCGCGGCGCGAAGTCGAGCTCGACCTCGAGCTCGCCCTCCTCGCAACGCAACAGCCTGATCAGCTGGCGATAGGGATCGACGGCGTCGCGATGGGCCCGCTCGTGCACCGCGAGGCAGTCGACGAGGACGAGCACGCCGCCGTCCGTCTCGAAGCGCGTCTCGAGCACGTTCGTCTCCGGCAGGTAGCGCCGCTCGATCGTGTGGGCCGCGCGCGGGGCGATCCGGAAGTGGCCGCCGCGGGAGCGGTCGAGCAGGCGGCCGAACACCGGCCTGGCGTCGAAGCGGTCGAAGCAGCACCAGTCGACCGAGCCGTCGCGCGAGACGAGCGCCGCGGAGTGGCAGTCGCTGAGCAGCGCGTAGTCGGCGATCGGCGGGTAGGGGCCTGGCTCCACGGCGCTACCGCCGCGTGGGCTCGAACTCCCTCACGCTCGGCCGCTCGACACCCTCCTTCATGAGCTTGTACTTCTCGATCCGCTCGCTGGGCGTCTTCGGGAACGACGGGCGCAGCTCGAGGAAGCGCGGGACCATGTAGCGCGGCAGGCGCTCCTCCAGCCAGTCGTGGTACTCGGAGAGGTCGAGCTCCTTGCCCTCGCCGGGCACCACGTCGAGCTTGATCTCGTGCTCGCCCAGCTCACCCGGCACGCCGAACGCCGCGGCCTCGAGGACGTCGGGATGGCCGAGCGCGATGAACTCGAGCTCGGCGGCCGACACGTTCTCGCCGCGACGGCGAATCCGGTCCTGGCGGCGCCCGGCGTAGTGCAGCCGCCCCTCTTCGTCGCGGTAGCCGAGGTCGCCCGTGTGGAACATGAAGTTCCGGAACGCCGTGAGCGTCGCCTCCGGATCCTTGTAGTACTCGCGTGCCATCGAATCGGGCAGGCGCGGGCGGTAGACGAGCTCGCCCACCTCGCCGGGCGCCAGCATGCGGTCGTGCTCGTCGACCACGCCGTAGTCGAACCACGACGCCGGATGCCCGATCGTGTCCTTGGGCAGGCCCTCCTCGAGCACGGCGGGCATCGGGTGCGGGTAGACCTCCGTCATCCCGTAGCCCTGCCACAGCAGCTTGACGTTGAAGCGGCGCTCGAACTCCTCGCCGTCGGGCGGGAACGGCACGCAGAACATCGCCTTCAGGCGGTGCTCCGGGCAGCTGTCGGCCGTCTTCAGGAGGATCGCCGCGATCGGGCCGAGCAGGATCGTCCAGGTGGCCTCGTCCTCGGCGATCTCCGTCCAGTAGTTGCGCGCCGCGAAGCGGCTCTTGAGGTGGGCCAGGCAGCCGGCGTGCAGCGCCGCGTTGGCGATGATGTGGAGCGCCGCCACGTGGAACGCGGGCAGCGGGGACGAGAGCACGTCCTCGGGCGTGTGGCCCTGGGCGTCGGCGATGTTCGCGGAGTAGAGGAAGAGGAAGTGATGCGGGTAGACGACACCCTTGGCCGATCCCGTCGTGCCGGAGGTGAACTGGATCAGCGCCGTGTCGCCGCTGTCGGGCAGCTCCGCCGGGGGATCGCTGCTGCGTCCCTCGAGCCAGCCGGCCAGCGGCAGCACGCGCGCGCCACAGACCGTCTCCGGCAGCTCGTCCGCCGGGCCGGCCACGAGCACGAGCTCGACCTGCCCGAGCGACTCGAGCGCATCGAGGTTCGCGAGCAGGTCCGCGCGCGCGACCAGCACCCGCGCATCCGACTTGACGATCACCCGCTCGAGCAGCAGCCCGCGCGCGTCGGCGTTCAGCGGCACCGCCACGCCGCCCGCCGAGAGAGCGCCATAGAAGACCGGGAAGAACTCGACCTGGTTGCGCATGTAGAGCGCGACGTGGCAGGGCCCGCCCAGCTCCTCGATGACGGCGTTGCCGAAACGGTGGGCGAGCACCTGCGCCTCGCCGAATGTCAGCCGCTCCGCGCCGTCGAACACGAGCCAGGTGTCGTCGGGACGCTCGCGCGCCTGCTTGTCGAGCACGTGGAGCATGGTCCGCTGCTCGAGCGGGAAGCGCGTGACGAGCGGCCCCAGCCGGGTCCCCCTGCCCTGGAGCAGCTCCTCCATCTCAGCGCGCCCCGGCCTCGGCGCCTGCCTCCTTCGCGGCGGGCGGCGCCATGAACGGCCAGTCGCCGAGGTGCCAGCCGCCGTCGACGACGATCGAGCTGCCGGTGATGTACGCGCCCTGGCGGCTGACCAGGAAGAGCGCCGCCGCCACGATCTCGTCGATCGTCCCGAAGCGCCCGAGCGGGATCCCGCCCTGCGCCCGCTCGCGGACCACCTCGTCGGACCACATGCCCTCGTCGGCGCCCTCGGTCGATACGGCGCCGGGCGCCACGATGTTGATGCGCAGCCCGTAGCGGCCCCATTCGACCGCGAGCGAGCGCGTGAGCGCCTCGAGTCCGGCCTTGGCGGCGCTCGAATGCGCCGCGCCGGGCACCTCGCGCGCACCGAGCGCGCTCGACACGCAGGTGGCGACACCGGGGCTGCCCGCGTCGATGAGCGGGCGCGCCCAGCGGCGCAGGATGAGGAAGGCGCCGTTCAGACCCGTGTCCACGACGGCGCGGAAGCCGTTCGGCGAGATGTCCTCGGCGTACGAGAGGAACGCGCCGGCCGCGGCGTGCACGAGCATCGGCACCGGCCCGTCCTCCTCGGCGGCCGAGAACACGCGCTCGACGTCGTTTTCGTCGCGCACGCTCCCGGGTTCGACCCGGACGTTCCCGGGCAGCTCCGCGGCCAGCTCGCGCGTCTCGTCGAGCAGCTCGGCGCGGCGGCCCATCACGACCACGTCGACACCGGCGCCGGCGAGCGCAAGCGTGATGCCGCGGCCGAGCCCGGTGCCGGCACCCGTCACGAGCGCGCGCTCGAAGGCGGGCTGGAGGCGGAGCAGATCGTCACTCACGGGGGGACTCCTCTCTGATCAAGATCTCGTTGCGAGCTTCGGCGCTTCGCTGATCCCGAGCTCCCTCAGCTCCGACTCGATCCGCTCGCGCAGGACGAACTTCTGGATCTTGGCCGTCGCGGTGGCCGGGAACTCCTCGACGAAGCGGATGTAGCGCGGGACCTTGTAGGTCGCGATGCTGCCGAGGCAGTATTCGATCAGCTCCTGCTCATCGAGGGTCGCCTCGCCGTGGAGCTGGACGAACGCCGCCGGCACCTCGCCGTAGCGCGCGTCGGGGGCGCCGACCACGGCCGCCACCGAGACATGCGGATGGGTGATCAGATAGCCCTCGATCTCGGCGGCCGACACGTTCTCGCCGCCGACCTTGAGCATGTCCTTGAGCCGGCTCTCGAAGGCGATCGTGCCGTCCTCCTCGCGCCGCACGAGGTCGCCGGTGCTCACCCAGCCGTCCTCGTCGACGACCGCCGAAGTCGTGTCGGGGTCGCGGTAGTAGCCGGCGAATGCCGTGACGCCGCGGAACAGCATCTCGCCGGTCACGCCGGCCGGCTGCTCCTCGCGTGTATCCGGGTCGATCACGCGCACCTCCATCCCCGGCAGCAGGTGCCCCGAGGTGTGGGTCCGCGAGTGCAGCGAGTCGCTGCCCTTGCCGATGCAGAGCGAGCCGCACGACTCGGTCATGCCGAGGCAGGACACCTGCGAGACATGCGGGAGCAGCTCCTGCATCCTGCGTAGGCGCTCGGGCACGCCGACGTTGATCACGACCCGCAGCGCGCTCAGGTCCGCCTCCGCGAAGCGCGGATGCTCGAGCACGCCAAGCCAGATCAGCTCGAACGCCGGGAACGCATGCGTGCAGCGCTCGCGCTCGAGCTGGTCGAGCGCGGTGCCGGGCTCGAAGAAGCCGACGTGACTCGCGCATGCCCCGCGCGTGAGCGCGCTCGTCAGGACCTGCCAGCCGCCGACGTGGAACATCGCGAGCGGTGTCCAGAAGCGCTCCCCCGCCTCCAGGCCGATGCGACCCGAGCAGTTCTCCCCCTCGGCGAGCAGGCTCGCGTGCGTATGGAGGCAGCCCTTGGGGTTCGCGGTCGTTCCGGACGTGTAGAGCAGGAGCGCGGCGTCGTCGCGCCCGACGCGCTCCTCGAGGTCGACGATCTCCGCCGCCGGCACCCCCGCACCGGCGGCGGAGAAGCCGTCCTCGTTGCCGAGCACGACCGCGCTGCAGTCGTCCGGCACCCCCGCCGACTCGACCAGCCCCTCGAACGCAGGCTCTGTGAGGAGCACGCGAGGCGAGGAGTGCCCGAGCACGTAGGCGAGCTCATGTGTCTTGTTGCGCGCGTTGATGGGCACGCAGACGGCGCCCAGCCGCTGGGCGCCGAGCGCGTACGCCACGTATGGCTCACTCGCCTCGCGCAGGAGGATCGCGACCCGGTCGCCCGGGCCGACCCCGGCGGCACGCAGGCGCCGCGCCGCCGTGGTCGAGGACTCGCGCAGCTCGGCGTACGACGAGCCTGACTCCGGGAAGGAGAGCGCGGTGACGTCTGGCGTCTCCTCCGCCCACCTGTCGAGCAGGTTGCACACACTCCGCCGGGACGCCGACGGATGCCCGGCGAACGGATCGTGGCGGCTCACCCGGCTTGCGGACACGGCCGCTTGCGGCTCAGTCGCCGGAGTCGTACTTGAACGAGATGCCGAGGCGCACCCGGAAGCTGCTCACGCCGCCGTTCTCGATCGTGAGGTCCTGGCGAAGCACCTCGGCGATGCGAAGATCGCGCACGGTCTTGCCGGCGGTCTCGACCGCATTGCGGGCCGCCGCCTCCCAAGACTCGGTGCTCGTGCCGATCACCTCGGTGACCCGGTAGACGCCGTCAGACATGCTGCTTCCTCCCCTTCGGCCGATTACCACCAAACGATCGGTCGATGATATGCCGGACGACCGGCCGCTTCAAGGGAAGCTTCGGGCGGCTAGCGCTTGACGCTGCCGATCACGCCGCTGAGCGCGAAGTGCGCGCAGGTCTCCGCGACGTCGGCACGCTTGTCCCGCCCCGGGCGGAACCACTGGTACGGCCAGATGATCGTCGCGAAGATGCACCTGCTCAGGATCTTCGGATCGACGTTCGGATCGGCCACGCCCTGCTTCTGCGCCTCGGAGATCAGGTCGACGACCCAGCGCTCGTGCTCGCGCCGGCGGTTGTGGATCTCCGAACGGCGCTCGTCGCTGAGGCGCTCGACGTCGTGGTAGTAGACCGACATCTTCACGAGGTTGTCGACGTTGAACTCGACCTGACGGCGCACGTACAGGCGCAGGCGCTCGAGCGGGTCGAGGTCCGGAACCTCGGCGACCTCGTCGAGGATCGCGTGGACCTCGTCGTGGGTCTCCGAGAGCAGCCGGAAGAGCAGGTCTTCCTTCGTGTCTATGTAGTGGTAGAGGCTGCCCTTGAGGATGCCGAGCTCGTCGGCGATGTCCTGCACCGAGGCGTCGGCGTACCCGCGCCGGTAGAACACCTTGGCGGCGGCGTCGATGACCTCGCTGTCGCGCCGCTTCGGCGTCCGGGTGCCCCCGTTGTCTCCGTCCTCCGCGCTTGTTCCGCGCCCGCGGAGGCCCGCTAGCCACTGCTGAGTCCATTTGAGCCACCCCGCAACGATGACAGACGGGGCGGCCCGAAAGCGCAGGTCGATCCGGCCTGGCGGCCCTTGACGCGACCAGCAATTTGATATTTGGTCCCGGCCGAACCCAATGATCCTCCCGGCCGCGCCCCCCGGCGCGGCGAAGGTCGATAGCCTACCAATCGCTTGGTTTCCAGCGCCAGCGCACCCGAAGAGGGGTAGGGCAGTGGCCACGAACCCCTCGCCGCCCGCCACGGGCAGATCGACGATCTGGAACCGCGTCGCGTGGGGCCAGACTCAGATGCGGCCCGAGCCGCCTCCTGCGCAGGAGCTCCTCGAGGAGGAGCCGTGGATCGCCGATCAGCCGGGCCTCGCGTTCGACGCGGCGCTGCTGTCGACGGCGTTCGGCTGGGCCCGGCGCCCGATCGCGCTGCGCGAGAGCGTGCGCCTCGTGCGCTCGGTCGCGCGGAGGCCGCAGACGGCCGCCGCACCGCTCGCCGGCCTGGTGTCCGAGTCAGCCCGGATCCTGCGCGGCCGGTCGTCGCTCGAGCCGTGGAAGCGCGACCGCCGCTACGCCGACCGGTCCTGGAGCGGGAATCCGCTGTTCCGCTCGCTCGCCCAGGCCCACACCGCCGTCGCGGACGCCGTCGACGACCTCCTCGACGGAGCCGCGCTCGACGCGCGCAGCGACTACCGGCTGCGCCTGCTGTCGAGCAACCTCGTCGCGGCGCTGGCGCCGCCCAACTTCCCGCTCTCGAACCCGGCCGCGCTCAAGGCGATCATCGACACGGGCGGAAGGAGCCTCGTCACGGGCACGCGCCGGATGGTGAACGACCTGAGCAGCCCTCCGCGCCTGCCCGCCCGCTCCGAGCCGTCCGACTTCGAGCTCGGCAAGGACCTGGCCGCGACGCCCGGGACCGTCGTCCATCGCACGCGGGTGATGGAGCTGATCCAGTACCGGGCGCGCACGCCGCGGGTCCACGCCGAGCCGCTGCTGATCGTCCCGTCGCTCGTCAACAAGTACTACCTGACAGACCTCTCGCCCGGCCGCAGCCTCGTCGAGTACCTGGTGGACGGCGGCTATGAGGTCTTCCACCTGTCCTGGATCAACCCCGGGCCCGAGCACCACGGCTTCGACCTCGACACCTACATCGAGGCGATCGTCGACGGCATCGAGACGACGCGGGCGATCAGCCAGGCCGAGCGCCTCCACACGATCGGCGTGTGCGCCGGCGGCCAGATGCTCACCATCGCGCTGGCTCACCTGGCCGCGCGCGGCGAGCAGGAGCAGGTGGCGAGCATGATGCTGACCGTCGCGATCCTCGACCACAGCGACCCCGCGAGCCCCACCGGGCTGCTGAACCGCGAGACGGCCGAGTCGGCGATCGGCCGGATCGAGCGGGCCGGGCTCGTCGACGGCAGGGAGATGGCCGAGTCGCTCGCCTGGCTGCGCCCGATCGACAGCATCTGGTGGGCGTGGGTGCAGCGCTACCTGCTGGCCGCCGACATCCCGAAGATGGACCTCTTCCACTGGTCCGAGGACACGACGAACCTGCCCGCCGGGCTGGTGCGCGACCTGCTCGAGCTGACGCTCGAGAACAAGCTGACCGAGCCGGAGGCACTCGAGACCCTCGACACCCCGGTCGATCTGGGCGCCATCAAGATCCCGGCGTACCTGCTGGCCGGGAAGACCGACAACCTCACGCCCTGGCGCAGCTGCTACCGCACGGCCACGATGCTCGGCTCGAAATGCCGCTTCGTGCTCGTGAACGGCGGCCACCTCCAGGCCATCCTGCGCCCGCCTGGCGGCCGCCAGGCGGGCTTCCGAACCGGGACGGACACGCCGCGCGACGCCGCCCGCTGGCTCCAGCGCTCGGCCGACCACGACGGCAGCTGGTGGGACCACTACCTGAAGTGGCTCAACCGCCGCTCGAACGGCACCCGCAGCGCGCCACGCCAGGCTGGCGACGCGCGCCACCCGGAGCTCGAGCCGGCGCCCGGCAGCTACGCGCGCCGCCGGCTCGACGACTGAGCTAGGCCTGCCGCGCCGCCTCGGCGTAGCGATCGCGCAGGAGCCGCTTGTAGAGCTTGCCGGTCGGGTGGCGGGGCAGCTCGTCGGTGAAGTCGATCGTCCGCGGGCACTTGTACTTCGCGAGCCGCTCGTGGCAGTAGGCGATCAGCTCGGCCTCGAGCTCGTCGCCCGGCGTCTGTCCCGGTAGGACCTCGACGACGCCCTTGACCTCCTCGCCGAGCTCCTCGTGCGGCACGCCGAAGACGGCGGCGTCGGCGATCGCGGGATGGGTGGCGAGCACGTTCTCCGCCTCCTGCGGATAGATGTTCACGCCGCCCGAGATGATCATGTCCGCCTTGCGGTCGGTCAGGTAGAGGTAGCCCTCGTCGTCGAGGTAGCCGATGTCGCCGACCGTCGTCCAGCCGCGCGCGTCACGCGAGCCGGCCGTCTTCTCGGGTGCGTTGTGGTACTCGAACGCGGGCCCGCCCTCCGACCACACCGTGCCGACCTCCCCCACCGGCAGCTCGCCGCCGTCGTCATCGACGATGTGCGGCGTGCCGACGAGCGCCTTGCCCACCGAGCCGGGATGCGCGAGCCAGTCCTCCGCGTCGATCGCCGTGAGGAGATAGACCTCGGTGGCGGAGTAGTACTCGTCGACGATCGGGCCGAGCCACTCGATCATCTGGCGCTTGACGTCGGGCGGGCAGGGCGCCGCGGCGTGGATCACCTTGCGCAGCGACGAGATGTCGTGCGCCGCCCGCTCCTCGGGCGTCAGCCGCAGCAGGCGGATGAACATCGTCGGCACCATCTGCACGTGCGTGACGCGGTAGCGCTCGATCAGCTCGAGCGCCCAGGCGGGATCGAACCTGTCCATCACCACCGAGGTCCCGCCGAGCCGCTGCACCGTCATGTTGAAGCGGAGCGGCGCCGAGTGGTAGAGCGGCGCCGGCGACAGGTAGACGGTGTCGGCGCCGAAGCCGTAGAGCTTCTCGAAGAGCGGGACGATCGCCGGCGGCGTGCCGATCGGGTCGAGCGCGAGCTCCGCCTTGATCGCCTTGGGCCGGCCCGTGGTCCCCGACGAGTAGAGGAACTCGAGCCCCTCGGCCTCGTCCGCGAGCGGCTCGGCCGGCTGCCCGGCCACCAGCTCGTCGTAGCTCTCGAAGCCGTCGAGCGCTCCGTCCACGGACACCGAGGCGGCCACCCCGGGGACGCGCGCCGCCGCCGCGCGGGCAACGTCCGCCGTCTGCGCGCTCGCGAACAGCACCCGCGCGCCGGCGTCCTCGAGCGTGTATGCCACCTCGTCCGCGGTGAGCCGCGGCGAGATCGCCGTGTAGCGCAGCCCGGCCCGCTGCGCGCCCCAGGCGAGCTCGAGGAAGCGCGGGTGGTTCTCGAGCATGAAGGCGATCGCCGAGCCCTTCTCCGCCCCCACCTGCCGCATCAGCTGCGCGGCGCGCCGCGAGCGCTCGGTCAGCTCTCGAAAGGTGACGACGTCGCCGCTGCCGGCGAGGATGTACGCCGGGTGATCGGGGTGGCTCTCGGCGTGCGCATCGGGGAAGAAATCGGCCGCCACATCGCCTCCTAGCAATCGAACGTTTGGTTAGGCTGCCGCCATGCTAGCTCCTGAGCCTTTCACCGTCAGCGTCCCGGATGAGGAGCTCGACGACCTCCGGCGCCGGCTCGAGCACACGCGCTGGCCGATCGACTTCGCGAACGACGACTGGGAGTACGGCTCCGAGCGCGGCTACATGGAGGAGCTCGTCGAGTACTGGATTGCCGAGTACGACTGGCGCGCGCACGAGCGCGAGATCAACTCGTTCGCGAACTTCAAGACGCGTATCGACGACGTCCCCATCCACTTCATCCACGAGCGCGGCAAGGGACCGGATCCCGTGCCGCTGATCCTCTCGCACGGCTGGCCGTGGACCTTCTGGGACTTCCACAAGGTGATCGGCCCGCTCACGGACCCGGCGTCCTTCGGCGGCGACCCGGCCGACGCGTTCGACGTGGTCGTGCCGTCCCTGCCCGGCTTCGGCTTCTCGGTGCCGCTCTTGAAGACCGGCGTCAGCGTCTGGCGGACCGCCGACCTGTGGGTCACGCTGATGCGCGACGTGCTCGGCTACGAGCGCTTCGGCGCGCAGGGCGGCGACTGGGGCCACCTCGCCACCTCACAGCTCGGGCACAAGTACGCCGAGCACATGATCGGGGTGCACCTGAGCCTCGCGATGCCGATGACGTTCTTCTCGGAGCCGCTGCCGGGCGAGGAGGACTACGAGCCGCACGAGATAGAGAACTACCGCGCGACCCAGGGGCGCATGGGCACGGCCACCACGCACGTGGTGGTGCAGAGCACCGATCCGCAGACGATCGCCTACGGGCTGCACGACTCGCCCGTCGGCCTGCTCGCCTGGCTCGTCGAGCGCCGGCGCAACTGGAGCGACTGCGGCGGCGACGTCGAGCGGCGCTTCTCGAAGGACGACCTGCTCACCACGACGATGATCTACTGGGCGAGCGAGAGCTACGTGAGCTCGGCGCGCTTCTACTACGAGGCCAAGCACAATCTCTGGAGCCCGGCGCACGACCGGACGCCTGTGGTCGAGGCCCCCACCGGCGTCGCGATCTTCCCCGCGAGCTCGCGATCATGCCCGAGCGCTGGATCCGCAGCTACTACAACCTGCAGCAGCTGAGCCAGATGCAGTCGGGCGGTCACTTCGCGCCGATGGAAGAGCCTGACGCGCTCGTCGAGGACGTGCGCTCGTTCTTCCGCCCGCTGCGGGCGAACGCTCAGTAGCGGAAGCCGAAGCCGCCGTCGAGGCGCCGGCCGAGGTAGTCCTCGACGACCGTGAGGCCGGCGCGCGCGGCGCGGTCGACCCCGATGCCGCGGCTGCGGAAGGTCTCCGAGGCGAAGTAGAGGCCCTCCACGTTCGGCGCCCGCCAGTGCGGCCGGAACATGCCCACGAGGCCCGGCTTCTGGATCACGCCGAAGGACGGGTCGTGCACGAGATGACGGCGGCGCCAGTACGCCTCGCGCAGGCCCGGGAACATGACCTTCAGGTCTTCCTCGAAGAGCTCGAACATCCGCCGCAGGTAGCCGACATCGCGCCCCTTCGACCCGGGAACGATTCCGCCGCACACGTAGAGGTTGACGCCCTCCGGCGCGGTGCGCGGGTCCATCGCCGACTGGTTGAAGAAGAAGCCGGACACGCGGCTCTCGGGAGCGTGCAGCCAGGTCCCGAGCTCGAGCGGGTCGATCACGTGGACCGGCTCCTTGGTCGCCAGGTACAGGCCGAGCCACGTGATCCGCAGGTGGTCCTGGGCGAGGAACCTGATCTGCGCCGTGTACCAGTCGGGCAGCTCGGACTCGGGCACCACGCGCAGCACGTTCCAGACCGGCAGCGTGGAGATCACGCAGTCGGCCTCGAGCACCTCGCCCTCGAGGAACTCGTTGGGAAGGATCTTGTCGCGCCCGAGGAGGACCCCCTTGACGGTGCTGTTCTCGATGATCACGGTCTCGACCGGCGTGCTCATCAGGACCTCTCCGCCGTTCTCGACGACGGCGTCGCGCAGGTCGTCGAACATCCCGTCCCAGCCCTGCCCCGGCCAGAACGAGTAGCCGGCCATGCGCTTCTCGGCGTAGTGCATCTTGCGGCAGTAGAGGTTGTCCGAGGCCGAGTGGTCGTACCAATCGTCGGTCATGCACTCGAGCACCGAGATGAACTCCCAGAGGTCGATCACGCCCTGGTCGCGCGTGTGCTGGAGCATCCACTCGCGCAGCGGCCGGTCGTCCCATTTGTCGAGCTCCTCGTAGGGCGTGTCGGCCAGCGCGCCGATCACCTTCTTGAGCTCGGACTTGTCGCCCGAGTAGCGGTCGCGGATGGAGCCCCAGCGGCTCTTCTCGTGGTCCCAGACCGGCATGTCGCTCGAGACGTTGCCGTGCACGAGCTCCTTGCCCAAGTACTCGAACACCTTCGTGATGCCACTGCCGGAGTCCTCGAGCAGGTGGCCGCCGAGGTTGAGCTTGAAGCCCTCGTCGGGGACCGCCATCCCGCGCCCACCGAGATGCTTGCTCGCCTCGACGACGGCGACGCTCTTGCCCTCCTTCGCGAGCAGCGCCGCGGCCGTCAGGCCCGCGCCGCCGGCGCCGATCACGACGACGTCGACCTTTGCCATCTCAGCTCTCCCGGCCGTCGTAGGCGATGCGCAGCTCCTGAAGGGCGCGCGAGGCGAGGCTCGGCGCGTAGCGCAGCGTTGGCTCGGCCTCCGCGAAGCGCAGGTCCGGCATCTTCTTCATGATCGTCGCGAGCGCGACGCGCATCTCGATGCGCGACAGCTGCGCCCCGATGCATGCGTGGATCCCCTTGCCGAAGGCGACGTGCGGGTTGGGGCTGCGGGCGATGTCGACCTGCTCCGGGTTCTCGAAGCGCTCCGGATCGCGGTTGGCCGCCGCGGGCAGGATGAACACGCGCTGGCCCGACTTGATCTGGCGGCCGCGCAGCTCGAAGTCCTCGGCCACGTAGCGAATCAGCACCTTGATCGCGCCGTCGTAGCGGAGCGCCTCCTCCACGGCCGGTCCGGCCAGCTCGTCCGGCTCGGAGCGCAGGCGCTCGTGCTGATCCGGGTTGCGGAGCAGCATCAGGATCGCGGAGGTGATCGTCGTCGTGGTGGTCTCGTGGCCGGCGAAGAGCATCAGCGCGCACATCGACTTGATCTCCTCGTCGCTGAGGCGCTCGCCCTCGCCGTCGCCCGCGAGCAGGTCGCTGATCATGTCCTCGCCCGGGTTCTCGCTCGAGTACTCCATGCGCTGCTCGAAGTACGCGAACAGCTCGTCGATCCCGTGCATGGCGCGCACGTAGCGGTCATTGCGCTCGTCGCCGCCGGCACCGAAGGCGACCTGGGCGAGGTCGTCCGACCAGTTCTTGAAGCGCGGCGTGTCCTCCGGCGGCGCGCCGATCAGCTCGGCGATGACGGTGGCGGGCAGCGGAAAGGCGAAGTCCTGGACGAAGCGATCGCTCCCGGACTCGATGAACGAGTCGAGCAGCTCGTCGACGAGCTCCTGGATGCGTCCCTCCTTGGCGGCCACGCGGCGCGGGTTGAAGGCCTTGGCCGCGAGCCGCCGCAGCCGCTTGTGAACGGGCGGGTCGGTCACGACCATCCAGCCGTTCAGCATCTTCATCACGGCGACCGCCTCGGGCTCCGCGCTCTCGTCCATGGCGCGCAGCAGCGGGCCGACCCGCTCGGAGGAGAAGTGCTTCCAGTCCATGAGCACCGCGGTCACGTCGTCGTAGCGCGTGACGATCCAGGCCTGGTGGCGCTCGGACCAGTGCACGGGGTCCGCCTCGCGGAGCTCCGCGAAGTACGGGTACGGGTCGGCGTTCACCTCCGGTGCGAGGAGGTCATCCACCAGAGCTCCGTCGGTCCTCGTCATGAGCCCCTCCTCACTCCTTGCGGAACGTGCTGTCGGTGCAGCCTCGTTCTACCAATCGGACGGTTGATCGTCAAGGAAGAGCTACGCCGAGCCCTGCTCCTTCAGGCCGAGCGCCCGCACCCAGATCCGATCCAGCGTCTCGACCATCACGTCGCGCTCGAAGGGCTCGCCGAGCACGAACCACTGGTAACAGATCTGGTCGACCATCGATCCGAGGGCGATGCCCGCGGCGAACGGGTCGAGGCGGGGCTCCGCGCTGCGTCCCAGCTTGTTCATCCGGGCGATCGAGGACTCGAGCCGCTCGGCGAAGTGTCGCCGGATCCCGGCCCGGATCTCGCGCAGCCTGTCGCTCGTGGGCGCAACCTGGTCGAGCAGCCCGAGGATGCCGGCGTTCTGCTCGTAGAGCTCGAGGTAACGCCTGTTGGTCTCGTGGATGCGCTCGACCGGGTCGAGCCCCGGCGGCAGCCGGTAGACCTCGAACAGCGCGTCGGTCACGCGCTGCGCCACCGCGATGAACACGATCTCCTTGGACTCGAAGTAGGTGTAGAAGGTCCCGTGCGCCACGCCGGCCTCAGCGACGATGTCGGCCACACGCGCGTCGAAGTAGCCGTCGCGCTCGAACACCGTCCGCGCTGCCGCGAGCAGCCGCTCGCGGGTCCGCTCGGCCTTTGGGGTGCGCCGCCGCGGCGCGGTGCCGGGCTCGGCGCTCACCGCTCGGTGCTCTCCTCGATCGGCCTCGTGAGGTCGGTCTTCGCCCGCCCGGGCGACTGGCCGTCCAGCCTCAGGATCGTCTGCGCGATCCGCACGGGGTGCTTGCCGACCCGCAGCGGCATGAACCCGATCACCTCGCCTTCGACGTCGATCGCCTGACCTTCGCCGGCGAAGCTCCAGCCGATCGCAGCGCCGGGCGAGGGGCCGCCTGCGTAGTCCGTGCGGATCTCGTAGCGCTCGATCTGGACGGGTTCCTCCGCGCCCGGGACCCAGATCACGCCGTGCGCGTCCTGGCGCCCGCCGCTGCGGTTCGCCACTGCGACGGCGCGGCGGCCGTCGTCCAGGTAGACGGTCACGAAGTCCTGGTCGGGCGCGCTCTCCCACACGCGCGGGCCCCATGAGTGGTCGCGGAACGACGGCGCGCCGGTTATGTGGTGCTCCTCGTCGCCGAGGCGGAGCGTGCCGTCGATGCGCCCGAATTGCTCGTAGTGGTTCTTCCCGTAGGCCACCTCGTCGCCGCCGGGCATCAGGTTCCCCTCGGCCGACAGCACGTGCATCGGGAAGTCGGCCTGCCAGTCGAGCTCGAGCTCGCAGTCGACCGGTGGGCTCGCCCGCCAGACCTCGCCGGGACGGTCGGCGAAGGCGAGCGGGTCGCTCACGAGCCGGGCGCCGCCGCCGCGATAGCCGATGCGCCAGCGTCGCGTGGGATCGACGGCCTCCAGCACGAGCGCACCCGATTCCCAGCGCGGCGAGCCGACCGGGAAGCTCTCGGCGTCGAGCGGCGTGCGCGCGTACTGGAAGACGACCGTGCCGTCACCCCGCGGCAGCACGACCGAAGCCTCGCTGTAGCCCTCGCCCGGGCGCATCCCGATCCTCACGACCGCGCCCGCCACGCCGGCGCCATCGGCCGGCGTGAAGTTGAAGTAGGCGCTGTCGTTGTGGGACTCGTGCTCCCCCGGCGGCTGGAGCGCCTCGTGCTCTGTGTTGTAGCGGCAGCCGCTGTAGCCGGCCGATGTGGTCATTCGGGCTCGCGCCCTCCTTCCGCGGCGTCGATGTAGTCGAGCACGTAGCGATGGATGTGGTGGGCCTGGTAGCCGAGCGCCGGGTAGCGCACGTCGTCGGTTCTGCCGCGCGCGAACAGCGCCGCCGCGCGGTGCTGGGTGATCGCGGTGTACACGGCCTCGAAGACGCTCCAGAAATGGAAGGACCGGCGCGGCACGCTCCAGCCGGCCGCCTCCTCGTACATGGCGAGCAGCTCGCCGAGCGGCACCAGCCCCGAGGGCTGGCGGGTACGGCCTCGGAAGAGACGCAGCGCACAGTGCGCCAGGTCCTGTACCGGGTCGCCCACGTGGGCGTCCTCGAAGTCGAGCATCGCCACGATCCGCCCGTCCTGCACGAGGTAGTTGCCGGTGCGCAGGTCGCCGTGCAGGATCGCGCGCCGGCCCGAGAGCTGGTCGCGGTTGCGGTAGAGCCAGGCGAAGCCCCATTCGAGCGCGGGCACCGGCTCGAGGCAGTCGCGCCGGTAGAGCTCGTGCCACAGCTCCACCACCTCGAAGCCGGTCTCGCCGCTGCCGCGCAGCCCCCCCGGCGCGAGCTCGACGGGCGCGGCGTGCAGCGCGGCCGCGATGCCCATGAGCTGGCGCGCCGTCGCGCGCCGCTCCTCGTCGTCGGCGAAGAAGCTGTCCGAGGTCCACTGCGTCGGCACCTCGCCGTCGACCTTCTCCACCACGTACAGCGGTCGCCCGGTGGCCTCGCCCTGCTCGTCCAGCCAGAGGGTGGCGGGCACCGGGACGCCGTCGACGTCCTCGAGCGCGCGCCGCAGCTCGAAGACGGGGCGCGGGTCATACGGCTCGAGCAGCCCGGCGCCGGGCACGCGGTGGACGATGAACTCGTCCTCGAACGAGGAGCCCGCGCGCCTGCCGCGCACGCCCACCTCGTAGGTCTCCCACGAGAAGCCCTCGACGTGGCGCCGGAAGGCGGTCGGCTCGGCCTCCTCGAGCCCGAGCTGTGCGCCGACGAAGGCCGCAAGCTCGCCCGCGAGCGCGGCCATCTACTTGTACATCCCCGACTGCAGCCGGCGCCGCTCGCGGTCGTTGGTCTCGCGCAGGTACGCGCTCACGAGCGCGCGCAGCTCCTCCGATCCCTCCTGTTGCGCCCAGCGCGTGGCCTCGGAGAGCCGGCCGAGCAGGACGAGGCGGCGAGCCAGGGCCTCCTCCGTCGTGGCCGCCGGCGTCTCGGCGGCGGCCACGTAACCCGGCCAGCCGGCGTCACGCAGGCGCGCGAGCAGCTCCTCCATCCCCTCGAGCTCCGCCTGCAGCTCCGCGAGCGACCACTCGACGCGGTCCGCGAGGTTGCGCAGCAGCTCGTCGATCGCGCGCAGCTGCATGCGCGCGAAGCGGTCGTCGACGTGCGGCTCGACATGCGTCCGGAGGGCGGCCGCCACGCCTTCGAGGAGCCGCGCGACCTCGACCGCCGAGAGCATCGGTCCCGCTACCCGACCGGCGCTTCGCGGCCGGCCAGCTGCGGGGCCGGCGCCAGCTCCGCGCCCTCGAGGCCGATGTCCGCGCGCACGCAGCTGCCGCAGCCCGCGCAGAAGTACTCGGAGATGACCACCCGCTTGGTTTCACGCGCGCGCGCGTGCATGCCGAGCTCTGCGAGCGCCTCGGGGGCGGGGCGCGTGCGCTCGACGCACGCCGCGCGGTAGTTGTCGGCGAGCGAGCCGAGCTCGGCGGCGCAGTAGCCGCACGCCCAGGCGTCGCCGCTCACGCGAACGCCGACACCCACCTCGATCTCGGCGGCCGGCAGCAGCGCTCGGGCGGGATCGGCGCCGAGCCGCTCGCGCCGGATCTCGGCCCTGGCGCTCTCGGTGGCGGCGTGCGTCGACGTCCGCCGTCCGCGTACCGAGTACCACGCCGTACACGTCGCGCGCCAGCCGCTCGTGGACGTAGCCGTCCGCGACGTCGCGCGCCACCAGCGCCGGGTCCCGCAGCAGCGGGTCGCCGAGCCCGCCGCCGCCGCCGTTCGTCACGTGGAAGAGGTCGCCCTCGGCGACGGTGACGGACGCGTTGGCGGGCGTGTCCATGCGCGTCCCGCCGATCGTCTCCGGCTCCGGCAGCCTGCCCTCGCCGGCGAGGCGCTCGAACTCGGTGGCCGACAGGATCCGGTAGTCCGTCGCCGAGCCGGGCAGCCCACCGCCCGAGCCGCGCGGCGGCACGTCGGCGGCGTTGTTGCTGACGGTGCCGCTCATCGTGTCGGCCCCGTGGATCTGGAAGCCGGTCGTCATCCCGTTGCCGCCGCGCGTCATGCCGGCGCCGCCGCTCGAGGGCTGGATGCGGCGCCAGTGGATCAGGACCGGTGAGCTCGACTCGTCGACCTCCACGGCGGACATGCCGATGCCGAGGTTGCACGTGTTCGAGTAGGTGTCCTGGCCGTCCCCTGTCGTCTGCGCCGGCCCACCCAGGCCGACCGTGGGCGCAACCGGGAAGACGACGGTCGGCTGCCCGCTGCGGCGGTCGACCCCCGCCAGCGTCGTCAGGAAGATGCCCTCGCAGGGCTGGCTCGACGCGCGCGCCGCGGACCGACTCGTCGGGCGACAGCGAGGCTGCCTGGGCGAGCACGTCGCGGACCAGCTTGTCGATGCGCATGCCGGTGCCGACGTGCGCGAAGCACACCGGCGCCGGCGGGACCGAGTTGACGACGGTGCCGGCCGGGCCGAGATCGAACTCGATCGGGCGCCAGAGACCGGCGTTCGCCGGCACGTCGTGGAGCAGCACGCACTGGAGCGTGTTCATCGACTGCCCGAGCACCGCGGGCGGCGCGCCGTTGATCGGCCCGGCGATCTGCGAGTCGCCGCGGAAGCTCAGCTTGAGCTCGTCGCCCGCCACGTCCATGGTGCAGCTGACCTCGAGCAGCAGCGGCTCGCCCAGGCCGTCGTACTCGACCCAGTCGGTGCTCTGGTAGCGGCCGTCCGGAAGCGCCTCGATGCGCTGCCTGACGATCCGCTCCGAGAGCCCCTTGTTGATCTCGCAGAACTCGCGATGTTGGTCGAGCCCCATTCGGTCGATCAGCGCCCTCAGCCGGCGGTCGCCGGTGTTGACCGCGGCCACCATGCTGCGCAGGTCGTTGAGCACCGCCGATGGCGCGCGCACGTTGTTGCCGATGAACATCCGCCATTCCGGGCTGATCGCGCCGTCGCGCATGAAGCGCAGCGCCGGGAAGCGCAGCCCCTCGGAGAAGCAGTCGCGCGCGCTCGCCGCGAAGCCGGAGACGCCCGAGCCGCCGACGTCGATCGTGTGCTCGTTCACGTAGCCCCAGGCCACGAGCTCGCCGCCGTAGTAGTAGGGCATGATCACGCCCACATCGCCCTCGTGGAGCGCGCCCGACGTGTGCGGGTCGTTGACCATGAACGCGTCACCCGGCGCGATGTCGTCGAGCTCGTAGTTCTCGAGCAGCGCGCGGATGCCGAGGAACGACGTCGAGATGTGCAGGCCCACGTAGCTCGAGAAGCCGATCTGCTCGACCTTGTCGTCCAGGACGCTGCAGCTGAGGTCCTTGGCCTCGGTCACCACTGGCGATCCCGACGTGCGGACGAGCGTGATGCCCATCTCCATCGCGATCTCCTCCATCGCCTTGCGATGGACCTCCGCCTTGAGGACGTCGTAGTCGGCGCGTTCGCCCGGCGTGGCAAGCGTCGTGTCCGTCATTCGCTGTCGCGCTCCATGAGGTAGTTGAGGTACTCGTCGCGCCTGCAGGTCCAGCCCGCCGGCACCACGAGCGTCGTGTCGTGCTCGTCCACGATCGCCGGCCCGCTCACCGAGGCGCCCGCAGTCACCTGCGGGCCGTCGTACACCGCCACCGTGGTGCGTTCGCCGCCGGGCAGCAGGATCTCGCGCCGCTCCTTCTCGGCGTGCTCGACTCCGGTCCCGTCGAGAGCCACCGGCCGCAGGGCGGGCACCGGTCGCTCGGCGGTCACGGTCAGGTTCACGTTCACGAGCATCACCGGCGACCCCTCCCAGGCCGTGCCCCTGCCGTAGGACTCCTCGTAGCGCTCCGGGAAGCCCTCGGCCAGCGCGAGCGCCGCCTCCGTGGTCAGCTCCTCCTCGCCGAGCGGCACCTCGATCTCGAAGGTCTGGCCCATGAAGCGAAGGTCGGCGGCCCAGCCGAACGTGAGGGCCTCCTCCGCGATCCCGCCCGCCTGCGCCTCCTCGACGGCCTGGCGCGACATCTCCTCGCGGATGCGCGCGACCTCGCCCGCCACCGCCGGGTCGACGAGCGTCATCTGGAGCGAGCGCGAGTAGCGGCGCAGGAACTTGGCGACCATCACGCCGTAGGCCGAGAAGACCGAGCTGTTGCGCGGGATCACCACGCGATCGATGTCGAGCTTCGAGCAGATCGCCGCCGCGAACATCGGCAGCGTCCCGCCGTAGGCGAACATCGTGCACTCGCGCGGGTCCTGACCGCGCTCGATCGTCACGGCCCGGAGCGCGTCGGCCATGTTCGTGGCCGTCAGCTCGAGGATCGCGTCGACGCTCTGGTCGCCGTCCCAGCCGAAGCTCGCGCCGAAGCGGTCGATCGCCCGGGCGGCGCCCTCGCGGTCGAGGGCGAGCCGCCCGTTCAGGTAGTTCTCGGGGTCGATGTAGCCGGCCACGACGGCCGCGTCCGTGACCGTCGCGACCGTGCCGCCGCGGCCGTAGCAGACCGGTCCCGGCATCGAGCCCGCGCTCTGAGGGCCGACCTTCGGCACGCCGCGGCTGTCCACCCCGGCGAGGCTGCCACCGCCGGCGCCGATCGAGAGGATGTCGAGCGTCGCCAGGCCGGCCGGCATGTTCGAGATCTCGGCTCGCGGCCGCACGATCGGCTGCAGGTCGCGGATCAGGGTCGTGTCGAAGCTCGTGCCGCCCATGTCGCCCACGAGCACGTCGCGCGTGCCCATGCGCTCGGCGAGGGTGATCGCCCCGGTGACCCCGCCGGCCGGGCCGGAGGCGAGCAACAGCAGCGGGAAGCGCCCGGCCAGCTCCCTCGTGATCGCGCCACCCGCGCCGGCGAAGAACGACAGATGGCCCGCGAAGCCCTCGCCGCGCAGGCGCTCGGCGAGCGTGTCGAGCAGCCGGACCACCGACGGCTGGCAGTACGAGTTGAAAACCGCGCTGAAGAAGCGCTCGTGCTCGCGCACCACCGGGAAGATGTCGCTCGAGAGCGTCACGAAAGCCTCGGGCCACTCCTCGCGCACGATCTCCGCCGCGCGGCGCTCGTGCGCCGGCTCGAGGAACGACCAGAGGAAGCAGATCGCGATCGTCTCGACCCCGTCGTCGCGCAGCTCCCGAACCGCCGCGCGCACCTGGTCCTCATCGAGCGGGACGAGCTCGGAGCCGTCGCTCATGGTCCGCTCGTCGATCTCCTTGATGGACGAGCGCTCGACGACGTCGGGCGGGTTGTCCTGGAGCTGGTCGTCATAGAGCGGCCGCCGCGCCCCGCCCGCGAACCGGAAGACGTCCTTGAAGCCGCGCGTGATCAGCACTCCGACCCTGGCCCCGCGCAGCTCCGTGAGCGCGTTCGTGACCACGGTCGTGCCGCTCACGAGCGCCTCGGTCTCCGCGAGGAGCGCCCCGGCCGTCAGGTCGAGCTCGCCGGCCGCCACCCCGATCGCGTCGACGACCCCGACGCTGTAGTCGTCGTGGGTCGTGAGCGCCTTGCCGCGCACGAGCTGACCACCCGCGCTCACGCAGACGTCGGTGTGGGTCCCGCCGACGTCGACGCCGATCAGCGCAGCGGGCGCGTCGCCGTTCGCGGACTGCGTTGTCATCTCAGCGTTTCGCTCCCCCGATCAGAACTGACGTCGATATCGGAATCGGTACCACAAAGCCGCGCGGCGCCGCAAGTCACGGCCTGCGGCGCCGCTTCGTCCGCACGCTCAGAGGGGCGGATCCACGAAGGCCCGCCCCGTCAGCTCGAGCGCGTCCGCCGGCAGCAGGAAGCCGTCGAGGACGGCCCCGGCCGCCGCGCGCACGTAGCGCCTGAGGAACGCCGCTCGCGTCGGGTAGAGCTCTCGCAGCGTCGCCTCGTCGAAGGCCACGAACTGGCCGTACAGCCGGCAGAAGGTCGGCCCCGTGTTGCCCTCGCCGCTCAGCAGCCCGACCGGTGCCTCGATGTCCGGCAGCCGGATGCCTCCGACGGCGTTGCCGAGCGCGTCCCGGACGATCGCCGGGGGTGGCCCGGGATCGATCGCGAGCCGAGGCGCCACCGGAGGCGCCGCGCCCCCGCGGGACCACCTGCCGAGGTGCCGGTAGGCCGCGTTCAGCACGTAGTGGTGCGTGACCCCGGTGTTCGGCGGCGCCGAGCAGCCGGTGACCTCGAAGGGTGCGCCGGTCGACCTGGCCACGTCGGCGGCCTGCTGGTCGTTGAAATACAGGTCGGCATGTGAGGCGCCCGCGACCTCCCAGTCCCGGAACCAGCGGCTGTCCGGCTGGCGAGCGGGGTAGTACCCGAGCGTGATCAGGTCGGTCTCGGTCTGCAGCAGCTGCAGCGGGACAGGCTGATCGGTCCGGTAGCGGGTCGCCTCGGGCAGCGGCACCGGGGTCTGGGGCGCCTGAGACAGCGCCGCGCCGTTCGCCGTCCGGCTGTGGATCATGAAGCCGTCGAACACCTTCGCCAGCGGCTGGACCGCGTTGTAGTAGGTCGTGAGCCGATTCGCCGACTGCGACTCGCCGTCGGCCACGACGCTCCTGACGTCGAGCCCGGCGAGCGGATCGATGCCGTGCGGCCGCGCGAGCGCCGTGCCGGCCTGGGTGAAGATGTCGTAGGAGAAGCTGTCGCCGGGATGGGTCAGCGAGCCGTAGCGCTGCGGGTCCCAGTTGACGAGGTTGTTAGGCGACGTGCCCTGCACGCCCAGCTGCTGGGCGGACACGAGCACGTAGGCGAAGCCATCCCTAAGGAGCTCCTTGCTGCCGAAGGCCCAATCGCCGGGCAGCTCGTAGCCGCCGCTCACGTTCGCCCACTCGACCACCACGGTGCCGTTGAAGCGGCGGTTGCTGGTCGGCCGGCGGACGAGGATGCGCGTCTTGAACGGAGCGCTGTCCGGGCCCGGGCTCACCGACCAGCGCCCGTCGGCCGTGAGCGGCTGGTCGGGTGAGAAGGTCGTGGCCGTTCCCTCGATGAAGTACTCGCGCTCGACGTAGCCGAGCCTCCCGAGGTCACGCGTGCTCGACAGGAAGGGAAAGCCCTTCGCGCCTCCGGTTACCGGGCCGCTCACGGTCGGGCCAGAGCCTGCGCGATCCGCCGCGGCGGGCCCCGCAGCAAGCAGGGCGACGCCGAACGCGACCGCGAGAACCAGGGGCACGAGCGGCCGTCGAAGCTTCACATCCATGCGTACCTCTCCTCCTTGACTGTCAGTGCGTTTGAAGCGCGACCGGGAAGCCCGGATGCGCGCGCTGGTAGTCCTGCATCTCCGTGGTCTCCCAGTGCCACTTGAACTCGCCCCAGCCGACCTCGCCGTCGTTCTCCCAGCGCACCACGCCAGCGTTGTTGTACTGGTTGCGCCACGTGGGCAGGTAGGTGCTGGCGGTCGGCTCACCGACGAACAGATGGGTGCGCCCACGCTCGTCCTCGAGCTCGTACTCGAGCCGCTTCGTCCACCAGCCCTCCATCACGTAGCGCCCCTCGCCGGCCTTGATGGCGAGCAGCTCGCCGTGATCGAGGATGTAGCCGTTCGTGACGTCGCCACGGTCGAACTCGTCGGTCTTCGTCTGGACGTGGAAGCAGAGCTCGCCGTTCCCGAAGTAGCCCTCGTCGAAGTAGCCCCGCCCGTGCGCGCGCTCGGGCCGCGGGCTCCAGGAGTGGTCGCGGTTCGTGGGGAAGTCGATCTCGTAGCTCTCGCCCTTGATCACGGCCTCGCCCCTCACCGACAGCGTCTGGTCGATGTGGCCGACCGTCGCGGCGAGCGCCGGGTCGACCGCGTGGAAGTGGCTGAAGTCGGCGCCCGTCGGCAGGCGCGTCTCGCGGCTGTCCACGGCGGGCATCAGCGCCTCGTACTCGAGCCGGAAGTGCGTGTCGCCGAAGCCGTCGTAGCTGACAGACCAGGTCCTGAGCGGCTCGAGCATCTGCACCTCGAAGCCGTTCGCGAGCCGGTAGTGATCGAGGTTCCCGGGCGGCAGCGGCAGGTGCACCTGGGAATCCCAGTAGTCGAAGTCGAGCAGCGTCGGCGAGTCCCTGCTCCACACGTGTATCTGGCTGAAGACGACGCCGAGGTTGGTGCGGAAGCCGTTGTACATGTGGCAGCGCAGGTTGGCCTCGGGGACGAGGAACGAGAACCAGTTGGTCTCGAGCCAGGTGGGGTCGCGGTAGGCCGGCTGGTGGAACAGCGCGTCGCGCCCGGTCAAGAGCGTTCCAAGGGCCATCAGGGTCCTCCTTCATCGTGGATCGTCCGCTCGCGCAGGGCGCGTTTCAAGGTCTTGCCGCTCGCGTTGCGGGGAAGCTCGTCGACGTACACCACTCGTGACGGCCGCTTGTAGCGCGCCAGGCTCTCGCTCCCGAACTCGACGAGCTCGCGGGGGGCGGGCGGCGCGCCCGGCGCGGTCACCACGAAGGCGACGGGCGTCTCTCCCCAGGTGGGATGCGGGATGCCGACGATCGCGATGTCGGCCACCGCGGGGTGCTCGACGAGCACACGCTCGACCTCGGCGGGGTAGATGTTCTCGCCCCCGCTGATGATCATGTCGTTCTTGCGGTCGACCACGTACAGGTAGCCCTCGTCGTCCTCACGGACCAGGTCGCCGCCGTGGAACCAGCCGCCGCGAAACGCCTCGGCGGTGGCGTCGGGACGGCCGAGGTACTCGCGCATCACGGTCGGGCCGCGGTAGACGATCTCGCCGACCTCGCCTGGGGGCACGTCTCGGTCGTCGTCGTCGACGATGCGGTACTCCATCGTCGGCGCCGCTCTTCCGACCGATCCGAGCTTGCGCAGCGCGTCGGAGGGGCCGAGGAAGGCCGCGTTGGCGGTGACCTCGGTCTGGCCGAAGGTGCTGATCACGCTGTCGGCCGGGAGCGTCTCGACCATGCGCTCGAGCAACGGCCGCGACGCGGGCGAGCCGCCCCAGAGGGCGCGGCGCTGGCCGCGCAGCCGCTCCGCGGCCCCGGGCCTGTCGACGAGCAGCTGCCATTGCGCGGGGACGAACGCGCAGATCGTCGCCGCGCTGCCCGCGATCAGCTCGAGCGCGGCGTCCGGGTCGAAGCCTCGGCTCCGCTGCAGCACCACGCACTCGCCCAGCAGCAGAAAGGGGTAGAGGCCGACGAGCCCGCCGATGTGGAACAGCGGGAAACCGGCCGTGTACGTGTCGCCGCGCGCCACGCCCACCTCGAACGACCCAGCTCCAGGTGTTGACGACGAGGTTCTTGTGCGTCAGCACCGCTCCCTTCGGGCGGCCGGTCGTGCCCGAGGTGTACATCACGAACGCGGGCGCGTCGTCGTCCACCTGCTCCGGCTCGAGCGGGCTCGCCGCCGCGAGCGCCTCCTCGTAGCTCGAGCCCGGCTCGCCGCTGACCGCGAGCGTCCATTCGATGCCCGGCGCGCCGCCGGTCAGCTCGAGCAGTGGCTCGTCCGCCACGAGCCCGCGCGCGCCCACGTCGCCGAGGATGAACGTCACCTCCTCGGTGCTCAGCCGGAAGTTGAGCGGAGCGGCGACCGCCCCGAGCTTGTGGATCGCGAACAGCGTCTCGACCATCTCGATGCCGTTGTGCATCAGGACGGCGACCGTGTCGCCCTCGCGAACCTCGCGCTCGCGCAACACCGCGGCGAGCGTGCTCGAGCGCTCGTCGAGGTCGCCGTAGGTCACCGTGCGCTCCTCCAGACGGAGCGCGGGCGCAGCGGGCAGGCGGACCGCGTTGCGGCGGAGGAGCTCCCCCAGCGACAGCTGGGCCGCTCGCAGGCGCGCGTCGGGGCTCACGGCGCCTGCGACACCACGTCGACCTCGAGCAACGTCCCGCAGCCCGGGCAGCACTGCTCCACGAGGTCGAAGCGCTCGCGCTTGCCCGACTGCACCGGCACGTTCCACTCCCCGAGCCGCTCGGCGAGCGGGTAGCGGCGGCGCTCCGCTCCGGGGGGACCGCCGTTCGCGCCGGTCACCTCGCCGAGCTGCGTGTCGCAGAAGCTGCATACGAGCTCGCCCGCGACCGGCTTCACAGCCGCCCGCGGCGTGGGATCCGCGATCGGCAGCGGGTCGCGCCCGAGCCGCTCCCTGCGGCGTTCGGCCCGCCGCGCCTCGGTTGCCTCGACGTCGACCCCCGCCCCGTTTGCGAACACCACTCCGAACGCGGCCGCGGCGGCGGCGGTCGTGATGCTGCCCGCCTCGATGTCGCGCAGCACGTCGTCGACGGGCCGCAGCAGGGGATCGCCCCAGCCGGAGCCGCCGGTCATGAGCTGGCGCACGGCATCGCGCAGGCCGAGGTCGTAGGAGGCGCACTTGGCCCGCACGGGCTCCGGCTCGATGTCGAGCCCTTCGGGATCGGGCAGGCGTTCGTAGCTCTCAGGCAGCGCGTCCGGGAACACCTCCACCCAGGTCGTGCCGCCCGGGTAGCCGCCGCGGTTGCCGCGGGTCGGCACCACGCCGCCGGCGCACGAGTGCGCCAGCTCGGCGCGGTCGACCTTCCACGGCACGAATACGGCTTCGAGCGAGTTGCCGCCGCGATGCGCTCCGGGGCCGCCCGAGTCGGCCATCTCGCGTCGCCACAGGTACATGATCGGACCGGCGGCCTCGGCCGTCTCCACGTCCGGCTCGCGTCCCGCGATCGAGTAGTCGATGCCGCCGAAGGCAACGCCGTCGCCCGAGGGGAGCCCGCCATGGCCGATCGCCTGTTGGTCGAGGAAGAAGGCGTAGCCCCAGTCGCCCGTGAGGCGGCGGCCCGTCATCACCGGCACGCCGACGGTCACCCCGCCGAGCGCGTAGGAGCGCCCGCGGATCCATGGGTCGTCGCTGAGCGCCATCGCGCGCGACAGCGCGCCGTGCGCGGCCCGCATCGCGCGCGGCCCGGTGTCCATGTGGCCGCCCGAGGTCCCGGCGGGCAGCGTCGGGTTCGTGATCGAGCCCTCCTCGCCCACGCGCACCTCGAGGCGCTCGTACACGCCGGCGTTGACGTCGTAGTCGGGCAGCAGGGCGGCCAGCAGGACCGGCATCACCGAGCCGAGCATGGCGCCGCGGCTGCCGTTCACGTAGCCCGGCATCTGCGGGCCCGAGCCGCTGTAGTCGAAGACGAGCCGGGCGTCCTCTGTCACCTCGAGGCTGCACCTGATCGGCACGTAGGTCTCGCCGCCGAATGCGTCGTACTCGACCCAGTCGAGCGCCTCGTAGAGGCCCGGCGGGATCGAGGCGATCCGCTCCGCGAGCAGCTCGGTGAGCAGCCGCTCGTTGACCGACAGGTAGCGCTCCCACTCCACGGCGCCGTGCTCCTCGATCGCCTCGAGCAGGCGCGTACGACCGACGTTGATGGCGGCCAGCTGGCTGCGGATGTCGCCGAGGACGATCGGCGTGCGCACGTTGGCTTCGACCAGCGTCATGATGCTGTCGTTCATGCGGCCCGCCTCCACCAGCTTGATGGGCGGCATGCGCAGACCCTCGCCGTACACGTCCCGGCTCTCCGGGCAGAACCCGGCCGGCGTCATCCCGCCGATGTCGGCGTGATGGATGTTGGTGAAGATCCATGCGACGAGCCGCCCCTCGGCGAACACCGGCGCCTGCACGGCGACGTCGCACTGATGCAGGGCGCCGGTCGAGAAGGGGTCGTTGTAGATGAACGCATCGCCGGGATCGATGGTCTCCGGGTCGAAGGCGGCCACGATCGCCTGCGTGCCCGTGAGCGAGTCACCCAGGTGCTGGAGGTTGTTGCCGTAGTAGGCGATCGATCCGCCGTCGGCCTTGCAGAGCACGCAGGAGTAGTCCTTGGCGTCGGTGGCGGCCGGCTGCCCCGAGGTCCGCTCGATCGTGATCCCCATCTCGAGCACGATCGCCTGCATGGCCATGTTCACCACCTCGGCGGTGACGGGGTCGTGGTCCCTGCCGGTCTCGACGGTCATCGCTCGGCTCCTTCCGTGGTCGTGCTCAGCTGAAGCTCGAAGCCGCCGAACGGCTCGCGCGCGAGGCGCGCGTCGGCCGGCACGAAGATCGTGGTGTCCACGTCCTCGACGATGCAGGGCCCGCGCATGGCCTCGCCGACGGGCAGCCCCGCCGCCTCGTAGCAGTCGACGTCGCTCCAGCCACCGGCGTCGCTCAGGTAGACGCGGCGGCGCTTGCGCAGCGCCGTATCCGCCGAGGCGCCATCGGCGGACCCGTTCAGGCGCGGAGGCGGGGGCTTGGGGCGGACGCCGCGCGCGACCACGCGCGCGGTCATCACCGTCATCGGGAAGTTCTCCCAGACCGACCCGGCCCCGTAGAGCTCGCCGTAGCGCTCCTGGAAGCTCGCGATCAGCGGTTCCCGGTCGTCATCTGTGAGCGGCCGCGCCTCGACGGGCACGTCGACGTCGAAGGTCTGGCCGGCGAACCGCATCGCCAGCACGTACTCCACCTGGACCTCGTCGCGCGAGAAGCCGCGACCCTCGAGGTTCTCGACGGCGGCCGCGCGCATCGACGCCAGCGCCTCGTTGACGACGTCGAGCTCGCCCGCCTCGGGCGACCACTGGACGGTGCGTGCCTCGGTGCGGATCGGGTCGGCCGCGAGCAGGCCGGCCGCCGAGAAGACCGCCGCGAAGTTCGGGACGACGATCCTCGAGATCCCCATCCCGCGGCATAGCTCCGCGGCGAACAGCCCCGAGGCGCCGCCGTAGGCGAACATCGTGAGTCCGCGCGGGTCCCGGCCGCGCTGGACCGAGACCGTGCGCACGGCGGCGAGCATGTTGCCGACGATGATGCGCGTCATGCGGGCGCCGATCTCCTCGGCCGACTCGCCGAGCCCGGCGAGCCGGGACTCGATCGCGGTCCGGGCTGCGTCGATGTCGAGCTCCATCGCCCCGCCGAGGAAGTAGTCCGGGTCGATCAGCCCGAGCACCGCCGCGACGTCCGTGACGGTCGGCTCGGTCCCGCCGCGGCCGTAGCACGCCGGCCCGGGGACGGCCCCCGCGCTGTGCGGGCCGACGCGCGGCGCGCCCCGCTCGTCGAGCCAGCAGATCGAGCCACCGCCGGCGCCGACGACGGTGATGTCGACCTTGCTCAGCCCGGTCTCGAAGCGCTCCATGACGGTCCGGTGACTCACGTCGGGCTGGCCCTCGCGAACCAGCGCGACGTCGAAGCTCGTCCCGCCCATGTCCGCCGTGATGATGTCCGTGAGGCCCATCGCGTCGGCGAGCCTGCGCGCGCCGATCACGCCGCCGACGGGACCCGAGTTGAAGAGGTGAAGCGGCCGGCGCTTGGCCTCCTCGGGCTCGAGCGAGCCGCCGAGCGACTGGCCGAGGTAGACGCGACCCTCGAAGCCGGCATCGGTCAGCCGGCTGTCGAGCTCCTCCACGTAGCTCGTGACCGCCTCGCTGACGAAGGCGTTCAGGCAGGTCGTGACCATGCGCTCGTACTCGCGGATCACGGGGTAGAGCTCGGACGAGACGCTGAGGAACAGGCCCGGGAACGCCTCACTCACGATCTCCCGGGTGCGGGCCTCGTGAGCAGGGTTCAGGAACGACCAGAGGTAACAGACGGCGAGCGCCTCGATGCCCTCGTCCTCGACCAGCCGGCCCACGCACTCGAGCACCTGCTGCTCGTCGAGCGGCACGACGACATCGCCGTCGACGTCGACGCGCTCGTCGATCTCGCCGATCAGGTTGCGCGGCACGAGCTCCGGCATCGGCGCCTGCACGAATGGATCGACCGTCGGGATGCGCGGCGAACGCGCGATCCGCAGCGTGTCGCGGAACCCCTTGGTCACCAGCAGGCCGGTGCGCCGGCCCTTCATCTCGGCGATCGCGTTCGTGATCACGGTCGTGCCGACCGACAGCAGGTCGGCCTCGCGCAGCAGCTCGCCGCGCTCGGTCCCGGCCGCCTCGGCGAGCCGTTCGAGCGCATTCATGATCCCCTCGACGTGCGCGCTCGGGGTGGTCGAGGCCTTGCCCCTGATCATGGACCCGTCCGCGGCCATGCCGACCGCGTCGGTGAAGGTCCCGCCTACGTCGATCCCGATGAGCTTCGTCTGCATTGCTCCCCCGTGGTCAGATGCGGCGCATTCCGGTCGGCGCTGGGCGCTGGGCGGCCCGCGCCACGAGCTCGCCCTGCGCATCGGCTGCGGCGAGCAGCGCCGCCCTGATCGACTCGACGGACTCACGCTCGCGCCCGGACTCGCCGAGTGCCGCGAGGCGCTCGTTCAGCTCCGCCAGGGCGGCGCGCTGGCGCGCCAGCGGATCGGGCGCCGGCGTCGCCGGCGGGTCGTCGCCGCGCAGCACGGCCTCCAGCACGCGGTTCTCGTGCTCGAGCGCCTGGAACATGCCCTCCCACATCGCCGCCAGGTCGGCGAGCAGCGAGGCGACGCCGTCGAGCTGGGCGCGCACGCGCTCGTCCTCGACGTGCTCGCGCACGGTCTCGGTCAGCACCGAGCTCGCCTCCTCGAGCAGGCGCCCGAAGTCGTCATAGAACATGCGAGCCCCGTTCCCAGGCGTCCATGTGCCGGACGAGCTCGGCGGTGGCGCGCGGGTACTTCGAATAGCCGAGCGCGACCCGGAAGTCGGCGCCGTTGGTGACCGCGACGATGCTCGACACGAGCGTGTAGAGGTGGAAGTAGACGGCGTAGATCACGAAGTAGTGCAGCCGGCGCCGATCGAGCTCCCGGCCGGTCTCGGCTTCGTAGATCCGCTCCAGCTCGTCGATCGGCACGAGCATCGCCATCAGCCCCGGCTCGCGAACGCGCATCAGCGGGTGGCAGGCGTAGCCCACGTCCTCGAGCGGGTCGCCGAGGCCGGCACCCTCCCAGTCGAGGACGGCGGCGATCTTGTTGCCGCGCCAGACGAAGTTGCCGACCTTGTAGTCGCCGTGGACGAGCACCGGTCCATCGGGCGGCTGTGGGGCGTTGGCGCACAGCCAGCTCGCCGTCTCGCGCAGCACCGGCAGAACCGCGGCGCGGCCCACCTGGTACTCGAGCTTGTCGAGGATCCAGCGCACGCGGCCCACGACCGGGGGGTCGCCCGGCTCCCCGCGTTCGAGCAGCTCGTCCAGCCCTGACCGGCTCGGGTCGGTTCGCTGGATCGCCGCAAGCATGCGCACGCACTCGCGCGCCATCGCGGAGCGGTTCGCCGGATCGGCCCAGGGCGGATACTCCGGCAGCGTGCGGTACTCCGGGATGTCCCCCTCTACCAGGCGCATGACGACGAAGGGCGCGCCCACGGGCTCGTGGTCGCCGCAGAAGGCGTAGATCTCGGCGACCGGCACCTCGGAGTCCGCGAGGGCCCGCACCACCGCCACCTCGCGCGCCAGGTCATACGGCTCGAGTGGCCCGACGAGGGCCTGACGCCGGAGCACGACCGTCTCGGGCGTGCCGCCGGTGACGACGTCGACGAACCAGGTCTCGCTCGAGAAGCCGCCCTCGGCGCGATGCAGGCGCTCGATCTCGACGTCGTCGCGCCACTCCGCGCGCAGCGCGTCGTGCAGCCGGGCACGCACCTCCGGCCGGGCGAGGTCTGGCAGCTGCGGAGCGCGGCTCTCCCGGCTCCCGAGGCGGCTGACCCGGCCCGCGAAGAGCGGCTGTCTGTGTTCGTCCACCTGCGGCATGAACTGCCGGGCGCTCGGAGCCTGTTCGGTCGGCTCGCTAGCCGCGCAGAGCGGCGAGGATCGCGGGACCGGCCGCCGTCGCCGTATCGGCGATCTCTTCGGCGGTTTGCTCGCGGTTCGGGAGCTCGACCTCGACCACGGGCAGATCCGCGAGCCCGAGCCGCGGCGCCAGGGCCTCGACCGTGGCCCTGAGCGCCTCGGTCGTCACGAGTACGGCGCGACAGCCGTTCCGGTGCAGCTCGACCGCGTCGTAGAGCGTCGCCGAGGTGCAGGTTCCGCAGTCGGCCAGCGCGAGCACGGCGCCGTCATTGCGCTCGGCCAAGCCGCGCACCTCGTCGTCGTCCATCCGCTTCGATGCCAGCGCGACGCCGCGCTCGACCGATTCGGTCCCGGCCTCGCGGATGCAACGCTCGACGGCGTCGACGAAGACGTCGGAGCGGACCTTTGAGATGTCGAGCACCGCGATTTGCCTCGACTCGAGTGAGCCCAGTCCTCCGACCAGGTCGACGGGATCGCGCCCCTGGTGCCCCACCGGGGCCACGATCGTGCAGGTGTCGCCTTCGGCGATGCTCATGCCGCTACCTCCTCCGTTGTCATCGTGCTGCCCGGTCCAGGGCCGACCCAGCCGTTTACAAGAGCGGAGTACTGCCCCCAGGGCCCGCCGGCGCAGGTCAGGTGGATGCCCGCCTCGTAGACGTGCCCTATCGCCTCCAGCGGGAGCTCGCCGCATTGCGCGCGAGCTTGCTCCCCGACGCGGCGCTTGATCTCCTCGCGTGTCCAGCCGTGCTTGGCGAGCACTTGCGCGTGGGCGATGCTCGGGATCAGCAGCACCTCGCTCATCGTGTAGAAGGGATCGCGCCAGACGTTCGCCACGCTGCGGGCGAACGCCGGGAGCAGCTCCTCGGGCTCCGTACTCGCGTAGTCCATCACCGCCCGCGGCGCGTCGCCCGCGAAGCAGGTGACCGCGCTGGCGCCCGCGTCCAGCCCGAGCGTCCCGTGGAGCGGTCCCCAGGGCGCCTCGGGGTCCTCCGCGATGCAGTACGTGTAGCGGCCCGGGTGGCCCAGGACCGCCTGGTCGATCGGCCCGGGCGTCGCACCTCCGACGTTCTGGATGATCAGGTTCAGGGCCCGGCCGACCGTCGCGTTGGCCCGCGAGCCGGGACCGAAGCAGTTGGTCCCGTGGCCGAAGCCGAGCTCCGCCGCCAGCGGGCCCGACACGAGGAACAACGGCGACGCGGGGTGGTTCGACGTCCGGACGCCGTAGAGGTTGAACTCCTCTCGGCACATCGCTCGGACGCCCGCGAGCAGCACCGGCATGTACTCCGGCCGGCAGCCCGCCATGACGGCGTTCGAGGCCACGATCTCCACCGTCGCCTCACCGGACATGGGTGGCACGAGCGCCACCAGCTCGGTGGCCGGGAGGCCGGCGGCCTGCACGTGCGCGGCCACGCGCTCCGGTGTGGGCAGAACTACAGGCAGGCCGTCGGTGAGCCCCTGCTCGTGCAGGCTCTCGACCGCGGCCGATTCGTCCCCCTCGAGCTGCACAGTCTGCGTCACCGCCCTCCCTCCTGATGCCGGTTTGACCCAACGATTGGTCGGCGGGTAGCCTTCGCCCGGTGACGGAGCGCGCCGCGATGCAGGCCACCCTCGACGCGTACTTCGACGGCCTCAACGCCGAGCGCTACGACGAGGTGGTCGCACTGTTCGCGGACGGTGCTGAGCTGATCGCACCGGGCACGCCGGCGCGCAGCGGTGCTGCCGATCTCGGCGAGTACTTCCGCTCCGCGCTCCGCCCCTACCCGGAGCACCGCGACGAGCCCACCCGGGTGATCCTCGCCGACAGCACCGCCACGGTCGAGATCACCTTCACCGGAGCGCTTGCCTCGGGCGAGCGCATGGAGTTCGACGCCGTCGACGTCTTCGACTTCGACGACGCCGGGAAGATCGTCCGGCTGTCCTCCTGGTACGACTCGCACGCAGTCCGCCGGCGGCTGCGCGAGATCCGGGACCTTGCCGGCGGCTCTCCCGCCGCTACCTGACAGCCGGAATCACCTCCTGCCCGAAGCGGCGGATGCACTCGAGCTCCTCCTCGTGGCTCGGGCCGTGGGCCTCGCGCAGGGACATGATCAGGTAGTCCATCCCGATCACCTCCTTGAAGCGCTCGATCTGCTCGATGCACTCCTCCGGGCTTCCGACGATCAGCCGGTCGATGCGGTGGCGATCGAACTGGAAGTCGTCCTCGGACTTGATGTCGGCGACGAACGGCTCGAGGTCCGCCACCCAGCGCGGCACCTTCTCGAAGTAGAACCAGTGCTCCTGACGGATGCAGGGCCACCAGACCCTCTCGACCTCGGCCAGCGAGTCGGCCACCCAGCCGTCGCGCAGGAGGACCACTCCCAGGTCGTCCCGCGTCCCGTACTCGTCCCCAGCCTCGTAGTAGATGTCCGTCCAGCGCTTCATCACGTCGATGTTGTGAAGCGGGTCGGTGGGCCAGGGAGCGCCGAAGCGAGCCGCGCGCCGGACGCCCGGATCCGACATGGCGCCGAGCCAGAGCTCGGGTGACTCGGGCAGGGGCGTGATGTGGCCCTTGATGTTGAAGTGCTTGCCCTCGTGGTCGATCTGCTCGCCCGCCCACGCCCGCCGGACGATGTCGATCGCCTCCTCGAAGCGCGACACCTGGGTCTTCGGGTTGAGCCCGTAGAGCAGGAACTCGTCGGGGAAGTTCCCCATGCCGACGCCGAGCTTCAGCCGGCCGCCCGAGAGGATGTCGATCATGGCGCTGTGCTCGGCCACGTGGATCGGGTGCTCGAACGGCAGCAGGTGGACGGTCGTGCCGATGTCGATGCGCTCCGTGAGCGCCGCCAGCGCGCCCAGCGGACCCCACTGAGAGGGGACGTAGCCGTCGGGCATCATGTGATGCTCGGGCAGGAAGACGCCGTCGAAGCCGGACTCCTCGGCGACCTGGGCGGCGGCGAGTATCTCCTGCCAGCGGCGGCCGATGTTCTTGCCGTCGGGCGGGTCCTGCGCCTTGAAAAGCAGGCCGACCTTCATCGTTCTCTCCTCCGCGCTCCCTACCAAGTGATTGGTTGACGCCGTACTATACGGCTCGCCCGGGCGAGGGGTCCGGTGCCTGCGAACGAGGGAGCTACGCGATGGCCAACCGGATGTTCCACCACTCGGGCCTGTGGGTGTCCGACGTCGACCGGGCGGCTCAGTTCTACGTCGACGCCTTCGAGGGCCGGCTTATGCACAAGCCGGTGCAGCAGGACCCCGAGACCTCTCAGATGGTCATGGACACCGCCCCGGGCGTGGCCTTCAAGTTCGTCTACATCGCGTTCGAGAACGGCGCCGTGGAGCTCTTCGAGTTCGTGGGCGAGGGCGCTCCCAAGCGGGGTTCGGCTGACGTGCCCGGCCGGGTGCCGCACTTCGCGATGGACTGCGACGACGTGGATCGGACCGTTGAGCGCGTGGTGGCGGCCGGCGGCAGCCACCTCTGGGACGAGGTGAAGGACTGGGGAGGGTCGAAGGTGACCTTCGTCGCCGACCCCGACGGAAACGCGATCGAGCTGTTGAGCGCGCCCGTCGAGAGCATTGCGGAGATGACCGTCGAGATGTTCCCCGAGTCGCGCGTCTGATCTTGGCCGCGCCGCGGGTCGTGCAGGTGGCGATGTGCAGCGCCGACCTGCCGCACACCCTGCGCCTGTACACGGAGGTGTTCGGCTTCGCCGATGCGGGCGGGCGCGCCTTCTGGGGCCCGTGGCTCGGCGTCCAGGCACTCGGTCCCGACGCCGCCGCGCTCGTCTGGTGGCTGGTGGGCCGTCAGGACTTCGTCCAGCTCGAGGTCTTCCACCACACGACACCGGCCCAGCGGCCGCTCCCGGAGGACTGGCGGCCGAGCGACCACGGCTGGGTGCGCTGGGGGCTCGCCGTGCCCGACTTCGACGCCGCGCTCGAGCGCCTGCGCGGCATGGGGATCGCCACGGTGAGCGGGCCGGCCGAGCGCGATGGGCTGCGGCGCGCCTGCTTCCGCGATCCCGACGTCGGGATGATGGTCGAGGTGATGGAGGACGGATCGGCGCTTCCGGGCGGCATTCGCCCGCGCCACTACGACCTCGTGCCGGCGCTCGTGTACGCCGCGGTGTCGGTGCCGGACCTCGACCGGGCGCGCGCGTTCTTCGTCGACACGCTGGGCCTCGCCGTGGAGCCCGCCGAGCTGCTTCACGACGATGCGTCGGAGGCACTCTGGGGCCTCGAGGGCGCCGAGTGCGAGCGCTTCGTCGTGAGCGGCGGCGACGTCTACATCGAGGTCGTTCGCTACGACGACCCGCCGGGGCGGCCGCGGCCGCCGGACAGCTCGCTGAGCGACCAGGGCCTGATGAACCTGGCGGTCGGTTTCCGCGAGCGCGCGGAGCTCGAGCGGCTCTACGAGCGCATCGTCGCGGACGGCTATCGCCCGAACACGGAGCTGATGCCGGGCTCAGCCGGCGGCACCTACCTCGAGGATGCCGACGGCAACTCCTTCGAGGTGCTGGCCGTGCCGCGTGAGTTCGACCCGCTGTTCGGCTTCACGCCGGGGGACATCTTCGACCCCCACGCGTTCTGGCCTCAGCCGGGTGCGCCGCCCGCCGAGCCGTCCGGCAGCTGATACAGCTCGACGTGGTAGCCGTCGGGGTCGATCGTGTAGACGACCTTTGCGCCCGCGCGCGGCCCGCGGTCGATGTTGATCACCGCGCCGCGGGCCGAGAAGCCCGCGTCGATCAAGCGTGCGTGAATCGAGTCGAGATCGTCGACGTAGAGGCAGAAATGGCCGGCGCCGTAGTCGCACGGACGGGCGGACGCCGAATGTCGCTCGATGCCGCGGTACTCGAACAGCTCGATCTTCGCCTCGCTGTTCGGGACGGTCAGGAAGACGACCAGCATCGACTCCGGATCGAGGCCGACGATCGGGCCGGCGTAGTCGCCCTTGATCTCGTACTCGTCCTCGATCTCGAGCCCGAGCGTGTCCCGGTAGAAGCGGAGCGCCTCGCCCATGTCCTTGACGGTCACGCCGGAATGCCAGAAGCCGGTCACGCGCCCGTCAGCCATCGGCGCCGGCCCTCAGCGGGCGGAAGAACTGACGCACGTTCTCGACGAACAGCTCCGGCTCCTCCATCGGGGCGAAGTGGCCGCCCGAGGGCATCTCGGTGAGCTGCTGCACGTTGTAGTAGCTCCGGAGCAGGGCGTCGGGCAGCAGGCAGTTGTCGCGCGGAAACAACGCGATCCCCGTGGGCGCCTCGACCACCGGCGTGCGGTCGTGGGCCGGCGTCCACGGATTGTGCTTGGCCTCCCAGTAGTAGCGGAGCGAGGTGCCGATGGTCTCGGTGACCCAGTAGAGCATCACCCCCGTGAGCAGCTCGTCCTTCGTGTAGGAGCGCTCGACCTCGCCGCCGCAGTCGCTGTAGTTGCGGCGCCGCTCGACGATCCACGAGCACAGCCCGAGCGGGGAATCGTTGAGGGCGAAGGCGAGCGTCTGCGGCTCCGTGCTGTGCACGACCACCTGGCTCGTCGCGAGCTCGAAGGCGGACTGCGTCTGCTCGTAGCGGTGCATCTCCTCCGGCGCGTAGTCCTCCTTCTCGGGGAGCCCGGCCGTGAAGAAGTCGAGCGGGAAGGCCAGGCTCAGGTGCACTCCGATCAGATGCTCCGCGTACTTGTGGCCGAGCTGCTCGGCCACGAGCGCGCCCCAGTCGCCGCCCTGGGTGGCGAAGCGGTCGTAGCCCAGCACGTCGCGCATGAGCGTCAGCCACAGCTCCGCGGTGCGGCTGAAGTTGACGCCGGTGACCCCGAGCGGCTCCGAGAAGCCGAAGCCCGGCAGCGAGGGCACCACCACGTCGAAGGCGTCGGCCGGGTCGCCTCCGAAGGCGCCGGGATCGCTGAGCGGACCGAGCACCTTGTAGAAGTCCCAGAAGGTCCAGGGCCAGCCGTGGTTCAGGATCAGCGGAATGGGATCCGGCCCCTTGCCGCGCTCGTGGATGAAGTGGATCGGAACGCCGTCCACCTCCTGCCGGAAATGGGAGACGGCGTTGATGGCGCGCTCCTCCGCGCGCCAGTCGTAGCCGTCCACCCAGTAGTCGACCAGCTCGCGCAGGTAGCCGCCCTCGGTGCCGTAGCGCCAGTCGTCGTTCGCGAAGTCGGCGCTGAAGCGCGCGCGCTCGAGCCGCCCTCTCAGGTCCTCGAGGGTCTCGTCTGGAATCGCCACCTCGAAGGGCTCCGGCATGGCCGCTCCTTTCTCACATCTTGTCCGTGCGCCCGCCGTCCACGAGCAGCACCTGGCCGGTCACGAACGCCGCCGCGGGTGAGACCAGGTAAGCGACCGTGCGCCCGATCTCCTCGGGCTCCGCGAGCCGCCCGAGCACCGATGTGCTCGCCCGCCGCGCGCGCAGGGCGTCCGGATCGGGGAACTTGTCGAACGCGCCCGTGTCGACGGCTCCGGGGGAGACCGCGTTGACGGTGATGCCGGCCGGCCCGAGCTCGCGCGCGGCCGACGTCGTGAGCCCGACGACGGCTGCCTTCGCCGCCGTGTACGCGATCAGCCGGTTCGAGTCCGCCCCCTGAACCACCACCGAGGCGAAGTTGACGATGCGCCCGCCGCCCGCGGCGCGCATCTGCGGGACCGCGGCGCGCATGCACAGCCAGGCCGTGGTCACGCAGCCGCTGAAGACCTGCTGCCAGTCATCCAACGTGGTCTCCTCGACGCCACCGAAGCGAAGCGCCCCCGCGTTGTTGACGAGCACGTCCCAGCGGCCGAGCTCCGAGCCGACGCGCTCGGCGAGGCCGGCCACGGCGTCCTCGTCGCCCACGTCGGCGAGCATCGGCACGGCTCGCTCGCCGAGCGGCCCCGCGGCGGCGTCGAGGCGATCCTGGTTGCGGTCGGCGAGCACCACGCGGTAGCCCTCCTCGATGAGCACCGCCGCCGTCGCGCGGCCGATGCCCTGGCCCGCGCCCGTCACCACCGCCACGGGCACGTCCGCCATCTAGTACCGCACGGTGTCGGCGAAGTGGGGCAGGCGCTTGCCCAGCACCGCCTCCGCCGAGCTGATGCCCGAGCGCGCCGCCTTGTCGATCCCGATTCCACGTGCGCGAGTGGTGTCGCCCGTCAGCCACAGGCCGCCGACGCCGCGAACCTCGGCGTCGGGACGCACCGAGCCGACCAGGCCCGGCTTGCAGATCACGCCGTAGGTCGTGACCAGGTGTGGCTTGTTCCAGAGCGCCCCGCGCGCCGCCGGCAGCATCTCGAGGATGTCCTCCCAGAGCTCGGCGAACTTCCTGTCGATCCAGCCCCGGTCGCCGTAGTGCTCGGCGGCGTCGAACGCGCCGCCCACGCAGGTGAGGTACTCGCCCTCCGGCGACACGCCCGGGTCGTAGCCGGTGAAGTTGAGCGTGAACCCGGGCAGGCCCGCGCGCGGCGTTGACATGAACGACGCCATCTCGAGCTCGCTCGAGGCGATCACAGGCTCCTTCGCCGCGATCCAGTAGCCGATCCAGCAGGCCTTGTTCCTGTTGTGCGCGAGCATGCGGATGCGCTCGAGCAGGTCGAACGGAAGCGCTTCGTCGTCGAACAGCCTCGGGATGTCCCAGACCGGAGCGTTGACGACGACGTCGTCCGCCTCGATGAACTCGCCGGGCTTGTCCTTGCTCTCCCTGTTGCGCAGCTCGACGCCCTGCACGACACCGTCGCGCACGACCACGCGCTGGACGGTCTCGGGCTGGTAGATCGTCCCGCCGAGGGCTTCGAAGGCGGCCGCCATGCGCTTCCAGAGCGCCTCCCAGCCGCCCATCGGCCAGAACGAGTAGCCCGCCGTGCGCTTCAGGTCGTAGTGGAGCTTGCGCGTGTAGAGGTTCTCCGAGGCCGAGTGCTCCCAGGGCTGGAAGGTGATCTGCTCGAGCACCGAGATCGCCTCCCAGACCAGGTACACGCCCTCGTCGCTCGTGTACTGGGACATCCACTCCCGCAGCGAGGCGTGGTCCCACTGCTCGAAGTCCGCGTACTCCGACTCGGTCACCGCCTCGATGCAGCGCTTGAGCCCCTGCTTGGCCGCGCCGCCGTAGTACTCCTGGATCGGCTTCCAGCCGGTCTTGTCCCAGAACGGCATCGAGTCGCTGCGCTTGCTCGTCTCGACCGGCACGTCGATCAGATCGCAGACCCGCGTGAGGCTGTCGCCCGGGTCCTCGACCAGATGCGACCCCATCCCGATCTGGTGGCCGCGGAAGCGCCGCTCCATCGCGCGGCCTCCCAGGTAGCGGTGGCGCTCGACCATCGCGACCTTCTTGCCCTCGTTGGCGAGCAGCGTGGCGCAGCAGAGCCCCGCCGCACCGGCACCGACGACGACGACGTCGTACTTCACGAGTTCTGACCGCGCCAGGCCATGGCCCCGCCGTCGATCGTGAAGGTCGCGCCGGTGATGAACGAGGCCTCGTCGGAGGCGAGGAAGCAGACGAGGTTCGCGACCTCCTCCGGCTCGCCGAGCCGCGGCTGGATGTGCGTGCCGGACAGCACCTTGATGATCGCGTCCCGGTCGTCGGCGGCGTCGATGTACTTGGCCACCATCGGCGTGTCGACCGAGCCGGGGCAGTAGCAGTTGGCCCGCACCTCGGGGCCGAGGTCGACGGCGGTGCAGCGAGTGAGCTGCAGCACCGCGCCCTTGGTCGAGCAGTAGGCGGAGCCCATCGGGTAGCCGGCGAGTCCGCCGATCGACGCCGCGTTGACGATGTTCGGGCCGCGCTTGGACTCGCGCAGGTACGACGCGCTGTGCTTCGTGCAGAACCACATGCCGCGCAGGTTGATCTCGTAGACCTTCGTCCAGACGTCGAGCGGGAGCGTGTCGATCGTCACCTCGCTCGTGAAGTCGGTCTCGTGGACGCCGGCGTTGTTGTGGACCACGTCGATCCCGCCGAAGCGGTCCGCCGTGCCCTTCATCAGCGCGATCACCTCATCCTCGTCGCGGACGTCGCAGTGGATGTAGATCGCCTCGGCGCCGGTGCCCTCGACCATCGAGACGGTCTCGGCGCCGCCGTCGTCGTTCACGTCGGTCACGACGACCTTGGCGCCGCGCTTGCCCATCTCGATCGCTGTCGACCGGCCGATGCCGCCGCTCGCCCCGGTTACGACGCAGACCTTGTCCTCGAGTGCCATCGGTGTCTCCTATCTGTTCGCTGAATCAGGCGTTGGCGCCGCGCCAGGCCAGCGAGCCCCCGTCGATGATGTACACGGCCCCGGTGATCCACTCGGCGTCGTCGGACGCGAGGAAGCAGACCAGCTTGGCCACGTCCTCCGGGCGCCCGAGGCGGGGGATCAGGTGCGTGGCGACCATGAAGCGCTCGAGCGCCTCCGGATCCTCGGCCGCGGCGCGGAAGCGCTCGACCATCGGGGTGTCGACCGAGCCCGGGCAGTAGCAGTTGCAGCGCACCTCCGGTGCGAGGTCGACCGCGGTGCTCTTCGTGAGCATCATGATCCCGCCCTTGGTGGAGTTGTAGACGGGACACTGCGGGTAGCCGAGGTGGCTCCCGGTCGAGCCGGCGTTGATGATCGACGGGCCCTTGGTCGACTGACGCAGGTGCGGGGCCGCGTACTTCGTGAGGAGCCAGGGCGCCCGCAGATTGATGCGGTAGACCTTCTCCCACACCTCCTCGGGCAGCGTGTCGACCGCCAGGTCGGTCGTGAAGTAGGACTCCTGAACGCCGGCGTTGTTGTGGAGGATGTCGAGGCCGCCCCAGACCGCCACGGCCTTGTCGATGAGCGCTCGGCACTCATCGATCTCCTCGAGGTCGGAATGGATGAACTCGGCCGTCCCGCCCTCGCCGCGGATCGTCTCGACCGTCTCCTCACCACCTTCGTCGTTCACGTCCGAGACGATCACGGACGCGCCCCGTCGGGCCATCTCGATGGCCGTGCCGCGGCCGATGCCGCCGGCCGAGCCGGTTACCAGGGCGATCTTGCCGTCGAGCATCCTCAGCTCCTCTCCTCCTCTGGCCTGGCCGCTCAAGCTAACACTTTTTGCCAAACGAACGTCCGGTAGTATCGTCGCGCTCGAAAGAGGCACTATCTCGGAGGAGGCGCGGTGGAGCGAATCGCCCTGGACGATCAGGTCGTGGTGGTCACGGGAGCCGGGAAGGGGCTCGGCCGGGCGTACGCGCTCGAGCTCGGGCGCAGGGGCGCCTCGGTCGTCGTCAACGACATCCCCGGCACCTCCGACGCGGACGAGGTCGTCGCGGAGATCGAGCGCGAGGGCGGCCGCGCGGCCAGCTCCTACAACGACGTCTCGACCCGCGAGGGCGGTCAGGCGATCGTCGACGACGCGCTCGCGGCGTTCGGCTCGCTCCACGGTCTCGTGAACAACGCGGGCATCCTCCGCAACAACCTCTTCGAGGATCTCACCGACCAGCAGATCGACTCGGTGATCGCCGTCCACCTGAAGGGCGACTTCCACGTGACGCAGCCGGCCTACCGCGTGATGAAGGAGAACGGCTACGGGCGCATCCTCAACGTCAGCTCCAACACCGCCTTCGGCCTCTACGGGCTCATCAACTACGCGGCGGCCAAGGCGGGCCTCTTCGGCCTCACCACGTCGCTCGCCCTCGAGGGTCAGGAGCACGGCGTGCTCGTCAACGCGCTCTTCCCGAACGCGAGCAGCACGATCATGGAGAACGACCCGATCCCGGGCTTCGCCGAGGACGAGCGCTTCATGGCGGCCTTCGACGTCGTCGGCCGGAACTACGGGCCCGAGACGATCGGCCCGCTCGTGGCCTACCTCGTGAGCCCGGCCTGCTCCGTGAGCGGCGAGGGCTTCTCGGCGATGGCGGGGCGCTACGCGCGCGTGTTCTACGGGCACACCCAGGGCTGGCTCTGCCCGAGCGGGCACGCGACGGTGGAGGAGATCCACGAGCACCTCGACCAGATCCGCGACGTCGAGGGAGCGCTCGTGCCGACCTCGTGCCGCGACGAGTTCGAGGCGGTGGCCGCCGTGCTCGGCTCCGGGGCGCCGCGATGACCCCGCCAGAGCCGCGGCTCGCCCAGCTCGCCTTCTGCAGCGACGACCTGCCGCAGACGCTGCGCATGTACATCGAGGTCTTCGGCTTCGCGGACGCGGGCGGGCGCAAGTTCTGGGGCGAGTGGCTCGCGCACGTCCAGGACGTGGGCGACGACGCCGCCTGCCTGCTGTGGTGGATGGTCGGCCGCCAGGAGTTCGTCCAGCTCGAGTTCTTCCAGCACACGCTGCCCGCACAGAAGCCCCTGCCCGCCGACTGGCGCCCCAGCGACCACGGCTGGGCCCGCTGGGGCATGGCGGTCCCCGACTTCGACGCGACGCTCGAGCGCCTGCGCGCGTTCGGCGTGAACACGCTCAGCGACCCGATCAGCCACGACGGCCTGCGGCGCGTCTGCTTCCGCGACCCCGGCACCGGCATCGTGGTCGAGTTGATGGAGGACGGCGACGCGCTGCCCGGCGGCGTGCGTCCGCGTTACTACGAGCTGAGCCCGGCGGTCGTGTACGCGGCCGTGTCGGTGCCGGACCTCGGCAAGGCGCGCGACTTCTACGTGAACACGCTCGGGCTCGTGGAGGAGGCGCCGGACACGCTCCACACCGAGGAGATGGAGGCGCTCTGGGAGCTGCCCGGTGCCCAGCGCGAGGTCGTGGTCGTGCGCGGCGGTGACGGCTACATCGAGCTCGTCGAGTACTCCGATCCCGCCCCCCGGCCCAAGCCCGAGGACTACGTGCTGAGCGACCAGGGCTTCATGAACGTCGCCGTCGGCTTCCGCGACCGAGACCTGGCTCAGGAGCTGCTCGACCGCGTGGGCGCGTCGGGCGGCAGCGTGAACGCCGACCTGCCGGACTCACCGGCCGGCGGCACCTACGTGAAGGACGACCAGGGGATGTCGCTCGAGATCGCGGCGCAGCCGCGCGAGTTCGATCCCGACTTCGGCTTCATGCCGGTCAACCTCTTCGGCCGCCCGGCCTCCTGGCCGCGCACCGACGTGCCGCCCGCCGGCTCCGGCTAGAACGGGATCGGGTCGCCGCTGGCCGGACGGACCTCGGTCCAGAGGATCCGCACGTCGCGGTGGGCGAACTGCCAACGGTCGCCCGCCCGCGCGTAGCGGTCTCCGTAGCGGATCATCATCACGAGATCCTCGACGCCGCCGTCGTCCGTCGGGCGCAGGTGGTGCGCCAGGCAGTAGGTCTCGCCGCTGGCCGCGTCGCCGTCCAGCTCCGACGTGTGATTGGCCATCAGGTGGAGCGTCGCGCGGTACTGGCTGAGCGGAGCGATCGCGTTCGGCATCGCGTCGGCGCCCTCGAGCGTCACCAGCGGCTCGCTTTCGAAGGGCTGGTAGATCGTCAGGGTCGCATCCGGCGTGAACAGCGAGCCGAAGGTCTCGCCGTCGCGGTTGTCGCAGGCCGTGGCGTAGGCGTCGACAAGGGCGCGCAGCCGCTCGCGATCGCTCATGCCTTGGCCTCGCAGGCGATGCTTGCGGTCGATGTCATCACGCGGGCCTGAACTCGAGACGAAGCGACTCCAGGCCGCGGGTCACGATTCCGCGCTCCTGCGGTTCCCACCCATCAGCGAAACGCAGGTCGGCCAGGTTGTCGAGCAGCAGGTTCATGCCGATCGAGAGCATCGCGCGCGCGAGGTGAGCCCCCAGGCAGAAATGACGGCCGGCTCCAAAGGCGACGTGATCGGCGCCGCCGGCGAAGGCACGCTGGAAGGCGAGGTCGTCGCGGTGGATGTCGAAGCGGTCCGGCTCCGCGAACTGCCGTGGGTCGCGGTTGGCAGCCCCAACCAGGCACATGATCGTACTGTCGCGGGGGATCTTGTCCCCCGTCGACATCACGACGTCGACCAGCGGCTCCCGCTGAAGAACGACGTTGGGCGGTGTGAACCGCAGGGTCTCGGCGACGGCCCTCTCCACCAGCGCCCGGTCGGCGCGCACCGCGTCGAGCTGGTCGGGGTTGTCGAGGAGGTGGCGCACCATGTTCGTCAGCACCTTGCCCGCGGTCTCGCCTCCGGCCGTCAGGAGCAGCCCGCAGAAGGCGACCACCTCGTCCTCCGGCATGCGCTCGCCGTCGATCTCCGCGGTCAGCAAGGCTGAGAGGACGTCGTCGCCCGGGTGGGTGCGGCGCTCCTCGATGCGCTCTCGGATGTAGACCTGGAACTGCGCACCGGCCTCCATCGCCTCGGCCGTGATCTCCGGATCACCGGCAAGGTTGGACGCGAAGCGCACGTTCGACAGATACCAGGACCGGATCTGATCGCCGTCGGCCGCGGGCAGGTCGAGCATGCGGATGATGACTTCGATCGGGAACTGGTCGCCGAACTCGGCCACGAGGTCGACATGGCCGCGCTCGACGAAGCGCGACAGCAGCTCGCGCTGAATCGCGGTGATCTTCGGCTCCAGGCGGGCGAGTCCCGCGCCGTGCACGGCCGGGTTCACGAGTCGGCGATGCGCCGTGTGCTCGCGACCCTCGAGCTCGAGGATCACGCGTCCCCCCACCACCGGGCCAAGGAAGAGGCCATAACAGCGCGCGGAGAATTCGGGCTCGCCCAGAACTCGCGAGACGTCTTCGTACCGGCTGACGATGAACGCGCCGGTCGGCTCGTGGAAGAGGACCGGGAACTCCTCGCGGAACGTCGGGTACAGGCGATAAGGCTCCTCCGCGAACTCTGGCGACAGGATGTCGGGCGCGACGAGGGTCATCATCGAACGGCCTCGAAGCCGACGTGCAGCTCCTTCAGCGAGCGGAAGAAGTAGTTCGGCTGGTAGCTGAAGTCGTTGGCGCCCTCGACGAACCACATGCGCTCGACGCGGTCGAGCAGGGCCTTGAAGCCGTAGTACAGCTCGCGCCGCGCGAGCGGCGCGCCGAGGCAGTGGTGCGAGCCGGTGCCGAAACCGAGGTGCGAGCGCGGCTTCTTGCGCTCCAGGTCGATGTCCGCCGGACACTCGAAGCGGCGCTCGTCGCGGTTCGCCGACCCGTACAGGAGCAGCACGAGCGAGCCCTCGGGGATCGTCGTCCCGTGCAGGTCGATGTCCTCGGAGACCTGGCGCATCAGCGCCTGCACAGGCGCCTCGAGCCGCACGACCTCCTCGATGAAGGTCTCGAGGTAGGCGTCCGGGTCGGCCTTCAGGCGCTCCCAGATCTCCGGCTCCTCGATCAGCTTGACGACGCCCGCGGCGATCGCGTTGGTGGTGGTCTCCGAGCCGCCCACGAACAGGTCCACGATCACCTCCGAGTGGAGCTCCTCGTTGGTGAGCTGGCGGCCCCACTCGGGCACCTCGCGGTTGACGATCACGCTCAGCAGCGTGTCGTCGGGCTGCTCGCGCAGGCGCTCGTAGATCGGCTGCAGGTACTGCTGCGCCTCGATCTCCATCTCGGTCGACCAGATGCGCTCCTCGGGCGTCTGGGCAAGTCCCATCCGCTGCACCCACGCGTCGGTCCACTCCTTGATGCGCGGCATGTCCTCCTCGGGCATGCCGATCTGGCGGCCGATCACGTACAGCGGCAGCGGCACGGCGAGCTGCGCCACGATCTCGCAGCGGCCGTCGCCCACGAAGCCGTCGACGAGCCGATAGGCGAGCTCCTCGACGAACGGGTCGAGATCCTTGATCTTCGAAGGCCGGAAGGCGTAGTCGAAGAGCCGGCGCATCTCCATGTGGCGCGGCTCGTCGAGGGCGTCGAGGTTCGCGGCCGGCACCCAGCCCTTCTCGCGATAGAGACGCTGGACCTCCTCCTCCAAGGCCTGTGCCTCGAGCAGCTCACGGGCCTTCTCGGGGTTGTCCGGCTCCATCGCCGAGCCGGCGTTGCTGAGCGCCACCTGGTTCGTGAAGCGCTTGGTGTCGAGGATCGCGGCGCGCACGTCTTCGTAGCGCGAGATCACGTAGAAGTTCGTGACCGGGTCCTGCCACACCGGGCTGTCCTCGCGCAGCTCCGCGTAGGCCGGGAACGGGCAGTCGTTCGTCTCCTTGTCGAAGAAGTTGATCTCCCGCACGCTCTCGCTCATGCCCCGTTCGCTCCTCCGGTCGGAAGGCGCGAACGTACCAAACGGTTGATCGGTAGGGAAGGGTCAGTCCGCGTAGCAGCGCTCGACGAGTGCCGCGTCGGTGATCGCGTCGCCCTCGAGCTCGCCGACGATGCGGCCCTCGCGCATGACGACGACACGGCTGCAGGCGCCCACCAGCTCGGTGAACTCCGACGAGATGAAGATCACGCCCTTGCCCTGTTCGGCGAGCTCCTCCATGAGCCGGTAGACCTCTTCCTTGCCCTCGACGTCGATGCCGTGGGTCGGCTCGTCGAAGATGAAGACGTCGGCGCCCGAGTCGAGCCACTTGGCCAGCACGACCTTCTGCTGGTTGCCGCCCGAGAGGTAGCGCACCGGGTGCTCGACGCTGGCGACCTTTACGTTGAGGCGCTCGACGAGCGCCTTTGTGCCCTTGCGCTCGGCCCTGATGTTCGGCAGCGGCAGCGGTCCGCGGCGGTAGCGCTTGAGCGCGGGCAGGGTCACGTTCTTGCGAACGGAGAAGGACTGGACCGTGCCCTGCTGGCGGCGATCCTCGGGCAGCAGCACGATGCCGGCCTTGAGGCCCTCGCGGGGGGAGCGGATCGCTCGCTCCTCGCCGTGGACGCTGACCTTGCCGTCGGTCGCGCGGTCGGCCCCGAAGATGGCCCGCACCAGCTCGGTCCGGCGCGATCCGACCAGCCCGGCGATGCCGAGCAGCTCGCCCTTGCGCAGCTCGAAGCTCGCGTCGATCACGCCGGTCGGCGAGGAGAGGTTCTCCACCTTGAGGATCTGCTCCCCCTTGGTCTCGACCTTGCGCGCCTCGCGGCGCTCCGGCGCCGCGTCGAGCGATCCGGTGATCTCCTCGATCAGCTTGGTCATCGACACGTCCTTCGTGCGCGCGTTGTAGACCAGCTTGCCGTCGCGCATGACGCCCACGAAGTCGGTCAGCTCGAGAATCTCGTCCAGCCGGTGGCTCACGTAGATGATCGCCACGCCGTCGTCGCGCAGCGAGCGGACGACGCTGTGCAGGTGCTTGATCTCCTCCTCGGTGAGCGATGCGCTGGGCTCGTCGAGGACGAGCAGGCGCGCCTCTGCCGCGAGCCCGCGCGCGATCATGACCGTGCGGCGGTCGGCGAGGCTGAGGCTGCCCACCTGCGCGCGCGGGTCGATCTTGACCTGGAGGCGCTCCAGCACCTCGCGCGTCTTGCGGCGCAGAGCCCGCTGGTTGACGAAGAGGCCGGCGCGGCGCGGGTAGCCGAGGCCGAGCTCGATGTTCTCCGCCACCGAGAGGTTGGGCACGTCGGCCAGCTCCTGGTGCACGAAGGCGAGGCCGCGCTTGGTCGCGTCGTGCGGGCTATGGAGCGTGACCTCCTCGCCGTCGATGATGATCTCCCCCTCGTCGGGCTGGGTCGCTCCGGCGAAGACCTTGAGCAGCGTGCTCTTGCCGGCGCCGTTCTTCCCGACCAGGCCGAGCACGACGCCCGGCATGATCGCGCCGTCGACGTTGTCGAGGGCGAGCACGCCGGGATAGACCTTCGTGAGGCCCTTGCCCATCAGGAAAGGCTTCGCCGCGGGCCGTGGCGCCTCGGTCTTCTCCGGCGTGCTCATACCGTGCGCTGCCCGAGCCGGCTCAGCAGGACCGCGAAGATCAGGATGCCGCCCTGGACGAGGTTGATCACGTAGGCCTCGAGGTTCAGCTGGGTGAGGCCGGTCTGGATCGCACCGAGGAACAAGACGCCGATCAGCGTTCCCGGGAGGTTGAACTCACCGGGTCTCAGCACCGCGGATCCGAGGAACACGGCGGCGAACGCCGGCAGCAGGAACGACGCGCCGAAGCTGGGCGAGTAGGAGGCCGAGTTGCCGGTGAGCAGGATGCCGGCGATGGCGGCCATCACCGCGACGATGACGAAGCCCACGAGGCGCAGGCGGCGGGTCGAGATGCCCGAGAGCCTCGCGGCCTCCGGGTTGCCGCCGATGGCGTACATGTAGCGCCCAGGCTCGCTGAAGTCGAGCAGGATCCATAAGAGGATCGCCAGCACGAGCGCTATCCAGACCTGGTTGCTCAGCCCCAGCAGGGTGTTCTGGGCGATCTCGATGTAGGTCGTGGCGACGCCGCTGAAGATCGTGTCCTGGCTCGTGATCGCGAACTCGACACCGGTTAAGACGGTGCCCATCGCCAGCGTGATGATGAACGAGGAGCCGCCCAGGTAGGCGATCAGGAACCCGCTCGTGACGCCCGCGGCGATGCCGAGCCCGAGTGCGGCCAGGATCGCCAGCACCCAGCCGACGTCGTTCTTCGTCATGAGCGCCACCGCGGCGCCGCCGGCGAGGCTGATCATTGCCCCGAAGGAGAGGTCGAAGTCCTGCATCACGAGCGGCACGGTGAGCCCGGCCGCCACGATCAGGGCGGGTGCCGCCGCCGTGAAGATGTTCTTCCAGTTCTCCCAGGTGGGGAACGTGTCCGGCTTGGCGAGGCTGAAGACGATCACCATCGCCACGAAGGCGAGCAGCACGCCGTACTTCGCCAGGAACTCGCTCACGCTGTCGCGGCGGCTGCGCCCGATGGCGGCCGGCTCAGGGCCGCCGCCATCCCCGCCCGAGGCGGTCGCAGTTGCGGCCTGGGCGGCACCGCCCGCACGCTGTGATGGGTCGCCGGTCACGGGTTCCTCAACGGACATGCTCGATCCTCTCACAGGCTCGCTGTCGTGCCCAGGTCACTGGCGCGGTATTGCGGCGAGAGCGCGAGTGGGTCGGCGCGCAGCGCGCGCGACTCCGTGCCGCCGTCGCGGCAGCTTCGACACGCAGTTCACACCTAAGCCGCAATGCCCTGACTCCCTCGCCAACCGTGGTCTGGTGCTTGAACGATCGGTTGGTTGATCGGCGATGCTAGGCGCGGGCCACGAGCGTGTCAAGCAGTGGACGGCGCGTCAGCCTACACCCGGGCGCACGAGCTCCCGCGGAGCGCGCAGGCCGGCCTCGCGGGCCGGCGGGTTGAACGGCTCGGCGAGCGGTGCCGCACCGAAGGAGCGCTCCGTCTGGGCGGCGGGCGGCCGGCCATACAGCGTCGTGCGCTGGCGCGGCCGGCGCCCGGCCGAGCGGATCACGGATTCCATTTGCTCCGGCGGCATCTCCTGGCCGTGCTCCGAGCCGGCGGCGCGCGAGATCGACTCGTTCATGAGCGTCCCGCCCAGGTCGTTGACCCCGGCCGAGAGGAGCGCCCGCACGCCCTCAGGGCCAAGCTTGACCCAAGAGGCCTGGATGTTCGTGATCTCCGGGTGCAGAACGAGCCGGGCCACGGCGTGCACGAGCAGGGTCTCGCCGAAGGTCGGGCCCGAGCGCGCCAGGCCGCGCCGCCAGATCGGCGCCTCCATGTGGACGAAGGGCAGCGGAACGAATTCGGTGAAGCCGCCGCTCTGGCGCTGTTGCTCGCGCGCTCTCAGGAGGTGGCGGGCCCAGTTGCGCGGCTGCTCGACGTGCCCGAACATCATCGTCACGTTCGAGCGCAGGCCGACACGGTGAGCCGTGTCGTGCACCTCGAGCCACTGGGCGGTGTCGATCTTGTCCGGGCAGATGAGCTCTCGCACCTCGTCGTCGAGGATCTCGGCCGCCGTGCCGGGCAGGGACGACAGGCCGAGCTCCCGCAGACGGGTGAGGTAGTCCTCGAGCGAGACGCCCAGCGTGGCCGCGCCCTGCCAGATCTCGAGTGCCGAGAACGCGTGCACGTGGATGCCGGGCACGCCATCGCGGATGGCCTCGACCACGGCGGCGTAGTAGTCGCCGTCGAAGCCCGGATGGATCCCGCCCTGCAGACACACCTCGACCGCGCCGCGGTCCCAGGCCTCCTGCGCGCGGCGCACTATCTCGTCCATCGGCACGAGGTACGGCTTGCCGCGCAGGTTGCGCGCCAGCCGCCCCTTGGAGAAGGCGCAGAAGCCGCAACGGAAGTAACAGACGTTCGTGTACTGGATGTTCCGCGTGACGACGTAGGTGACCTCGTCGCCGCAGACCTCGCGCCGGAGCCGGTCGGCGGCGGCCAGCACCGCGAGCCTGTCCTCACCGCGCGCACGGAGCAGCGCAACCGCGTCGTCCTCCTCGAGCGGCACGCCGGCGGCGGCTCTCGCGAGCGCCTCGCCCACTCCCGGTTCGTTCACGCGCGCGCGGGCGCGCGCGTGAGACAGAGCGTCCGAGCTGAGACCCGCCGGCACCCTGACCGTCTCGCCCGGCGCCCAGGGATCCTCGCGCGCGAGGCCCATGGAGTCCGCGACGTGGCGGACCGCCGGCGCCACAGCCGGGTCGACCCAGCGCTCGAGCCCGAGGACGTGCTCCGGGTAGAGCGCCAGCCGCGGGACGAGCGTCAGTCCGCGCTCCCGGGTTGCGGCCGCGAGCCTGTCGAGCTCGGGCCAGGGCGCCTCGGGATTCACGTGGTCGACCGTCACCGGCGACACCCCGCCCCAGTCGTCGATGCCGGCGTCGAGGAGGCGCGGGAACTCGTCGAAGGCGAGGTTGGGCGGCGCCTGCACGTGCACGCTCGCGGGCAGCACGAGGCGCGCGGCGGCGATCGTCCAGAGGTGATCCTCCAGGTCGGGTTCGGGATGGCTCGCCATCCGCGTGCCGGGCTTGGCCCTGAAGTTCTGGACGATCACCTCCTGGAGGTGGCCGTGGCGGTCCGCCAAGTCGGCGAGCGCATGCAGCGCGTCGAGGCGCTCCGCGCGCGTCTCGCCGATGCCGATCAGGATCCCGCTCGTGAACGGGACGCTCAGCTCGCCGGCCAGCCGGATCGTCTCCAGCCGCAGGGCGGGGTCCTTGTCGGGCGCGCCCCGGTGTGCCCCGCCCCGTTCAGACAGGCGCTCGGCCGTCGTCTCGAGCATGATCCCCATCGAGGCCGACACGGGGCGGAGCGCGGCAAGGTCCGCGCGCGTCATCACCCCCGGGTTGAGGTGCGGCAGCAGCCCCGTCTCCTCGAGGACGACGCGCGCGGCCTCGCGGAGGTACTCGAGCGTCGTCGCGAAGCCGAGCTCGGCGAGCTCCTCGCGCGCCACGCGATAGCGGAGCTCGGGCTTGTCGCCGAGCGTGAAGAGCGCCTCACGGCAGCCCGCCGCGGCGCCCGCACGCGCGATCTCGAGCACCTCGTCCAGGCCCATGTAGGCGCGCTCACCGCGCCGCGGCGGCCGCGCGAACGTGCAGTAGCCGCAGGCGTCGCGGCACAGCTTCGTCAGCGGGATGAATACCTTCGGCGAATAGGTGACGAGGGTGCCGCTCAGCTCCGCCCGGCGCTCGCGGGCGAGTCGGCAGAGCTCGTCGACCGATACGTCGAGGAGCGTCTTGTCGTCTATGCCGTCACCTCGGCAGCGGCGCCGAAGCGCTCGCGCAGCAGCGGCAGGACGTCCTCGGAGAACTGCTCGAGGAAGCGCCGCTGGTCGTTGCCCGGCCCATGGAACACGAGCCGCGTGAAGCCGAGCTCGACGTACGGGCGAATGCGCTCAACGCACTCCTCGGGGTCGCTCGTAACGATGAAGCGCGTGTGCGCGCGGTCGAGGTTCGCGTCGGCGAGGCGCTCCATCTCGAGTGGATCCTCGATGCCGCTCTTCTCCTCGCCCGTGAGCGCCAGGGCGGCCCACCAGTGGCAGTTCGGCTCGGCGCGCTCCGGGTCGCGGTCGTAGGAGACCTTGATCTCGATCATGCGGTCGATGGCGTCCGCGTCGCGGCCGGCCCCCTCCGCGCCTTCGCGCACCTTGCCGAGCAGCTCCTCGTAGAGCTCGAAGGGCTTGCCGCTCGTGCAGATGAAGCCATCGCCCGCGCGGCCGGCGAGCTTCGCTGCCAGCGGCCCGGAGGCGGCCACGTAGATCGGGACCTGCTCGGTCGGCCGGTCGTAGATCGTGGCCTGCCGCGTCTGGTAGTACTCGCCCTCGAAGGTCACGCGCTCGTCGTTCCAGAGCTGCTTGATCAGCTTGATCGCCTCGGCGAGCCGCATGCGACGCTCCTTCGCGCCCGGCCAGTCCATCATCGTCGCGGGCGTCTCGTTCATCGACTCGCCGGTCCCCACGCCGAGGATGACGCGGCCGGGGTCGAGGCTGGCGAGCGTGCCGAACGCCTGGGCGACGATCGACGGGTGGTAGCGCAGAGTCGGCGTGAGCACGCTCGTGACCATGGTGGCCCGCTCCGTTGCCTGCCCGAGGGCGCCAAGCCAGACCAGCGCGTTCGGCGCATGGCCCGTGTTGTGGCGCCAGGGCTGGAAGTGGTCCGACACGGCGATCGTGTCGAAGCCGAGCTGCTCTGCCAGCACCGAGTACTCGAGCAGCTCACGCGGCCCGAACTGCTCTGCCGATGCCTTGTATCCGTACCGCATGGGCCTCTACCAATCGTTTGCTTTGACGGCCGCTGGTTCCGCGGCCACCCCATCATCCAACAAACGCTCGATCTCGTCAGCTGAGTAGCCCGCCTCGGTGAGCACGGACGAGGTCGACTCGCCGAGCGCCTGCGCGGGAGCGCGCGGCCCGGCATGCCGTTCGCGGAACTTGATCGGCGTGCCGATCTGCGGCACGGGCCCCGCCGTGTCGTGCTCCTGCTCGGTGATCATCCCGCGGTGGCGCAGCTGCGGGTCGGCGGTCGCCTCGGAGACCTTGTTGAGGGGGCCGACGCACACGTCGCGGCCGGCGAAGGTCGCCAGCCAGTCGTCGCGCGCACGCGTGGCGAACAGCTCCCGCCAGCGTGGGATCGCCTGCCCGTCGAACTGGGTCGGGAGCAGGTCGGGCCGCTCGACTGCGTCGCAGAGCTCACGCCAGAAGGGCTCCTCGAGCGGTCCGACGGTGACATGGCGGCCGTCGGCGCATTCGTAGACGTTGTAACAGGGGTAGCCGCCGTTGAGGAGCTCGGTCTCGATGCCGGGATCGCGGTCCTCCGCGAAGAACGCGCCCAGCGTCAGCGCCTGCAGCGCGAACGCTCCGTCGGTCATTGCGACGTCGACGTGGTCCCCCTCCCCCGTGCGCTGTGCCCGTACGAGCGCGGCCAGCAGCCCGGCGATCCCCATCAGCGACCCGCCGGCGAGGTCGGCGATCGTCACGCCCGGGAGCGCGGGACGACCGCCGGCGCCCGTGACGCTCAGCAGGCCGGCGCGGCCGACGTAGTTGATGTCGTGGCCCGCCTCGGCGACGAGCGGCCCGTCCGCCCCGTAGCCGCTGATCGAGCAGTACACGAGCGCCGGGTTCAGCTCGCGCAGGTCGTCGTAGCCGACACCGAGCCGGTCCGCCACGCCCGGGCGGAAGCTCTCGACCACGGCGTCGGCGTCCCGCGCCAGCCGCCGGACCGCCTCGACGCCGCGGGGGTCGCGCAGGTTGAGCGCCACGGAGCGCTTGCTGCGGTCGGTGACCCAGGTGAAGGCCGACGTGTCGCCGAGGCGCGGCTGGTAGGTGCGCATCGGATCGCCCACGCCCGGCTGCTCCACCTTGATGACCTCGGCGCCCATGTCGCCCAGCAGGCCGGTGGCGAAGGCACCCGGCAGCAGCCGACACAGGTCGATGATCCTGACGCCCTCCAACGGGCCCGGTTGTGTGGTCTCATCAACCAAACGCTTGTCGGATTCTATGGGAGTAGGTAGATTGCCGCTCGCCCGTCAGGACAGAGGAGGTGACGGTGAGATGGCAGCTGCGCGCGCACTCGACGGCAGGGTGGCGATCGTCACCGGAGGCAGCCGGGGAATCGGTCGCGGCATAGCGCTCGAGCTGGGCGCGTCGGGAGCGGCCGTCGCCGTCAACTTCCGCCGTGACGAGGAGGCGGCCGCCGAGACCGTCGAGGAGATCCGCGCCGCGGGCGGCCGGGCCAAGGCGTTCCAGGCCTCGGTGACCGAGCTCGACCAGGTCGAGGGGCTCGCGGAGGCGGCGCTCGCGGAGTTCGGCTTCGTCGACATCGTCGTCAACAACGCCGGCATCGCCAGCCGCGGGCACACTGTCGCCGACTCGGATCCGGCGGAGTTCGAGCGCCTGATGCTCACGCACGCGTTCAGCGCGATGCGCCTGGCTCAGCTGCTCCTGCCGCAGATGCGCGAGCGACCGCGCGGCGACATCGTGATGATCTCGAGCAGCGAGGTGTCCGCCATGCGTGCCGGCGGCGCGCCCTACAACATGGCCAAGGCCGCGCTCGAGGCGCTGGCGCTGACGATGGCCAAGGAGGAGGTCGCGAACGGCGTGCACGTGAACGTCGTCGCGCCCGGGCTGGTGGCGACCGACATGGGCGAGCGGCTCGTCAAGGCGAAGCTCGGCACGGTGGGGATGGACGAGCTCGACGCGGCACAGCCGCTCGGGCGCGTCTGCCGCCCGGAGGACGTGGCCCGGGTCGTGCGCTTCGTCGTCTCCGAGGACGCCGGCATGGTCACGGGCCAGCGCATCGTGGTGGACGGCGGGGTCGACGCGTTCCCGGCCGAGAGCGAAACGACAACATGAGAAGACACACCCCACGACGAAAGGGCAGATAGATGGCAGACCGGCAGGCGATCCACGACCTCTTCATGGACTACGCGTGGGCTATGGACGCACGCGACTTCGACCTGCTCGCGGACGTCTTCCACGAGGACGCCTCGTTCACGATCGACATCGCCGGCGCGGACTCCGTCGGACCGTTCGAGCCGGGCAGCGGCGTGGTCGAGTTCATCAGCTCGACGACCCAGCAGCAGACCGACCAGCGCCGTCACGTGATCACGAACATCCGCGTCGAGGAGGAGACCGGCAGCGACGCAACGGTCACAGCGACGCTCACCCTGAACGTGGTCGACGAGGGCCAGCTGGAGGTGCAGTCGATCGGGGTGTACCGCGCTGAGTGCGTCGACGCGGGGGACCGCTGGAAGTTCCGCGGGTTCAACCTCGCGCTCGACCTGCCCTTCTGAGGTGGTCGGCCCGCCTCCCGCGAGCTGGGCCGTCGACACGTCGGCGGCCTCGGCGCGGGAGGTGGCGGAGGGGCTCTGGCGGCTCCGGCTGCCGACCCCCTGGCCGCAGATAAGCCACGCGAACGCCTACGCGCTGGACGGCGCGGACGGGTCCGTGGTGCTCGTGGACGCCGGCTGCGGGGGCCACGCCAGCGGGCTCGAGGCGGTGGATCATGCGCTCACCGCAAGCGGCCGGCGGCTGGCCGACGTGAGCGATCTGGTGATCACCCACCTGCACTCCGACCACTTCGGCTCGGCGTCGCGAGTGGCGGAGAGCACGGGCTGCCGCGTCTGGGCGTCCACGGAAGGCGAGCACTTCCTCGGCGCGTTCCGCGACCCCGAGCGGCATCGCGCCGAGCGCGAGCACCTGGCGCGCCGGCTCGGGGTGCCGGAGCCGGTCGTGCCCGAGATGGCGGACGTTCGGGAGGAGACGGACGGCATCGACGGCGACCTGGTTGCCGACGAGCCGCTGCGCGACGGAACCCGCATCCCGACCGCGCTCGGTGACCTCGAGGTGATCGAGACCCCGGGCCACGCGCCCTCGCAGGTGTGCCTCCACCTGCCCCGCGAGCGGCTTCTGATCGTGGGCGACGTGGTCGGCCCGGTGCTCGCCCCGTTCTTCGACCTGGGCTTCTCGGCGGATCCGGTCGCACAGCATCTCGAGTCGCTCAGGCGGCTCCAGGCCCTCGACGTGAGGCTGATCCTGCCGGGCCACGGTCGGCCGCTCGACGACCCCAGCGCTCTGCTGAGCTCGAACATCGATGCCATCGAGGAGCGCGTCGACCGCCTCGAGGCCGAGATCCGCGCCGCTCCCGGAAGCGGCTGGGAGCTGTTCGTGCGCATGCACGAGGGCCCGCTCGACCGCAGCACGCGCGTGTGGCGCATCTGGGAGACCGCCGCCTACCTCGAGCACCTCGTGTCGACCGGCCGCGTGTCGGAGCAGAGCGGGGAGTCGGGCGCCTCGCGCTTCAGCGGTGCCTGAAGCTCGGTTCGCGCTTGGCGAGGAACGCCTCGGCGCCCTCCCTGGCGTCCTCTGAAGCGGCGACCCTGAGGAACAGCTCACGCTCGGCGTCGAGCCCCTCGTCGAGCCCGGGTTCGAGTGCCTGCCGCAGGGCCCGCTTTGCCGACTGCACGGCCACGGAAGGCAGCGCCGCCAGCCGCGCCGCGAGCTCCTGCGCTTCGGCAACGGCGTCGCCCTGCTCGGCCAGAGCGTTGATGAGCCCGAGCTCGAGAGCACGCTCGGCCTTGACGAGCTTGCCGAGCAGCAGCAGCTCGGCAGCCGCCGTCCAGCCGGCGCGCCGCGGCAGCCGCTGGGTCCCGCCCCCGCCCGGCATGAGACCGAGCGTGACCTCGGGGACGCCGAAGCGCGCCCGCGGGTCGGCGACGATCAGGTCGCAGACGAGCATGAACTCGAAGCCGCCGCCCACCGCGCTCGCCTGGACCGCGGCCACGACGGGCTGGTCGAGCCCGCGCCACGCGTCGAAGACTGGGCGAGTCAGCGCCACGTGCGCCTCCATCTCGGGCGTGCCGAGCGCGTGCTGGAGCGAGCGCAGGTCCGCGCCGGCCAGGAAGGCGCGCTCGCCGGCGCCCGTCAACACGACGGCGCGCACCTCGTCGTCCGCCGCCACTCGGCGCGCGGCGTCGCCGAGTCCCTCGAGCGTCGGATCGTCGAGTGCGTTGACGGGCGGGTTGTCGACGGTCACCGTCGCGACGCCGTCGCTCAGCTCGACCGTCACGGGGCCGGGCACGCTCAGCTCTCCTGCTCGTAGCTCTTGAAGCCGGTGCCCGACTTGCGCCCGAGGCGCCCGGCGTTCACGAGCGCACGCAGGTTCTGGGGAGCGAGGAAGCGCTCGCCGTAGGTATGGCGCATGTTGTCGGCCACTCGCAGGGTGGTGTCGAGGCCGGAGTAGTCCATCGTGTCGATCGGGCCCATCGCGTGGTTGAACGCCTTGACGCAGGCCAGGTCGACATCGTCCGGATCGGCGATGCCCTCCTCGACGATTCGCATCGCCTCGAGCGCGAGCGTCACGATCAGCCGCGAGGTGATGAAGCCCGGCGTGTCCTTCTGGCACACGACGGTCCGCTTGCCGTAGCGCTCGGCGAGCTCGAGCGTCGTCGCGAGCGTCTCGTCCGAGGTCGCGACGCCGCGGATCACCTCGATCAGATCCATCATCGGCGGCGGGTTGAACCAGTGCGAGCCGATCACGCGGTCGGCACGCGAGGTGGCCGCCGCCAGCGCCGAGATCGGGAACTGCGAAGTGTTCGAGGCGAAGATCGACGTCGTCGCGGCAGGCCGCGTCGAGCCTCGTCAGCACGTCGCGCTTGACGTCGAGGTCCTCGATCACCGTCTCGATGGCGTGATCGGCCTCGGCGGCCGCCGCGTCGAGGTCGGTCGACGTCGAGATGCGCGCGCGGACGCCGTCGGCGTCCTCCGCGGACAGGCGCTCAGACTTGACGAAGCGCTCGAGGCTGCGGTCGATGCGCGTGCGGGCGCGTTCGAGCGCCGCGTCGTCCACGTCGACGATCGTCACCTCGAGGCCGGCTCCCGCCACGACCTGGGCGATCCCGTTCCCCATCGTGCCGCCGCCGATTACCACGACCTTCTCGATTGCCACGAGCTCGTCCCTCCGTCAGGCGTCGTCAGGAGACGCCGACTCCCACTTGCCGTCCACCGCGCGGTACGGGCGAGCGACCTCGACCAGCGTCCCGTGTGCGCTGTCGGAGAGCACCCAGGTCCAGCGCTGCCAGGGCATCGTCGGGTCGCTCGAGACCTCGCCGCTCGTGGAGAGGCCCTCCTCGGCGAGCCTGCGTGCGGTCTCGTCGGGATCGTCGGTCGTGAAGCAGATGTGGTGCACGTGCTCTCCGTGCTTCGCGAGCCGGCGGCCGAGCGGACTGTCCGCGGAGGGCTCCATCAGCTGGATCTCGGCTCCGCCGTGGGAGACGAAGGTCGCCCAGCGCATCTGGTCCTCGCCGCCCTCGAAATCCTCGTAGCGAACGAGCGGCTCCTCGAGCTGCCCGGGATCCAGCACCTTGAGCAGCTTGGTCCAGTCTTCTACGGCCTTGTCGAGGTCCTCGACGAGCAGGCACACGTGGGCGAACGGTCCACTCGGCATGGCCCCTCCTTCGCTGTCTTGCGCGAGCGCCCGGCTCGGCCGGGCGCGGAGCGACGTTTGTTTTCAACCCAACGCTTGATTGGTCGAACGATCCTATACGCTCGCTCGCCACACGAGCTCCGGAGGGAGAAACGATGGGCGCGGACAGTCAGATCGGTGTGACCGGGCTGGCGGTGATGGGTGCAAACCTGGCTCGCAACATCGCTCGTCACGGCGTTCCGGTGGCCGTGCACAACCGCACGGCGGCGCGCACCGACGAGTTCATGGAGCACTACTCGAGCGAGGGCGACTTCCAGGCCGGGCAATCGATCGAGGACTTCGTGGCAGCGCTCGACCGGCCGCGGCGCATCATCGCCATGGTCAAGGCCGGGCCGCCGGTCGACGCCGTGATCGACGAGCTGACGCCGCTGCTCGACGAGGGCGACATCGTCATCGACGCCGGCAACTCCCACTACGCCGACACGCGTCGCCGGACGAGCGCCTGCGCCGAGCGCGGGCTGCGTTTCCTCGGCACCGGCGTGTCGGGCGGCGAGGAGGGCGCGCTGCTCGGCCCGAGCATCATGCCGGGAGGCGACCGCGACGCCTACGGGGAGGTCGAGCAGACTTTCACCTCGATCGCCGCGCAGGTCGACGGCGAGCCGTGCTGCACCTACATCGGCTCGGACGGAGCCGGCCACTACGTGAAGATGGTCCACAACGGCATCGAGTACGCCGACATCCAGCTGATCGCCGAGGCCTACGACCTGCTGCGCAACGGTGCCGGGCTCGAGGTGCCCGAGATTGCCGGCATCTTCGACGAGTGGAACAGCGGCGACCTCGAGTCGTTCCTCATCGAGATCACGGCGAAGGTGCTCGCCAAAGAGGACGCTGACACGGGCGGCCCGCTCGTCGACGTGATCGTCGATCAGGCCGAGCAGAAGGGCACCGGGCGCTGGACGAGCCAGGATGCGCTCGAGCTCGGCGTGCCGCTGACGGGGATCACCGAGGCCGTGTTCGCGCGCTCGCTGTCGGCGCTCCGCGACCAGCGCCAGGCCGCGTCGCAGGCGCTGGCCGGGCCGAGCCCGGGGGCGGGCAAGGCCGCCCCCGAGGGCCTCGTCGACGACATCCAGAGGGCGCTCTACGCGAGCAAGGTTGTGGCCTACGCCCAGGGCTTCGAGCAGCTCGCCGCAGCCTCCGCGGCATACGACTGGAAGCTCGACATGGGCTCGCTCGCGACGATCTGGCGCGGCGGCTGCATCATCCGCGCGCGCTTCCTCAACCGCATCCGCGACGCCTACGCGGACGACCCGGACACCGTGAACCTGCTGATGGTCCCGTACTTCCGCGACGCGGTGGCCGAGGCGCAAGACTCCTGGCGCCGCGTGATCGCCCATGCGGTGGAGCTCGGCGTGGCGGTGCCGGCGTTCACCTCGTCGCTCGCCTACTACGACGGCTACCGGCGCGAGCGCGGGCCGGCGTACCTGATCCAGGGCCTGCGCGACTTCTTCGGCGCTCACACCTACCGGCGCGTCGACCGCGAGGGCTCCTTCCACACGCGCTGGGCCCAGGACGGCTCCGAGGTGCGCACGGATGCCTGAGACGGCGGAGAGCGACTACGCGCACCTCGCCGGGCACCGCTTCCCGGGCGGCAGCTACACCCTGTCCGAGCACGTGAGCTGGCTCTGGGCCGACGCGATCGGCGCGGCACCGGACGCCGCCGTGGCGCATCCCTCGCTCGCCTACTTCGTGGCGATCAGGTCCTCCGGCGTCGCGATCACCGACGTGTTCGAGCTGATGGGCGCCACGGCCGACAGCGGCGTCTTGATGGGAGAGGTCGACATGGAGTTCGACCGGACGCTGCGCCCGGGCGCCACCTATGAGGGCGAGGGCGAGATCGCGGCGATCGAGCGGAAGCGCGGCGCGCGGGCGGGGGCGTTCGATCGCCTGCAGCTGCGCTTCAGCGTCCGCGAGCAGGGCTCCGGTGCGCCGGTGCTGCGCTGCGGGGCCGCCTGGATCTTCCCCCGCGCGGAGGCCTGAGTGCGCGCGGACTCGCTGCAGCCGGGGCAGGCGCTCGAGCCGTACGTGATCGAGTCGGTCAGCCCCGAGCCGATGAAGACGATGGCGGCGATCCTCGACGACCCCAATCCGATCCACTACGACACGGCCAGCGTGCGCGCCCTCGGCCTGGGTGAGCGCCCGATCAACCAGGGGCCGAGCAACCTCGGCTATCTGATGGAGATGCTGGTCGAATTCGCGGGCTCAGCCGAGCGCGTCCGGCGCGTGCGGGTGCGCTTTCTCGGCAACGTGTTCGCGGGTGAGCGCGTTGAGTGCAAGGGCTCCGTGACGTCCGTCGATGCGGCTGCGGGAACGGCCGAGCTCGCCGTGGAGGCGAGCGCCGACGGCCGGCCGGTGCTGTCCGGAATCGCCGTGATCGGCGTGGATTGACGGCTGCACCGGAGGCTTAATGCCGGTTCATGGGGTATACAAGCGTTGATGCTCCCGCAACCAAACGGCCGGCCGGAGGCCGCCGACGGAGCCGCCGCCGTCCTCACCGAGGAGGGTGAGGAGCGGCTCGTCTCCTTCAACGGGTTCGGGATCTTCGTGCGCGAGCGGGGCGACGGTTACCCGCTGCTGATGATCAACGGGCTGGGCGGAAACCTCGAGATGTGGAACGTCGCGCAGAGCCGGCTGTCGGCTCACGCGCGCACGATCACGTTCGACGCCCCGGGGATGGGGCGCTCGCGCGCAACGCCCGTGGCGCTGCCGCTGCCGGCCGTGAGCTGGATGCTCTGCCGGCTGCTCGACCAGCTGGGCTACGAGCGGGTCGACGTCGTCGGCTACTCGCTCGGCGGCGTGATGGCGCAGCAGCTGGCCCGCTCCGCGCCCGACCGCGTTCGCCGGCTCGCGCTCGTGGGGACGAGCTGCGGCTGGGGGAGCGCGCCGCCCGAGCTCGTGCCGCTCGCCCTGATCAGCACGCCGCTGCGCTACGTCTCGAAGAGCTTCTACAGGCGCACCAGCCATCTGCTCGACGGGGGCCGCCGCTTCGCGGACACCGCACGCGCGGAAGCGCAGGCCCACGAGCGCAACAGCCACCCTCCCAGCGCGCTCGGCTATGCCCAGCAGTTCCTCCAGGGCACAACCTGGTCGAGCCTCCACTGGGCCCACACCGTGCGCATCCCGACGCTCGTGCTGGCCGGCCAGTGTGACCGGCTGGTGCCGCCCGCGAACGGGCGGCTGCTCGCCGCGCGCCTGCCGAACAGCCGCCTCCACACGCTTCCCGGCGAGGGTCACCTGATGCTGTTCGATCCCGGCAGCGCCGCGCTCCCGCTGCTGGAGGACTTCTTCGGCAGCCGACTGCTCAACGCCTCGCCCGCCTGGTCCGAGGGCGAGCAGGTCGATCACGACGAGGCCGTCGAGCGCGAGCTCCGTTCGACACCGGGCGCGCAGCCGATGAAGGCGTTCAGCGCCGCCTACCGCGGTTGGGTGCGCACGCCACTCGTCCAGCGCGTGTTTCCAGGGCGCAACGGCAAGCCCTAAAACCAAACGCTTGGTTGACAGACCGGGCCGGCTGCGGCAGCATCGGCCCCGTGCGCCGGACGATCTTCGAGGACGAGCACACCACCTTCCGCGAGTCGGCTCGCGCCTTCTTCGAGCGCGAGGCGGTCCCGCACACCGACGCCTGGGAGGCCGCGGGCCTGGTCGACAGGAGCTTCTGGGTCAAGGCGGCCGAGAGCGGATTCGTGGGCTTCGAGGCGCCCGAGGAGTACGGCGGGCTCGGGCTTGAGGACTTCCGCTTCAACGCGATCCTCGACGAGGAGGTCGCCTACGCCGGGGCCGTGGGAGACAACTTCAGCCTCGAGAACGACATCGTCGCTCCTTATCTCGTCAAGCTGACGAACGAGGAGCAGAAGGAGCGCTGGCTGCCGCCCTTCACGCGCGGCGAGCTGATCGTGGCGATCGCGCTGACCGAGCCCGGGGCGGGCTCGGATCTTCAGGCGATGAGTGCGAGCGCCGAGCTCGACGGCGGCTCGTATGTCCTCAACGGCTCCAAGACCTTCGTCACGAGCGGCATCCAGGCCGATCTCGTGATCGTGGCGGCGCGCACCGCACGCGGCGGCGGCCGCGACGGCTTCAGCCTGCTGATGGTCGACAAGGACATGGAGGGCTTCGACCGCGGCCGCAAGCTGGCCAAGATCGGCCGCCGGGCGCAGGACACCGCCGAGCTCTACTTCAACCAGGTCGAGGTCCCGGTGGAGAACCGGCTCGGCGAGGAGGGCATGGGACTGCAGTACCTCAAGGCCGAGCTGCCGCGCGAGCGGCTCTCGATCGCGGTGTCGGCGGTCGCCGCCGCCGAGCATGCCCTCGAGCTGACGCTCGACTACATCCGCGAGCGCACCGCTTTCGGCCAGCCAGTCGGAAGCTTCCAGGCCAACCGCTTCGCCGTCGCCGAGCTCAGCACGAAGATCGCGGCGGCGCGTGCCTACGTCGATCGCTGCATCGTCGCCCTCAACGGCGGCGAGCTGAGCGGCGCGGAGGCGGCGGGCGTCAAGGCGCTGACCACGGACCTGCAGTTCGAGGTGCTGGACCGCTGCCTGCAGCTGCACGGGGGCTACGGCTACATGGACGAGTACAAGGTCTCGCGGCTCTGGCGCGACGCGCGCGTCCAGCGCATCTACGGCGGAACCAACGAGATCATGAAGGAGATAGTCGGGCGCTCGCTTGGCCTCTGAGGGAGGTGCCATCCTTCAGCGCGTGCCGAAGCGCACCACCTTCGACCCGATCGCGGAGGCCCGGCGGCAGTGGAATCGCCATTGGGGGAGCTCCGCGACGCCCTCGATGAGCGCGGTCACGTCGGTTATGAGGGTTCATCAGATCCTGATGGCCCGCCTGAACGAGCTGCTGCGCCCGTACGGCCTCACCTTCCCGCGCTACGAGGCGCTCATGCTCCTCTACTACAGCCGCCGCGGCTCGCTGCCGCTCGGCAAGATGGGCCAGCGCCTCCAGGTTCACCGCACGAGCGTCACGAACACGATCGACGGCCTCGAGAAGGAGGGCTACGTGGAGCGTCAGTCGCACGAGCAGGACAGGCGCACCACGCTGGCGGCCATCACCCCGCTCGGCAGGCAGGTGGCCGAGCAGGCCACGGCAGCGCTCAACGAGGACCGCTTCGGCACCGCGCCGCTCACGAAGGCGGAGCTCGACGGCATCACCGAGACCCTGCGCCGCGTGCGCATCGACGCCGGGGACTTCGAGAACGGGCTCAGCTCATGAGCGAGCGTGCGATCACGACTCGCTGGATCTCGTTCGTGCCCTCGTAGATCTGAGTGACCTTCGCGTCGCGCATCATGCGCTCCACCGGGTACTCGGTCACGTAGCCGTAGCCGCCGAGGATCTGGACCGCCTCGACCGTGACCGCCATCGCGGTGTCGGACGCGAACAGCTTGGCCATCGAGGAGTACTTGCCGAGCTGGCGATCTCCGTCGTCGGCCATCCTGCAGGCGCGGTGCAGGAGCTCGCGGGCCGCGGCGGTGCGCGTCTCCATGTCCGCGAGCTTGAACTGCGTGGCCTGCAGCTCGATGATCGGCTTGCCGAACGCCACGCGCTCCTTTGCGTATGCGGTCGCGTAGTCGATCGCCCCCTGGGCGATGCCGACGGCCTGGGCGGCGGCGCCCAGGCGCGTGCGCTCGAGCGTGCCGAGCGCGACCGACAGGCCCTTGCCGACCTCGCCGATCCGGTTCGCGTCGGGTATGCGCACGTCCTCGAGGACCGGCGCCCCGGTGGGCGAGCCGTGGATGCCCAGCTTGTGCTCGAGCCGCGGGACCGTGAATCCCGGTCGATCCTTCTCGACGATGAAGGCGGTACTGCGGCGCGCGGTCTGGTCGGTGACGGCGAAGACCACGTAGAAGTCGGCGATCGTCGCGTTGGTGATCCAGTTCTTGGATCCGTTGAGGACCCAGTCGTCACCGTCACGGACTGCCGTGGTCCGCATCGCGGACGGGTCGGATCCCGCGTCCGGCTCGGACAGGCAGAAGGCCGGCGACCACTCCCCGGAGGCGCAGGGCGGGAGCCAGTGCCGCTTCTGCTCCTCGCTGCCGAACAGCTGGATGGGAAGCGTGCCGAGCTCCTGGATCATCAGGATCAGCGCGACCGCCGCGGAGGCCTTCGCGAGCTCCTCGACGGCGATCTGGAGCATGAGCGTGCCCGTCCCGGTCCCGCCGTACTCGACGGGGAAGGGCAGGGCGAGGACGTCGTGCTCGCCGAGCAGACGGCGGAGGTCCCAGGGATACTCGTCCGTCGCGTCGATCTCGGCGGCCCGAGGCGCCACTCGCTCCGTGGCGATTCGCCTGACGAGCTCGCGGAGCTCGACCAGCTCGTCCGCCAGGTGGGGGGCCTGTCCCGCTGCGATCGCCATGCTCGCTGTTGGAGATTAGACCGTTCTGCGCTTATTATGTGGGGTTCCTACTATCGGAATGCCACCGACTGGAGAGCCATGACGATCGCGGAACCGATGACGGATGCGGAGCGCTGGTTCCGCGAGCGGTTCTCGCGTGTGCCGGAGCGCGATGCGCTGTTCACCACGCTGAGCAGCGAGCCGGTCGCGCCGCTGTACACAGAGGCGGATCTGCCCGAGCGGGAGCGCATCGGTTTTCCGGGCGAGTATCCGTTCACGCGGGGCGTGTACCCGTCGATGTATCGCGGGCGCCTGTGGACGATGCGCCAGTTCGCCGGCTTCGGGGGGCCGGAGGAGACCAACGAGCGCTTCCGTTACCTGCTCGACCATGGCCAGACGGGTCTGTCGACGGCGTTCGACATGCCGTCGTTGATGGGCCACGACTCGGATCACCCGCGCAGCGAGGGTGAGGTCGGGCGCGAGGGCGTCGCGGTCGACACGCTCGACGACATGGAGCTCCTGTTCCGCGGCATCCCGCTCGGCGAGGTATCGACGTCGATGACGATCAACGCCCCCGCGGCGGTGATGCTCGCGTACTACGTGGTGGCCGCCGAGCGCCAGGGCACTCCGCCTGAGCAGCTGGCCGGCACGATCCAGACGGACATCCTGAAGGAGTACATCGCCCAGAAGGAGTGGTGCTTCCCGATCGACCCGGCGATGCGGCTGGTCACCGACATGGTCGAGTTCTGCGCGCGCCGGATGCCGCGCTGGCACCCGATCTCGATCTCCGGCTACCACATCCGCGAGGCGGGCTCGACCGCGATGCAGGAGCTCGCGTTCACGCTCAAGGACGGCTTCACCTACGTGGAGCACGCGCTGGAGCGCGGGTTGGCGGTGGACGAGTTCGCCCCCCGGCTGTCCTTCTTCTTCAACGCGCACATCGATTTCTTCGAGGAGATCGCGAAGTACAGGGCCGCCAGGCGCATCTGGGCCCGCGAGCTGCGCGACACCTATGGGGCACGGGATGAGCGCAGCCTCCTGATGCGCTTCCACACCCAGACGGCCGGGGTGTCGCTCACCGCCCAGCAGCCGCTCAACAACATCGTCAGGACGGCAACAGAGGCGTTGTCGGCGGTGCTCGGCGGCACGCAATCGCTGCACACGAACAGCTTCGACGAGGCGCTGGCCCTGCCGACCGAGGAGGCCGTGCGCGTAGCCCTGCGCACCCAGCAGATCATCGCGCACGAGACCGGGCGTCGTGAACACGATCGACCCGTTGGGCGGCTCCTACTTCGTGGAGGCGCTGACCGACCGGATGGAGCAGGGCGCCTACGAGTACTTCAACAAGATCGACGAGCTCGGCGGCATGGTCGCCGCGATCAAGCAGAACTACCCCCAGCGCGAGATCGCCGACGCGAGCTTCCAGCTCCAGGAGGAGTACGAGACAGGCCAGCGCATCATCGTCGGCGTCAACCGCTACCAGCAGCTCGACGACGAGCAGACCGACATCCTCAAGATCCCGGCCGAGCTCGAGCGCAAGCAGATCGGGCGTCTCCAGGCGGTGCGGGCCGGGCGCGACAGCGCGGCGGTCGAGCGAACGCTCGCCGAGCTCCGCGACGCCGCGGCCGCCGATCGCAATCTCATGGAGCCGCTGCTCGATGCAGCGCGTGCGAATGCGAGCGAGGGCGAGATCGTCGAGTCCCTCCAGCAGGTCTTCGGGACCTACACCGAGACGCCGGTCTTCTAGGCGGTGACCGCACCGTCATTCACAAGCCTCCTGGTCGCTCGTCGGCCGGGTGGAGCAGTCCCTCCCTCCTCCAGGCCGGCGGGGCGTCGCAGCGCGGCGTCCCGCCGGCTGACTGCTCACTCGCCGCGATGAACCAGGCCGTAATCAACCGCCGGCGCCGCGTTGTGGTCGCCAAGCCTGGTCTCGATGGTCATGACCGGGGGGCGAAGATCATCGCTCGCGCGTTGCGTGACGCGGGTATGGAGGTGATCTACACCGGGTTGCACCAGACGCCGGAGCAGATCGTCGAGACGGTGTTGCAGGAGGACGCGGACGCGGTCGGGCTGTCGATCCTGTCTGGTGCGCATATGACGCTGGTGCCGCGGATCGCGGCGTTGCTCAAGGATGAGGGCGCCGAGGACGTGGTGTTGGTGGTGGGCGGGACGATCCCGAACGACGACATCCCCGAGTTGAAGCAGCTGGGCGTGGCCGAGGTCTTCACGCCGGGCGCGCCCGTCCAGGGGATCATCGACTACATCGAGGGCGCCGTACCCGCCTGAGCTCAGCCTATGTCGACGCCGACCCCACCGCGTTCGGCGCCACCGATCTCGATCTGCTCGTCGCGACGGGTGGCCGCGCCGCTCGTGATCACGATCTCGAGCAGACCATCCTCCAAGGTCGCAGCCACCTGGTCGCGGTCGATTCCTGGCGGCAGAGCGATCGTGCGCCTGAACGGCCCGTAGCGGCGCTCGCGCACGTAATCGTTGACGTCGGCCCCGTCGGGCGCACCGGTTCGCTCCCCCGAGATCCACAGCTGTCCGCTGCAGATGGCCACCTCCATGTCCTCTCTCGGTACACCGGCGAGCTCGCAGCGGATCACGAGGTCGTCGCCGTGCGCGTAGATGTCGACCGGCGGGATCCAAGCGCCGGACGAAGGGCCGGCCTCGCGCGGCTGGTCGCCGTGGGTCAGGTGCTCGCGCATGCGGCCCATCTCGGCGAACATGTCGTAGAGGCCGCGGAACGCGTTGTGTGAGTGATCAGGCATGGGGAACGGTCACCTGGGGGGTCGGAGTCGTCTCTGCGCTACCCGGAGCGGCCTCCGGCCGAAGCACCGGCGTCACGTCCTGCGCCAGCCCCTTGAAGAGCGACACGCACAGGCCGATCATCACGAGCGTGAACGGCGCGGCGGCGATGATCGCCGCCTGCTGCAGCGCCGCCAGCCCGTTCGCCAGCAGCAGGATCGCGGCGGCGGCGCCGGTCGAGACGCCCCAGATCACGGTCACGACGCGCGCCGGCGAGAGGCTGCCGCGTGACGACAGCATGCCCATCACCAGTGAGGCCGCGTCGGCGCCGCTCACGAAGAAGAGCGCGACGAGGATGATCACGACGAACGACGTGAGCCCCGACAGCGGGAACTCCTCGAGCGTCGTGAAGAGCGCGATCTCCGGGGTGCCCGTGATCGCGCTGAGGTCCGCCGCGCCCGTCAGCTGCAGGTTGATCGCAGCCCCGCCGAAGACGGCGAACCAGATGAAGGTGACCCCGCTCGGGACGAGCAGGACGCCGATCACGAACTCGCGGATCGTCCGCCCCCTGGAGATGCGCGCGATGAACGTGCCGACGAAGGGCGCCCATGAGATCCACCACGCCCAGTAGAAGATCGTCCAGGCGGACAGCCACTCCTGATCGCCGAACGCGCCGGTCTGGAAGCTGGCGGGCACGATCGTGGTGAGGTAGCCGCCGATCGACTCGACGAGCGTCTCGAGCTGGAAGACGGTCGGCCCGACGACGAGCAGGAACAGCACGAGCGCGATGGCGAGCAGCATGTTGATGTTGCTGAGCCACTGGATGCCCCTGCTCACCCCTGACACGGCCGAGAGCACGAAGGCCAGCGTCAGCACGGCGATGATCGCCACCGCGATGCCGTCCGCCGGCTCGACGCCCCAGAGGAAATCGAGCCCGCTGTTGATCTGGAGCGCGCCCAGCCCCAGCGAGGTCGCGCTCCCGAACAGCGTCGCGAAGATCGCCAGGATGTCGATCGACTTGCCGATCGGGCCGTGGATGCGGTCGCCGAGCAGCGGGTGGAAGGCGGAGCTGATCAGGTTGGGCAGGCCGCGCCGATAGGTGAAGTAGGCGAGCGCCAGGCCGACGATCGCGTAGATCGCCCAGGGGTGCAGCGCCCAGTGGAAGTAGGAGAGCGACATCGCCTGTTGCGCCGCCTCGTCGGTCCCGGCACGGACGGTGCCGGCGGGCGGTGCGGTGAGGTGCGAAATCGGCTCGGCGACCGCGAAGAACATGAGCCCGATGCCCATGCCGGCGCTGAACATCATCGCTATCCATGAGCTCGTGCGGAACTCGGGCCGGTCGTCGTCCTCGCCGAGCCGGACGCGCCCGAAGCGGCTGACGGCGAGCATCACCGCGAACGCCAAGGAACAGCACCGTCGACAGCACGAAGAACCAGCCGAAGGTGTCGATGATCCAGGTGAGGACGTCGTCGGCAACCGTCGCGACGGAGTCCGAGTCGAGCACTCCCCAGAGCACGAAGGCCGTCGAGATTGCCGCCGCGATACCGAAGACCCAGGGGTCGATCCCGCTTCCGGAGCGGCCGGCGGGCGCGCCATCCCCCGAACGGGCTGATATATCAGCCATGGGGTGGGCGGTTTACCACTCCGGGTCATTGCAGTCAAGAGAACAAGGCGGTTGGGGTCAGAATCCAACCCCGAGGAGACGCCCGACGAACTGGTCGAGGCGCTGCTCGACTTCCTCGCCTAGCCGCCGTACTCGAACTGGATCTGGTCGCTGAAGCTCTCGAGGCCCGCGGCGTTGGTCGCGTCGGCCCAGGCCTTGCCGCGCACGCTGCAGCCCGGCTCGAGCCGGACGAGGGCGCGCCGGCGGCGTTCAGCGGGGACGAGCGCCCCCGGTGCCACGCGCACGCGCGCGATCTCCGAGGGCGGGAAGTAGCGGGTCTGGCGCTCGCGCGAGCCGTCGCAGCTGCGCACGTACCTGACCGACACGCGGATGCGCCCGGTGCCGCCGTCCGCGTCCCGCGTGAGCGCCGTGAGCGCCAGCTCGGGACGCTCGAGGCGCAGCGGCGCGTCGCGGTCCGGTAGCACCGGGGCCACTGAGCTGACCACCCGGTCCCCGTGGCGCAGGAGCAGAGCCGCGAGCGGCGGCGTGTCGTCGCGCTCGGGGACGCGCACGGTTCGCGCTGGCGGCGCGGCGGGGTTCGCGCGACGCGACGATCTCGGTACGCCAGGGCGCCGCCCGCCCCGCGCTGGCGGTGAGCCGGAAGGTCGCCACCCCTTCCCGTGGCAGGTCGGGCAGCAGCGCGGAGAAGCGCCCGTCGGGCCGCGGAAGCGCGCGCGCCCGTCGCCGACCGCTGTCGTCTACGAGCTCGACGCTCGCGGAGGCCGGCTCGACCCGGCCCCTCACCAGTGCCTCTGCAGACGTGGCCTGCAACACGTAGCGATCTGCACCATGCCCGCCGCGGGTGCCCGCGTCGGGCGCGCCCGCCTGGGCGTGCTCGAGATCCAGCGAGCCCTGCACCTGCCGCGGCGCCGAGGCCCGCCCGGCGTCGTCATCGCCCTGGTCGTCACAACCCGCCCATGCCAGCGCAGCCACGAGCGCCACCGCCAACCGCCTCCGCATCCGGGCGACGATAGCTCCGCGTCGCGGCACTTCGAGAAGACCCGGCACGCGTCAAGAAGCAGCGCGAATGAGCGCCTCCGCGAAGCTCGTGGCGGCGGCGGACAGGCGGCCCTCCGCGCTCTCCGGCGTGAGCAGGTCGATTCGAAAGAGCGCCTGCTCCTCGAGCTCAATCGTCCGTATGCCACGGATCGTCGAGGCGGACGACACGCGCGTCGTCAGGCCGACGCAGTCGCCGCTGCGCACGGCCGTCTCCCACGCCATCGGCCCGGCGGCCCGGTCGGCGAGGCCGGGCTCGAACCCGGCGTCGCTGCACAGCCCGCGCACGGCCTCGTTGTAGCCGGGCCCGTCGAGCGGGTCGACCTGAGCGAAGCGCCGACCCGACAGCTCGCGGAGCGCCACCGTCCTGCGCGCGGCGAGCGGATCGTGGTTCGCAACCGCGGCGACGGCGGGGACGTGCGCGACCGGCTCGAGCCGGACCCCGGGCGTGGGAGCGGTCGCGAATCCCAGGCCGATCTCGAGCGTGCCGTCGGCCACGTGCCGCGCGACCGAGCCCGTGTTCGCCGCGATCGCGCGCACGTGGACGTGAGGAGCGCTGTCGGCCAGGCTCGCGAGCGCGCGCTCAGCCAGGTAGTGCACACCCGGTGAGAGGCCGACGTCGAGGGTCGCCTCCTCGCCGTCGCCGGCCGCTCCTGCCGCTCGCTCGACCGCGGCGGCCGCGGCCACCGCCTGGCGCGCGTAGGGAAGGATCGCCTCCCCCTCCGGCGTGAGCGACACGTGCTGGGTCGTGCGCTCGAAGAGGCGCACCCCGAGCTGGTCCTCGAGCCGCTGCAGCTGCTGGCTCACCGCGGGCTGCGCCACGTACAGGCGCTCAGCGGCGCGACCGAAGTGCAGCTCCTCGGCCAGGACCGTGAACGCCCTGAGGAGACGAGGATCTAGGGCCCCTGCGGATGACATCCGGCGCGATCGTGTTCCCCGCCTCAGAGCCGGAAGGGAGCCTCGCCCACCTCTGGATCGTGCAGCACCGAGCGCGACTCGCCGAGCGTGCGCGTCCACTCATAGGCGAGCCCCTTGCAGTGGTTGAGCTCCACTCCCTCGGCAGTCATCCGCGCAAGCCCCCGGGCGTGCATCTCGCCCGGCGAGAACACCGCGTCCTCGACGACCACGACGCGCATACCGCGCTCCCTGAGGCCGATCGCCGACTGCGCCACGCACACGTCGGTTTCGAACCCGACCAGCACCGCGGTACCGCGGCCGGTGCTCTCGATCCGCGCGACGATCTCGGGCGTGCCCGTAAGCCCGAAGGTCGGCTTGACGAGCGCCGGCGCCTCCGGAAAGAGCCTCGCGATCGGCGCGAACGTCGCGCCGTTTCGCTCCGGGTCCTCCTCGGTGAGGGCCGCCGGGACGTCGAGCCGGCGCGCCACCCGCGCCAGCCAGGTCATCCGCGCCAGTGCCTCACGTGCGGCGTCGCTCTCGCGGCCCGGCAGGCCCTCCCCGTAGAAGCCCTCCTGCGCGTCGACGACGACGAGGACGCTGTCGGCGTGGTCGACGAGCGGCATGGGCCGAGGATACGGCCCACGCCGCTCACCCCTGCGTCACTCCTGCTCGCCGGCGTCCTCGCCGCTGCCGTCGTCGTCGCCCTGCTGGCCGAGCACGTGGAAGCTCTTGTCGAGGTGCACGTCGACCTGGCTCCCGTCCGGCATCGTGACCTCGACCTCGTAGGCGCCCTCCTCGTCGCCCGCCTCGGTCTCGGTGACCTTGCCGCCGCCCGTGTGGGCCAGCGCCGCCGCCTTCGCCTTGTCGAGCGCCGTGCCCGTGATCGCCTTGTCGCTGCCGTCGTCGTCGCCACCGACGTTGTTGGCGATGGCGGTTCCGCCGATCGCGAGCACCGCCACAACGGCGAAACCGATGATGACTCCCTTGAGCTTGTCCATTACTTTCCTTCGCCTCCTCGTACCGGGGTTGATCCCTCCGATCGAGAAGCTAGATCTGCAAGCTGAGATGCCCCTGAGACGGTGTCCGGGAGCCAGAGCCGCACGGTCGCGCCCGGCCCCGGCGCGACCTCGGCGCGACCGCCGTGCGCCTCGGCGATCGTCCGCACGATCGCGAGCCCGAGCCCCGTGCCCGAGCGGCTGCGTGCCAGGTCACCGCGCGTGAAGCGATCGAATGCGCGCGCCGCGAACTCGGGGTCGAATCCGGCCCCTGCGTCCGTCACGGCGAGCTGCACGCCCTGCCCGTGGTGGCGCGACGAGAGCACGATCTCGCCGGCGCCATGGCGCAGCGCGTTGTCGACGAGGTTGCCGAGCGCCTGGCGCAGTCGCAGCTCGTCCCCGCGCACGATCTGACCGTCGTCCGCCTCTACGCGGATGCTGCGCCCGCGCTCAGCCGCGCGCTCGGCGAAGCGCCCGCGCGTGCGCTCCAAGAGCTCGCGCACGTCGAGCGGCTCCTGGTGCAGCTCGAGCTCACCCTCGCCCGCGCGCGCCGCGATGAGCAGGTCCTCCGCGAGCTGACCCAGGTGGTCGCACTCCTCGAGGGACGCGACGAGCGCCTCGTGCACCTGCGCATCGTGCCCTCCAGCGCGCAGCGCGCCCTCGATCTCCGTCTTGATGACCGCCACCGGCGTGCGCAGCTCGTGGCTCGCGTCCGCCAGGAAGCTCCGCTCGCGCTCGAACGAACGGCGCAGCCGCTCGAGCATCTCGTTGAGCGTCTCGCCGAGCCGGTGGATCTCGTCGCGCGCCTCCGGCAGTGGAAGACGCTGCACGCCATCGGCGAGCGAGACCTCCTCTGCACGCCGGCGCATCGCCTCGACCGGGCGCAGCGCCGCCGCGGCGAGCGCGTAGCCGAGCAGGGAGGCGAGCAGCACCGCGATCGGGCCGCCGATCGCGAACGACGCGACGAGGTTCGCGAGCGTCTCGTCGCGGTCGTCCAGGGACTGCCCGACGACAACGACCTGGCCACCGTCCGAGCGGGCGAGCACGCGCGTGGTTCCCTCAATGCCGGGCAGGTCGCGCTCCACCACCACCTGCTCCCCGGCCGCGGCGCGCCGCAGCTCGTCGGAGCGCAACCCGCGGGCCTGACCGCCCGGGCTCACCAGGACCGCGAAGCCCTCCTCGGGGTCCCCGGGGGTGCCCGCCGCAGGCGAGCCCGACGCGAGCGCGGCAGCAGCCCGCGACTGGAGCGCGGCGTCCACGCTCTCGTCGAGGTCCTCGGCCAGCCGCAGGTAGACGAACGTGCCCGCCGCCGCCAGCACGAGCACCATCGCGAGCGCGAAGGCGGCCGTGAGGCGTATCCGGATCGGCACCCGGCTCACACGCCGCCGTCCCTCCGCAGCCGGTAGCCGGCGCCCCGCACCGTCTCGATCGACTTCACGCCGAACGGGCGGTCGATCTTCTCGCGCAGGTAGCGCACGTACACCTCCACGACGTTCGAGCGCTGCTCGTATCCAAGATCCCACGCGGACTCGAGCAACTGCAGCTGGCCGAGGACCTGACCCGGCCGGCGCATGAACGTCTCGAGCAGTGCGAACTCGCGCGCTGACAGGTCGATCTCGACGTCGTCCCGATGGACCTCGCGCGTGGCGGGATCGAGTCGCAGGTCACCGACCTCGAGCACGGTGTCCTGCTCGATCGGCCCGCGCCGCGCGAGCGCGCGCAGTCGCGCCGTCAGCTCCGAGAGGGAGAACGGCTTGGTCAGGTAGTCGTCGGCGCCGCCGTCGAGCCCGCGCACGCGATCCTCCACGGCATCGCGCGCCGTGAGCATCAACACGGGCACCCGGATGCCCTCCTTGCGCATGCGGACGCAGGTCTCGAAGCCGTCGATGCCCGGCATCATCACGTCGAGCACGATCACGTCATAGGCCGTCGAGCGCGCTGCGCGCAGCCCCTCCGCGCCGTCGTTCGCGAGGTCCACGACGAGGCCCTCAAAGCGCAGGCCGCGCCGAATGGCGGCAGCCATCCGCGGATCATCCTCGACGACGAGAACGCGCATGCATCCATGATCGCGCCCCCTATATGAGAGGAGCCTGAGAAGCCGGGGGTTTCCCACCAGATCCAGACCGCGGGCGGCGCGCTATGTCACCGGAAGGTCAGCGCCGGGGGAAGTCGACGACGTGACCAGCGCGAAGGCCGTTGCCGCGCGTCCGACCAGCACCGCGGGATCATCGCACGGCCGCGGACGCAGCAAACGCTTCCCCTGGTCGGGGCACCCGGAGCGGCTTACCATCCCCCCACGTCTCGACCCGTCGATCTGGCTCCACGCGAGGCGCGCCTCCGTATCGGGCGCAGCCGGCTTGCCGGCAGGGTCGAGGACGCCCTTGGACCGGGGAGCGTCGTCCTCACCGCGGGCGCGGGCTGCGGTAAGACCGTGACTCTCGAGCAGGTGCTGGGCGCCGGGCCGCGTCCGGTCGCCTGGGTCTCCTGCTCGCCGACGGCCCATAGCCCCGGCGTGCTCGCCACGATGGTCGTGAGCGCGATCGCCGCGGCCGTCCCAGGCTCCGCGGACGCGCTCGCCGAGCGGGTGGCCGCGTCGGGCGAGCGCGTCGACGGGCTCGCGCTCACGCGTGAGCTCATCGAGGAGCTCTCACGGCTGCTGGTCGAGCCGCTCGTGCTGGTGATCGATGACGCCGAGCAGCTCGACGGCGCCGGCGACTCGCTCCGGATCATCAGTGAGCTGCTCAGGGCGGAGCTCCCGCTCCTCCACGTGGCGGTGGCGAGCCGGCGACCGCTCGCGCTCAAGGTGGCGAAGGTGCGAGCGTCCGGATGGCTGACCGAGCTGACGACCGCGGACCTCGCGTTCGACGCCGAGGAGTGCGCCGAGCTCCTGCGGCGGCGCACCGGCCAGGACCCTTCGAGCGAGCACGTCGAGGTCGTGATGGAGCTGACCGAGGGCTGGCCGCTCGGCATCGCGCTGGCGGCGGGGCTGGTGGAGCGGGCCACGCAGGCGGGCGACGTTGCCGCCGCGCTCGGCAACCTGCGCTCGGCTCCCGACCTGCACGCATACCTGTCCGAGGAGCTCCTCGATTCGCTCGGGCCGGCGCTGCGTGAGGCCGCGCTTGCGTCGAGCGTCGTTCCCGTGGTGACGCCCGCGGTCGAGCGCGTACTCGGCCTGCCCGACGAATTCGCGAGCGGGGTGGAACGCGCGGGGCTGCTGGTGCGCCGTACCGACCGGGGGTTCGTCTACCACCCGCTGCTGCGGGACTTCCTGCTGGACCGGCTCAGGGAGGAGCGCGGCGAGCCCGAGTGGCGGGCGCTGAACGCCGCCGTCGCGCCCGCGCTCGACCAGGACGGCGACCCGGTCGAGGCGATCGAGCACTGGCTCGAGGCGCATTCCTGGCCCGAGGCCGTAGCGGCGATCGAGCGCGAGGGCCTGGCCCTTGCCCGGACCGGCCCCGAGCTCGTCCCGCGCTGGCTCTCGCTGCTACCGGAGACGGTGCGCGGCTATCCGACGATGCGCGCGCTCGAGGGGCAGCTCCAGTGGCGGGCGGGTGACAACGCCGCGGCGATCGACTCGCTGAGCGACGCGATCAGCGGCTTTCGCGAGCGCCCAAACGTCCCTGCGGAGTGGGCCGCCCGCTCGATTCTCATCGACCTGCTGTTCGCGACCCACGCCGGCGACGACGTGGAGCGAGTCGTGAAGGGCTGGGACAGCCCTGAGGCCGCCGAGGCGCGCGCGCTGGCGCCGGCGGCGGCGATGTACGGAGCAGGCGCGCTCGCCAGCTTCGGGCGCTTCGAGGAATCCGAGCAGCTGGCGGAGCGGGCTGAGCAGCATCCCGAGGGTGCCCTGCTGCCGCCCTTCCAGGCCCTGCAGCGACTGTTCATCGAGCTGCCACGGGGACATGTGGAGCTCGTCTGTGAGCAGCTCGAGACGGCCGGCCGGGCGATGGAGCACTTCGACCCGCTGCAGCGCCGCCAGATCGTGCTCGGCGTCCTCGCGATCGTGATCGCGGACCGCGGCGATACCGAGGAGGCGCTCGCCAGGTGGCTCGCCATGCGCGCGATGGTGCACGGTCGCGGGGCGCCCCTGCTCACCGATGCGTCACACGCCTGGTGCGCCCTCCTCCACGCGCGCGCCGGCCGGCTGGCGGAGGCGGAGGTCGAGCTTGCCCAGGTCAAGCACCTGGAGCAGAGCGCGCGTTCCTTCATGATCGAGCTGGCGCCGGCGGAGGTCGCGTCGCTGCGCGGCGACGCGGCGGCGACGCTCGCGGCCGCGGAGCGGACGCTCGCGACGGTGGCGGGCGGGTCGATCCTGTTCCGCTACTGGGGTCAGGTCGATCTCGTGCCCGCCCTCGCCGAGGTCGGCCTCCTCGACCGCGCCCGCGAGGTGCTCGCCGACACGCTGGCGCTCATCGACGAGTACTACCCGGACGAGCTCGGCGGCTACCCGCGCGGGCGGCTGTTCGGCCTGCGCGCCTGGCTCGCGCACCTCGACGGCGAGTCGGAACGCGCCGATGCCGACCTGCTCGCCATGTGGGAGACCGCGGGCGAGTCGCTGCGCTACGTCCTGCGACGGGACTGGGAGCGCCTCCGCCTGCCGCTCTGGGGCGCGCTCGAGCGTGCCACCGCTCGCCCCGCGCCGGCCCTGGATCAGATCGCCGCGGCGCACCCCGACGGGCTCGAGCTCACGCCCTTCCTCGACCACCCCGTGCCCGCGGTGAGCGAGGCCGCGCTGGCGCCCGCGGTGCGCTCCGGCGATCCGCGCGCACTCGAGCGCCTGTCGGCTGCGACCCCGGCCGCCAAGCGGCTGGCGAGCTCGTTGCCGCCGCTCCGCTTCGAGCTGCTCGGGCGCTTCGACGTGCGGCGGGGCGCCTGGCGCGCGGGCGAGGGGGCGTGGCGACGCCCCGTCGACGCCCGCCTCGTCCGCTTCCTGCTCGTGAACCTCGGGCGGCCCGTGCTCGAGGACGAGATCTTCGAGGCGCTCTGGGCAGACCTCTCCGCCTCGAGCGCCCGGCGCAGCCTCCAGGTGGCGGCGTCACGCACGCGCCAGCTACTCGACCCGCCCGGGGCCGAGCGCAGCCTCATCGAGAGTGTCGATCGCACCTACCGGCTGGCCCTCGGCGAGCGCGACAGCGTCGACTCCGAGGAGTTCGAGTCCGCGGCGGAGCTCGCACTGGGGCTGAGCGGCGAGGCGCGGCGCGCGCCGCTCGAGCGCGCACGCTCGCTGTGGGGCGGCGAGCCGCTGCTCGAGGAGCGCTACACGGACTGGGCGATCCCCCACCGGGAGGCGCTGATGGACCGCTATACGGCGGTGCTCACCGCCCTGGTGGAACTGCACGAGCGCTCGGGTGACCACGCAGGCGCCGCGGAGACCGCGCGCGAGCTCGTGCGCCTCGACCCGCTGAACGAGGGCGCCCATCGGGCGCTGATGACGGCCTACGCGCGCACCGGCCGCACGGGCCACGCGCTGCGCCAGTACCTGGAGTGCCGCCGCACCCTCGTCGAGTCGCTGGGGATCGAGCCCGCCGAGGCCACATCCCGCCTCCAGACGCGCATTCTCGCCGGCGAAGCCGTCTGATCGCCGCCGCGATGAGCGCTTGATGATCGCCCGGGCGTAGCTTCGCCTGGTCCGCTCCAGTCAACCCCCACTTGGAGGCAGGAACGTGTCTCGCACCCTCAAGATCTCGCTCACCCTGGTCGTCGCCGCCGCGGTCGCGGCCTCGTCGGCGCAGGCCGCAAAGCCCAAGCTCTACAGCGTGTCGCTCAGCGGCGATGTCCGCAACGAGGCCAGCCTGGTCAGAGCCGACGCCGTATACGCCCCGGAGGGCTGCCAGGGCACGTTGTCCGAGACCCATCGGGTCGCCGCTTCCACCGGGCTGGCGCCCAAGCCGCGCCCCGCGCCGCTCGCGTCCTACGGCCGGCTCAAGTTCCGCGCGGCCCTGACCTCCCCGAGCATCTCAGCCACGACCGAGACCTCGGGCAGCTTCACGGTCGATCCCAACTTCCCGCCCGCCGATCCGAGTGTCTGCTCGGCTGTGCCCGGGCCCAAGAGCTGGTCCTGCGGCTTCTCGGGCGAGGCCACGCGTCCCTCCGGCGCCGAGATCGCGCTCCTGCCCAACAAGGGCAAGTACGAGATCTACTACAACCGCAACACGCCGCTCGTCAGCTGTGACGACGACTTCCCGCTGGGAGTGTCGCTCCTCGACGTAGGCGTTCCTGCGCTCACGAAGCTGCGAGTGAGCGCGGTCAAGAAGCTCCGCAAGGGGAAGAGCGTCAGCGCGTCGGGGACGACCGTGTCGCCCGTCCCGGATACCCGCGCGACCGGCGGGGAGACGTTCAACTACACCCTCAAGGTCAAGCGGGTCCGTTGACGATCATGCCCGCCAGGCTCATCCTCCTGACGCTCGTTGCCGCGCTGTTCGTCACGGCGCTCGCGCCCGCTGCCGGCGCCTCGCCGGCGGATCCCATGGCGGCGGCCGCCGCGAAGCAGAACAAGAAACAGAAGAAGCGCAAGGCGGTCAAGTGCCGCAAGAGCCAGGTGCGAATCAAAGTGGGCAAGCGCACGGTGGGCTGCCGCTCGCTGCGTGCGGCGCTGCCCGCCCCCAGGGACGGGGACGCGCGCCTGCTGCTCGCCCAGTCCGCGCTCGACGATCTCGGCGGGCTGCGCGACCGCCGCGGCCGGCGGGCGCCGTCGCTGAAGAAGCTGTTCCGCAAGGTCGGCCCACGCGCCTACCGGACCGTGCAGCGCGCGATCCCGCAGGGGCTCGCCCGCCTGGACCGGCTAGCCGCCGCGCCGGCGAAGACGGCTGCCTTTTCCGCGGTCCCCGCGCAGGCGCCGCCCTGCGCGGGCGGCAGCGGCCCGACGAAACGGGACAGCTACAGCTCGAGCTCCGGCGGCCAGAAGATGACCGCGACCGTCACGCTCGGCGCCCTCGGCAAGCTCGACCTGAGCGTCGAGGGCGGCGGCTACGAGATCAGCGTCAGCGTCTCCACCGACGACTGCAGCCGCTTCGAGGCGCCCCGCTGCCCGACGGCCGCCGGCGTCGTGGACGCCACCGACGCATCGGCGCTGAGGCTGTCGCTGGCAGTCGCGAAGGGCGACACCGTCCTGATGTCGAAGAGCGTCGACTTCAGCGGCCGCACGCGTATGCACGCCGAGGTCGGCGTGGACGCAAAGCTCGACTTCATCGACATCGACGACACCCAGACGGCCAACATCCATCTGGGGGGCGCGAAGCAGCAGTTCGGACCGGTGAACCTGATCTATACGGGCATCCACCACGCCCGCGTGGACATGCCGGGCGGCGGCTACCAGCCCGACCTGAGCGCGGTCGACATCTCCCTCACCGCGCAGGGCGTGACCGTCGGCCGCTCGGCGCTCGGCCAGGTGGGCAACGACATCGCGGCGGACCTCGACAAGGGCTTTGCCACGCTCGTCGGCAAGGAGATCGCCAACTTCAGGAACCTCGAGAACGGCTGGACCGTGGAGAACGCGTGCGTCGAACTCGGGTTCAGCCGGGCCTCCCGGAGCCTCAAGCTGCACGCCGGGCAACACGGGTCCATATCTGTCCAGGCGGTGGCCAAGCAGGGCGGAGGCTCCTCGCAGGGACACTGGAGCCTCGGCAGCCAGCAGAACGCCAGCTTCGCCCCCGCTAGCGTCGATGGCGCCGGACCGAGCTTCTCCTACGCGGTCACAGATGCGGGCCAGGGCGTCGTCGTCAGCGTCGTCATCAGCGTCACTTCGAGGGCCGGGGTCGGCAAGGCCACCTGGGAGCAGGAGACCGAGAACGACGAGCTTGCGCGCTACATCGGAACGGTCAGCGGCACCATCAGCGAGGCCACAACGGATCCGACTTGTGGGGAGCGTGCGGAATGGAGCTATTCCGCAAGCCTTCGGGACTACTCGGGCGAGACTGAATCGTTCGTGGTCGGCGCGGACAGCGGTGCGCAGCCCTACAACGAGACGGGAGGCGGCGAGTACGAGCTCTTCCCGTGCGAGGACGCGCAATCCCAGGGCTGCGTCACCGGCCTGGCCCCCGACCCCACAGGGGAAGGGATGGTCCTCTTCGAGGTCGATGGCGGCGCCGTGAAAGCGGAGGTCATCGCCTCCTACTTCAACAGCACCAGCGACGCCTGCGGAACGCTCTCGTTCCAGCGGACCCTCGGCATCGGGACCTTCCCGCTCAGCATGGTCGGAGCGCCGACAATCACGGTGAGCCTCTCGTACGAGAACGATGATTCCGGCACCCGGCGCCGTGGAAGCGGCACCCTGACGCTGACGAGGGCAGGCTGAGTGGAGCGCTACTCGTTCGTCGTCCAAGTGCACCCAGACGGCGTCTCGACGCTCGAGAACCTCGCCACCCGCGAGCGGGTGAAGATCGAGGGACTCGAGGAGGTCGGCCCGCGCATCGAGGGCTGGCTCGAGGAGCTGGAGGCTATGAAGCTCCCGCAGTCGCCGTTGCCCGTCCCCAGCGGCCAGGGATCTCCCGCAGGCTCAGATAGCCGATCCGGTCAGGCAGAGCGGGATTGACCCTGAGCCGGCCGTCCTCCGGCTCGAGACCGAGCAGCGTCCGCAGGAACAGCAGCGGCGTGCCGGTCGACCAGGCCTGTGGCCGCGACGCGGTCGGGTACTCCACCGGGAAGCCGGTCAGCGAGCGCGCGTAGCCGGCGAACACCTCCGGCAGGCGGTACTCGAAGTAGGTCGAGGCCTCGACCAGCGCCATGCCGATCGCGAGCGCCTCGTCGCGGTAGCCGTACGCCGCGAGCCCGTGCGCGATCAGCGAGTTGTCGTGCGGCCAGACCGTGCCGTTGTGGTACTCGATCGGGTTGTAGCCGGCGTCGCCCTCGGCCATCGTCCGCACGCCCCAGCCCGAGTAGAGCCGCTCGCTCATCAGATGTCGCGCCAGCTGGGCGGCGGGCTCGGGGTCGACGATCCCGCTCCATAGGAGGTGGCCGACGTTGGACGTCAGGCTGTCGACCTGGCGCTTGTCGGCATCGAGCGCGAGCGCGTAGTAGCCGCCCTCGGGAACCCAGAAGGCCGCGTGGAAGCGCGCGCGGAGCTCGGCCGCCTCTCTCTCGAGCCGGCGCGCCAGCTCCTCGTCGCCCCAGATCTCCCGGGCCAGCCGCGCGACGCGGCGCTTCGCGTCATAGACGTAGCCCTGGATCTCGCAGGTCGCAATCGGTGCGCAGGCGATCTTCCCGTCGGCGAACAGCATCGAGTTATGGGAGTCCTTCCAGCACTGGTTGACGAGCCCGGTCTCCTCGTTGCGGGGCTCGTACTCGACGAAGCCGTCCCCGTCGATGTCGCCATGGAGGTCGATCCACGAGAGCGCCGCGCGCGCGTTCGGCTCGAGCCGGCGGACGAGCTCGGTGTCGCCCGTCCAGCGCTCGAGCTCGTCGAGCAGGATCAGGAAGAGGGGACTCGAGTCGGCGCTGCCGTAGTAGGGCGAGTGTGGACGCTCGCCGAGCACGGTGAGCTCGCCGAAGCGCAGCTCGTGCAGGATCTTGCCGGGCTGGGCGTCGCGGAAGTCGTCGAGCTCGACCGCCTGCCGGGCGGCCAGGGCGAGGAGCGTCGTGCGCGCGAGCTCGGGACGCATGGGCAGCGCCTGGTAGCTCGCGATCAGGCTGTCCCGCCCGAACAGCGCCATGAACCAGGGCAGGCCAGCCGCGGGGAGGCCCTCGCCCGGCACGACCTCCGGATAGCAGCGGAGCGCGGCGAAGTCGACGATGCTGCGGTCGTAGAGACGCACGAGGTCGTCCCAGTCGCAGTCGAGAGCGGGCGCGCCTCCCACCCACTCGTCGGCCTCGTCGCGCAACTCGGCCAGCGCGCCCTCGAACGACGTGGCCGCCGTACGGCGCCGCGGGTCGGACCGGCGCGGCTCGCCGTGGGGACGCACCTCGAACGACAGCCAGCGCTCCTCGTGAGCCGCGAGCTCGAGCCGGCAGCGGAAGCCTTCCGCCGACGCCTCGACGCCCTCCGACGCGATGACGCGCGTCTCGCGCGCGAACGAGTCACCGTTTCGATAGCTGAGCCGCAGCTCGTGCCCGCCGGCCTCGCGACGGATCGGGCGGTCGCGCACCGTGCCGTCCTTGACCTCGAACAGGTCGGCGAAGTCGCTGTCGACCTCGAGTCCGAGCTCGAGCGTGACGGCCTGGCTGCCGTTGTTCATCACGGCGAGCTCCTCGATCCAGGCGCCGCGTACGAGGCGGCGCCGCATCAGCGACAGGGCCGGATCGCGCCGCAGGGACTCAGCATCCGGGACGAGCAGGAACTGCACCGCGAAATACTCCGCGTCGGAGGCAGAGAGGCTGTCGAGCTCGCGACCATCGAGCGTCAGCACCCAGCGGCTGATGAAGCGCGTGTCGTCGCAGAAGAATCCGTGCATGCGGCCGGGCGCCGTCGCGATGTCTCCTCGGCTGTCGCCGACAACGAAGGTCGTGCCGTCGAAGACGCTGAGGATGCGCTCGGGCATGGCTCAGCCAGGCTTACCCGGTGCGCCGCCGGGATGATGCGGGCATGCAAAGTGGAAGAAGGCTGTCGGTGTGCGTCGCGGGGGCGACGGGCTGGACCGGGCGTGCACTCGTGCAGGGTGTCCTCGACGCCCCGGACCTGACGCTGCGTTCGGCCGTCAGCCGCTCTGCGGCGGGCCGAGACCTGGGCGAGGCAATCGGCCACGAGGCGCTCGACGTCCCGGTCCACGAGACCGCCGGCACGGCGCTCGCCGGCGTCGATGTGCTGATCGACTTCACCTCGGTGGCGGTGGTCAAGGCGAACGCCCTGGCCGCGATCGAAGCCGGCGTCGCCGTGGTGATCGGCACGTCGGGCCTGACCGCGGACGATTACGCGGAGCTGGACGGGGCGGCCCGCCTGCGCTCCGTTGGCGTGGTGGCGTCGGGCAACTTCTCGCTCACGGCCGCGATGTGCCAGGCGGGGGCCCTGCTCGCGGCGCGCCACCTGCCGCACTGGGAGGTCATCGACTACGCGAGCGCCACCAAGCCGGACGTCCCGAGCGGGACGGCCCGCGAGCTCGCCGAGCGCCTGGGCGAGCAGCGCCGGCCGGAGCTCGGCCATCCAATCCAGGACCTGCACGGGCCGCAGGAGGCGCGCGGGGCGCCGATCGCCGGCACCCAGGTGCACTCCGTCCGCGTTCCGAGCTTCGTGGTCTCGACCGAGATCATCTTCGGCCTGCCCGACGAGCGCCTGACGATCCGCCACGACGCCGGCGGCACGCCTGAGCCCTACGTGGCGGGGACGCTGCTCGCTGCGCGGCGGGCGCCCGAGCTGGTCGGGCTCACGCGGGGGCTCGACAGGCTGCTCGTCGGCGCCGAGTAGGACGGGCGGCTCAGGCCGAGCCCCGCGCTCGGCGCGCCGCTTTCCAGTCCTCGGCCGTGACCGCGTAGCGCTCGTGGTCGCGCCAGCCCCCACCGACCTTCAGGTAGCGGGGCGAGAAGCCCTCGAGGCGGAAGCCGCAGCGCTTGACCAGAGCCTTGGAGCGCTCGTTGGCGGGCTGCACGTTCGCCTCGACGCGGTGGAGTCGAAGGGTCCGGAACGCGTGCCGCAGCGCCAGGTCCAGGCCCTCCGTCATCAGGCCACGCCCTGCGTACGACTCCCCGGCGGCGAAGCCGAGGCAGGCGCTCTGGAAACCGCCGCGGAAGATCTGCGAGAAGTTGAACGACGCTGCGATGGCGCCCCCGTCCCTCAGGCACATCAGGAGGAACTCGTACTCGTCGGTGCGGCCCCGCCGGATCAACTCGTCGAAGGCGCCGGACGTCTCGGGTGCGTAGATCCAGGGACGCAGATGCCCGCGGCTGCGGCGCATGAGCTCGATGAACTCCGCGCGGTCGCTCGGGCGTGCGCGACGCAGAACAACCCGGCCAGAATTCGGCGGCACGGTCGCGATCCTAAGCGCCGCGCGATGAATCGGGCCCGCCCGAGCGGTCTCAAGGCCATGAGCAAGGTCATTGCCAGCATCACCATGTCGGTCGACGGCTACATCGCAGGACCGGACGACGGTCCCGCCAAGGGTTTGGGAGAGGGTGGCGAGCGCCTGCACTACTGGGTGTTCGGCGGCCCCTGGTCCTACGAGGAGGAGCCACGCGGCGAGCCAACCGGCCCGGACGCCGAGTGGCTCGCCGAGGTCAGCTCGAGGGTCGGCGCCGTGGTCGGCGGGCGCTGGACCTACGAAGCCGCCCGCCACTGGGGCGACGAGAACCCGTTTGGGCTGCCCTTCTTCATCGTCACGCACCGCCCCGAGGAGGAGCCGGACGGCGGCCACTTCAAGTTCGTCGCCGGCGTCGAGGAGGCGGTCGAGGGCGCACGCGAGGCGGCGGACGGCAAGGACGTCAACGTCATGGGCGGAGCGGACGTGATTCGCCAGGCGCTCGACGCAGGTCTGGTCGACGAGCTCAGCATCGTCGTCGCGCCCCTCGTCCTCGGCGACGGCAAGCGCCTGTTCGACGGCTTCGGCAAGTCGCTGGAGCTCGAGCACCTGGGCGTGCGCCAGTCGGCGTTCGCGACCTTCATCGACTACCGGGTGAAGACGGCCTGAGCGCGCGGCCCGCCGAGATACTCGTCGCGGCGCAAGAGCATCGCGACGAGCATGGCGGGCAGCATGACCACGTGCTCGACCATCAGCAGCGTGCCGACGTCGTCGACGAGGCCCGCACCGAGCAGCGCGATCACGCCGGCGGTCGGGATCAGCATCGACGCTGCCATCTCGTTCGAAGCGGCCCGGCCGTGACCGCGATAGCGCATCCACGCGACCATCGGCAACGTCATGGTCACTCCCATACCGAGCAGCAGCAGCGCGGGGGCGTCGCTTCGGAGCTCACTCGAGCTCACGCCGGCCGCGCCAAACGCCACCAGCGCGGGCGCGAACAGCACGCCCATGCCGAGGAACATCGCGGCGACCATCTCGGCGTAATGGCGGATGAAGTGGCGGGTGGACTTGTTCATGAGGGCTCCCTTCGTGTCGCTGTTGATATACCCCCTAGGGGTATCTGGTGAGGCACCGTAGCCAGACGGTGGGAGCCCGTCAACCCCGAGTCCACGTCGCGTGACCAACGTCACACGCCGATGAGTACCGTCGTCCCATGACCGAGCACGAGGGCGGCACCTTCGTCTTCGCCGACATCGCCGGCTACACGGCGCTGACCGAGGCGCACGGCGACGCGGACGCGGCCGAGCTCGCCGCGACGTTCTGCAGCGAGATGGCGGAAGCCACTCGAGCGAGCGGCGGCGAGCTGATCAAGACGATCGGCGACGCGGTGATGGTCCGCCACGTCGAGCCGTCCGAGGCGGTGCTGCTCGGGCTCACGGCGGCGCACGACGTGATGGCCGGGCACGGCTTCCCCGCCGTCCGGGTCGGGATGCACCACGGTCCCGCCATCCTCCGCGAGGGCGACTGGTTCGGTGCAACGGTGAACCTGGCGGCGCGCGTCGCCGGCGTTGCAGCCGGCGGCGAGGTGCTCGTCACGGACGCCGTGCGCGACGAGGCCGGCGACCTCGCTGGAGTCGAGTTCCAGAGCCGCGGTCACCAGCGCATGCGCAACGTGACCGCGCTGGTGCCGCTCTACGTCGCCGTGGCCGACGAGCGCAGCCGCGTGGCCCACGACGTCGACCCCGTCTGCCGCATGCTGGTTGCGGACGGCCGCGAGGCCGGCACGCTGCGGCACCGGGACGTGCTCTACCGCTTCTGCTCGCACGACTGCGCCCGCCGGTTCCTGCGCGATCCGGACGCGTATACCGCGCCCTAGGCCGCGCTACCCCTCACCGGGTGAAGCTTCGATCGCCCGCATCGCGTCCGCGGGATCCCGGTAGAGGGTGGCGCGCAGGAGCTTCTCGTCCTTGAACTCCCACAGGTTTGCGATTCGCTGGGTGAATGGGACGCCGCTCTCCTTACCGCGCATGTGCGTCGACATGACGATCACGACGCGGCCGTCGGGAGCGCTCGTTTGCGGACGCGATCACAGCGCGCGACCTGGACGCCGCCCTCGAGGTGTGCCACCCCGAGGTCGAGTTCTATTCCCTGATGGCGCAGCTCGACGCCAGGCCCTACAGCGGCCACGGGGGCATTCGCCGCTACTTCCAGGAGATCGACGCGACCTGGGAGGAGTGGCGGGTCGTGGTCGAGCAGCTGACGCCCGCTGGTAAGACGGCCCCTCAGGAGTCGGCGAAGTCCTCGGCGTCGATCAGGTCGAGCTCGAGAGCGGCGACGAAGAGCTCGGTCTGCGCGGCCAGCTGCTCGTGGCCGAGCAGGTCGGCCTCGCGCCGGATGTGCGCCTCGGCGACGTCGAGATCGCGATCGAACTGAGCTGCGTCGAGATTGCAGACGATCGCCTCGCGGCGCACATGGCATGCCCCGCAGCGCAGCAGCATCCGCCAGTGATCGCAGCCACTCGCGCTCCACTCCACCGGGTGGACGAAATCGGCTCCGCACGCGGGACAGTCCGCGAGCGACGCCGGCCGACGTCGAAACAAGCGCTTGAACATGAACGGGGCCAGGTCGTTCGAGACCCCAGTCTCACGCATTTGCGTCCGCACGGCTACCCCTTTCGAGCAGGTACGGTTGGCCGCGTGCCGTCCGCGGACGTCCAGGTGCTCGAGATCGGGGGCCATGAGGTTCGGATCACCAGCCCCGGCAAGGTGCTTTTTCCAGAGCGTGGCGAGACCAAGCTCGACCTCATCGAGTACTACCTGAGCGTCGCCGATCCGCTACTGCGCACGATGGGCGGCAGGCCGGTGCTCATGCAGCGCTTCCCGCAGGGGGCGGGCGGGCCGTCGTTCTTCCAGAAGCGCGTCGGCGAGGGTGTCCCGGAGTGGCTCGAGACGACGACCGTCATGACGGTCAACGGCACCCCGTCGCGCGCCCTCGTAATAGCCGACCTGGCACACGTCGCCTGGGCGGTGAACATGGCGTGCCTCGGCTTCCACGTCTGGCCGTACCTGGCCGCCGACGCCGACCACACGGACGAGCTACGACTCGACCTCGACCCGCAGCCCGGGACCGACTTCGGTGAGGCCGTCCAGGCCGCGGCCGAGCTCAAGCTGCTGCTCGACGAGCTCGGCATCGGGGCCTTCCCGAAGACGACCGGCAACCGCGGGCTGCACGTCTACGTCCGGCTCGAGCCGCGCTGGGATTCGTACGCCGTTCGCGCAGCGGCGGTCGCGCTGGCGCGCGAGCTCGAGCGCCGGCGCCCCGAGCTGATCACCGCCGCCTGGTGGAAGGAGGAGCGGGGCGAGCGCATCTTCGTCGACTACAACCAGAACGCGCCACACAAGACCGTCTTCGGCGCCTGGTGTGCACGCCCCCGCGTGGGCGCTCAGGTGTCGACTCCGTTGAGCTGGGACGAGCTGCACGACGTCGATCCGGACGAGCTGACGGTCGCGACCGTTCCCGGCCGCGCCGACCCGTGGGCCGCGATCAACGACGTGCCGCAGTCACTGGAGCCGTTGCTCGAGCTGCACGAGCGCGACATGGCGGCGGGGCTGCTCGATGCGCCCTGGCCGCCCGTCTATCCCAAGCAGCCGAACGAACCGCCGCGAGTGGCGCCCAGCCGGGCCCGCAAGAGCTGAGGCAGGATCTCGGCCCGCGAGTCAGGGCCGGCTGGGCCGGAAGGGCACCTGTTCTTGCGCGCCCCCCTCGATGACCACCGTGGTCGACTCGGGTACCTCGAGCCAGGCCCCGGGGAGGTCGCCCGGGGGCTCCGAGACGATCACGTGATCGCTGTCGCTCATCTGCTGCAGTCGCGGGTTGTCCGGATGCAGCTTTCGAAGCGCGCTCACGTCCGCTGACGCGAACAGGCTCCGCGACTTGCCTTCAGTCGAGTAGCGCACCCCCCACAGTCGCGCCCCGTCGCTGAATCCCAGCGTCATCTGGACAGGGTGCTCGATGCCGTGACGTTCGGCGGTCGCCTCGACGAACCCCACGGCGCGCTCGACCGCCCCGAGGGGGTCGTCCTCGAGCCCGAAGCTGAGCGCGAGGTAGAAGAGGGTCTCGGAGTCGGTCGACCCGGCGATGCCGCCGAATAGCGAGGGCTCGACCGCGAGCACGAGGTCCCTGCGCATCTCATGGAAGCCGTTCAGGAGGCCGTTGTGAACGAACAGCCAGCGTCCGTGGCGGAAGGGGTGACAGTTCGTCTCCTGAATCGGGCTCCCGACCGCCGCCCGGATGTGCGCCAGGAACAGAGGTGACTCGATGTGGCGAGCCAGGTCGCGCAGGTTGGCGTCGTTCCAGGCCGGCTCGACACTGCGGAAGCGGCCGGGAGCGTCCTCCATGCCCGGCACGTACCAGCCGAGTCCGAAGCCATCGCCATTCGTCGTCTCGGCGCCCAGGCGCGAATGGAGGCTCTGATCGATCAATCCGTGCTCGGTACGGAAAAGCAACTCGTCGAGCGCAATTGGCTGCCCGCTGTACGCGTTCCAGCGACACATTGGAACGCATCATCCCAGCCGGGCCAGATCGAGAGCCATACGATCCCCGCGATGAGGATCGCCGTTTCGCGGGCCCCGGGGGCGGAGCGAGTCGTTACTCCGCTCGAGCTCTTCTTCGACCTCGTCTACGTCTTCGCGATCGGGCAGCTCTCGCATCACCTGGTCGAGCACGTCGATCTGCGGACGGGTGCCGAGACCGTGATCCTGACGCTCGCGGTCACCTACGCCTGGTACATGACCGCGTGGGGGGCGAACTGGCTCGACCCGGACCGGCGGCCGGTGCAGCTGCTGCTCATCGGGCTGATGTTCGCCAGCCTGCTGATGTCCGTCGCGATCCCGGACGCGTTCGACGGGCGGGCATGGCTGTTCGTCAGCGGCTACCTGCTCCTCCAGGTCGGGCGCTCTGTCTTCCTGATCGTGGCGCTGCGCGGCCGCCGGCTCGGCGAGCACTTCGTGAACGACCTCGTCTGGGAGCTGCTCACCGGCGTTCTATGGGTGGCCGGCGCGATCGCCGACGGCGACGCTCGCCTCGTGCTCTGGGGATTTGCGGTGGCCGCTACGTACGTCGGTGTGTCGTCCCTGCACTGGCTGCCGGGGCGGGGCCGAGCCATCGACCTGGAGCACACCGAGATCGCGGGCGGCCATCTCATCGAGCGCTTTCGGCTGTTCTTCCTGATCGCCCTGGGCGAAACCGTGCTGACGATGGGCGCGGCGTTCACCGACGAGCCATTCGAGGCCGAGCGCCTGCTCGCGCTTGCGATCGGCTTCACGGGGACCGTCGCGCTCTGGTGGTGTTACTTCCAGCGAGCCGAGGGGATCGGCGTCGAGGTGGCCGAGACTTCCGACGACGCGGGCGCGGTCGGGTGGTGGGGCACCGTGACGCTCACGCTGATGGTGCTCGCCCTGATCGGGATCGCCGTCGGTGACGAGCTCGCGATCGCCCACCCCGGTGACGATCCGACACTCGGCTTCACGATCCTCACCTTCGGCGGGCCGGCGCTGTTCCTGCTCGCCCAGGTCGTATTCCTGCGGGAGACGGTCGGGTACATCCCCCGCTCGCGGCCTCTGGGTCTCGTCGCGCTAGCGATCCTGGCCTTCGCGACCGCGCCGTTCACGCTGATGGTTGCGATCGCGGGATCGACCGCAGTGCTCGTCGCGGTGGCGATCGCGGACACCGTCCAAGCGCGCGATGAGGCCGCGCAGATCGACACGTCTCGCAGTCAGGCGCCGACGTAGGCTGCGAGGTGCTCGCCCGTGAGGGTGGAGCGGTCCGCCACGATCTCGGTGGGTGTGCCCTCGAACACGACCTTGCCGCCGTCGTGGCCGGCGCCCGGACCGAGATCGATGATCCAGTCGGCGTGCGCCATCACGCCCTGGTGGTGCTCGATGACGATCACCGACTTGCCGGAGTCGACCAGCCGGTCAAGCAGCCCGAGCAGCTGCTCGACGTCGGCGAGGTGCAGGCCGGTGGTCGGCTCGTCGAGGACATAGACGCCGCCCTTCTCGCCCATGTGGGTGGCCAGCTTGAGCCGCTGCCGCTCGCCGCCCGACAGGGTCGTGAGCGGCTGGCCGAGGCTGAGGTAGCCGAGTCCCACGTCGGCGAGCCGCTCGAGGATCTTGTGCGCGGCCGGCGTGTGCGCGTCGCCGTCGCCGAAGAAGGCCTCGGCCTCGGCCACCGACATCGCGAGCACCTCGCTGATGTCCTTGCCGCCGAACTCGTACTCCAGCACCTCGGCCTGGAAGCGCTTCCCCTCGCACTCCTCGCAGGTGGTCGCGACGCCCGCCATCATCCCCAGGTCGGTGTAGATGACGCCGGCGCCGTTGCAGTTGGGGCAGGCACCGTCGGAGTTGGCGCTGAACAGGCCCGGCTTGACGCCGTTGGCCTTCGCGAACGCCTTGCGGATCGGGTCGAGCAGCTTGGTGTAGGTCGCCGGGTTGCTCCGTCGCGAGCCGCGGATCGCCGTCTGGTCGACCGATACGACCTCGTCGCGCCCGGACACGGAGCCCTGGATCAGAGAGCTCTTGCCGGAGCCGGCGACGCCGGTGACCACGACGAGCACGCCGAGCGGGATGTCGACGTCGACGTCCTGCAGGTTGTGTGTGCCGGCGCCGCGGACCTCGAGCGTGCCGTCGGGCGTCCGCAGCGTCTCCTTGAGCGAGGTCCGGTCGTCGAGGTGCCGTCCGGTGATGGTGTCGCTCGCCCGTAGCCGCTCGACGCTGCCCTCGAAGCTGATGGTGCCGCCCGCCGTGCCGGCGCCGGGCCCGAGATCGACGACATGGTCGGCAATCGCGATCGTCTCGGGCTCGTGCTCCACGACCAGCACGGTGTTGCCCTTGTCGCGCAGCTGCAGCAGCAGGTCGTTCATCCGCTCGACGTCGTGCGGGTGCAGGCCGATGGTCGGCTCGTCGAACACATAGGTCACGTCGGTGAGCGACGACCCGAGGTGGCGGATCATCTTGGTGCGCTGCGCCTCGCCTCCCGAGAGCGTGCCGGACGGCCGCTCGAGCGAGAGGTAGCCGAGCCCGATCTCGACGAACGAGTCGACGGTGTCCCCCAGCGCCTCGAGCAACGGGGCGACCGACGGCTCGTCGAGGCCGCGGACCCACTCGGCGAGGTCCGAGATCTGCATCGCGGAGACGTCCGCGATGCTGACGCCGTCGATCTTCGAGGATCGAGCCGCCTCGCTGAGCCGGGTGCCGTCGCAGTCGGGGCAGGTGGTGAACACCACGGCCCGCTCCACGAAGGCCCGGATGTGCGGCTGCATCGCGTCGACGTCCTTGGACAGCATCGACTTCTGGATCGTCGGAATCAGCCCGGCGTAGGTCAGGTTGATCCCCTCGACCTTGATCTTGGTCGGCTCCTTGTAGAGCAGATCGTGGAGCTCGCGCTTGTTGAACTTCTTGATCGGCTTGTCCGGGTCGAAGTAGCCGCAGCCGCGGAAGATCCGCCCGTACCAGCCCTCCATGCTGTAGCCGGGGATCGTGAGCGCGCCCTCGTTCAGCGACCTGCTGTCGTCGTAGAGCGCGGTCAGGTCGAAGTCGCTGATCGAGCCGCGGCCCTCGCAGCGCGGGCACATGCCACCGGTGCGGCTGAAGCTCGCGCTCTTGGTGATGGTCTTGTCGCCGCGCTCGACCGTGATCCCGCCACTCCCGTGGACGGAGGCGACGTTGAAGGAGTAGGCGCCGGGCCCGCCGATGTGCGGCTTCCCGACCCGGCTGAAGAGGATCCGGAGCATCGCGTTGGCGTCGGTCGCGGTGCCCACGGTGGAGCGGGGGTCGGCACCCATCCGCTCCTGGTCGACGCTGATCGCGGTCGTCAGGCCGTCGAGCACATCGACTTCGGGCCGTGCCAGCGTCGGCATGAAGCCCTGCACGAAGGCGCTGTACGTCTCGTTGATCAGCCGCTGCGACTCGGCGGCGATCGTGCCGAACACGAGCGAGCTCTTCCCCGAGCCCGAGACGCCGGTGAACACCGTCAGCCGGCGCTTCGGGATCTCGACGCTCACGTCCTTGAGGTTGTTGACGCGCGCGCCGTGCACGCTGATCAGGTCATGACTGTCGGCAGCGTGGAGGGCGGGCGACTGCTTCTTCGTCCTGGTGGCGGTGCTCATCGTGTCTCCATCAGTTGGGCGAGGCGTCAGGCCAACCAGCGGCCGTCGCGCATCAACTCGCGGTCGGACAGCTCGTTCTCCTCGCGCCACGCCTGGATGCGGCGGGGGACGATCCGGAACCAGCGGTACGGCGTGGCGAGCGCACGCGGGTCGAAGCCGGCGCGCGCAGCGAACCGGTCACCCCGCTCCCGTGGCAGCGCGTCGAGCTCGAGGATCTCAACGTCGCCCTCGAGAATGGACACGTCGCGGGTGTCGCCCAGCCCAAGCCGCACGGTGCGGGTAGCGGCCAGGTTCCTGCCGGTCGGGCTGATCGCCGGCGTGGCCATCAGCAAGGCCTCGCCGTCCCAGTCGAAGGACAGCGGCACCAGGTAGGGCGCACCGTCCGCCGAGGCACTGGCCACCCAGACATCGATGTCGTGGGTGAGCCGGTGCTCGGTGTCGCGACGACGCCCAGCGCGGGAGCGGGGCTCGGCACTCATCGGTCCTGTAGCGGGGCCGGACGACTCAGTCCAGTTCCTGAAGGCGGATCAGGTTGCCGGCGGGATCGCGGAAGGCGCAGTCGCGAATCCCGTACGGCTGGTCGGTCGGCTCCTGGACGACCTCTGCGTCGCCGGCCTGGATCCGCTCGAAGGTGCCGTCGACGTCCCTGGTTCCGAGGTTGATGCTGGCGTAAGTGCCCTTGGCCATCATCTCGGCGATGACGCGGCGCTCGTCTTCGGTGACGCCGGGGTCGGCCTCGGGCGGATACAGCACGATGGACGTGTCGGGCTGGTTCGGAGGCCCGAGCGTGATCCAGTGCATCCCTTCGTATCCGACGTCGTTGCGGACCTCGAAGCCCAGGGCGTCGCGATAGAAGGCCAGCGAAGCCTGCGGGTCGTTGTGCGGAAGCATGGCTTGGTGAATGGTGATGTCCATGGCGTCGCAGGCTAGTTCGGGCTTGGGACCGGCGCTTCTCGATTCCTGATCGGTTTTGTCACGCGTTTCGCCACGCACGGCGCCACCCCCGCCATCTCGCCCGCAGCGTGGAGCCGATAGGCGCTGGGCGGCACACCGACCAGCTCCGTGAAGCGAGTGCTGAACGTGCCAAGCGATGAGCAGCCGACCTCGAAGCAGACCTCCGTGACGCTGAGCTCGCCCTGACGCAGCAGCGCCATCGCGCGCTCGATGCGCCGCGTCATCAGGTAGCTGTAGGGCGACTCGCCATACGCGAGCCGAAACTGGCGGCTGAGGTGCCCGGCCGACATGTGCGCGTCGCGGGCAAGTGCCTCGACGTCCAGCGGCTGCGCGTACTCCCGGTCGATCCGGTCGCGAACCCGGCGCAGCCAGACGAGGTCGTCCAGGTGCTTTGCCATGTGCGAGGACTCGTCCAAGCGCGCCCGACAGGATTCGAACCTGTGACCTTCGGTTCCGTAGACCGACGCTCTATCCAGCTGAGCTACGGGCGCTCAGTCGGTAGAGGGTAGCGGAGGACCCTGAGAATCCAGGGCTTGACGATTCCGAGATAACGATATATCGTTGATGCAACGTGATCTTCCAATATAGGAGTTATAGATGCATCGATTCAAGTCTCGTGGCGGCCATCAGAGAGGCCGCCACTTCGAAGCCATGAGGGGTTGGCACGGCATGCACGGCGGCTGGGGTCCGCCCGGCGGAGGCCGCCGGCGGCGCATGCGCCGTGGCGACGTCCGCGCCGCCGTGCTCGTGCTGCTCGACGAGGGCCCGATGACGGGCTACGGCCTGATGGGCGAGATCGAGCGGCGCTCGGACGGGGCCTGGCGCCCGAGCCCGGGGTCGGTATACCCGACGCTCGCGCTGCTCGAGGACGAGGGCCTGATTCGCCCGCAGGCGGGCGAGGGCCGGACGCCCTACGAGCTCACCGACGAGGGCAAGGCCCACGTCGAGGAGCACCGGGACCAGCTCGGCGAGCCCTGGACAAAGTCCGCCGAGGGCTTCGGCGAGTCGCGGCTCGAGCTGCGCTCGCTGCTGGGCCAGCTCGGCGCCGCTTCCTACCAGGTGGCGATGGCGGGCGACGACGCTCAGATCGCCAAGGTGAGGGACATCCTCACCCAGGCGCGCCGCGACGTCTACCGCATCCTCGCCGATGAGGACCCCGCCGAGACCGAGGAGTAAGCGTCGCCGGGTGGCCGACCCCGGCTACCATCGACGCTCTCCGGAGAGGTGGCCGAGTGGCTGAAGGCACTCGCCTGCTAAGCGAGTATGGGGGGAAACCTCCATCGAGGGTTCGAATCCCTCCCTCTCCGCTTTTCGCCACGCCGCGGCCCGCGCCGGAGCGAGCGCTTCACACTGGGATATGGCCGACGTCACCGACCCGGGCCGTCCCTGACATCGGCGAGCCTCAGAACGACCGGCGCCCGCGGAGTGCGGGCGCCGGTGGCATTTCCGGTATGTCACGCGTGCGCTAGCTGCTCACGGGCTGCACCTCCGGCTCGCGTGTGACCATTGGCAGCCATCCGAGCCGGCTCGGCAGCCACCAGTTCAGGTCGCCGAGCAGCTTCATCGTGGCGGGCAGCAGCACGCCGCGGATGATCGTCGCGTCGATGAGGACGGCAGCGGCCAGGCCGATGCCCATCTGCTTCATCTGCAGCTCCGAGCTGAGCGCGAACATCGAGAACACCGCGACCATCACGATCGCCGCGCTCGTGACCACGCCGGCCGTGGCCTTGATGCCGTGCGCCACTGCGTCCTCGGTCCGCATCCCGCCGTCGAACGCCTCGCGGATGCGGGTGAGGATGAACACGTGGTAGTCCATCGAGAGCCCGAACAGGATCACGAACAGGAACAGAGGCAACCAGCTCGCGATCGCCCCGTTGCTCTCGAAGCCGAGCAGGCTCTCGGCCCACTCGTTCTGGAACACCAGCACCAGCAGCCCGTAGGCGGCGCCCACCGACAGCAGGTTGAGCACGATCGCCTTGATCGGGATGACGATCGACCGGAACGTCACCAGCAGCAGCAGGAACGCCGCCGAGAGCACGAACCCGAACACGTACGGCAGGTTGCCGATCATGGCGTCATTGAAGTCGCCCGTCGCGGCTGCCTCACCGGTCGTGTACGCCTCGACCCCATCCACCTGGCCGAGCGTCGCGGGCACCAGCTCCCCGCGGAGAGCCTCAACAGCCCTGTTCGAGCGATCGTCCGTGCCCGTCCCGGTGGTCGGGAGCATGACGGTCGCGACCGTCTGGTCCGAGCTGACGTCCACGGTCGCCTCGCCCTCGAAGAGCCCGGGGCGCTGCTGCGCCCGAGTGTCGAGCGATTCGATGGCCGACAGCACCGCCGTAGAGGTCACGTCTTCGGCCTTGACAACGACCATTTCGGAGCTGCCCTCGCTCGGGAAGGCGGCCTGGATGCGGTCGTAGGTCCGCATCACCTTCAGCTCACGAGAGGTCTCGTCGATGCCTCCCAATGACGTCTGCATGCCCAGCACCGGGAGCGCCAGCGCGACCAGCGCGCCACCCGCGACGAGCGCCGAGACCAGCGGGCGGCGCAACACCCGGTCGAGCACTCGCGACCAGATGCCCGCGTGACCGACCCGGCTCTTGATGCGGCCCACCAGCGGGACGCGGCCCTTCTCGACCCGGTCCCCGAGCTTCGAGAGCAGGGCCGGCAGCACCGTCAGCGAGCCTATGACGGCAACTGCCACAACCATGATCGTGCCGGTTGCGAACGAGGCGAAATTCGAGATTCCGCCCAGGTACATGCCGGCCATGGCGACCATCACGGTCAAGCCGGAGATCAGCACCGAACGTCCCGATGTGGCGGCCGCGGCCTCGATGGCGGCGTCGTTGTCACGCCCCGCAGCACGCTCCTCGCGCGCCCGCTTGAGGTAGAACAGGCTGTAGTCCACGCCGACGGCCATGCCGACCAGCAGGACGACGTGCATCACGGAGGGATCGACCGGCGCGATCTGGCTGACCGGGCCGAGCAGCCCCAGCGTGGCCGCCACGCTGGTCAGCGCCAGCAGAATCGGAATGCCCGCTGCCACGAGCGCGCCGAACGCGAACACCAGGATGAGCAGTGTCAGCGGGAGCGTGAGGAGTGTGGACCTGCCCATCTCCTCGTTGCTCTTGTCGACGATCGCCTTGGTCAGGCTCTCGTCGCCCATCTCCTCCACACGCAGCTCCGGATGGGCCTTCTGTGCCGCGGCGACCGCGGCCAACGAGCCGACGACCGACTGCTCCGCGGTATCCGAGTCGCCCGGCAGATCGAAGTTCACGAGCGCCGAGTGGCCATCGGCCGAAACCTGGCCGCCGGGGCCGTAGGGACCGACGACGTTGTCCACGCCCTTCGTGCCCTCGAGGCGATGCGTCACATCTCCAACCGCGTCCTTGAACCGTGCGTCGCCGACGCGCAGTTGCGTGCTCTGAACAAGAACCTGCTCCGAAGCCTTGTCGGGGAACGCGCCTTCGAGCGCCCTGGCTGCCTGTCCGGTTTCGCCGGGCAGCCCGGACTGCCCCTCGATCTCTTTCGCCGGGACCAGGTTGAAGCCGACCGTGAGCGAGACGATCACGAAGGCGAGCCATCCGAAGATGGCCTTCTTACGATGCTGAGCGCTCCAGCGCCCGATGCGTCCTGCGAGATTGGTGTTGGTCATCACTGCTTCCCTCCTGTAAACGATTGACGCGGCGCATCGTCTGAGCAGGCGGGGTGAGCTGTCTTCAGCCGGCCGAGGAATTCACCCGGGTGACCCGCCGGGGTAGGGTCGGCCTCGATGACCGAGCCCGTGGCGATCGTGTCCGGCGCCGCCGGTGGCCTGGGCGCCCCGATCGTGGAGCGTCTGGCGGCCGGCGGATTCTCCGTGGCGACCTGCGATCTCTCTCCGATGATCGGGACGGATCTGCACGTAGAGTTGGACGTGACCGATGCGGAGGCGGTCACGCGCCTGGCGGCTTTGGTCGAAAAGGAGCTCGGGCCGGTTGACGCAGTGGTCACCGCCGCGGGCATCCAGCGCACGGGCCCGAGCGATGCGGTGGATCTCGACGACTGGAAGCGCGTGCTCGACGTGAACCTGACGGGCACCTGGAACGTGATCCGGGCTGCCCTGCCGGGGATGCTCGAGCGGAGCAGCGGGCGCATCGTCACCATCTCCTCCGAGGTCGGCCTCGCCGGCCTGCCGGGCTACTCCGCCTATGCGGCGTCGAAGGGCGGCGTGATCGCGCTCACCAAGTCACTCGCCCGGGAGCTCGCCCCACGGGGGATCTGCGTGAACAGCGTGGCGCCCGGGCCGATCGAGGCCGGCCTGCTCGTGAAGGGACCGGCGTACAGCGAGGATTGGCTGCAGGCGAACGTGCCCCTGGGCCGCTTCGGCCGGCCGAGCGAGGTCGCCGCGTGCGTCGCGCTTCTGGCGGGCGCGGAGGGTGGCTACTTCGTGGGCCAGGTGCTCTCCCCCAACGGCGGGACCGTCATCTGAGCACCCGGATCGCGGAGCCTAACGCCGTCTTCGACGTCGAACGCCACGGTTTCGACCACATCCCCGAGGCCGAGCGCAGCATGACGCTGCGCGAGACCGCCTTCTTCTGGGTGGGGACGAACGCCAACCTCTTCTTCGTGTCCGTGGGCGTAATCGCCTTCGAGCTCGGACTCAACGTGTGGGAGGCCCTCGTCGCGGTGGTGCTCGGCAGCAGCCTTTATGCCGCGGTCGGCCTCGCGTCGATCGCCGGCGTCCGCTCCGGGCTGCCGACGCTCACCTTCACCCGCGCCGCCTTCGGGTCGCGCGGCAACCTCCCGAACGGCGTCCTGACCTGGGCCGCCCTGGTGGCGTTCGAGGCGATCAATTGCATCTTCGGCGTGTTCGCGCTGCTTGCGCTGATGTCACAGCTCGGCTGGGAGCATCCGGGCGACGCCGGCAAGGTCTTGGCGACTTTCGTTGTCCTTGGCGCATCGGCCGCGGTCGCGATCTACGGGCACGCGACGATGGTCTATGTGCAGCGCTTCTTCGCGGTTGCGCTCACGCTGGTGCTTGCGCTGGTGTTCGCGTACTCGGCCGGCGGCGTCGACTGGTCGGCCACGGCGCACGAGCCCCTGAGCGCCTGGGAGACGCTGGCCATCATCCTCGCGGCCGGCGCGGTGGTCGCGTCGGGCCCCATCTCGTATCTCTTCAATGCGCCCGACTTCGTCCGTTACCTGCCGAGCGCCACCTCTGGCCGGTCGATCTTCTGGACGGTGTCGCTGAGCAGCGGGCTGATCGCGCTCCTGCTCTCGGTGATGGGTGTCCTGCTGGCGTCGCGTGGCGACATGTCGGACCCGATCGCAGGCGTCGATGCGTTCGTGCCCGGCTGGCTCTTCGTCCTCTACATACTCGCGGCCGCGGGAGGCTCGATCGCCAACAACGTGGTCGCGTACTACTCCTCGGGCTTGTGCCTGCAGGCGGTCGGGCTGCCGCTCAAGCGCTACCAGGCCACCGCCCTGGACACCCTGGTGTCGGCCGCGATGGTGCTCTACATCCTGTTCGTGAAGGACTTCACCACGGTGCTGCATGACTTCGTCGCGCTGCTGGTCGTGTGGCTCGGACCGTTCGGGGCCGTCTGGATCTGTGACGGGCTGATGCGGCGATGGCGCTACGACCCGGCCGAGATCCACGACCTGAGCCCCTACAGCCGTTATTGGGGCCGATGGGGGTTCAACCTCATCGGCTGGCTCGCGCTCCTCGTGGGCGTGGGCGTGTGCCTGCTCACGATCAACGCCCCGTCACTACAGGGCCCGCTGAGCGAGGCGCTCGACGGCGCCGACTTCACCTGGACCCTCGGCCCGTTGGCCAGCGCGCTCGCCTACTGGGCCCTGGCCCGCCGGCGGAGGCCTACACCAGACCAAGCTCCTTCGCCCTAGCCACGGCCGCCGCACGGGTATCCGCGCCTAGCTTTCGATAGATCCCGCGCACGTGGGTCTTGACCGTGTTGCGCGAGATGTACAGCTCCTCGCCGATCTGCGCCACGGACAGCTCGCTGCCGAGCAACCGGAGTACGGACATCTCGCGGCTGGAGAGCTCCTCCGGCTCCACCTCCACCGGCTCGTGTGACTTGCGCGGGGCCTTGCCGCGAAGACGCCGCTCCGTGTCGTCGAGCAGCTGCACGAAGATGCCGGGGCTCGGCGAGTCCCGCAGCGTCCGCCGCGCGGCGCGGAGGGTGTCCGCGGCCGCGTCAGGCTCCCCGATCGTGGCCTCGACGGGCGCGAGCGTGGCGAGGGCGTAGAGCTGCTCGGGCCGGGCGCTGCCCCGCCGTGCGAGGACCACCGCCCGCTCGAGTCGCTCGCGCGCCTCACCGAGATTGCCCGCGGCAGCCGCCAGCTGGCCCGCCACCGCTGAGGCCAGCGATCCCATCCAGTACTCCTCGAGCGACTGCTCGGCGCGCAGCAGGTCGGACGCCGCCACCCATCTTCGCGCCCCTTCCAGATCTCCCGCCGCGAAAGTGGCGGCCGCGAGCGTTCCCTGGGCCCGCAGGACCGCCAAGCTGTTCGCGCCGGCCTGGGCAATGCCCACCGCCTGCTCGAGCAGGGGCACCACGTCGTCGGAGGGAGACCCGCGGAAGTGCCGCGCGGCGCCGAGGGTCGCGAGCGCCACGGCCCGCCAGGTCGAATCAGGCCGGTTCTCCAGTTCAACCGCTTCCGTGCCGAGCGCTTCGGCGGAGGTGAGGTCGCCCGCGCGGTATGCCAGCGTCGCCCGCAGCATCGCGACGCTCGAGGCGACCGTGGCGCCACCCTCCAGGAGCGGCCGCCCGTTGTCGGCCGCAGCCGTGGCATCCGCCCAGTGCTCGGCGGCAGCGGGCTCGCCCGAGTCGAATGCGAGCCAGGCCCGGGCAAGGCAGAGCCGGGGATCGCCTGTCACGAGATCCACCGGCAGCGCCTCGAGCCAGCGAACCACGGTTGCGCTGCGACCGCGCTGCAGCGCCTCATTCCAGTAGGCCGCAATCAGGTCGGCCGCCGCTTCCTCCTGTCCCGCAGCGAGCAGATGCGTGACCGCACCTGAGATATCGCGCGCGCCGGCAAGCCAGGCGCCGGCGCGCGCATGCAGCTCACGCAGGTACTCCGGGGAAGCGCTGTCCTCGAGCTCCCGCAGGAGTACATCGCGAAAGACGTGGTGGTAGCGAAACCACTCACGGCGCCCGTCGAGCGGCACGAGGAAAAGGTTCGCTTGCTCGATTTCTCCGAGCAGGCGCTTCGACGTGTCCTCTCCGCGCACGGCGTCACAGAGCCCCGCGCAGAAGCGGTCGAGCACGCACGTGTCGACGAGGAACCTGCGTGCCTCCGGCTCCTGCGCCGACAACACCTCGTCGCCGAGGTAATCCACGAGATGGCGGTGGTACCCGAGGTCGGTGGCGAGCGTAGGGTTCGATCCGTCGCGCAGCGACAGGCCGGCCAGGTAGAGCCCGGCAGCCCAGCCCTCGGTTCTGGCGCTGAGCGCCTGGAGCTCCTTGGCTGGAAGCGCAAGCTCCAGTGTGTCGTTGAGCAGGGCCGCAGCCTCGGCGTCGCTGAAGCGGAGCTGGTCGCTCACGATCTCCCCCAGCTCACCGCGAGCTCGCAGCCGCGATAGGTCGACCGGCGGCTCAACCCGCGTGGCGATAACGAGATGCGACGTCAGCGGCAGGTGCTGGAGCAGGAAGCGCATCCCTTCATGGATCTCCGGCTCGGAGATGAGGTGGTAGTCGTCGAGCACGAGAATGTGCTCCTGCTCGGAGCTCACCAGCGCGTTGATGAGCACGGGCAAAGCGGTGTGGCCGGTGGACGTCCCAGGAGCGGCGACCGCCGCCTCGAAGGCCGGCGGCACATCCACGTCAGCCTTGCGCAGCGCCGCGGAGACATAGCTCCAGAAGCGCGCAGGATCGTTGTCGTGCGCATCCAGCGTGAGCCAGGCGAAGGTGAGCTCGTCCTCAACCGTGATCCACTCGGCCAGCAGGGTCGTCTTCCCCCAGCCTGCCGGAGCGGCCACCAGGTTCAGACGGCGGTGGAGCCCATGCCGAAGCCGCTCGATCAGATCCCCTCTGGGCACGTGCCCGGGACGCAGCCGCGGGGCGTCGATCTTGGTGAGGACCAGCGGGCTGTCGCCCATCCAGGCGAGCGTACCGACGTTCACCCGGGTGATCGAGACGGGTGGACGAAGACGACTCACCCCAATTGCCGCGACGCTGAGCCCAATGAGCACTCTGATCACCGGAGGAACCGGCTTCATCGGCCGCTACGTGCTGGACCGTCTGCTGGACTCCGGCGAATCCGTCATCAGCTACGACCGCGCCCCCGCGGCAGCGGGCCTGCCCCGCGACGTGGCGTCGGTCCAAGGCGAGCTGTTCGACCTGACTCGACTCGCCGCGACGATCACCGGGCACCGGGTTCGCGGGATCGTCCACGCGGCAGGAATGCCCGATTCGCTGCTCTCGGTCGGAATGCCCGCCGCGACGGTGGCCGCCAATGCAACGGGGACCCTCCAGCTGCTCGAAGCGGGCCGCCTCGCGGGCTTCGACGGCCGCATCGTTCTCCTCTCGTCCACGAGGGTGTACGGCGACAACGAGGACGCGGTCGACGAGCATTCGCCGCTGCACCCGCAAACGCCCTACGCCGCGTCGAAGGCCTTCGGCGACCTGCTCGGGCAGGCCTACGCCCGCAGCTACGGCCTGGACGTGGTCTCGTTACGCCTCAGCGAGGCGTACGGGCCGGGGCGAAGGCTGCCGAACCTGCTGGACGAGATCATCGACGCGGCCCTGGCGCACCGCCCCCTGCGGCTCGAAGTCGGCGCCGACCACCCGTACCAGCTCGTCCACGTCGAGGATGTGGCTCGGGCGATCACCGCCGCACTTGCCGCGCCTTCGGCAGCCGGCCGCATCTACGACATCACGGGCGAGCGGGTGCTGCTCGATCAGGTGGTCGCAATCATCCGCGACCGGCTGCCGCACGCGGACATCCAGTTCGGCGACGGAAGGGTCGACGGGTTTGACCGCCAGGGCCCGATCGCAGTCACCGCGGCGGACCGCGACCTCGGCTACCGCCCGCGCTGGGGGCTCGCGCGCGGGATCGACGACCTCTGCGCCTGGCGCGAGGCCCAGGAGGCCTGCTGATCCGCCGCCCTCGCTCTCCCGCTCAGGCCGAGAGCCCTGCCGGCTCCGGCTCGCCCGTCGGAGCCGTGACGGGGCGCAGCAGCAGTCCGAGCAGCGCCCCGATCGCGGCAAATGCCGCCGCGACCGCGAACGCCGTGTGATACCCGCCCGTAAGCGCCGCGAGCGGCCCGTCGCCGCCGCTGCGCAGCGCGTCGGTGCGCGAGTCGGCGACGGCCACGAGCACCGCGAGGCCCAGCGCTCCGCCCATCATGAAGGCGGTGTTGACGATGCCCGACGCCAGCCCGGAGTCGGTGGGGTCGACATCGCCCATGGCCGCGAGCAGCAATGGGTTGAAGGTGATACCGCCGCCGATGCCCATGAGGATCATGCCGGGGAGCACGTCGGCGACGAAGTCTCCGTCGACGGGCGCCTGGGTGAACCAGAGCAGCCCGGCCGCGAAGAAGGTCAACCCGATCACGAGCGGGGGCTTGATGCCGAAACGCATGACGAGCCGATCCGACAGCGCGATCGATTCGAAGCCCATGATGAGCGTGGTCGGCAGGAAGGCCAGCCCCACCTCCAGCGGGCTGTAGCCGAGCACCCGCTGTAGATACAGGGCGAGCAGGAAGAACCAGCCGAACATCGCTGCCGCCATCAGCGCGCCCACGACGTTCGCGACCCGGATGTTGCGCTTGCGAAAGAGCCCGAGCGGGATCAGCGGCGAGCCGACCCGCGACTCGACCGTGATGAAGACGGCCAACAGCACGGCGGCGCCCGCGAGCAGGCCGAGCGTGACCCCGGACGTCCAGCCGTTCTCGTTGCCGTTGATCACTGCGTAGGTCGCGAGCATCACCGCCGCGGTCACGGTTACTGCGCCCGCGACGTCGAGGCGGCGATCCTCCGCATCGCCCTTGTCGTCCGGGAGCAGCGAGAGGGAGAACAGGAACACGGCGATCCCGATCGGGAGGTTCACCAGGAAGATCCAGTTCCACGCGAACAGGTCCGTGAGCACGCCGCCCAGCAGCACCCCGGCGGTGCCTCCGCCCGAGAGCACGAAGCCGAAGATCCCCATCGCCTTCGCGCGCTCGGCGGGGTCGGTGAAGATGGTCATGATCAGCGACAGCGCGACCACCGACACGATCGCGCCGCCGAAGCCCTGCAGGGCCCTCGCCACGACGAGGAACTCCTGCGAGCCGGCCACGCCGCATGCGAGCGACATGACGATGAACAGGACGAGCCCGTACAGGAACAGCCGCCGGCGCCCGAACAGGTCGCCGAGCCGGCCGCCGAGCAGCAGGAAGCCGCCGAAGGTGAGCAGGTAGGCGTTCACCACCCAGGCGAGCGACGCCTCCGAGAAGCCGAGATCGGCCTGGATCGAAGGCAGCGCGACGTTGACGATCGTCGAGTCGAGGACGATCAGGAGGTCTCCGAAGCAGAGGACGTAGAGCGCAAGCCATCGCCTCTGGCCCTCGAGGGTCTGGGGCGGCTGCGTCGCTGTCTTCGTGGTCTTCGTGGTCGTCATGCGTGGTGTCGTTCCCGTTCGAGTACGAAGCGAGCCAAATTAGCGGTTCAAGCAGACTTCAAGTCAAGCCCGCGTGACTAATCGAGCACGCCCTCGAGCCGCAGCAGGAACTCCTTGCGCTCGATCCCGCCCGTGTAGCCGCCGAGCGCCCCGCCGGTGCGCAGCACGCGGTGGCAGGGCACGACCACCGGCATCGGGTTGGCGCCGAGCGCGTTCCCGGCCGCGCGCACGGCGCGCGGGCTGCCGGCGCCGGTCGCGACGCTCCGGTAGGTGCCGGTGTCCCCGAAGCCGATACGGGCCGTCGCACGCAGGACCTCGCGCGTGAAGCCGGCGAGATGCGTCCAGTCGATCGGGGTCTCGAACTCGCGCCTGCCGCCGGCGAAGTACTCGTCGAGCTCGCGCCGCACCGGATCGAGCCGCTGCGGCGCCTCGAGCACGCGCGGCGACACGCGCGCCGAGAGGTTCTCGAGCACCTCGTCGGCGGAGCTGTGCTCGGTGTAGGCCACGCGCACGAGCCCGCGCGGGGTCGCCGCGACCACGAGCGGCCCGAGCGGAGAGTCGACCGACGCGTAGGCGACGTCGACGAGCCCCTCCGCCTCGGCGCGCGCGCCGACGTCCGGCGCCGCGGCCGGCAGTTCGGCGGCCGCACGGCGCAGCATGGTCTCGATCTCGCTCATTGGCTCAACTCCAGTTTCAGTCTCTTCAGTCCCTCATGGACGTTCCGCCGCGCGGCCTCCTCCGAGGAGCCGAGCAGCGCCGCCAGCTCCGCATACGACATCCCGAGCACACTGCGGCAGAAGACCGCCGTCCGCTGCTTCGCGGGCAGCTCGCGGACGTGCTCCCAAAGCTCCGGGAGGCCATCCTGAACGGGCTCCTCGCTCCCGCGCTCGGGCGGCTCGGCCACAGGCAGCGCCCGCCGGCCGCGTGCCCGGTGTGCGTCCATCGCCTTGTTGTGGGCGATGCGCAGGAGCCAGGCGCGCAGGTTGTCCGCACTGCGCAGGCGCGGGTACGCGCGCAGCGCCGCGATCCAGGTCTCCTGGAACACGTCGTCCGCGTCGGTCGGGCCGGCGGTCGCGACCAGGTAGCGGTAGACGTCGACCCGGTGCTCGTCGAGCAGGGCCTGGAAGGGCGGCAGCTTCACACTCACAAGAACGCCACGGCTGCTCGCGCCGTGAGATCTAGGAGCGTATGAACACCGGCGCGCCGAGCGGGATCGTCTCGATCAGCCAGCGCACCTTGGTGGGATGGGAGCGCAGGCAGCCGAGGCTCGCGGCCTCGCCGATGCTCGTGAGGTCCTGGGTCGCGTGGACTGCGAGCCGGTCGCCTCCCGGCCAGCCGGACGGCAGGTTCGTCTGGTGTCCGGTGAGCGCGAGCACGCAGCAGCCGTAGGGCGAGCCCGGGTCGGTCACGCGCAGCTTGTCGGTGACGGAGAAGCGGCCTTTCGGAGTCGGGTTGGTCGCCCTGCCGATCGCGACCGCGAGAGTGCGCACCGTGTGGCCCTCGCGGCGCACGAACAGCTTCTTCTTGGAGAGGTCGGCGTGCAGCGACCAGGTCGTGCAGTCGAGCCGCGCGTCGCGGCTGTTGAGCCAGCCGACGCGCCCGTTGGGGAGCTCTGGCGCCTGCACAGCGAGCCAGTCGCCCTGGCGCCGCACGACTCCGAAGACGCGCGGCGACTGCCACTCGGTTCGGGCCGCCAGGCGGATGAGTCGCTTCCCGGCGGGGCGGCGCCGCAGGAGGGCTGCGCGGCGCACGTAGGCGGTGGTGTAACAGGAGAATTCCTGCGGCTCGGACGGGAACGGCGCCGCGGCCGGTCCGCGCTCCTGCGGCACGAAGTGGCGTGTGCCGTCGTCGCCGATGTCGCGGCCGGTCGAGGCTTGGCCGTCGTCCCCGAGCTCGGTGATGCCGACGAGCGCGATGGCGCCGAGCAGCGCGGCGATCCCAATGCCGAACAGGGCGAAGGCGAGGTGCGGGAAACGGCGTCGCGGCGGCTCCTCCGGGGGAGCGGCGGGAACGACGTTCGGGGCGGGCGGCTCCCGGCCCTCGCGCGCGGCGAGCATCTCGAGCACCGGCTCGGTGGGCACGGGCACGACGGCCGGCTCGGGCTTCGCCTTCGGCTCGGCCTCCGCCGCACCCGCGAACTCCTCGCCCGCCACGACGGGCGCGCCGGTCGCGCTCCAGATGTCGTCCTCGAGCAGCGCCTTCAGTACGGCGCCGAGGTCCTCCCCGCGCTGGATGCCGAGCTCGTCGGACAGCCGCTCGATCGCCGCCGCCCGCCGCCGCGCGATCTCGGACCCGTCGACGTCGTACATGCGAGCGAGGTCGTCGTCGGGCACGCGCCGCCGCAGGGAGAGCGCGAGCAGCTCTCGATCCCGCGGGTCCATGCGGTCGAGGGCAGAGGCGAGTTGTTCAGGACTGATCACCGGGGTCGGAGGGAGGGCCTCCGACAAGCGTAACGAGGCGCTCGGCCTCCTCCCGGCCCTTAATAGAGCCTCTTCGCGTAGCCCTCCTCGAGCCGCGCGGCCACCTGATCCACGGTCACCTCCGGCATGTCCATGTGGTCGCGGAGGATCGCCGAGGCAGACGGAAGCTCATCAGGCCAGGTCTCCGGGTCCCACAGGCTCGAGCGGATGAACGCCTTGGCGCAGTGGATGAACGCCTCCTCGACCTCCAGCCCGATGCCGAGCTTCGGCGTGCGGCCGTTGACTCCCAGCTCGGCCAGCAGCGTCTCATCGCGCGTGATGCAGGCGCTCCCCGCCACCCGGAGCGTCTCACGCAGGCCCGGGATGGCGAACAGCATCGCGGCGCGCGGGTTCTGGAGCAGGTTGCGGTGCGAGTCCGCGCGGCGATTGCCGGGGTACTCCGGGACGATCAGCCGGCGTTCGTCGACTACGTGCACGAACCCCGGCGGCCCACCCCGTGGTGAGGCGTCGCACTCTCCGGCCGAGCCGGCGGTGGCGAGCAGGAAGAAGGGCGAGCGAGCGATGAAGTCGCGGCAGTGCTCGTCGAGGTGGTCGATCTGCTTGCGCAGCGGAGGCGAGTCCTCGGCGGGTGGCGGGACCAGCTCGCGGAGCTCAGCCTCGCTCTGCACGAGTTCGCCGAACGGAGTCTGCGCCATGGGCTCACGATAGCCGCGCGCCCCGTTTGGTCCGAAAGCGGCTCGGGTACCCCTCCCGCCGTCGCGTCCGGGAGATCCCCGGCGCACAGCGTCCTGGTCCGCTCGGCCACAACGCCCGGCGGGCAAGCAATCAAAGGAGGGGAAGGGTGAAAAGAGCCCTTAGTGCAGGGATCGCGATACTCGCTGTCGCGCTCGTAGCTGCCCCAGTTGCCTCCGCCATCGATCGAGTCAACACTCGCGAGCTTCGCCGAGCGGTGACTCTGGATGGCATCTTGGAGCACGAGCGGGCATTGCAGGACATCGCGATTGCCAACGACGACAATCGCGCCGCCACGTCGCCGGGCTACGACGCTTCGGTCAACTACGTGGCGAACCGGCTCCGGCGCGCCGGTTATCGGGTCACGCTGGACCCGTTCAACTTCCCGTCGTGGACCAAGAACGGTCCAGCGACGTTCCAGCGCACCGACGCCGGCAACGAGGCGACGTACGTCGAGGAAACCGACTTCGTCGTGGCGCAGTTCTCAGGCTCCGCAGACGTGAGCGGGCCGATCTTCGTGGCCGGGCGCACGGATCTCCCGCAGCCCTCGGGGCCGGGGGCCTCACTCAGCGGGTGTGCCCCTGCGGACTTCACGGGGATCCCGACCGGGGCTGTCGCCCTCGTTCAGCGCGGCACCTGTCCGTTCACGCAGAAGTACGAGAACGCCTTCGAGGCGGGCGCGGCGGCGGTGCTGATCTGGAACGACGGCTTCGAGGACCGCGAGGCGCCGATCGCCACGACCGCGACGTTCGACAACACGATCCCCGCGGCGATGATCAGCAATGACATCGGCCTCGCGCTCGCCACGACGCCGGGCGCGACGGTGCGGCTCGCCGTCAGCGCGACGGTCACTCCCAACGAGGAGATGAACGTGATCGCGGACTCGGTGAGGGGCGACAAGGACCGCACGATCGTGGTCGGCGCCCATCTCGATTCGGTCGCGGAGGGCCCGGGCATCAACGACAACGGCTCCGGCAGTTCGACGATCCTCGAGATCGCCGAGGAGATGGCGGAGCTCGGCGACCGGCCGCGCAACCGCGTCCGGTTCGCATTCTGGGGCGCCGAGGAGGCCGGGCTCGTGGGCTCGACCGCCTACGTCGAGGAGCAGATCGAGAATGGCGGCATCGACCAGATCGAGGCGAATCTGAACTTCGACATGGTCGGCTCGCCCAACTTCGTGCGCTTCGTGTACGACGGCGACCTGTCCGATTCGACACCGCCGCCCGGCGGCGCGCCGAACGGCTCAGGCCAGATCGAGCGGCTGTTCACCCGCTACTTCGACCGGCAGGGGCTGGCGCACGCCCCGACCGCGTTCGATGGACGCTCTGACTACGGGCGGTTCATCGCCGAGGATGCCGGCGTCCCGGCCGGCGGACTGTTCACCGGCGCCGAGGGCATCAAGACAGAGGCGCAGGAAGAACTGTTCGGTGGAGTGGCCGGGCTGCCGTACGACCCGTGCTACCACCAGGCGTGCGACACGTTCTTCAACCTGAGCTACACGGCGCTGGACCAGATGTCCGACGCCGCCGCTCATGCGACGTGGACGCTGGCTCGCTCGAAGAGCGAGGTGGCGACCGCCAGCTCGGCCAAGAAGGCCAAGAAGAGCAAGCGCGGCAAGGCCCTGAAGTACAAGGGCGGCCTCGTCGTTCGCTGATCGCAGTACGACGTTGACGTAAGCGAGGGGGCGCCGCGAGGCGCCCCCTCGTCGTTACGGGAGGGTCAGCGAATCTGGTCGATGCGCCAGCCGCCGTCCGACTTGACGAACGCCAGCGTTGAGGTCTTGCCGGTCTGCTCCTTGACGCGCGCCGTGGCGGTTTGACCGTTGACGATCAGGCCCTGGACCTCGATCGTCTCATCGGGCACGGCGATCTCCTGCTTGGCCTTCGACTCGCAGCTCACGCCGGCGCCGCTTGCGACGCGGGTGGCGTGGGCCGCGGTGAAGATCTCGCGGCAGATGGTCTTGGTGTCGGCCTCGCGGCTCGCGCTCTGCAGGTCGTCGACGACGGCCGCGACCTGCTTCTCGGCACCTTCGAACCGGTTGGCGTTGGAGCTGTCGTCGTCACCTCCGCCGCACGCCGCAAACGACGTGACGGTCAGGGCCAGTCCAACGGTGATGATGGGGCGGATCTTCATCGTTCCTCCGAAAGGCGGAAGCGGGAGGCCCGAAGGCCTCCCGCTTGGTTGGTTGCGTAACTACTCGGTTAGACGGAGCACACGACGTGTGCGGTGACCGTCGCGTCGTCCTGGGCGTTGTTGCCACCGAACTCGGACAGCGCCACAAGGGACACCTGCCACGTGTCGGCGTCGATCGCGTGCGAATCGCTCACGTAGAACCGCGCGGCACCGAACGTGCTGCCGCCGGAGCCGACTGCGATCTGCTCGCCGCCGCCGAGGACGACCTTGCCCGCCGGGCAGTCGGTCGTATCGGTGACGACGTCACCGGCCTGGACGTCGCCGTCCGTGGTCGGAGTCGTGGCGGGCCGCTGGCTGTTCGAGGGGCCGGCGGGACCCTGCGGGCCGACCGGACCCTGCGGGCCCTGCGCACCCTGCGGACCCTGGGCACCCTGCGGGCCCTGGCCGCCGGGAGTGCCGTCGGCGCCGTTGGCGCCGGGGGTGCCGTCTGCGCCGTTCGCGCCATTCGCACCCTGCTCACCCTGCGCGCCCGGAGCACCGTCCGCGCCATTCGCACCGTCGGCGCCGTTCGCGCCGGCCGCGCCCTGCTCGCCCTGGGCACCCTGCTCGCCCTGGGGGCCCTGCTCACCCTGCAGGCCCTGGAGGCCCTGCGGCCCCTGCTCGCCCTGCGGGCCCTGCTCGCCCTGGGCACCCTGCTCGCCCTGGGCACCCTGCTCACCCTGCTCACCCTGAGCGCCATCGGCGCCTGCCGCACCCTGCGGGCCGGCAACGCCCTGCTCGCCCTGGGCACCCTGCTCGCCCTGGGCACCCTGCTCGCCCTGCGGCGCCCTGCTCGCCCTGCTCGCCCTGCGGACCCTGCAGGCCCTGGAGGCCCTGCGGCCCCTGCTCACCCTGCTCACCCTGGGCACCCTGCTCGCCCTGCTCGCCCTGAGCGCCATCGGCGCCGGCCGCACCCTGCGGGCCGGCAACGCCCTGCGGGCCCTGGGCACCTTGCGCGCCGGTCGCGCCCTGAGCGCCGGTCGCGCCCTGAGCGCCGGTCGCGCCCTGCGCGCCAGTCGCACCCTGCGCGCCGGTCGCGCCTTGAGCACCAGTCGCACCCTGAGCGCCGGTTGCGCCCTGCGCACCGTTCGCGCCCTGCGCGCCGGTCTCGCCCGGAGCACCGGGAGCGCCACCCTGGCCGGCCGCACCCTGCGGGCCCTGAGCGCCCTGCGGGCCGGTCAGGCCCTGGAGCCCCTGCCCGCCCTGAGCGCCGGTCTTGCCGGCCCTGCCGGTGGGCGCCTTGAAGGAAACCTTCTTTTGACCGCTCTTGCAGCGAGTCTTCTTCGTGACGAACTTGAGCTTGCCGGTCGAGCGCTTCATGCACGCGTACAGGCGGGTCGTGCTGCTCTTGGCGGCAAGCGCTTCTCCAACGCTTGGGAGCAGCATGACGCTGCACGCGACGGCAGCGACTACCGCCACGCGCAGATGGCGTGTCAGAGACATCGGGTCCTCCTTCGGCCTCCCGCGAGGAGACCAGATCTAGGTTGGCTACTTCAGGCCAGTCCAGGGCTTATCGGCTGGCCGGCCACGACCCTGTAGAGAAGATTTCGGAAGTTTCAGCCGAGCCCGCCGCTGCGCCGCGAGGCCCGCAGCAGCCGCAACGCGAACGCCGCCGACGCGAGCGTGCCCGCCGCCCCGGGGATCGATGTGCCCCGCTTCGTGAGCGGCGGCGTTTGGCGTGCCCACAGGTTCGACGCGCCGCTGAACAGGGCGGCGGCGAGGATGCCGTAGACGAGCCGATTGACGTTCCTGTCGAGTTTGTCGAGCCGCAGCGGCACGTCGAGCTCGCCGAGCCGCACGGCCTCGAGTATCGCGGTGATGTCGCGTGGGGCCTGCTGCGCGAGCCGCTCCCAGTCGTGCGCGGTGCGCTGCGCGCGCCGCAGCATTCGCTCGGGCGAGAGGCGCTGGCGGATCAGCTCCTGGACGTAGTCGCCGACGGCATCCTGGATGCGCAGCTCGGCACCGGCCAGCGCGAGATCTCCCTGCAGCTGGATCAGCGTCTTGCCGAGCATGGCGAGGTCGGGCGGCATCCGAAGCCGGTGCTCGCGGACGATCCGCGTCAGGTCCTCCACGGCCGCCGCCACGTCGACCGACTCCGCTCCACCGGAGCCGTAGGTGCCGAGCCAATCCGAGACGTCGAGGCGAAAGGCATCGGCGTCCAGATGCCCCGGAGCGGTCACGAGATCGAGGAGGGTGTCGGCCGCATCCGCGTGGTCCCCGCCGGCGACGGAGAGGATGAACGCCCCGAGCCGGTCCTCGAGCGCCCGGTCGACCGTGCCGACCTCGCCCCAATCGAGGATGCCGTAGCGGATGCCGTCGGGGCCGTTCTCGACCAGCACGTTGCCCGGGTGCGGGTCCCCGTGGAAGAGGTGGTCGCGGAAGATCATCTCGAGGAAGATGCGCGCTGCACGAAGGGCGAAGGCGCGTCTGTCGATCGAGTCGTCGCTGGCGACCTCGTCGAGTGAGCGCCCGGTCAGCCGCGTCATCGTCAGCACCCGCTGGCCCGAAAGGTCTGGATAGGGCTCGGGGATCAGCACGTCGGCCTCGGCGCTGAAGTTGTCCCGCGCCCGTTGCAAGGTGTTCGCCTCGCGCACCAGGTCGAGTTCGGCGAGCACGGTGCGGCGCAGCTGCTTGACGATCCCGCGCGGTCGCCAGAGCGCAATGGACTCGTCGTGCTCCTCGACGATCGCCGCGAGCGCCTCGAGGATGTCGAAGTCGGCCGCCACGACGTCGGCGATGCCGGTGTGCTGGACCTTGACGACCACCTCGGTTCCGTCGTGCAGCACCGCCTCGTGCGCCTGCGCGACGGATGCCGACGCAAGTGGCTCGAAGTCGAAGCGAGAGAACGCCTCGTCGACCGGGTGGCCGAGGTCCTGCTCCACCGTCCCGCGGACGTCCTCGGGCGGGTCAGCGGGGCAGTCCGTCTGCAACGACTTGAGCTCCGCGGCCACATCCGGGCCGACCAGGTCGATCCGCGTGCTCAGCACCTGTCCGAGCTTGATGAAGGTCGGGCCCAGCTCCGCCAGCGCCAGGCGCAGCCGCTTGCCATCGCTCATCGAATCGCTCGGGTTGGGCAGCTCGAACGGAACGATGTCCGCCAGGCGCAGATGCACGGAGCGCGTCGTCATGTGCGCGACGCCGTAGCGCCCGAAGACGCGGAGGATCTCCTCGGCGCGAGCGCGGTGTTGGATCAGCGTGCGAGTGGGCGCGTGCGCCGAGGGCACGCCGGGACCCTAACTGGCTGGTACGGAGGGGGAGGGATTCGAACCCCCGGGCCTCTTGCGAGGCCGGCTGCTTTCAAGGCAGCTGCAATCGACCGGACTCTGCCACCCCTCCAGGGCGGCTCGAATCCTAGGCCCCGCCCGCCGCAGCGATGCGCTCGGGAGCCCCGTAGGGATGCAGCACCGAGGGGATCTCGATGCTGCCGTCGTCCCGCTGGTGGTTCTCGACGATGGCGATGATCGTCCGGCCGACGGCCACAGCCGTGCCGTTGAGGGTGTGCACGTGGCGCGGCGTCGCCCCCTCGGCCGGGCGCTGGCGGATGTCGAGCCGCCTCGCCTGGAAGTCCGTCGTGTTGGAGGTGGAGGTCAGCTCGCGGAATCGGCCCTGTCCGGGCAGCCAGGCCTCGAGGTCGTACTTCTTCGCAGCCGACGCGCCGAGGTCGTCGACGGCGATGTTCACGACGCGGTACGGGAGTTCGAGCGCGCCGAGGATCTCCTCCTCGATCGAGAGCAGCCGCTCGTGCTCCTCGACCGCGCGCTCCGGCTCGACGAACGAGAACATCTCCACCTTGTCGAACTGGTGGACGCGGAAGATGCCGCGCGTGTCCTTGCCGGCGGCGCCCGCCTCGCGCCGGAAGCAGGTCGAGACGCCCGCGTAGCGGAGCGGCAGCTCGCCGGGGCCGAGGATCTCGCCGCCGTGGAGCGACGCGAGCGGCACCTCCGAGGTGCCGGCGAGGTACAGCTCGTCGTCGGGGATCGTGTAGATCTGCTGCTCGGTGTCGGGCAGCATGCCCGTCCCGAAGAGCGCGGACCCGCGCACGAGCACGGGCGGCACCACCGGCGTGAAGCCCTTCTCGTCCAGCAGGTCGAGCGCCCACTGGACGAGCGCGAACTGCAGGCGCACGACCGGACCCTTCAGGTAGGCGAAGCGCGAACCCGCGACCCGCGCTCCCGCCTCGAGGTCGACGAGGCCGCCGAGCAGCTCCACGTGGTCGCGCCCCTCGGCGCCCGGCTCGCCGACCTCGCGCAGCACCTCGTCGGCGGGCGGCGCGCCGGGGTCGGGCAGGTTCGGCAGCGCGGCGAGTGCCGACGAGCGGCGCTCCTCGACCGACCTGAGCTCCTCGCTCAGCTCCTTCTCGCGGCCCGAGGCGCTGCGCACCTCGGCGATCGCCTCGCTCGCGTCCGTGCCGGAGCGCTGCAGCTCGCCGATGCGCTTCGAGGCCTCGTTCTTCGCGCGCCGCAGCTCCTCGAGCTCCGGCAGCAGGGCCCTGCGCCGCTCGTCCAGCTCGAGCGCCTCGTCGAGGACCGCCGGGTCGGCGCCACGCCGGGCGAGCGCCGCACGCGCCGGCTCCGGATCCTCGCGGAGCTGCCTCAGGTCGAGCACGGCGGCTGGTCGCCCCCGGCCGGTGCCTGCGTCATCCGCCCGTCTGCCCTGAGGAGGTCACGTCGGATTCGCCGCTCTGCCCGCCGGAGTACTTGGCGAGGAAGTCGGCCACCGCCTCGGCGTCGTCGCCGACCACGATGTTCGCCGGCATGATCGCTCCGGAGAACCCGCCGTTGCGGATCGCGAACAGGACGTCGTCGCGGCTCTCCTTGCGCACGTTGAAGTTCGGCCCGTTGGTGCGCTCGCCGCCCTGGATCTGCCCCTCCGGCTTCGACCCGTAGGCGTTGGCGGCATCGAGCGAGTGACACCCCGAGCAGCGCTCGTTGAAGAGAACGGCGCCCCTATGGGCCGTCGTCTCGCTGTCGGGCACCTCGATTTCTCCGCCGCAGGCCGCAAGCAGCGACGCGGCGAGCGCGGCGACGATGACGATCGGGCGGCTCACGGGCGAGCCATATTAATTGGCAGCCGGGAGGACCACACCGGAGGACGGCGAAACAAGCTCTGCCCCGGCGACGGCCGGTGACGACCTCCCATTGCGAAGGATTCGCCCGGCGGTCGTCCTCTTTCGGCGGCGAATGGCCGCCGTCGGGGCGCCAACTTCCTCAGAGGAGCGGGCGCTTCGAGATGCGCAGGAGCGTCCCCTTCATGCCGGGGCGCAGATCCACCTCGTCCATCAGGAGCCGCATGAACTCGAGCCCACGGCCGGACTCGGGCATCACGCCGCGGCGGACGCGCGGGCGGAAGCGCCCGGTGTCCGTCACCTCGAAGACGAGCGCACCCGCCTCCTCGGCGGCGCGGATCTCGATCGGGTCGCTGGCCGACGACGAGCCGTGCTGGATCGCGTTCGTGACGGCCTCGCTGATGGCCAGCTTCACCTGGTACTGGTCGTCCGCGCCGAGGCCGAAGTCAACGGCGCAGCGCTCGGCGAAGTCACGCGCCTCCTTGAGGCGCGCCACATCGGCACAAATCGAATGCTCACGGGGGGTGAATCCGGCCATCCACCGTCTCCAACGCAGTTATCGATGAAGTCTTACGCGCCAAATTGCGAAGCGGATTACTCCGATTCGCAGTGAGAGCCGGTCGCAGCTACGAGTCAATCACAAAAGTGACCTATATGCAGGACTTTTCTGAGTGATCCGACTTCCAGGGCTGCGCGAATGAATCGCCCAGTGAGTGCCCGGGACAACCCCCTGGCCCAACGATTCAAGAGGAGCTCTTGATGAAGAGACTCTCGCTTCTCGCGGCCCTGTTGGCCCTCGCGGTGGCGGTGCCATTGAGCATCGGCTCGAGCCATCGTGAAGCGCCCAACATCCTCAAGGACCCGACAGCGGACAACACGGACGTCTGGGCCTACACGGCTCCGGATGCCCTGGGCAGCCTGACGGTGGTCGCCAACTGGATCCCGCTCGCGGATCCCGCCGGCGGACCAAACTTCTACCCGCTGGACGAGAACGCCCGTTACTACGTCAAGATCGACAACACGGGCGACGGGTACGAGGACGTTGCTTACCGCTGGGACTTCGATACGAAGTTCCGCAACCCCAACTCGTTCCTGTACGCGGCACCTGGGGTCACCTCGGTCAATGACCAGAAGTTGAACCTGGTCCAGACCTATGACCTCTACAAGGAGACCTACAAGAACCGGAAGCTCGCCGGCTCGAAGCGGATCGCCAACAACGCTCCGGTCGTTCCGGACAACGTTGGCCCCAAGACGATCCCGAACTTCGCTCAGGTGGAGGCCGGTGGCGTCACCCCGCTGAAGGGCGGCGGCAAGACGATCGTGACCCCCGCGGACGACGCGTTCTTCGTCGACCTCGGCGCGATCTTCGACGGGATCAACATCGACAAGCCGGGCCGGCCGAACATCGGCCTCGGCAACCAGGGCGGCGGCAAGGACGACGTCGCCGGCTACAACACGAAGTCGTTCGTGCTGCAGGTGCCCGAGCGTGAGGTCACGCGCGACGGCAAGCAGGTCGCCGACATGAAGTCGGGCAACGCGGTCGTCGGCGTGTGGTCCACCACCGAGCGCAAGCGCGGCTCCGTGCTCGCGCCGAGCAAGCGCAAGCGCGGTGGCAACGGCTACGTGCAGGTCAGCCGTCTCGGCAATCCCCTCATCAACGAGGTGATCGTGCCGATCGGCAAGAAGGACAAGTTCAACGCAACGTCCCCCGCGAACGATGCGAAGAACTTCGGCCAGTTCGCCCTCAACCCGGAGCCGGCTCGCATCCTGAACGGGCTGTTCGGCCTCGGAATCCAGGAGACGAACCGGACCGACATCGTTCAGGCCCTGCTCACCGGCGTGCCCGGACTGACGCAGATCGGCAAGAACCCGGCCGCGGCCGACACGCTCAAGCTGAACCTGGGCGTGGCTCCGTCGGCCAAGCCGAACCGCTTCGGCGTCCTGGCGGGTGACCTCGCCGGGTTCCCGAACGGCCGGCGCCTGGCGGACGACGTCGTCGACATCGAGCTCCGCGTGATCGCGGGCGCTCTGCTGTCGCCCCCGAAGAACGTCCCGCTCGGGGACGGCGTCGACCAGAACGACAAGCCGTTCCGCTCGCAGTTCCCGTACGTCGGGCTCGCGAACGACGGCTTCAACAGCACGCTCAAGCGGACCGAGCCGCAGCACGCCCCTGTGCCGCAGCCCCCGCCTGCGCAGCTGCCGTAGGACCACCCCGTACCGGTACCCGCCCGCCCATGTGGCGGGCGGGCCACCGGGCCGGGCCCGCCCCATCTCCCCAGAGGACTTCCAAATGACCGCTCTTCATCCGAATCTCCTCAAGCTCCTCGCCCCGCTCGCCGCCTTCGCCGTCACGCTCGCCGTGATCCTGTCGCTCGGGGGCGGCCGCGACCTCGAGCTGCCGGCCGGCAGCGATGCGAAGGGCGTCGAGATCCCGCCCGCCGCCTCCGCGGCCGAGCGCATCGAGCTCCTCCAAGGCGCCGCGCGTGAGGGTGATGCAGACGCCGGCGTTCTTGCCTCGCTCGGTCAGGCCTACCTCCAGCGCGCGCGTGAAACCGGCGACCCCGGCTTCTACTCACGCGCCGACCGCAGCTATGACGCCGCGCTCAGGCGCGATGCCCGCAGCGTCGACGCGGTGCTGGGCGCGGGCACGCTCGCCGGCCTGCGCCATGACTTCGGTGAGCAGCTGCGGCGCGGTCTCGAGGCCAGGCGGCTGGCGCCCAGCCTCGTCGCCGTGCTGCCCGTGATCGCCGACGCCCAGATCGAGCTGGGCCGCTACGGCGCCGCCGAACGCACGCTCCAGCAGCTGCTCGACATCAAGCCGAACCTCACCTCCTACTCGCGCGTCTCCTACCTGCGCGAGCTGACGGGCGACCTCCCCGGGGCCGTCGAGGCGATGCGGCTCGCGGTGTCCGCCGGCGGCGGCGATCCCGAGAACGTCGCCTACGTGCGGGTGCTGCTGGGCGACCTCGAGCTTCAGCAGGGGCGAGTCGCGGCGGCGCGGCTCGCCTTCACGGCTGCGCTCCGATCGGTGCCCGGCTATCCGGCCGGCCTGGTCGGACTTGCGCGAGCCGACGCGGCGAGCGGCGATCTGGGGAGAGCCGCCGCTCGCCTGCGTCGCGCTTCCGCGCGCCTGCCGCTGACCGCGACGCTCAGCCTGCTCGCCCAGGTCGAGCAGGCGCGCGGGCGCGACGCGGCCGGAGAGGCCTCGCTGGCCGCCGCGCGCGTGCAGCAGCGGCTGTACACGGCGGCGGCCACGCTGCCCGACGCCGAGACGGTCCTCTTCGAGGCCGAGTACGGCGACCCGGCCCGGGCGGTCGAGCTCGGAAGGCAGGTGTGGGAGCGCGCGCCGAGCATCCGCTCGGCGGACGCCCTCGCCTGGGCCCACGTTCGCGCGGGTCACGACGAGGCGGGCCTGACCTGGGCGCGGCGCGCGCTGAGCACGGGCTCGCGCGACGCGCTCTACAACCTGCACGCCGGGGTCGCGCTCGAGCGGGTGGGACGGCCCGAAGCGGCTGAGCGTCACTTCGAGCTCGCCCGGCGCGGCCGGGCTGCCCTGGCGCCGGCTGCGGCCACGCTCCTCGAGGAGGGAACGCGATGAAGGCCCGACTGCTCCTGCTCGCCCTGGCGGCCGCGGCGATCCTGGCGTTCGCCGCACCGGGAGCCGAGGCCCACCCGCTCGGCAACTTCTCCGTCAACCACCTCTCGACGGTGTCGATCTCCGCCGACCGCGTGGACGTCCGCTACATCCTCGACCAGGCGGAGATCCCCACGGTCCAGGAGCGGAACGTGCCGCGCGCTGAGGTGCTCGAGCGCAAGCTCGCGGAGGTCGAGGAGGGGCTCACGCTGACCGTGGACGGGCGCGAGGCAGCGCTGCGACAGGTCGGCGAGCCGCGCCTCAGCTTCCCGCCGGGCAGCGGTGGGCTCGACACGACGCGCCTCGAGCTGCGCCTGCGGGCGGCCGTCGACTCGCCGCGCCGAGTGAAGCTCACGGACGACAGCTTCGAGGACCGCGTGGGTTGGAAGGCGATCGTCGCGGCGCCGGCGAAGACACCGCCGTGCGCACCAAGGCGCCGAGCGGCGACCCGACGAACGGCCTGCGCCGCTACCCGGAGGATCTCCTGAGCAGCCCGCTCGACCGCCGCGAGGCGTCCTTCTCGGTCACTGCCGGCGACGGCATGCTGATCGCCCCCCGCGCCGAGGGCGCCGATCAGGTGTCGACGAGCCGCACCGGCGGTGACGGCTTCGCCGGGCTCTTCGAGCGCGCCGCGGCCGGCGAGGGAGTCCTCTTCGTCCTGCTGCTCGCGGCCTTCGGATGGGGCGCCGTGCACGCCCTGTCGCCGGGTCACGGCAAGGCGATGGTCGCCGCCTACCTGGTCGGCACGAAGGGCAGGCCACGGCACGCCGTCGCGCTCGGGGCGACGGTCACGGTCGCGCACACGATCGGGGTCTTCCTGCTCGGCTTCGTGACGCTCGCGCTGTCGCAGTACGTGCTGCCCGAGGACCTCTACCCGTGGCTGAACCTGATCTCGGGCGCGCTGGTCGTCGCGATCGGCCTCGGCGTGCTGCGCTCGCGGCTGCGCGGCCGCGGGCACTCGCACCACCAGCACGAGCATGACCACGATCACCATCACCATCACGACCACGAGCACTCCCTCACGCGCGCGGGCTTCCAGCACTTCAGGGATCACCTGCGCGGCCGGGACCACGGCCATGGGCACAGCCATCACCACGACCACGCCGGGGATCACACGGTCACCAACCGCAGCCTGATCGGGCTCGGCGCGGCCGCCGGCCTGATCCCTTGCCCGTCTGCGCTCGTCGTCCTCCTGGGAGCGATCGCGCAGCACGAGATCGCGCTCGGGCTGCTGCTGATCGTCGCGTTCAGCCTCGGCCTGGCCGGCACCCTCACGGGGCTCGGGCTGGCCGTCGTCTACGCGCGCAAGCTCTTGCCGCGGCTCGGCCGGGTGGGCGTGAGCGACGGCCGCGCCGCGGCATTCAGCCGAGTCGCGGCGGCGCTTCCGGCCGCCTCGGCCGTGGTCATCGTCGGCGTCGGCTGCCTGCTCACCGTCAACGCGCTGCCGGGCTTAATGTGAGTTACTTGCAATTGCGAGTGATCCAAATCAAGCTCTGCTCCGTAGAGGATTGACGTGACTGCCCCGCACACAGGTCCCTCCCTCGAGGCGCCTGACGTAGAAGCCGCCATCGAGGCACTGCGCGCGAAGGGGATGCGCATCTCATCCGCGCGCCGGCTCGTGCTCGAGGCGCTCTACGCCGCGGACGCTCCGATCTCGGCCGACCAGATCGCCGACGGCCTCTCGGGCCGCCTGCCCCGCTCTGACCTTGCGTCGGTCTATCGCAACCTCGAGACGCTCGAGCAGGTCGGTCTCGTCCGGCACAGCCACTTCGGCCATGGGCCCGGGCTGTACATGCCGACGGGCGCGAGTCAGCGCGAGTACCTCGTCTGCAACTCGTGCAATGCGGTCACGGCTGTCGAGCCCTCCGAGATGGACGACCTCCGGACGCTGATTCACGACCGCTTCGGCTACGAGGCCCGCTTCAGCCACTTCCCGATCCTCGGTCTCTGCGCGGACTGCGCCCGCGAGGAGACCTGAACCCTCGAGAGGAGAACCGCGCATGCTCGAAATCCCGATAGCCCTCCACATCCCGGATGGCTTCCTGAGCGGTGGCGTGGCGCTCGCCTGTGGCGTGCTCGCGATCGCTGCCGTGGCGTACGCCCTGAGGGTCGCGAACGTGGAGCTGGACGAGGCGCGCGTGCCGCTGCTGGGCGTGCTCGCCGCCTTCATCTTCGCGGCCCAGATGCTCAACTTCCCGATCGTCGGCGGCACCAGCGGCCACTTCCTCGGGGCGACGCTCGCCGCCGTGCTCCTCGGCCCGTGGCTCGCGTGCCTCGTGATGGCCGTGGTGATCGCCGTGCAGGCCTTCGCGTTCGCCGACGGCGGCATCTCGGCGCTCGGCGCGAACGTGCTGAACATGGGCGTGCTCGGCGCGCTCCTCGCCGGCCTGGTCGTCGCCGCGGCGATGAAGGCCGTGCCGCATATGCGCGTGGCTTTCCTGAGTGTCGTCGGCGTCGTCTCCTGGCTCGCCGTGATGGTGGGCGCCGCCGCCACGAGCGTCGAGCTCGCGATGTCGGACACGATCCCGCTCGGCACCTCGCTGCCGGCCATGCTGGGCGTGCACGCGCTGATCGGCGTCGGGGAGGCGATCATCACGGTCGCCGCGGTGAGCGCCGTGCTCGCCTCGCGACCGGACCTCGTGGCGCTCGCGCCTGAGGAGCTGAAGCAGCCCGTCGCCCCGCCGGTCGGGCGCACTATCGGAATGGAGGCCTGAGATGCGCACGCGAATCTTCGTCGCCATCGCCCTGGCGCTGGCGGTCGGGCTCGCCACGGCGGCGTCGCCGTTTGCCTCGCCCAGCCCCGACGGGCTCGAGAAGGTGGCCGAGGAGAAGGCCTTCCTCGACCAGGGCAAGCTGCACAACATCCAGGAGGACTCGCCGATCCCCGACTACGCCTTCCCGGGTATCGACAACGAGCGGGTCGCGACCGGCGTGGCCGGCTTCGTCGGCACGCTCGGGGTGTTCGCGATCGGCTTGGGACTTGCCTGGCTCGTGAGGCGGCGACCGGACGCGGCCGGCCCGCGCGGAGCACCGGCCTGAGCGTCCGGTGAGCGGGCTCTGCAACCACTCGCTCGAGCTGACCGGGCTGGCCGGAGACACCGCCAGCCCGGTTCACCGGCTCGACCCGCGAGCGAAGATCGTCGGCCTGATCGCGATCACGCTCGTCGCGGTCTCGACGCCGGTTCAGGCGTGGCCGGTGTTCGTGGCCTGCTTGGCGGTGCTCGCCGGCGTGACGTATCTCGCGCGCGTACGGGTCAACGACATCTGGCGGCGCGCGCGCTTCGTCCTCCCCGTGGTGCTGCTCGCCGCACTCCTCATCCCGCTCTTCCGCACCGGGGGCGAGACCTACTCGCTCGGCCCGCTCACGCTCCACGAGGACGGCCTCGAGACATTCGCCGCCGTGACGGCCAAGGCGACGATCGGGACCGTCGCCGCCGTGCTGCTCGGCGCGACCACGACGTTCCCGTCGGTCCTGCGCGGCCTCGAGGCCATGCGCGTGCCGCGCCTGTTCATCCTGATCGCCGCCTTCATGTACCGCTACCTCTTCGTGATCGTCGAGGAGGTGGGCCGCATGCGCGCCGCGCTCGCGGCGCGTGGCTACCAGCCCCGCAGCGCCCTCCACGCCGGCGTGCTCGGGCGAGTCGCGACGGCGCTCTTCCTGCGCACCTACTCGCGTGGCGAGCGGGTCTACGTCGCGATGCTCGCGCGCGGCTACAACGGCCGCATGCCGCGACTCACGCCGCTCGTCTTCGGGCGGGCCGACGTCGCGTTCGTGGCCGCCGTACTCAGCGCGCTCGTCCCGCTGCGGGTCGCGGCCGGGGTGATCGGATGAGCTGCGCCGTCCACGCAACCGGGGTCAGCTACAGCTATCCGAATGGCCGGCCCGCGCTGCGCGGCGTCGAGCTCCACATCGAGCATGGCGAGCGCGTGGCGATCCTCGGCCCGAACGGCGCCGGCAAGACGACGCTGATGCTGCACCTGAACGGCCTCATGCGGGGCGCCGGCAGCCTCGAGGTGGCAGGGCTCCAGGTGGAGGACGGCACGCTGGCGGCGCTGCGCACGCGCGTGGGACTCGTCTTCCAGGATCCCGACGACCAGCTCTTCATGCCGACGGTCGGCGAGGACGTCTCGTTCGGCCCGCTCAATCAGGGACTTCCGCCGGCCGAGGTCGAGCGGCGCGTCGGCGAGGCGCTCGCCGCCGTGCGGATGAGCGAGGCCGCCGAGCGCGCGCCGCACCAGCTGTCGATGGGCGAGCGCCGGCGCGTCGCGATCGCGACCGTGCTCGCGATGCGCCCGAGCCTGCTGGTCCTCGACGAGCCGTCGGCCAACCTCGATCCACGCGCCCGTCGCGAGCTGCTCGACATCCTCGAGCGGATCGACCGCACGATGCTGCTCACGACGCACGACCTGCCGATGGCCGCCGAGCTGTGCGAGCGCGCCGTGATCCTCGCGGACGGCCTGATCGTCGCCGACGCCGACTGTCACGAGCTGCTCGCCGACTCCGAGCTGCTTGCACGGCACGACCTCGAGCTTCCGGCCGGGTTCGCGCTCGAGCGGGTGACGAGGCGGCCTCGACCTGTGGGCGACTTCGCGGCAGACTTCCAGCTGGAGGAAGCCACAAGGAGGTAGACGTGGAGCACGAGCACGAGCAGCAGCACTCGCACGAGCACTCACACGGCGACCGCACCCACACGCATCCGCACAGCTCGCACGAGCACGAGCACACCGAGCACGAGCACGAGCATTCGCACGGCGACGTCACGCACTCGCACCCGCACACGCACGAGGCGGGCGAGGAGCGCGGCGAGCAGGCGCACGACCACTCGCACGAGTAGCTGCCAGGCGCCGGCCTAGCCCCCCGTCTGATAGGCCCGCAACGCCAGCGTCAGGATCAGCAGGGCGCCCACCGTCATCACGCCCATCTCGCCGAGTGCCACGCGCTTGGCGAGCGCGACCTGCTCGCCGCGCTCGAGCGCGTCGACGTCCTCGACGTCGTCGAGCTCGCGCTGCGCGATACCCGCTCGCATCGCCTCGCTGATCACGGTGATCACCAAAGGCGAGACGCCGTAGGCCACGTGCAGGCCGTCCGGCGCCGAGGCGCCGCGGGCCAGCAGGAGGAAGCCGAGCACGGCCTCGACGACGACCGTCGCCTGGGCCACGCGCAGCAGCGGCCAGAACACGAGCGAGGCCCGCGCGTCCTTGCGGAGCCACCCGATCGCACCCCATCCGGCGGCGATCGCGTTGGACAGAAGGACGGCAATCCCCACCACCATGTGGATCTCGCTCAGGGGGTGTCCTTTCGCACTATGTGGCCTCGCCGCACAAGGTTGCGTTATACCTCCGCGTGGATTGCTGAAGAGCTACCTGCCAGCCCTCGTCTTTCTGCTGCTCGGCCTTGGCATCGGCACGGCGTTCACGATGGCGAATCATGTACTCGGGCCGAAGCGCCCGGGGCGCGTCAAGAGTGAGCCCTACGAGAGCGGCCTGCCATCCGAGGTGAGGCACACTTTCCGCTTCGGGATCAGCTTCTACCTGATCGCGATGCTCTTCATCCTGTTCGACATCGAGGTCGTGTTCCTCTACCCGGTCGCGCTTCAGCTCGACGCGCTCGGAACCTTCGCCCTCGTCGAGACCGGCATCTTCGTGGTGCTGCTGCTGATTGCTTTCGTATTCGTCTGGAGAAGGGGGGCCTTGGAATGGAAGTGACGCGCACCCCCGTCGATGGCGGCCGCGCGCCCCAGGACCTGCGGGTGCGGCAGCTGCGCGCTCAGCAGATGCTGCGTGACGAGTCGGCCGGCAAGGACCTCGACGAGTACGTCGAGGAGCGGCTGCTGTTCACGAAGCTCGAGACCGCTCAGAACTGGGCACGCAAGAACTGCCTGTTCCCGCTCGGCTTCGGCCTCGCCTGCTGCGCGATCGAGATGATCACCGTGATCGGCTCACCGCGGAACGACCTCGCACGCTTCGGCGCCGAGGCGATCCGCTTCACGCCGCGCCAGGCCGACCTGCTGATCCTGTCCGGGCGCGTGTCGATCAAGATGGCCCCGATCATCCGCAGGCTCTACGACCAGATGCTCGAGCCGAAGTGGGTGATCGCGATGGGCGCCTGCTCGTCGACCGCCGGCATGTTCTCGAACTACGCGGTGGTCCAGGGCGCAGACAAGTTCCTGCCGGTCGACATCTACGTGCCGGGCTGCCCGCCGCGCCCGGAGGCGTTGATCTACGGGATCATGAAGCTGCAGGACAAGATCATGGGCACGCCGGACATGGGCTGGCGGGAGCGCTACAACGCCTACGGCACCGAGGAGAAGCCCGAGACCGCGATCGCACCCGAGGCCGAGCTTGCCTGATGCCACCGGACTCGAGCTGATCGCCCAGGCGGTCCGCGCTGAGCTCGGTGACGAGGCGGTGGTCGGCACCTCCTTCTTCCGGGAGCAGGCGACGCTCCAGGTCGCGCCCGAGCGCTTGCACGACGTGATCGGCTACCTGCGTCAGGCAGACGAGCCGTGGGACACGCTGATGAGCGTCCACGGCTGCGACTACCTGCCCGAGGAGCCGCGCCTCGGCATCCACTACGAGCTGCTCTCGATGGAGCGCGTCGACCGGCTGCGGGTCAAGACGCGCGTGGGCGTCGACGATCCGCGCGTGCCGTCGGTGGTCGACCTCTTCGCCGGCGCGAACTTCCACGAGCGCGAGGTCTTCGACATGTTCGGGGTCGAGTTCGACGGTCACCCCGACCTGCGCCGGCTGCTGATGCCCGAGGACTACGTGGGCTACCCGCAGCGCCGCGACTTCCCGCTCGGCGGCGAGCCCGTGATGTTCACGTTCAACGAGCACAAGTACCCGCGCTGGTATGACTAGCGGCCCGCCCGACCCGCTCGCAGTGCCCTACCGCGAGCGCGAGCGCTCGGTGACGATGGAGCGGATGGACGCGGAGCCCGTCTCGGGCACCGCGGCGATCACCGAGGGCGACCTCGCCCTCAGCGAAGAGCTCTTCACGATCAACATCGGCCCCCACCACCCCGCGACGCACGGGGTGCTGCGGCTGCTGACGACGCTCGAGGGCGAGGTCGTGCGCGACGTCAAGCCGATCATCGGCTACGTCCACACCGGCATCGAGAAGAGCTGCGAGGACCAGCAGTACTGGAAGGTCATCACGTTCGTCGAGCGGATGGACTACCTCGCGTACTACTACAACGCGATGGCCTACTGCATGGCCGTCGAGCGGCTGCTGGGGATCGAAGTGCCGCCACGCGCGCAGTATCTGCGCGTCGCGCACCTCGAGCTGAACAGAATCGCGTCGCACCTGTTCGCGCTCGCGACCGGCGCGCTCGACCTGGGCGCGATCACGATGCTCTGGTGGGGCTGCCGCGACCGCGACCTCGTGCTCGACCTGTTCGAGATGTCGTCGGGGCAGCGCATGCACCCCCGCTTCTTCCAGGTCGGCGGCGTCTTCGAGGACATCCCGCCCGGCTGGGAGAAGAAGACACGCGAGTTCCTCGAGATCATGCCGAAGCGGCTCGACCAGTACCTGGCCCTGCTCGACCGGAACGAGATCTGGCTGCAGCGGCTCAAGAACACCGGGGTCGTCTCGCAGGAACGGCTGCTCGACCTGGGTGTGACCGGTCCGCTGCTGCGCGCATCGGGGCATGCCTGGGACCTGCGCAAGGCGATGCCGTACTCGTCCTACGAGCACTTCGACTTCGACGTCCCGGTCGGCAGCGTCGGCGACAACTACGACCGCTTCAGGGTCCGCATCGATGAGATGCGCGAGTCCCTGAAGATCATCGAGCAGGCGCTCGACGGCCTGCCCGAAGGCCCGTTCATCACCGACGATCGCAAGGTCGCGCTGCCGCCGCGCCACGAGCTCGCCACCTCGATGGAGGCGCTCATCCATCACTTCAAGCTCGTGACCGAGGGCTTCCGCGTGCCGCCCGGCGAGGCCTACGTGGCGATCGAGTCGCCGCGTGGTGAGCTCGGCTGCCTGGTGGTCGCCGACGGTTCAGCGAAGCCGGCACGCGTCCACGTGCGCGACCCGAGCTTCGCGAACCTGCAGGCGCTACCCGACATGGCGAAGGACTCGCTGATCGCCGACTTCATCGCCTGCGTCGCGATGCTCGACCCCATTCTCGGAGGCATCGACCGCTGACCGACGGAACCCCCATCGACCCGGGCGCGCTCCGCGCCGCACCCCTGCCGCCCGGCTGGGACGAGGGCGTCCGGCTCGAGGACGACCCGGCCACGATCCCGGATCCGGCCGACGTCGACGTGCCCGCCCCGCTGCGCGCCGAGATCGAGCGCCTGATGGGCCTCTACCCCGACCGCCACTCGGCGACGCTGCCGGCGCTCGGCGCCGCGCAGCGGGTGCACGGCTGGTGCTCGCCCGAGGCACTTCGCCAGGTGGCAGCCGTTATGCAGGTGACGCCGGGCTACCTGTCGAGCGTCGCGACCTTCTACGACATGCTGCGCACACAGCCGAGCGGGAGCCGCTACGTCTACGTGTGCACGAGCGTCGCCTGCCACGTGCGCGACGCAAAGCGTGTCTACGACGCCATCGAGCGAGAGGCCGTCGACCAGCGCCTCGAGGACGTGGAGCTGCGCGAGTTCGAGTGCCTCGGCGCGTGTGACATGGCTCCGATGGCGTCCGTCGACGGGCGCTTCGTCGGGCCGCTCACGACCGAGGACGCCGCCGAGCTCGTGAGCGCGGTCAAGGAGGGCCGCGAGGTGCTTCCGGGCCGAGGCCTGCCGGATCGAGGCTTCACGGTCCCGGCGTCACCCCGCGAGGACGACGGCCCGCACGAGGACCCGGACGTTCATCCTGCCGGCGGCACGTGGAAGGAAGCCGAGCTGCTCGACGTCCCGCCCGCGGAGGGGCCGCCCCCGCACGCGCGCGAGCGGCTGCATCCGCAAGACCCGGGCACGAGCGTGACCCCCGAGCCGGAGGAGGAGCAGGAGTGAGCGAGACGCGCGTCCTCCTGCGCAACATCGACGAGCCGGATCTGAACACGATCGCGGTCTACGAGCGGCTCGGCGGCTACAGGTCCGCGCGCAAGGCCCTGCTCGAGATGGAGCCCGCGGCCGTCCTGCACGAGCTCGAGGAGTCCGGCCTGCGCGGACGCGGCGGTGCCGGCTTCTCCATGGGCAAGAAGGCCAGCTTCATCCCGAAGGGGACGATGGACAAGTACCTCTGCTGCAACGCGGACGAGTCCGAGCCCGGCGCCTTCAAGGACCGCCTCCTGATGCAGAAGAACCCGCACCTGCTCGTCGAGGGCTGCATCATCGGAGCGATCGCCGCGGGCGCGAACAAGGGCTTCATCTTCATTCGCGGCGAGTACGAGACCCAGGCCGACATCCTCGACGCCGCGGTCGCCGAGGCCTACGAGCGCGGCTACCTCGGCGAGCGCATCCTCGGCTCTGAGCACTCCTTCGAGCTCGTCGTCCACCGCGGTCAGGGCGCCTACATCTGCGGCGAGGAGACCGGGTTGCTCGACGCGCTCGAGGGAAAGCGCGGCAACCCGCGCCTGAAGCCCCCCTTCCCGGCGAACCAGGGGCTGTACCAGGGTCCGACGCTGATCAACAACGTGGAGACGCTCTGCAACGCCCCGATCATCATCGGGAAGGGCGCCGAGTGGTACCGCGGGTTCGGCGAGGGCAACTCGACCGGCACGAAGCTCGTCTCGGTGTCCGGCAACGTGCAGCGCCCCGGGAACTACGAGATCGAGCTCGGCGTCCCCGTGCGCGACATCATCTATGGGCTCGCCGGCGGCCCGCCCGAGGGCCGCGAGCTCAAGTGCTTCTTCCCCGGCGGCAGCTCGGCGCCCGTGCTCACGCAGGAGCACCTCGACCTCCCGTTCACCTACGAGGCGATGGCCGAGGCGGGCTCGATGCTCGGGACCGCGTCGATGATCGTCGTCGACGACTCGCAGCCGCTCGTGCCGCTCGCGCTGCGGCTCGCCGAGTTCTACCGTCACGAGTCCTGCGGCAAGTGCGTGCCCTGCCGCGAGGGCACCAACTGGACCGTGAAGACGCTCGAGCGCATCGACGAGGGCGAGGGGACGCCGATGGACCTGGACATCCTCGAGCAGGTCCAGGGCAACATCATCGGCAACTGCCTGTGCGTGCTCGGCGACTCGATGGCGATGCCCGTGGCGTCGATGCTCAAGCGCTTCCGGGCGGAATTCGAGGAGCACATGGAGGCGGCGCGTGAGCGCCGCGACCTCGCCTCCATGCAGGCGCTGGGCGCGGGGGAGCTCGGCGCGGTGGCCGAGGCGGGAGCGGCCTAGCGATGGCGAGGCCCGAGAAGAACTGGATCACGTTCGAGATCGACGGACGTGAGGTGCGCGCCGCGGAGGGCTCGATGCTCGTCGACGCGGCCAAGGAGGGCGACGTCGAGATCCCCTTCTTCTGCTACGAGCCGAAGCTCGGCCACCCCGTCGGCGCCTGCCGCATGTGCCTGGTCGAGATCGAGGGCATCCCCAAGCTGCAGACCTCGTGCTCGACGGCGGTGCGCGACGGCATGGTGGTCAACACGACCTCGGACCGCGTCAAGCACGCGCAGAACGCGGTCGTCGAGTTCCTGCTCGTCAACCACCCGCTCGACTGCCCCGTCTGCGACAAGGGCGGCGAGTGCCCGCTGCAGGACATCTCGTACGGCTGGGGCGCCGGGCACTCGCGCTTCATCGAGCCGAAGCGCCACTTCAAGAAGCCGATCGAGCTCTCGCCGCTGATCGCGATCGACCGCGAGCGCTGCATCCTCTGCTACCGCTGTGTGCGCTTCTCCCAGGAGATCGCCGAGGACTACCAGCTCGTCTTCCTCGAGCGCGGTGACCACACCTTCGTCGGCACGCACGACGGCCATCCCTACGTCGCGCCGTTCAGCGGCAACATCATCGAGCTGTGCCCGGTCGGGGCGCTCACCTCGCGCGCGTACCGCTTCCGCGCACGGCCGTGGGACATCGAGGACTCGGGCAGCGTCTGCGCGCTCTGCCCCTCGCAGTGCAACGTCAAGCTGACGATCCGCGACGACGTCAAGGTCGTGCGCGTGCTCGCGCGCGACAACGTCGAGGTCGATGACGGCTGGCTCTGCGACAAGGGCCGCTTCGCCTATCAAGCGTTCTCCTCGGAGGAGCGGCTCACGGCGCCGCTCGTGCGCGACGGCGGCTACCTGCGCGAGGTGTCCTGGGAGCGCGCGCTCTCGGACGCCGCCGCGGCGCTGAAGCGCTCGGGCGCCGACACGGCCGCCATCCTGGGCGGGGCGACCACCAACGAGGAGGGCTTCCTCGTCCAGCACCTGCTGCGCGAGGGCCTCGGCTCGCCGCACCTGCGCTCAGGCGGCGGGGCGCCGCCTGCGGGGCTGCGCACGCTCGCGCGCCCGGAGCTGTCCGCGCGGGTGTCGGACATCGACCACGCCGGCGCGATCCTCGTGCTCGACACCGAGCTCGTCGACGAGGCGCCGATCCTCGACCTGCGGGTGCGCAAGGCGGTGCGGCGCAACGGCGCGCGGCTCGTGGTCGCCTCGAGCCGCCCGTCCACGCTCGACTCGAACGCCGACGCAACGGTGCGCTTCGCCCCCGGCTGCTCCGAGGCGGCGATCGGAGCGCTCGCCGCGGCGCTCGGCTCGCCGCGTGCCGGCGCGCTCGACGACCTGGCCGCCCGCGCGCGCGTCTCGCGTGCATTCGTGCCCGGCCACCCGATGATCGACGGCGTCCGGGCCGCGAACGCGAGCGTGCCCACCGCCGCTCCCGCCGACCTCGTGCGCGCGGCCGCGGACACCCTGCGCGACGCGGGCGACGTCGTGGTCATCTGGGGCGAGCGCGTCTTCGCCGGCGAGCGCGGTGCCCAGGCGCTCGACGCCGTAATCGCGCTCGCGGACACCCTCGACATCGCGGGCAAGGACGAGTCCGGCCTGATCGGGATCCCGGAGAGCACGAACGGGCGCGGCCTGCGCGAGGTCGGCTGCACGCCGACGCTCGGCCCCGGGCTCGCGGACGCCCCGGCAACCGGCGACCCGGACTCGGCACGCGGGGCGCTGCTGCTCCTCGAGGCGGAGCTGCCCGAGCCGGTGCTGACACGCGCCACCTCGGTGATCGCCTTCGCGAGCTTTCGCACCGAGGCGCTCGAGGCCCAGGCGGACGTCGTCTTCCCGGCCGAGATCTACGCCGAGAAGGAGGGCACGATCACCCACCCCGACGGCCGCCTGCAGCGCGTGCGCCAGGCGCTCGGTCACGCCAGCGAGGTCCGCCCCGGCTGGTGGGTGCTGGCTGAGCTCTGCGAGCGCAGCGGCGCCGGGCTGGGCGTGCTCGGCAGCCCGCAGATCAGCGCCCTGATCGCCGAGCGCGTCCCTCTCTACGCCGGCCTCACGCTCGACGTGATCGGCGGGCTCGGCACGCGCTGGCAGGACCACGAGGGCGGCGCGGGGCTCACGCCGGAACCGCTGCCGACCGAGTCGCTCGTGACTCCGCCGGATGCGCCGAGCGGCCTCCAGCTGGCGCACATCCCGACGCTCTGGAGCGGCCCCGAGTTCCGCCACTCGCCGTCGCTGCGCTTCCTCGAAAGGGGACCCCACGCGCTGCTGTCGCCGCGCGACGCCGGCCGGCTCGGCGTCGGGGACGCCGAGGAGATCGAGTTGAGCGTCGAGGGCGAGCGGGCCGTGGCCACCGCCTTCGTGCGCAGCTCGGTTCCGGACGACAGCGTGTTCGTGACGGACGTGGATCTCCCCCAGGGGCCGGTCGCGATCAGGCCGGCGCGCAGCGGAGCGGCGGTCGCCTGATGCCCAACGAGGCGATCTGGGTGATGATCGTGAAGTCGATCCTGATCTTCGTCGTGTTCCTGCAGATCGTCCCGATCGTCCTGCTCGCGGAACGGAAGATCCTCGGCCGCTTCCAGTCGCGCATCGGGCCCAACCGGGTCGGCTGGCGGGGCGCGCTGCAGCCCGCCGCAGACGTGCTCAAGCTGCTCTCCAAGGAGGCGTTCACGCCTGCCAACGCCGTGCCCTGGATGATGGCCATCGCTCCGGTGATCTCGGTCACGACCGCGATCGCGACGATGGCGATCATCCCCTTCGGTCCCGTCGGCGCCTGGGGCGGCGACTTCGGCCTGTACGGCATGGACGTGTCGATCGGGATCCTCTACTTCTTCGCGTTCGGCTCGCTCGCCTTCTACGGCACGATGCTCGGCGGCTGGGCGTCCGGCTCGAAGTACTCGTTCCTCGGCGCCATGCGCGCCGCCGCGCAGCTGATCTCCTACGAGGTCGCGCTCGGCCTGTCGCTGCTCGGCGTCGTGATGACCGCCGGCTCGATGTCGCTCGTCGACATCGTCGACGCGCAGGACTCGATGTGGTTCATCCTGCCCCAGTTCGTCGGCTTCTGCATCTTTCTGGTCGCCGGCTTCGCGGAGACGGCGCGCGCGCCGTTCGACCTGCCCGAGGGCGACGCCGAGATCGTCGGCGGCTACAACACCGAGTTCGGCGGCATGCGCTTCGGCTCGTTCTTCATGGCCGAGTACATGGAGATTCTGATCATCTCCGCGATCGGCGCCACCTGCTTCCTGGGCGGCTGGCACGGCCCCGGCCCGATCGCGCTCGCGCCGCTCTGGATGCTGATCAAGATCCTCCTCGGCGTCTTCGTCTTCATGTGGGTGCGCGCCTCGCTGCCGCGCCTGCGCTACGACCAGCTGATGTCGTTCGGCTGGAAGGTGCTGCTCCCGCTCGCGACCCTGAATGTCCTTGTAACCGCAACCGTCCTGGTGGTGACCTAGTGCCAGCTGATTGGAAGAGCGCCGCCAAGCCCGTTCCGCGCGGCCCCGAGCCCGGCGGCGTCGGCGCCGTCTACCGCGTCTTCGGCGAAACCCTGCGCGGCCTGAAGACGACCTTCGGACGTGTCGTCGAGGGACCCGTGACGATCCAGTACCCCGAGGAGAAGACGCCCGTCTACCCGCGCTTCCGCGGCCGCCACAAGCTGCACCGCTTCGAGGACACCGGTCTCGAGAAGTGCGTCGGCTGCTCCCTCTGCGCGGCGGCCTGCCCCGCGAAGTGCATCCGCGTCGTGGCCGCCGAGAACACGCCCGAGGAGCAGGTGTCCGCCGGCGAGCGCTACGCGGCCGTCTACGAGATCAACATGGCGCGCTGCATCTTCTGCGGCTACTGCGAGATCGCCTGCCCCTTCGACGCGATCACGATGGGCAACGACTACGAGCTCGCCGACTACAGCCGCTCGGACCTGATCTTCACGAAGCAGATGCTCCTCGCCGATCCGCCCGAGCACACTCCGCTGCGCCGAGAGGGGGAATAGGCCCGGGCGATGTGGTTCGAGCAGGTCCTGTTCTTCGTCGCCGGGATAGGGGCGCTGGCCGGCGCGCTCGGCGTCGTGATGCTGCGCAACCCGTTCTACTCGGTGCTAGCACTGGTCGCGCACCTGATCGCGCTGGCGGTGCTGTTCCTGCTCCTCAACGCCGAGTTCCTGGCCGCCGGCCAGGTCGTGGTCTACGCGGGCGCGGTGATGGTGCTCTACCTGTTCGTCGTCGCCTACATCGGCGGCGCCGATGAGCCGCTCGGCCCGGAGCGCAGCGCGCTCCGGACGCTGGGACCGCTGTTCGCAGCGGCGCTCGGCGTCGAGCTCTGCATCGCCTTCATCGCGAGCGGGCTCGACGCGCTCGACACGACGGGCGCCGACATCGGCCCGGGCTTCGGCAGCCCCGCGGGGATCGGTCAGCTGCTGCTCACGCGCTTCCTCGTCGCCTTCGAGGCAGCCTCCTTCCTGCTGCTGATCGCGGCGGTCGGAGCGATCGTGCTGGCCCGCCGCCGCCGCGGGCTCGAGGAGGAGGGCCCTGCTGTCGGACCGCCGCGCGACCGCACCCCGAGCGAGACCGAGACCCTGGAGGTGAGGGTCTAGGTGGACATCGTCTGGTTCCTCGTCCTCTCAGCCTTCATCTTCGTGATCGGGGCCACCGGCGTGCTCACGCGCCGCAACCCGCTCGTCGTGCTGCTCTGCCTCGAGCTGATGCTGAATGCCGGCAACCTCGCGCTGGTCGCCTTCTCGCGCATGCACGGCAACGAGGGCGGTCAGGTCTTCGCCCTGATCGTGATGGTGATCGCCGCGTGTGAGGTCGTGATCGGCCTCGGGATCATCGTGGCGATGTACCGCAACCGGCTGCCCATCGACGTCGACGAGATGTCCGAGCTGCGCGGATGACAGCCACCTCCTACGGCTGGCTCGTGCTCGCGTTCCCGCTCGCCGGGATGCTCGTGGTCTCGCTCAGCTGGAGGGTGCTGCCGGGACGGCTGGCGGGCTGGATCGCGAGCGCCGCGATCCTCGGCTCGTTCGTCTCGGCGATCCTCGCGCTGATCGACATGCAGGACCTCCCGGCGGAGGAGCGCCACCTCGTCGACAGCGCATGGACCTACGCCGCGACCGCCGACTTCAACGCGGACGTGTCGATCCTGATCGACCCGCTGTCGGTGTTCATGTGCCTCGTGGTATCGGGCGTGTCGTTCCTGATCCACGTCTACTCGGTCGCCTACATGTCGGGCGACCACGGCCACGCCCGCTTCTTCGCCTATCTCAACTACTTCGTCTTCTCGATGCTGCTGCTGGTCCTGGCGGCGAACTTCGTCCTCCTGATCGTCGGCTGGGCCTTCGTCGGCGCCGCCTCCTACCTGCTGATCTCGTTCTGGTACCGGCGCAGCACGGCCACCCACGCCGGCATCAAGGCCTTCGTGATGAACGTCATCGGCGACGTCGGGCTCGTGATCGCCGCCTTCCTGCTGCTCGACCACACCGGTCAGCTCGACTACCTGGGCGTCTTCGAGCGCGCGCCGGAGGTCTTCTCGACTAACGACTCCACGATCGTCTGGGCCTGCATCTTCATCCTCGTCGGCGCCTTCGCGAAGTCCGCCCAGCTGCCGCTCCACACCTGGCTCCCGGACGCCATGGAGGGCCCGACGCCGGTCTCCGCGCTGATCCACGCGGCGACCATGGTCACCGCAGGCGTCTACCTGATCGCGCGCTGCTTCCCGCTCTTCGACCTGGCGCCCACCGCTGCCGACATCGGCGCGGTGATCGGCACGGCAACGCTCGTCTTCGCCGCGACCGTCGCGCTCGTCCAGACCGACCTCAAACGCGTGATCGCGTACTCGACCATGTCGCAGATCGGCTACATGGTCCTGGGAGTGTCCGCGGCCGCGTACGGCGCCGGGCTCTTCCACCTGATGACGCACGCCTTCTTCAAGGCGCTGCTCTTCATGGGGGCCGGCTCGATCATCGGCGCGATGGCCGGGATCCAGGACATGGACCGCATGGGCGGCCTCCGCAGGGCGATGCCGTTCACGTTCGTGACCTTCACGATCGGCGCGCTCGCGCTGGCGGGCTTCCCGCTCACCGCCGGCTGGTTCTCGAAGGACGAGATCCTCGCCTACACGCTCAACCGCGGCGGCGGCTTCGTCGTGCTTGGGATCGCCGGGTACCTGGGCGCGGCGCTGACCGCGTTCTACGCGTTCCGGATGGTGTTCCGGGTCTTCAGCGGAAAGGCGGTGCCGGAGGCCGAGGAGCTCGAGCAGGGCCACCTCGCACACGGCGAGCCGCAGAACCCGATGACGGGCGAGATCGAGGACACCGACGTCGGCTTCCCCGGGCCCGAGCACGTTGTAGCCGAGCGGTCCTGGCCGATGAAGTTCGCGATGGCCCCGCTTGCCGTGCTGGCGCTCGTGGCCGGCGTGGTCGGCATCCCCGGCGTGACCGACACGCTCGAGCACTTCCTCGAGCCGACCTTCGAGTCGTCGACGTACGCGGAGGACCACCCGAGCACGAGCTCCGAATGGGTCGGGCTCGCCGCCGGAGCGATCATCTCGATCGCGGGCATCTTCGTCGCCTTCACGTTCTACGTGCGCAGGCGCGGCATCACGCTCGACCTGCGTGACCGCTACCGGCGGGTGCACGACTTCCTCTGGCACAAGTGGTACTTCGACGAGCTGTACGACGCTGTCTTCGTGCGGCCCGCCGCCACCGCCGGCTCCTTTGGCAGGCGAGTGATCGAGACCGACGTCGTGCAGGGCTTCATCGTCGGCGGCGCCACCGGCGTCGTGAGGGCGGGCACGTCGTTCGCGCGAGCGATCCAGACCGGCTTCCTGCGCGCTTATGCCCTGCTGCTGTTCTTTGGCGCCGCCGCCCTGCTCCTCTACTTCCTCATCTCGAGCTCGTGACGATCCACCTGTCGATCATCGTCTTCCTGCCGCTCGCCGCGGGGCTGGTCGGGGCGGCCCTGCCGCGCGGCTACGCGCGCTGGGCGATGCTCGCCGGGACCGTCGCGGTGCTCGCCTACACGGTCGTGGTGCTGGCCGACTTCGACTCGAGCGCGAGGGGCCTGCAGTACGTGACGGACGACGAGTGGATCCCGGAGCTCGGCATCCGCTACCAGCTCGGGGTCGACGGCCTCAACCTGTTCATGGTCGTGCTCACGGCGCTCGCTTGGGTGCCCTGCACGCTCGTGGCCGCCTTCCGCGAGCGGGAGCGCGAGCGGCTCTTCTTCTTCTGGCTGGCGCTCGCCGAGACGGCCGTGCTGGGCGTGTTCATGGCCCAGGACCTCGCGCTCTTCATCGTCTTCTTCGACCTGATGCTCGTGCCGTTCTACTTCCTGATCGGCGGCTGGGGGACGGGCGACCGCGTTCGCGCGACGACGATGTTCGTGATCTACACGCTCGTCGGCTCGCTGCTGATGCTGGCCGCGGCGATCGCGCTCGGCGTGCTCGCCACGCCGGACGGCGGCGAGATCTCGTTCTCGCTCGCGGTGCTCGAGCAGCGCTCGGTGCCGGAGGGCACGCAGCAGTGGATCGTGCTGCTGTTCGCACTCGCCTTCTTCGTCAAGGCGCCGCTCTTCCCGCTGCACGGCTGGGTGCCGGCCACCTACCGCTCCACCTCGATCCCGGTGCTCGCGCTGCTCTCCGCCGTGCTCTCGAAGGCGGGCGTATACGGCTTCCTGCGGATCGTCCTGCCGGTGATGCCGGAGGGCTCGCAGCACTGGCAGGAGCTCTTCATCATCGTCGCGGTCTTCTCGATCCTGTACGGCTCGATCCTGGCCTTCTCGCAGGACAACATCCGCATGGTCGTCGCCTACTCGTCGATCGCCCAGCTCGGGTTCATCACGCTGGGCATCTTCGCCCTCGAGGACAAGGGCGCTCAGGGTGCCGTCTTCCAGATGCTGAACCACGGCCTCGTGGTGGTGCCGCTGTTCCTGATCATCGGCGTGATCGCCGCACGCGCACACGGGAGCCAGTCGCTCGAGCAGCTGGGCGGCATTGCCTTCAGAGCACCCGTGCTGGCCGCGCTGTTCCTGATCGTCTCGTTCGCGACGCTGGCCATGCCCGGCTCGGCGAACTTCATCGGCGAGATCCTGGTGCTGTTCGGGACCTTCGAGGACAAGTTCGTGTACGGGCTGGTGGCGAGCATCGGCGTGATCCTGGCCTCGGTCTACATGATCCGGCTCTTCCAGCGCACGATGCACAACCGCGTCGGGCCGAAGGTCGAGTCGCGCGAGATCGACGGCATCAGCTTCGCCGCGATCGCGCCCGTCGTAGCCGTGATCGTGGCGCTCGGCATCTATCCGAGCTTCGTGGTCGAGCGGACCGAGCGCTCCACCGTGCAGTCGATCGAGGCCGCCAAGGCGCTGAGCGGTAACGATCCCGAAATCTCGGTGATCAAGTGAACCTGCTCGCACAGGTCCAGGCGCCCGAGATCGACTACAAGCTGCTCTCGCCGCTGCTCGCGCTCGTGGGCGGCTGCATCATCGTGATGATGGTCGGCCTGTTCCGCTCGCAGTTCGTGCGGCGCAGCCTCGTGCCGGGCCTGACGGCGGTGTCGCTGCTGACCGCGGTCGGCCTAACGATTTGGATCTGGGAGCCCGGCGACAGCGAGCCGATCATCGAGGGCGCGCTCGCGATGGACACGCTCACGCTCGGCCTCTCGATGCTCTTCTACGTGGCCGGGCTCGTGACGATCCTGCTCTCGCTGCGCTCGGATGCGCCGCGCGTAGCGGGGCAGGGCGAGTACTACGCGCTGTTGCTCGGCTCGATAACCGGCATGGTGGTGCTGGCCGGCGCCGAGAACCTGATCACGCTCTTCATCGGCATCGAGGTGCTCTCGATTCCGCTGTACGTGCTGTGCGCGACCGAGCTGTACCGGCGCGAGTCGCTCGAGTCGGGGCTCAAGTACCTCGTGATCGGCTCGGTCGGCTCGGCGACGCTCCTGTACGGCCTGGCGCTCCTCTACGGGGCCAGCGGAACGATGCAGTTCGACGGCATCGCCTCGGCGCTCGGCGGCGATGAGCTGTCCGTCACCGACCCACTGCTGCTCACCGGGATCGCACTCACGATGACCGGGCTCGCCTTCAAGGCGTCGGTCGCGCCCTTCCACCAGTGGACCCCCGATGTCTACCAGGGCGCCCCCACTCCGATCACGACGTTCATGGCGGTGGCGACCAAGGCAGCCGCGTTCGGCATCCTGCTGCGGCTCTTCGGCGAGGCGCTGGGCCTCGCCCAGCTCGAATGGGCGCCGGCGCTCGCCGTGCTGGCAGCGACCACGATCGTGATCGGGAACGTCGGCGCGATCGCCCAGCGCTCGCTCAAGCGGATGCTCGCCTGGTCGAGCGTCGCGCAGGCGGGCTACCTGCTCGCCGGCGTGGTCGTCGGCACCAACCTCGGCCTGCAGGCGACCGTCTTCTACCTGGCCGTCTACCTGCTCATGAACGTCGCCGCATTCTCGGTCGTGGTGGCGCGCGAGCGCGTATCGGAGCGCGGCGACGACATCTCCTCCTTCGAGAACCTCGGCCAGAGCAACCCGTGGCTCGCCTGGCCGATGACGATCGCGATGCTGTCGCTCGCCGGCTTCCCGGCCACCGGCGGCTTCATCGGGAAGTTCTTCCTGATAGACGCGAGCGTCGACGGCGACTACACCTGGCTCGGCATCGCGATCGTGGTCGGCTCGATCCTCTCGCTGGCCTACTACCTGCGCGTGATCGCCGCGATGTGGATGGGCCGCTACGAGATCGAGATGCCGTCCGTGCCGGCGCGCCGCGTCAAGCCGGTGTCGGGCTGGTCGCCCGAGGCGGACACGCGAGCCCAGCCCGAGGTGGCGGCCGTGGCGATCGTCTGCGCGGCGGCGACGATCCTGTTCGGGCTCTGGCCGGATCCGCTGTTCGACGCGGCCCGCGACGTGGGCACGGCGCTGTCGCAGCTGCGCTAGGGCGCCGGCACCTGGTGGTGGGCGTGAGTCGATCTCGCGCTGGGCGGCGGAGACCGATTACGCTCCCCAGCAGCAACCGAGGGAGAGGGAATGAGCGAGAACCTGGCGCGGAACCTCACGGAGACCGCCGCCCGGCACGGTGACGGCGTCGCCTTCAAGCTGGACGACGTCGAACTGACCTATGCGGCGCTCGATGCGGCGAGCGCCCGCGCCGCCGGCCTGCTCAGGGCGCGCGGCGTCGAGCCCGGCGACCGGGTCGGGCTGATGCTGCCGAACGTCCCCTACTTCCCCGTCCTCTACTACGGGATCCTGCGCGCCGGGGCGGTCGTCGTGCCGATGAACGTCCTCCTCAAGGAGCGTGAGGTGGCCTACTACCTCGACGACTCCGGCGCGAAGCTCCTGTTCGCATGGCACGGCTTCGCCGAGGCGGCGGAGGCGGGTGCCGCGAAGGCGGGCGCCGAGTGCCTCCTCGTCACGCCGGGTGAGTTCGAGCAGCTGCTCGGCGAGCAGGAGCCGGTCGACGAGCCGGTGGAGCGGGACGAGCGGGACACCGCCGTGCTCCTCTACACGTCGGGGACCACGGGCCAGCCCAAGGGCGCCGAGCTGACGCATCCGAATCTCCGCAAGAACTGCACGATCTCGGCGCAGACGCTCGGCCGGTTCTCGCAGGAGGACGTGCTGCTGGGTGCGCTCCCCCTGTTCCACACCTTCGGCCAGACCTGCACGATGAACTGTGCGGTCCTGAGCGGCGCCACCGTCACGATGATTCCGCGCTTCGATCCCGAGAAGGCGCTCGAGATCATCGAGCGCGACCGCGTGACGGTATTCCAGGGCGTGCCGACGATGTACAACGCGATGCTCCACGCGAACCGCGCCGACAGCGCGGACGTCTCGACCCTGCGGCTCTGCATGTCCGGCGGCGCCGCCATCCCGGTCGAGCTGATCCGCGCCTTCGAGGAGAAGTTCGACTGCCCGATCCTCGAGGGCTACGGCCTGTCCGAGACCTCACCGGTCGCGTCCTTCAACCACCCCGACCGCGAGCGCAAGGCCGGCTCGATCGGCACCCCGATCGAGGGCGTGGAGATGCAGGTCTGGAGCGACGACGGCCAGGAGCTGCCGGAGGGCGAGGTGGGCGAGATCGTCATCCGTGGCCACAACGTGATGAAGGGCTACTGGGAGCGCCCCGACGCCACCGAGGTCGCGATCGACGCCGACGGCTGGTTCCGCACCGGCGACATGGCGAAGGTGGACGGGGACGGCTATTTCTTCATCGTCGACCGCAAGAAGGACCTGATCATCCGCGGCGGCTACAACGTCTACCCGCGCGAGGTCGAGGAGGTGCTCTACGAGCACCCCGCTGTCCAGGAGGCCGCTGTCGTCGGGATCCCAGACGACTCGCTTGGCGAGGAGGTGGCGGCCGCCGTCGTCCTGAAGCAGGGCGAGTCGGCCGACGCCACCGAGATCAAGGCATACGTCAAGGAGCAGGTGGCGGCGTACAAGTATCCCCGCAAGATCTGGTTCGTCGACGAGCTGCCCAAGGGCCCGACCGGCAAGATCCTGAAGCGCGAGATCGAAGCGCCCGCCGAGGTGAAGGCGGCGACCTAGTCGAGCTCGTCGCCCAGCTTCACCACGATCAGCTCGACGTCATCGGGCTTGTCGCGCGCGACCCAGCGGCCGTCGTTGCCGGGATAGTTGTTGTCGTTCGCGATCAGCAGGCGGTCGTCGTCGAGCACCTCGAGGCTCTCGACCGACTGCAGCGGGAACGAGAACGGGTCGCCGACGCCGAACTCGCCCGGCCGCGCCGGGAGTGAGATGTCGTCCGGGTCTCGGATCGCGAGCAGGTCGAGCACGAGCTCCTTCTTCAGGTACCCGTCGGAGTCCGTCTTGCGCAGGTCGATCAGATAGATCTTCTTCTGCTGCGCCTCGATGCCCTGGAAGTCGTCGCGCTCGATCAGCACGAAGCGGTTCCGGTCGACGGCGGTCATGTCACCGATCACAGCCCCGGGGTACTCCGCGTCGACCCGGTAGTCCCAGGTGCGATCGGTGTACTCACCGTCGCGCAGCGAGAACTCGTTGATCACCCGCCGGCGCGGATCCGGATCTCCGATCAGGGCGCCCTCGAGCATCGGGTAGAGCCTCCGGCCGTCGCTGCTGAGCGCCATCGGCTCGAAGCCGCGGCTGGCCGGCAGGGTCGCCGCTGCAGGATCAGCGAGGAACGGGTTCTGCGGAGACTGCACGCCCGGCAGCGGGATCGGCGCCTCCTGCACGCGGCCGCTGGCATCGGTGTGGAGGAGGAACGGCCCGAACTCGTCGCCGAACCACAGATCCCCGCGCGGTGTGCGCCGCACGGACTCGATGTCGAAGTCGGCGCCGGTGAGGAGCCGGTCGGGCCGCGTGAGCGCGAAGCTCACGTGGTTGTCCGGATCGCGCAGCTGGATGAAGCTCAGCACGTCAACCTGGCCACTGCCGCCCCGGACCGTCTTGAAGTGCGGCCGGATCGGTAGAGCCGCAGCAGGAAGTCGGCCGAGTTGGTCTTGGCCCCGTAGCCGTTGTCGGGCATCCCGTAGAACGTGCCCGCCGGGCCTTCGAGCACCGCTGAGAAGCCGGGAAGTGGCTGGCTCGGGAAGGGCGGCGTGACGCCGTTGTCGGGCATGAGCGCCGCGCCCGACGGCGGGCCGGGCTGGTACGCGTCGGACGGCAGGATCGCCCGCGCCAGCAGGCGCGCCTCGCCGCGGCCGGGCCTGCCACCGCCGCGGGCGCGCACCGCGGTGTCGGCGTTGTCCGAGAAGAGGCCGTCGACGCCCAGGTCGAAGAACTGCTCGTACTCCGCGGCGGCGTTGCCGTACGCGGCCGGGTCGGTGGAGGAGCGGAGCTCGAGCGGCAGGAACGTGTTCTCGTTGCGGAAAGTGTACGGGTGGACGACGAGCCCTGCGCGGTGAGCATCTCTCACGAACGTGGTCGGCGGAAGCGAGTTGCCCGCGGCATCACGGGGGACGATGTAGTCCTTCGACGGCCCGACCCCGTCCGCGTACTCGGCGATGTCCCGCAGCCCGGCCGGCGTGGCCATGTCGCCGTAGGTGCGCGGGTCGCCCGACACGGCGAAGTCCCACGGCTTCTGGCCGGGCGCGCCGAGGAGCTGCACGAGCGGGACGCGCAGCTCGCGATCGAGCATCTGCAGGTTGCCGACCTCGAACGACTGCACGAAGACCTTCGCCCGGGAGCTGTTGAGGCCGTTGCGCTCGAGCGTGCGGATCAACGGCTCCTCGAGCGGCAGCCCGATACCGCGGAAGTAGGTCGGGTGCTTCGTCTCGGGATAGATGCCGATCGGGCGCCCGAGCTCCTTCGAGAGCCGCTTGGTGAGGTCGATGACCTCCTGGAAGGTGGGCACCTCGTAGAAGCCGTTGTAGCGCGTGTTGCGAGGCCGAATGGCCGGGATGCGCTCGACCGCCCGCAGCGTCTTCAGCTCTGCGAGCGTGAAGTCCTCCGTGAACCAGCCGGTGAGCGTGACCCCGTCGATCGTCTTCGTCGTGCGGCGGGCGGCGAACTCCGGGTGGGTCGCGACGTCGGTCGTTCCCGAGATCTCGTTCTCGTGACGCGCCACGAGCACGCCGTCCTTCGTGCGCACGAGATCCGGCTCGACGTAGTCGGCGCCCAGGCGCGCCCCGAGCTCGTAGGCGGCGAGCGTGTGCTCGGGCCGGTAGCCCGACGCGCCGCGATGGGCGATCACGAGCGGTTCGGCGCGGTGTCCCTTGTGACCATCGTGGCCGGACCCGTTCGAGCGGGCGACCGCGACGCCGGTGGTGGCGACGACGAGGAGCAGGACGAGAGAGAGCAGGCGGCTGGGCGTCATGGGCGGCATGCTTTCGGGGTACCCGGGTCACGCTTGTTAACAGCGCGCGGCTGACCCGTTAAGAGCCCGTAACCCCGGATGGGGAGCGGGCGACGACTAGGGCGTCAGCTAGCCTGCGGCCCTCGTAATGGGCTTGCGGGGCGGCTTCACAAGACGAGGGCTATTTGGAGCGGGCGCAACCGGTGCCGCCGCGCTCGCGGCGTCCGCATGCGGTGACGACTACTTCGAGCCCGCAACGTCGCACGACAAGGACGCGCCGAACGTCCTGCTCCTGTTCACGGACTCCACGCGCGCGGACTACATCTCCTATTACAACAAGGACTCGCTGGCGAAGACGCCGAACATCGACGCGCTCGCCAACGACTCGCTCGCCTTCATGCACTCGGTGCCCGAGGCAATGCCCACCGGTCCTGCCCGGCGCGCGCTGCTCACCGGGGTGCGCTCGTTCCCGTTTCGCAACTACGTGCCGACCAAGGGGCTGCCCGTGGGCCCGGGCTGGATCCCGATCCCGGAGTTCCAGCCGATCGTCACCGAGGTGCTCGGCGAGGCGGACGTCGAGACCGCCTACTGCACGGACAACCCGTTCCTGATCGGCCCCCGTTTCTCGAACTTTCGGCGCACGCTCGACGTCATCAAGCCGAGCTACTCGCAGGGTGCCTATCGCTTCCTGAACAAGCCCTTCAAGCGCCCCGCCACTCGCTCCACGATCGAGCGCTATCTGCTGCCCGAGCTCTCGGACACGGTCGAGGTGGGCCGGCTGCGCGCGATGGCGGGCTGGAACTCGATCTACCGCGACTCGGACGGCGACTACCCGACCGCGCGCGTGGTGCGAGCAGGGCTGCGCCTGCTCGACGACCTGAAGGAGGAGGGCAAGCCCTTCTTCCTCGGCATCGACGCGTTCGATCCGCACGAGCCGCTGGACGCGCCGCGGACGTACCAGACGCGCTACGGCAGCTCGCCCAAGGGCATCGAGAAGCAGGGCATCACGCCGATCCAGCCGTTCGAGACGCCCTACTCATGGGTGGTCGACGTGGATGTGGACGACGAGACCGTCGAGCGCGTCCGCGAGCTGTACGCCGCCGAGGTCGAGTTCGTGGACGAGTGGGTCGGCCGGCTCATGAACGAGCTGGACCGCCAGAAGCTGCTCGACAACACCGTGATCATGTACTCGTCCGATCACGGTCTGACGCTCGGCGAGCACGGCGTCCTCGGCAAGCACGGCGCGCGCGCTCACTGGCACATCTACCACGTGCCCTTCATGATCCGGCACCCAGAGGGCAAGCGCGCCGGCGACACGAGCGACTTCTTCGCCTCGACCTACGACCTGCCACGCACCGCGCTCGGCTTCATGGGCGTGCGCGCGCCCGGGATGATGGCCGGCGAGGACCTGTCCGTCTTCTTCGACGGCAAGGAGCCGCCGCCGCGTCCGCATTTCACCTCGTGCTACGACGACTACGTCCTGGCGGGAGACCTCGACTGGTTCCTGCTCTCGGACAGCGAGGGACAGCGCAAGCGCCTCTATGACAAGCGCGCGGATCCGCTCGAGCTGACCGACGTGGCGGATCAGCACCCGGAGGTCGTCGACCGGCTCTGGCGCGTGCTCGAGGACGAAGCGGGCGGAACGCTGCCCCAGTTCGCCCCGAGCGGCACCAAGGCGGTGATCGGCGGGTGATCACACGGCGATCGCTGCTACGCCGCGGCGGCGCGAGCGCGGCGGGCGCCGGCGTCCTGGGCATCGCGGCTCAGGCGGCCGCTGCGGCGCCCGGTCAGGACGAGCGCGACGGCTCGCGCAACGTGGTGCTCGTGGTGCTGCCGCTGGTGCGCCAGGACCACGTCGACGCCTTCGAGGGCGGCTCCCCGGCCGACACGCCCAACCTGAACGACCTCACGGGCGACTCGCTGCGCTTCGACCGCGCAGTCCCCGAGTCGATGCCGGGGATCTCGGCGCGGCGCGCGCTGATCACCGGCATGCGGGCATTCCCGTTCCGCGACTGGCGGCGCACCGACGGCCTCGCTCCCGTGCCCGGCTTCACGCCGATCTGGGATCACCAGCCGGTTTTGACCGAGACGCTGCGCGGAGCCGGCATCACGACCGTCTACGTGACCGACAATCCGACGCTCGAGGGCCCGCGCTGGCCCGACGTCAAGCGCGCCGGCGCGGGCGGCGGCCCGCCCACCTCCGGCCAGCCGGGCATCGAGAGCGAGCTGCTGCCCGCGATCACACGCCAGACGAGAGCGGCGGAGCGCACCTTCGACACCGGCATCCGCGAGCTGCGTGACCTCGCCGGGAAGACCCCCTTCTTCCTCGGCATCGACCCCTTCGACCCGCTCGACGCCGCCGTGGCGCCGCGCGTGTACGTCAGGCCGGGCGAGATCGAGGACGAGGGCATCGGGCCTCTGAACGGGCGGATGGTCGAGCTCAACTGGAGCGAGGCAAGCGAGCAGCGCGTGCGCGATGCCTACCGCAAGCACGTCGAGGCCGTCGACGAACAGGTCGGGCGGCTGATGGACGCGCTCTCCGAGCGCGACCTGCTCGACTCGACTCTCGTCGTGGCTATCGGCGACCAGGGCATCGCGCTGGGCGACCACGCCATGCTCGGGATCGCCACACCGACCTCCTACCGGCCGGCCTACGAGGTGCCCTTCCTGATTCGCCATCCCGGTGGCGACATGAGCGGCGACGACATCGACTGGTACGCGACGACCCACGACGTCGCCCCGACGATCCTGTCCTTCATGGGCGTGACCATCCCCGGGAAGATGGGCGGCGAGGACCTGACCGCGCTCTTCGACGACGTCGACGAGGACGACCTCTACGACCGCCCCTTCAACGTCACGGCGGTCGGCTCCAACATCATCGTGCAGGACGACCGCTGGCTCGTGGTCGCCGACCGTGAGGAGATCGAGCGCCGGATGTACGACGACGACGAGGAGGTCGAGGATGACATCAAGCGCTACGACAACATCGCGAACGAGGACACCGCCAAGCTGACCGAGCTGTCCCTGGTCGCTCTCGCGGTGGCCGGCGGCACGCTCCCCGAGTTCGGCCCGGACGGCGCCCTGCGGCCGCAGCGCCAGCGCGGCGACGATGACGTCGACGACGACGGCATCCCGAACGACTTCGACGCGATCAACAACGACGCTCCCGAGGACGGCACCGAGCCGGAGGACTTCGAGTTCGACGGCCGCATACCGGAGGGCGGCAAGCTGCCGCTGAACGAGCGCACCCCGGAGTCGGCTCCGCCGGCCGAGGTGAGCCCGTGAGGCTCTTCCGCCGCAGGGCGGCCGGGGCCGACAACGGCGGCCCCGTCGACGGAGACGGCGCCGCGGTGGAGGCGCCCACCGAGCGCAAGAACCCGTCGCCCGAGTTCCTCTACGCGAACAAGTGGCGGATCTTCGGCGTGATGATGATCGGCTGGGCGATGTCCCTGCTCGATGTGTCGATCGTCAACGTCTCGATCCCGGAGCTGCAGGACGAGATGTCGACCGACATCTCGACGGTCACCTGGGTCATCAACGCCTACAACATCATCTTCGCGGTCCTGCTCGTGTCGATGGGAAGGCTCGCCGACCAGTTCGGGCGGCGCAAGTTCTTCGTCATCGGCCTGACCGTCTTCACGATCGGCTCCGCGCTGTGCGCGATCTCCTGGTCAGTCGAGTGGCTGGTCGTCTTCCGCGTCATCCAGGGGGCCGGCGCGGGCATCCTCGCGCCGCTCGGGTTCGCGATGACCGTGCTCGTCTTCCCGCCCGAGCAGCGCGGCCGCGGGCTCGCTCTGATCGCCGTGGTGGCGCTCGTCTCCTCCGCGCTCGGCCCGGTTGTCGGCGGCGTGCTCGTGGAGATCGCGAGCTGGCACTGGATCTTCCTGATCAACATCCCGTTCGGCTTCATCGGCGTGATCCTCTGTCTGCGCTGGTGGCCCGAGACCTGGGACCTGAGCGCCGGCCGCCAGATCGACGTGAAGGGGATGCTGCTGCTCGGCGGCGCGGTCTTCATGTTCACCGTGGCGCTGACCGAGGCCAACCCGTTCGGCGGCGACCTGCCGCTCTGGCTCAGCCTCATGCAGGGCGCGATCCTGCTCGGTGTGCTGTTCGTCTGGTGGGAGCGGCGCGCGCCCAACCCGATGATCACGCCCGGCCTCTTCGCCAACCGCCAGTTCCGGAACGCCAACATCGGGATGCTGTTCTTCGGCGGCGGCGCGATCGGCTCGCTGCTGCTGCTCTCGCTGCTGTTCGTGAACCTCTGGGGCTACACGCAGCTGGAGGCGGCGCTCGCGATCACCCCCGTTCCGCTCATGGGACTCGTGGTGTGGCCGTTCGTCGGCCGTGCGGCCGACTCGCGCGCGCCCGGCGAGCTCGCGAGGCCGGGCCTGATCGCGATGGGGATCGGGATGCTGATCGTCTCGTTCATGCCGGCCACGGCCGACGACGCGTTCAGCTACCTGCGCATCCTGCCCGGGCTGCTCCTGATCGGCGTGGGCATGGGCATCTGCTTCCCGGCGCTGAACGTGGGCGCCATGGGCGCCGTGGCGGGACCGGAGGTGGGTCTCGCCTCGGGCGTGCTCAACACCGCGCGCCAGCTGGGCGTGGCGGTCGGCGTGGCGATCCTGATCGCGACCTTCGGCGGCGCGCTCCATGCGCACCAGAGCTGGTTCGCCGACGACGAGATCGACGACATAGTGGGCGAGTGGGAGATCCCGAGAGCGGAGGCGGGACTCGTGATCCAGTCGACGCTGCACGACTACACGGGCGGCACGAGCGACCGCTTCGAGCCGGCGCCAGGCTTCGACGAGGAGATCATCCGCCAAACCGCGGGCTCGGCGCGCGAGGGCTTCGCCTGGGCGTTCCGGCAGGCGGCGATCCTCGTGCTCAGCGTGCTGCCGCTGATGGGTGCTTTGAAGCGGACCCCGGCCCAGGCGCAGGCCGAGTTCATGGCGCGGATGAAGGCCCAGCAGCAGAAGGCGGCCGCGGCGCCTGAGGACGAGGACGAGCTCGCCCTGCCCGGACGCGCCAATCCGCACCCCGCTTAAGAACGATCGGCGGGCTGCCGATTACCCTGCTGTCGATGCTTCGCCTTCTTCCCGTGCTGCTGCTCGGGGCACTTCTGCTGTGCCCGTCCGTAGCCCACGCTCAGTACGTCGATGGGCCGAACCCGCTCGCGGGCGTACAGATGTACTCGGATCCCCAGTCCCCCGCGATGAAGTCGTGGCGCTATCTGCAGCGCAAGGGACGGACGCAGCAGGCTGACCTCATCTGGAAGATCGCCCGCGAACCCAGGTCAGTGTGGGTCGGGCGCTTCACGAGACCCAGATTCCACTTCAAGGTCAGGCGCATCATCGACAGCGCCAAGTCGCAGGGCGCGGTGCCGGTGATGGCGGTGCTGCGCGCCGAGTCGACGCAGTGCGGTCCCACCTACACAGCCGGCGGGCCGGCCGCCGACCGGCGCGTCCGCAAGTGGTATCGCGGCCTGGCGCGCGCTATCGGCGGCGACCGCGTCGTGATCGCATTCGAGCCGGACTCGGTCGGGACGATCGACTGCCTTGCGCGCAGCCGGCGTGACGACCGCATCCAGCTGCTCCGCTACGGCGTCGACGTGCTCTCACAGCTGCCGAACGCGACGGTCTATCTCGAGGGCGGCGCCTCCGACTGGGAGCCCGCCGCCCGGACGGCGCGGAAGCTGCGCAGGATCGGTATCGCCAAGGTGCGCGGCTTCATGCTGAACGTCACCCACTACGACTGGACGATGAACAACGTTCGTCACGGGCTCGAGCTCTCACGCCGGCTCGGTGGCAAGCACTTCGTGATCAACACCGCCCAGAACGGTCGCGGCCCGGTCCACTACAAGGCCGCCAACGGCAGGCGCATCAACATCTGGTGCTCTCCCAAGAAGCGCGGGCTCGGGCCTGTGCCTACCACCGCAACGGCCCACCCTCTGGTCGACGCCTATCTCTGGCTGAACCGCCCCGGGTACGCGCAGTCGTGCGCGGGCCGCAAGATCGACTGGTTCCTGCCACGAGCGCTGTCGCTCGCGCGCTACGCGACCGACTGGGTGGGGCCGCCGCGCGGCACCCGCTTCGGTCACTTCAAGCCCCATCCGCCGAGCGTTTTCGGAGTGCCCTAAGCTCGGGCACATGTGTAGGAACATCCGCCCTCTCTACAACTTCGAACCGCCGGCCTGCCACGAAGAGGTGCACGACGCCTCGCTCCAGTTCGTCCGCAAGATCAGCGGCTTCACGAAGCCCTCGCAGGCCAACGAGGAGGCCTTCCAGCGCGCCATCGAGGAGATCACCGAGGCGTCGCAGCGGCTGCTCGACTCGCTCGTGACCTCGGCGCCGCCGAAGGACCGCGAGACCGAGGCAGAGAAGCGCAAGGCGCGCAGCGCAGAGCGCTACGCGACCGCCTAGGAGCTCGCGGCGGCCGCCGGCCGGGCGCCGGCGAGCCGCTCCTCGACGTACGCGATCAGCTTGTCGGCCGACTGCTCGACCGTCTCGGTCTCGGTCTCGAGCAGTAGCTCGGGCGACGTCGGCTCCTCGTACGGATCCGACACGCCCGTGAAGCCCTGGATCTCGCCGGCGCGAGCGCGCTGGTAGAGACCCTTGACGTCGCGGCGCTCGCACTCGTCGACCGAGGCGCGCACGTGGACCTCGACGAAGCGGTTGCCCATGCGGGCGCGCGCCTCCTCGCGCATCGAGCGATAGGGCGAGACGGCGGCAGCGAAGGTGATGACGTCGTTTCGCGAGAGGATGTCGGCGACCCAGGCGATGCGGCGCACGTTTTCGCGGCGGTCCTCGGGTGAGAAGCCGAGCCCGGCGCAGAGGTTCTGGCGGACGTCGTCCCCGTCGAGCACCTCGACGCGGTGACCGCGGTCGCGCAGGCGGCCGGCGGCGAGCCGCGCGACGGTCGACTTGCCCGAGCCGGACAGGCCGGTCAGCCAGAAGCACATGCCGCTGCTGTCGAGCGAGCGAATCGGCGCCGCCAGCGTTCCGGACGGGATCGGGCCGAGGTTGGGCTCGCACCCGTGCAGCTCGAAGTCGCTGAAGTTGCTGAACAACCGGTGCTCCGGACCGTGATAGTCGGACGAGCCGGTGGCGAGCAGCCCGAGCTCGGCACAGCGCTCGGCGAGCAGCACCGTCTGCTCCTCCGTGTGCGACGGGTAGAACACCTCGACGCCGTCGAGCCCGACCGCGTGATAACGGTCGATCGCTGCGAGCACCTCGCCGCTGCTCTTGACGTCCCAGAACGGATGGGCCCAGACGGCCACCCCGGCCGCCTCGTGGATCCAGCCGATCGCGTCCTCGACGGTCGGATGCGTGCGGGCGACATAGCCCGGCGTGCCCTGAATCAGATACGCGGGAATGAACGAGGAAACGTCCGTGTGGCCCTCGGCAGCGAGCCGCTCGGCGTTGCCCGGGTGCGCGAGCACGGCCGCGGCGAGATGGGGCCGCCCGACCGGCTTGCCGGCCGCCTTGCGCGCCTCGATCGGAGCCATGTCGATCGCGAACCCGAGCGAGCGGAGCTTGTCCGCCATCGCCTCGGCCCTTCGTTCCCGGTCCGCGCGAGCGTCCTTGAGGCGCTCACCAAGGAGCGCGCTGCGGTGGTCGATCCCGTAGCCGAGCACATGCAGGTCCTCGTACTCCCCGTCCACCGCCGAGATCTCCGTGGCGGGAACGACGCGGACCCCGTGAACCGCACCGGCAGCGAGCGCCTCATCGACACCGTCGATCGTGTCGTGATCCGAGAGCGCAAGCAGCTCCACCCCGGCCGCCGCGGCGTTCTCGACCACCTGGGCAGCTGGAAGCGCCCCATCTGAATGGAGCGAATGGGACTGAAGATCGAAGCTGGGGGCCGCCACGGCGGCCATCACTCTAGTAGGGGCGAAACACGGAGCGTTCCTGACTTGTCATCGATATGGCGGGCAAAGTCAGGACTGTTGAACAGCCGGACGGCACGCTCGACGAGCTGCGCCCGCTCCTCACTCGACGGGGATCCCGTGGCGCATCGTGTTCTCCGTGACGATCCGAGGCTCCACGAACTGCAGCAGGTAATCCGGGCCGCCCGCCTTCGAGCCGACGCCTGAGCGGCGGTTGCCGCCGAACGGCTGGCGGCCCACCATGGCTCCGGTGATGCCGCGGTTGACATACAGGTTGCCGACGGGGGAGCGCGCCGCCACCCGCTCGATCGTCGCCGGTGAGCGCGAGAACAGCCCGCCCGTCAACGCGAGCGGCAGCGAGTCGACGATGTCCATCGCCTCGTCCATGTCCCGGACCGCGCTGACGGAGAGGAGCGGGCCGAAGACCTCCTCGCGGTTGACGGGCGAGTCCTCCGGCAGGTCGAACACCACCGTCGGGGGCACGAACCAGCCCTGGTCGGGAACCTCGGCGGCGCTCGCCACGACCCCCTCTGCGGCAAGCGACCGGTAGCGCAGCACGCGCTCCTGCGCCTCCTCGTCGATCACCGGTGGCACCTCCGTGGCGAAGCTCTCGGCCTGGCCGACGTCGAGAACGCTGACCGCACCGCCGAGGCGCTCCACCAGCCGCTCCGCCACCGCCTCGTGCACGAGCGCTCGCGCCGCCGCCGAGCACTTCTGCCCCGCGAACCCGAAGGCGGAGTGGATCAGCTCCGGCACCACGTCGTCGAGATCGGCGTCGGAGTCGACGATCACGCAGTTCTTTCCGCCCATCTCGGACACCACTCGCTTGACGTGACCCTGCCCGTCGGGCGTCTCGGCCGCCGCCCGCACGATCTCGAGCCCGACCGCGCCCGATCCCGTGAAGGCGATCACGTGGACGCGCGGGTCGCGCACGAGCGCAGCGCCGGCCTCGCCGTAGCCGGGCAACAGCGACAGCGCGGCGCCCGGCACCCCCGCGTCGTGGAGCGCGCCGACCAAGGCGCCCGCGCTCGCCGGCGACTGCTCGGCCGGCTTTAGCACCACGGCGTTGCCGGCAGCCAGCGCCGCGGCGGTCATGCCGCACGGGATCGCCAGCGGGAAGTTCCAGGGGGCGATCACGGCCGCGACGCCGCGCGGCACATAGCGCATCGTGTTGCGCTCGCCGGGCACCTGGAGCAGCTCGCGGCCGCGCTCCAGCTCGACGGCCTCGGCCGCGTAGTACTCGAGGAAGTCGATCGCCTCGCAGACGTCGGCATCGGCCTCCGGCCAGGGCTTGGCGCACTCGCGGACCTGCAGGGCAGCCAGCTCGAGCCGCCGCGCGCGCAGGTGCGCCGCCGCCCCGCGCAACACCTCGGCGCGTTCCGAGGCGGAGCGCGAGCCCCATTCGCGGAAGCCGCTATCCGAAGCAGCCGCCACTGCGGCTGCCGCCTCCCCTTCCCCAGCCAAGCCCGCCCGGGCGACCACCCGTGAGGGGTCACCCGGATCCGTCGAATCGAGCCCGGCGACGGCCCCGCGCTCGCCGGCGATCGACACCGGCACCTCGAGCGGCAGCCGCGCGTCGAGCTCGCTCAGGGCCTCGGTCAGTGACGAGCGCACCGCCGCGCGGCGCAGCTCGAGGATCGGCTCGTTGCGGAAGCCGGCCGGGATCACGGCGCCGCCAACAGCTCGTCGATCGAGACTCCGCGCTGCTGGTCGCCGAGGAACGACTCGTTCGAGGTGTTCTCGAGCAGCCGCCGCACGAGGTACGCCATGCCGGCGACCATGTCCCCGACCGGGCAGTAGATCCGCACCCGCATGTCCTCCGAGGCGAGCGCAGCGGCCAGGTCGTCGCCGAGCCCGCGCAGCACCTGCAGCTCGAGGTCGCCGTCCGCGCGGCCCAGCTCACGGTTGACGGCGATGGCGTTGGCGACCGAGCGCAGGTTGTGCGAAGCGATCGCCGGCCGCACATGCGGCCACGCTTCCAACAGCCGCCGCGTGAGCGCCTCGAAGTTGCGATCCGACTCGCGCTTCTCCTCGAACACCGGCGGCGTCCAGCCGCGCTGGCGAGCGTCGACGACCTCGTGGTCCCAATACGCGCCCTTGACGAGCCGGACGACGATCGGCGAGGCGCGCGGCGTGCCGCGCGCCCACTCGATCACCTGCTCGAGCTGCTCCGGCGACTCGCGCAGATAGGCCTGCATCACGACGCCGGTGGACGGGCCGTCGTGCAGCTCCGGGTCGGACAGCAGGTCGAACACGAGCCCCATCGTCGCCTCGAGCGTGTCGACCGACTCCATGTCGATGTGCAGGTGCGCGCCGAGCTCGCGCGCGCGAACCAGCAGCGGGCGCATCCGCCGCGCCGCGTCGTCGCGCCCGACGTCTGGCGCCTCGGGCCGCAGCAGCGGGCTCAGCGCCGACACCTTCACGGACAGGTTCACGCGCGGCAGCGGCCCGAGCGAGTCCTCCTCGAGCACCGGGCGGTCAGGCCACGCCGGTGCCGCACCGGCGAGCGTCTCGAGCGCGTCCATGCAGCGCTCGGCGTAGCGGTCCGCCTCGGCGGACGTGACCGTCGCCTCGCCAAGCAGGTCGAGCGACACGGCCGCGCCGTGCTCCCAGAGGTGCCGGATCGGCTTGATCGCCTCGCGCGGCGTCTCGCCGACGATGAAGCGGTGCGCCATGTGGCGAACGCCCGCGGCGGCCGCCGCGCCGAGCGCGGCGCGGCCCGCCCGCGTGCCGGACATCTTCATCGCCGCCTCGATCGGAGGCGGACGCTCGTCCACCTCGTCGAGGTACTCGGTCAGATGGCGCGCGAGATCGTCGAGCGAACGAGAGGCCGGGGACACGTCCACGAAGCGGAACAGCGCCGCCCGCAGCTCGGCGTCCTGCGACGCCAGCTCCATCGCTTTCTTGTCGAGCGCACGCAGCGGATTGCGCGTCCGCGTGGGGAACGCGGCGTGGATCGAGCGGCCCACACTCTGAAGATCCCCCTCCACCGGCGAAAAGCTAGTACACGTGTGGGCCCCGGCAACGAGGGGTAGGGTCGTTGGATGCCGGAGCTGATCCTGGGCCCACTGCTTCGCTACGTCAGCGAGGACGAGGCCACATTCTGGGTCGAGACCGACGCGCCATGCGAGGTCGAGGTCCTCGGCACGCGCGAGCGCACCTTCTGCGTCTGCGGTCACCACTACGCCATCGTCTGTGCGAACGGACTTGAGCCCTCGACCTGGCACGAATACGAGGTGCGGCTGGACGGCGAGCTGGTGTGGCCCGACCCCGACGACGAGCGCCCGCGCAGCGCCTTCAAGACCTATCCGAAGGAGCGCCCGCTGCAGCTGCTGTTCGGCTCATGCCGGGTCGCGGCGCCGCACACCCCGCCCTACTCGCTGCGCAAGGACGAGGACGAGCGCGGCCGTGAGATCGACGCGCTCCACACGCTTGCCGAGCGCATGCAGAAGGAGGACCGCGAGCGCTGGCCCGACGGGCTCATGATGCTCGGCGACCAGGTGTACGCGGACGAGGTGCCGCCGGCGACGATGTCGTTCCTCGAGGCGCGACGCGACATGGACGAGCCGCCGGGCCGGCGCGTGCTCGACTTCAAGGAGTACACGGAGCTCTATAAGGAGAGCTGGTCCGACCCGGAGATCCGCTGGCTGCTGTCGACGGTCTCCTCCGCGATGATCTTCGACGACCACGACGTCCACGACGACTGGAACATCTCCGAGGACTGGCTCGAGGAGATGCGTGCGACGGACTGGTGGGGTGAGCACTGCATCGGCGCGCTGACGTCGTACTGGGTCTACCAGCACCTCGGCAACCTGACCCCTGAGCTGATCCGCGAGAACCCGATCCTCGCCAAGCTCAAGGAGGAGGACGACGGCGAGGAGATGCTGCGCGAGTTCGTCCGCGGCGGCGACCGCGAGCGCGAGGGCAGCCGTTGGAGCTACTGCCGCGACGTCGGCGGCACGCGACTGATCGTGATCGACTCGCGGGCCGGGCGGGTGCTGGACGAGGGCAAGCGGGAGATGGTCGACGCCGCCGAGTGGGACTGGATCACCGAGCACACCGAGGGCGACTTCGACCACCTGCTGCTCGCCACATCGCTGCCCTACCTGCTCGGCCCCGGGATGCAGTACGTCGAGGCGTGGAACGAAGCCGTGACGGGCGGCGCCTGGGGCGAGCGCATGTCCAAGGTGGGAGAGAAGCTGCGCCAGGAGATGGACCTGGAGCACTGGGGCGCGTTCCAGGACACCTTCCACAAGATGGTCGAGCTGCAGCGTGCCGTCGGAGCCGGCGAGCGCGGGCGCGCCCCGGGCGCGATCGTCACGCTCTCGGGTGACGTCCACCACGCCTACCTCTTCGAGGTCGCCTACCCGAAGGGGTCGGACGTCGAGAGCGCGATCTGGCAGGCCGTGTGCTCGCCCTATCGCAACCCGCTCGACGGGCGCGAGCGCAGGATCATCAAGATGGGCATGTCGCGTCCATTCGGAGCGGTCTGGAAGAAGCTCGCAAAGCTCGCCGGAGTCAAGGATCCGGGTATCCGCTGGCGGCTCTCAGGCGGCGGCCCCTGGTTCGACAACCAGGTCGCAACGCTCGTGATCGACGGTCGCCGAATGGACATGCACCTGGACAAGGCGGTGCCGGTCGACGAGGAGACGGCACGCCTCGAGCGCGTGCTGGACGCGAGGCTCGCCTGACAGACGGTGTCGCCGGGGCCGGCGCTATCGTGGCCCGGCCCATGGACTATCCGGTCGAGACCTTCAGCGACGCGGAACGGGCGCTCCTGGCCCCGCACTTCACGAACCTCGACCGTCCGGTCTTCGCGCTCGTGGGGCTGCCGGAGACGGTCAAGGGCGCGATGTTCGCGCGCTACTCGCGCTACCAGGGGACGCTGCGGCGGATGTACCTGGACGAGTTCGCGGGCGACGCCCGGCCCGGTGCCCCCTTCGACGGCGAGGAGGGCGAGCGCGCACGCGCGCTATACGAGCGCATCTTCCTCGGCTACGGCGACGACTCGGTGGCACAGCTGGGCGGCGCCCACATCGCCTGCGAGTGGGTTTCGAACGTGATGACGAAGCTGCTCCAGCGCGGCCGCCTGGCCGCCTACCTCGAGCAGTCGACGCGCTACATCCCCTACGACGCGCCGATCGGCGAGGGCCTCGGCTATCGCTACTGGCGGAGCGCCGAGCTCGGTCCCGAGTACCCGGCGGCGATGGACTTCCTCTTCGACACCTACTCGGAGGCGCTCCCGCGCGTGATGGCCTGGGCCGAAGAGCGCTTCCCGCGCGATCCCGACCAGCCCGAATCAGCGCATCTCGGCTCGATCAAGGCCAAGGCGCTCGACCTGCTGCGCGGGCTGCTGCCGGCGGCCTCGCTCTCGCACATGGGGATCTTCGCCTCGGGCCAGGCCTACGAGCAGCTGCTGCTGCGCCTGTTCGCCTCACCGCTGCCGGAGGCGCGCGACTACGCGCAGATGATCCTGAGCGAGCTGAATGCGGTGATGCCGAGCTTCGTCGCACGCGTGGAGCGCCCGGATCGCGGCGGCGACTGGATCGACTACCTCGAGGAGCGCGGCCGCAGCGCGGAGCGCTGGGCGGCGCGGCTGGGCCTCGACCGCACACGCGGCGAGGCCGACGCCGGCCCGGCCGTGCGGCTGCTGTCGGTCGAGGGCAGCGAGGAGGAGCTGCTCGCCGCCCTCCTCTTCGAGGCGGCCGCGAGCTCCGAGGACGAGGCGCGCGCGGCGATTCGCAACCTTCCGCCGGACGAGCGCGCCGCGATGCTCGCCGAGCTCGTCGGTGACCGGCGCAACCGCCGCCACCGCCCGGGGCGCGGCTTCGAGGCGCTTCGCTACCGCTTCGAGGTCGTCTCCGACTACGGCGCCTTCCGTGACCTGCAGCGCCATCGCATGCTCACGGTCCAGTGGCAGACACTCGGCCCGGAGCTGGGCGCGGGGATTCCCGAGGAGCTCGAGGCGGCCGGCGTCGCCGATGCCTACCGGGCCGGCATCGAGCGTTCGCGCAGCGAGCACGAGCGGATCGTCGCGCTCGGCAGGCCCGAGCTGGCGCCATACGCGCTCTGCCTCGGCTTCCGGATTCGCTACATCCTCGACATGAACGCGCGCGAGGCGATGCAGCTGATCGAGCTGCGCTCGGGACGCGAGGGCCATCCGGCCTACCGCGCCGTCGCGCACGCCCTGCACGCCGAGATCGCGCGTGTCCACCCCTCGGTCGCGGCGGCGATGAGCTTCGTCGACCGGGACACGGAGCCGCGGCTCGAGCGCATCCTGTCCGAGATCCGGGCGCACGCGCGGCAGACCGCTCGCACCTAGCGCCCGCCCGCAACTTTTTCCCCCAGAAACGGTTTGGGGGGCACCCACCACCACAAGGAGGATGCCCCCTTGAGCCAGCGTAGCAACAGGCTCCTAACCGTCAGCGTCGCCACCGTGGCGCTGGCACTCATCGCGGCGAGCGCCGCGATGGCCGCCCGGATCGTCGGAGACGACGGGCCGAACAACCTGACCGGCACGCCGCTCGGCGACCGGATCCTGGGGAAGGGCGGCGACGACATCGTCAACGCGCTCGGCGGACGTGACTTCGTGCGCGGCTCGGCCGGCAACGACACGCTGAACGGCCAGTCCGGGACCGATCTGCTGCTCGGCGGCGACGGCAATGACGCCGTAGACGGCGGCTCCGGCCGTGACTTCGTCCGCGGCGGGCTCGGCGACGACTCGATCCAGGGCGGCGGCGGCTTCGCCGGCCGGCGCGGCGACATCCTGCACGCCAACGCCGGCAACGACACCGTCGTCGGCGGCGGCGGCTTCGACCTGATCACCGGCAACGCGGGGATCGACAACCTGAACGGCGGGCCCGGCTGCGACCGGATCTTCGCCGGCCCCGACGACGACACCGTCGACGGCGGTGCGGGCTTCTCGTTCAACCGCTTCCGCTGCGAGCGCCTGCACGGCGGCACCGGCAACGACACCCTGAACGGCGGTGCCGGGCGCGACTTCATGTCCGGCGGGCAGGGTGACGACGTCCAGACCGGAGCCGGGGGCGCGGACAAGGTGTTCGCAGGCGCCGGCCGCGACAGGTCGGACGGCGGCGACGGCAACGACGTCCTCTGGGCGGTGATCCGCGTCGACGTGACCGCGATCGGCGACACCGAGGGCGATGAGCTCACCGGTGGCCTCGGGCGTGACCGCATCATCGTGCGCGACGGCGAGGTCGACGTCGTTCACTGCGGCGAGGGCCGTGACCTGGTCGTCACGGACCAGTTCGACCAGCTCGACGCGGACTGCGAGGTCCGGCGCCAGAGCGACATCACCTCGCTCGACCAGGTCGACGACCGCGAGGAACGGGCGACCGAGAATCCGCCCGAGGACGACGACGAGAAGTAGTTCCCCCTCACCGGCTGTGCGCGGGGGCCCGGGCGACCGGGTCCCCGCCGCTCCGGATAAGGTCGCGCCGATGGCACACGACCTGATGAGGGACGTCCGCGTCGCCCCCTCGATCCTGTCGGCCGACTTCGCGCGGCTCGGGGAGCAGGTCGAGCAGGTCATGGACGCCGGGGCTCGCGTCATCCACGTCGACGTCATGGACGGCCACTTCGTCCCGCCGATCACGATCGGCGACCTGATCGTGAAGGCGCTGCGCGACCTCGTGCACGAGCGCGGCGGCGTGCTCGACGTGCACCTGATGGTCGAGCACCCCGAGCGGCGGGTCGAGGAGTTCGCGGCCGCCGGGCGCCGACACCCTGATCGTCCACTGGGAGGCGACCCCGCACGTGCACTACGCGCTCAAGGCGGTGCGCGACGCCGGCCTCCATTCGGCGCTCGCCATCAACCCGGGGACCCCGGCCGAGTCCGTGGAGGGCCTCGCCGGGATGTTCGACCACCTGCTGTGCATGACGGTCAACCCCGGCTGGGGCGGCCAGCCCTACATCGAGACCTCGACCGCGAAGGTGGCCCGGCTTCGCGAGCTGCTCGGGGCGGAGTTGCCGATCGAGGTGGACGGCGGCATCGACGCCTCCACCGCGCGCGCTTGCAGAGATGCCGGCGCCACGCTGTTCGTGGCGGGGTCGTCCATCTTCGGAGCGACCGATCCGGCCGCCGCCTATGCCGAGCTGGCAGCGGCGGCCGGCGCGGTCTAGCCGATCGTCAGGCGGCCGGTCGCGGGGTCTGACGCCCGCTTCCTCCCATCCGGCGCAGGACGAATCCGGCGATCAGCAGCACGATCACGACGCCGATGATGGCGCTGAGTATGCCGCCCAGGTCGAAGGCGTCGTCGTCGCCGATGCCGAGGCCGAGCGTGAAGACCACGTATCCGACGATTGCCCCGACGAGGCCGAGCACGATCGATACTCCCCACGACTTCGGACCCGACATGTCGGCGAACGCATCGTTCGGAACGAGCGCCCGGCCGATGAAGCCGGCTACCAAGCCGAGGATCAATGCACCGATCATCCGTCACCTCCCAGTAGGTTGAGACTGCTTCCAGGAATTGTGCCTGACGGGTTCGCAAACTCAACGCTGACACCCATCGGTCAGGCGGCTACAGCAGCCGGCCTTCGAGCGGCGGGTCGGTGCCGCTGAGCCGGCAGCGGGCGATGCGCTCGATCTGGGCCGGGTCCATGCCGATGTGCGCGTGCGGATCGACGCTGCCCTGGTCCGTGTCCGTGAACGGCCATGCCTCCGGCAGCTTCCAGACGATGCGGCCCTCCGTGTCGACGCACTCGACGACGACGCTCGTGTCGCCGCCGGCCGTCGAGGGCTTGTTGAGTGAACGATCCTCGATGTAGATCGTGATCTCAGGGGGGCCGCCGGGTGTGCGTTCCACGCGCAGCGCGGCGGGACGCTCGGGCGTTCCCTCCTCGTCGCCGCTTCCCGCGAGCGCGACTATCACCAGCGGAGTGGCCACCGCGAGCAACACGGCGAGCGCCACGAGGCGCGTGCGCGAGGCCTGATCCATGCGGGCGCCGATGCTAACCGCGCCCGGTTAGGATCGCCGCGTGACCGCCGAGACCAAGTTCACGCTCACCGAGGACCGGATCCCGACGCACTGGGTGAACCTGCTCCCCGATCTGCCGGGCGAGCCGCTGCCGCCGCTCAACCCGGGCACGATGCAGCCGGCGGGCCCGGACGACCTCACGCCGATCTTCCCCATGGAGCTGATCGGCCAGGAGGTGTCGATGGAGCCCGAGGTCGAGATCCCGGAGCCCGTTCGTGACGTCTACCGGCTCTGGCGGCCCACCCCCCTCTACCGGGCCCATCGCCTCGAGCGTCTCCTCGATACGCCCGCGCGCATCTATTACAAGTACGAGGGCGTCTCGCCGGCGGGGTCCCACAAGCCGAACAGCGCGGTGGCGCAGGCGTACGCCAACAAGGAGGCGGGCATCGAGCGGCTCGTGACGGAGACGGGGGCCGGCCAGTGGGGCTCGGCCCTGGCGCTCGCGTGCTCGCTGTTCGGGCTCGAGTGCGTCGTCTACATGGTCGGTGCGAGCTACGACCAGAAGCCCTACCGGCGCGCGATGATCGAGAGCTGGGGCGCGAGCGTGATCCGCTCCCCCAGTGACACGACCGAATCGGGTCGCTCGCAGGCGGAGCACACCACCGGCTCGCTCGGGATCGCGATCTCGGAGGCGGTCGAGGTGGCCGCGAGCCACGAGGGCAGTAACTACGCGCTCGGCTCGGTCCTCAACCACGTCTGCCTCCACCAGACCGTGATCGGCCAGGAGGCGATGGCGCAGATGGAGATGGCCGGCGACGAGCCGGACGTGATCGTGGGCTGTGTCGGCGGCGGCTCGAACTTCGCGGGCATGGCGTTCCCGTTCCTGCGCCGGGTGCTGCGCGGCGACGCGAAGACCCGCTTCGTCGCCGCCGAGCCGGCCGCCTGCCCGACGCTCACGCGTGGCGCCTATCGCTACGACTTCGGCGACACGGTCGGCCTCACGCCGCTGATGCCGATGTACACCCTCGGTCACGACTTCGTGCCACCACCCGTGCACGCCGGCGGGCTGCGCTATCACGGCGACTCGCCGATGGTCTGCGGGCTCGTCAAGGCCGGCCTGATCGAGCCGCGCGCCTACCGCCAGAACGAGACGTTCGAGGCGGCGATCCGCTTCGCGCGCACCGAGGCGATCCTGCCGGCGCCCGAGCCCGCGCACGCGATCCGCGCCGTGCTCGACGAGGCCGAGGCGGCCAAGCAGGCCGGCGAGGAGCGCGTGATCCTGTTCAACCTCTGCGGCCACGGCCACTTCGACATGTCCGCCTACGACGCCTACCTCGCGGGCAAGCTCGAGGATCCGGAGTTCTCGGAGGCCGACATGGAGGCCGCGCTGGAGCGCCTGCCGGACGCTCCCGCCATCGCCTGACCCCTATCGTCATCCGCGATGACCGACAGGTCCGCGGATGCTCTCGAGGCCATGAACGAGGCCGTGCTGGCGATCGCGGCCGAGCGCTCCGTCGAGCGGGTCCTGCAGCGCATCGTCGAGGTCGCGCGCGAGCTCGCCGGGGCTCGCTACGCGGCGCTCGGAATACCGGACGGCGAGGGCGGCTTCGCGCAGTTCATCACCACCGGGATGACGGAGGAGGAGGTCGCGGCGATGGGCCCGCTGCCGCGCACGCACGGCCTGCTCGGCGCGATGCTCGAGTCGCCAGACTCCCAGCGCACGCCCGACATCACGACCGATCCGCGCTTTCGCGGCTGGTGGCCGCGCACGCATCCGCGCATGGGCTCCTTCCTCGGCGTGCCGATCGTCTCGCGGGCGGGCATCATCGCCGCCTTCTACCTCACCGACAGGGAGGGCGCCGACGAGTTCAGCGACGAGGACCAGCATCTGATCGAGATGCTCGCCGCGCACGCCGCCCTCGCGATCGAGAGCGCCCGCCTCTACGAGCGCAGCCGCGAGCTGAGCGCGATCGAGGAGCGCAACCGGCTTGCCCGCGACCTGCACGACTCGATCGTCCAGAAGCTGTTCGGCATCGTGCTGGCGGCGCGCTCGGCGGACGTGCTGCTCGAACGTGACTCGACCGCTGCCCGCGAGCAGGTCGAGCGGCTGGGCGAGCTCGCCCAGGAGGCGGTCGGCGAGCTGCGCTCGCTCGTGTTCCAGCTGCGGCCGGCCGAGCTCGAGACGGACGGTCTCGGCCCGGCGCTGCGCAAGCACGTGGAGGTGCTGCGGCGTGTGCACCGGCGCGAGATCGAGCTCGAGCTCGATGGCGGCGCCGGGTTGGCCCCCGACCAGGCGGCGGAGGTCTTCCGCATCGCGCAGGAAGCGCTCACGAACGCGCTGCGCCATTCGGGCGCAGCGCACATTCGGGTGCGGCTCTCGGAGCCGAACGGCACGGTGCTGCTGATCGTCGAGGACGACGGCGTCGGCTTCGAGCCGGACTCCGCGGCGCTGCGCTCGCAGCGGCTCGGCCTCACCTCGATGGAGGAGCGGGCGGGGGCACTCGGCGGCAGCCTCAGCGTGGAGTCGCGGCCGGGCGCGGGAGCAACTATCGGGCTGGAGGTGCCCCTTGGCGACGATTCGCGTCCTGATCGCGGATGACCACGCCGTGGTGCGCCAGGGCCTGCGGACCTTCCTGGAGCTCCAGGACGACATCGAGGTCGTGGCCGACGCCTGCGACGGCGAGGAGGCCGTGAGCGCCGCCCGCGAGGGGCGCCCGGACGTGGTGCTGATGGACCTGGTGATGCCCGGCCTCGACGGCATTCAGGCTACGCGGCGCATCCTCAGCGAGCGGCCCGCAACGCGGGTGATCGCGCTCACGAGCTTCCTCGACGACGACAAGGTCCTGCCCGCGGTGCGCGCCGGCGCGGCCGGGCTACCTGCTGAAGGACGTCGAGCCCGGCGAGCTCGTGCGAGCGATTCACACGGTCCACGACGGCGAGGCGCTCCTCCACCCGGCGGTGACGGCGCGGCTGCTGCGCGAGGTGGCGGGAGACGAGCCCGCGGCTGAGTCCGACGGCGGCCTCACCGCACGCGAGCGCGAGGTGCTCGCGCTGGTGGCGCGCGGCCTGCCGAACAAGCTGATCGCGCGTGAGCTCGGCATCGCCGAGAGGACGGTCAAGGCGCACATGAGCAGCATCCTCGCCAAGCTCGGGGTGACCGACCGGACGCAGGCTGCGCTGCTCGCCGTGCGCCGCGGCTGGGTCGAGCCCTGACCGCCGCCCGCCGCTGGTCCTAGGCCCAATGTCCGATGGTGGCCCGGCCCGCGCGGCCGTAGATTCGGCGCATGGCCTCCGCAATCGTCACCGGCGCGTCGCGCGGACTGGGACTGGCCCTGGCGAGCGAGCTCGCCCGGCGCGGCCGCCGGCTCGTGATCGACGCCCGCGGCGAGGACGAGCTCGAAATCGCCCGGGCCCGCCTTGACGCGCTCAGCGAGGTCGTCGCGCTCCCCGGCGACATCGCGACGGAGGCGCACCGGCGCGCGCTCGTGGCCGCCGCCGGCCCTGAGATCGAGCTGCTCGTCAACAACGCCGGCGGGCTCGGCCCGAGCCCGCTGCCGCCACTCGAGCGCTATCCGCTCGCGGAGCTCGAGGAGCTCTACCGCGTGAACGTGCTGGCGCCCCTGCGGCTCTTCCAGCTCGCCCGGCCGCTGCTCACGGAACGAGCGGTGATCATCAACGTGACCTCGGACGCGGCCGTCGAGGCCTACGAGGGCTGGGGCGGGTACGGCTCCTCCAAGGCCGCCCTCGAGCAGCTCACTCGAGTGCTCGGCGCCGAGCATCCGACGCTGCGCGTGTACTCGGTCGACCCCGGCGACATGCGCACGCGCATGCACCAGGACGCCTTCCCGGGCGAGGACATCTCGGACCGGCCGCCGCCCGAGGACAGCGTGCCCGGCCTGATCGCCCTGATCGAGGGCGAGCTGCCGAGCGGGCGCTACCGGGCGAGCGAGCTGGTGGGGCTGGCGGCTTGATCGTCTCGATCGCACCCGAGCCAGAGCTGCGCGAGGCGGAGCGGCCGCCGGAGCAACGCGGCCTCGCCCGCGACCGGGTGCTGATGCTCGTGGCGGATCCCGTCGACGGCTCGCTCGAGCACCTCCACTTCGACGAGCTGCCGGACCTGCTCGGCCCGCCCGACGTGCTCGTGATCAACACCTCGCGCACGCTCCCGGCCGCCCTGCCGGCGCGAGCGCCCGGCGGCACGCGCGTGCTGCTCCACCTCTCGACGCCCGCCCCGGGCGAGGACGAGCGACGCTGGATCGTCGAGCTGCGCACGAGCGACGGCCGGCGGCGCGGCGGGCACGCCGGCCAGCGCCTCCAGCTACCCGCCGGCGGCGAGGCGGAGCTGCTCGCGGGCCACCTCGGCTCGCGGCTGTGGATCGCCGACCTGAACCTCGGCGGCCGTGACGTGATCGAGTACCTCGAGGCGCACGGGCGACCGATCCGCTACCGCCACGCTGCGGGCGACTGGCCGCTCGAGGCCTACCAGAACGTCTATGCGAGCGAGCCGGGGAGCGCCGAGATGCCGAGCGCGGGCCGGCCCTTCACGGCGGCGGCGATCACGCGCCTGGTGGCGCGCGGCGTCGACGTCGTCCCCGTCGTCCTCCATACCGGCGTGTCCTCGCTCGAGCGCGGCGAGCCGCCCTATCCCGAGCGCTTCGAGGTGTCCGAGGCGAGCGCCGCTCGCATCAACCTGGCGCGATCGCTCGGCGGCCGCGTGATCGCGGTCGGCACCACCTCGGTGCGCGCCGTCGAGTCGGCGGCGCACCCCGACGGCCAGGTCCGCCCGGTCGCGGGCTGGACCCACCTCGTGATCGGCGCGGAGCGCACGCCCCGCACGATCGACGCCGTGCTGAGCGGCTTCCACGACCGCAACTCCTCGCACCTGAAGCTGCTCGAGACCGTCGCCGGCGCCGGCCTGCTCGAGCGCGCCTACGCAAGCGCGCGCGAGCACGGCTATCTGCGCCATGAGTTCGGCGACGTGCTGCTCGTGCTGCCGGGCGAGTAGTTAGCGGTTGCGCTTGCGCTTGCGCGAGCTGGGCCGCTCCGGCACCGGCTCGGGCTCGTGCGCCGTTCGTGGGACCGAGCAGCGATCCGCCCTGCCCGTTGCCCTCCTCGGGAGGAGGCGCGCCGCCGCGCCGCTGCGGGGTCGGCCAGGGCTCCGCCTCGCCGCTCTCCCAGGCCGGGCCGCGACCGCCCGGCCAGTTGCCGATGATCAGCGAGCCGAGGGCGCCCAGCCAGAACGCCTGGATGATCACCGGGACCACCGGCACGATCTGGAGCACGAGCAGCGCGCCGGTGACGACGCCCAGGATTCCCATGAACGGGCTCATCAGCCCCACGCGGCGGGCGCGCAGCGGCAGCATCACGAACAGGAACGCCGTGACCACCTGGCCGGCGAAGTTGATCGCGAACACGCCGGCGCTCGCGTTGTCCTCGAGCAGCTGCTCGGCGCGGTCGTCGCCCCGCTGCCCCTCGGATCGGGAGGCCGTCTGCGAAGTCGGAGGCGACGTCGACCTGGCCGAGCGCGCCGGCCACGAGCCCGATCGCGTAGAGCACGGGGCCGAGGATGATCAGGTACTTGAACCAGGACGGCACTCCGGCCCCGCGGGTCTGGAGCGCGCGGAAGAGGTAGTAGAAGACAGCGCCGACCAGCAGCGCCGCGACCGCCTGGGCGGCCCGCGAGCCGATCAGCATCGCCGGGTTCTCGTCGACCGACAACAGGAAATCCGGGATCGCCTCGATGTTGTCCCGGTCCTCGATCACGGTCTGCAGCAGGACGATCTGAGCGATCAGCAGCACCGCCGCGAAGAAGGCGGCGAGCGCGGCGGGGCGGGCCCATCTGGCCTCCCACTGAAGGGCCTGTTCCTTGGTCACGGCGCGGGCTTGGGCGGTGGCTCGGAGTGGCGGGTCACGCGCGGAGGGTAGTAGTCGCTGTCCTCCGGCTCGACCACCTTGGAGACGCGTTCGCCGACGGCGAGCACCACGTCCAGCATCGGCGCCATCACCCGGATGACTCCCTCGACACGCCGCCGCGTGCGCAGCTGCCCGGCTGTCATCGGCGCCATCCGCTCAGCCGCCGCGCTGGTGGAAGTAGAACTCGGGCAGCGCCGCCTTGGCGACCTCCGCGGTGATCTGCTGCGCCTGGTGGAGGTCGCCGGCGCGCACGGCGAGGTCGTCGATCGTCACGATCCCGACGAGGTCCTCGCCGTCCGTGACCGGCAGGCGGCGGATGTGGTGCTGGATCATGAGCGCGACGGCCTCCTCGAGGTCCATCTCGCTGTCGCCCGTGACGAGCGGGCGCGAGGCGTGCGGTTCCGGCCCGATCGCCGGTCTCGACGCGGTCTGCGACCACAGCCAGCGCGAGGTCGCGATCGGTGATCACGCCGACCGGACGGCCGCCGTCGCAGACGACCACGGAGCCGACGTTGCGGTCGCGCATGAGCTCGCCCACGTGCCGCAGGCTGTCTCCCGACTCGGCCGTGACGACGCCCTGTGTCATCACCTCGGAGATGTGCACGGGGCGACTGTATCGTGCGCACGTGACGGTCGTCCTGTACGGAGCCAGCGGCTACACCGGGCGGCTCGTGGCCGCCGAGCTCAGGCGGCGGGAAGTCGAGCACGTCCTGAGCGGGCGCGACCTCGCCAAGCTCGAGCCGCTCGGCGCGGAGCACGGTGACGCCCGTCCGGGCGGTCCCACTCGACGACGAACCCGGGCTGCGGGCGCTGCTCGCCGACGCGAGCGCGGTCATCAACTGCGCCGGTCCATTCACGCTCGCGGGCGACGCGCTGGTGCGGGCTGCCGTCGACAGCGGCACCCACTACGTCGACTCGACCGGCGAGCAGGGGTTCATCCAGATGGTCTTCGAGCGCCACGGCGCCGCCGCTGAGCGGGCCGGCGTCGCGCTCGTGCCCGCGGTCGGCTTCGACTACCTGCCCGGCGACTGCATCGCCCGCCTCGCCGCCGAGGGCCACGAGCCACTCGAGGAGCTCGTGGTCGCCTACCACGTCGACGGCTTCGGGATGAGCCGCGGGACCCTGCGCTCTGCCCTGGAGGCGATGCAGAGCGGCGGCGTCGTCTACGACGGCGGCGACTGGCGCCCGGCGCCGGGCGGCGTGTTCAGGGCGAGCTTCGACTTTCCCGAGCCGCTCGGGCACCAGACGATGTCGCGCTACCCGTCGGGCGAGGTGATCACGGTCCCGCGCCACACCCAGACGCGCCGGGTCGTCTCGCTGCTCTCGACCCGCACCGCGGTGCCGATCCCCATCGCCGCGGAGCTTCTGCCGTACCTGCAGCCCGGGTTCGAGCTCGCGATGCGCACACCGATTCGCGGCCTCCTCCAGGAGGCCGTCGGGCTGCTCCCCGAGGGCCCGCAGGAGGCCGACCGCCGCGCCGCTGCCTGGACGGTCGTCGCCGACGCGCACGCGGAGGACGGCCGCACGAGCCGCGCCGTCGTACGCGGCCCGGACGTCTACGGGCTCACGGCGGTGATCCTCGTACACGCCGCGACGCTCCTGAGCGCCCCGGACTTCGACGGCACGGGCGCCCTCGGCCCGGCCGCGGCCTTCGACCCCGTGGCGTTCCTCAACTTCCTGGGCGACCACGGCGTCACGTGGGAGCGCTGACGGTCCCCTAACCTTGAGGCATGTCTTCTGAAGATCCCTTCGGCGGTATGTTCGGCGACCCGGACGAGCTTCGCCGTCGCATGGAGCAGTTCGCCGAGCAGATGCAGGGCGCGCAGAAGGTCGCCTGGGCCGACAACGCGATCAAGCTGGCGGTCGAGATGACGGTCGCGGGCCTCGCCCGCATGAACCTCCAGGGCAATGCCGAGCAGCAGTCGCACGACCTGCTTCAGGCCATGCGCGTGATGTTCCCGGAGGCCGTCATTCTGGTGCGCGAGGCGCGCGAGGGCTTCGGGACCTAGCGCCCGCGGGCTCTCCGTCCACCCCCGGCTCGGTCTGCGCGGGCTCCGTGTCCGCTGCCGTGCCCTTCTCGCTCGCGCGGTCCTCGCGCCCGAGCGCGATCACCTCCTTGAAGCTGCGCACCCGGAAGATGAACACGAGGGCCGTGAAGCCGATTCCGAAGGTGAGCGCGCCGATGGCGATCTGCTGCCCGACGGAGTAGGCGGCCACCGTCGCGCCGGCGGCCGTCCCCGCGAACACCTGGGTGAGCAGCGCCTGCTGGACCCCAGCCCCCTGCGGTGTGAACGGCACGGCGGCGGAGACCGCGTTCACGCCGAGCACCAGCAGCACGTTCTTGACCGAGCCGCCCACGTTGAACGCCTCGAGCAGCATCCAGAAGGCGGCGAAGCGGAAGCACCAGCCGGCGAACTGGACCGCGAACACCTCGCGGAAGTAGCGCTCGCGGTCCTCCAGGATCGTGAATCCCTGGCGGATCCGCTCCCAGAAGGCGATCGCGCGGGTGCTCAGGAGCGCGACCGCGAGCAGCGCGCCGACCCCGAGCAGCGTCACTACGAACAGCGTCAGCTGCGGGTTCTGGGCGAAGAAGGAGAGGTCGAACGCGTTCAGCTTCGCGAAGTCGGGCGGCTTCGGGAACACGCCCTGCGTGAACGCGAAGATCAGGATCAGCGAGCCCATCGCGACGTCGAAGCCGAGCTCGACGACGAAGCTCGCCGCGACCGCCGGGTAGCTCGAGTTCGGGATCGAGGTCTTCGTGAGGAAGAGCCGCACGACGTCGCCGCCGCGCGCCGGGATCACCGCGTTGAAGCCGTAGCCCGCGAAGTAGGCGCCCCAGATCTCGCGGAAGGGAACACGCTCGGTCGGGTAGGCCGCGCGCAGGATGTTGAAGCTCGCCCGGGCGCGCAGCGTCAGGTAGATCGTGAAGAGGACGAGCGCGAGCAGCAGTGGGAGGAGCTGAACCGACGCCAGGTTCGAGAAGAAGTCCCCGACCGCGTCGAAGAAAGACCGAAAGGAATCGCCGAGGCTGGCGCTCTGCACCCGCACAAAGGTAAGGGGGCGCGAACCAACCGCGCCTGGGGCGCGTATAACGGGGCGCATGGCCACCAGCGACGCCCGCCTCGTCGAGCGCATCCCGCAGGACGAGAGCGGGGAGGAGCTGCGCGAGCTGTACCGGCGCTTTGCGGGCGAGCTGTTCGGCTTCGCCTGTAACGCGCTTAACGACAGGGAGCTCGCCGAGGAGGTCGTGCAGGACGTCTTTGCGAGGCTCTGGAGACATGCAGCGGACTACGACTCGAGCAAGGCCAGCGTGCGAACGTGGCTGTACGCGATCGCTCGCAATCGCATCGTCGACGCGCGCCGGCGCGCGTCCGTGCGCCCCGGGCTCGCACCCGGGGGAGAGGAGAAGGCCCCGGAGGAGCTCGACCGCGAGCTCGAGCATGCCGTCCTGCGCTGGCAGGTGGCGGCCGCACTCACACGACTGTCGGCGGAGCATCGCGAGGTGATCAGGCTCTCCCACTGGGGCGGGCTCAGCCTGCGTGAGATCGCCGAGCGCAAGGGGATCCCGCTGGGCACGGCCAAGAGCCGCGCCTACTACGCGCTGCAGAGCCTGCGCCTGATCCTGGACGAGATGGAGGTCGAGCGGTGAGCGGCTGCCCGACCCACGGTGCGCTGCTCGGCGGCTACGTGCTCGGGGCGCTCGAGCCGGCGGAGATGGAGGCCATGCGCCTGCATCTCGACAGCTGCCCGCAGTGCGCGCGCGAGGAGCGCAAGCTCGCCGGGCTGCCGACCCTGCTCGACACGATCGAGCCGGGCGACGTCCCCCCTCCGCAGCTCTCACCTGAGCTCGAGGAGCTGGTGCTCGACCGCTTCGTGCGCGAGCGGCACCCGCCCGAGCGGCCGAGCGTGCCGCGCTGGCGGCGGGTGCCGGTGCTGGCCGCCGCCTCGGGGATCGCCGCCGCGCTGCTGGTCGGCCTCGTCGTGCTGCTGATCGGCAGCGAGAGCGAGGACACCGCCTACGCGTGGTCCTCCATGAAGGGACGCGGCGTGGCCGCCGACGCCAAGGGATACGCCCGCCTGACGTCCGTCGACGCCGGCACCCGTGTGTCGCTGCAGGCCCGCCGGCTGCCCGGCGAGCGCGGCGACCAGTTCGAGCTCTGGTGCGTCCGCACGGACGGCCGCTGGGTGAGCGGCGGCACCTTCAAGTCGAGGGCCGACGGCCGCGCCGCTGCCGAGCTGACCGCCGCCGTCGCCCCGGGCGACTACCACCTGATCGTCATCACCACGATGGGCGCCGGGCCCGAGCCCGGGGCGGCCGTGATGCGCGGCAAGCTCAGCTACTGATCGAACCGCGTCTCGCGCGGGTGCGTACCACCCCGCACGATGCGGACGCGAATCACACTCCTTCTCGCCCTGCTGGCGCTGTGCGCCTTCGCGGCGGCGGGCTGCGGCGACGATGACGACGACGGAGGCAGCGGCGGCTCGGGCGACTCGAGCGCCGACGCCTCGAACGACAGCGGCGGCGGAGGCGGCTATGGCGCCAGCTCCGGCGGCGGCGGAGGCGGTGGCGAGACGCTGAAGCTCGCTGCCGATCCGAGCGGTGCGCTCAAGTTCGACAAGACCAAGCTGACGGCGGACGCCGGCGAGGTCACGATCGACATGGACAACCCCTCGGACGTGCCGCACGCGATCGAGGTCGAGGGCAACGGCGTCGAGGAAGAGGGCGAGGTCGTCGAGAGGGACGGCGTCTCAACGGTGACGGCCGACCTGGAGCCGGGCGAGTACGAGTTCTACTGCCCCGTCGGCAACCACGAGGCCGCCGGGATGAAGGGGACGCTGACCGTGAACTGACTCAGGCCGCGAGCGCGGCGAGCACCTGCTCGTCGTGCTCCTTCGGCTTGACGTTGCGCAGCACCGTCTGGATCACGCCGTCCTCGTCGATCACGAAGGTCGTGCGCTCGTTGCCCCAGTAGGTCTTTCCGTACCTCGACTTCTCCACCCACACCCCGTAGCCGTCGGCGACCGCGTGGTCCGCGTCGGCGAGCAGGTCGAAGTTGAGTGACTCGTCGTCGTGGAACTTCTTGACCTTCTTGACCGGATCGGGCGACGCCCCCAGCACAACCGCGCCGGCGCCCTCGTAGTCGGGAAGATGGTCGCGAACGCCGCAGGCCTGGGTGGTGCAGCCGGGCGTCGAGGCGCGCGGGTAGAAGTAGAGGACGACCCGCTTGCCGCGCAGGCCGGACAGGCGAACAGGCTCGCCGTCCTGGTTCTGCAACTCGAAGTCGGGCGCCTTGTCTCCCTCGTTCATTTCAGTAGCCGGGACAGGCGGCGGTCCTTCAGCACGCGACCGCCGGTCTGCTCTTTGGGGCAGTAACACATGACGTAGTCCTTGAAATGGATCGCTTCGATACGGGTGCCGCAGCGCGGGCAGTCCTCGCCGGCGCGGCGGTGAACCTGCAATGGCATCGGCAGCTTGTCAGGAACCGTGTCGCCGATGACCTCCTCGTAGTGGACCAGCGCGCCGCCGAGCACCTCGTCGCAGGCGGCGTGCAGGGTCTTGAGCTCCTCCTCGTCCAGGTCGGAGCCCTTCTGGAAGGGCGACAGCCGCGCGGTCCAGAGCAGCTCGTCGACCCAGGAGCGCCCGATTCCGGCGATGGTGCGCTGGTCGCGCAGCAGCGGGTGGAGGTGGCGCGGCTGGTCGAGCAGGCGCGCGAACTCCTCGAGCGGAGGCGCCGGGAAGGCGTCGGGCCCGAGGCCGTCGACGGCGTGGTCGCTCTGCAGCTCGTCCGGGCGGAGCAGCTTCGCCCAGGCGCGCTGCTGCGTCCCGAACTCGCGCAGGCGCAGCTCCCGGCCGTCCTCGAGCCGCACGAGCACGCGCGAGGCGCGGTCGCGCAGCGAGGCGCGTGTGTCGAACAGCTGCAGCCGGCCGGCCGACATCAGGTGGATGAGCAGGGTGAGGTCGCCGGCCTCGAGCGCCAGCATCTTGCCGATCCGGCGCACACCGTCGGGCTCGCGCCCGACCAGCGCGTCGAGCGGCGGGTCGAAGGTCTTGAGCGCGTTGATGCCCGGCGCGAGCACCGATTCGATGCGCGCACCCGACAGCCCGCGCGTGAGGCGACGCGCCGTGATCTCGACCTCGGGTAGCTCGGGCATGGGGTCAAGACTAGGCTGCGCGGCATGCGCATTTCAGTCGCAGCCGACGAGCGCACCGGCGTCGCCGAGGCCGTCGTGGACGAGCTGCGCCGGCGCGGCCACGAGCCGGTCGTGCACGGGGCGCTCAACGAGGACGAGCGGGACGATTGGGCCTGGGCGAGCGAGGCGGCTGCCAGGGATGTTGCGGAGGGCCGGGCCGAGCAGGGCATCGTCTGCTGCTGGACCGGCACCGGTGCCTCGATCGCCGCCAACAAGGTGCCCGGGGTCCGCGCCGCGCTCTGCGGCGACTCCGAGACCGCCCGCGGCGCGCGCACCTGGAACGACGCGAATGTCCTCGCGCTGTCGCTGCGCACGACGAGCGAGCCGCTGCTCGGCGAGATCCTCGACGGCTGGTTCGAGACGCCGCCGAGCGAGCAGGCGGACGACGTCGCGAACGTTCGCCACCTGGACGAGATCGCCTAGCGCATCTCGTCGAAGCCGAGCCGGAAGCGCTTGGTCATGCCGCGCAGGCCGTCCTTGCGCGCCAGTGCCGCGTAGTTCCCGGGAACGGCGAGCCGCGGGGTGAGCGTCACGCGCCCGCCGCGGTCGGTGCGCCTGCGCGCCTCGGCCAGCGTCACGACGGCGCCCGCCACGGGGCGGCCGCGGCGCGTCACGCGGATCGAGATGCGCGGCCGCTTCGTCTGGGCCGCCGTGGCGCGGGCGCTCAGCCTCAGCCCGGGACGGCCCCTGGCCCGCGTGAAGTGCAGGAGCGCCACGCTCGGCGGGAACGTCGGGCTCGCCGCAAGCGGCGCGATCAGCCAGTGAAGCTCGCCGTTCATGAGCCGCATGCCGTGCAATCCCTCCGCCTCGCCCTCGACGTTCGGCAGCTCGAGCTCGAGCCGGCGCGTGCCGTCCTGCACGTCGACCGACCAGACCTGGTAGCTGGTGCCCACGGCCCCGGCGAGGAAGAGGCGGCCGCCCCGGAACGCGGCGCCGGTCACGCCGCTCGGCGGTACGGCGCCGCGCAGCCTCCGGACCGCGCGCAGCGGCGCACCCGCGGGCGCGGCGCGCGCGGGCCTCACCTGGGACGCCCGGTACGCCAGCAGGTCGCTGCCGCTCGACGTCCAGAGCAACCTGCCGTCGGGCGAGCTCTCGACCCACATCGCCTTCGCGATCTGCGCCGGATCGAGCTTCACGTAGTAGCGGAAGGCAAGCGTCGCGGGGTCGGCCACACCGAACGAGCCGGTGCCGCAGGTGTTGCCGCCGTTCGGCGCACCGGGCGTGAAGCACTCGAGCGGCAGCAGCACGCGGCCGCCCTCCGCGCGGTCCCAGGAGATGTCGCCGACGTGGTTGTAGCCCTCGGTCGCCAGCAGCGCCGGTGGGATCGCCGGGTCGAGCGCGGCCCGCTCGGCGAGCGACGGCGCGGTCCGGTAGAGCCCCTGCTGGAGCCCGCTGAAGAACACGCTGCGCGCTCCCGGCGGTGAGCTCACCCCCTGCCAGTAGGAGTTCGAGACAGAGCTGTAGCCGGTCAGGGTCCAGCGCCCCGGGTCGCGCGCGTCCGCCGGCGCGGCGAGCACGAGCATCGCAGCGAGCAGCACCGTCGCGAGTCGCAGCCTCACGAGAGCGAGCCTACCCGCACCTTGCCGTCGGGAAGAGGCGTGCGTTCGGGGTCGCGCACTCCAGGGATGAAGAGGAAGCCGATCGTGAACAGTCCCAGGATCCCCGCCCCGGCGAGCGTCTCGCGGGCGCCGAAGGCTTCCGCGATCGGCCCTGTCAGCGCGAACGACACCGGAGTGAGGCCGATCGAGACGAACCAGTCGAGGCTCGAGACCCGGCCGAGCATCTCACCGGGCACGAGCGTGTACATCAGCATGCTCCAGGTCAGGAGCCCCGCCGTCGCGAGACCGAACGAGAAGAACGCGAGCACGCACATCTGCCAGGACGCACCCGCGAGCGCCAGGCCGACGTCCATGACGACGCCGACCGTCCAAGCGGACCACATGAAGGTCACGTGGCGGCGCGGAAGGCCGGTGATGCTGAGCAGCACGGCGGCGACGATCGAGCCGAGCCCGCCGACCGCGAGCACGGTCCCGAAGGTGGCGGCGTCGCCGCCCAGCTCGTTCTTGATGATGTACGGCAGCAGCACCTCCATCGGCCCATAGGTGACGAGGAGGAAGAGCGCAGCGCCGGTCAGGGTCGCCCACAGCCAGGGGTGCGCGCGCACGTACGCGAAGCCCTCCATCAGGTCTCGGCGCATACCTCCCGTCGCCTCACGCGCCGGCGGCTGTCGCGACATCAGGCTCACCATCAGCGCGGACACGCCAAACGTGGCGGCGTCGACGACGAACGCCTCGCCGACCCCGAACACGGCGATCAGGAAGCCGCCGAGGGCCGGCCCCGCGAAGCGCAGGCCGAGCGGCTCGATCAGCTCGCGCACCGCGTTCGCCTGCAGGAGCTGGTCACGCGGCACGACATCGGGCACGACCGCGGAGAAGGCGGGCTGGAAGAGCGCCTGCCCGATCCCGTACACCACCACCAACGCGATCACGTGCCAGAGCTCGGCGGTCTCAGCCAGTGCAAGGGCGGCGATAGCGCTGATGGCGGCGAGACGCAGAAGATCGGCGGTGATCATCAGCCGGCGGCGCTCGAAGCGGTCGCTGAGCACCCCAGATATCAGGAGCGAGGCGACCATCGGCAGCGTCCACGCGAGCCCCACCAGGCCGAGCGCGCTCGGCTCGTTCGAGATGTCGAGCACGAGCCACGCGATCGCGACCAGATAGATGCCGTCGCCGATGAGCGAGACGGCCTGGCCCATCCAGAGCAGGCCGAAATCGCGATTACGGAGGACGCGGAGCATGACCCGTGGAGGGTGTCACGACCGGGCTACCGCGCCCGGCCGGCCGCGTCAGGGAACCGTGGTGGTGACCCTCACAACCGACTTCTTGCCGAAGTCGTCGGTGAAGGTCGCGCTTCCGGTGTACCTGCCCGGGTCCATGTTCCGGAAGGCGATCGAGTGCTTGCCGGCGCTGAGCCGCTTCCGCGTCGTCGAGCGCTTCGCGGCGCCGGACAGCTTGATCGACACCTTTGCCGCCTCGACGAGCGTGAACTTGTAGGTCACCCTGCTGCCACGCCGCGACTGCGAGAACTTCGACGTGGACTTCTTGTACCTGTCGCTGCCGACCGTGACCGTGCCCTTCATGAAGGTCTGATGCGGCAAGCAGATGTACGTGAAGCGCCCCGGCTTCGTGAAGGTGTGCTCGAAGCTGGTCCCGCCATCGTTGGTCTGGGGGCCCGAGTTCCAGCGCTCGGCCTGGCCGGAATCGCTGGTCGTCGTGTGTCCCGCGACGGCGAAGTTCCAGGTCACCTTGTCGCCCGGGTCGACCTGCACGCTCTTCGCCTGAAAAGCGAAATCGACGACGCTCACGGACGTGTCGGCGGCCATCGCCGGGGCGGCGAAAGCAAGCGGGCTAAGCACGGCAAGCGGGATCAGCAGGCGACTGGTGCGCATGGCTCGGCAGCATAGACACGCAAAAAGTCCGTTTGATGCGGGGTTAGGATCCTGGCGCCTATGAGGTCATCGGACGTCGTCGACACCGCCCGCGAGGCGGCGGAGCTCGAGCAGCCGCCGCTCCTCGTCCGCGAGCCGCTCGAGGCCTTTCTCGACGCAGAGGGGGTCGGCGAGGGCCGGATCGAGGTCGAGCCGATCGGCGAGGGGCACTCCAACGTGACGTACCTCGTCGAGCGCGGTGACGTGCGTGTGGTCCTGCGGCGGCCGCCGCGTCCGCCACTTCCGCCGTCGGCCCACGACGTGCTCCGCGAGGCGCGCCTCCTGAGCGCCCTCGAGGGGACGCCGGTGCGCATCCCGCGGGTGCTCGCAACCTGCGCCGACGAGTCGGTGCTGGGCGTCCCCTTCTACGTGATGGAGGAGATGCACGGCAGCGTCATCACCACCGAGATCCCGGAGCCGCTCGACAACCCCGCGGAGCGGCGGCGCGTCTGCGAGGAGCTCGTCGACCGGCTCGTCGAGCTGCACGAGGTCGACTGGCGCGCGTGCGGGCTCGAGGGCTACGGCAAGCCGACCGGCTACCTCGAGCGCCAGCTGCGCCGCTTCGGCGGCCTGTGGGAGCACAACAAGACGCGCGAGCTCCCGGTTGTCGAAGAGGTCGGGCGCTGGCTCGGCGAGAACCTGCCCGAGTCCCCTCCCTCGACGGTGGTGCACGGGGACTACCGGCTCGGCAACGTCATGGTCGCCGACGACGCGCCCGCGCGGATGGTCGCGATCTTCGACTGGGAGCTCTCGACCATCGGCGATCCGCTCGCCGACGTCGGCTATCTGACGGTCACCTGGGCGCAGGCGGACGACCCGGAGGAGACCTCCTTCGGGCGGTTGTCGTACGCGACCCGGCGCGAGGGCTTCATGACGCGCGACGAGCTGATCGCGCGCTACGAGGAGCAGAGCGGGCGCCCGATGGCGTCCGTCAACTGGTACCAGGCGCTGGCGCTGTGGAAGGCGGCCGTCTTCATGGAGGGGAACTTCAAGCGCTTCTCGATGGGCAGCACCGACGACGCCTATCTCGCGGCCTTCGACCGCGGCGTGCCTGCGCTTGCGGAGAAGGCGCGCGAGATCGCGCTCTCCTAGATCCCGGGCAGCTTCTTGAGCAGGCCCTGGAGGCCGAGGATCGACTCGTTCACCGTGGACAGGCTGCGCTCCAGGTTCTCGGCGGTCTCGTCGACGTCGGTGAGCTCCTTGTGGAGCGGGTCGAGCCACTGACGGAGCGCCGTGACCTCGGCGCGCAGGCTCGCGATCTCGGCCGATAGCTCGTCCTCGACCCGCGGCAGCTCCCGGGCCGCGCGCGCCAGCGCGGCGAGGTCGCCCTCGTGTGCAGCGAGCTCGCGCAGTGTCTCGGCGACGGTGTGAAGGTCGTCGAGGGCGCGCTTCAGGAGCTTGGGCGGAATCTCGAGTGGGCCGAGCATCGGCGGCTCAGTCTGTCAGGCTCGGGCCGTGCTGCTCGTGCTCTGGGATGTCGACGGGACGCTCGTCCACACCGGCGGGCAAGGCCGCTACGCCTTCGAGGAGGCGTACGAGATCGTGGTCGGGAAGCCGTTCGACCAGAACGTTCCGTACGCCGGCCGGACCGACAAGCAGATCGCGCTGTCGATGCTCGAGGGTGACCACAACAACCTGCCGCGCGTGCTCGCGGAGCTCGAGCTGGCGCTCGAGGCGCGGCGCGAGCAGGTCGCGGCCGACGGCGGCGCCTTCCCGGGAGTGCCGGAGACGCTGGCGGCCCTCCACGAGCGCGACGACGTGATCAACTCGCTGCTCACCGGCAACGTCGCCGCCAACGCTGCTTTGAAGGTGAGCGCGTTCGGGCTCGACCAGTGGCTCGACATCGAGGTCGGCGCCTACGGCTCCGACCCTCACGAGGAGCGCTACGAGCTCGTGGCGATCGCGCGCGAGCGGGCGGCGCGCAAGTACGGCGAGCCGACCGGCGCCGTGCTGGTGGGCGACACGCCGCTCGACGTGCGCGCCGCGCGCGAGGCGGGCGCCCGCGCCGTGGCGGTGGCAACCGGCTTCTCCGACCTCGACGAGCTGCGCGCCTCCGAGCCCGATGCGGTGCTCGCCGACCTGAGCGACACCGCCGCGGCGGTGCGCGCTATCTGCGGCTGATCAGGACTTCCATGCCGGAGCGGGACGTGCGACCGGTGGTCGCGCGATCACGCGTTCTTCCATTTCACCGAGCAGCCCTTGGGCGGCGTCTCGGGACGCCCCGGCTCCTCGCCCGCGAGCAGCGCGTCGAGCGCCTCCCGCAGCCAGGCGGCATTCAGGCTCGGATCGTTGTGGTCGGCGTCGGGCGCGCCGCGATAGCGCAGCCGGCCGTTGCCGTCGATCACGAAGACGTCGGGCGTCGTCTGGGCGCCGTAGGCGCGCGCCACGTCCTGCGACTCGTCGCGCAGGTACGGCATCGTCCACTCCTCCTCGCGCGACGCGCTCCTGCATCGCCTCGAACGAGTCGCCCGGGTAGCGCTCGGCGTCGTTCGGGTTGATCGCGAGGAAGCGCACGTCGGGGTAGTCGCGCGCCGCCTGCGTGAGCCGGTCGTGCCAGGCGAGCGCGTAGGGGCAGTGGTTGCAGGTGAAGACGACGGCGGTGATGCCGTCGTCCGCCGGCGAGTGCTCGGCGCCGTCCGTGTCCGGCAGGGTGAAGCCGGGGGCGCTGTCTCCGATGGCGATCATGTGTCCTCCTTGGCGCGCCGCACCGCGGCGCGCACGTCTTCTGGATCGGGTGTCGGCGATATGCGGCCGTCGCGCAGCCTGTAGATCCGGCAGGTGAGCGTGAACGGCTCGCCCTCGCCGGGCGGCACGATGTCCTCGCCTCCGATGCGAATCGTCGGCGAGCCGGGAAAGCGCTCGCTCGCCGCCTGCTCGAAGCTCTCGATGTGGCGGAGCTGGACGGGCGCCGAAACGCCCTCCTCGGCGAGGATCCGCTCCAGGTCCGCGAGCGCATCCGGGTGAGAGGGGCAGCCCTCCCACCAGAGCAGCTCGACGGCCGGGACCCCGCTCACTCCTCGGACTTGACCTCCATGCGCTCGATGCGGGCGTCCTCGACCGGGCGGTCGCCGGCACCGGTCTCGAGCCCCTCGATCGCGTCGACGGCCTCCATGCCCGAGGCCACCTGGCCGAACACGGTGTGCTTCCCGTCGAGCCAGGGGGCGGCATCCGTGGTGACGATGAAGAACTGGCTGCCGTTCGTGTTCGGGCCGCGGTTCGCCATGGCGAGCGCGCCGCGCACGATCTTGTGGTCGTTGATCTCGTCCTCGAACTCGTAGCCCGGGCCACCGGTGCCGGTGCCGTGCGGGCAGCCGCCCTGGACCATGAAGTCCTTGATCACCCGGTGGAAGATCAGCCCGTCGTAGTAGCCGTCGCCCGAAAGCTTCACGAAGTTCTCGACCGTCTTCGGCGCGTCCTCGTCGAACAGCTCGAACTCGATCGGACCGTGGTTCGTGTGCATCGTCGCCGTGCTCATTTCCTGCCAGTCACCTCCAACCGGAGCTCAGTGCCCCGGACTCGCTGTCCGCTGACCTTGACCGCAACCTCCTCGGCGCGGGCCGCCGGCACCTCGACGAAGCTGAAGCGCTCGAGCACGCGCACGTTGCGCACGTCGTCGTTCTCGAGATGGCTGTTGTCGACGACCGCGCCCACGATGTCCGCCGGCTCGATCCCGCCCTTGCGGCCGGCGCCGACGATCAGCTTCGCGTAGGGAACCCCGTCGCGGCTGTGCGGCTTCGTGTGCCGCGGGCGGCGCGCCTCGGGGCGCTCGCGCGGCTCCCGTCGCGGCTTGCTCGGCTTGCCGTTGGGGGCATGCCACTGCTCGATCTCTGTCTTGGCGTGCCGTTCGATCGCCTCGAGGTCGCGGCGCTGCTTGGGCGTGATCAACGTGACGGCGCGCCCCGACTCGCCGGCGCGGCCGGTGCGGCCGATGCGGTGCACGTAGACGTCCGGTGAGTTCGGCACGTCGTAGTTCACGACGTGACTGACGCCCGTGATGTCGAGCCCGCGCGCGGCCACGTCGGTGGCGACGAGCAGCCGCTCGCGACCGCCCTTGAAGGCGAGCATGACGCCGTCGCGCTGGCCCTGGGTCATGTCGCCGTGCAGCGCCTTGACCCGGACGCCGGCGTCGCCGAGGCGCCGGGCGAGCCGATCGACTCCGATCTTCGTCCGCACGAACACGATCGCCTGCTCGGGGCGCTCCTCCTTGAGGACGTTCACGAGCGCGTCGGGCTTCTCGCCGTCCGGCACCTCGACGTAGAACTGGTCGACCGTGTCGATCGTCAGCGTCGCGGCGCGGACCTGGATCTCCTCGGGATCGTGCATGAACGTGTCGGCGAGGCGGCGGATCGGGGTGGGCACCGTGGCGCTGAAGAGGGCGGTCTGGCGGCCCATCGGAGCGCGGCGCAGGATCTCCTCGACGTCCTCGAGGAAGCCGAGGTCGAGCATCTCGTCGGCCTCGTCCAGCACGACGTAGCGGGCCTGATCCAGAAACAGGTGGTGGCGACCGATCATGTCCATCACACGGCCGACCGTCCCGACGACGATCTGCGCGTCCTTGAGCCTCGTGGCCTGGTCGCGGATCGGCGCGCCGCCGAACACCGCAACGACCTCGACGCCCTTCTTCGCCCCGTAGGCCCGCAGCGCCTGGGTCACCTGGATGCAGAGCTCGCGCGTCGGCGTCAGCACGAGCGCCTGGACGTCCGGGTCGTTCGGATCGGCGTACTCGATCATCGGCAGCCCGAAGGCGGCGGTCTTGCCGGTGCCGGTCTGCGCCTGCCCGATCACGTCACGCCCCTGCAGCAACAGCGGAATCGTCTGCTCCTGAATCGGGGTCGGGTGCTCGTAGCCCAGATGGGCGAGCGTCTCGAGGGTGACTCGGACAGGCCGAGGTCGGCGAACGTCGTCATGCGGCGAATGAGACTACTCGGCCCGGGGCGGCCGGCCGTTGGGGGGCGAACGCGGGAGGTTTGACGACTTATCCGCGAAATGGGCGGACAACTCGTCGAACCTCCGCTGGGGAAGCGGGTGGCGGCGCTCGCCGAGCGACAGCACGGGGTCGTCGCGCACTCCGAGCTCATCGCGCTGGGCGTGAGCGACGACGTGATCTCGGGCTGGTTGCGCGCGGGCCGAATTGCCTCAATGCACCGCGGGGTTTATGCGGTGGGTCACGCCCACCTCAGCCGTCATGGTCACTTTCTCGCCGCTGTCCTCGCGTGTGGCCCGGGGGCCGCGCTGAGCCACCAGAGCGCCGCCGTCCTGTGGGGTCTGCGCGAGCCGCGTGGACCCCGGATCGACGTGACGGTGCCCACCGCGGGTGGACGCGCGAGGCGCCGCCTGGTGGTGGTCCACCGGTCGATCGTGCATCCGAGCGAGATCGCGATGAGGGAAGCGATTCGCGTGACCAGCCCCGCCCGCACGGTGCTCGACCTGGCCGGAGCACTCACGCGCCGCCAGCTCGAGCGCACACTCGATCAAGCGGCGTTCCTGGGGCTCGATCTCGCCGATCTGGCTCCACGAAAGGGGAAGCGCGGCGCCGCGCTGCTCCGCACCGTCCTCACCCAGCACGACGCCGGCAGCACCTGGACGCGCTCCAGAATCGAGGAGCGAATGCTCGCCCTATGCCGGGCGGCGGGCCTGCCGCGGCCGCTTGTCAATCGCGAGGTGGAGGGATTCGAGGTCGATTTCCACTGGTCTGAGCAGCGCCTTGTAGTCGAAACCGACGACTGGAGCTCGCACGGCGGCCGCGGCGCCTTCGAGCGTGACCGCCAGAGGGATGCGCTGCTGGTGGAAGCGGGTTGGCGGGTCGTGCGCATCACGCGCGCCCGGCTCGCCCGCGACCCGAACGGCGTCGCCGCCCAACTCGCGCGACTTCTCTACCCCGACGGGTCCAGCAGCAGCTTGCCCGTCGTCCGCCGCCCCTGAAGGTCCTCGTGGGCCTGGCGCACTTCGGACAGCCCGTAGGTGTGGCCGACCTGCGGCCGCAGCTCGCCGCGGGCCGCGCGGTCGAAGAGGTCCGCGAGCGGCTCTTCCATCATGTCGCGGCGGCCCAGGCAGTGCATCAGCCAGAAGCCGACCACGGCGCGGCTCTTTCGCATCAGGCGCCCGGTCTCGACGGTGTTCTGCTCGCGGCCCGCGATCCCGTAGGCGACGATCCGCCCGAACGGGGCGAGGGCCTCAGAGCAAGCGGTGAACACCGGCCCACCGGACATCTCCAACACCACATCCACCTGGTTGCCGTCGTTCGCCGAGATCAAGGCGCCCTTCAGGTCCTCAACCGCCGGATCGACGGCGGCGTCCGCCCCGAGCGACAGGCAGAGCGAGCGCTTCTCCTCAGTCGAGGCGGTCGCGATCACCCGCCCCGCCCCGAACGGCTTCGCGAGCTGCAAGGCCAGCGACCCGACGCCGCCGGCGCCCGACACCACCACCACCGACTCACCAACACCGAGCTTGGCCGACGTGCGGAACAGGTGCCACGCGGTCAGGCCCTGAATCAGCAGCGCCAGCGCCGCATCCTCGTCCAGACCGTCCGGGATCGGGAAGACCGTCGCCTCCGGCGCGACCGCGTACTGCGCGTAGCCGCCGCTCGGCAGCAGCGCAACGACGCGCTGGCCGTCCGGAGTCGTGCCCGCCACCTCGCCGCCGAGGACCAGCGGCACCTCGTAGCGCGCCAGGTACGTGTTCTCGCGCTGATGGGTGTCCGCGAAGTTCATGCCGGCACGAGTGACCTCGATCAGGACCTCACCGTCGCCGGGCGACGGCGTCGGCAGATCGACCAGCTTGAGCACCTCGGGGCCGCCGAACTCCTCTATCTGAACGGCACGCATCGGCGCAGCCTATTGCCGCAGGCGTCCACTAGCCTCTCCCGCCGCATGTCGGTCACAGTTGTCGGATCGATCGCGTTCGACGCGATCAAGACGCCCTTTGGCGAACGCGAGCGCATCCTCGGTGGGGCGGCTACTCATTTCTCGCTCGCGGCGAGCTACTTCACCGACGTGCGGGTGGTTGGGCCGGTCGGTGACGACTTCGGCGACGAGGAGTACGCCGTGCTGCACGGCCGCGGCGTCAACACCGAGGACATCGAGCACGTCGAGGGTGGCAAGACCTTCTTCTGGGCGGGCGAGTACGAGTACGACTTCAACACGGCGAAGACGCTCGACACCCAGCTCAACGTCTTCGGAGACTTCCAGCCGAAGCTCTCAGAGGGCTCGCGCAATGCCGAGCTCCTGTTCCTGGCGAACATCCAGCCCGACCTGCAGCGCGAGGTGCGCGAGCAGTGCACCGGCGCCCAGGTCGCCGGGCTCGACTCGATGAACTACTGGATCCAGTCGGCCCGCGACTCGCTCGTCCGGACCATCGGGATGGTCGACATCCTGTTCCTGAACGACGCCGAGCTCCGCATGCTCACCGAGGAGCCGAACCTCGTGCGCGCCACCCGGAAGGTGATGGAGATGGGCCCGCGTGTGATCGTCGCGAAGCAGGGCGAGTACGGCGCCGCGCTGTTCACCGAGGACGGCTTCTTCGCCCTGCCGGCCTTCCCGCTCGAGACGGTCGTCGACCCCACGGGCGCCGGCGACTCGTTCGCCGGCGGCTTCCTCGGCTACCTCGACTCAGCGGGCCGCTCGCTCGACGAGAGCACGCTGCGCCGGGCGATGACCTACGGCTCGACACTCGCGTCCTTCTGGGTCGAGGAGTTCGGCTCGGAGCGCGGCCAGCGGCTCACGCGCGAGGAGATCGACGCGCGCTACGAGAAGTTCCGCAGCATCACGACGATCGAGTCCGTCCCAACCGCGTAGCGGCGCGCAGGACCTCCGCCACCACCAGCTCCGGGTCGGCCATCGGGTTGGCCGAAACCGAGCGCAGCCGCCGCTCGCCGCCGAGCTCCGTGATCGACACGAACCCGCTCTCCATGGCAGAGCGCAGCGCGTCGAGGTCGACATCGCCGAGCGGGCGCCAGACCACGATCCCCGTCTCGGGGCCCGAGCACAGCTCGAGCCGCTCGTCTGCCTCGATCAGCTCGCAGAGCCGGGCGGCGATGTCCATGCAGCGGTCGATTCGCTCGGCGGTCCCCAAGCGGCCCCAGGCGAGCAGCGTGGCCGCGAGCGGCAGCGCCGCGGCGCCGTGGGAGCCGAGCACGCCGACGTTCGGCTTCGCGAGGTAGCCGCTCCCGAACGAGATCGCCTCGTGGGCCCGGTCGGCATCGGCGAACAGCACCAGCGCCGACTCCTTGGGCTGGAAGAGCCACTTGTGCCCCGAGAGGGCGACCGAGTCTGCCGCCTCGATCCCGTCGAGCAGGGACGCATGGCGCTCGCTCAGGCGCAGCGGGCCGGCCCACGCGGCGTCGACGTGTCGCCAGGCGGCGTCCGGGCCCGCGCCGAGCGGATCGACAGCGCCCGTGACGGTCGTGCCGGCGGTCAGCACGAGGGCTGCCCGCGACACGTCACCCGGTTCGCGAAGGTCGCCCTGCCGGTAGCGCAGGCCGAGCAGAGCCGCCGCCTTGGCGACGCTCAGATGCGCGGCCTTCGAGGCCACAACCTCCTCGATGCCGCGCAGCTCGCGCGCCGCCCAGAGCGCGGTGAGGTTCGCAACCGAGGAGCCCGGCACGAGGTGGCCGCCCGACATGCCGAAGAAGGGCGAGAGCCAGGCGATCACGCGCTCCTCGAGCTCGCGGGCGACGGGCGCCGTGTCCGGGTGCAGCAGGTTCTGGTTGAGCGCGGCGGCCCACTGCGCGCCCGCCCAGGCCACCCACGGCGTTGGCGGGTCCATGTGCGCGAGGAAGCCGGGAGCGCCGAGCCGGCGCGCGCCGCCGACGACCGAGGGCGCAAGCCGCTCGAGCGCCGCGAGGTCGCCGGCGCCCTCCGTCGGCAGAGCGGCGGGCAGCTCGAGTGCCGCGCCGGATGGGTCGGCGAGCTCGCGGAGCAGCAGGCCCAGCGCCGCCTCGAGGCCGGCGCGATCGGCGTCGAAGGACGGATCCGTCACGTGAGCTCCCGCCACCACGACTGCCAGCGCTCACCCAGGCCGGCGAATGCCTCGTCGCCGAGGCCGTAGCTCGTAACGATGACCGAGATCGGGCCGCGCTCGCGCGAGTCGACCGGCAGCTTCGGATGCACGCCCACGAGCAGGTCGCCGTCGCCTCCGGCCGCGACCACGTGCTGGAAGCGGCCCTGGTGCCAGACGGGCCCGCTGAGCTCGCGCCCGAGCGCCTCCACGACCTCTGCCGGACCCGCCTCGCCGGTCAGCCTGATCGTGCGCCGGTCTTCCTCGGGATGGCGCTCGACCGAGTGACGCAGCTGGGCGAAGAACGTGATCCAGCCCTCGCGCACGTCCTCGTAGAGCTCGTCCCAGTCCGCCCCGCCCAGCGGGCCGGGGCGGAACGCAGATCACGCGCGTCCGGGGCCCCTCCTCGATCAGCTCGATGGTCTGGTTGTCCTGGCCGTCGTCGAGCTCGATCAGCCGCGGCGGCTCGTGGCGGGCGTGGTCGACGAAGATGTACTGGATCTCGCTCGCGAGCCCGTCGTAGTCCCAGCCGAACCAGCGCGCCACCCGCTCGGGCTCGGTCAGGGCGCGCCAGACCTCCTCGCGAGGCGCCTCGACCACCACCTCGACGCGAAACGGCCTCTGGTCTGTCATCGCTCCTCCTTGGGTTTCGGGTAGCCGCCCGCGATCAGCCGGAAACGGCGGCGTGATCTGCCCGAGCTGAACTCGGCCGCGAGCTCGGCGATCCGCTCGGCGAGTGCGTCCGCGAAGCGCTCGATGTCGGCGGGGCGCTCGAAGCCGACGTCGGCCTCGATTGCAAAGGTCACGAGCCGCCGTCCCTGCGCGCTCGCCCGCTCGCGCATCTCCGCCACGTCGCCCAGCGATCGTGCGGCCAGCGCCAGCAGGGCGTCGGCGGCGAAGCGGTCCTGGGTCTCGGTCACGGCGTCGAGGTCGCCGATCACCTCGGGGTCGGCGACCACCGCGCGCGCCCGGGCCTGCACGACCCGCTCGGTGAAGCCGCGGCGGCGGCGCTCCTCGACGAGCTCGACGAGGCCGGCGCGCTCGAGCTCGCGCACGTGGTAGTTGACGCTCTGGCGGCTCTCACCCAGCCGCGCCGCGAGCGCGGTCGCGGAGGCGGGCTCGCGGAGCTCGGCGAGCACCCGGCGGCGGAGCGGCGAGAGCCTGGCGCGCGAGACATCGACGGCGGTCTGCACGCACGTCAGTGTTCATTAGACAAAACTATTTGTCAAATGCCTGCGATCGGAGATTCCGGGTACGATCCCTGCGATGGAAGGCTTCTGGGCCGTCTTCTGGCTGGCTCTGGTACTGAAGATCCCGATCTTCATGCTCCTCTACATCGTCTGGTGGGCGGTGAAGGACCCGCCGCTCCCGGCGGCCGACCGCAGGGACGACGGCGGCTCCGACCGGGATCCGCGGCCGCACCCGCGCGGACCGATGCCGAAGCCGCCTCGGCGCGGGCAGCACACGGGCCCGCTGCCCTCGTCGCCCACGCGCGTGCGCACGCTTCGCGGGCGCCGGCGCGTGCCGGCCGGCCACAAGTAGGGCTCAGCGCGAGCGCGGGTAGCCGAGCCGCTCGGCGCCCTTGGGGCGGCGGCGCATTTCGTAGGTCGCGCAGCGCCGATGGACGACCGTCTCACCGCGCAGGCGCATCAGGTCCTCGCCCGGGGCGATGCCGCGGCCGCAGACGAGGCAGACCGGCCGGCGGCCGCGCTGCGAGCCCATCACGCTGATGATGCTGTCGATAAGCGGGGCCATCTCCATACAGCTTCGAGAGCGAATCGCCTGCTCCCGTGACAAGGCCGTGAACCGCCCCAGGTTCCGGTAGCTTTCGCCGCCGTGAACGCCTTTCACGTGTGCGGGATCATCCTCGCCCTGTGGGCCCTGCTCGTGACCTTCATCGGGGTCACTCGTGAGGACTTCCCCTCCACCGACGGCGCTGCGCGCGGGGTGGCGGCGATCTCGATCGTGCTCACGCTCGCGGCCATCGGCACCGGCATCTACGTCGCCGCAACCGAGGAGCACGAGGGCGGAGAGGTCGAGCAAACCGGACTGCTTCTGCCACGCTGAGGACATGGCCCCGATCGAAGACGACGGCATCGCTGTTCACTACACGGCTGTTCAGCCCGGCACGCCGGTGATCAGCTCGGACGGGCAGAACGTCGGCAGCGTGGTTCGCGTGCTCGACAACTACCGCGAGCACATCTTCGACGGGCTCGTGATCCGCGGCTCCGACGGCGCCGAGCGCTTCGTGGACGCGCCCGAGGTCGTGCGTACGGCCGAACGCGCCGTCACGCTCAGCATCACAGCCGCTCAGGTGGCCGAGCTCGGGCCGCCCGAAGAGGGGCCCCGCGTGACCGGCTCCGTCAAGCGGCTGTTCGGCGGGCTTCGCCGCCGCTGAGCGCCGTCGCGCCGAGCGCGCGCCGGTAGCCGGCGGCGAGCTGGTCGAGCGCGTGCTCCCAGGTGTGGGGGTCCGCCTTAGTGACGGGCGTCGGGATCATCTGGGGGCAAGATTCGCCTGCAACGGACGGGTTTCGGTTACCGACGGGCGAACTCGCGTGACGGCTCTGTGAACCGTTAGCCTCGCTCGCGTGGCCGCCGTGCGCTTCAGGACGTCGACTCCCGCGGATGCCGGCGAGATCGCGCACACCCTCGAGCTCGCCTTCGACGGCTACCGCGACATCGCTCCACCCGGCTGGTCGCCGCCGCCGGTCGAGGAGGACCCGATCCGGGTGCGGCTGCGAAACCCGGCGGTCTGGTGCCAGGTTGCCGAGGTGGACGGGGCGCTCGTCGGCCACATCGCGCTGATCCCGGCCTCGCTGCATTCGAGCTACCCGCTCGACGACCCGACGCTCGCGCATCTGTGGCAGATGTTCGTCCGCCGCGAGCATTGGGGCACCGGCATCGCCACCCAGCTGCACGCCGCCGTGCTCGACGAGGCGGGCAAGCGCGGCTACACGGAGTTCCGCCTCTACACGCCGGCGAGGCAGCTGCGCGCCCGCGGCTTCTACGAGCGCGAGGGCTGGCGAAGCGTCGGCGACGCGTTCGCCGAGGAGACCCTCGGGGGCATGGAGCTGGTCGAGTACCGGCGCACGCTCGTGTAGACCATTTCACTCGATTTCAACAGCTGCGGCTGTGGGCGGCCGGCGGCGAGGCGCGCGCCGGTCCCGCACCCCACCGCTCGGCCGGGCCGCGGTCCGGCTCGCGGACGGCACGCGCATCGGCTGGCAGCGCGGGCGCTGGTCGGTCAGCGGCGCGCGCGAGATCAGCTTCGCCGAGCGCTAGCTCTTCAGCGCAAGCGTGTCGATCGCCATGTCACAGGCCTCCTCGAGCTCCTCGCGCCCGTCCGGGACCGACTGGCAGTTGATGAAGTACTCCTTGTCGCCGTCGAACACGGCCACGATCGTGCTGCGCCCGTTCTCGGGCTCCTGGAGCCGGTCGATCTCGTAGCGGAACGCGATCGGGCCGCCGACGTCGATCCGCCGGCCGCTCGCCTCGGTGCCGGCCAGCCGGCTCAGCACCTTGTCGAGCTCCGTCTTGACGGCGTCCGCGAGCTCGGGCGTGACCGTCCGGGTCAGGCCATAGCGCTGCACGAAGATCGCGTTGTCCTCGGACATCGCGAGCGCCACCGACTTCTCGGCCTCGCCCTCGTCCTGCTCGGTCCTGACGTCCGTGGTGCGCTCGAAGTTCCCCGGATACTCGAACCGTGATCGCAAAGCCGTCCTCGTCGAAGGTCTTCGGATCGTCCGAGCCGCAGCCGACGCCGAGCCCTAGCGCACAGCCCGCGAGCACCAGGGCGGCGAAGCGCCTACTCACCGTCCCGCCAGTACCGCTCGTAGAAGCGGCCCGCCGCCGCGTCGTCGTTCGTCAGCACCATCACGCGCCAGGGGTCGAGCCGCAGGACGGAGAAGACACCGCCGAGCGGCCCGTCCTTCCACGGCGCGAGCTTCCCCGGGTCGTAGCCGAGCGGCGGCTCAGCCTCGAGATAGAGGTTCCAGACCCGCTCACGCTGGTCGTCCACCCACGACGCGCGGCATTCCGCATGGGCTGTTTCCTGCTTGGGCGACCAGTAGGCGACCGAGACATGGGGGTTGGCGGCCAGGTGCCTCGACTTGAGCGCGGAGCGGCTCGTTCCGATCCAGCCCACCGGCCGGCCGTCGACAGCCTCCCAGTACGGATGGAGGATGCGGGTGCGCGGTCGACCCTCGCCGTCGACGGTCGCGACGGTGGCCCAAGCGACCTCCGAGGTGATCCTCAGGAAATCGGCCTCGATGTTTTCGA
>CAWFBT010000001.1:0-227273 GCA_963814095.1 uncultured Thermoleophilaceae bacterium | reverse complement strand
TGAGCATCGCGAGCACCGGAATCGCGGCCCGGGCGTGCTCGGGGTCGCGGTAGAGCGTGAGCGTCGCCTCCAGCGCGGCGAGCGACAGCTTGTCGATCCGCGCGGCGCGCGCGAGCGGATGGCTCCGGCAGGCGGCGATCGCGTCGCGTTCACCCACGAGCAGCCCCGCCTGCGGGCCACCGAGGAGCTTGTCGCCGGAGAAGCAGACGACTGCGGCGCCCGCGCGCACCGACCGCCGCACCGGCGGCTCATCCGCCAGCAGCGCGATCTCGTCGGCCAGCACCCCGGAGCCGACATCGTCGATCACCGGGACGCCGAGACCGCAGAGCTCCTCGATGCTCACCGACTCGACGAACCCGACCGTGCGGAAGTTCGAGGGATGGACGCGCAGGATCGCGCCCGTGTCCGGCCCCAGCACGGCGGCGTAGTCGGCGACCCGCGTCCGGTTCGCGGTGCCGACCTCCACCATCCGCGCGCCGGCCTGCGCAACGACCTCGGGAATGCGGAACTCGCCGCCGATCTCGATCGCCTGCCCGCGCGAGACGACGAGCTCGCGGCCGTTCGCGAGCGCCGCGGCCGCGAGCAATGTCGCGGCTGCGCAGTTGTTGACGGCGAGCGCCGCCTCTGCGCCCGTCAACTCGCGCAGCAGGCCCTCGACGTGATCCTGGCGGGAGCCGCGCTCGCCCGTTCCGAGGTCGAGCTCGAGGTTGGCGTAGCCATGGGCTGCATCGGCCACCGCCTCACGCGCGGCCTCGGCGAGCGGCGCGCGACCCAGGTTCGTGTGCACGATCACCCCCGTCGCGTTGAGCACGCGTCGCATCGAGCTGCGCAGGCGTGAGCGCGCGCGATCGACGAGGTCGGGCTCGTCGCCGGCGCCGGCGAGCAGCTCCGCGCGGCGCTCGTCCAGCTCGGCGCGCGCGACGGCGGTCGCGAGCCGGTCGACGGACGGCAGGGCGCGCAGGCGCTCGCGGCGGTCGTCGGTCCCCATGCCCAGGATGATCCCAGGCGCGGGGCGCTGCCCTAGCCGCCGAGGCCCTTGAGCTCGCGCCAGCGCTGCCGCGCCCGGATCACCAGCAACGTGATCTCGCCCAGCTCGTCGCCCTGCTCGACGAACGACGGCAGCGTGAAGCGGACCTCCTCGCCGTCCTCCTCGCGCACGATCGTGATCTTGTGCTCGCCGGTGGCGTCGTCCCGCTCGAACGGCAGGTAGAGCCAGCCCTCGCCCCCCTCGCCGCCGACCGGCGTGCGGCCCTGGTCGTCGATGGGGCTGTGCGCGGAATCGGTGGGGTCGTCGTCGTACATCGGCTCAGCTCCCTGACGGTCCGGCATCCGGAGCCTCCTCGTCGATCGGCGGCGGCAGCTCTCCGCGGTCGTTCTGGACGAACTGGAAACCGAAGCGGCCCTTGATGCAGAGGTTGCCGCTCGTGACCGGATGGTCGAGCGGCGACGTGACCTTGACGATCTCGTTGTCCTGCTCGTGCAGCACGAGGTTGCAGCCCACGCCGCAGTACGTGCAGATCGTCTGCGTCTGCGTCTGGCGCTCGGGCTCCCACGTGTCCTCATCGCGCATGTCGAACTCGCTCTTGAAGATCAGCGCGCCGGTCGGGCACACGGCGATGCAGTTGCCGCAGTACACACACGCGGAGTCCGGCAGCGGGTTGGCGAACTCGGTCGCGATGCGGGCGTCGAACCCGCGCCCGGCTACGGCGATCGCGAACGTGTTCTGCCAGTCGGTGCCGCAGCCCTCGACGCACTTGTAACAGAGGATGCACTTCGAGTAGTCGCGGACGTAGAGCTCGTTGTCGACCTTCGGCGGCTGGTGCACGGTGGCCGCGTGGCTTCCGTCGGGCGTCTCGTGGTGGCCGGCGCGCAGGCGGTCGCGCTCGCCGGCCTCGAAGGGCGGCGCCGGCGGCCCGTAGCGCTCCGGGTCGGCCCCGTACTCCTCGATCCAGCGGTCGACGTCGGGCATGATCGACAGGTCGACGGAGGACGCGAGGAACTCGATCACCATCTTGCGGCTGAGCTTCACGCGCTCGGAGTGCGTCTCGACCTCCATGCCCTCCTCGACCTTGCGCGCGCAGGACGGGACGAGCGCGCGGGAGCCCTTGACCTCGCACACGCAGACCCGGCAGGCGTTGACCGGGGTCAGCGTGCGCTCCCAGCACATGGTCGGGATCTCGGGGCCGTCCAGCCGCCGATTGACGTCGAGGATCGTCTCGTTCTCGTTCGCCTGCACGGTCTCGCCGTTGAGCTTGAGCTCGACGACGCGAGCCGGCGCGCCGGTCCGTGTCCTCGTCATCGGCTTCCTCCTGTCTCGAAGACGTCGAGCTTTCGCAGCGCCGACTCGATTGCGTCGGCGGCAGTCTGGCCGAGGCCGCAGATCGACGCGTCGCGCATCGACTGAGTGATCTCGTCCAGCAGCGCGTACTCCTGCTCCACCGAGCCCTTCGGCCGGCCGCCCGCCAGCCGGGCGAGGGCCTCCTCCTGGCGCACCGTGCCGACGCGGCAAGGGACGCACTGCCCGCACGACTCGTCGCGGAAGAACGCTGCCAGCCGCATCAGGATCGCCGGCAGGTCGACCGTGTCGTCGACCACCATCACCACGCCTGAGCCCATGCTGATGCCGGCCTCGCGGGTGGCCTCGAAGGACATCTCGACATCGAGCTCGTCGGGCGTCACGAATCGGCCGGCGGCGCCGCCGAGCATGATCGTCCGCAGCGGCCGGCCATCACTTACGCCGCCTGCCATCTCGAGCACCTCGCGCAGCGTGATCCCGAACGGGGCCTCGTAGATCCCGGGCTTCTCGACCCGGCCCGAGAGGCAGAACAGGCGCGTCCCGGTCGAGCCCTCGGTGCCGATCTTGGCGTACTCCCGGCCGCCATCCATGAGGATGCCGGGCACGTTCACCAGCGTCTCGACGTTGTTGATCACGGTCGGCTTGTCGAACAGGCCCTCGTCGACGGGGTACGGCGGCTTGTTGCGCGGCTCGCCGCGATAGCCCTCGATCGAGTTGAAGAGCGCGGTCTCCTCGCCGCAGATGTACGCGCCGGCGCCCTTGCGGAGCTCGATGTCGAACGCGATCCCCTGGCCGAGGATGTCCTGGCCCAGGAAGCCGCGCGAGCGGGCGACTGAGATCGCATTGACCAGCCGGTCCCAGCACAGCGGGTACTCGCCGCGCAGGTACAGGTAGCCGCGCTCGCAGCCGGTTGCGATACCCGCGATCGCCATCGACTCGACGATGAAGAACGGGTCGTTCTCGAGGATCACGCGGTCCTTGAACGTCCCGGGCTCGGACTCGTCGGCGTTGCAGATCAGGTAGTGCGGTCGCTTGGCGTTGCGCGCCACCGCCTCCCACTTGCGGCCGGTCGGGAACGCGGCGCCGCCGCGGCCCATCAGCTTCGAGTCCGTGACCTCGCGCAGCACCCAGTCGGGTCCCAGCTCGACCGCGGCGCGCAGCGCCTCCCAGCCCCCGTGGGCGCGGTAGCTGTCGATGTCCTCGGGGTCGATGACCCCGACGCGCTTCAGCAGCCGCAGCGACGGATCGCCCTTCTGCGGGACGAGCGGGGCGGGCGCGGGCGGCGGGTCGCCCCCGGCGAGCATGCTCGCGACGTCCTGGGCCGTGACGTTCCCGACCGAGGCCTCGTGGGGCTCCTCACCGGCAACGGTCAACATTGCCACCGGCGCGTGCTCGCACATGCCCAGGCACGGGCTCTCGTGCCACACGGCCTGCCCGTTCCCCCGGTGCGAGCCCTCGGGCCCGACCGTTCGCTCGAGCTCATCGATCAGCTGCTGCGAGCCGCGGCAGATGCAGGCCACGTCGGTGCACACGTGCGCCACCACGGGCGGCTGGGGCTCCATCGAGAACAGCGCGTAGAAGGACGCCACGCCGTAGGCCTCCGCCGGCGGAATCGTGAGCCGCCGGCAGACGTAGTTCAGCGCGCCGCGGCTGATCCAGCCCACGCGGCCCTGCACGGCGTGCAGTGTGGGCAGCAGCAGGTGCCGCTGCGCCCGCGCCGCGTGGCCGCCGCGAGCAACACGCTGGTCGCGCTCGGACGCCTGCTCGGCCCCCTCCCAACTCGTTCCCGGCGGACCGAGCACGGCGTCGACCGCCTCGCGCTCAGCCGCCGACGGGAGCTCGTTCTGGATGACGAGGTCCATCAGGTGAACGGCTGCTCCGCGGACAGGCCCGCGGCCGCCACCTCCTCTGCATCGTGGTCGCCGTCGCCGATCCGGTCGACGCGGATGGCCGTGGCCTTGAACTCCGCGGTGCCGGACTTCGGGTCGGTCGCGTTGATGGTCAGGATGTTCGTCATCACCTCGTCGGGGAAGTGCAGCGTCATGAACGCCAGCCCCGGGCGGAGCGATGGCTCGATCCGCACGGGCGCGATCACGCTGCCGCGGGCCGACGATACGCGCACGCGCTCGCCGCCGGTCACGCCGAGCTGCTCCGCGTCGGCGGTCGACAGCTCGAGCTCCTCGCCGCGACGCAGCGGCGACGTGTAGCCGCCGCTCTGAACGCCGGTGTTGAACGAGTCCAGCCGGCGGCCGGTCGTGAGCCGCAGCGGGAACTCGTCCGAGAGCTCCTCGGTCGGCGGGGAGTCCTCGACCGCGTGGAACACGGCCGGCGGGCCCTCGAGCGGCTCCTTCCAAAGGCGCCCGTGCAGGAACGTCGGCTCGAGCCTGTCCTCGGAGTAGCACGGCCACTGGATGCCGCCGAGCTCCTCGAGCCGCTTGTAGCTCATGCCGGCGTGGTTGGGTGCCAGCGAGCGCAGCTCGTTCCAGACATCCTCGGTGCTGCCGTACTCCCACTCGTGACCGAGGCGCCCCGCCAGGTCGACCATGATGCGCACGTCGTCGCGGGCGTTGCCGGGCGGCTTGAGCGCGGCGCGGACGCGCTGCACGCGCCGCTCGCTGTTGGTCACCGTCCCCTCGGCCTCGCACCAGCTCGCCGAGGCGGGCAGCACGACGTCCGCCAGCTCGGCCGTCGCCGTGCGGAAGATGTCCTGCACCACCAGGTGGTCGAGGCTCTCGAACAGATGCCGCACGTGGGTCGCGTCGGCGTCGGACTGGATCGGGTTCTCGCCCAGCACGAACATCGTCGTCAGCTCGCCGCGGTCGATCGCGTCGAACATCTCCGTCATGTGCCAGCCGTACTTCGGCTGGATCTTCACGCCCCAGGCGCGCTCGTACTTCTCGCGCGCCTCGGGATCGGTCTCGATGTCCTGGAAGCCCGGCAGCCGGTTCGGGATCGCGCCCATGTCGCCGCCGCCCTGGACGTTGTTCTGGCCGCGCAGCGGGTTCAGCCCGGAGCCGTAACGGCCGACGTGGCCCGTCAGAAGGGCAAGATTGATCAGTCCCAGCACGTTGTCGACCGCGTTGTGGTGCTCGGTGATGCCGAGCGTCCAGCAGATCTGGGCGCGATCCGCACGCGCGTAGGTGTGCGCGACCTCCTTGATCACGTCCGCGGGAACCCCGCTGAGCGCCTCTGCCCGCTCGAGCGTGTACGGCTCGACGGCCGCCGCGTACGCCTCGAAGCCGGAGGTGCCGCGCCGGATGAACTCGCGGTTGTGCAGCCCCGCGTGGATGATCTCGCGCGCCATCCCGTTCGCCAGCGCCACGTCGCTGCCCACGTTGAGGCCGAGCCATGCGTCGGCCCACTGCGCGGTCGTCGTCCGCCGCGGATCGATCGCGTACATGCGCGCCCCGTCGTGGATCGCCTTCAACACGTGGTGGAAGAAGATCGGATGGGCCTCGCGCGCGTTGGAGCCCCACAGCAGGATCACGTCCGTGTCCCGCACCTCCTGATATGAGCTGGTGCCGCCACCAGCGCCGAACACCGTCGCCAGACCGACGACGCTAGGAGCGTGTCAAGTTCGGTTACACGAATCGATGTTGTTGGCGCCGATGGCCACGCGCGTGAACTTCTGCGCGATGAAGTTGACCTCGTTCGTGGCCTTGGAGCAGCTCAGCATCCCGTAGGTGTTGGGCCCGTGCGCATCCACGGCGCGACGGAAGCCGGAAGCAGCGCGATCGAGCGCCTCGTCCCAGCTCGCCGTGCGCAGAACGCCGTTCTCGCGGACCAGCGGCTCAGTCAGTCGGGCGTACTTCATCGGCATGGCGTCCCCCTCTTGGGCGTGGCTTTGGGAAGGCATCCAGCGTAACAATCCCCCTTGGGGTAACAGCGCTAGGCCGGGCTTGCGGGCCGCTCTGCTGAGATAGGTGATGCAGGTTCGATGACCGCCGCCCGAGACACCTCCAGCGAGCTCGCCCACGGCATGTGGACGAGTGTCGTGCGCGACGGCGAGGAGGACCTCGTGGCGGTCGAGGAGCCGCTCGAGATCCGCGTCGACGGCGCTGCCGCTCGCGGTGACCATGCGCACGCCCGGCCACGACGAGGAGCTCGCGCTGGGCTTCCTGTTCACGCGAAGGACTGATCGACGAGCCGCGCCGCGCCGGATTGACGGACGACCTGGCGGCGAACACGATCGAGGTCGAGGGACCGATGTCCCGCGACCCGGGCGCCCGGAACTTCTACACGACCTCGTCGTGCGGCGTTTGCGGCAAGGGCGCGCTCGAGGAGGTCGCCGTGCACTCGGAGCCCGCGACACGCCGGGCCGGAGATCGATCGCGCGCTGCTCGCGTCGCTGCCCGACCGGCTGCGCCAGCCGACGTTCGAGCGAACCGGCGGCCTGCACGCGACGGGGTTGTTCGCGCCCGACGGCGAGCTGCTGTGCGTCCGCGAGGACGTCGGCCGCCACAACGCCATGGACAAGATCGTCGGGCGGGCGCTGCTGGACGGCGCGCTGCCGCTGCACGGGCGGATCCTGTGCGTCAGCGGCAGGCTGTCCTTCGAGCTCGTCCAGAAGGCGGCCGTGGCCGGAGCGCCGATGCTCGTCGGGGTGGGCGCACCGAGCTCGCTCGCGGTGAGCCTGGCGGCCGATCGCAACATGACACTCGCCGGGTTCGCCCGCCGCGGGAGCGTCAACGTGTACACGGGCGCGGAGCGCGTGCAGGGATGACGATCCCGCTCACCTCGCTGTCGCACGGCGCGGGTTGCGGCTGCAAGCTGTCGGCCGCCGACATCGGGCCGATCGTGCGGGCGCTGCCCGCGGACGACGATCCGCGCCTGCTGGTCGGGAGCGCGACGGCCGACGACGCCGGGGTCGTGCGCGTGCGCGACGACCTCGCGCTCGTGCAGACGGTCGACTTCTTCACGCCGATCGTCGACGACCCGTACGACTTCGGTCGCATCGCGGCGGCCAATGCGCTGTCCGACATCTACGCCATGGGCGCGGAGCCGTTGAGCGCGCTGAACCTGGTCGCGTTCCCGCTCGAGCGGCTGGGTCCCGCCGTGCTCGCGGAGATCCTGCGCGGCGGCGGCGATGTCGTGCGTGCGGCCGGCGCGCTGGTCGTGGGCGGCCACTCGATCGACGATCCCGAGCCGAAGTACGGCCTCGCCGTCACCGGAACGGTCGATCCCGAGCTGGTGCTGAGCAACGCCGGCGGGCGGCCGGTGACGTGCTGGTGCTGACCAAGCCGCTCGGCGTCGGCGCGATCTCGACCGCGCTCAAGCGCGGCCACGGCGACGGGCTGCTGGCACCCGCCGTCGCGACGATGACGACGCTGAATGCGGATGCCGCCCGCGCCGCGCGAGACGGCGGGCGCGCACGCGATGACCGACGTGACCGGCTTCGGCCTGCTCGGGCACCTGCGCGAGTTGACCGCCGCGAGCGGCCTCGCGGCGGAGGTGTACGCCGAGCGCGGTCCCGGCCATCGACGGCGTCGAGGCGCTGCTGCGCGGCGATGACTCCGTGTCGGGCGGCAGCCGGCGGAACCGCGAGCACGCCGAGACGTTCACGCAGTTCGCCTCTGACGTTGAGGAGTGGCGCCGCCGGCTGGTCTGCGATGCCACCACGTCGGGCGGCCTGCTGGTCGCGGTGGTGGCCGAGCGCGCCGGGGACGTCCCCGGCGCCGTCGTGGGGCGCCTCGTCGAGGGTCGTCCCGGCACCATCACCGTGAGCCGTGGATCATCCTCCTGAGACGTGGAGCGGCCCGGGCCCGGTGGCCCAACCGGCCTTCAAAGCCGGGGAGCCGCGGCAGCCCCGCGGTGGGAAGGTTCGACTCCTTCGCCGCTCCGTCCCACGTACGCCCAGCGGGCCGTGAGCGGCGACGCGCCGCTCACGGTCGGTACCGCCGGGCACATCGACCACGGCAAGACCGCCCTCGTCCGCGCGCTCACCGGACGCGACACCGATCGGCTGCCGGAGGAGCAGTCGCGCGGCATGTCGATCGACCTGGGCTTTGCGCAGCTCGACGTCGGCGACCGGCGTGCTGTCGCTCGTCGACGTCCCGGGCCACGAGCGCTTCGTGCGCACGATGGTCGCCGGAGCGACCGGCGTGGACCTGTTCCTGCTGGTCGTGGCCGCCGACGACGGGGTGATGCCGCAGACGGTCGAGCACGCGGCAGTGCTGCGCGCGCTCGGCGTGCGCGCGGGTGTCGTGGCGGTGACGAAGACCGACCTCACCGCCGCCGCGCGGGCGCGGGAGCAGGTGCGCGCGCTGGTCGGCGAGGGGGTGCCGATCGTCGACTGCTCCGTCCACGCCGGCACCGGCATCGAGGAGGTCCGCGCCGCGATCGGGCATGTCGCCGCGGGTTTGCCCGAAGTGCGACCGCACGACGGCCCGGCCGTGCTCCACGTGGATCGCTCGTTCACGATCCACGGCGCCGGCACCGTGGTCACCGGGACGCTGTGGTCGGGCTCACTCGGCGCCGGCGACCGCGTGACCCTGTTGCCTTCCGGCCGCCGCGCCAGGGTGCGCAGCTCCCAGGTGCACGACGCAGCCGTCGAGCGGGCGATGGCCGGGCAACGTGTCGCGGTGAACCTCGCCGGAGTTCGCGTCGACGCGATCGGCCGTGGAGACGTCGTGACGAGCGAGGACGCGGGACTGCAGCCCGCATGGATCCTCGATGTCGCGCTCGAGCTCGGCGACGCGGACGTCCCGCATCGCGTGCAGATCCACCATGGCACGCGCGAGACGCCCGCGCGCATCGCCGATCGCGAGCCGGGTCGCTGGCAGCTGCGCTGCGAGCGTCCCCTGATCGCCCGCGCCGGCGACCGCTTCGTGGTGCGATCGATCTCCCCGCCCGGCACACTCGGCGGCGGCGTCGTTCTCGATCCGGTCGCTCGACGGACGCGCCGGCCCGAGCGACCCGAGCAACCTGCGCCCGCCGCGCCGCCCCCGCGGCCCGAGCCACGCCCCCTGTCAGAGACCGCGCTCGTGCTGGAACGGACGCTGCGCGAGGCCGCCGACCGCCCGCCGCGCGACACGGAGCTCGGCGAGGGCGCGGAGGCGGCGCTGGCCGAGCTGCGGGCCGCCGGCCGCGCCGTGCGGCTTGACCGGACGATGCACATCCATCGCGAGGTGCTCGACGCACTCCGCGACCGCGTCGCGACCGTCATCGCGGCGGAGGGGTCGATAACACTTGCCCGACTACGCGACGAGCTTGGCACCTCGCGTCGCTACGCCCAAGCGCTGCTCGAGGCGCTCGACTCCGAACGGGTCACCCTCCGGCTCCCGGACGACAGCCGCATCCTGCGGCGCCGTCACAAGGCATAGAACTCGACGCGGCAGCACGCGCGTGGGAACCTCACGCCGGCACGGCGGGCACCACCTTCACCCCGGTCATCTCCTCGGAGACCTCCCACAGGCTGCGAGCCACCGACTCGTCGCGAGCGGCCTTTCCGGGTGATACCCGGGTCGGGTGGCCGCGACCCTCTCCGAAGCCGTCGGGGCCGATGTAGACACCGCGGTCCGGCCGCGCGCAGGCGGCGGTCGAGCTCGAGCGCGAACATCAGATTGGCGAGCTTCGACTGCCCGTACGCGCGCCAGCGGAAGTAGCGGCGCTCGCCGCCGAGGTTGTCGAACGCGATCCGCGCGCTGCGGTGCACGCCGCTCGAGAGCGTCACGACGCGTGCGTCCTCGCGTCCCTCGAGCGTGTCGAGCAGCAGGCCGGTGAGCGCGAAGTGGCCGAGGTGGTTGGTGCCGAACTGGAGCTCGAAGCCGTCGGAGCCGGGCGCGCGCACCTCGACGGCACGCACCGCCTCCCTGCCCTTCTCCTCGTCGCGGCACGCCAGCACCACGCGCGCGCCCGCGCGCGCGAGCTCACGCGCGGTGACCAGTCCGAGCCCGCTGTTCGCGCCTGTCACGATCGCAACGCGGCCGTTCTGGTCCGGAATGTCGGCAGGGGTCCACTTGCTGCTCATCGCAAGAGCGAATTCAAGCGCTTGCCGGCGCCCCGCGCGGGCATAGACTCGACAAGGGACTCCGCTGTGAGTGTCAAGGACACCGACGAAACGCTGATAGAAGAGGTTTGCTCGCGCATCCGCGAGCTCCTGGCCGGCAACGGCGCGGCAGACGCGGAGGCCTTCGTCAGGCAGTTCTACCGCTGGGTCTCGCCGGACGACCTCGCCGAGCGCGACGCCCTCGACCTGTACGGGCTGGCCGTCGGTCAGCTCGGCCTCGCGCGCCGGCGCCGCCCGGGTGAGACCAAGCTGCGCGTCTACAACCCGATCTTCGAGACGCACGGCTGGAGCTCGACGCACACGGCGGTCGAGATCGTGACCGATGACCGGCCGTTCCTGATCGACTCAGTCTCGATGGAGCTGAACAGGCGCGGCTTCGGCGTCCATCAGATCATCCACCCCGTGATGCACGTCCGCCGCAGCGCGGACGGCGAGCTGATCGAGGTGCTCGAGCGGGGCGCGGGCGGCGACGACGCGATCGGCGAGTCGGTCATCCACGCGGAGGTCGACCGTCAGACCGACCCGGCACGGCTCGAGGAGCTCCGGTCCGAGCTGCTGCGCGTGATCGGCGAGGTCGCGGAGGCGGTCGACGACTGGCCGCTGATGCGCGAGCGCGCCCTCGAGCTGGCGGCCGAGCTCGAGTCGCCGCCGCCCGGGCTCGATCCCGAGGAGGCCGAGGAGGCGCGCGCCTTCCTCGAGTGGCTCGAGGACCACAACTTCACCTTCCTTGGCTACCGCGAGTACGAGCTCGTGACCGAGGACGACGAGCTGCGCCTGAACGCTGTGCCCGGCTCCGGCCTCGGCATCCTGCGCCAGGCGGGCGGAGAGAAGAGCTCACGCGCGTTCAACAAGCTCCCGCCCGAGGTGCGCGAGCTGGCGCTCGAACCGCACGTGCTCAACCTGACCAAGGCGAACTCACGCTCCACGGTCCACCGTCCCGCCTACCTCGACTACGTCGGCGTCAAGCGCTTCGACGCGGAGGGCCGCGTGGTCGGCGAGCGGCGCTTCCTCGGCCTCTACACGCACACCGCCTACCAGTCGCGGACGGAGGCGATGCCGATCCTGCGCCGCAAGGTCCGCTCGGTCCTGACGCGAGCCGCCTTCCCGCACGGGAGCCATAACGAGAAGGCGCTGATCGAGATCCTCGAGGCGCACCCGCGCGACGAGCTGATCCAGGTTTCCCCGGACGAGCTGTTCGAGACGGCGATGGGGATCCTCCATCTCGGCGAGCGCCAAAGGCTGCGCCTGTTCGTCCGGCGCGATCGCTTCGGGCGTTTCTACTCGTGTCTCGTGTTCGTCCCGCGCGACCGCTTCAACACCGAGAACCGGCGCCGCATCGAGGCGATCCTGCGCGACGTGACCGACGCCAAGAGCCTCGACTACACGACGCGCATCTCCGAGTCGGTGCTCGTCCGGCTCCACTACATGGCATACACGGAGCCGGGCCGGCGCCCCAGCGTCGACACGCGCACGGTCGAGCTGATGCTGGTGGCTGCGACGCGCTCGTGGGTCGACGACTTCGAGCAGGCACTCATCGAGGACCAGGGCGAGGAGCGCGGCAAGGAGCTCTTCGGCCGCTATGGCGACGCCTTCCCGACCGCCTACCGGGCCGACTGGGTGGCTCGCTCCGCACTCGCAGACCTCCGCCACATCGAGGAGCTGCCCGACCACGGCGGACTCGAGATCAGCCTGTACCGGCCGCTCGAGGCGGCGCCGGGCGTGCTGCGCGCGAAGCTCTACCGCTCGGGCCGGCCGGTCGCGCTGTCGGACGTGCTCCCGCTGTTCGAGAACATGGGCGTGCAGGTGGCGGACGAGCGCCCCTACGCGGTCAGGCCGCGCGACGCCGAGGGCGTCTGGATCTACGACTTCGGCCTCGTCCGGCGCGGCGACACCGACCCCGACGCAGCCGGCGTGCGCGAGCGTTTCCGCGAGGCCTTCATCAGGACCTGGCGCGGCGAGGTCGAGGACGACGGCTACAACCGGCTCGTCCTGGGCGCCGGCCTGTCCTGGCGCCAGGTGACGGTGCTGCGCGGGGTCGCGCGCTATCTGCGCCAGACCGGCTCGACCTTCAGCGACCGCTACGTCGAGCAGGTGCTCGTCTCCCACCCCGACGTCGCCGCGATGCTGATCGACCTGTTCCGCGCCCGCTTCGACCCGGACGAGGCGGACGAGACGGCCGCGGAGACGATCGTCGGCCGCATCGAGGAGGCGATCGACGCGGTCGAGAGCCTCGACCAGGACCAGATCCTGCGGCGCTTCCTCGCCGTGGTGCGCTCGATGCTGCGGACCAACTTCTTCCAGCGGGGCGACGACGGCGCTGAGATCAAGCCGTACGTCTCGTTCAAGCTCGACCCCTCCGAACTCAGCTGGCTTCCGGACCCGAGGCCCGCGTTCGAGATCTTCGTCTACTCGCCACGCACCGAGGGCGTCCATCTGCGCGGAGGCCGCGTTGCTCGCGGCGGCCTGCGCTGGTCCGACCGGCGCGAGGACTTCCGCACCGAGGTGCTCGGCCTGATGAAGGCGCAGATGGTCAAGAACGCGGTGATCGTGCCGGTCGGGGCGAAGGGCGGCTTCGTCGTCAAGCAGCCCCCCGAGAGCGACGATCGCGAGGACCTCCAGGAGGAGGTGATCGCGTGCTACCGGACCTTCATCCGCGGGCTGCTCGACGTGACCGACAACATCGCCGGTGGCGAGGTCACGCCCCCGCCGCGGGTCATCCGCTACGACGGCGACGACCCCTACCTGGTGGTCGCGGCCGACAAGGGCACGGCGAGCTTCTCGGACATCGCCAACGGGGTCGCGGCCGAGTACGGCTTCTGGCTGGGCGACGCCTTCGCGTCGGGCGGCTCATCGGGCTACGACCACAAGGAGATGGGCATCACCGCCGCGGGCACCTGGGAGTCGGTCAAGCGCCACTTCCGCGAGCTCGGCCGCGACGTGAGCGGCGAGCCGTTCACGGTGATCGGCATCGGCGACATGTCCGGCGACGTGTTCGGCAACGGCATGCTGCGGTCGCGCGAGATCCGCCTGATCGGCGCGTTCAACCACCGCGAGATCTTCATCGACCCCGATCCCGACCCAGAGCGGAGCTGGGAGGAGCGCAAGCGCCTCTTCGAGCTGCCGCGCTCGTCGTGGTCCGACTACGACAGCGAGCTGATCTCGACCGGCGGCGGCGTCTGGCCGAGGACCGCCAAGGTGATCGAGCTGTCTGACGAGGCTCGCGACGCCCTCGGCCTCGGGCGCTCCAGGCTCGCGCCGAACGACGTCATCCGGGCGCTATTGAAGGCGCCCGCCGACCTGCTCTGGAACGGCGGCATCGGCACCTACGTGAAGGCGTCGAGCGAGACGCACGCGGACGCGGGCGACAAGACGAACGACAGCCTGCGGGTCGACGCGACCGATCTGCGCTGCAGGGTGATCGGCGAGGGCGGCAACCTCGGGCTGACGCAGCGCGGGCGGATCGAGTACGCGCTCGGCGGGGGCCGCATCAACACGGACGCGATCGACAACTCGGCGGGTGTCGACTGCTCCGACCGTGAGGTCAACATCAAGATCCTGCTCGACGCCGTCGTGGACGCCGGCGACATGACCGTCAAGCAGCGCGACGCCCTGCTCGTCGACATGACGGAGACCGTCGCCGACCTCGTGCTGAAGGACAACTACGAGCAGAGCGAGACGATGTCGATGTCCGAGGCGCAGGCGCCCTCCATGCTGGACGTGCACCAGCGCTTCATCCGCGCGCTCGAGCAGCACGCGAAGCTCGACCGCCAGCTCGAAGCGCTGCCCGACGACGAGGAGATCGCAGAGCGCGCCCGTGAGCGCCGCGGCCTGACACGGCCGGAGCTGGCGGTGCTGCTCGCCTACTCGAAGGTGTTCCTGTACGCGGAGCTGCTCGACTCGAACGTGCCCGAGGATCCCTACCTGTCACACGAGCTCGAGCGCTACTTCCCGCCGCCGCTGCCGGAGCGCTACCCCGAGCAGATGCATCGCCACCGCCTGCATCGCGAGATCATCGCGACGGAGGTGGTCAACAACGTGCTCCACGGTGGCGGCACGACCTTCGTCTTCCGCCTGAACGAGGAGACGGGCGCGCCGCCGTCTGAGATCGCGCGCGCCTACGCCGTCGCGCGCGAGGTGTTCGACATGCGCCCGCAGTGGCAGGGCATCGAGGCGCTCGACAAGGAGGTCCGCGCCGACGTCCAGACCTCGATGCTGCTGGAGGGCAGGCGCCTGATAGAGCGCGGCTCGCGCTGGCTTCTTCGCAACCGGCGCGCGCCGATGGACATCGCGTCGACGGTCGAGCGCTATCGCCCGGGGGCGGCCGTGCTCTACGAGAAGATGTCGCGGCTGCTCGACCCCGACGATCTCGAGCCCCTCGCCCGCCGGGTCGACGAGCTGCGCGGTGCCGGCGTCCCCGAGGAGCTTGCGGCCCGCATCGCCGCGCTCCCGCACATGTACGCCGCGCTCGACGTGGTCGAGGTGGCGGACGACAGCGGACTCGACGTGCAGGCCGTGGCGGCCGTGCACTTCCGGCTCGGCAGCCGGCTGGGGCTCCATTGGGTGCACGAGCGGATCGTGGCGCTGCCGCGCGAGGATCGCTGGCAAGCGATGGCGCGCGCTGCGCTGCGCGACGATCTCTACACGATCCATCGCGAGCTGACCGCCGAGGTGCTGCGCGCCGGACCGCGCCTGGAGAAGCCGGAGGAGCGCGTGGCGGGCTGGCTCGAGACGCATCGCGATTCGGGGCGCTGCATGCAGACGCTCGCCGACATCGCCGCGGGCCGCACCTTCGACATCACGACGCTGTCGGTCGCCGTCCGCGAGGTCCGCGAGCTGCTCGAGGCTGCTCGGCAGGACGACTCCGTCGACTGACGCGAACCTCCGTCGCCGGCCAAGCCGGCTACCTCGGCAACTGACTCGAACCTCCGTCGCCGGCCGAGCCGGCGACCTCGGCAACTGACGCGAACCTCCGTCGCCGGCCGAGCCGGCGACCTCGGCAAAGCTAGACCGCGGCCGCCGCGCGCGCCTGCGCGCGCCCCACCTTGCGCCCGCCCCAGCGGCAGCCGACCGCGAAGTCCATCAGCCGCTCGAAGTACTCGCCGAGCGCCGGCGCCCGCACGCCGTGCGGCTCGAGCGCGGCCCGGGTCGCGTCGTCCTGGAAGCGCGCCCCGCTGGAGAAGTACGGGAAGAAGACCTTGGTCTGCTCGATCCAGCGCCGCTGCGCCGACGTGGCTCGCTGCAGCAGGACCGGCTCGATCGTGCGCCGGTAGAGGGCCGGCGAGACGGTCCGGATCGGCGGGCCGTCGAAGTGGCTGACCGTGAGGTCGATCAGCTCGGCCATCGTGGGCGCGTCGGGCCCCGCGACGAGGTTGAAGGTGCGTCCCGCACCGGCGTCGTCGAGCGCCAGGATCGAGCGCGCGACGTAGCTGACCGGCACTATGTCCACCGGCGCCGAGCGCCGCGCCGGGATCAGCGGCAGCGCACCCCGGGCGTACATCCGCAGCGGCGTGTAGATGACGTTGAAGGATGCGGTCCAGCCGCTGCGTTCGTGGCCGACGACGATGCTCGGCCGGAAGATCTGAACCGGCAGCTCCGAGGCGTGCTCGCCGATGAGCCGCTCGCCCTCCCACTTCGACTGCTCGTAGGTGTTGTTGAAGCCCTGGCCCAGGTCGTGATCTGTCTCGGCGAAGTCGCCGCTGTGATCGCCCGCGACGTACGCGGTCGAGACGTGAGCGAAGCGAGTGAGCGTGCGGCACTCGGAGGCGAGCTCGAGCATCAGGCGGGTTCCCTCGACATTGATCTCGCGCGCCTCCTCCAGCGGCAGCGTGAACGACACCGACGCGGCCGCGTGGATGATCTCCGAGACGTGCTCGCCGATCTCCTCCCGGCGGCCGGCGCCCAGGCCGAGGCCGCGGCTGTGTCAGGTCGGCCGCGAAGGCCACGACGCGCTCCGAATACGTGCCCGGATCCGGGACCAGCGTCGCCAGCGTCGCCTGCAGCCGGGCCTCGGCCTCGGCGTCGTCCCCCGCCCGAACCGGCGCCCACACCCGGCGATCGGTGTCCTCTAGAAGCCGCGCCAGCAGCTCCATGCCGAGGAACCCGGTCGAACCGGTCAGGAGGAGGTCACCCCGGGCGCGGGCGCCGGTGTCGGTGGGGAGGAGCATCCGTCCCGAAGGGTGGCGGACGTCCGCGCTGCTTCCATTAGACGTATGTAGGAAATCCGGCATCGCCGTGTCGACAGTCAGTCGATCAGTCGCTTGGTCATCCGGCTGACCGCAACCCGCCAGAGCGCGACGGCGAAGACGATCAACACGGCGACTCTAATCAAGTCGGTCGCCTCGAACCCGAACGCCGCGCCGCGCACCAGCTCGACGAGCTGGTACAGCGGGTTGAACTGAGCGGCCACCTGGAAGCCCTCGGGCAGCTGGTCGATCGGGAAGAACGTGCCCGCCACCAGGAAGAGCGGTGTGATCACGAGCGTCGTGACGTAGTTGAAGCTGTCGATCTTCGGCACGCTGGCGGCGATCGCGATGCCGAAGGCGGCGAACGCCAGTGCCGTGATGAAGCAGAAGAACGGCACGAACAGCATGCCCCACGCCGGGTCGAGCCCGAACAGCATCGCCACGATCAGCGGGAAGCAGCCGAAGAAGCCTGCCCGTAGCGCGATCCAGAGCATCTCCGCGGTCACGAGCTCCTCCACGTCGACCGGCGCGGCCAGGATCGCGTCGTAGGTGCGCTGGAAGCGCTCCTTGACGAACGTGCCGAACATCGCCGGGAAGGCGCTCGAGAAGATCACCGCCGTGGCGACCATGCCGGTGCCGACGAACTCCACGTACTCGAGGCCGTCGACGCGGTCGACGATCGTGGCGCCGAGCCCGAGGCCGAACGCGAGCAGGTAGATCACCGGCTCGAGCACGCTCGAGAATGTGGTCGCCTTCCAGAAGGTGCGGAAGTTCGCGACCTCGCGGCTCATGACGCCGCCGATGGCGGCGGGCTCGAGCCGTCTCATTGCGGAAGCACCCGGCTCGGCCGGGTGCGCACCGATGTGTCACTCCGCCTCCTCCCCGGTCAGCATCACGAAGACGTCCTCGAGCGACGCGGCCCGCCGGATCGCGTCGTCCGGCACGGCGCCGTTGGTCGCACGCTCGGATCCGACGATCGCGATCGCGGGGCCGGCGGGACGCACGGTCAGCTCCTGCGCCTCGGCCTGCGCGCGCACCTCGGCAAGTCGCTCGGGCGGTCCGTAGACCTCGGCCGTCTCGCGGCCGGCGTGCTTCTCGATCAGCTCGGTGGGCTTGCCGCGATCGACGATCTTGCCGTGCGCCATCACGGCCACCTCGTCGGCCAGCCGCTGGGCCTCCTCGATGTAGTGGGTCGACATCAGGATCGTCGTACCCTGGGAGCGCAGGGTGCCAATCAGGGACCACAGCTGCGTGCGGATCTGCGGATCGAGTCCCACGGTCGGCTCGTCGAGCAGGATCAGCCGCGGCCGGTGCACCAAGCCGCGCGCCACCAGCAGCCGCCTGCGCATCCCGCCGGAGAGCTTGTCGACCGCGTCGCGGCGCCGCTCGGTGAGCCGGGCGAGCTCGAGGCCGCGGTCCACCGCTTCGCGAACGTCGGGTACGCGGTAGAGCCGGGCGAACACCGCGAGGTTGTCCTCGACCGTCACGTCGACGTCGAGGTTGTCGAGCTGCGGCACGACGCCCATGTGCGCGCGCGCCTCCTTCGACTCCTCCGGCACCGGGTAGCCGAGCACCCTGATCGAGCCCTCGTCGGCCAGTGCCTGGCCCGTGAGCATGCGCATCGTCGTCGACTTGCCCGCCCCGTTCGGGCCGAGCAGGCCGAGGCAGATCCCCTCCGGGACGTCCAGATCGAGACCGTCGACGGCGGTGATCTCGCCGAAGCGCTTGACGACTCCGCTGAGCTCGATGGCGGCCATTCACCCGAGAGTACGCAAGCGCCCCGAACGGGTCTTGGACGAAGTTGACAGCCGGGCGAACGGGTCGCCCGGAACTTTGGACAGCTGTACAACGCTGCGCGCGCGAGCCGCGGCTACCTTTGGCCTGCCCGGAACCATCCAGGAGGACCAGTCACGACATGCCGAGAATTCGCCAGCACAACGTCACCGCCGCTCAGTGGAGCCCCAACGGAGAGGCGCTCGGGTCGGTCGATCTGACGCAGCCCGCCAACTACCCGTTCGGCTCCAACGTCTTCTCAGCGGCGGTCCAGCGCACGCGGCTGCCCAAGGACACGTACAAGCGCCTGCAGCGCACGCTCGAGCAGGGCGAGCCGCTCGATCCGACGCTGGCCGACGCAGTTGCGCTGGCAATGAAGGAATGGGCGCTCGAGAACGGCGCCACCCACTTCACGCACGTGTTCCAGCCGCTCACCGGGCTGACCGCCGAGAAGCACGACTCGTTCTTCGCGCCGGCCGGCGACGGTGTCGCGCTCGCCGAGTTCTCGGGCAAGGAGCTGATCCAGGGCGAGCCGGACGCCTCGTCGTTCCCCACGGGTGGCGTGCGGGCGACCTTCGAGGCGCGCGGCTACACCGCCTGGGACCCGACGAGCCCGGCCTTCATCCTCGAGAACCCCAACGGCGCGCTGCTGTGCATCCCGACGGCGTTCGCCTCCTGGACGGGTGAGGCGCTCGACGCCAAGATCCCGCTGCTGCGCTCGATGGACGCGCTCTCGAAGTCGGCCATCCGGGCGCTACGGCTGCTCGGCGACAACGAGGCCACGCGCGTCTTCACCACCGTCGGCCCCGAGCAGGAGTACTTCCTGATCGACGAGCAGTACTACTTCGAGCGCCCCGACCTGATCAACACCGGGCGCACGCTCTTCGGTGCCAAGCCGCCCAAGGGCCACGAGCTCGACGACCACTACTTCGGCTCGATCCCGGAGCGCGTGCTCGCCTTCATGATGGACACGGAGCTCGAGCTGGCGAAGCTCGGCGTGCCGGTCAAGACCCGCCACAACGAGGTCGCCCCGGGTCAGTACGAGATCGCACCGATCTTCGAGAACTCGAACGTCGGCTCCGACCACCAGCAGCTCACGATGCAGCTGCTGCAGTCGGTCGCGCGCAAGTACGGGCTCGTCTGCCTGCTGCACGAGAAGCCGTTCGCGGGCGTCAACGGGTCGGGCAAGCACAACAACTGGTCGATGGGCACCGACACCGGCCACAACGTGATGGAGCCGGGCGCCACCCCGGCCGACAACATCAACTTCCTGTTCTTCTGCGCCTCGGTGATCAAGGCGGTCGACAAGCACCAGGGCCTGCTGCGCGCCTCGGTCGCGAACATCGGCCAGGACCACCGCCTCGGCGCCAACGAGGCGCCGCCGGCGATCATCTCGATCTTCCTCGGCGCCGAGCTCGAGAAGGTCTTCGAGGCGCTCGCCTCGGGCGAGGGCGATCCGCACACCCCCGCCTCGGTGCTCGGGCTCGGCACGCCCGTGCTGCCGCCGCTGCCGATGCACGGCGGCGACCGCAACCGGACCTCGCCGTTCGCCTTCACCGGCAACAAGTTCGAGTTCCGGGCGCTCGGGTCGAGCATGTCGCTCGCGTTCCCGAACACCGTGCTCAACACGATCGTCGCCGAGGCGATCGACGAGCTCTCCGACCAGCTCGAGTCCAAGCTCTCGAACGGCGGCGACCTCGCCGAGGCCGTGACCGAGGTCGTGAGCGGGGCCTACAAGGACAGCAAGCGCATCATCTTCGGCGGCGACAACTACGCCGAGGAGTGGCACGAGGAGGCCGAGCGGCGCGGGCTCAAGAACCTGCGGACGACGCCCGAGGCGCTGCCGGAGATCCTCTCCGACGAATCCGTCGCGGCCTTCGAGAAGTACGACGTGCTCTCGCACCGCGAGCTCGACTCGCGCTTCGAGGTCTGGGCCGAGCAGTACTCGACGCGCGCGAACATCGAGACGGAGACGGCCGCCTCGATCGCGCGCACGATGCTGCTGCCGGCGGCGCTCCGCTACCTCGCCGTGATCGACGCTTCGGGCATGGACGCGCTGGCGGCCGAGGCCCGCACGCTCGTGGGCGAGTTCTCCGACGCCATCGGCGAGCTCGAGGAGGCCAACCACTACCCGGACGGGATCGAGGGCCTCGATCTCGCGATCTACGCGCGCGACAACCAGCTGACCGCGCTCGAGAAGGTGCGCGCGCTCGGCGACCGGCTGGAGAAGATCGTGGCGGACGACCTCTGGCCGCTGCCGAAGTACTCGGAGATCCTGTTCATCAAGTAGCCCGATGCCATCCGGGGGGCTCACGCCCCCCGATCTCCCCGCCGGCACCTGGCCGGTATCGGCGAGTACGCTGCCGCGCGTGAAGCGCGCAGTCCTTCTCACCACCGTGGGTTTCCTGGCGGTCGCCGCTCCGGCGGCCGCGCAGCTTCCCCCCACTCCTCCCCCGCCGCCGCTCGTCCTCGAGGGGCCGCGGGTGGTCGCGAGCGGGACGGCCTTCGAGGTGGCCGGCAGCGCTGCGCCGCCCGGCAGCCGCGTTCAGATCGAGATCCGGCTGCGGTCTCGCTGGCGCGCGCTCGCCGGTGCGCGTGCGAGCGCGCAGGGTGAGTTCAGCCGGCGCGTGCGGCCGGCCAGGATCCGGCCGCGCTATGCGCTGCGGGCCGTCGCGGTGGACGGGCGTGCCTCCGGGCGGGTGAGGGTGCGCTCGCGCAACATCACGCTCTCCTCGGTCGGCGACGTCAACCTCGGCGACCTTCCCGGCGCCTACATCGGCCGGCTCGGCGTCCGCTATCCGTGGACCAGCGTCGCGCCGGTGCTGCGGCGCGCCGACGTCGCGTTCGGCAACCTCGAGTGCGCGATCTCGACGCGCGGCTTCCCGGTCCCGAAGGAGTTCAACTTCCGCGGTCATCCGGCGTCGCTGCGGGCGATGGCGCGCTTCGCCGGCTTCGACGTCGTCAACCTCGCCAACAACCACGTCGGCGACTACGGCACCGCGGCCATGCTCGACACGATCAAGTACGTGCGCCGCTACGGCATGTCGGCGGTGGGCGCCGGCGGCAGCCTCGCCTCGGCCTCCACACCGCGCGTGGTCGAGCGGCTCGGGCTGCGGATCGCGTTCGTGGGCTTCTCGGACATCCTGCCGGCGTCGTTCTTCGCCGGCGCGGATCGCGCCGGCACCCAGCAGGCCACCACCGAGAACATCCGCGCGAGCGTCGCGCGCGCGAAGCGGCGAGCCGACGTCGTGATCGCGACCTTCCACTGGGGCATCGAGCGCGCGACGGTCGAGGACGGCCGCCAGCGCGCGTTTGCCAACGAGGCGCTGGCGGCAGGAGCCACCGCCGTGATCGGCGCCCATCCGCACGTGCTGCAGCCGATCCGAAGCGTCGGCCCGCGCCGCCTGGTCGCCTACAGCCTCGGCAACTTCGTGTTCGGAGCGGGCTCAGCGGGCACGACGAGCACCGGCATCCTGCAGCTCGAGCTCTCGACGCGCGGCATCGAGGGCAGCCGCTTCCGGCGGGCGCGCATCGGAGCGACGCGGCCGGTGCTGCTCTGAGCACCGGATTCGCTCGAAAGCGCTCCTGCTGGGGCTACGTCTGGCGGGGATCGAGCGAGGCGTGAATGGAGCGGACCACCAGCGCGCCGTCCCCCACGGCCGCCGCAACGCGCTTGGTCGAGCCTGTGCGGACGTCGCCGATGGCAAAGACGCCGCGACGCGTGGACTCGAGCATCAGCGGGCCTCGGTCCGCCCCGTCCCAGTGTCGGGAGAAGTCCGCGTGGCGGCGCGCCTCCTCGCCGGTGACCACGAAGCCCTTGCCGTCCTGGCCGACGTAGTCGACCAGCCCCTCGGACCTCGGCGAGGCGCCGATCATCGCGAACACCGCGGCGGTCGGGACGCGGCGATCGGGCCCCGCACCCGAGATCACGACGGCCTCGAGCTTCTCGTCGCCCTCGAGCGCCCGGACCTCACACCCGGACCAGACGCGGACGTTCGACTTGGCCTCGATCTGATCGACCAGGTAGCGCGACATCGCCAACTCGAGCCTTCGCCGCGCGACGACGTGGACCTGGCGGGCGTGGTCGGCGAGCTTGACCACCGCCTGGCCGGCCGAGTTTCCTCCGCCGACGACGACGACGTCGTCCGTGGCGCATTGCTGGGCCTCGATGTGGGTCGCGGCGTAATACAGGCCCTGCCCCTCGAATCGATCCGCATTGTCGGCCGGTAGTCGGCGATAGTCCGCACCCGGCGCCAGGACCACGGATCGGCCCCGCACGCGCTGACCGTCGGCAAGCCGGATCTCGCGCAAGTCTCCGGCCTCCGGCTCCGAGACCCGAGATGCCTCGTGGACGCTGGAGATCACGGCGCCGAACTTGCGCGCCTGGAGCGTTGCGCGTCGGGTGAGATCCGCGCCGGTAAGGCCGGTGGGGAAGCCGAGGTAGTTCTCGATTCGAGCGCTCGTGCCCGCCTGACCGCCTGGGGCCAGTTGTTCGACCACAAGCGTGCTGAGGCCCTCGGAGGAGGCGTACACCGCCGCGGCCAGCCCGGCCGGACCGCCACCGACCACGACGACGTCGAAGCTCTGGCCGTCGACCTGCGCTCGGAGGCCCAGCTCGTCGGCGACCGAGGTCACCGTGGCTTGCCGGATGACGCTGTCGGAACGGACCAGGACCGGGCACTCGGCCTCCCCGATGCCGAGTCCGTCGAGCAACACCCTGCTCTCCTCGTCGGTGGCGAGGTCGTGCCAGGTGAAGGGAACGAGGTTGCGCTCCAGCAGCTCGCGCACGGTGAACGCCTCGTTGGACCATCGTGAGCCGATCAGCCGCTGCTGACCCAAGCCGCGGCCCTGCAACCACTCCCGGCGCGTGACCATGGTGCGCAGAAGCAGGTCGCCGAGCTCGGCCGTGGTGGCAACCACCCGACGCACGTCCTCCGGCGGGAGCGCAAGCAGCGATGTCGGTCCGGCTGCGAACCCGGCGGCGAGCGTCGGCTCGCCCGTGAACATGGAGATGTCGGCGGCGAAGGTCCCCTCCCTGCATTGGGTGAAGTAGCGGTCACCCTCGGGCGCTTGGTCGATGACGTCCAAGGCTCCGCTGAGGACCACGTACAGGGGGGTGTCGCGCTGGCCGTGCTCCCAAACGAGCTCCCCGCGCGCGTACGACAGCTGGGTGCCGATCTCCGCCAGGTACTCGATCTGCGGGGGCGTGAGCCGCGGGAAGAGGGTCGGATGATCGGGATCCAGGAAGTCCTCTACCGGAGTTGGTGCGTAGTCGGGTGTCATTTCCTCGCGTTCAGCCTACGGCGCCGTGGCGGTGCACCCACCGCAGCCGATCACGACGCGCATGCCGGTCTCCACGCAGCCGGCGCCCGGGGCGGCCGCGTTTGCAGGGAGCGGCCGAATTCGTATGGCCGGCGCCCCCGCCGGTGCGGTGGATGCGCCGGAAACCGGTTCGGCGGGGGTGTCGGGGACCGGTTCCGCGGCCGCTTCGGGCTGCCGCACGCGCAGGACGCTCACGGCGATCGCGATCGCGACAAGCACCAGCCCCGCGGCGATCAGATATGCGAGGTGGTAGCCGGAGTTGAGCGCCGAGGCGGCCGACTCGCCCTCGGCGAGCAGTGCTTCGGTGCGCTCGGTTGCAAACGTGGCGAGCACCGCGAGTCCGACCGCGCCGCCCACCTGGACGCTGGTATTGACCAGCCCCGAGGCCAGCCCCGAGTCGCTCGGCGTGGCGCCCGACATTGCAAGGGTCATCAGCGACGGGAACCCGAGCCCGGCCCCGAGCCCGAACAGGATCATCGCCGGCAGCAAGTCGATCGCGTAGGTCGCGTCGACCGGCGTGCGGGCAAGGAGGAGCAGCGCGACGACGACGAAGACCATCGCGGGGACGAGCGTCGCCTGCGGCCCATACCGCAGGTTGAGCTGCCCGGTAAAGCGGAAGGACATCGTGCCCATGACCACGGTCGTCGGCAGGTAGGCGAGGCCGACCTGGAGCGCGTCATAGCCGAGGATTCGCTGCATGTAGAGAGCCCCGAGGAAGAACATCCCGAACATCCCCACCACGAGCAGCGCCTGGACCAGGTTCGCGCCGGCAACATTGCGCGACCGGAACAGTCGCAGCGGCATCAACGGATTCGCCACACGTGCCTGGCGGACAACGAACGCGGCGAGGAGCCCAATCGAGACCGCGCCGAGTGCGAGCGTCTGGGTCGATCCCCAGCCCTCCTCCGTGACCCCGAGAATCGTGTACACGCCGAGCATCAGACCGATGGTGAGCAGCGCAGCGCTGGGGAGATCGGCCCCGCCGGTGAGACCGATTCCCTCGCGATCGGGGACCAGCCTGACCGCGAACAGCGCGGTCGCAAGTCCGATCGGCAGGTTGACGAAGAAGATCCAATGCCAGTTGAGCGTCTCCGTGAGCACGCCGCCCACCAGCAGCCCGATCGAGCCGCCGGCGACGGCGACGAACGTGTAGATCCCGATCGCCTTCGTCTGCTCCCGGGGTTCCGGGAACATGGTCACGATCATCCCCAGGATGACCGCCGACGTCAGCGCGCCACCGACACCCTGGACGAAACGCGCTCCGACCAGCAGGCCCTGGCTCTGGGCAAGCGCGCACAGCAGCGACGCGCCGGTGAACACGGCGAGACCGATGAGAAAGATGCGCCGCTGGCCGATCAGGTCGCCGATCCGACCCGAGAGCAGGAGCAGGCCGCCGAACGCGATCAGGTACGCATTGACCACCCACGCGAGGTCGTTCTGCGCGAAGCCCAGGTCGTCCTGGATCGTCGGCAGGGCGACGTTGACGATCGTGGCGTCGAGGACGATCATCAGCATCCCGACGCAGAGGACGTACAGGGCCAGCCAGCGTCGCCGCTCGGAAATCTCAGCGCCTTGCTGCATCCATCTCCTTTGAGGTGCTTGCCATTGCCCATAAGAGACTGGCTCGCGGCACGGGAATCATCGGCGGCCGCGCCAGCCGGGGTTCAGCGGCCCGGCCCGAGCCGGTTCTCGAGCCACCCGTACAGCGGGCCGTCCGCGTACTCCAGGTAGCGCTGCTCGACCGGGGCGCCGGCAGCGACCAGGAGCTCCGCGACGCCGACGTGGTCGCGGTCCGGCAGCTCCCAGAACTGCGAGGCGTGGACCGCCCACGCGAGCGGCTGCTCCGGCGAGGCCGCCAACGGGTCCGCCCCGCGCGCGAGCAGTGCGCGCACCAAGTCGGGGTTGCCGACCCAGGCGGCGTGGTGCAGCAGCGTCCCCTCGGGCGAGCCGCCGACGACGCCGCTGAAGTCCACCCCGACGGCGTCGACCACCGCGTCGAGGCGCCCGCGGAGCGCCGCGAGGATCAGGACCTCCTGCGCGTCCGGGTCGAGCCCGGCGGGCAACGGACCGGCGGGCCGCTCACCCGCCGCGACGGCCGCCACTGCCAGGTCCTCGGGCGTCACCTCGGTGGACGCTCCCGAGCTCGGCGAGTGCCTCGGCGCTGTCGGCCCGTCCGCGCAGCACGGCGTGCTGGTAGGGCGTCCGCAGTGGCACGTCGCCGCGCCACGTCTCGCCGCCCGGCCGGTCGAGCTCCGCCCCATGCTCCGCCAGCAGGCGCAGGAACTCGGGCCCGCGCCCGCGCCTCACGGCGTGGGCGAGCATGGCGGCCTCGTTCGGGTCGGCGCCGGCCGCGAGCAGCGCGCGCACGTGCGGCAGGCGCTCGTCGTCGAGCGCGTGCGCCAGCGCGTTGGTCTCGCCCGTGCTCGCGCCGTGCTCGAGCAGCAGCTCCAGGCAGGCTGGGTCGTCGGCCTCGGTTGCGTGGTAGAGCGACTCGCCGTCGTCCGGGTTCGCGCCTCGCTCGAGCAACAGGCGCGTTATCTCCGGGTCGTGCAGACGGCCTGCCGCGCCGTAGAGCGCAGACATCCTTCCGTACTCATTGACGAAGAAAGCATTCGGGTCCGCGCCGCGCTCGAGCAGCTCCCGCGCGAGCCCGGGGTCGGCGAAGCACGAGTGCGTGACGTACACGAGTGGCGCCCAGCCGCGCGGGCCGCCCGGCTCGCCGGCGTCGCCTGCCCAGCCGCGCCCGAGGACGAGCCGCGCCCAGGCGTCGTCCTCGATCTCGGGGTGCGCCGCGAGCAGCGCCTCCGCGCGCGTCCGGTGGCCCTCGGTGGCCGCAAGGACGAAGGCGGCCAGCTCCTCTACGACGGTGCCTCCGCCTCCTCCGCGGACTCGGTGCCGGCGCCGTCCGAGGCCGACCCGCCCTGGTCGCGCACGTCGCCGCTCTCCGCCAGCGGGTGCCGGTAGTACTCCGTCATCTGCGGCGGCAGCGGCGTGTTGCCGAGGATCAGGTCGGCCGCCTTCTCCGCCGCCATCATCACCGGCGCGTAGATGTTGCCGTTGGTGACGTACGGGAACACCGAGGCGTCGACCACCCGCAGGCCGTCGACTCCATGGACGCGCATCGACGTCGGGTCGGTGACGGACATGTCGTCCGTGCCCATCCGGCAGGTGCAGGACGGGTGGAGCGCCGTCTCGGCGTCCTTCGCGACCCAATCGAGGATCTGCTCGTCGGTCTCGACCTCGGGGCCGGGCGAGAGCTCGCCACCGTCGATCCCGTCCCAGGCGGGCTGCGCGAGGATCTTGCGCGTGGCCTGGAGCGCCTCGATCCACTCGCGCCGGTCGTTGCCGGTCGAGAGGTAGTTGAAGCGGAGCGCCGGGTGCTTGCGCGGGTCAGCGGAAACAGCCCGGCAGGTGCCGCGCACATCCGAGTACATCGGACCGACGTGCACCTGGTAGCCGTGCCCCCCGCCGCCCTCGGGGACCGTGCCGTCGTAGCGGATCGCGATCGGCAGGAAGTGGTACATGAGGTTCGGCCACTTGACCTCCTCGTTGCTGCGGATGAAGCCGCCGGCCTCGAAGTGGTTGGTGGCGCCGGGACCCGACTTGCGGAGGAGCCACTCGGCGCCCACCTTGGGCCGGTTCTGCATCTTGAAGTAGGGCGCCATCGAGATCGGCTGCTTCGAGGTGTGCTGGATGTACACCTCGAGGTGGTCCTGGAGGTTCTCGCCGACGCCGCGCAGCTCGTGAACGGGTGCGATCCCGATCGAGCGCAGGTGATCGGGAGAGCCGATGCCCGAGATCTGCATCAGCTGCGGGGTGTTGATCGCGCCGCCGCAGAGAATGACCTCGCCGGCGCGGGCCTGGTGCGAGCGGCGGCCGCGCGCGTACTCGACGCCGACGGCCCTGCCGCCCTCGAAGATGATGCGCGTGGCGAGCGCCATCGTCTCGACCTTCAGGTTGGGGCGGTGGAGCACCGGGTGCAGGTAGGCGCGCGCCGCTGACAGGCGACGCCCGTTGTGGACGTTGCGATCGAACATCGCAAAGCCCTCCTGCTTGTAGCCGTTCACGTCATCCGTGAGCGGGTAGCCCGCCTGCTGGACCGCCGCGAAGAAGGCGTCGAAGAGCGGCCCGCGCGCCGGCCCGCGCTCGAGAACGAGCGGCCCCTCGTGGCCGCGCCAGGGGTCGTCCGCGGCCGCCGCCAGGCAGTTCTCCATGCGCTTGAAGTAGGGCAGGCAGTGGTGGTAGTCCCACGTCTCCATGCCGTCCTCTGCGGCCCAGCGCTCGTAGTCCATCGGGTTGCCGCGCTGGAAGATCATCCCGTTGATGCTGCTCGAGCCGCCGAGCACCTTGCCGCGCGCGTGAAACACGCGCCGGCCGCCCATGTAGGGCTCGGGCTCAGACTCGTAGCGCCAGTCGTAGAAGCGGCTGCCGATCGGGAAGGCGAGCGCTGCCGGCATGTGGATGAACACGTCCCAGGACCAGTCCGGACGGCCAGCCTCCAGAACGAGGACGCGGTTGGACGGGTTGGCGGAGAGCCGGTTGGCGAGAGCGCATCCGGCGGATCCACCGCCGACGATCACGAAGTCGTACTGCGTGGACATACCGGAGTCCTTCCTGTCGCCAGGCTTTACGTGTGGTACGTCAAGACGATTCTCCCGAACCGGCGGCCGCGGTCAACTCCTGCTTGGGAGTCTCCTTCTCGGGATCGACGAACGGCTTGGGCACCACCACGGCGCCGACCGTCTCGTCGGGCTTCTCGATCTCGAGCTCCGTGCCGAGCTCGGAGTGCTCGGTCGGCACCATCGCGAAGCCGATGTTCTTCTCGAGCTTCGGCGACCAGCAGGCCGAGGTGACCTCTCCGATGCGGCTGCCGTTCAGGTGGACGGGGAAGACGTCGATCATCGCGCCGTCATTGAACGACCCGAGGCCTGCGCCCTCGATCTCCACCCCCACGAGCTGACGCTTGGGACCCTCGAGCTTGATCTGGTGCAAGGCGTCCTTGCCGATGAAGTCCGCGCCCTGCTCGAGATCGACCATCCAGTCGTAGCCCATGCCGACCTCGTAGGGGTTGGTGTCGAACCACATGTCGCACCCCAGGGCGAGGATGCCGCCCTCGATGCGGCGGATGTGGCAGGGGCCGATGACCTCGAGGCCGTGGGGCTTGCCCGCCTCGAGCACCGCGTCCCACAGCCTGACACCGTTCTTGCTTGCCTCGTAGAGGTAGATCTCGTAGCCGAGCTCCGACGTGTAGCCGGTCCTCGAGACGAGCACGTTCATTCCGTCGAGCTCGTACGCCCGCAGGAAGTAGTACGGGATCTCGAGGATCGAGTCCCCGAACAGGTCGACCATCACGTCTTTGGACTTCGGCCCCTGGACCTGCAGCGGCCCAACGTCGATCTCCTTGACGGTCACGTCGTAGTTGCTGCCGTGGGCGACGCCCCGCGCCCACAGCTCGACGTCACTGTCGGCAAGCGACAGCCAGAAGCGGTTCTCCTCGACGCGCAGGAGCACCGGGTCGTTGATGATGCCGCCGTCCGGCAGCGTGTTGAACACGTACTTGCACTGCCCGACCGCGCACTTGTTGAGGTCGCGCGCGACGATCAGGTTGGTGAAGTCGAAGGCATCGGGGCCGCTGATCTCGATCTGCCGCTCGGCCCCCCCGACGTCCCAGAGGGTCACGCCGTTGAGGAGATGCCAGTACTCCTCGACAGGGTCGCCGTAGTGCCGCGGGTGGTAGTGGTGGTTGTAGGTGCTGTAGAGCTGCACGCCGTGCCGGCGCGACGCGTAGAAGTACGGCGACTTCTTGATCCGCGGGTAGAGCAGAACCCCCGGGTTCTCGTTCACCTGTGTCACTGTCGTACCTCCTCGTGTCCCTCGGCCCTGTCGGGCTGATATATCAGTTCTCGGCGACGGGGGTCAACCAGCCCGGCCTCACAGCAAGGCGAGCGCCTCGTCCACCCCGATGCGGCGATAGGTCTCGACCGGGCGGCCGTCCTCGATGAGCTCGGCGCGCGCTGCGGCCACCGGCGCGCGCAGCTCCGGGTCGACCTCACCCGCGCGCCGTGCGACCGCCTCGGCGAGCGCGCGCTCGTCCTCATCGCCCTGGCGCAGGCGGGCCATGCGGGTCTCTGGGTCGAGGATCGCCTCGACGTAGCCCTCGGTCACCTCGTTCCCGGCGATCCGGACGTCCGCGCCCGCCACCCGTCCCGAGGCCGAGTAGGCGAGGCAGGTCGCGAGCCGTCCGCGAGCGCTCGCGAGCTCGGCGCGGTCGAGCTCCGCCGCTCGGGGCGAGCCGTCCTCCACTGCCAAGCGCGTGATCGCCCGCTCGTTCAGCGCCTCGAGCAGCGCCTCCGGCTCGTCGGCCACGACCGGCTCCTTGCGGCGTGGGAACACGTCGAGGCGAGCGTGGTCGCCGTGCGGTCCGCCGGCGTGGAGGAGGTAGTACTCGGGGTAGACGAAGAAGTCGTCCACGCGGGCGCGCTGGAGGTCGTAGAAGCCGGTGATCGTCGCGCAGATCAAGGCGCTCGCACCCACGGCGCCGCACGGCCGGCGCACGATCACCCCGAGCCGGTCCTGGTCCGAGAAGCCCTCGAACAGGTCGGCGAGCGTGCCCCGTCGGTTGCCGACGGCGATGTCGAACGAGTCGCTTCGCAGTTCGTGGGACGAGTGCATTTCCGGTGTGATATATCAGGGATCCGGCGTTTCCGACCCCGAGGTGAGCTCCGTGGAAGACCAGGCTGGAGGAGGGCGTCTGCCCGGTAGCGCGCGCGCCGTCGTGATCGGCGCCGGCATCGTGGGCAACAGCCTCGTGCACCACCTGGCGCGGCTCGGCTGGCGCGATCTCGTGCTGCTCGACAAGGGCCCCCTGCCGAACCCGGGCGGCTCGACGGGCCATGCCTCCAACTTCATCTTCCCGGTCGACCACTCGCGTGAGATGACCGAGCTGACGCACGACAGCCTCGAGCAATACGAAGAGCTCGGCGTGCTCACCACCTGCGGGGGCGTCGAGGTCGCGCGCACCGAGGAGCGCATGGAGGAGCTGCGGCGGCGCATGGCCTCAGCCGGGGCATGGGGCGTGGAGGGCGTTCGGCTCGTGACGCCGGCCGAGGTCAAGGAGCTCGTCCCCTTCATCGACGAGAGCGTGATCATCGGCGGCTTCCACACCGAGAGTGTCGGCGTCGTCGACTCGCTGCGCGCCGGCACGCTCATGCGCGAGAGCGCGCAGGAGAAGGGCGCGCTGACGGTGTCGGCCAACACCGAGGTCACCGGCATCGACGTCGAGGGCGGACGCGTCGTGCGTGTCCGCACCGACCGAGGCGACATCGACACCGAGGTGGTCGTCGTGGCGTGCGGCGTCTGGAGCCCGCGTATCGCGCGCATGGCGGGCGCGGCGATCCCGCTCACGCCGGCCGTGCACCAGATGATCGACATCGGCCCGGTGCCGCGCTTCGAGGGCGCGAAGAGCGCGATCGAGTTCCCGATCGTGCGCGACATGGACACCTTCATGTACGAGCGCCAGGACGGCACCGGGCTGGAGGTCGGCTCCTACGCCCACCGGCCGATCCTGCACGACCCGGACGAGATCCCCTCCATCGAGGAGGCGGCGCTCTCGCCGACGGAGTTCCCCTTCACCGAGGACGACTTCGTCGAGCAGATGGAGCACGCGCTCGAGCTGATGCCGGAGATCGTGGGCGACGAGTCCGTCGGCATCAAGTACGCGATCAACGGACTGCTCTCGCTGACGCCCGACGCGCTGCCTGTGCTCGGCGAGACGCCGGAGGTGAAGGGCCTCTGGTCGGCCGCGGCCGTCTGGGTCAAGGAGGGCCCCGGCGTCGGCCGCGCGCTCGCCGAGTGGATGGTCGAGGGCGAGCCCGAGATCGACCTCTGGTCCTCGGACATCGCGCGCTTCTACCCGCACCAGCGCACCGCCGGGCACGTGAAGGCGCGCGCGAACGAGCACTTCAACAAGACCTACGGGATCGTCCACCCGGGCGAGCAGTGGGCCTCGGATCGAGGCATGCGCCTCTCCCCCTTCCACGCGCGCACGACCGAGCTCGGCGCCGTCTTCTACGAGGCGGCCGGCTGGGAGCGGCCGCACTGGTACGAGTCGAACGCCGGACTCGTCGAGGAGTTGGGAGTCCAGGATCGCGAGGCCGAATGGGACCGGCGCTGGTGGTCGCCGATCATCAACGCCGAGCACCTCGCGATGCGCGAGCGAGTCGCGATGTTCGACCTCACCGCGTTCTGCGTCTTCGACGTCGTCGGTCCGGGCGCGCTCGACTGCGTGCAGAAGGTGTCGATGCGCCAGATGGACGTGAAGCACGGCAAGGTCGTCTACACGCCGGTGCTGACTCCGCGCGGCGGGTTCCGTTCCGACCTGACCGTCATGCGGATCGCCGACGACCACTTCCGCGTCGTCACCGGCGGCGCGCACGGCATGGCCGACCTCAAGTGGTACCGCGACCATGCCGCGCCGGACACGCAGGTGATCGACCTCACCTCGAGCTGGTGCACGCTCGGGCTCTGGGGCCCGCGTGCCCGCGAAGTGCTCCAGGCGGCGACGCGCGCGGACGTCTCCCACGAGGGCTTCCCGTTCGCCACCTTCCGGACGATCGAGATGGGCTCGCTGCCGGTGCTGGCGTCGCGGATCTCGTACGTCGGCGACCTCGGCTGGGAGCTGTACGTGCCGATCGAGGAGGGTGCCAAGCTCTGGGACGTCGTCTGGGAGGCGGGCGCCCCGCACGGCGTCGTGCCGGCGGGCATCGGCGTGTACGGAACGACCGGGCGGCTCGAGAAGTGCTACCGCGCCTTCGGCTTCGAGCTCGACGGCGAGTACAACGTGGCCGAGGCCGGGATGGCATGGGGCAAGGTGAAGGAACAGGACTTCATCGGCAAGGAGGCGCACGTCCGGCACCGCGAGGAGGACCCGGCGACCGTGATGTGCACGCTGACGGTCGACGACCACACGTCGAAGGACGGGCAGCGCCGCTACATGCTGGGGGGCGAGCCGATCGTCACGCGCGACGGGGCGCCGCTGATCGACTCCAAGGGCCGGCGCTCGTTCGTGACGAGCGCCGGCGCCGGCCCCTCCGTCGGGAAGCACCTGCTCATGTCCTACCTGCCGCCCGAGCACGCCGAAGTCGGCCGCGAGCTCGCGGTGATGTACATGAACGAGCTGTTCCCGGTCACCGTCGCAGTGGCCGGCTCGACGCCGATCTTCGATCCTGACAACGAGCGCGTGAAGGCCGTCAGCCCGGTGCCCGCGTGAGGATTCTCGTCTGCGTCAAGCGGGTGCCGCTCACCGGCGGCCGCATGGTCCTGACGGCCGACGAACGGGCGCTCGAGACGCGCCACCTCGGCTTCACGATCAGCCCGCACGAGGAGTGCGGCGTCGAGGAGGCGGTGCGGATCGTCGAGCAGCAGGGCGGCGAGGTCACGGTGCTGACGCTCGGCCCGCCCGAGGCCGAGGAGCAGATCCGCGAGACGCTCGCGATCGGCGCCGACAGCGGGATCCTGCTCGCGACCGACGGCGAGGAGTGGGACCCCGAGGCCACCGCCGCGGCGATCACCGAGCACGCCGCCGACCATGACCTGATCATCTTCGGCAACGAGTCCGCCGACTCGGGCAACTACCAGGTGGGCATCCGCGTGGCGTATGCGCTCGGGCGGCCGGTCGTAACGGGGCTCAAGGGCCTGACGGTGGCCGACGGGCGAGCGCGCTGCGAGCAGGAGGTCGCGGGTGGGCGCGACATCTACGACGTACCGCTGCCCGCGGTCGTGAGCGTGCTCGAAGGCATCAACCTGCCGCGCTACCCGTCTGTGCCGGCCAAGCTGCGCGCCCGCCAGAAGCCGGTCGAGACGATCACGCCCGAGCGCCCGCCGCCGCGCCTCGAGAAGGTGCGCCTCGTCGTGCCCGAGGGTCAGGGCAAGCAGGCGGAGGTCCTCGGCGAGGGCGCCGGCGCGGCGCCGGCGGTCGTGAATGTCATGCGCGAGCTGGGCGTGGCATGACCGTCCTCGTCCTGATCGAGCACGGCCCGGAGGGCGTGGACGAGCTGTCGCTACAGGCGCTGGCGCTGGCGCGGCAGCTGGGCGAGCCCGTCGAGGCGCTGCTCGTCGGGCCGGGTGGCGCCGACGCCGCGACCGGCCTCGGCGCACATGGAGTGGCGAGCGCCCATGTCGCCGAGGACGACCGGCTCGGCGCCTACGCGCCCGGAGCATGGGCGCGCTGCACGACCGACCTCGCGGCACGCCTCGAACCTTCGGCGATCGTCGCACCCGGCTCGAACGGCGGCAACGAGGTCATGGCCCACGTCGCAGCTCGTTTGGGGCTGCCGTTCGCCGCGAACTGCATCCGCGTCGAGGCCGGCAACCTGCCCAACAGCGGCCAAGCGCCGGGGGGGCCCGGGGGCGCGAGCCCCCGGATGGTCACCCTCACGCGCGTCCGATGGGGTGGCAGCCTGCTCGAGGAGGCGCGCCTGCACGGGTCGCCCGCACTGCTCAGCTCGGCGCCGCACATGGTGGCCGCCGCAACCGTCAACGGCGCCGACGCCCCGGCGGTCGAGTCGTTCTCGCCCGCGCTCGAGGACGCCGACCTCGCCGTACAGGTGAGCGAGCACGTCGAGACCGTCACGAGCGGCGTCTCGCTGGCCGAGGCGAAGGTGGTCGTGAGCGGCGGGCGCGGCGTCGGCTCGGCCGATGGCTTCGCGATCCTCGAGGAACTCGCCGAGCAGCTGAATGCGGCGGTCGGCTGCTCACGCGTCGTGACGAGCGCGGGCTGGCGCCCGCACACGGACCAGGTCGGCCAGACCGGAACGAAGGTCTCCCCCGACCTCTACATCGCCTGCGGGATCAGCGGCGCCACCCAGCACATCGCGGGCTGCAAGGGTGCGAAGAAGATCCTTGCGATCAACTCCGACGCAGAGGCGCCGATCCTGATGAGCGCCGACTACGCGGTGATCGGGGACCTGACCGAGATCGTTCCGGCGATCACGGCTGAGCTGCGGAAGGAGCGCGGGTCGTAGTGCCCGAGGTCCACCCGTAGTGGACGGAGGGTCCCCATAACCGTGCTCGCCGGAGCGCTCGCGCTCGCCGCGGCGCTGGCCGTCAGCGGCTACCTGTTCGGACGGCGCGCCAAGCTGCTTGCCGACCTCGTCCGGCTCGGCAAGCCGGTCGAGCGCTCGGACGAGGTCCCGAAGCGGATCAGGAACGAAGCCGAGATCGTGCTCGGCCAGAAGAAGCTCTTCCAGCGGCTGGTGCCCGGTCTCGTGCACGCGGCGATCTTCTGGGGCTTCCTCGTCCTCTTCCCGACGATCGTGGTCGCGATGATCGGCGCGGTCGACAAGGACGCGACGCTCCCGTGGCTCGGACACCAGGGCTGGTTCGCGCTGATGGTCGACCTGTTCGCGCTGCTCGTCCTCTGCGGGGTGATCGCGGCGTTCCTGATCCGCAAGGTCCAGCGCCCGGCGCGCTTCGAGGGCAGCCACCTCGGCGAGGCAGACCTGATCCTCGCGCTGATCGCGGGCATCGTGACCACGCTGCTGCTCTGGCACGCGTCGCGGATCGCGCTCGGCCTGAACGAGTGGCCCGCGAGCTGGTCGCCCGTCTCGGACGCGCTATCCGGTTTGTTCGCCGACGACGGCACGACCAAGGTGCTCGAGCGCGTCTTCGTCTGGGCGCATGTCCTGATCATCCTCACCTTCCTCGCCTACCTCCCCCACTCGAAGCACCTGCACATCGCCACCGCGGCGATCAACGTCTACTTCGGCCGCACCGGACCCGGCGGGCGCATCGAGCCGCTCCGCTTCGACGTTCCCGAGGAGGAGATGCGCTTCGGCGCCGGCACGGTGCCGGACCTCACCTGGAAGCAGATGTTCGACACCTTCTCCTGCACGGAATGCGGGCGCTGCCAGGACGTCTGCCCCGCCTTCGCCACCGGCAAGGAGCTGTCGCCGAAGCTGCTGATCATGGCCCTGCGCGACCAGGTCTTCGAGGACGGCCCCGCGCTCGTGCGCGGCGCCGAGGGTTTCGAGCCGGCGCCGCTCGTCCCGAACGCGGTGACCGACAACGTCGTGTGGGACTGCGTGACGTGCGGGGCGTGCGTGCGCGAGTGCCCGGTGTCGATCGAGCACGTCGACCACATCATCGACCTGCGCAGACACTTGGTGATGATGGACGCGCGCTTCCCGAGCGAGTCGGAGCAGATGCTGCGCGACGTCGAGCGCGCGTCGAACCCGTGGGGCAAGCCGCAGACCGAGCGCGCCGACTGGGCGGAGGAGCTCGGCGTGCGCGTTCTCGAACCGGGCGACCCCGCACCGGAGGTCCTGTACTGGGTGGGCTGCGCCGCCTCGTTCGACGAGCGCGCGCGAACGGCGGCGCAGTCGACGGCGAAGCTGCTGAAGGCGGCCGGGGTCGACTTCGCCATCCTCGGCCCGCGTGAGTCGTGCACGGGCGACCCGGCGCGGCGGATGGGCAACGAGTACCTCTTCCAAGCGCACGCGGAGCAGAACGTCGCGACCCTGAACGAGGCGGGCGTGACGAAGATCGTCGCGAGCTGCCCGCACTGCTTCAACACGCTCGGCAACGAGTACCCCGACTTCGGCGGGCGCTACGAGGTCGTCCACCACAGCGAGCTGCTGGCCGGGCTCGTGCGCGACGGCCGGCTCGAGACGAGCGCCGGCGAGCAGTCGATCACCTACCACGACTCCTGTTACCTGGCTCGCCACAACGACGTGCTGGCGGATCCGCGCGAGCTGGTCGAGGCGGTCGGCAAGCCGGTCGAGATGGAGCGCAGCGGCAAGCGCACCTTCTGCTGCGGCGCCGGCGGCGCTCACATGTGGATGGAGGAGCGCGCCGGGCTCATCAACGAGAACCGCGCCGCCGAGGCGGCGGCAACCGGCGCAGAGACGCTCGCCGTGGCGTGCCCGTTCTGCACCGTGATGCTCGACGACGGCGTGCGCGCGAACGGCGACGAGCTGCGGGTGGCGGACGTCTCGACGCTGCTTGCGGAGTCGCTCAGCGAGCCGAGCGCCGAGGCAACCCCCAAGGGCATCGATTGAAGACTTCGGGGGGCTCCGGCCCCCACAACTCTTCAATCGAAGAGCGGAGGCGCGCCGGCTGGGGCTACGCCTCGGCCAGGTCCTCCAGCGTCTGGCGCCGCCAGCGCTCCGTCCGCTCGATCTCGTTGAAGGTGTAGATGTGGAAGCCCGCGACGCGGGCCTCGGGGTCGGCGGCCGTGGCGCCCAGATCGCGGACGAGCCTGTCCGGGTTGAAGCGGCGCGTGAGCAGCCGGCTCAGCCAGCCGTGCTGGTGGCCGAGGAAGCGGGCCGACTCGCCGAGGCCGATCTTCGTCGTGATGCGGAAGAGCTTGCTGTAGTCGACGATCCCCGGCAGGCCGATCCAGATCGGCAGGTGTGTGCCGCGGGCGCGCACCTTGGCGATCCAGTCCGCGATCGTGCCGGCGTCGAAGCAGATCTGGCTGATGATCTCGGTCGCCATCTCGGCCTTCTCGAACATCGCCCTGATCGTCTCCTCGTCGGGGATCAGGTGGTGGCTCTCCGGGTAGCCGGTGATGCCTATGTGGTCGAAGTCGCCGCGCCGCCCGCCCATGGCGGCGAGCAGCTCCGCGGCGCCGTCGAAGGCGCCCTCCGCGGCGCTCGCGTCGCCCGCGGGCACGAAGAGCCGGCGGATCCCGGCGTCCCGGATGCGGTCGAGCAGCTCGTCGAGATGGCCCCGGTCGCGGATCTGGCGCGCGGGTAGGTGCGGCACGACGGTCCAGCCGTCCTGCGCAAGGCGCTCGCTCAGCTCGACTGTTGCGTCGAGGCCGCGGCTCGGCGAGCCCGTGACCGTGACGATCACGTCCCTGTCGAGGAACGCGGCGAGGTCGTCCTCGATGCCGTCGAACGGAAGCACCTCATAGCGCGGCCGCAGCAGGAGCTCGGCCAATGCGCTCGCCGCGGTCGCGTTCGCGCCGGCGCCCATAGCTGATATATCAGGCTATACGATTGTCTCCGCGGCGGTCCCTAGGATCCGCCGCCACCACGATGGCCACACCGACCACCGACTCAGTCGAGGCCACGAGCGCGAGGCTCGTCGCCGATCGGGCCTACGACGAGCTCCGCGACCGCATCGTGACGCTGCGGCTCGGCCCCGGCACCGTGCTGCGCGAGGACGCGCTCATGCACGAGATGGGAATCGGCCGCACACCGCTGCGGGAGGCGGTCAAGCGGCTCGCGCTCGAGAACCTCGTTGCCGTGCAGCCGCGCCGCGGCACCTTCGTCACCGCCGTCGAGGCGGCCGACATCGTGAATATCACCGAGGTGCGCGCCGAGCTCGAGAGCTACGCGGCCGAGCTGGCCGCGCTGCGCATGAACGACGGCGCACGCGAGCAGGCCGAGCAGCTGCTCCAGGAGATCGACGAGGTCACGCGCCCGCATGAACAGGAGTGGCTGATGCGCTTCGACGAGCGCATCCACCGCTTCACCTGGGAGGCCAGTGCCAACCGTTACCTGGTGGAGACGCTCGAGCGTTACTTCACGCACTCGCTGCGCATCTGGTACCTCGTGCTGGACCGCGTGCCAGGGCTGGGCCACTCGGTGCACGACCAGATGCACCTCCTGAACGCCCTGCTCGCACGGGACGGCGAGCGCGCGCGCACGATCATGCGTGAGCACGTGCTCGAGTTCCAGCGCGAGATCCTCGCGGCGTTCAACCGCGGCTGATTCCTGCTTGGGGCAGTGCTTCGACCGGAGCCGGCCGCCGCTACGAGTGCACGAGCCGCCAGCCGCGCACGAACCAGGCGGCGCCGGTGAGCTCGCGGACGCTGCCGCGGCCAAGCGCCTCGAGGTGGGTGGCGAGCGCGAGGAACGCCTGGGCGGTGGTGAGCGCGTCGCCCTCGGCGACGTGCGGGCGATGAGCGGGAAGCCCGAGTGCCTCCGCGATGGTGGACAGCGCACACCAGCCCGGATCGCCGTCGCCGCGCTGGATGCAGAGCAGGCGCCAGAGCAGCGCGGTGTCGACCATCCGTCTCGGCATGCGCGTGCCGAGCGCGCCGAGCGGCTTCTTCAGGAATGCGCGCTCGACCCAGGCGGCGTGCGCCACCGGCGTGCGTCCCCGCATCGCGGCGGCAAGCGGGCGCAGCGCCTCCGCCACTCCCGGCGCCGCGTCCAGGTCGGCCGTGCGCAGCCCATGGATCTCGACCGAGGACGGCGCCGGCGCCGCCTCCGGGTGGACGAGCCCGCCGACCGCCGCCGCCGTCAGCACGCGCCCCTCGTCGACGGGCAGCCCGGCGAACGAGACGATCTCGTCGCGCGCCGGGTCGAGGCCGGTCGTCTCGACGTCCACGACGAGGAAGCGCGCGCGGCGCCAGGAGCGGCTCACCGTGCGCTCAGGCCGAGGCTCACGCCGATCCCGCGCTGGACGCGCGCGACCGAGCGGAAGGCCTCCTTGAGAGCCGTGCGCGTGACGGGCGGGAGGCTCTTCGGCGCAATCAGGTTGTCGGGCGCCCGTCCCGCGCGCAGCTGCTCGACCTGGTGCTCCATGCGCAGCTCCGTCATCAGCACGAGCGCGTCGCGCAGGGCGGCGACGTCGTCATCGCCGAGCGTCCCGGCGGCCGCCGCCGCACGCAGGCGCTCGCTCGTCGAGGCCGCGCCGACCCCCGCCGCGAGCCCGGCCCAGCGCGCCAGCGACTCGATCGGCAGCAACCCGCCGCGCTTGATGTCGAGCACTCCGCGGCGCTCGCCGGTCGAGTGCAGCACGAAGTCGCGGAAGAAGCCCGTCGGGGGCCGCTCGGCCAGCGCCGCGGCGCGCAGCCGGGTGGCCAGCTGCTCGCGCCCGGGCGCCCGGGCGGCCGCATCGGCGATCCGCTTCGCGAGCGCCGTCGAGCCCCAGACGGCGTCGCTCTCCATCACCACCGACATCAGGATCAGCCCGCGCCCCTGGTCGGGATCGCGGCTCCAGGCGGCGAGCGCGTGCTCCCAGTCTCCGATCGAGCGAGTGAAGAGCGGCCTGCCGGCCAGGCTCCCTGCGGGTCCACCTGAAAGCCGGCCGCCGTCAGGCCCTCGTTCACACGCTCCGCCAGGGCGGCGAGCAGCGCACGCAGGTCGGGGTCGTCGCCCTCCCCCTCCCATGCCATCGCCGAGTCGATGTCCGAGCTCGGGAACGGCTCGCGGCGTCCGTAGCTGCCGGTGGCGAGCCACGTGTAGGGCACCGGCGGCGCGCCGAGGTCATCGTGCGCGAGCTCGATCAGGCGGCGCACGATCGTGTCGTGGATGCCGGCCATCATGCGACTGATCGCGGCCGCCGGGACGTCCCCGTCGTGCAGGGCGATCACGGTCGCGGGGAGCCGCTTGGCCGCCGCGGCCACCTCTGCCTGGTCGGTCCCGCGCGCGATCTGGGCGCGCAGGCGGAACGGGGCGCGCCGCTCGCTCGCCATCAGGTCGACGTCGTCGAGCACCCCGAGGAGCGCCCCGCCGGGTCCGAGCACCGGCAGGTGGCGGATGCCGTGGTCGAGCATCTCGAGCAGCGCCTCGGTGCCCGTGCGGTCGGCCGTGACCGTCCATGCCGGCGCACTCATCACGTCGGAGATCGGTGTGTCGCCCCCGGCCCCCTCCGCCACCACGCGGGTGCGCAGATCGCGGTCGGTCACGATCCCGATCCGCTCGCCGAGGTCGACGAGCACACAGCTCGCACCGGCCTCGGCCATCCGGCGCGCGGCGTCCTGAACCCCCGTCTCCGGCGGGCAGACGAGGGCCGGGGCGCGCATCAGCTCGCTGACCCGCCTGCCGCCCGCAGACGGCACCGCCGGCTCCTCGGCCCGGGTGAGCAGGTGGACGTCCCTCGACAGCGAGCGGACCACGAAGCGCACCGCCGCCGGGCGCTCGAGCACCGGGAGGATCGCCTCCTCCGGGAAGCGGTAGGCGAGCGTGTCCTCGGCCGCGCGCGCGACGAAGCCGAGCGGGGCGTCCTGCAGCAGCGAGGCGAACGCGAACATCTCGCCCTCGGTGAGCACGTCGTGGAGGCGGCCGTCGACGAGCAGCTCGACGGCGCCCCGGCGGATCACGTAGGCGAAGCGCGAGGTCGCCTCGGCGCTCTCGAGGATCGCCGCCCCGCCGGCGTAGAACTCGACCTCCGCCGAGCCCGCGACCTGCTCGAGCGTCGCCTCGTCGAGCGTGTCGAACGGCGGGTGCTGCGCGAGGAACTGGGCGATGTCGTGCATGATGCAGCCGAACTGATATATCACCCTTGACAGCGGCCACGGGCGCTGTGATATTCGCACCGGGGAGAGCCCAACAGCGGCACCGGCGCCGTGCAGGCGCCGCCGCGATCCACGATCAGGGAGGGTGCACGTGGCGACCACGTCTGCCGGCGATCACTCCGACGAGCTTGCCGACTTCGGCTACAAACAGGAGCTCGACAGGAGCATCGGACGGTTCGCGAGCTTCGCGGCCGGGGTCAGCTACATCTCGATCCTCACGGGCGTCTTCCAGCTCTTCTACTTCGGCTTCGCGTTCGGCGGCCCGGCCTACTGGTGGACCTGGCCGATGGTCTTCGTCGGCCAGCTGATGGTCGCACTCTGCTTCGCCGAGCTGGCGGCGAACTTCCCGGTGGCGGGGTCGATCTACAACTGGGGCAAGATGATGTCGAGCGCCACCATCGCCTGGCTCGGCGGCTGGATGATGCTCACGGCATCGATCGTCACGATCGCCGCGGTCGCGCTCGCCTACCAGATCACCCTCCCGGAGATCTCGGACTTCTTCCAGTTCTACGGCGACGGCACGGGGGACAACGACTTCGCGATCAACGCGGTGATCCTCGGCACCGTCCTGATCGCCTTCACGACGCTTATCAACGCACTCGGCGTGAAGCTGATGTCCCGCATCAACAGCAGCGGCGTCTTCATCGAGCTGATCGCGGCGGTGGTACTGATCGTCGCGCTGCTCGCGAGCGCCACGCGCGGTCCGGACGTGGTGTTCGAGACCCACGGCACCGGCGCAGGCCACGATTGGGGCTACTTCGGCGCCTTCCTCGCCGCCTCGCTCGCCTCTGCCTACGTGATGTACGGCTTCGACACCGCGAGCTCGCTTGGCGAGGAGACGCACGAGCCGCGCAAGACGGCGCCGGTCTCGATTCTCCGGGCCGTGATCGCCTCGTTCATCCTCGGCGGGCTGATCATCCTGTTCGCGATGATGGCCGTGGGCAACATCAACGCGCCGCAGATCGGTGAGTTCGGCGGGCTCCAGTACATCATCCTCGACGTCTTCGGCGACACCGTCGGGAAGATCTTCCTGATCTGCGTGGTGATCGCCGTGACGGTGTGCTGCCTCGCCGTCCACACCGCGACGATCCGCATGGCGTTCGCGATGGCGCGCGACAACAACCTGCCGGCCGGCGAGCGGATCGCGACGGTTCATCCGAAGACGAAGACGCCGATCGTCCCGGCGGTGATCAGCGGTGTGCTCGCGATCCTCATCCTCGTCGTGAACATCGGCAACGATCAGATCTTCACGGTGATCACGAGCATCGGGATCATCATGATCTACATCGCCTACCTGCTCGTGACGGTGCCGATGCTGGGCAAGCGGTTCAAGGGCGAATGGCCGCCGAAGGCCCGCGAGGGCCAGAAGTACTTCACGCTCGGCAAACTGGGGCCTGCCGATCAACCTGCTCGCCGTCGGCTGGGGCACCTTCATGGCGATCAACCTGGCCTGGCCGCGCAAGGACGTCTACAACGCGTCCGCGCCGTTCCACTGGTACCTCCAGTACGGCGCGATCCTCTTCATCGGCATCGTCTTCTTCGGCGGGCTCGCCTGGTTCTGGTTCGTGCAGCGCCACAAGACCGGCGTGCTCGACTCGCATCGGTTCGAGTCGGCGTCGCCGGCGGTGGAGACCGGTGCGATGCCCGAATCCGCCCCTTGAGCACCCGCATGTACATAGACGGCGAGTGGTGCGACGCCGCAGAGCGGCGCCACCGTCGAAGCGACGAGCCCGGCCACGGGCGAGTCGCTGGGCCCCGTGGCGGAGGGCGATCGCGAGGACGCGCGCCGCGCGATCGCGGCGGCGAACGCCGCCTTCCCGTCCTGGGCGGCGCGCACCGGCTTCGAGCGCGCGGCATTGCTGCATCGCGTGGCCGACGCCTGCGAGCGGCGCGCGGACGAGCTCGCGCGCGTGCTCACCCTCGACCAGGGCAAGCCGCTGAAGGCGGAGGCCGCGGGCGAGGTCGGCGAGCTGATCGAGTTCTTCCACATGGCCGCCGAGGACGGCAAGCGCGTTCAGGGCACGATCCCCGAGAGCGCAGCGCCGGGCCGGCGCGTGCTGCTGCTGCGGCGGCCGCTCGGCGTGCTCGGGCTGATCACTCCCTGGAACTGGCCGTACACGATGCCGGCCGAGGTGCTCGCGCCGGCGCTCGCGTGCGGCAACACCGTGGTCTGGACGCCCGCCCCCTCGACGGCAGTCTGCTCGGCGCTGCTCGCCGAGTGCGTGGCCGAGGCCGACCTGCCGCCCGGTGTCTTCAACTTCGTGCTCGGCCCGGGCCCCGAGGTGGGCGACGAGCTGGCGGTCAATCCCGGCACGCGCGCGGTCGCGTTCACCGGCTCGACGCAGACAGGCCTGATCGTGTCGCGCCAGGCCGCCGGCAAGGCGCAGCTGCTCGAGATGGGCGGCAACGGCCCACTCGTCGTGATGGACGACGCCGACCTGGTCGCGGCGGCGGACGCCGCGCGCGTCGGCTGCTTCCTCGGCGCGGGTCAGAGCTGCTCCGCCGCCGAGCGGCTGCTCGTGCACGAGGCGGTGCGCGAGGAGTTCGTCGAGCTGCTGGCCGGCGAGGTGAGGCGCGAGGTCCGGCTCGGCGACCCGTTCGACGATGCCACCACCATGGGCCCGGTGAACAACGAGGCCGGCGCGGCCAAGATGGACGAGCACGTGGGCGACGCCGTCGAGCGCGGCGCGCGCGTCGTGACCGGAGGCAGCCGCGCCTCCGGCTTCCCCACGACGCTCTACTGGGAGCCAACCGTGCTCGACGAGGTGCCGGCCGATTCGATCGCCGCCACGCAGGAGACGTTCGGCCCGATCGCCCCGATCATGGCGATCAGCTCGCTCGAGGATGCGATCGAGCAGACGAACGTGCAGAACTTCGGGCTGATGGCGGCCATCTTCACCGCCGATCTGGGCGCCGGCATGCGCTTCGCGGACTCGGTGCACATGGGTCTCGTGAACATCAACGAGACGACCAACTACTGGGAGCCGCACCTGCCCTGGGGCGGCCGGGCGCGGTCGGAGAGCGGCATCGGCCGGGTCGGCGGGCCCTATCCGATGGACACGCTGACCGAGCTGCAGACGGTCCTGATCCGCAGCTGAGCACGGCGGCGGGGCGCCTGTGTTAGGCGACCGCGAAGCGCTGGCGGGCGTCCGGAAGGCTGATATATCATGGCCGCGCAGATGGAGGAGACGGGCAGCGGCAGCGTCGCTCCCACCGTGGAGGGGCCCCCGACCGGCAGCGACAACGGCGAGCCGGTCGTCCGCGCCGAAGGCGTGTGGAAGGTGTTCGGCCCCCATGCCGACAAGCTCATCGGCACGCCCGACTGCGACCTGCCTCCGCGGGAGCTACGCCAGAAGACCGGCTGCGTGGTCGCCGTGCGCGACGTGTCGATCGAGATCCAGCCCGGCGAGGTCTTCGTGGTCATGGGCCTCTCCGGCTCGGGCAAGTCGACGCTGGTCCGCACGCTGATCCGGCTGATCGAACCGAGCGCGGGCAAGATCACGATCACCGGCCGCGACGTCATGGCGGCCGACGGCGCCGAGCTGCGCGAGCTGCGCCGCCACACCGTCGCGATGGTCTTCCAGCACTTCGGACTGCTCGCCCACCGCCGCGTGATCGACAACGTCGCCTTCGGGCTCGAGATCCAGGGCGTGCCGAAGGCCGAGCGGCTGTCCCGAGCTCAGGAGGTGCTGGAGCTCGTCGGCCTCGAGGATGTGGCGAACCAGTTCCCCGATCAGCTCTCGGGCGGCATGCAGCAGCGCGTGGGCCTCGGCCGCGCCTTCGCCGTCGACCCCACGCTGATGCTCTACGACGAGCCCTTCAGCGCGCTCGACCCGCTGATCCGGCGCGACATGCAGGACGAGGTGATCCGCCTCCAGGAGGAGACGGGCAAGACGATGCTGTTCATCACCCACGACCTGCCGGAGGCGCTGCGGCTCGGCGACCGCATCGCGATCATGCGCGACGGCGGCATCGTGCAGCTCGGCACGCCTGAGGAGCTCGTCGGCTCGCCCGCCGACGAGTACGTCGAGAACTTCACGCGCGACATCCCGCGGACGCACGTGCTCACGCTGCGCTGGATCATGCGCGAGCCACGCCCCGGCGAGGACACGGAGGGGCCGGAGCTCGACGTCCACACCACCGTGCGGGACGCCGTCCCCGTGGTGGCTGCCACGGACCGGCCCGTGCGCGCGATCGAGGGCGGGCGCGTCGTCGGAGTCGTGGACCGCGAGGCGGTGCTCGGCGCGATGGCGGGTGGGCCCGAGGCAGTCGAGTGGCAGTAGCTAGCGGCAGGCTCGCCGCGCCCGCGGCCTACGTGCCCGCGCCGCGCTGGCGCAGCCGGCCCATGCAGGTGGCGGGGATCGTCGTGCTGATCCTGCTCGGCTATGCCCTCTTCCGCGGCGAGTTCAGCTGGCCGGCGTCGCTCACCTGGCAGGAGCTGCCGGAGCGGCTCGACGACGCGCAGACCTGGCTGCTCGAGCAGCGCACGGCCGAGAACCCGAACGTCATCTTCGCGATCCTCGACGGCTTCCGGGCACTCGCCGAGTGGCTCGTCACCGCGATCGACAACATGCTGCTGTGGCTCACGTGGGTCGGCACGATCGCGGCGTCGGTGCTGATCGTGCTGCGCTTCGGCGGCTGGCGGGCGGCGCTGATCGTCCTCTTCGCGTTCGTGTCGTTCGCCCTGATGGGGCTGTGGGAGGAGAGCCTTCAGACGCTCGCCCTGATGTCGGCGGCCGTGCTGCTGTCGCTGTTCGTCGGCGTGCCGATCGGCATCGTCGCCGGGCGCTCCGACGGCTTCTACCGCGCCATCACGCCGGCGCTCGACGCCATGCAGATCGTGCCGGCGTTCGCGTACCTGATGCCGATCGTGATCCTGTTCTCGGTCGGGCCCGGCGGCGGCCGTGATCTGCACGATGATCTACGCGATCCCGCCCGCCGTGCGCATCACGGCGCTCGGCATCCGCGGGGTCACCTCGGACGCGGTCGAGGCGGCGAGCGCGTTCGGCTCGACCCGCGCGCAGACCCTCTTCAAGGTCCAGCTGCCGCTGGCTCGCCGCCAGATCCTGCTGGCGCTCAACCAGACGATCATGTTCGCGCTCTCGCTGGTCGTGATCGCCGGCCTGATCGGCGGCCGCGGCCTCGGCGACGTCGTGACCAACGGCCTCTACTCGAACGCCGCGCTCGCGATCCTCGCCGGCATAGCGATCGTGATCATGGCGATCGCGCTCGATCGCGCCACCTCCGCGATCGCGGACCGCACTGATCCGACCCGCAGGCATCTCACCGACGACGGTCGGCGCCGCGCGCGCCTGTTCACGTTCGCCACCTTCGCTGCGATCGCGGTGATCGTCCTGCGTCGCTCGGGCACTCGGCGCCGACAGCATCTACCCGGACGAGTTCGAGACGGCGTCCACGGTCTACACCGCCACGATCGAGGACACGCTGCTCGGCTGGATCCAGGACGTGCTCGACTACGTGCAGGACCCGGCCTCGTTCGTCTTCGGCATCACCGAGCCGATCGGGAACTTCCTGCTCGAGTACATGCTCGAGCCGCTGCGCAAGGTGCTCGTCGAGACGCCGTGGTTCATCGTGCTCGCCGGCCTCGACGCGATCGCCTTCGTGATCAGCGGCCTGCGCCCGGCGATCACGGCGTTCCTGATGCTGCTCGTGATCGGCGTCATCGGGTGTCTGGGACCCGGCCATGGACACCGCCTCGCAGGTGCTCGTGGCGACCGCGCTCGCCGTCCTGTTCGGAATCGCGATCGGGATCTGGGCGGCGGAGAGCCCGCGCGTCGAGCGCCTGTTGCGGCCGCTGCTCGACACGCTGCAGACGCTGCCGCAGCTCGTCTACATCATTCCGTTCATCTACCTGATGCCGGTGTCGCGGATCCCCGGCATCGTGGCGTCTGTGCTGTACGCGGTGCCGGTCGTGATCCGGCTCGTCACGGCCGGCCTGCGGGGCGTCCCACCCGCGGCCGTCGAGGCGGCCTCGTCGTTCGGGGCCTCGCGTGCGCAGGTGCTGGCCAAGGTCAAGCTGCCGCTCGCCCGCGAATCGATCATGCTCGGCGTGAACCAGGCGATCATCCTGGTACTCGCCGTCGTCGTGATCGGCGGGCTCGTCGGCTCGGGCGCACTTGGCGACATGATCGCCCGCGGCCTGCAGCGCAACGAGTTCGGCGAGGGAGTGGTCGCATCGCTCGCGATCCTGGCGCTCGGGATCGCACTCGACCGTGTGACACAGGGACAGCGGGCCGCCGCCCGGCGCAGCTCGGGCCGCGGCCCCGGAGGCGGCTGGACGCTTCTGAGACGACAAGGACAACCCCGAGGAGGGAATGCGTGATGGAGAGGAAGAGGACTCGTCTCTCGCTGCTGCTTGCGATGGCGCTCGCGCTCGTGCTGCTGGTTGCGGCGTGCGGCGAGGACAAGGATGAAGAGCCGTCGGGCGGCGGCGGAGGTGGCGGCGGCGGAGAGACCGCCCAGGCCGACTGCGGCAAGGTGGTGCTCAACGAGCAGGCCTGGGCCGGCTCGACGGCCAACACCTATATCGCCAAGGCGGTGCTCGAGGACGACCTCGGCTGCGACGTCGAGGTCACCAAGATCGCCGAGATCCCCGTGTTCCAGGCGATGGCCGACGGCAAGGTCGACGCCGTGCTCGAAGACTGGCAGCACGTCGACGAGTACAAGCAGTACATCGACCAGGGCGGCACCGTCGTGATGGGCGGGCCGCTCGGCGTCGAGGGCCACATCGGCTGGTTCATCCCGAAGTACCTGATGGACGAGAACCCGGAGTTCAAGACCTGGGAGGGCCTCAAGGGCAACGAGGAGCTGTTCAAGACGCCGGAGTCGGGAGACCAGGGGATGTTCCTCGGCGGCGATCCCTCCTACGTCCAGAAGGACAAGGAGCTGATCGAGGCGCTCGGGCTCAACCTCAAGCACGTGACGGCCGGCGCCGAGCCGGCCCAGGTCGCGCGCTGGAGCCAGCTCTACAAGCAGCAGAAGCCGGTGCTGTTCTACTGGTACACGCCGCAGTTCTACAACCAGGAGTACGACCTCGCCGAGGTCAAGCTGCCGCCGCGCAAGCCGGGCACCGACTGCCAGGACGACGCCAAGGCGGGCGGCGATCCCGAGCAGTACAAGTGCGAGTACGACATCACGGTGATCAACAAGCTGTTCAGCAAGAAGTTCGCTGACAGCGGCTCACCGGCCTACGACGTGCTGAAGAAGATGAAGCTCACGAACGAGGATCAGGAGGCCGTCGCCAAGGCGATCGCGGGCGACAAGGAGGATCCGGAGAAGGCGGGTCAGGACTGGGTCGCGGAGAACCGCGACAAGGTCGACGCCTGGCTCGGCCAGAGCTAGAGAGCACGACCAGGACGCCTGGATACACGGAGGGCCTCGCATCAGCGGGGCCCTCCGTGCCTCAGTGCAGAAGCGGGGGCGACAGCTCCGCGCGCAAGCTCGCGAACTCGGTTAGCGCGGCCGCGATGTAGCGGCGGCGCCACTCATAGATCTCGTCCTCGAGGTCGGCCCTGAAGGCCTGCACCTCGCCGAGGCCCTCCACGTGAGCGAGGGCGCGCTTGTCCTCCAGCTGTACCAGGTGGCTGCGGGCGTCGGCGGCGGTCATGCCTGGAGATTTCCATCGCGATGCGCTCCTGCCTGTACGGGGGCCAGGCGTTTGGGGGTTCGGTTAGCCCCCGGTCAATCGCGCTCGAGGTAGCGCGGTTCGGCGAACACCCGGCGGACCATCGGCTCGAAGAAGTCGAGCGGCAGCGACTCGTAGCCCGGGTCGAAGCAGTTTTGGTCGTAGCGCTCGCAGAACTCGGCGCAGGCGTCGAACCAGCGGTGGCCGCGGTAGCGCTCGCGGGCGTTGCGGTCGCCGCCGGTGAGGTGCCCGTAGTAGTACTCCTGGAAGACGCCGTGGTGTGACACGACCCAGCAGATCTCCTCCGGCACGAACGGCTTCAGGACCGCGTTCATCATCTCGCCGTGCGTGTGCGGAGCGAGGATGTCGCCGACGTCGTGCAGCAGCGCGGCCACGACGTACTCCTCGCTGCGCGCGTCGCGGAACGCGCGGGTGGCGGACTGCAGCGAGTGCTCCTTGCGGGTGACCTTGTAGCCGCCGTACGAGTCGCCGAGCGCGTCGACCGCCTCGAGCATGCGGTCGGGCAGCTTCTGAAGCAACTCCTCCTCGTAGCGGTCGAGCAGCTCGTAGTCCTCGGCCGTGGCCTCGTCCATGCGCCGGAAGGAGACGGTTTCCATCGCGCCCGGCACGCTACTAGGCTCGTCGGGCATGGAACCCGTGACCGCCCGCTGCCTCTGTGGAGCCGTGCGCTTCGAGCTCGAGCCGCCGCTGCGCGACGTGTCGCTCTGCCACTGCGTCGAATGCCGGCGCTGGCACGGGCACGTCTGCGCGATGACCTCGGTCGCGCGCGAGCAGCTGCGCTTCGTCAGCGACACCGGCCTGCGCTGGACCGACAGCCCCGACAGCGACGCCCATGCGCGCCGCGGCTTCTGCGGAGACTGCGGGTCGAGCCTCTTCTGGGACGCACCCGACCGGGACACGATCAGCATCGCCGCCGGGGCGCTCGACCCGCCGACCGGCCTGCGCACGACCGTGCAGATCTACACGCACCAGGCGAGCGACTACTACGAGCTCGATTCGTCGCTTCCGTCGACCTAGCCGTCGTCCTGGCTGAACGCCCAGCGCACCTCTTCGATCGCCATGTCCGCCGCCAGGCAGGCCAGCAGCTTCATGCGCGCGGCCTGGGGCGAGAGAAAGCCGGCCGGGATGATCGCCGTGTCGCGCAGGTCCTGCTCGGAGCCCTTGTAGCCATAGGTCGAGGACAGGATCACTCCCCGCTCGGGACGGCAGTAGGCGACGATCGGGATGCGTGCCGCCGCCTCCGCCCATAGCTCGAGCACGGGTGGCGCCAGGTGCCCCGCGCCGAGCGTGCCGATGACCACGCCGTCCGGCTCGGTGCCGAGCGCCGCGCGGGCGAGCGTGCCGTCGTCGCCCGCGGCCGTCGGCACCACGAGCACCGACCGGTCCAGGCTCGGCGGATCGAGCGGCGGGTTGCGGGGGATGCGCGACCAGATGATCGGATGCCCCTCGGTCACGCGGCCGAGCGGTCCGGTCTGGGGCGATGAAAAGGCGACGAGCGAGACCGTGTCCGTCTTTCGCACCCCGCGCGCGTGATGGATCTCGCCGCCGAAGCAGACGAGCACACCCATCCCGGCAGCCTCGGCGCTCGCGGCGACGCTCACCGCGTCGACGAGGTTCGCCGGGCCGTCCGCCCCCGGCGCCGAGGCGGGCCGGATCGCCCCGGTGAACACGATCGGCGCGTCGGCGTCGTGGAGGATGTCGCACAGCATCGAGGTCTCCTCGAGTGAGTCCGTGCCGTGGGTCACCACGACCCCGGTGCCCTTGCGTGCAACGTCGCGTGCCTGGCGGCACACCTCGAGCTGGTCATCCAAGCTGAGGTGGGCGCTCGGCTTGTTGAAGACGGTCTTGCTCCGGAGCCCGGCGAAGGCGGCGAGGCCAGGGACGCCGGCGATCAGGCTGTCGCCGTCGAGCTCGGGGACGGCGCCGGCCTCGCCCGTCATCGAGATGGTCCCGCCCGCGGCCAGGACGAGCACCCGGCGCGCGTTCGACACCTCGGCGGCGCGGTTCACAGGCCTAGAGGTACCAGCTCTTGGGCGGCTCGCGCGGCGTCGACTCCATGAAGCTCTTGCTGTAGCGCGGCGGGCGCGAGTGAGTCCGCTCGACCAGCTGCCTCCAGAGCCGGCGCACGACCTCGGGGTGGCGCCTCGACAGCTCGCGGCGCTCGTGCGGGTCTTCCTGCATGTCGAACAGCATGTTCCAGGACTTGTCGTTGCGGGCGATCAGCTTCCAGCGATCCTCGCGCAGGAACGAGAAGTTCGCGTAGCCACCGTAGGCGAAGGGGCGCTCCGCCGCGGGCTTCTTGCCGTCGAGGAGCGGCGAAAGGTCGGTGCCGTCGAGGCTCTCCGGGGGCTCGTGGCCCGCCATGCTCATGAGCGTCGGGCCCATGTCGACCGTGGTCGCGAAGTAGTCGCTCTTCCTTCCCGCCGCGCGGCCGTCCGGGGAGCGCAGCATCAGCGGCACGTGGATCAGCTCCTCGTACAGGTAGCTGTCGGACTTGCCGGTGAGCTCGTGCTCGCCCAGGAAGACGCCGTGATCGGAAACGAGGCCGACGACCGTGTCCTTGTCGCGGCCCTGGCGCTTCAGCTCGCGCATGAAGTGCCCCAGCCAGGTGTCGACCATCGTCAGGCAGGCGGCGTAGGTGGCCTTGACCAGCCGGATCTGCTCCTTCGTCAGGTAGTCCGAGTTTGTGTACTTGACGTCGGCGATGCCCGGGATCTCGCTGTCCGTGTACATGTCGAGGTACTTGCGCGGCGGCGCCCACAGCTCGTGCGGCGAGAAGGAGTCGACCACGAGCAGGAACGGCTTGTGACTGCCCGCCTGCTTCAGGGCCTTCTCGCCCCATTTGAAGACGCGCGCGGCCGCGTGCTGGCTCTCGTCGACGCCGCGCCCGTTGTCGGCGAGGAACTGGCGCACGCGCCAGATCAGGTGCTCCTCGCGCATGACCGGCGGGAGCCGGATGACGGCCTCGTGGCGCGGGACGCCGTGCGCGTCGCGCCGCTCACCGCGCTGTCCGAGCACCGGCACGTAGCGATCCCAGGTCCGGCGGAACGGCTCGAAGGGCGCGGAGTGGCTGAGGAACGGGTTGTCGCTCACATAGGCGGTCCAGTAGCCGCGCCGCTTCATGATCGTCGCGATGTTCTCCGTGCCGGGCGGCAGCGGCTGCCAGCCCGGGCGCTTCGCCATCCCGTACCAGGGATGCCAGTCGTCGAAGGGATAGACGCGCCGCGCGGTCATGATCGAGCGCCGTGCCGGGACGGTGGCCATCGCCTCGGGATACACCCGCGTGAAGCGCAGACTCTCGCCCGCCAGGGCGTCGAGGTTCGGCGTCCGCGCGCTGCCGCCGTACGCGCCGACGTGGTCGGGGCGCAGCGTGTCGATGACGATCAGAACGATGTTGCGAGGCCGGCTGCGCTTGACCTCGGAGTCGGACTCGAACGCGTCGACGAGCCCGCAGCCGCTCAGGCCGAGCGCCGCGGCGCCAAGCCCCGCGGTCTTGAGGAGGTCCCGGCGCCCGATTTCCCTAAGGTGTCCGGGGCCCTCGCCCTCGCCTTCTCTTTCGTGTCCGCTCGTCATTCCTCAGCGCAACACCGCTTCCGCCTGACCGTTGCGGCTTTCGCCGCGGCGCTGCTGGCTCTGATCTTTGCAACTGCGCCCGTCGTTGCCTCGGCGCAACAGCCGAACGTGGTCGTCCTGATGACCGACGACCAGACCGCCGATTCGATGTGGGCGATGCCCTGGACGCGTTCGCTGATCGGCGCCGAGGGCGTGACGTTCACGAACAGCTTCGTGAGCTATCCCCGCTGCTGCCCGTCGCGCGCGAGCTTCTTCACGGGCCAGTACGCCCACAACCACGGCGTGCTCTCGAACACGCTGCCGTTCGGCAGCTACGACCGCCTCGACACCTCGAGCTGGCTGCCGCTGTGGCTGCAGGCCGCCGGCTACAGGACGGCCCACCTCGGCAAGTTCCTGAACGGCTACGGCGACGTGGACCCGACCGAGGTGCCGCCCGGCTGGGACGAGTGGCATGCGACCACGGGGCGCGAGACCTATCGCTACTGGGGCTACAAGGTCAACGAGAACGGCCGGCTCGAGACCTACGGCAGCGACCGCGACCCGGACCTCTACGCCACCGACTTCATGTCGCGCCGGGCCTCGGGGCTGATCGAGGAGCTCGCCCCGTCGGATGCGCCCTTCTTTCTGTCCGTCGGCTTCCTCGCCCCGCACACCGGCGGGCCGGCCGAGCCGGGCGACCCGCCCGGCGTCGCCACCCCGGCCGTGGCTCCGCGCCACCGCGGCGCGTTCGCGGGCGAGCCGCTGCCGCGCCCGCCGGGGTTCGGGGAGCGCAACGTGGCCGACAAGCCTCCTCGGATCAAGCGCCTGCCGCGGCTGTCGGCGGCGCGCATCGAGCTGATCCGTCAGAAGTACGAGCAACGGCTCGAGTCGCTGCTCGCGGTCGATGACGGCGTCGACGAGATCATCGACGCGCTCCGCCAAGCGGGCGAGCTCGAGAACACGCTCGTCATCTTCACCTCGGACAACGGCTTCTTCCACGGCGAGCACCGGATCTGGAGCGGCAAGGCGCAGGTCTACGAGCCGGCCATTCGGGTGCCGCTGCTGATGCGAGGGCCCGGGATCACGCCCGGACGCAGGCCGAACCGGATCGCCGGCAACGTCGACCTGGCTCCGACCATCCTCGAGGCGGCGGGACTCCCGCCGCGGCCGGAGCTCGACGGCCGCTCGCTGCTGCCGCTCGCCCGCGGACAGGTTCCGCGCTGGCGCGACTACCTGCTGCTCGAGGGCGGCGACCGGCTGGGTCTCGACTACGACGGAATCCGCACCCCGCGCTACGTCTACGCCGAGCACCGCGCCGGGCCGCGCGAGCTGTACGACCTCAAGCTCGACCCGTACCAGCTGCGCAGCGTGCACAGGTCGCCCGCCTACGCGGCGGTGCGCGCCGAACTCGAGCGGCGGCTCGCGAACCTGCGCATCTGCGCGGGCCGCAGCTGCCATGCGCCGGCGGGGAGGCTGCCGCGCCCCGCGTTGCCGGTTAGTCTGCCGCGCCCATGAGGGCGATCCAGATAGCCGAGCTGACGGGGCCGCGGGACGCGCTGCGAGAGGTCGACCTGCCCGAGCCGGAGCCGTCCCACTTCATGACCCCAGGCCGCGGCGTCGTGGTCGAGGTGCACGCCGCGGGCGTCTCCTTCCCGGAGCTGCTGCAGACCCGCGGCGAGTACCAGATCAAGCCCGACCTTCCCTTCGTGCCGGGCAGCGAGGTCGGCGGCGTGGTCGTCAGCGCGCCCGACGGCGCCGGAGTCTCGGAAGGCGACCGCGTGGCGGCCTTCAGCATGCTGGGTGCCTTCGCCGAGACCGTCGTAGCGCCCGAGCACTTCGTCTTCCCTCTGAGCGACGGGCTCGACTTCGCCCAGGGCGCCGGGCTCGTCCTCAACTACCACACGGCCTACTTCTCGCTCGTCACGCGCGGTCGCTACAGCGAGGGCGAAACCGTTCTCGTCCAGGGAGCGGCCGGCGGAGTCGGCACCGCCGCGCTCCAGCTGGCGAAGGGCCTCGGCGCGCGCACGATCGGCGTCGTCTCCTCGGACGAGAAGGAGCGCGTTGCGCGCGAGGCCGGTGCCGACGAGGTGGTCCGCGCGGACGCCCCCTGGAAGGACGAGGTCAAGGAGCTCTCCGGCGGCGGCGTCGACATCGTGATCGACCCGGTCGGCGGCGACCGCTTCACCGACAACCTGCGCGCGCTCCGCGAGAAGGGCCGCTGCGTGGTCGTCGGCTTCACCGGCGGCTCGATCCCGGAGGTACGCGTGAACCGGCTGCTGCTCAACAACATCGACGTGGTGGGCGCAGGCTGGGGCGCCTACGTGTACGCGAAGCCGGACGTGGTCCGCGCCATCGGCGCCGAGGTAGGGCGGCTGGCGGACGCCGGCTTCGTGCGGCCGATCGTGGGCGCGCGCTTCCCGTTGTCGGACGCGGCGGACGCCCTCGAGCTGCTGGATTCCCGCGGCGCCACTGGGAAGGTCGTGCTGGAGGTGCGGTAGGGGCTTGGCTGCCGCGTGCGAACGGCGGCAGTAAAGGGGTTGGGCCGACGCCGCCCCGAAATCACGTACCGACCCGACTTGATGTCGTCACACGACACTAAGTCGGGGCAGTGGCGCCGCCGAGGCCTCGCTCAGATCAGCTCGTGCTGGGTGGTGATGATGTGGACCCGCTCGGAGGTGTGCGCGGCGGCATCGGCGCCGGACGCTTTGCCCTGCTCGGACGCGAGCCCAGCGTCGCGGCCCTCCTCGTCGTCGAAGTAGAGCTCGTTCACGCTATCCCACGGCGTGTCCGCGTCCGGATCCGTGGCGTTGACCACGAATTTGCGCAGACCAGGGATCTCGCGTGCGAACGCGACGTGCTCCTCGGTGATCCAGGTGATGAACTCCTGCTTGCTCATCCCGTCGGCGCGGCGCATGAGCGAGACGACCTTCAACACGATGGCGATCTCCTGTACGGTGGAATTGGCCGGACCACCTTACCGCTATGCCCGACCCGACGGCATCCTCGCTCCCGCCCGCAGCCGAGTTCGGAACGGTCGTCCGCGATCCGCTCCCGGAGCAGATCGCGAACCGGCTCGTGGCGCTCATCTCCGAGCGCCAGCTGCGGCCGGGCGACCGGCTGCCGCCAGAGCGCGAGCTGGCCGTGACGATGGGCGTGAGCCGGGCATCGCTGCGCGAGGCGCTGCGGGCGCTGTCGCTCATCGGGGTCACGGAGATGCGCCAGGGCGCGGGCAACTACGTCGCCTCGCTGGACCCGGCGACGCTGATGCGGCCGCTCGGCCTCGTGCTCGCGCTCAGCGACGCGGGCTTCAACGAGCTGTTCGAGGCGCGCAAGCTCGTCGAGCCGAAGCTCGCAGCGCTCGCCGCGGAGCGCGCGACAGAGGCGGAGATCGCGCGGCTCGTCGAGTGCGTCGAGGCCTCCGCCGCCGGGATCGGCGACGACGAAGCGTTCATGCGCGCCGACCTCGAGTTGCACGGGATCATCGCCGCGGCGTCGCGGAACGAGATCCTCGAGCGCGTCGTCGGCTCGCTCGCCGGCCTGGGCGTGGCCAGCCGGATGGCGACCACGCACCTCGAGGGGATGCAGGCCCGGGTGGTCCGCGATCACCGGCGGATCGCCGAGGCGGTCGCCGCGCGCGACGCGGCGGCCGCGAGCGCGGCGATGCTCGCGCACCTGGAGGACGTCGAGAGGCGGCGGCTGGCCGCCGGGAAACCTAGGAGGAGGAGGAGAGGAGCCATTGGCACCGAGCGTGGAGGTACCCGAATCCGTCCCTGACGTCGTCGGCTCGCTCGCCGGCGAGGGAAGGGTCGTGCTCGCCGGCGGCACCGTCGTGATGCCGCACGTCAACACGACCGCCCACGACCACCGCGCGCTCGTCTCGCTCCGTCGCGCCGGGCTGCGGGGCATCGAGGTCGACGGCGGCCGCGCCGTGATCGGCGCCGCGACGACGCTGACCGACGTCGGCAAGGACGAGCGGCTCGCTGTCCTCCGCCCGGTGATCGAGTCGATCGCCTCGCCGACCATCCGCAACCTCGCCACGGTCGGCGGCAACCTCTTCGTGAAGCAGCCCTACGGGGACCTGGCGGTCGCGCTCCTCGCGCTCGACACCGAGGTCGAGGTGGCCGGCCCCGACGGCGCCACCGCCACCCGCCCCGTCGCCGGCGTGCTGCACGACGGCGTCGGCGCGCGCGAGGTCGTCACCGCGGTCGCCTTCGACGTCCCCGACGCGTCCGCCTGGCGCTACACGAAGGCGATGCGCCGCAAGCAGAACTCGGCCTCGATCGTCACCGTCGCCGCGGTGCTCCGCCTCGACGGCGAGACCGTCACCGACGCGCGAATCACCCTCGGCGGCGCCGGCGCGAGGCCCGTCCGCGCGACGGCCGCCGAGCAGGCGCTGACTGGCGGCCCGCTCGACCACGACCGCGCCCAGACCGCCGGCGAGGCGGCGCTCGCGGACGCGGAGCCGTTCGACGACATGTACGCGAGCGCGTGGTACCGCGGCCGCGTCCTCCCCGTCCACGTCCGCCGCGCGCTGCTCGAGGAGGAGTAGATGCCCAAGGCCTACATCGAGTTGCTCGTCAACGACGAGCCGCAGGAGTTCCTCACCCAACCGGGGGCGACGCTGCTGAGCGCGCTGCGCGACGACCTCGGCCTGACCGCGGCGAAGCGCGGCTGCGCTCAGGGCACGTGCGGCACGTGCACGTGCCTGGTCGACGGTGAGGCCGTGATGAGCTGCCTCGTCCCCGTCGAGACGATCCAGGGCGCCGACGTGCGCACGCTCGAGGGCGTCGCCCGCGAGGGCGGCGAGCTCGACGAGATCCAGGCCGCGTTCCTGGAGGGGTTCGCCACCCAGTGCGGCTTCTGCACGAGCGGCATGATCATGGCCGCGGAGGCGCTGCTCGGAGAGAACCCGGACCCGACCCGCGAGGACGTAGTCCGCGCGATCTCGGGCAACGTCTGCCGCTGCACGGGCTACGAGTCGATCATCAACGCCATCCTCGACGCGGCCGAGCGGCGGCGCTCGGCTGGCGGGATCACGTACGTGGAGGGAGGCGTCTGATGGCGATGCAGACCGAGCGGATCGACCGCTCCTACTTCGCCGACGGGCGGGATGACGACTTCGACGTCATCGGCACGCCCGTCCAGCGCTCCGATGCGCTCGGACACGTCACCGGCCGCACGACGTTCTTCGAGGATCGCAACCCGCCCGGCCTCCTGCACCTGAAGATGGCGCGCTCCGAGCGCCATCACGCGTTGCTCAAGGAGGTCGACGTCGCGCCCGCGCTCGCAGTTCCCGGCGTGGTCAAGGTGCTCACGCACGAGGACGTCCCGGCCAACTGGTACACGATCCTGCGGCTCATCGGCGTCGAGCCGAACGACGAGCCGGTGCTGCCCGAGGACCGCGTCCTCTACAAGGGTGAGCCGATCGTCGCAGTGATCGCCACGAACGAGCAGGCGGCGCTCCAGGGCGCGCGCGCGGTGAAGGTCACCTACGAGGACCTGCCCGTCGTGCTCGACGTCGAGGAGGCACTGAAGGAGGGCACGCCCGCGATCAAGCCGCACGGGACGAACTACTTCGTCTACGAGGGCCACCACTGCCGCCGGATCCGCTTCGGCGACGTGGACGCCGGCTTCGCGGAGGCCGACCACGTCTTCGAGTGGCGCTACCAGTCCTCGCCGATCGAACACGCGGCGACGGAGACGACGGGCTGCATCGTCATCCCGCAGCCCGACGCCCGCCTCCTGATTCACTCGGACACGCAGGCCTGCTTCTTCACGCTCGACAACACGGCGCTCATCCTCGAGGCACCGTTCGGCAAGCTCCGCGTCGTCGGCGGCACGGTCGGCGGCGGCTTCGGCGGCAAGGTCGACGTGACGCTCGAGCCGATCGCCTGCATCGCGGCGATGGCGACGAACAAGCCGGTCAAGTACGTCTACGGGCGCGAGGAGGAGATGCAGGTCTCCTCGCCGCGTGCGGCCGAGCGGATCTACATCAAGGACGGCGTGATGGGCGACGGCCGGGTCGTCGCCCGCAAGGTCACGCTCTACGTCGACGCCGGCGCCTACTCGCGCCACTCGCCGTACGGGACGACGAAGGCCGCGGCGCACATGCCGGGGCCGTACACGATCCCGAACGTGTGGGTCGACGGGCACTGCGTCTACACGAACCGCACGCCGTCGAGCGCGATGCGCGGGTTCGGCGTGACGATCGCCGACTACGCGCTGGAGAGCCAGATGGACCGGATCGCGCGGGCGCTGGAGATGGACCCGCTCGAGCTCCGCTTCAAGAACGCCTACCGCGACGGCGACATGAAGGCCCATCGCAAGATCGCGGAGGGCACGGCGCTGATCGAGGTGATGCAGCGCGCGGCCGAGCTCGTCGGCCACGAGCTGAGCGCCGAGTCGCGCGCCCTGACGTCCACGACCCCGAGGGGGTCCTGATGGCGAAGCTCCGCGGCCGCGGCTACGCCGCCGTCAACTACCCGACCGGCATGAACCTGGGCGGCGACCCCTCCCAGGCGCTCATCCACTCCACGACGACGGGCTCGTTCGTGGTCACGCTCTCGTCAGTCGACCTCGGCCAGGGCATCAAGACCATCGCCGCGCAGTGCGCGGCGGAGACGCTCGGGCTCCCGTTCGAGAACATCATCGTCGACACGGCCGACACGGACACAGGCCCGCACTGCATGGGCACCTTCGCCTCGCGCGGCACGCACCGCGTCGGCAACGCGGTGATCATGGCCGCCCGCGAGGCGCGTGAGGTCATGCTCCAGGTCGCGGCCGACGAGCTGGAGGTCGATCCGGCCGATCTGGAGACCGACGGCACGGGCTTCATCAAGCTCAAGGGCTCCGAGGAGAAGAAGATCCACATCGTCGATCTCGCGCTCGCCGCGCATTTCGAGCAGGGGCGCACGATCGCGGGCCGCGGGATCTTTCTCAAGGAGAAGAACGACCCCGTGCCCGAGACAGGCGCGATGGACCCCGACTCATGCCAGGCGCACGCCTGCACGATGGCCGAGGTCGAGGTCGACGACGAGACGGGCGTGGTTGAGATCCTCGCGATGTACAACGTCTACGAGGTCGGCCGCGCGCTCAACCCGGCGATGGCCACCCAGCAGATCGAGGGTGGGGCCTGGATGGGTATCTCCCATGGCATGTTCGAGACGACCGAGCCCTACTACCCCGCGCGCGAGCACGGGCCGACGGATTTCAGCGAGTACCTGATGCCGGGGCCGGCGGACAATGCCGCGATGGAGAGCGTGATCATCGAGCGGCCGGCCGACACTGGGCCATTCGGCGCGAAGGGCATCGGGGAGATGACGGCGAACGCGCCGATCCCGGCGCTCGCGAACGCCATCTACGACGCCTGCGGGGTCCGGCTCGACTCGATGCCCTTCACACCGGAGAAGATCCTGCGGGGGCTCGACGCGCTGTGAGCGCGCCGCCCGTCGGAGAGCTCGGGCGGCTCCTGGCCGAGCGCCGCTACTACGCCGACGAGGGACTCCTCACGGCGCTGCATCTGGCGCTCGTGCTGGGGCGCCCGCTCGCGCTCGAGGGCGAGCCGGGCGTGGGCAAGACCGAGGTTGCGAAGGCGCTCGCCGACGTGCTCGGCCGCGAGCTGATCCGCCTGCAGTGCTACGAGGGGCTCGACGCCTCGCAAGCGCTCTACGAGTGGGACCGCCCGAAGCAGCTGCTCCACGTGCGGGTCGCCGAGGCGGAGGGCCGCGAGGTCGGCGACCTCTACGACGAGCGCTTCCTGGTGGAGCGTCCGCTGCTGCAGGCCGTACGGCGCGCGGAGCACGCGGTCCTGCTGATCGACGAGATCGACCGGTCGGACTCGGAGTTCGAGGCCTTCTTGCTCGAGTTCCTCTCCGACTTCCAGATCACGATCCCCGAGCTGGGCTCGATCGTCGCGCCAACCACGCCGATCGTCGTGCTCACGTCGAACCGCACGCGGGAGTTGCACGACGCGCTCAAGCGCCGCTGCCTCTACCACTGGATCCCGTTCCCGGACGCGGCGCGCGAGCGGCTGATCCTGCGCGCCTACGCGCCGGGGCTGGACGACGCGGCGGCCGACGCGCTGGTGAACGCAATCACGCGCGTTCGCGCGGAGAAGCTCCTCAAGCGGCCGGGGATCGCCGAAACGATCGACTGGGCGCAGGGCGCATCCGTCCTCGCGGCCGAGGGGACGCCGTGGCCGAAGGCACTGAAGCGCTCGCTCGGGCTGCTGCTCAAGGAGCAGGAGGACGTGGAGCGGGCCGAGGCGGTGCTCGAGGCGGTGCGGTGAGCGACCGCGCACGCGAGCACCTGCACGGCTTCCTGCGCTCGCTCGACGACGCGGGCGTGCGGGTCGGCGCCGAGAAGCGCGCGGACTTCCTGCGCGCGGTCGCGCTCTCGCCGCCCGGCGACGTCGAGGCGCTGTACTGGCGCGCGCGGGTGACGCTCGTCGCGCGCGCGGAGGACTTCGAGGTGTTCGACGTCGTCTTCGACGCCTGCTTCCGCCGCGCGGAGCTGCTGGTGGAGAAGTCGCAGCCGGTGCCGCCGCCCGAGGACGAGGGCGAGACGGCGGCGCCGCACGCAGGCGACGAGGGCGAGCTCGAGGCGCTCGAGCCGAGTGAGGGCACCGGGCTCCACGCCAGCCCCGCCGACCTGCGCAACCAGCGGACGTTCCCGGCCACGACGGCGGACGGGCACGACGAGCTGGCCGAGCTGCGGGCGGCGCTGGCGGGCACGCTGCCGGTGGTCACCGGGCGGCGCGCGCGGCGGGCGCGGCGCGGGCGGGTGCTCGACCTGCAGCGCGTGCTCCACGCCGCGAATCGGACGGGCGGCGAGGTGCTCGAGCTCGCCTGGCGCGAGCGGACGCGGCGACCACGGCGCGTGCTTGTGCTGATCGACGTGTCCGGCTCCCTTCGCGCACACAGCCCGGACCTCCTCCGCTTCGCCCACGCCGTGGTGCGCTCGACCGACCGCGCCGAGGCGTTCACGTTCGGCACGCGGCTCACGCGCGTGACGCGCGCGCTCGACACGCCCGACGTCGACCGCGCGCTCGAGGCGATCACCGAGTGCGTGCTCGACGCCGACGGCGGCACGCGGATCGGCCCGGCGCTGCTGGAGCTGCTCGCCGACGCGCGCCGCGTCGCGCTCGCCCGCGGCGCGCTGATCATCGTGCTCTCCGACGGGCTCGAGCGCGGCGACCCCGCGCAGATGACCGAGGCCGTGCGGCGGCTCGCGCGACTCGGGCACCGGCTCGTGTGGTGGTCGCCGCTGGCCTGCGAGCCGGACTACCGGCCGGCGACGCGCGGGCTGCAGGCGGTGCTCGGGCAGCTCGACTGCCTCGCGGGCGCGCGCGACCTCGCGACGCTCACCGAGCAGGTCCGGCTCCTCCCCGAGATCGGCGCGCGCCCCCGCCGGACCGCGGCGCGCGCGTGGGAGGTGGCGTGATCGTCGACAGCCATCACCACGTCTGGCGGGTCCAGGACAACCTGTGGCTCCAGGGCCCGATGGTGCCGCGGATCTTCGGCCCGTACGAGGCGATCCGGCGCGACTACCTCGCGGACGAGTACATCGCCGACGCGACGAGCGCGGGCGTGGAGCGCTCCGTCTACGTGCAGACGAACTGGCCGCTGGAGCGCTCGCTCGACGAGGTGAAGTGGGTGCAGCAGGTGCACGAGGAGTCGGGCTGGCCGCACGCGATCGTCGGCGCCGCGGACCTGTTCCGCGAGGACGCGCCGGAGCTGTTCGCCGCCCAGGCCGCAGCCTCGCCGCTGATGCGCGGGATCCGGCTGCAGCTGCACTGGCACCCGAACGAGCAGTACCGGTTCGCGTCGGCGCCGGACCGGATGAACGACCCGGTGCTCCGTCGCAACGTGGCGGAGCTTGCCGAATACGGCTGGGTGTTCGAGCTCCAGGTCTTCTCGAACCAGATGGCCGACGCCGCGCGCTTCGTCGCCGACCTGCCCGAGGTCCAGTTCGTGCTCGTGCACTCGGGGATGCTCGAGTCGGCCGACGAGGCCGACGTCGACCCGTGGCGCGAGGGCATGCAGCGGCTCGCCGAGCTGCCGAACCTCGTGACCAAGCTGACCGGCCAGGGGACGTTCGTGCACCGCGTCGACCCGGAGCTGATACGGCTCGTCAGCGACGCGTGCCTCGAGTGGTTCGGTGCCGAACGCTGCATGTGGGGCTCGAACTTCCCCGTGGAGAGCTTGTGGACGGACTACCGTTCACTTCTCGACGCATGGCAGCAGGCGCTCGCCGGCCGCTCCGATGAGGTGCGGGCGGCCGTGTTGGGCGGGACCGCGCAGCGGGTGTACCGGCTCTGAAGCGCGCGCGCGGCCGGGCTAACGGCGGCAGTGAAGGGGGAGGTTGCCACGCCGCCCCGAAATCACGTCACCGACCCGACTTGGTGTCGTCACACGACAATAAGTCGGCACGGTGGCGCTGCGGGCCGCGACGCCGCGCCTACCGCTCCGCCCCCTCCGGCCGCACCAGCTCCAGCACGGGCCGCTTCGGCGGCAGCCCGTCGCCGGATGAGACGCCTCTGATCCGCCGTATCACCCACGGGGCCAAGTGCTTCACCGCCCACACCGCGTTGGCGGTCACCGCGGTAACCGCACGCGACGGCGGCGCCGGTGGCAGCGGCTGGGCCCACGCGCGGTCGGCGCCCTCGAGGCCGAGTGCCTCGGCGAAGGCGTCGGCGATGCGCACGTGGCCCTCGGTGTTCGCGTGCAGGCGGTCGTCGTGCCAGAGGCGTGGGTCGGGCGGGGCGGCGTCGCGCTCGAAGTCGACGAGCAGCGCACCGTGGCGGCGGGCGACTTCGCGCACGCGCTCGTTGAAGGCGAAGACCCGCGCTCGCGCCGCCCGCGCCAGCGGGTTGATCGGCACGGGGTCGGGGAACGCCATCGTGGCGACGGTCGCGCCCTGCGCAGCGAGCGCGCCGATCATCGCGTCGAGGTGGCCCGCCGTCGCGTCGAGGTCGCACTGCGGGCGGAGCGTGTCGTTCAGCCCCGCGATCACCGTGGCGAAGTCGGGCTGCAGCGCCAGCGCAGCCGCCAGCTGCTCGTCGTGGACCTGGCGGGCGAGCTTGCCGCGCACTGCGAGATTGGCGTACAGAAGCCCCGGGCTGGCGGCCGCCATGCGCTCGGCGAGCCGGTCGGCCCAGCCGCGATAGCCGCTCCCATCGGGATACGGGTCCATCAGCCCCTCTGTGGTGCTGTCGCCGATCGCCACGTAGCGCCGGTATGCCATCGCGCTCATTCCTAGCACGGTGCGTAGTCTCCGACCCCATGAGCCGGCGCGAGATCAACGCATGGCTGATGGACATGGACGGTGTGCTCGTTACGGAGGAGCACGCGATACCGGGCGCCCCCGAGTTCATCGGCCGGCTGAGGGAGCTCGGCCTGCCTTTCCTCGTCCTGACGAACAACTCGATGTACACGCGGCGCGATCTGACCGCCCGGCTCCGGCGCAGCGGCCTCAATCTCCCGGAGGAGGCGATCTGGACCTCTGCGCTCGCCACCGCGGGCTTCCTCGAGGACCAGCGGCCCGGCGGCTCCGCGTTCGTGGTGGGCGAGGCGGGCCTGACGACGGCCCTGCATCAGAGCGGCTACACGATCACCGATCGCGACCCCGACTACGTGGTCCTCGGCGAGACGCGCACCTACAGCTTCGAGCGCATCACCCGCGCGATCCAGCTGGTGGCGGCGGGCGCGCGCTTCATCGCCACCAATCCGGACAACGTGGGGCCCTCGCCCGATGGTCCCCTGCCCGCCACCGGCTCGGTGGCGGCGCTGATCAGCCGCGCCACCGGGGTTGCCCCCTACTACGTCGGAAAGCCGAACCCGCTGATGATGCGCTCGGCGCTCAACGCGATCGACGCACACTCCGAGACCACGGCGATGATCGGCGACCGCATGGACACCGACATCGTCTCCGGGCTCGAGGCGGGCCTGAAGACCGTGCTCGTGCTGAGCGGCGTGACCCAGCGCGGCGACGCCGAACGGCACCCCTACCGGCCGTCGCTGATCGTCGACTCGGTGGCCGACCTGATCGACGATCTGGGCTAGCGGCCCGAAGCAGCAGGCTCGGCCGGCTGCGCAGGGTTCGAGCTACTTCTTCCCGTCGACGGCTCGCTGCAGCTGCGACTTGTTCATGCTCGAGCGACCCTCGATGTTGAGGTTCTTGGCCTCGTTGTAGAGCTGATCGCGCGTCCGCCCCTTCGGGCCCGAGCTGCCGGAGCGCTGACCGCCACGGCGGCCGGAGGAGATGTCCTGGGTCGAGCTGCGCGAGCGCGTCTGCGACTCGCCGCTGCGGGCCCGCTCCTTGTTGACGGTGCGCGCCGCGATCTCCTCGGCGCGGTCCTCGGAGCGCCCCTGCTCCTTCTGGCTCTGCTTGATCTTCTCGTACTGGCGGGCGCGCTTCGTGCCCTTCTTGACTCCGCGAGGTGGCATGTCGCCGGGATACCCGCGAACGCGCTGTCACACGCTCCATGGCTATCTCGTCAACTGGGTAGAAAACGAGAAAGGAGCCGACATGAAGGTCTTCGTAGCAGGTGCAACAGGCGCACTCGGCAGGCCACTCGTCAAGCAGCTGGTCGCGCGCGGTCACGAGGTCACGGGCATGACCCGAAGCGAGTCCAAGACGGAGCTCCTGCGCGAGCTCGGCGCGCGCCCGGTGGTCGCCGACGCCCTCGATCCGGACGGCGTCGCGCGGGCCGTGGCCGAGGCCGACCCCGACGTGATCGTCCACCAGCTGACCGCGATCAGCGACTTCAACCCGCGACGCATGGAGCGCGACTTCGCCCCCACGAACGAGCTGCGCACGAAGGGCACGGACCACCTGCTGGCTGCCGGCCGCGCGGTGGGCGTGAAGCGCTTCGTAGCGCAGAGCTTCGCTCCGTGGCCGTACGCCCGCACGGGCGGAATGGTGAAGTCGGAGAACGACCCGCTCGACACGGCGCCGCCCGCCCAGGTCCGCACGACGGTCGAGGCGATCAACTACCTCGAGCGGGCGGTGATCGGCGCCGACTGGACCGAGGGCATCGCGCTGCGCTACGGCGGCTTCTACGGTCCCGGGACCTCGATCGGCCTCAGCCCGCTCGGCGAGCAGGTCGAGATGATCCGCGAGCGCAAGCTCCCGATCGCCGGGAAGGGCACGGGAACGTGGTCCTTCATCCACATCGAGGACGCGGCCGCGGCGACGGTCGAGGCGGTCGAGCACGGCACGCGTGGCGTCTACAACGTCGTGGACGACGAGCCGGCGCCGATCTCCGAGTGGCTGCCCGAGCTCGCCAAGGCGGTCGGCGCGAAGCCGCCCCGCCACGTCCCGCTCTGGCTCGCTCGGCTCGCCGGCGGCAAGGTGGCAGCCATCATGATGAGCGACTTGCGCGGGCAGTCGAACAAGAAGGCGAAGCGCGAGCTCGGCTGGCAGCCGCGCTACCCGAGCTGGCGCGAGGGCTTCGCCAAGGGGCTCGGCTGAGCCATGGCCAGCACGGACCTGTACGAGGAGCTGCGGCCGCCGGCCTTCGCCATCGCGTACCGCATGCTCGGGAGCGTGAGCGAGGCCGAGGACGTCGTGCAGGAGGGCCTGCTTCGCCTGCACAACACGCTCGACTCGGGTGAGCGGATCGAGTCGCCGCGGGCGTACGTGTCGACCGTGGTCACCCGGCTCTCGATCGACCAGCTCCGCTCCGCGCGGGTCCGGCGCGAGACCTACACCGGCGAGTGGCTGCCCGAGCCGCTCGTCGCCGCGGAGGAGGGCGATCCGGCGTGGGAGGCGGAGCTCGCCGACTCGCTCTCCTTCGCGTTCCTGGTGGTGCTGGAGAGCCTCTCGCCTGAGCAGCGCGCGGCGTTCCTGCTGCGCGAGGTCTTCGACTACCCGTACGACCGCATCGCGGCGATCGTCGGCAAGAGCGAGGACAACGTACGCCAGCTGACAGCGCGGGCGCGCCGCCACGTGGAAGAGCACAGGCCTCGCTACGAGCCCTCCGCCGAGGTCCGCGACGAGCTGGCACAGCGCTTCATCGCAGCCGCGCGCGAGGGCGAGCTGGAGGCCGCTCGAGGCCCTGCTCGCCGAGGACGTCGTCCTGCACGGCGACGGCGGCGGCAAGGCGCCCGCGATCGCCCGTCCGATGCACGGCCGCGAGCGGATAGCGAAGCTGCTCGCCTCCTGGGCCCGCTCGGGGGAGCGCGCCGGCGGGTTCGAGCTGCGCCCGGTCGAGGTCAACGGCCAGCCCGGCGCGCTCGCGATCGACGCGGTCGCGGACGCGATCATCGGCGTGCTCGTCTTCGACATCGCCGACGGGCGCATCCAGGCGATCAACTCGGTCGTGAACCCGGACAAGCTGCAGCACCTCGGCCCGCTCGCCGACCCCTACGAGTTTCTCCGGCGCCGCCGGAAGAGCGACTAGTGCTCGACGAAGTAGCCGCCGGTCTGGCCGCTCGAGTAGAAGCGGCTCGTGATCGTCTTCTTGCGCGTGTAGAACTCGACCGCGTCGGGGCCGTGCGCGTGCAGGTCGCCGAGGAAGCTGTCCTTCCAGCCTGAGAACGGGAAGAACGCGACCGGCGCGGCCACGCCGATGTTGACGCCGACCATGCCCGCCTCCACATCGTGCTTGAAGCGGCGCACCGCGGCGCCTGACTCGGTGAAGATCGAGACGCCGTTGCCGAAGCGGCTCTTCGAGACCGCCTCGATCGCCTCGTCGAGCGTGTCGACGTGCACGAGCGAGAGCACCGGGCCGAAGATCTCCTCGCGCACGATGTCCATCTCGGGCGTAGCGCCGTCGAGGATCGTCGCGCCGACGTAGCAGCCGGTGTCGTCGCCGGCGCCGCGACCGTCGACGATCAGCTCGGCACCCTCCTCGAGCCCGCGCTCGATCATCGAGAGGACGCGCTCCTTCGCCTTCTCGGAGACGACCGGCCCGAGCTCCGTGTCCTCGTCGAGCCCGTCGCCGACGCGCACCGCCTCGGCTGCCTCGCGCAGCGCCGGCAGCAGCCGCTCGCGCGCATCGCCGACGGTCACGACCACCGAGCCCGCCATGCAGCGCTGACCGGCGGCGCCGAAGGCCGAGCCCATGATGCCCTTGACGGTCTGGTCGATCACGGCGTCCGGCATCACCACCATGTGGTTCTTCGCGCCGCCGAGCGCCTGGACGCGCTTGCCGGACTTGGCCGAGCGCTCGTAGACGATCCGCGCGACCGGAGCGCTGCCGACGAACGAGACCGCGTCGATGCCGGGGTGGTCGAGGATGCCCTCCACGACCTCGCGCCCGCCGTTGACGAGGTTGACGACGCCCTCCGGCAGCCCGAGCGAGTCGAGCACCTCGAACGCGATCTGCTGCGTGAGCGGCACCTGCTCCGACGGCTTGAGCACGAAGGTGTTCCCGCAGGCGATCGCAAACGGCAGGAACCAGAACGGCACCATCGCCGGGAAGTTGAAGGGGACGATCGCGGCGCACACTCCGACCGGCTGGCGGATCGTCTCGGCGTCGATCCCGCGCGAGACGTCCTCGAGGATGCGGCCCTGCATGGTCGTCGGGATCGCGCAGGCGCACTCGACCATCTCGATCATGCGCGCGACCTCGGCGCGGGCGTCGCCGATCGTCTTGCCCATCTCGGTCGTGACCGAGCGGGCCAGCTCTTCATGCCGGTTGTTCAGGCCCTCGCGCAGCGCGAACAGGATCCGCCCGCGCGCGATCACCGACACGTCGCGCCAAGCCGGCAGCGCCGCGCGTGCGGCAGCCACGGCGGCGTCGAGGTCGGCGGACGACGACAGCGGCACGCGCGCGAGCGTCTCGCCGGTGGCGGGGTTCGTGACGTCGAGAGCGTCGCTGCCGGTGGCGGCGGTCCATTTGCCGGCGACGTAGTTATCGAGCAGGCGAGTCTGGGTTGCGGCTTCCATTGAGGATCCACTCGTGGTCGGGGTCGTTCGCGATCGCCCAGGCCCGGGCCGGGCCGGCCATCACATTCAAGTAATACAGCGCGTAGCCCGGAGGTGCTGAGACCGTGTGGTACCCGCGCGGCACGAGCACGACGTCGCCGTCACGCGCGGCGACCGACTCGTCGAGCGAGCCGTCGTCGGTGTAGACGCGCTGCAGGGCGAAGCCGTGCGCCGGCGTGATGCGGTGGTAGTACGTCTCCTCGAGCAGCGATTCCTCGGGCAGCGCCTCCCGGTCGTGCTTGTGCGGCGGGTAGCTCGACCAGTGGCCCTCGGGGGTCAGCACCTCGCAGACGAGGAGCGACTCCGCCTCGCGGTCGCCCATCAGGATCGGGTGTATGCGCCGCTCGAGCGCGCCGTAGCCGCGCACCTCGACCTCCACGTCCTCGGCCGGAAGCACCCGGGCAGCGGCGCCAAAGGCGGCCGGGGCAAAGCAGAGCCCAAGCTCCGCCCCACCCCGGCCCCCCCGGAGGGAGAGGTTCGTTCGCGGCGGCAGATAGGCCGCAGCCGGCATCCCGGAGAAGGGGTCCTCGCGGCCACCGAGGCCCGGCCAGTCGCCGTGCTCGGAGGCGAGGTCGACGTTGCCCGAGAGCACCACCACGCAGAGCTCGCGGCGGTCCGTGGACCGCACCACGCGCTGGCCCTCCCCCAGCCTGAGCACCTCGAAGCCGACGTGCGTCCAGCCCGCGGACTCGGGGGTCACGAGCAGGAGGCTGCCGTCGTCGGCGGGCCCGCGCCGCGACTCTACGAGCAGCCGGCTCACGAGCTCCCCTCGACGTACGGCCGCTGCTCCTCGCGGGCGCGCTCGTATTCCTCGCGCGCGGCGCGCACGGCAGGGTCGTCGGACACCTCGGCCACCGGCACGTCCCACCAGCCCTCGTAGCTCGGCACGCCCGCGTAGCGGTCCACCTCCACGTGGACGACGACCGGCCCGCTCTCGGCCCTCGCGCTCTCGAGCGCATCGCGCAGCTCGTCGATCCCGCGAGGGCGCAAGAGCCGCGCGCCGAGGGCCTCGGCGCTCGCCCCGAGGTCGATCGGGAGCGCCTCGAGCTCCTCCGCCGGACCGTCGCCGGCGTCGAGCACAGGAGCGCCGTTGGCCGCGCGGCGGTAGTGGGTGCCGAAGCCGGCGTCGCCGATCGAGCGCGAGAGCGCCCCGATCGAGGCGTAGCCGTGGTTGTCGACCAGCACGATCACGAGCTTCACGCCCTCGGCAACCGCGGTCACGAGGTCACCGGGCGCCATCAGCCACGAGCCGTCGCCGACCATCACGAACACCTCGCGGTCGGGGGCGGCCAGCTTCACGCCCATGCCCCCCGGGAGCTCGTAGCCCATGCACGAGTAGCCGTACTCCACGTGGTAGCCCTTCGGGTCGCGGGCGCGCCAGAGCTTGTGCAGGTCGCCCGGCATCGAGCCGGCCGCGCAGACGACGACGTCGCGCGGGCCCGCCGCCTCGTTGACGGCGCCGATCACCTCGGCCTGGCTCGGCAGCGGCTCGTGCCCTGCGTGGGTGAGGCGCGCGACCTCCTCACCCCAGGCGCGCGCCTCGTCGCCGGCGCGCCGCTCCCAGGCCGCGTCGGCGCGGTGGCCGGCCAGCGCCTCGGCGAGCGCCGCCAGCGCCAGCTTCGCGTCCGCCTCGAGTGCGAGCCCGCTGTGCTTGGCGGCGTCGAAGCTCGCGACGTTGACGTTCACGAAGCGCACGTCCGGGTCCTGAAAGGCCGACTTCGAGGCGGTCGTGAAGTCGCTCCAGCGCGTGCCGACCCCGATCACGAGATCCGCCTCACGGGCCAGCCGGTTGGCGGCGAGCGTGCCCGTCGCGCCGACGGCGCCGAGCGCCAGCGGGTGCTCGGAGGGCAGCGCGCCGCGGCCCGCCTGCGTCTCGCAGACTGGGATGCCGGCGGCATCGGCTAGCGCGCGCAGCTCCTCGCTCGCCTCCGCGTAGATGACGCCGCCACCCGCGACGATCAGCGGCCGCCTTGCCGCGCGCACGAGATCGGCGGCGCGCGCCAGCGCGTCGGGGGCCGGCGGGCGCCGGAACACCGTCCACACGCGCTGGGCCAGGAACGACTCCGGCACCTCGAGCGCCTCGGTCTGGACGTCCTCGGGCAGCGCCAGCGTGACCGCGCCGGTCTCGGCCGGGTCGGTGAGCACGCGCATCGCCTCGAGCGCCGAGGGCACGATCTGCTCCGGCCGCGTGATGCGGTCGAAGTAGCGCGACACCGGGCGGAAGCAGTCGTTCACCGACATCGTGGCGTCGTGCGGCGCCTCGAGCTGCTGGAGCACGGGGTGCGGCGCGCGCGTCGCGAACGTGTCGCCCGGGAGCAGCAGCACGGGCAGCCGGTTCACGGTAGCGAGCGCGGCGCCAGTGACCATGTTCGTGGCTCCGGGGCCCACGGAGCTCGTGCACGCGAACGTTCCGAGCCGGTTCAGCTGACGCGCGTAGCCCGACGCGACGTGGACCATCGCCTGCTCGTTGCGCGCCTGGCGGTAGCGGAACAGGTCGCGGTGCTGGTGGAGCGCCTGCCCGAGCCCGGACAGGTTGCCGTGCCCGAAGATGCCCCAGCAGCCGCCGAAGAAGCGGCGCCGCTCGCCGTCTCGCTCGATCTCCTGGACGGCCAGGAAGCGCACCAGCGCCTGGGCCACCGTCAACCGCTCGCTCATGCCTCGATCTCCTCTCCCACCAGCTCCTTCAGCTCCGCGAGCGTCGGCATGTCGTCGGCGCACGCGAGCCGCGACGCCACGAGCGCGCCCGCCGCGTTGGCGAGCCGCAGCGCCCGCTCCGCCCCCCAGCCGTTCACAAGCGCGTACGAGATCGAGCCGCCGAAGGCGTCGCCCGCGCCGAGCCCGTTCAGCACCTCGAGCCTCACCGGCTCGAGCTCGATCAGCTCGTCGCGCGTGCGCGCGAGCACGCCGTCGGGCCCGCGCTTGACGATGGCGAGCTCGACGCCGAGCTCGAGCAGCGCCTGCGCTGCGTCGTGCGGGTCACGCGTGCCGACGGCCACCTCCACCTCCGTCTCGTTGCCCACCGCGACGGTCGCCAGCCCGACCGCCTCGCGCGCCCAGCGGCGGGCCTCGCGATCGTCCGGCCAGAGCGCCGGCCGGTGGTCGAGGTCGTGGACGCTGATCGCGTCCGCCCCCTCGCGGCGCGACTCGAGCGCGAGCAGCGTGGCCGAGCGGCTCGGCTCCTGTGAGAGGCCGGTGCCGGTCGTCCACAAGAGCCGCGCCGCGCGGATCGCGTCGAGGTCGAGCTCGCCAGGCTCGATGTTCAGGTCCGGGGCCTTCGGCTCGCGGTAGAAGAGCAGCGGGAAGTCGTCGGGCGGGTGGATCTCGCAGAAGACCAGCGGCGTGCGCAGGTCGGGGTCCGTGCCCACCCAGCGGGGGTCGACGCCGAAGCCGTCGAGCGCCTGGCGGACGTAGTTGCCGAACGGGTCGTCACCGACCTTCGTGATCACGGCCGAGCGGGCGCCGAGCCGGGCCGCCGCCACAGCCACGTTCGTCGCGCTGCCGCCGAGCGATTTCTGGAAGCTGCGCACGTCCTCGAGCGTGACGCCCACCTGCTCGGGGTAGAGGTCGACGCTGACGCGGCCCATCGTGATCACGTCGAAGCGCTCACTCATACGAGGCTCCGCTCGCGCCCGAGCTCGGCCCGGAGACCGCCGAGCAGTGCGTCGATGCTCGGGAGCCGCACGTCGAGCGCATTTTCCGTCGCGGGGCCGCTGAGGCTCGTGTCGTACGGGACCGCGCCGCGGCGGCAGCGCCTCCGCGGGCGGCGCTGCGAACTCGAGCAGGCCGGCGTCGAGCCCGAAGGCGGCGGCCGTCCGCAGCGCGAGCGAGCGCCGGTCGATCGGCTCGCCGCCGCAGCAGTGATAGATGCCCGTGAGGCGACGCTCGACGATCGCGTGGATGAGCTCGGCGGCGGTCGTGGCGAGCACCGGGCTCGCCACCGAGTTGATCGCCGGGCTCTCCCAGACCGTGAAGCGGCGAGCCGCCTCGAGCGCCTCGACGATCGAGCTGATGAAGTAGCCGAAGCCCACGTCCTGGCGCCGTGGCGTGCTCGGCCGCGCCCGGTGCACGCCGTTGACGCCGGACAGGCGCGCCACCGCGCCGGCCTGGACGTGCTCCGTCACGACCTCCTCCGAGGCCGCCTTGAGCGACCCGTATGCGTTGATCGGCCGCGGCGCTGTCTTCTCGTCCGCGCCGCCCTGAGTGCCGTCGAACACCCAGTCGGTCGACAGCAGCACGAGCTGCGCCCCCGCACGATCGGCGGCAGCGGCGAGCGAGCGCGTGCTGCCCACGTACGCGGCCCAGGCCTCGAGACGGCGCGTCTCCAGCGCCTCGAAGTCGTTCAGGATCGCGCAGTGGACGATCGCGTCCGGTGCGAACCCGGCCACGGCCGCCTCGACGACGACGGCATCGGTCACATCGAGCTGCGCATGCGACGGCGCGAACAGCTCGTCGCCCGCGGCTGCGAACACGGCGGCGACGTTCGAGCCGACGAAGCCGGAGCCGCCCGTGAGAAGGACCCTCATCGCAGCGAATCGACCTCCTCGACGCGCACCGGCCTGCCCTCCTGCAGCGAGCGTCGGGCGGTCAGGCCAATGACGAGCGGCGCGCGCGCGTCCAGCGTCGTCACCGGCGGGGGCTGGCCGGCCGCGAGCGCCCCCACGAAGGCGGTCCACTGTGCGATGTAGCTCTGCCGGTAGCGCTCGAAGAAGAAGGCCTGCGGCACCGGGGTGCGCGTCCCCTCGGCGGTGCGCACGAGCCCGCTGTGCGCGAACGGGTTCTCGGAGGCGGCCAGGCCGCGCGAGCCGAGCACCTCGACGCGCTGGTCGTAGCCGTACACCGCCTGGCGGCTGTTGTCGATCACGGTGAGACAGCCGCTCTCGTGCGTGAGCGTCACGACGGCGGTGTCCACATCGTGCGCCTGCGAGTACGACTCCTGCATGCGCAGCGCGCCGCGCGCGAAGACCTCCGTGACCTCGCTGCCGGTGACGAAGCGGGCCATGTCGAAGTCGTGGATCGTCATGTCGAGGAAGATCCCGCCGGATACGAGCACGTACGAGAGCGGCGGCGGCTCGGGGTCGCGGCTCGTGATCCGCACCAGGTGAGGCTCGCCGACGGTGCCGGCGGCCACGGCAGAGCGCACCGACGCGTGCGAAGGGTCGAAGCGGCGGTTGAAGCCGATCTGGAACGGCACGCCGGCGTCCTCGACGGCGCCGAGCGCGCGATCCATCTCGTCGAGGTCGAGCGACACCGGCTTCTCGCAGAAGACGGGCTTGCCCGCCACTGCGGCGGCGAGCAGCAGCGCCGCGTGGGAGTCGGTGCTCGAGCAGATCGCCACCGCGTGGACGTCGGGCGCGGCGAGCAGCTCCTCGGTTGTCGCGAGCGTGCGCACCCCGAGCTCGTCGCCGAGCGCCCGCGCGGCCTCGGGTCGGGTGTCGCTCACGGCGGCCACGCGCGCGCCTGGCACCTCGCCGGCGAGCAGGCGCGCATGGGTCGTACCGATCCGCCCCGCGCCGATCACACCCACCCCGAGCGGCGCGCCGGCCGGGTTCGGCCGGGCCTGCTCGCGGGCTGCTGTGGTCGCGAGGCCGCCCATTCATTCCTCCCTCAGCGAGACGACCTCTTCCCAGCGACCGCTTTCCGCGGAGCGGAGCAGCGCCGCCTGGACCGACACCCAGTCGAGCGCCTCCTCGAACCCTGGCCGGAACCGGCGCCGCTCGGCCAGCGCGCGGCAGAACTCGTAGTCCTCGATCGTCACGAGGTCCTCGAAGCCGATGCCGTTGGCGCTCCCCGGAACGAAGTTGCCGTGGAAGGGGAAGCGGTCACCGCCGAGCACGCGCGTGAAGCCGGTGTCGAGGCCGTCACTCGCACGGTACAACTGCAGCTCGTTCATGCGCTCGAAGTTCCAGCCGAGCGCGCCGCGGGTGCCATAGACGTCGAAGGCGTTCTGACTCTCCGGGCCGACCATCGTCCGGCTCGCCTCGAAGGTCCCGCGCGCGCCGTTCGCGAACTCGCACAGCATGCCCGCGTAGTCCTCGTTCGTGACCGCGCCGCTCGGGTCGCCGGGGTTGCCGCGCCCGTAGTGCGTCCCCTCGCCCGGCACCGGCAGCGGGCGCTCGCGGATGAACGTCGCGGTCGTTCCCACCACGCGCTTGATCGGCCCGATCAGCATGTGGGCGAGGTCCACCGAGTGGCTCATCAGGTCACTGGTCACGCCGTGGCCCGCCGCATCGACGAGGAAGCGCCACGACAGCAGCCCGAGTGGGTCGCTGCCGTACATCGAGAAGAAGCGGCCGCGGTAGTTCGTGATCTCCCCCAGCTCGCCGTCCGCGATCAGGCGCGCCGCGTGCTGCACGAGCGGCGCCCAGCGGAAGTTGTGGCCGACGCCGCTGATCACGCCCGCGCGTCGGGCCGCGCGCTCGGCGCGGACGGTCTGCTCGGGTGTCCCGCCGACCGGCTTCTCGCAGAACACGTCCTTGCCCGCCGCCGCCGCCGCCTCGACCAGCTCGACGTGCATCATGTTCGGCGCCGCGATGAAGACCGCGTCGACTCCGGGATCCTCGACGACCGCGCGCCAGTCGGCGCTCGCGCGCGAGTAGCCGAAGTCGTCGACCGCCTCCTGCGCGCGCGCCGGCACCTCGTCCGCGCAGATCACGAGCTCCACGTCGAAGTCGCGCTCGCCGAACAGCGACGGGATGCGGCGCAGCGAGCGGCTGTGGGCGCGGCCGAGCCAGCCGAAGCCGATCAGCCCGACGCCGATCCGCCGGCGTGTACCGGGCCGCTCGAGGACGGCCGAGCCCTGCCGGCGCTCAGCCTCGCTCACGACCCGTCCTGACGCTCTGTCGACTGCTCGAGCTCGTGCGTGAGCTCGTCGAGCTCCGCGCCACCGGACATCATCTTCACGAGCTCGTCGCGGCTGATCTCACCGCGCTCCCACTTGCCGACCAGCTTCCCCCTGTTCAGCACGACGAAGCGGTCCCCGACCGGGTAGGCGTGGTGCGGGTTGTGGGTGATGAAGATCACCCCGACCCCGCGCTCGCGCGCCTGCGCGATGTAGCGCAGCACGATCCCGGACTGCTTCACGCCCAGCGCCGAGGTCGGCTCGTCCAGGATCAGCACCTTCGCCCCGAAGTAGATCGCCCGCGAGATGGCGACCGCCTGGCGCTCGCCACCCGACAGCGTGCCGACCGGCTGGTCGGGGTCGCGCACGTCGATGCCCATCTTGGCCATCTCCTCGCGCATCGTCCGCCGCGCCCACTTGACGTCGACGAGCTTGATCGGCCCAATCGCCCTGAGGGGCTCCGAGCCGAGGAAGAAGTTGCGCCAGATCGACATCAGCGGCACGGTCGCCAGGTCCTGGTAGACGGTGGCGATCCCGTGCTCGCGGGCCTCGCGGGGCGACCGGAAGTGCGTCTCCTCGCCCTCGACCAGGAGCTCGCCCTCGTCGTGGGGGTGCACGCCCGAGAGGATCTTGATGAACGTCGACTTGCCCGCGCCGTTGTCGCCGAGCACGCATGTGACCTGCCCGTCGAAGACCGACACCGACACGTCTTTCAGGGCGATCACGTTTCCGAAGTACTTCGAGACCGCGCGCGTCTCGAGCAGCGCCACCTGGTCGTTCACTTTCGGGCTCCTTCCGCGCTGCGCCGGACGAAGTTGTTGACGAGCACCGCCATCAGCAGGATCACGCCGAGGAACAGGAAGCGCCAGTCGGTGTCCCAGCCGGAGAACTGGATGCCGATGAACGCCATGCCGATGATCAGCGCGCCGATCGCGGCGCCGATCGCCGAGCCGTAGCCGCCCGTGAGCAGGCAGCCGCCGACCACCGCGGCGATGATGTAGGTGAACTCCTCGCCGACACCCTGGCTCGCCTGCACAGAGGACAGCCTGAGCGCCACGATGATCCCGACGAGCGCCGCGGCGAGCGACGTCGTCATGAAGAGAGCGATCTTCACCCGCGCGACGGGCACGCCGACGTTGCGGGCGGCGGTGGCGTCGCCGCCGACGCCGAAGATCCAGTTGCCCACGCGCGTGCGGGCGAGCACCCAGGTCGCCAGGATCGTGACGACGACCCACCAGATGACCGAGATGCGGAAGTCGTACTCGGAGAACGAGCCGCCGAAGATGTCGAACGCGGACTGATAGCCAGAGACCTCGTTCAGCCCGCCGACGCGCACGCTGCCCGTGATCTCCTTGGTCACGCCGAGGTTGGCGCCCTGGAGGATGAAGAAGGTCGCGAGCGTGACGATGAAGCTCGGCAGCTTCGTCTTCACGACCATCATCCCGTTGATGAAGCCGATCGTCGCCGCGAAGACGAACGTGAGCACGATCGCGAACCAGATGTTCATGTCGAGCTCGGTGGCGAGCAGGCCCATCACGAGCCCGGCGCTGCCGGTCATCACCCCCGCCGACAGGTCGAACTCGCCGCCGATCATGAGCAGCGCCACAGCCACCGCCGGGATGCCGAGCGTCGAGGCGACGTCGGTCCAGTTGGCGGCGCCGTCGAGCGTGCCGAACTCGTCCGTGGTGAAGGTGAAGAAGAGGAAGACGACGAGTGCGGCGAGCGCCGCACCCAGCTCGGGCCGCCGCAGCAGCTTCGTCACGAAGCTGACGTCCGCCATCCGGTCGTCGACCACCGAGGTCGGAGGTGGCGCGCCGGGTGGCTGCGCGGCGACGGTCGGATCGCTCATCTACTGGCTCCTCCCTGCGGGGTCTGGCCGCGGCCGGCCGGAGTGGGCCGGCCGCGACGCAACCCAGTTCGTCAGCGCGTCCCCTCCTCGGCCAGCTGCTTGACCGTGGACGCGTTGGCCTTGTCGACGAAGCCCGGCCCGGTCAGCACGGGCTGACCGCCGCCGACGGTGTTGGCGTTGTCGTTGAACAGCTTCAGGAAAACCACCGGCAGGTACCCCTGCAGGTACTGCTGCTGGTCGACCGCGAACTCGATCTCGCCGTCCTCGATCGCGTTGACCACGTCACCGCTGAGGTCGAAGGTCGCGAGCTTCGCCTCCGAGCCCGAGCCCTGGACGGCGTCGCGCGCCGCCACGGCGATGTCCGGGTTCAGCGACAGCACGGCGTCGATCGAGTCGTCGGACTCGAGCTTCGACTGGATCTCGGTAAGCGTCGTCGAGATGTCCTCGACGCCCTTGACCTGCAGGTTCTCGACCTCGCCGCCGAAGCCCTGCTTGGCGCCGTCGCAGCGCTGGTTGAGCCCGATGTTGCCCTGCTCGTGGATCACGCAGATCATCTTCTGCGCGCCGCCCTGGGCGAGCCGCGAGCCGGCCGCCTCACCGGCGATCGTCTCGTCCTGACCGACGTGCGTGATCGCGCCGAGATCGGCTGAATCGGTCTGACCGGAGTTGAGCGTGATGATCGGGATGCCCGCGTCGGCCGCCTTCTTCAACGGCTCCCGGAGGGCGTCCGGGTTCGGCGCGGAGACCGCGATGCCGTTCACCTTGTCGGTCACCGCCGCGTCGATCAGCTGGGCCTGCTTCTGCGGGTCATTGGCGGACTCGCTGTACTGGACCTGGACGCCCAGGTCCTTGCCGGCCTGCTCGGCCCCGCGCTTCGCGACCGCCCAGAACGAGTCCCCGGACCCGTGCGTGATGACCGCGATCTTGAGATCACCGCCCTGGGTCAGGCTGACGTCCTCGGAGCCTCCATCCGAGCCGCCGTCGTCATCGTCGTCGCCGCACGCGGTCACGAACGCCATCGCCAGCACGGCGAACAGCAGCACCAGAACCGTTGGGAACAGTCGCTTCATGTCTGCGGAACCTCCTCCTCACGCGGAGCCAGCTCATTCAGGTACGCGACGCTCGCCTGCACGTCGAGCACCGGACCACGTCCCACCGGCGGCTCCTCCCCGGTGATGGCCGTGTCCTGTTCGAGCACGAGCCAGCGCCCGTAGCCCGCCCGTTCGAGAAGATCGATCACCTCGGCGATGTTCGCGTCGCCCTGGCCGAGCGGCCGGAACAGGCCCGCCTGGGTGGCCTCGACCAGCGACAGCTCGCCCGCGCGGTAGCGCCCGGCCACCGAGGCGTCGACGTCCTTGAGATGGACGTGCGCGATGCGCTCACCGTGGCGGCGCACGAAGCCGGCCGGATCGGCGCCGGCGATCATGAGGTGACCGGTGTCCAGGCATAGCGCGGCGTGTGACGCGGCCAGAACGCGCTCGATCTCCGGCTCGCGCTCGATGAGGGTGCCCGCATGCGGATGGAGAACGAGCTCGAGGCCGAGCCCCGCGACGAGCTCGGCCAGCCCGTCGAGGTGCGCGGCGAGCCTGTCCCACGCCGCGTCGTCGAGCGGCTGAGGCTCGGCCCAATCGTCGTCCATCACGACCGCGGTCACGAACACGTCCGCGCCCGCGGCCGCCAGCACTCGCCCGATCTGCTCCGCCCGCTCGCGCGCCGGCCCGGCATCCGGCTCGTGCAGCACGAGCGGCACGAAGCCACCGACGAGCTCGAGGCCGTGACGCTGGAGCACGGCGCGCAGGGCGCCCGGGTCGAGCGGCAGCCAGTCGACGGGACCGAGCTCGGTCGCCCGGAAGCCGAGTGATGCCATCTCGCTCAGCACCCGCTCGGGCGGCAGCATCAGCCCCCAGCCCGGCACCTCGCAGACGCCCCACGAGATCGGCGCCGCCGCCACGCGCGGCGGGACCGCCGATGCCGGCCGGTCGCTCACGCCCCCGGGCGCCCGTGGCGATCGGACGGCCGATGGCCTGCGTGAACTCGACAACGCCGGTTGGAGCGCGCTATCGCGTTGCCTGGCATCGAAGCTCTCCCTTCCCCGTCGAGTGGAGCGCTGAACTTGCATTTTGTCGTTAGAGCGCTCTAATCTCTGTGCGGCAGTATCCATCCGGGGTCTGGAGATGTCAAGAGCGTGACTCGGTCGCACGTGACGATGGAGGACGTGGCCCGTGAGGCCGGCGTCTCGCGCGCGCTCGTCTCGCTCGTGATGCGCGAGAGTCCAAAGGTCAGCCCGGGGCGGCGCACCCGCGTCCTGGAGGCCGCCGCCAGGCTCGGCTACCGCCCGAACGCGATGGCGCGCGGGCTCGCCAGCCGCCGGACCAGCACCGTCGGCGTGCTGCTCAACGATCTGCACAACCCGTTCTTCGCCGAGATCGCGCAGGGCATAGAGGCCTTCGCGTCGAGCATCGGCTATCGCCTGTTGATCATCACCGGCGGGCGCCGGCGCCGGCGCGAGCGGGCGATGCTCGACGCGCTGCTCGAGTACCGCACCGACGGCCTGATCCTCGTCAGCCCGCGCATGGCGGCATCAGAGCTCGCCACGGCGGCCGCCTCGGTGCCGGTGGTGGTGATCGGTCGCGCGCCGCGCAACAGCGGCGTCGATTGGGTGATGACCGACGAGGAGGTGGGCGCCCGGCTCGTCGTGGAGCACCTCGCCTCACTCGGCCACAGGCGGATCATCCACATCGACGGCGGGCGTGGCGCCGGTGCCGCCCCACGGCGGGCCGGGTACCTCAAGGCGATGAAAGAGGCCGGGCTCGGACGCCACGCGGAGGTGCTGCCAGGCGACTTCACCGAGGAGGCGGGCGTGCGCGCCGCCGAGCGGCTGCTGAGCGGCGGCGAATTGCCAACGGCGGTGTTCGCCGCGAACGACCTCGTGGCGGCGGGCGTGCTCGACCGGCTCGAGGATGAGGGCATCGGGGTTCCCCGCGAAGTCTCGATAGTCGGCTACGACAACACCTTCCTGGCGGCGCTCCACCACATGTCGCTGACGACCGTCAACCAACCGCGCGAGGAGATGGGCAAGCTCGCGCTCGAGCTGCTGCTCGAGCGGATGAACGGCCGCGAGTCACGTGCGACGCGGCTCGAGGAGCCGCGGCTCGTGGTGCGCAAGACGTCGGGCCCGGCGCCATGAGGGCGGCGCCGGCGGTTGCGGGCGCCGCGGCACTCGCCTGCGGAGTGGCCCTGCTGCTCGCGGCGCCCTCGGCGGGACCGCCTCCGTCGGGGCCGGCGGTCGTGGACGTGCTCGTGGTGCCGCCGGTGGGCTCGGCCGACGTGGCCACGGGCTTCGAGCACGGCGACGGCCGCATCGTGACGGTGGCCCACCTGCTGCCCGCCGGGCGCGCGCGTGTGCTGGTCCGCTCCGGCGACGGGTCGGCGCGGCGTGCGCGGGTCGTGGCTGTCGACCGCCGCGACGATCTCGCCGTGCTCGCGCTCCCCGACGGCACGCCCCGCCCCGCCCCGCTGCCCGGCTCGGGGGCGGCTCGCCTGCTGGTGCGCCGCGACGGGCGCACCGCGGCCATCGAGGCAACCGTGCGCCGCCGGATCGACGCGCGCGTCCGCCCCAGCCCGCGTGCCGCACCCGTCCTGCGGCCGGCGCTCGAGCTCGAGGCGCGCGTGCGCCAGGGCGACTCGGGGGCGCCGCTCGTGGCAGCCGACGGGAGCCTCCTCGGCGTGCTGTTCGCGCAGTCGAGCGGCTCCTCCGACACCGCCTACGCCGTCGCGGCGGAGCGACTCGGAGCGCTCGCGCGCTAGGGACCGCGATTGCCGCGGCTGCCGACCGGCTCGCGCTCGCCCTGCGGGTCGACGGCGGGCTCCGCGCCATTCGAGCCGTTCGAACCGTTGGCAGAAGCCGCGGCGGTGGCAGGGGGTGCAGGAGCGCGCCGGCCCCGCGTGCGGATCCTCTCCGCCGCCAGGTAGCTGCCGACCACGAAGAAGAACGACGCGATCTGCGCCCCGATCGTCTCGACCGTCGGGAAGATCCCGAGCCAGAGCCCCATCCAGTAGGGGACGTCGATGTCGACCGGCGTGATCGGCAGCCAGCCGACGCCCTGCATGGTGCGCGCCGTCTTGCCCACCATGATCACGAGCACGACGGTGAGCAGCACGCCGGTGACGATCAGCATCTTCTTGTAGGGCAGCTTGCGCTCGAGCACGAAGGTCGCCACGGCCACCGCCGCGACGGCGATGGACCCGAGCAGCACTCCCTCGAGGACGACCACGACCCCGGAACTGAGCGCCAGCGCCTGCAGGAAGAGCACGGTCTCGAAGCCCTCGCGGTAGACGGTCGAGAAGCCGAGCAGCACGAACCCGAATACCTGGGCTGACATCAGTCCGCCCGCGGTCACGTTCATCAGCCGCTTGCGGCGCTTGTGGAAGCGCGAGATGTGCTCGGTCCAGTAGACGCGGTGGAAGAACCAATTGAGCACGAGTAAGAGCACCCCGACCGCGACCAGCCCGACGACCGCCTCGAGCTTCTCGCCGTAGCGCGCAAGCGAGGTCAACACCGTCTGCGCGAGCACGAACGTGATGCCGCTCGCCACGAGCGCGAGAGCGGCGCCGATCAGCATCGGCCTGCGCTGGGCGCGGTTGGCGCCGAGCAGGCTCGCCATCACGGCCGCGAGGATCAGCACCGCCTCGAGGCCCTCGCGGAAGACGATCACGGCCGCGTTCGTGACGATGGTCGCCGTGCTGGCGCCCTCGCCGAGCGTGCCGGCGCCGTCCTCGAGCGCCTCGTCGAGCGCGAGCCGCGTCTCGCGCACGTCGCGCGACGGGGCGTGGTTGGCGATCAGCTTCGCGAGGCCCTCGTGGCCGTCGATCCCGAACCAGACGAGCGCCTCGACGTGCGCGACGATGCCGGGCGCCAGCGAGCGCAGGCTCAGCTCAGGCCCGAACTCGAAGAAGGCGTACGCCTCGAGCCGGGCCTGCTCGGCCTGGCGGTACTCGCCGGCCGCGACCGCCGCCTCGAGCCGGTCCAGCGTGAGCGCGATCAGGTCGAAGTCGGACTGCGAGTCCTCCTCCTTCCACTCCTCCGGGAAGAGGTCGTCGAGCAGGTCCGAGGCGCGCTCGTGTGCCTCCTCGACGTCGTCCTCGGACACGACCTCCTTGCCGCTCGCCGCGTCCTCGACGTAGCGCTCGAGCTGCTCGAGCGTCCGCTCGACCTCCGCCGTGGCACGCGGGTCGCGCTCGGCCAGCTCGCCTTCGAGGTCCGCGAACGCGGAGGCGGCGCCGTCGCGGAAGGCGATCCCCTCCTGGATCTCGAAGGGGACCGTCACGCGGCCGTCGTCGACGCCGTCGCGGTACTCGATCGGGATCAGATCGAGGAAGCGGACGAGCTGGGCGGCGCGGCGGGCCTGCTCCTCGGGCGTGAAGGGGGCGGCCACGAACCCCTCGAGCTCCGCCGTGGCCGCGTCGGCGGCTTCGGGGAAGGCGCTCGGATCGAGCAGGCCCGTGCGGGCGACCTCGGCGAACGCGGCGTCCGCCTCTGCGCGGGCGGCGGCCCCGCGGGCGCTCTCGTACTCGGGCGCGAGGATCAGCCAGAGCCCGGCCACCTTCGCGGAGGTCTCCGCGAGCCGGGCGTCGAAGCCGCGCTCCTGCGCCTGCAGCGCCTGCTCGAGCTCGGCCGAAAGGCTCGCCTGGTAGGCGTCGAGCAGGTCCTTCTTCACGTCGAGCAGGGCCTTGCGCGGGCCGCTCTCCCCGCTCGCGAGGTTGCGCACGGCAATCGTGGCGTCCACCCCTGGGCGCGTGAAGCGGGTGGCCTCGCGGAACTCGCGCAGCAGCAGCCAATCGCGGGCGCGAGCCGCGTCGCCCGCGCGCACCGCCGCGACTGTCACCGCGTAGCTGCCGCGCATCAGCGCCGTGTGCACGCGGCCGCGCGCGGCGGCGAGCGCGGCTTGGTCCTCCTGGGCGAACGCGCGCTCCGCGTCCCTCAGGGCCGCGCGCAGCTCGCGGTCGGCGGCCGGCGCGTCGGCGCCCAGCGACCGGGCCAGCTCGCCGTCGTACAGCGCCCGGGCGCGAGCGGCCGCGCGGATGCCCGACGACTCATCGAGGAGCAGGTCCGTCTGCGCCGTGAACAGCGCCTCCTGCATGCGCTGGGCGGCCTGCCAGGGCGGCAGCTCCTGCGCCGCGGCGCTCCCCGGAGTGACGAACAGCGCTACCAGCGCGGCGAGGATGAGGAGGCATCGCCGCACCGGCGTGCGTCAGCCTTCCTCGAGCTCGATGTTGAGCTTGGCGGCCGCCTGCGTGATCTGCCCCGCGATCGCCTCGGCCTGCTCCTGCGCCTGCGAGCCCAGCGTGTCCGCCTCCTCGGCGGTGTACTGGCGCCCGCCGTCCTCCTTCTCGCGCAGGTCGGCGGCGAAGTCGTGCAGCTTCTGCAGGCTCTCCTTGGTCTGCTTGGCCTGCTGCGGGTCCGCCTCCGAGACGAGCGGCTGCACGCCGTCGTAGGTGAAGACGAGGCCCTCGAGGATGTCGGCGATGTCGGAGAGTCGCGAGGTCGCGACGAAGGCCTGCTCGCTCGCCTTGCTGCCGGAGACGAAGCGGGAGTTCTTCCACGCCTCGAAGTACTCCGACATCGTCGGGGTCATGATCACGAGCGCCGAGAAGGCGTCCGAGTCCGTGGGCTCGAAGGCGTTCGCCTCGGAGTCGAGCTCGCGCGCGTACTTGTCGAAGTCGCGCGTGGTGGCGAGGAAGATGTTCGCGTCGGGCAGCGCCTCGCCGAACTCGACCTCGCCGTCGCCGTTGAGGTCGGCCTTCGCGCCCTTCGCGGTCAGGTCGTCGTTCGTCCCGTAGAGCGCGGTCTCGGTGAGGAACATGAAGTTGCCCGGCTGCTCGAGCGTCTTGCCGTTGGGCAGCTCGAGGTCGAACGGGACCGCGTTCTCGGGGTCGTCGCCGGACGAGCCCGCGTCGATGATCACGTCGTAGTCGGCGAGCGAGGACACACCGGCCACGATCCCCTCCATCTCCTCATAGGCCGGGTTCGCGCGGATATAGGTGGCCTTCGCGTCCTCGAGGATCGCGTTCACGTCGTCGCGGTTCTCCTCGAGCATCTGCTGGTAGTTGAAGTTCGACTTCTTCGCTAGGTCGTAGTACGCCTGGCCCTGCTTCTTGAGCTTCGCGGTCTCGTCCGCGAGCGCGGCCGAGTGCTCGGTCAAGTACCCCTTGATCGCGCCCAGGTCTGCGGCGGCGGCCGCCTCGCTCTGCGTGGTCTCGGTCGACGCGGCATCGTCGTCGTCGTCGCCGCAGGCGGCGGCGACGGGCGCCAGAGCAGCCACGGCGAAGAGCGTGGCCAGACGGATCGGCTTCATGCGCGGGGATTCCTCCGGATGAGTTCGTAGGAGGCCCTAATTAGGGCAGCCTAAGGCAAGCGAGCGCCGCAGGCTACCACTACTTCCCCGGGGAATCCCTATCCGCGCGCTAGGAATGGCGGGAAGCCGCTATCCGCAGATCGCGTACGCGACGAGCTGCCAGTTCCCGGTGGGCACGGTCGCGTATGCGGACGCCTCCCAGCCGTTGCCGCGCGGAGCGCTCGTCGTGATCGCCACGGGCGTGCCCGCCGGAGCCACCACGCGCGCGCCTCCGCCGAGCAGCCGCGTGCCCCTCGGACAGCGCGCCGGCGGCGTTGCCTTGGGCGTCGCGGCGTCGTTTCCGGTGCCCGCGTCGACCTGGCGCACGTTCTTCACGAAGCGCCCGCCACGCACGCCGCCGAGCCGGTTGATGTCCAGCTTCGTCTCGTCGATCTCGCGGTCGCCGAGCGTGTTCGAGGCGAGGTCGATGCCGCCGATCGACCCGTCGTTGACGTCCACCCCGCGCAGCGCCCCATCGCGCACGTCGCGGCTCTGGAGCCCGCCGTTGACGACGTCGCGGGACTCGAGCGTCTCGTCGCGAACGTCGCGCCCCTGGACGGCGTTGTCCTTGATCGCCTTCGATCCGATCGAGCCGGTCGCCACCGCCCAAGAGACCCCACCGAGCGAGACGAAGAGAGCGATCAGAGCCACCACCATCGACGGGGACGTGCCTGACACGAGCTTCCTCATTCGCTGCCTCGCTTCTGCCGGGTGGTTCGCACCTACCCGGGCAGCGCGGCGTCACTCCGCGCTGATCAGCGGCACGACCTCCACGCCCGCGGCGGGCGAGCGGCCGAACGACACCCGCATCAGCGCTCCCCCGCCCGGCGCGTTCGAGGCGCTGACGGCGCCGCCGTGCGCCTCGGCGGCCTGGCGGACGATCGCGAGGCCGAGGCCGGAGCCCGGCATGCCACGCGCGTCACGCGCGCGGTAGAAGCGCTCGAAGACGTGCGGCAGGTCGGCGCTCGGCGAAGCCGGGGCCGTGGTCGCGCACGGTGAGCTCGCCGCCGGCGAGCCGCAGCTCGACCTCGGCGCCCGGCGGGCTCCACTTGACCGCGTTGTCCACGAGGTTCGAGATCGCGCGCTGGATGCGCGCGGGCTCGCCGCGCACCAGCGTGGGCTCGAGCTCCGCGCTGAACTCGAGCCGCTCGCCCGCGCGCGCCCGGGCGCGGTCCATCACCGACGCGGCGATCTCGTCGAGGCGAATGTCGTCATCGGCGTCGCCCGGCTTGGCGCCGCGCGCGAGCTCCACGATGTCCGCCACCAGCGCCGTGAGCTCGTCGAGCTCCTGCACGATGTCGTCGCGGAGGGCGGCGCGCTCGGCCTCGGGCAGGCGCTCCGCGTCCTCGAGCGTCTGGATGTTCGCGCGCAGGCTCGCGATCGGCGTGCGCAGCTCGTGGCTCGCGTCGGCCACCAGCCCCCGCTGGGCGTCGACGGAGCGCTCGAGCGCGTCGAGGGTCGAGTTGAAGCTGCGCGCGAGCCGCGCAAGCTCATCGTGCCCGCGCACCTCGATGCGCTCGGACGGGTCGGCATCCGCGGCCAGCTCCTCCGTGCGGCGCGTGAAGCGCTCGACCGGCGCCAGCGCGGTGCGCGCGACGATGGCGCCGAGCCCGGCGCCCAGAGCGACCCCCGATGCCCCCACGATCAGCAGCACCAGCACGATCCGGTCGAGCTGGCGGTCGACCTCGTCGAGCGGGCGCGCCACCTGGACCGCGCCGAGCCCGGTCGGCAGAGCGGCCGTGAGCACGCGCAGGTGGACGCCGTCGACGGTCACGTCGCGCAGGTCCTCGCCCTCGCCGCTGCGGGCGATCTGCTGAGCGCGCTCGCCCGCCGGAAGCGAGCCGGTCTCGCCGCCGCGGCGAACGATGCGCCCGTCGGGGAACACGACCTGGATGTAAGCGTCGGGACCGCCGAACGGGGCCGGTCTGCCCATCGGCGGAAGGCCGGGCCGCTCGGTGCCCGGGGCTGCCAGCGCCGGCTGGACCTGATCGCGCAGCGTCCGGTCCACCTCCGCGCGCAGCTCGCCTCGCACCCCGAAGTAGACCGCGAGCGCAGCGGCGGCGACGGCCACGGCCACCGCCAGCCCCGCCGCGGCGGCGATGCGGGTCCGCAGCGTCACCCCGCCGGCTCCCGCAGCACGTAGCCGACGCCGCGCACGGTGTGCAGCAGCGGCCGCGCGCCGAGCCCCTCGAGCTTGCGGCGCAGGTAGCCCACGTAGACGCGCAGGGCGTTCGACGCGGGCCCGAAGTCATAGCCCCAGACGCGCTCGTAGATGACGCTGTGGGGCAGGACGTTGCGCGGGTTCTGCATGAACAGCTCGAGCAGGTCGTACTCCGTGCGCGTGAGCTCCGTGAAGCGCTCGCCGACGGCCGCGCCGTGGCGAGTGCCGTCGAGGCGCAGCTCGCAGAACTCGAGGCCGTCCGGCTCGGCGCCGTTGCGGCCGCGCCGCACGAGTGCACGTAAACGCGCCTTCAACTCGCCCACGTCGAATGGCTTGACGAGGTAGTCGTCGGCACCCGCATCGAGCCCGTCGATGCGGTCGGCGATTGCGTCGCGCGCGGTCAGCATCAGCACGGGCACGCGATCGCCGGAGGCCCGAAGCGCGCGGCAGACCTCGAGCCCGTCCAGGCCGGGAAGCCCGACGTCGAGCACGACAGCGTCGGGGCCGGTGGCCGCCAGAGCGAGCGCCTCCTCACCGTCGGCGGCGAGCACGGTGTCATAGCCCGCGAGCGTGAGCGCGCGCCTCAGCGCCTCTCTCAGGGGCCGGTCGTCGTCGACGATCAAGACCTTCACGGCAGCAATTGTGACTACGGATTCCGTGTTCTTCGGCCGTTCTTAGTCTGCTCTTACGCTCCTCCTACACGGCCGCACGACGCTCGTCGCCATGAAAATCCCAAAGACGGCGACAGCACTTGTACTCGTAGGCGCGGTGGGCCTGGCGTCCGCGGCGTACGGGATCGGCAGCGCGGCGGGCGGCGGCTCGGCGACAGCCGAACCGGACAAGACTCCAACGACGAAGCGGGAGTTCCGGCTCGGGCCTCCACCCGGCTTCGGCGACCTGGCCGACAAGCTGGGCGTCGACCAGGACGAGCTCGCCGACGCGATGCGCGACTTCGGCGAGCAGGAGATGAGCGAGCACCGCGACGACTTCGCGAACGCGCTCGCGAAGGCGCTCGGCATCTCAGCCGACAAGGTCGCGGAGGCCTTCGACGGCATCGTCGAGGTCCACAAGGTCCGCATCGACCAGCGGCTGGCCGACGAGCTCGGTGTCGACGCGGCCGCGGTGAAGGACGCGCTCGACAAGCTGCGGGACGAGCGGCCAAGCAGCCCGGCCGAGTTCGCCGAGGGGCTGGCCGATGAGCTCGGTGTCGACGCAGCCAAGGTCGAGGATGCGCTCGAGGCGCTGCGTCCGCCGCGGCCGCCCGAACGCCACCGCGGAGCGCCGCTGCGCAAGCTGGCGGCGGCCCTCGACGTGACGCGTGCCGAGCTCCGCAAGGCGCTGGGCGAAGTGCGTGCCGAGGCGCAGTCCGGCTTGGAGCAGCATGAGGAGAAGCTGGCGGCGTTCCTCGCCGATCGCTTCGGCCTCGATGCCGGCGAAGTCGAGGAGGCGCTCGCCGACATCCCGCGCCCCACGTTCCGGATGGGACCGCGCGGGCCCGGTGGGCCTGAGTCCCACGGTCCCGGCCCCGGCGGCCCGGACGGCCCGGGCTTTGGTCCCGGCTTCGGCCCCGGCGGCTGAGCGAGACCAGCGGCGAGATCCCCCGGGTCCCCGCCCGGGGGATCTCGCCAGGCCGTACCTCTAGAGCTAGGAGGCGGAGTCGCCCTTGCGCAACCGCCTCACGGCGTTTGCGGCGAACACGAACAGGTTCCCGTGACCGGTCGCCTGCAGGGCGTTGCTCACCCAGAGCAGCATGAGCAGGGCGAGCACCACGATCAGCACCAGTGGGTAGCCGGCCACAACCGCGGCCAGCAAGCAGAGCCCCACCACGGCCGCCGGTAGCCACGGCCGAGGCCGCCTCAAACGATCGCCCCCGTCAACGCTGCGTGACAATACTTGGCATCAGGGCCGCGGAGTCGACCTCGCCGGCGGCCTCGGGCGCCTGCACGCCGAAGAGAAGCTCGAGGTATTGGCGCAGGTGCGCGAGCTGGGCGCGCAGCGCGGTCGCGTCCTTTGTGGCGCGCGCGAGGATGAAGCCGCCCTCGAAGATGGTGAAGACTTGGTCGGCGAGCGACGGCAGGTCCACCTCGGCCGCCGGCGGGTGCGTTCGTGTCGCCGCCTCGAGCTTCGCGAGCAGGCGCGCGCGCCAGAGGCGGATCGAGTGGGCGATCAGAGCGTCGCTGTCCTCGCCGGCGAGCTCCCGCTCGTAGATGAATGAGACGAAGAGGCAGCCGGGCTGGAGCTGCGGCAGATCGCCGGCCGCCACCTCGAACAGTCGGGCGAAGGCGACGACCTGCTCGGCGGGGTCATCGGCGAGCCGCTCGGCCTCGGCCATGAACCAGTCGAGCGTGCGCGCGTCGGCGGCGGCGTAGCGCTCGAGTAGCGCGCGGCCGAGCGCGTTCTTGGAGCGGAAGTGGTGAAAGAACGCGCCCTTCGTCATTCCCGCCTCGGCGAGCACAGCGTCGACGCTCGTGGCGGCAAAGCCACGGTCGAGCACGAGCCGCTGGGCGGCGTTGAGCAGCGTCTCACGCGTCGCGGTTCCGTCTCGAGGCATGTGTGCACGATATCACGTTGCATACCGACTAGTCGGTCTGGTATAACCATCGCATCATGCTCGATCCAGTCCTCCTCGGCACCATCGCCACCTGCTACGGCGTATGCGGCGCGCTCGCTGCACTGTGCCAGGCGCGCCAAATCCGGCGGCGAGGCAGCTCCTGCGACGTGTCAGCCCGCTTCTTCGCCATGTACGCCGGCGGGTATGCGATGTGGCTGATGTACGGCGTGAGCATCGGCAGCGTGCCGCTGATCGTCGTCGATGCCGCCGGTCTGATCTGCGGCGGCATCACGCTCGCGGTGACGCTCAGAATGCGCGGCTCGCTCGCCCGGCCCCGCAGCTGGGGCCAATGCGCCTGACGCTGCACCACCGCTTTGAGGCACAAGCGAGAGCGCCGGGCGGACGGGCCGGGCTCTCGAGTTGGACGAGCACCACGCGCGATGGATCGGCCTCTTCTGACGCCTGCTCCGCCACGGCGAAGCAGGTGTCTGCGCGAGATCGATCGGCGCTCTCGGAGGTCGTCCAATTCGGTCGTCTGGCGCTGGGCCTGCGAGACGCTCGCAAGTCGGGCGAAGGAGCAGCGGCGTAAGGACCTGGCCCGGTGGCTGCGGCGCTGCGCCGTTTCGGTCCATAGCGCAAGTGCGCTTCGAGCTCACATAGCGTTGGCGTGTGTCCTTATCTTCCGCGATGGTGCGCGACCAGGCGCAGGCGATCATTGGCGGAGCGATGAACACGACGGCAGGTACGAGGCCGGGCACGTCCAGCACGGCCCCGAACGTCTCAAGACCTGGCGCATCTGACAGGCCAGCACCGCCGGCATAGGCGCCGGGTGGCAGAGACGTCCTGGTGTCCCGACGCCACGTCTGTGCAACATCCTCGATCGAAGCCGAACTCCATGTGTCTCCGGCGTACCGATCGACCCTAAGGGCTTGTGCGAGTGTTAGGGGGTGGCTCGGGGATCGCGAGATCAGCCGAGGGTCGAGGGGACGTCGCTGGCGCAGCAGCACACGCCGCTCGCGGTGCGCAAGCGACTGAGGCGTCGGCCGTCCGCGAGCTATCTCCAGGATTTCATCTACGGTGGCGTGGACGGGGCGGTTACGACGTTCGCCGTCGTCGCGGGGGTGGCGGGAGCGAATCTCGACGAGACGGTGGTGATCATCCTTGGTGGCGCCAACCTGCTCGCCGACGGGTTTAGCATGGGGGTCAGCAACTTTCTCGGCACCCGCGCCGCGCGACAGCAACGCGAACGTGCGCGCCACGAGGAGCAGCTCCACATCCGCCTCGTGCCGCAAGGCGAGCGTGAGGAGATACGCCAGATCTTCGCGACGAAAGGCTTCGAAGGGCACGATCTTGAACGGGTCGTCGAGGTGATCACCTCCGACCCCGAGCTCTGGACGGAGACGATGATGAGCGAGGAGCTCGGCTTCGGCTCGACCGAGCCCAACGAGTTCCGTGCAGCCCTGGCCACCCTGGCCGCGTTCCTGACCATCGGCTTCCTGCCCCTGATGGTGTTCGTCTACGACCTCGCCGTGCCCGGAGAGATCGACAACGCGTTCACGTGGAGCGCGGTGATGACCGCCGTCGCCTTCCTCGTGGTGGGCGGCATCCGGTCGCGCTTCGTCGACCAGGCATGGTGGCGGTCCGCCGTGGAGACCCTCGTCGTCGGAGGCTTTGCCGCGGTGCTCGCGTACGCTGCCGGCGCGTTCCTGCAGAGCGTGGCCTGAGCGGGACCATGATTGGCTCTCTCGCAGTCCAAAGCGCCGGCGACGGCCCCGGTCACCTCGGGGTGAAAGGCGCGGCTGGCATCTCCGCTTGCTGCCGCCGTGCAACCACGAGCCCGGCCTGCCATCCCCGGTGCACGTCCAGATCGAGCACCCGCTGGGCGCGAGGTTCTTCATCGGTCAGTCGCCGGGCCGCCGTCGAGGCCGCCCACCAGGCCTGGCGACCCAGCAACCCCTGGCGCGTTCTCTACGCGCTGCTCCCCGCCCGCCACGGCAGAACCCCGCCAAGTACGCCGTCGCCCGCAAGGTCCTGATCGCCGCCTGGCACGTCCTCTCACGCGACGAGCCCTTCAAGCCCAGCCGCCCCCGCGGCATCACACCTGTCTCGGCAAGCTCCCGCTGGTTTCTGGCCGCCTGACGGCCCCGCATGGAATTGAGAAGCCGAGACAGCTCCCACGAACAATCTGCGCCCCCAGCGCCGAAAGAGAAATGAGCCACCACTCCCACACCGACCTCACCCGACCGCCCCGAAACCTTGACAGCCGGCCCCCCCAACAAGAGAAAGCGGTGGCCGCGGGTCTGGACGAAATACGCGGCGCTTGCCATCCTCGCGAGCATGGCTGATGGGCGCTTGTCGCCGGCGGCGCGGGCTTTTCGTGCTGGCCACGGCGCAATCGCGGTGGCGTTTCTCGGTGCCATCGTCCACGTTTGGTGGTGTGCCCTCACGGGACGACGCGATCGCTGGCTGCGCCTTGCCGTCGTCACACTCGTGGCCGAGGGGGCGTTCGTCACCGCGAACAACGGCGACTGTCCGCTTGGGCCACTCCAAGAGCGCCTGGGTGATCCCGTCCCTCTATTCGAGCTGGTGCTCTCACCGAGCGCGGCTCGCCGCGCGGTGCCGGTGCTTGGACTCGTCACAGCTGCTGGTCTCATGCTGCTCGTGGTTCGTAGTCCGCGGACGACCTAGGCGCAGGGCTCGCTTCCTACTGCTGCCCGGGGGCCTAGAGCCCGCAGTTTTCGCCTCAGACCACGATCGCCACCACGATCGCCAGGTAGACGGTGATCGAGAGCAGATCTTGAAAAACCGTCGCCAGCGGCCCGGAGCCGAAGGCCGGGTCTTTGCCGAGGCGCTGAAACGCGGCGGGCAGTGCCGTCGCCACCATGGTCGCGATCGAACAGCTCGCGAACATCGCCAGCGCGACCGCCACGGCGACCTCTAGGTCACCCCAGCCGACCAGCGCGAATGCGAGAAAGGCCACGCCGATCACGATGCCCATGACGACGCCGGTGAGCAATTCGCGGCGTAGCACCGAGCGAACGGTGACCCCTGCCGCGAGCGCCCGGATCAGCACCGTCTCGGTTTGGGTGCCGACCGCGTCGGCCATGTAGACCACGGCGGGGATGAAGAAGGCGAGCAGCACGTTGGTCTCGAGCTGATGCTCGAAGCCTCCGACGATCGCGGTCGCGGCCATCGCCCCGAGCAGCCCAACCAGCAGCCAGGGCAGCCGATGCCAGAGGCGTTGCGCGACAGGCTCCTCGGCGGCGCCGCGCGCGCGTGCCGTCCCGACCAGATAGCCGCCCAGGCGCGCAAGGTCCTCTTCGTGCTCGTCGAGCAGGACTCGCAGCATCCGGTACGGCGGGATCAGCCCGAGGAACCGGCCGTCGGCGTCGACCACAGCCAGGCTGCATTCGTGGCGGTCCACCATTCCCCGAGCGGCGCGCTCCTGGTCGGTGTCTGGCGCCACCTTCGGCGGGTCAGGGTCCATGATGTCCTCGACGCTGGCGTTCGGGTCGGCGGCCAGAAGCCGCTCGATCGAGACCAAGCCGACGAGCCTCCCCAACTCGAGAATGACCACATCCTCGGCGCACCGGAACTCGCGCCCTACGAGCTGCCCCCGAACCTCGCCGACGCGCTGGTCGCGCCGAGCCACAGGGACGCTCTCGCTGGCGTACTCCGCGGCGACGCCCAGCAATCCGTCAGGCGTGGACAGTTCAGGCGATGTTTTCAAGGCAGCCACCATTCTCTACGTGGAGCGCCCTTGGTGGCGCGGTTACGCGGTCTATGCATACGGTGTGCGCGTGCAGCTTCGGGACAGCCGGCTACGTGCGCCAGGTCGGCCCAGGAGGATGTAATGAAACGGTGGAGTGCGCGCTTACATGCCCTCGTCTACCGGCTCACAGGAGGGCGGCTGGTAGGACGGATCGGCGGCCAGCCAGTACTGCTGCTTGAAACGATCGGGCGGCGTTCCGGCCGGCGCCGGGCCACCCCTGTGCAGTACCTCCGCCGCCGCGAGGAGCTTGTCGTGGTTGGTTCCAACGCGGGTGCGCCGCGGCCTCCGGCGTGGTGTCTCAATCTCAACGCCGATCCACGAGCCCGCGTGCGGACCCGCCACTCGATCATGGACGTGCGTGCTCGAGCAGCAAGCGGCGAGGAACGCGAGGGGCTTTGGCGCGAACTGAGTCAAGCCAACCGCTACATGGACAGACTTGCGCCGAAGGTCGGTAGAGAGCTGCCCATCTTCGTGCTCACCCCTACGTCGGACCAAGAAGGTGGAGGCGCCCGCTAAGCAGCTCACGCCGGACGGGCGTCCAGTCGAGCCAGGTAGGGGCCGAGCTCCTCGGCCACGATTTTGTCGTCCTCGGGCCACGGCGGTTCGTCGTGGACCTCGGACTGGAAGCCACTGGGTCCGACCACGCGCGCACTGATGTAGAGCGGCGCCTTCCCCGTCAACAGCTTGCCGCGAATGGTCGGCAGGAACTCGGTGTACTCCACGTCCGCGCCTGCGAGCTGGGCGATGGCGCTGGCGGCAGTGTCGGCCATCTGGGCTCCCAGTCCGCCGTGCTTGACCGGATAGGCCGCGGCATCGCCCGCTGCGTAGATGCGGGCTTGCGTTCCCGGCACGCAGCATGAGTTGTCGATCGGGATGAAGCCGTGTGGTCCGCCACCGCCGAGACCGGGAATGGCGGGGCCTTCCAGTCGCGGCATAGCCACCATGCGCTGCGGGTGCAGCTCCGCCCCCTGGGGCTGGATGAGCAGCCGCCCGACCTCTAGGACTTCGGCAACCGCGGAGGCGTAGACCGTGATGCCGGCGTCCTCGAGAAGTCGGGAGACTGCCTCGCTCGCGGCCTGCCCGAAGACCGCCAACGGAGTCGGCTCGGGTGTGACTACCGAGACATCGAAGTCTTCGATCCCCATGCTGTAGGCCCGCTCCGCTGTCATCAGCGCGAGCTCGTAGATCGGAAGTGGATAGACCGGGCCCTCCGGCACCAGGAAGGCCATGCTCTTCGCGTAGCCGCCTTCAACGTCCTGGACGACGCCCTGGTAGGTCTCGTCGGCCTCGGCGTCGCTGAAGGTCCCGACGTGCGGGTAGGCCGGGACTTGGCGGGCGCCGACGGCCACCAGCAGTGCGTCGAACTCGAGTGCCTGCCCCCCTCCGGTGCCGACGACGCGCGCGTCGCGATCCACGGATGCAAGGCTGTCGCGGATCCGCTCGGCGCCGTTGTCGGCCGCGATGCGCTCCAGACTGTGGCGCTTCGGAGGGCCGAAGGCGAACGGCTGCCGCACCGCCGTCGGCCGGTAAACCAGATCGTCGTCAGGAGCCAGTAGGCGGAGGTCGAGGGAATCGCCGAGGAGCCTGCGTAGCCGCAAAAGCCCCTCGACCGCGGCGATGCCGCCGCCGGCTATGACAACACGGAAGTCGCTCATGCGCCGATCGTACCCCCGAGTTGGGCCGGGTTTCGCTACGGCCCGTCGTCCTGAGCGCGGATGCGCGGCGTACGCTGGTCGGGTCCCGTTCCGAGAGATGGGTCGAGCACTTCGAGGATCAATTCAGCCTCGACTCCCTTTGCTCGGCCGAGGCCGCGCCGGGCACGATCGAGAAGCGGGGCGCGGACTATCGTCGCCCGGATATGCGGCGATCATCGCAACTCACCCCGCCGGGCTCGGCTGTTGCCCCAGATCAGCCGCCCCCCCGGCCGGAGAAAGTCAGCGAGGAGCTCGGCGAGCGCGACGGGCTCGCGCACTGCACGGAGGTCCTCGCCGCGAGCCGCTAAGGGCGGCTAAGCCGCGCCTAAGAGCCTGGCTGCACGATCTCCGCCGACAGCACACAAAGACGCCGCCGGTCGCACCGGAGAGCACGCGTTAGCCGGCCGTGGTCGGGTGAGCGGCAACACAGAAGGAAGGAAGTCATGGATCTGCTCTACCGCCTCGAGGCACAACTAATCGAAATCGTCCCGATCGGCGTCGTGCCGGAGGGCTGACCGACGAAGTCCATTAGCACGACTCGCGGTGAGCAGCGAGCGACCACGACCGCCTGCCAACGTCGACCCGGGTATCTGCAGAGTTGGGAGGTGATCGTCTTAGACGGATCTCTCAACGCGACAGCCACCGCACCCGCCGTCACACGAATGCAGGCATTCCCAACAGCCCCTGGCAGCTCTCGCTCCGGACGAGCCGCGAGAGCACGAGCCGACGTCGCCCAGACGCCTCCGTTGGCAAGGCGGAGCAGGCGTCAGAGGAGCCCGGACCGCCGTGCTCGTCGCTCGTCCATGGCTCGCGGTTCAATCCTGCGGGTGTCAGAACGAACCTTGCGGGATCACCGCGCCGCGTGGTGAGGCACGGACGGCCGATCGTCGTCGCAGGGTTGCTGCTCTTTTTCGCGGGCTGCGGCTCGGAGCCGGCGCCCGTAGCCGAGCAGGCGCCGCCGCCTGACGCGGACGAACGCGGGCTCGTGCGCGAGTACAACGCGCTACTGCGGGGCGTCGCGATCGACGTGCGCATTCCCGGCGCCGAGTGCACCACGCTGCCGAGGCGCACGCGCGCCGAGCTGCGTGACTCGCCGCAGCGGATCGCCGCGGCCCGCGCCCGCCTGGGGCGGCTGCGCAGGCCGAACAGCTACGAGCGCGTGCGAACGCGACTGGACCAGGGGCTGCGGCTGGTCGCCGCGGCGAACAAGCTCCTGCTCGCCTGGTCGGAGCGCTCGGACGACCCAGAGACGGGCGAGTGTGGCCAGAGCACCGACAACCTCCGGGACAACGCCTATGACGAGTTCCACGACCTCGCCAAGCCTCACCTCCAGGCCTTCATGGCCAAGCACAACCCGATCGCCGCCCAGATGCGCGCGACCACCTGGGAGCTGGGGGCGGCCGGACTGATTCCGCGCTAAGGACACCGGTCCCGCACCCATCGGACCGACACCCGAGATCGTCTGAAGGCAGTCGTCTGCGCCGACAGTGACGAGACGCCTGCTGCGGACGAACAGCGAGCGCGATTGCCTAGGGTCGCCCCGCGTCGCAATGCGCGACATGCGAGCGTCTCGGCCGGCACCGAGCTGGCTCCCGCAGTGGACGATGAACGAGAGCGTCGTCGGCACAAGCCGACCCGCATTCGCCGGCAATGCGGGAGCCCTCGGGATGCCCACCGGGCCTCCTCCAGTTCGTCCGATCCGATACGTCGTGAGCCCCGGCACGGGACGACGGGCGGCCGCGTCACCGGCTACCGCGTTGGCAGTGACGGCTCGCTCCTGGAGATCACGAGCGAGCCGGCCGCCGTCGGCTCACCGGCGCAGCCGCCGCGTACAACCGCGCTGCTCGGACAGCAGCGGGCGGGGCTCGTCGACAGAGCCCCGCCCGAGCGCCGAGAGTCCGGGCCGCCGTACCGGCTCGCGGCGACGACCCGCACTGTGCGGCCTGAGGGCTCCAGGCGTTCGATCCGCTTCGTGCCGGGGATCGGGACCACGTCGCCGTCCTGGGCCAGCAGCCACGACAGCGCGAGCTGCCGGCGCGTGACCCCGCAGTCGCCGGCCAGCCAGCGCGCCTCGAGACGAGGAGCCCGGTTGCGCTCCGGGTGCTCGCCCCGGAAGCGCGGGTCACGGTGGCGCAGGTCGTCCTGCGTGAGCCCGTTGGTGGTGTCCACGGCGCCCGTCGGGAACCCGCGCCCGAGTGGGCTGACGGCACCAGGCCGATCCCCAGCACGAGGAAGGGCGCCGGGGGGGAGCGGCGCCTCGACGCGGCCGACGGCGTGTGCCGCGGGGTGTCTACACGCGGTAGAGAAACGTGTAGACCGCCGACGGACCGCCCTGCATCCACTCCTTGAGGCAGTAGCGGCACGTGCTGCCGTCGTCGGCAGGCACATTGACCGTGCTTGGCGGGCGGCCCTCGACCACCTCAGCCTCGACGCGTGTGCCTCGCAGAGGGCCGTCGTCGAGCGCTGCGGTGATGGTCGGTCCGATCTCTTGGTCGGAGGCGCGCGCCTCGAACGTCATGCGGTGGCTGAGGGTGACGGCATGGCTATTTGGCCGCGGAGTTCCTCGTGATCTCGCTGGCCCTAACTAGGTGCGAGAGCCCTGCGGCGATCGTGCCGCGGTTGGCGTTCAATCCCTTCGCGAGGTCGCCGGTAGTGCTCTGCGGGTGGTCTTTGAGGTATTCGATGATGCGCCCTTCGACGTCGTCCTTGCGCTGACGGGCCGTGGCGCGACGGTTGCTGGCGCGACGCGCGGTCGCTCGACGCGCCGAGCGCTGGGGCACCACTGGCGCCGCGACGAACGTCGACTCTGGCGACGCTGGGGTGGGCGCTCCGTCGAGGGTGCGCTGCGTTTGCATGGTCGAAGACCTCCCGACCCTCTGGAGGTGTCGCGCGAGAGGAAGAGGGAAGAGACCTACCGCGTGAATAGGCGGCTAGGCCCTGCGGGTCTCGATCATGGCCTCAAGCTCCGCGCCTCGGCGCTGTCGCGCTTCGGTGGCTTTCGGGCTTAGAGGCTGAAGTCCTGCCCGAAGGGTCAGCTCAACTACCCACAGTACTCCTTTCCCGGGCCGGTACCCAACCAACCGGCTCGCTGCCCCGCCGCGGCGGCCATCGCGCCCTGCCCCAGGTGGTGGCGCCCGGTGTGGTCGGGGACGCTTCGAGCTACGGGCACGAAGTTCTTGGGTGATCGCGGTCAAGAGCCGTTGTGCCACCGACTGTGCCGGGGTGGCTGCCCGGGATCACTTCGCGTGTTCGTGATCGCCGCTGTTGAGGAGATCAAGCTGGCGGCGTATTACGCCGCTTATCGGGCCGACGGGCATGGGCGTGCGAAGCTGACCCGGCGAAGCGTGAGACCAAGACCTTCGGCGACGCACAGCCCCCGATGCGTCAGCGCCACGCGACATCTGGTGCGGGCAGGTGAGGCACCCGTACGAGACGCGTCCTGAGCGAATCCTGCTTCTCGACGCCTGCGGCCTTCCGTCGGGCGCGCGCCTCGGAGCTCGCGCCCGAAGAAGCGTCACCCGCGCGCCGCGCCGGCGCACAGGCGCATGGCCCGCGTGCCGCCGCCTGCCCCGCCATGGTTTGGCTGCCGTCCTCGACGGGCAGGTTCCTGTCGGCGCCGGGTTCTGATCGCGCGCTCGCGCCGCTGCCGACGGCGCAGGACAGCCGACCTGGAACGGCGCACGGCGAGGTGTATGTTCACTGCTGACGCCATGCCCTGGCTCGCCGACACGGACGTGGACGCGGCGCACGGGCTCGCCCGCGCGCTCGTCGAGGCCTGGACGGAGGCCGAACTGCGTGGTCGTGCGCTCCGGGCGCTCGCCGAGCTCGTTCCCGCGGACGTGCTGACCTGGGACCGGGTCGAGCTCGCCACGGGCGTCGTCCGCCACGCGGCGGTCCCGGCCGGGGCCGAGCCGCCCGGCGCGTTTGAGGCCATCGTGGGCGACGCGGCGGGTCACCCGCTGCTGGCCGCGCACAACGCCCGGCGGCGTCCGGCGCTGCGCCTCTCCGAGGCCGTCGAGCCTCACGGCCTGTCCCGCAGCGAGCTGTACGGCGAGCTGCTCCACCGGTCCGGCGTCGAGTACGGGATCGCGATCGGCATGCGCACCGGTCGCGGCGAGGCGGTGGTCGCCGGGCTCGGACGCACCGAGCGCGAGTTCTCGGAGCGCGACCGCGACGTGCTCGACATCGTGCGTCCCGGCCTCGAGGCCGCGTTGCGGGCCGCGGAGGCGCGCGGGCGCCTAGTCCGCGCTCTCGCGGCTGAGCCGCCCCCGGGCGCCGCCGTCGTGCTGTTAGACCGTTACGGCGAGGTCGAGCTCTCGAGCGTCGACGCTGTCCGTTGGCTCGCCGAGCATTTCGGGGCGGCCGAGCATCCGGGCTGGCTGCCGGGACCGGTCGCGTCCTGGCTTGCGCTGCCGCCGCGCCCGCCGCTCGTCAGCGAGCGCGAGGGCCGGCGCCTGACCGTCCGGCTGGTGCCCGGCGATCCGCACGCGCTGCTACTCGAGGAGGAGGTCGCCGGCTTCCGCACGGACGCGCTCGACCGCCTCGGGCTGACCCCGCGCGAGACCGAGGTGCTGCGCGCGGCGGCCGCGATTGAGGACGAGGCGGAGATCGCTTGTGAGCTGTTCCTCAGCCTGCGCGCGGTCCGCGAGCGGCTAGAGCGCCTGGAGGCCAAGCTCGGCGTGCGCACGGCCGCGGACGCCGTCGCCCGGGCGCGCCGCGAGAGCGCGTAGTTACCGGGCACGCCGGCGCGCGCGTGGTAACGCTCAGGCGGCGGGACGATCAGGCGGGGCCGCTGCCTCGGCCCGGCGAAGACGGGCAGCGGCACCGTCGGAGAGTCGTTGGAGCTCCCTGAGTTTGCCCTGGCTGGCCGCGCGCCCGCCGTAGAGCCGTGCCCGATAGAGCTCGAGGCGCTCGCGACGGTAGCGCGCTTCGTCACGCAGCCGCTCTCGCTCGTTGCGCTCGTCGCGCTGTGCGTCCACGCGGTCGAAGCGGCTGCGATGGATCTTGTTCTTCATCGCCGGCGGGTGGTCGACGTCCGTTCGTGTGGCGGGCGGATCGGACCGGATGCCTGCTTTGACGAGCGCGGCCTTCTGTTCGCGGGCGCGATCCTGTCCGGCACTTGCCTGTGCCGTGGGCATGACGCGTGCGACTTCTGCTCGCACGTCGCGGCGGTCGCGGTGGTGGCGTTCGTATGAGCGCACGGCTTTGACGGTTGCTGCGTCCGCGCCGGCCAGCGCTCGGACGATCTCGTCTGAGTCGAGTGCGTCGTATCCCGGCAGCGGCTCGTTGCCCCTCAGCCAGCGCAGCCGGTTGAGCACGACCGGGCGCTCTCGGTGCGAGCGCTCGTGGGCCTCGACGGCGGCCAGCTCGACCTGCGAGAGCTGAGAAAGCTGCGGGACGACCTGCTTGCCATCGAGCTGGTCGTAGCGGGCGATCGGGAGCCGCTGCTCGTCTGCCGAGCTCGCTTTCCCTAAGTCGGGAGCGTCGGCCTCTCCGTGCAACGAGCGGTTGCGCAGGCGCTCGAGGATCTTCATGGCCGCGTCTCCAGCGACAGCAGCCCACGAGTTGTGGGCAGGCGGCGCTGACAGGAGGGACAGGCCCTCGCGATCACGGGGCGCCTCCAGGCCTGGTCGTCGAGTTCGTAGAAGCGCCGGTGCCGCCCTAGGCCGAAGACCTGAAACACGTGCTCGCAGCGGCAGCGGTAGCGCTGCGCCGGCCGCGCGGCGGTGGCGTTCACGGGTACTCCTCTGGTGTGGGCAGGGCCATTGCCTCGGCCACCGCCTCGGGGCTGAAGCTGCCGCCGGCATCGACCCAGCGCCCGGCGTCAAGCCGCGCCTGGGCGAGAATCGCCTCGCGGCGGGCGAAGAAGTCGTCGACCTGACCGGCGATCCGCTCATGTGCGCCCGGCGGGTTGTCCTCGGCCGCGCTGTCGCGCCGCTTGATGGCTCGGAAGCCGACGATCTCAGCGAGCTCGCCGACCGGTTCGAGCAGCGAGCCGCAGCCGGGGCACAGATCACCGACCAGTTCGGCCGGGGTGGCCGTGCTGCACAGACGGGTCTTGCAGGCTACGCATTTGAAGTGGGGCATCAGGCCGCCTTCGGTCGGTGTCACAGGCAAGTATACATGACAATTGAGTCTAGAAACGCTAAGCTACTGTGCATGCGTCAGGACGGAACGCCCAGCTGGTCGTTTCTCACCAACCATGCCCAGGTGCTGCTCTGCATCGCGCAAGACCCCGGCATCCGCCTGCGCGAGATCGGCGACGCGGTCAGGATCACCGAACGCGCCGCGCACCGGATCGTCGTCGAGCTCGCCGCCGCCGGCTACATCTCGCGCAGGCGCAACGGCCGCCGCAACCGCTACACGATCCAGTCCCACCTTCCCCTCCCCGACCCGCTCGCCCGCGAGCAGAAGATCGGCGACCTGCTGGCCATCCTCGCCGGACAGCCGGCCGAGGCCGAGGGCTAGCCCCATTGCCAACACCAGGATTGGCGGCATCCTCGCGGAGCTCCCGATCGCACGGAGAAGCACGACGTGCGATCTCTGTGCTGTCGGGCGGTGACGGGCCGATCGGAGGCGGCGATGCCGCTCGCGGGTAGCGAACCGATCGGCCTGGCCTCGCGACCGCGCGCTGCGAGTTGGCTGGCCGAACTGACCGTCGCCCTGCGCGACTTCGGTCGCCGCCGACAGATGCCGATCACGGTTGTGGGCTCGCTGGTCACCGCGGCGATGCTCGCGTTCCTGCTCGCCGGGCGCGGCGACGAGTTCGCGGCAGCGCTCTCGGGCCCCGCGGCGTGGGTGCTCGCTGACGTGCTGCTGCAGATCGTCGCCCTACTAGCGCGCAGTGAGGCGCGGCACCTGTCCATCCGGGTTGCCGGCGGAACGGTCGACCGCCGCGTTTTCTATCGGACCGCCGAGCTCCGCGAAGAGACGAGCGCGAGGTCCCCAATGCCTTCGCCCGCTTGGACAGGCTCATCCAGCTGAGCGGGACTCCGACTGACGCTCGGCACGACTCGGCGCCGTAACGACGGCGGAGAGCGACGGCCCAGAACCGCGGGCGCCCACCCGGAGAGCTACCAGGGGCCGCGGCTACTGCTTCGCGCCAGGAAGCGAGCGTCTCGTGCGGCGTCGGCAAGACGACTGCCTAGGACGAGCGGCGAGCGTCTCCGCCAGCGCTGTCACGTGCCTGCTCTTCGGCGCAAGCGGCACGCCGACGACGAGTCGCTCGGCAGGGCTCCTGGATGTGCGGGGAGCTGGAAAACCAACCCCGCTGCGTCACCGCGCCGGCGTGAGGTGCCGCGAGTACGCGGTGCAAAACCCAAGGGCTATGGGTTGCCATTAGCCCCAGTTCCCTGAGGCCTGCGCCTGAGGCGGGATCGTGTGGTCTCAGGGTCTGTAGGTCGTAGCCTCGACCCCTACTCGGCCCATCCGCATAGCCCTGCTAAATCGTCAGTCTTTGCGGGGAGCGATGAGGCCGGTCTCGTAGGCGTAGATGACGGCCTGGACGCGTTCGCGGAGGCCGAGCTTGCCGAGCAGGCGGGAGACGTGGGTCTTGACCGCGGCTTCTGAGAGGACGAGCGCTTCGGAGATCTCGGCGTTGGTGAGGCCCGCGAACATCCCTCTCGAAGCGCACTACCGCGCCGGAGGCTCGCCGATGTCGTCGACGATGACGTCGATGCGGTCGAGCTCGGCGCCCGTCAGGCGCGGCACGCGTCGTCGAAGGCGCTGCCGCAGCGTGCGCGCGAGTGGCTCGATCCGCGGGCCGTAGGAGATGACGAGCCGGATGACCACGCCGAGTCGGCGGGGCTCGGAGGGGTCGCGCACGACGGGCCGGGCGGAGGCGAAGAGGACGCCGGGCACCGCCGCCGCCTGACGTCCGATGATTCGAGCAATCACGCCATGGCTTATGCGTGTGCTGCCGCGCGGGTGTCCGACAACGATGTGCGTGGCGACCTGGGCGGCGAGCGCGCGCACGCGAGCCATGATCCGGGCGGTGAGTGTCGGTGGTATCGACACGGGGACGCGAGTCAGTTCTTGGAGGTCGTCCCAGCCGTGCCCAAGCTTGCGCAGCGCCTCCTGGCAGTAGGGGCAGCGGGTCTGGTGCGCCGGCTCGGCCGGTGGCTGGTGCTCGACGATCTGGTTCACCAGCGCTTCGAGCGCGACGCCGCAGGGAAGGTGATCAGCGTGCGCTGTCACCGCCATGCCGTAGTCCCCGTCAGGACAGCCAGGCGCGCCCGATGGATGCGGCCCTTCACGGCCGGCACGCTGGTATGCATAACCTCGGCGATCTGGTCGTAGGAGAGGCCCTCGAACTCGCGCAGCACCAAGGCCGCGCGTTGGTCGCCCGGCAGGGCGGCGATGGCGCGCGTCACCGCCCGCAGCCGCTCGCGCTCCTCGGCGGTCTTCGCGGGGTCGTCGTGGGCAGGAAGATCGGTTTGTTCGAGGTCCGCGGCCGGTCTACGCATGGCGATCAGATCGAGACAGCGGCGCGTCACGATCCGGTAGAGCCAGGTGCTCACGGCGCTGTTTCCGCGAAACCTGCGCAGGCCGCGCCAGGCGCGCACGAATGTCTCCTGGGTGGCGTCCTGCGCGTCCGCCTCGGAGGCGAGCATGCGCAGCGCCACGCGGTAGACCGCCACTTGGTGGCGGCGGACCAGCATCGCGAAGGCATCCAGGTCACCGTCCCGGGCGGCATCGAGCAGGAACCGATCATCGACCTGCTCAAACACGCGCGGGCCGGCGGTCGTAGGTTGCTTTCGCTCAGCGCGGCGTGCCCTGGGCGCGCTGAATGCGCGATTGGACCTCGCCCAGGTCGAGCTCTCCCTGAAGGAGGGCGCCGACGGCATAGAAGAGGCCGGCGCCCACGAGGCAAAGGACCGCGTAGCCGAAGTTGAAGGCGATCCAGGCCGCGACGAAGAGAAAGCCGAGCAGGCCGAGAAACTGCTTGAGGTTCATCACTGCAGGTCCCTTCTGCTCCGGCGGTCATAGCCGGTTAGCGTGACGTTTACGGGCATCGAGGGCAGTTCGTGTTGATCCAGCGCTTCGGCCACCCGCCGCTGCGCATCATCCAGGCTGGCGGCGAGATCACGGGCCCGGTGGACTGTCAGGTTCACGGTGAGGTCGTCGAGCGAGTAGCGCCCACTGGCGCCCGACACCGACGGGTGCCGGACGGCCGCGGCCTCGGCGAGGCGCTCGATGGCACGCGGCTCGACCACCACCTCGCCGTGGAGGTCGGTCGTCAGCCGGAGATCGCGGCGCGCGAGATATGGGCGCGGCAGCTGTTTCAGGGCGAGGTATCCAAACCCCAAGAACGCGGCCACCCCCGCGCCGGCGACGATGGCGCGGGTCGTGCCGCCGTCGACGTCGGCCGGCGTGAGGCCGCTCAGCCAGTCGAACGCCGTGCGGTAGCCGCTGATCGAGGCCACCGTCGAGGGGGAGACCTTGACCGCCAGCAGAAACGTCATCAGGCCGTACCACACGAGCGCGAGGGCGAACACCAACGTCACCAGACGGCCCAGCCACATCGCCGGGGACGTGCGCTCGCGTATCCGTTGACGCAGCATCTACTCCACCCTGGCGCCGCGCCGCGGCACTTCCACGCGCGCCTTGAGCTTGAAGGGATCGGTTAGGGCATGGAGCTTTTCGCGTACCGCGTCGCGCACGCTCCCCGGATCGGCGGGACGCGTACGGGACGCCCGCACGGCCAGGCGTCCGCCGGAGCGGCGATGCGGCCTGACCCGCACGCGTGCCTCGGTCACCCCGCGTACCTCCTCCACCAGCGTGGTGGCCGCCTGTGCGAGCGGTCGCCGCCGCGCGGCGACCGTGCCGTGATCGCCCGTTGTGAGGGTGACCAGCCGCTCCCGCCGCGGCACGAGGAGGCCGGCCAGCAGCAGGAGGCCGACGAGGATCGCGGCAAGGCCGCTCAGGGCGGAGACCACTTCCACCGCTCCCGGCTCCTCCAGCCGGTCGAGCCAATCCCCGACGGTGTCGCGCAGGGAGCTGAGCTGGAGCAGGTCGGCGAGGCCGCCCAGGCTCGGCCCGGTGGTGCCCGTGCCGATGCAGAAGATGGCGAGCACCAGGCCCGCCAGCGCAAGCGCGGCGAGCAGCAGAAAGGTCACCAGGCGGACAACCGCGCGGGCGATAAGGATCACCGGTGGTCCTCCTCCGGGGTCAGCACCCGAGCGATCTCGACGCTGACCGTGCCGAGGCAATCGTCGAGGCCGTCGCGACGGGCCCGGCGTTGAACACGTCGTCTCACCTCATCGCCCAGCTCGGGGAGCGGCACCACCCGGGCCACCAGACGCAGGCCCACCGCGTAACGGCCGTCTCCCTCCGAAATGACCGACACACCACGCAAGAGTCCTGCCTCCGGGTCCGTGGTCGCGCGGACCCCGGCGGCGTCCACCTCGCCACCCAGCACACCGGGCACCGCCAAGGCCGCGTCCAGGGCAAGGCGCGCCAGCGGCACCCGAGGCGACTCGCCCGCCCCTTCCAGCGGCGCGACGGGCGTTGGCGGCATCGTCGCGCTACTCCACTCGCGCCGGCGTCTCGGGCTCGTCGTCGCCGGGGAAGTACAGATCGTTGACCGAGACGTTGACCTCGGTCACCGAGAGCCCGGTGATGCCCTCGATCCGCTTGATCACGTTGTCGCGGACTGCCTGCGATACCTGCGGGATGGACTCGCCGAACTCAACGATCACGGTCAGGTCGACCGCGGCCTCTCGTTCCCCCACCTCGACCGCCACGCCCTGAGTGCGCTCATCGGTGAGCCCTACGCGCTGAGTGACCGTCCCCACCGCCCGCTCAACACCGCCGCCGAGGCTGTAGACGCCCCGCACCTCACGCGCGGCGATGCTCGCCACCTTGGTGACCACGACGTCGGCGATCGCCGTGTTGCCGCGCTCGCTCTGCAACGCGCCGGACTCCGACCGATTTCCTTCACCCCGAGCCACCTCGGTGCTCGAGCCACCTTCGTGCTGCTCAGCCATCACGTCTCCCTCTCCGGAGTGGTCGACTTCCCTATCTATTGGACCGGCCGCGGGCGAAATAGTTCCGGGTGGGCACGAATCGCCGGTCCGCGGTTGATGGCGGCGGCGGTAGCTCTTCACCCTTCGAAAAAGGGGTGGGCCTTGCACGCTGGCAGCACATGGCCCGAGCGGACGCGCTTGACCGGTTCGTCTACAGCGCCGGTCGTTGGGGGGGACGAAATGCCCGCCTGCCCGTTCTTTATCTCGTGGCGATTTCACCTTGCCGTGGCGGGCGCGAGCGGGCGGCGACGGCCGTTCCCGCGCCCCCGCCGAACGGGTCTCGGGCGCTTCGCGTCCGTCTCCCTGAACCGTGAGCCCGGTCACTATTGCCTCAACGAGCGCTCTCGGTACGTCCTCGCAGCCGCCCGACGCCGGCGCTTCCTGGCCCGCCGGTTGGGCCTCACCTTGGTCCCCTCCGATGTCGTCATCTCCGCAGCCGCCCACGAGGAAGAGGCAGATCAGCGCCGCCAAGAGAAGCGAGCCTCGCTTCACGCCGCGATGGTACTTCCGAAGCTCCCAAGCAAGCTCCGTCGGAGGGGCGGCATGCGATCATGTTCGTGACCTCGCAGGGGAGCGCGTACAGCCATCCGACGCGCTCTTGACAGGCGGAACTTCCTGCTCGCGTGGTCGCTTGCGGCCGAGCTCCCGAGGGTGCCGCTCGCGGACGCCCTCTCGCTCCTGCTCCTGCGCTCGAGCAGCAGCCATGGCGGTTCGATGTCGCGGCTCCACGCTGGCATCGGCTCTGCCGGGGGCTCGATGCTCCGACCTCGGCGGTCGGGCACGACCTGACTGCTCCATCCGTCGACGAAGCCACGAGTCTGCCGCCCCGAACGCACGCGGGGCAGTGCAACCTACGTCCGGTAGCGCCGCCGCCTCTGGATGAGCGCGTGGTTGAGGATCGCCTCGTCGTCGTCCTCGCGAGCGACCACGACGAGCTTGTTCCAAGCGCCCGGGTGGACGACCCGCTCGTTGTAGAGCTGGGTTCGAAAGCGCTCGGTATAGACGGCCGGAAGCGCGTCGCCGACGCCATACATGCGCCGCGCTCCGTCGCTGCCACGGATGACCGCGACGAGCTCGCGGGTCTGCTCATAGTCGTCCGCTGCGACGAACTCGACCAGCGGCTGCTGCGGGGATCCGGCGCTCAGGAAAGCCACGACGTACTTCCGGTCGCGGCCCCACTTGTTCTTGCGGATGGTCTCACCGAGTCCGATCTGGACGGCGCCTTCGGCGCGCGTTGTGCCCATGAACACGCGGTAGGGCTCGTAGCGATCGCGCCCACTCGGCCACCGATATGACTCGCCCTCCCGGCCCTGGACGACGCGCCAATCCTGCGGGAGGTCCAGAGGCCCGCCGCGAGCGGGGGCGGCCGACTTGTCCGAGGCCCCATCGGCACCAACGTGATCGATGATCGGATTGTCGAAGCCCGCCTCCGCGAGGCGGCTCAGAAGAGGGCCGAGCTCGCGATCCGGAACGTGCTGCACGGTGACTGAGAAAGGGGACATCGCTGATCTCCTGTATAGACAACGTAGGAGAACTTACCTACGTAATCCACCGTTGTCTAGAAAGCTGCTACGGTACGCCCTGCGTATCGACCCACCGCCGACGTCGTCGAGCAGCCAAAGCTCCCTTCGACAGTCACCTCGGGCCCCGGCGCATCAGGAGGACTCAACTGAGTTCCCCGACCCAGAGAAGAGAGTTGGACCCACCATGTTTGCCACCATTCGACGCTACGAGGCCATCGATCAGGCCCGCACCAGCGAGCTCGCCAAGAAGGCTCGATGAGACCCTCCTGCCGAGCCTGAGCGAGCTACCGGGCTTCAGTGGCTATTCGCTCATCGAGGCCGGCGACGGCGTCGTGAGCTCCATCAGCTTCTTCGACACCTCGGCGCACGCCGACGAGTCGACCCGCGTCGCATCCAACTGGGTGCGCGAGCAGAAGCTGGAGTCGGCGCTCCCGAACCCGCCGAAGATCACAAGCGGCGAGGTCGTCGTGCACAAGACGAGCGAGCTCGTCCAGGCGTAACAGCCTCGAGACCGTTCGCTGTAGCAGAGAAGGCCCGCTAACGCGGGCCTTCTCGTCTGTTCTGAGCGGCATTGCAAGCGTTCCCCGGAATGTCGGCAGTCAACGAGCCACGACAGCGGAGCAGCGACGAGAAACGAGGGGCGACCGATGCAAGCCGCACTCAGAGGCCGCGCTCGCGAGCGTCTCGATTCAGGGCGCGGGAGATCTCCGACGGCCGGCCCGCTTCTCCAGCGCCCCGATCCGCCCCTCTTCACGGACGGACTCGCGATGGACCGCGTCCTGGAGGCCCTCTAGGAGCGCCTCAAGCTGGTCGATTCGCTCCTCCAAAGCCTTGATGCGCCGCTCGTGCGCCGCAACATGGGCCTGGGCACGCAGATCCGGTGCCCGCCTTCCTCGACCCAACTGAACGACACGCCCAAGGATCGCGACGCGACGAACCGGGCCCCCGCTTGGATTGCCGCTACTCGCCATAGTCGAACCTCCCGCTGCCTCCTTCTCAGGAGCCGCGCGACGGGAGGAGGAAGCAAGACCCAACGAGCGGTACAGACCGCACTGGCCTCGTCACCAAGACTACTCGTCCGCCCACCTGCCCGGAGGTCCATGTGGCGGAAGGTGATCATCCTCGCGACCGCACCTTCCTGCGGTCCGCCCGCCCATCGATGCACCGCGGGGAGGTTCGGTCGGCGGTACAGGCCGCACCGGCCTCGCCGGCCGAGTATGTCCGCGGTCGACCATCGCTCGACGCATTTTGCGTCGACTGTCGGCGTCGTCTAGCGTGGGGCCATGACCGCTTCGGAGCGCAAGCGGGAGGCCATCGAGGTCGCCGCTCGGCCGCTGCGGGAACTGCTGCGTGAGGAGCACGACGAGATCGCCGCCGCCCAGCGGGCGCTGAGGCAGGCCGAGAAGGCGCACGATCGTGCGATCGAGCTGGCCGAGCGGCAATTGCGGGCGGCGGAGACGGCCGAGCCGCTTGCGTCCTACGGTCACCGAGTGGTCCTCTACGCCGACCGGGTGAGCACGGCGGACGGGAACCACGACCTGACGCCGGAGGTGAGGGCGTGGGCCGAGGTTCGACCGGAGGCGGGGCGGCTCTCCCGGCGCGGGGTGGTCCTGGTGATCGAGGCGCCGACGTGGCGCCGGGAGGTCGCCTTTCCCCGCTGGGACGAGCGAAGGGTCCGGCGGCTGGCCGAGCAGATCGAGCTCGCCGCGGGCAACGTGGACGTGGTCCGCGGGGCGGCTCGAGCCGAGGCCGAACCGGCGGAGCGAAGCCTCAGGGAAGCGCGCGCCAGCCGACGCGCGGTGGAGGAGACCCGCGCGCTGCTGCACAGACTGAGCGACCTGGTATACGAGGACGAGGACGTGATCGACATGGCGCCGGGGATCAGCGCGGGCCACGACGGCGTGCTCGTGGCAACGGATCGGCGGCTTCTCTTCATCTCGGTGCGGCGGACGCTCTACTTTCCGTACGAGGAGATCTCCTCGGTGGGGCTCAAGGGGAGACGGCTTGGAGCGCGCCTGGCCCTCTCGACGCCCGCGGGCAAGGGGGTCTTCAGCGGGCTTGCGCCACGGCATGCCGCCGACATCGCCGACCTGGTTTGCAGTCGGATCGGCGGCGAGACGGCGGCCGTCCAGCGCGCGAGCGCAGACCTCAGGCGGGAGTGAGAGAGGGGCCTCGCCGCTCGGCGATCGGTTCCTCCAACGCGTGCCCCGCGCGAACCGGGGCAGGCATCAACGCGGCGGCCACGAGCACAAGCAGGAACGCGGCTAGTCGCGCTGCGACGACGAGGAAATCGTCACCCAGCGGGTCCCCAAAGACGACGACGCCCGCCAGGATCGTGGACATGTTCGCGGCGACGGAGGTCACCGCGATCACGGCCACGCCGTCGCCGATCTGCAGGCTCCGGGCGGATGCGAAGAAGGAGGCGACCGCCGCCGTCACGACGAGGACGGTCCAGGGGCTGACAAGCGCGCCGATCCCGCTCTCGAGATCGCCGCTCAGGGCCTTGATCGCCACGTCCGAGATCCCGAAGCCGAGGCCGGCAGCTGCGCCGAGCAGCACCCCGTACTGGGCCCTGACCCGTTCCATGCGACCCGAGAAGATCAGCAGCATCCCCAACGCGATGGCAACGCCCTCGAAGATGATCATGGCGCTAGCGGAATAGTCGGAGTGGTCGCCTCCGGAGTTCTGGCCGGTTAGCCCCAGGAGCGCGAGTGAAACCGCCACCAAGACGATCCCGACCCACTGCCGGCGGCCGAGCTGGAACCCGAAGAAGCGCTCCGCGAGCACGGCGAGGAGGACGAACCCGCCCGACAGCACCGCCTGGGCGAGCGATAGCGGCAGCAGCGTGAGCGCGGCGACGTGGGCGAGGAAGGCGACGACCGCCACGAGCCAGCCGATCGTCCACCACTTCGAGCGGAACAGGTCGATCGCGCTGCGCAGTGGGTGGCGCATGTCCACGTCGGGCGCCGCGACGGCACCGCGGTGCTTGTACAGGAAGGCGAGGTTCGTCCCGAGCGCCGACAGCACGGCACAGCCGAACCCCACAACGGCAGACGCTGAAAGAGTGGTCACGCAAACGTCCCCCGTCCATGCTCCCACCTCCTGCAGCTCAGGCTTCGCCCGCCCCCGCCCGCCGCGGGCCCCGCCGGACGTCGCCGTGCTGGTGGTCGCCGCTTCTCAGCCGAGAACCCGCGCTCCGCGACACGGCAGTTCCGCCACGCTCGTGCACCGCCAGCACCTCCTCAGCCGCCCCCACTCCGACCAGGTACCAGCCCGCTTCTGGCCCGCCACTACGCAAGCTCGATGCGGCTGCTCGACATCGAGCTCGTCACACCCGACCGCCACAGCCTCGGCGCCGGCCCGCCCGTGGAGGTTCACAATGCCGGGATCCGGCTGGACATCGCGTCGGGCTTCTGCAACCTCAAGCAACAGATGCCCCGCTGACCACCTCGCCAGACCCTCCCCGGCCTGGTCCCGCGCATCGCCCAGCGCCTCCTCGTACTCACGCTCGGCATCTCTACCTCAACATCGATATCGGGGCGCCCACCCCGCGCCCTCGCCGCCTATGACGGACGATGAACCCACATCAAGCCTCTAGTTTGATGCGGGCGGCGAGCAGGCAGAGGTCGTCGGTCAGGGTGCCGTAGGCGAAATCGGCAACGCGCGCGCAGGATGGCGATCGCCTCGGTCGGTGTGGGGATGTGAAGGCCACCGAGCGCTGCCCTCAGCCGTCCAATCCGAACTGCTTGCCGTCGTGCCGCGCTTCGGTCAGCCCGTCGGTGTACAGCAGTACTCCCGCATGCGCGGGCCCCTCACGCACGACCTCTTCGATAGCCCCGTGTGCTGGGGGCTCGGTCGAACAGCAGTACTCTCGCATGCGCGGGCTCCTCACGCACGCCCTCTTCGATAGCCCCGTGTGCTGGGGGCTCGGTCGACTCGGACTCGACGGCGCCTCGGACTGGCCTTGACACGGTCTCCGGCTTTAAGACCACTGCTCTCACCCCTCCGTCCGTCCATCGTCTCGAGCGACATCGCGCCTTAGGGCCGCCGAAGCGGGGTATCTTCCCCGTAGGTCACAGCCGAAGACCCCGGAGCGAGAGAGGCAGAGATGACGCTCTATTTTGATCCCTTTCGAGAGCTTGACCAGCTGACCCAGCAGATCGTCTCCGGAGGGAGAAGCCCGCGCAGCTGCCCGATGGACGCCTATCGCCGTGGTGACGAGTTCATCGTCCACCTCGACCTGCCGGGCGCCGATCCCAGCTCGATCGACGTGACGGTTGAGAGAAACGCTTTGACGGTGAGGGCGGAGCGGCACTTCGAGTTTAGGGAGGGCGATGAGCTGCTCGTTAGCGAGCGACCCCAGGGCATTTTCAGCCGACAGCTCTCGCTTGGCGCCACTATTGACACCGACAGCATCGGGGCGAGCTACGAGGGTGGCGTGCTGACGCTCACCCTCGCTGTCTCCGAGGCGGCGAAACCTCGAAAGGTTGAGGTCCGGGCCAGCGGCGATCGAACGACGCTCGAGCCCGGCGCGTCTTAGGCGCTGGTCCGGGCCGTCCCAAGCAGAGCTTGGGCCTCTCGACGCGCGGGATTAGCGAACGGTCGAAGCCGTCGATGCCGGCGCGCTCGAGTTCCTCGAGACGGCGGTCCGTATCGGCGGGCAGGCGCTCCACGTCCCCGTTGATGCAGCCGCCGCTGAACGACCTTTCAGCGGCGAGCTCGTGGGCAGCGCGGCGGCCGCTACTCGCGAGGACTCCCGCGCCGCGGCGATCGCGCACGCGACTCGGCGCGCTGAGGTCGGGGAGCGGCTGCTGGAGGCCTTCGAGCCCGGGGGCACCATCAGCTGCTCGGCGTCCAGGGCTGGACCACGGCGAGCTGATGACCATGGCCGGATATGCGGAGCAGGCAGAGGCTCAGGCCGCCAGCGCGAGCGCATGACCACTGCTATGCGCGCGATGGGCGAACTCGACGCTCAGGATCAGGAGGAGGTCGTGCGTACACGGCCAAGCTGCGATCGGAGCGTGGTCCGTGGCTGACGAGCTCATTTCATCATTCACCCGCCGCCGTGGCCGAGCACTGCCTTCGCCAGGCGGCGGCCTCGACGTCATCCGCGTTGCAGGCACGTTCGCTGCGGGTCACATCAGCCGCGCGGCCGTCGCCGCCGCTCGGCCGCCGGGTCACGCCTTTGCGCTGTAGGAGTGGGCGCCGGTGCCGGCGAGCTTGCCGCCGTCGACGATCAGGTACTCGTCCCGGATCGGGCGGTCGTCGAACCAGCACTCGAGGATCTCGCGGGTGCCGGCGGCGTAGCGGGCCTGGGCCGACAGGCTGGTGCCGGAGGTGTGTGGCGTCATGCCGTGGTGGGGCATGGTCCGCCAGGGATGATCCTTCGGCGCGGGCTGGGGGTACCAGACATCGCCGGCGTAGCCGGCGAGTTGGCCCGACTGGAGCGCCCGCACGATCGCATCGCGGTCGCAGATCTTGCCGCGCGCGGTGTTGATGAGGTATGTGCCGCGGCGCATCGTGCCGAGGAGCTCGTCGTCGAAGAGCCCCTCCGTCTCCGGGTGCAGCGGCGCGTTGATCGTGACCACGTCGCAGTCGGGCACCATGGCCTGGGTGCTCTCGTGGTAGGTGAGGCCGAGCTCTCGCTCCACCTGCTCGGGGAGGCGGTGACGATCGGTGTAGTGCAGCCCCACCTCGAAGGGCTTGAGCCGCCGCAGCACCGCGGAGCCGATCCGTCCTGCGCCCACGGTGCCGACCTCCATGCCCTCCAGGTCATAGGACCGCGACACGCAGTCGGCGATGTTCCAGCCCCCGTCGATCACCCACTGGTACGACGGGATGTAGTTGCGCACGAGCGCGAGGATCATCATCACCACGTGCTCGGAGACGCTGATGCTGTTCGAGAAGGTCACCTCGGCCACGGTGATGCCGTTTTCGATGGCCGCGTCGATGTCGACGTGGTCGGAGCCGATCCCCGCCGTGACCGCCAGCTTGAGCTTGGGCGCCTTCGCGATCCGGTCAGCGGTCAGGTAGGCGGGCCAGAAGGGCTGCGAGATCACGATCTCGGCCTCAGGAAGCTCGCGATCCAGCACCGAGTCGGGTCCCTCCTTGTCGGAGGTGACGATCAGCTTGTGCCCGCGTCGCTCGACGAACTCGCGCAACCCGAGCTCGCCCGACACGCAGCCCAGCAGCTCACCCGGCGTGAAGTCGATGTGCGCGGGAGAGGGTGTGTGCTGACCGCCGTGGTACTGCTCGATCGTGGGCACGGAGTCGCGCGCATAGGGCGGCGGATAGCCGCTGACGGGGTCGTCGTAGAGAACGCAGATGATGTTCGTCATGGCGGTCCCTTCGTCGGTCTCGGCTGGCAGGCTGGTGACGCGTCGGCGCCGCTTCCGATCGCCCACGGACGCGCGGGGCGCCCTGATGCCGGCCGATCGCGCGTGGCCTTGCTCAGCGTCATGCGCCGCCCACAGCTCGGAAGTGGCCCTGCACGGTCTCGCGGTCGAGATGCCGTGACGCCATGATGATCAGCGGGCCAATGGCGTCCTCCGGGACGAACGCCAGGTCGACCAGTACAGCGCGCGCCTCCTCGGGCGTTTGCGTCCGGACGGCGGCGTCCGGGTCCGCTCGGCGCAGCCGCTCGGCAAGCCGCAGGGCGTCCGCCTGCTCCGCGAAACGAAACGCCTGGCGCGGCGGCGTCGCTAGCTCGACGATCACGAACGATGTCGGCGGGCCCTTGGGGACTTCGCTCACGGTGCTCGCTTCCTTGGTCGCTGCTGGTCCCCCCACGCCTGGTTCATCACGCGCCTCGCCCGATCGCTTCGGTCGTTCGCGGTCCGGCGCTCGTCGCCGTTCCCCTCGCGGCGTAGGCGGCTGGCTTAATCGTGCGAAGCCTCGAGGTGCAAGTAGCGGGGATCTGTACCGCCGAGCTCGCGGCCGTTTAACCAGGCCCGGCCAACTCCGCGCGAAGCCAGCTCGTGCCGGGCGTTGACGGCCTGTCCAACCCGGCGGTCGCCATCGGCGCGGTGCAGTCCACCTCGCCGTCGCGCTGCCCCTTCGGAGGCACGGTGTCGCTCATTGCTCGTCATGGTCCTCAAACCTTCCTGGTCCCTCTAGTGGGGGTCGCGCGAGAGGAAGAGAGAGAGTGAGACCTAACGAACGAGCGGTCTTAAAGCACAGTACCACCGCGGGGATCGGGGCCTCCCCTCGGAGCGCGGACTCTCGCTAGCCGTCCTGGAGTGGAGACCGAACGAGCGATGTCCGCGGCGAACATCCGAGGCCGGCTTCGTTCGCGGGCCGGCGCCGTGGGCGCCCTTCCTCCAGGAAGGCGCCCGAGCTGCCTGGAGATGGCCGTTGTCTCGGCGGGTGTGCGGTACGCGTCGGTTGGTGGTATCACCTTGTATGAGGCGATTCGGAGGTGAAGCGATGGAGTTGAAGGTTGGGCATCGCGTCGAGGTCGAGTCGGAGTCGACCGAGCGGAGGCCTCGGATGGGCGTCATCGAGGAGGTGGTGCGGGACGCACCTTCCCCTCGCTATCGCATTCGCTGGGACGACGGGCACGAGAGCATCTACACCCCTGCGGCGGGTGCGCTGCGTCGCGCCGGAGCGCGCGAGAAGGCGTAGGACGGGGCGCCGGTAGGACGCAGGGAGGGCGACGGCGAAGCAGCGCGCCGTGCGTCGGTCGCCGGCCAGTCGTCCTACGCGGTGATCGCGCTTGGCATGCTCCGTCGGCTGTGGGTGGGTGCGATGAAGCGCGTGTATTTGCTGCGTCATGCCAAGTCGAGCTGGAAGGACCGGTCGCTCGCCCACCGCGACCGGCCGCTCGCGGGGCGAGGGAGGCGGGCCGCGAGCGCGATTGCCGATCATCTCCGGGCGGAGAGGGTTCGGCCCGAACTCGTCCTGTGCTCACCTGCGCAGCGGGCCCGGGAGACACTCGAGCGTGTCGAGGGCGCCCTCGGGGATGAGGTCGAGGTGGTCTTCGAGGAAGGGCTGTACGGCGCGAGCGAGGCGGGGCTGCTGGCCCTTCTTCGCGTCCTCCCCCGGGAGGTCAGCACGGTCCTGGTCATCGGGCACAATCCGGGCCTCGGGGGGCTCGCGCTGGCGCTGGCCTCCGAGGGAACCGAGCTCGCGCGGATGCGAGAGAAGTACCCGACCGCCGCGCTCGCCACGATTGACGTGCCGGCAGACCGCTGGACCGCGCTCGGGCGGGGCGGCGGCGAGCTCGTCGCCTACGTGCGGCCGCGGGACCTGCACTAGGTCGGCGTCCGGCCGGCTTCGGCCACGGGCAAGCCGATCGCCGAGGCGCGCCACGTGAACGCCGTCCCTCGGGCCCTCGTCGAGGGCATCGAGCCAGCGGGGAATGTGATGCCTGAATCACGACCGGCGCGTCCGCCGCGTTGCTCCCGGACTGGCGTCGGCTCAGCTGGCGTCAGAGAGGGTGCGCTCGGACTGCTTGGCGGTAACCACCGTGACCTGCAAGCCGAGCGCCTCGACCCGATGGGGGAGGTCGCGGCGGAGCCAGTGCGAGACGCGCGCCGGCAGTGTGGAGATGATGATCTCGTCGAACCCGCCTCCCTCGAGCGCATGCTTCACGGCGCCGAAGGGATCACTGTCGCCGGCGATTCCTTCGACGTGACGCCCGCGGCCTCGTCGAGAAGCGGGATGGCGAGTTCGAGCGTGGCCGCTGCCTGTTCGGTCTCAGGATCCCAGTAGGGGCGCGGCACTAGGAGGGTGAAGTGGCAGGGGGACCGGCCGGAACGGGCGCGGATCTCATCGAGCAGCCTCGGCGTCGGCGCGGTCCGGTGAGCCACGACCAGCACGCGCGTGGGTGCTGCGGACGTCATCCCGCGGTGATTGTCGCATCGCTCCGCCGACCCCGCTCAGGGTCCGCCGTGCTCCGTTTCTTTGAGAGGGAGGGGCGCGGTCGGGCATCACGAATTGCGCCGCCGGCTTCGCCACGCTTCAATCACTTGCGGGCTTCAAGGGGAACGCGCGGCACACGAATCGATGTCCTCACGTCAGGGCGGCCTGCCGGCCGGTAGCGCTCGCGAGCGCTTGAATGGTTCCCGTGCGCGAGCTCGCAAAACGGCTGATCGAGATCCCAGGAGTCGTGGCAGTGACTCTCGGCGACTCGCGCGGCCTTATGCAGCCGGACAGTGAATGGGGGTTCGGGCTCTACTACCGCGACGCGATCCGCGCCGAGGACGTGCGGGCGCTCGGTTTCGAGAGCACCGTGGTCGAGCCGGGGGACTGGGGACGGCTCGTAAACGGCGGGGGCCAGCTGACGGTCGAGGGTCAGCGGGTCGATCTCCTCTACCGCGACCTCGACGTCGTCCAACACTGGATCGACGAGGCGGAGGCCGGCAGCTACGACGTCGAGCGGGTGGAGGGCTACCTGGCTGGCATGGCCACCTACGTGCTGGCCGGAGAGCTCGCGTTGGCGGAGGTGCTGGCAGGGGACCTGCCGCGACCGGAGTTTCCCGACGCGCTGCGCCAGGTCGCGCCCGGACGCTGGCACGCCAGCGCGGCCTTCTCGCTCGCGATCGCCGAGACGGCTGCCGCGCACCACGACGTTGTCTCGTGCGCGGGGCTGCTAGCGAAGGCAGCAATCGAGGTCGCCCATGCGGCGCTCGCGGCGCGCGGCGAGTGGGTGCTGACCGAGAAGGGCATCGTCCGGGGGGCCGGGCTCGGCGGGCGGGTAGAAGGCATCCTGGCCGCGCCGGGTGACCGCCCCTTCGAGCTCGCACGGGCGGTGACCGCCATGCGGGGGGCACTCGGCATCCCGCTCGCCGCGCAGCCGCCGACCGCCTAAAGGCAGGATGAACGTCAGGCGCTGGCTACGCACCAGTGAGCAGGTGCGGGCAGGCTGCTGATCGCCCGAGCGGTGGTGGTGGAAGGTCGCCGCCAACGGCAGACAGGAACCCCGACCCCGCCTCCCGGACTCACCCGCATCCGAGCCACCCCAGCTAGGACGCGTTCGCACGCCAACCTTGAGGGCCCACGCGTGTCCACATTGACCGGGCAAGAGGCAGCCACTAGGTTCTGCCGCAAGCCCATCGAGAGGAGGAGCATGGCCGACGCTGGCTTGTTCATCGGTTGGGGCGCGCCGGTTCGCGGGCGTGAGGCCACGGGCCTCGAGGTCTTCGGCGAGGCGCTCGCCTATTACGGACGCCTGCAGCAGGAAGGGGTGATCGAAGGCTTCGAGACGGCGATCCTCGAGCCCCACGGCGGCGACCTGCAGGGACTCGTGCTGATTCGCGGAAGCCAGGAGAAGCTTGCCCAGCTCCGCGTCGACGACGAGTTCGTGCGCCTGTCGACCCGAGCAGATCTGATCGTCGAGGGCCTAGGCGTGATCGGCGCCGCGCTCGGTGACGGGCTCGAACAAGCGATCGCGACTTACCAGGAGGCTATCTCCGAGCTGGCCTAGCCACGGCTCGGTAGGGCGAAGACGCTGCCGCCCCTGCCAGCGCGTCGCGTCCTCCGTTCGTCGTAGGAAAGCGGTCGAGCGCACGCGCGCTTTGAGCGCGGCGACTGCTTGGTTTCGTATCCGAACGGGCGTCCTTTGACGACGTCCGGCACCGCCCGCTCGGGACGACAGACAGGTGTCACGCGCGCGCGAGGCTGCGCTTTCGTTTCGCCTTACCCGAAGCGGGCGTGTTCGAGTGGGCCTCTCGGACGCTCGCGCATCGTCCATTCCGAGCGTGTCGCGAGCCTCGATCGGAACGCCTGCTTCCACCCCGGCGGAGCAGTCGTCGGAGGAGGCCGGTGCGGCGCGGCTGGTGGTCGTCCGCTCCGAAAGCCTGGGACAGCGAGGACAGGATGCTCGCATCTCGGTCGAGAGCGGAAGCGGCGCCCATCGGTCGCTTGACGCTGCGGCGCTGAGCGCAGGGCTACGCTTGCCGAAGGAGCCACCTTGACCGAGCGCGACGGGTACGAGCACGGCGTCCCCTGCTGGGTCGACACCTGGCAGGAGGACCCGGAAACGGCGGCGACGTTCTATGCCGGCGTGTTCGGCTGGGACGTGGAGAAGGGCACCCCGCCCGGTACGGACACGCGGTACTACATGTGCCGGCTGGGCGGGAGCCAGGTGGCCGCGATCGGCTCGCCCCGGCAGGCCGGAATGCCACCCACGTGGACCACGTACGTGTGGGTCGACGACGCCGACGCGGTCGCCGCGAGCGCGGTGAAGGCCGGCGGCAGCCTCCTGGCCGAGCCCTTCGGCAGCCTCGACGGCGGGCGGATGGCGATCGTCGCCGATCCCTCCGGCGCGGTGTTCGGCGTGTGGACGCCCGGCGCCCATCGGGGCGCGCAGCGCGTCAACGAGCCGAGCGCCTACGCGATGAGTTTCCTGCGCACGCCGGACCCCGAGGGCGCCATGGCGTTCTATGGTGCGGTGCTCGGGTGGACGACGGAGGCGTTCGGCCCGATGCTGTTGTGGCGCCTCCCCGGCTACGTGGGCGGGGTCCCCGAGCAGCCGGTGTCGCGTGAGGTCGTGGCGGTGATGGCGCATGCCGGTGACGACGAGCCGGCGCACTGGAGGGTCGACTTCTGGATCGCTGACGCCGACGCAGCCGCCGCGCGCGCCACTGAGCTCGGCGGCTCGGTCGTCGGCGGCCCCGAGGACGCAGGGCCGTTCCGCGAAGCGGTGCTCGCAGACCCGGCGGGCGCGACCTTCTCGGTGAGCCAGCTGACCGCGGGGCCTTAGCGGGCGTCACGCACCCGGTGCCCATGAAACGCTCCTCGGGCTCGTTGATCGCGGCCTTCGCGGTCCGCCGGCGGACGCCCTAGCGCCGGGCTGCGGCTCTGATCGACGGCAACCGGCGGGACGAGCGGGAGCGCCCGCGCTCCCGCTTCGCCCGGGCGAAGCAGTCGTCTGCACGGGACCCGACGACGCTCGCGTGGATCGTCCACCCAGCAGTGGGATCTCGAGCACGCAGATGCCTCCCATCAGGCGAAAGCGGTAGCCCGACGGTCCAATCGAACGGGAGGGGCATTACCGCACCTCTCACACGGCGAGCGTCAACGCTTGATCGCGACCAGCTTCGACAGCTCCTTGCTCGTCGTGACGGCCTGCTCCTTGATCACGCCGACGCCGCGGCCGTGCCACTTCAGCTCGTACTGCTTGTCGATCGTGCTGTACTCGAGCGTGAGCAGCGTCCGCTTGAAGAGGCGGTACGGCGTCCTCACGGCGCCGCCGCCGCCGAGCACCTGGGCCTGGTCCACGGCGTGCGCGGGCGAGTACTCCTGCCGGTAGGCATCGCCGCGGTGCGGGTGGGCGAGCATGATGATGCCGGGCTGGCCGTTGCCGACGCCGGCCTGCCAGGACCCGTCGTCCTTCACCCAGCGCCCGTGCTCGAAGTTGCTCGAGTCCTCGCCGAGATACCAGACGTTCCCCTCCTTGTCTTGCGCGTACCAGTCGAAGGTGCGCTCCTCGCGCTTGCCCTCCGAGAAGACCTGGTCCAGGACCACCGTCGCCTCGACTCCCATGATGCGCTTCTTCCTGTGCGTCACCCTGACCGTGTTGAGCTCGCGCGTCTTGCCGTCGTCGCCGACGCCCCTGTAGCGAAGGACGGTTCCGGGCTTGAGCGGCAGCCAGGGATTGTCGATCGGGCCGCCGAAGTTCGCCGCGTCAAAGGCCGGGTGGTAGGGCGTCGTAACAGGAGCCGGGTTCGTTCCCGCGCTTGACCCGGTGGACGCGATTGCCGTGATGGTGCCGCCGGCCACGAGGATCGCGACGAGCAGCACTGCTGTTGTCCTCGCACGCTTGATCACGCGCCGAATTTACCCGCGCGCGATGAGACAACGCTGAGAATGCTGCAGACCTAACACCCACACGCGCGCGAACTCCCGTTGCGACGGAGCTCGCTGTCGCAACGAGGCAGAAGCAGGCGCCAACTCCTCGACGGCCGCGCTCTTGAGTTGGACGAGGAGCGGAAGTGCTGCTTCGCATGGGAAGCAGTGGTCCGCCGCGCTCGCCCAGCGCTTGCGCTGGCAGGCGAAGGCGATAGCGCGCGCTCAGACGTTCCCGCAGGACGCCGGAGTGCCCTGGGAGCGCTCAGCGCCAATGGCTACTGCCCCCTCGCGGGCCTCGGCCGCACATCACGCCGAACGGGTGATCTCGCCGCTCGCACCTACCCCGGCCCCGGCGACGATCTCACCCCATTCGGATGATGAGCGCTCTGTGCGCGTCGGCATAGGTTCTAATCGGCCTCGCGTCCTTGATCGCGCCGATGACCGCCATTGATTGCACACCCGACGGGAGGCACCGCGTTGTCATCGTGGGCATCGGACAGTCGTATGTTCGGCCACGGAGATTCCTCGTGGTTGAGAAGGGCATTACGACACGCGCAATCGGCCTCGTGCTCACCGCTGTCGGATCGTCCGCTCCTGAGAGGGGAGCGGTATGACACAGTCCACTCAGACCGTCCTGATCGGCTGGTCTGGGGTGCTCTTCGTGATCTTCAACACGTTCGCGTTCGGGCTCAGGCTTCCGGTCGGCAAGATGCTGGCAGACGCCTCTGCCCAGTGGAAGATTGCCGTGTGGGCGTTGGTGATCAATTTCGTCATCGTCCCGCTCCTGTTCATCGGCTATTTGCTGACGATAGCCTCGTCCATTCCTGGAGAGATCAAGGTCGGGTTCTGTGTCGCAGCCCTGTCTGCCGGTATGCCTTTCGCTCCCCTCCTCGCCCGGTTAGCCAAGGCGGATGTCCGCACAGCCACCAACCTGTTAGTGGTCTTGACTGCCGCGACCATTATCGCCCTCCCGCTCGGGTTGCCCCTCGCCATCGATGCGGTCGACGCGCAACTCAAGACCACTGTCTGGGATGTTGCCTGGCCGCTGCTGCTCTTTTTGCTCCTGCCGCTGGTTCTCGGTTGCGGCTTCAGGGTATGGCGGCCCGACCTGACGCCGCCACTGACACGGTGGGTTGTCCGAGTTGCAATTCTGTGTCTGCTCTTTAATCTCAACTTCACGCTGGTTGCGTATTGGGATCTGTTCACGCAGACCTGGGGCACGGAGAGCTACATCGCGGCCCTTGCCGGCCCATTCATCGGCCTCGGGTGTGGCTACCTTCTCGTTTCCAGTCTTCGAGTCAAAGACGTGGCAATCAGGCATGCGGCCGAGGCGACCACGGCGGTACGCAACATCGCTCCGATGCTCCTGATGATGATTATTACCTTTGCAGGCGACCCGCTGGTCACGGTGTCTATCACGATCCTCAACACCATCGGCATCGTGACCGTTCTACTATTCGTCCTGATGTGGAGGCGCGCTGCTTCACCATCGGACACCCACGCAACAACCACCAGCCAGCCGTTCGACGTGACGAGTGATCCACCCGTCGTCGCCGACCTCCCGACCGAAGGTGAGTTCTTCCTCGTCCCATTAGGAGCGAATCCACCCCGGCATGTGGTCATCGTCACACAGTCGAAACACACTCACATGCCGCGATCCGCGGGATCGGGTAGGGCCATCGCTGCCGCAGACGTGAACCGTCCCGTTGACTCCCCGGTGAGCCATCCGTCGCCCCCTCGGCGCGATCAGGCCAGGCTGCCGCTACCGCATCGAGGCAGAAGCACTAGCGCGGGTCGGCGCGCAGCTCATTGTCGCTTCGGACGAACAGCAGGCGGCTCCCTGACGCCGCTATCGCTTCCGCAAGTCGCCCAAAGCAGCAGTCTCTGTCCGGCGACGGCCGACTGCCGGGCTCGCATGGAATGCGAGAGTCCCAGCCGCGAGCGCTCGCTGACCCTGCCAGGCGGACGCAGCACCCGCGATCAGTCGTGCGGGGCTGGCCGTCGTCCCCTCGCCAAGGGTTTGCATGAACCGCGCGTCGTGCATCCGCCGAGCGACGACACGCTATTCACTCCCTGACGCGAGCACGTCAACGAAAATGCCGCGAAATGTCAGCGGGTCGTATTCTGCTGTCGCGAAGACGGCCAGCGCAAAAGCCGAGGAGAGGCAGGCAGCGATGTTCGCCAGCAACGAAGACCATTTCGGGGGCCCGAAGGCGAGCTGGCGCCGGTCGCCGCGGGCGGGCAGGTCGTTTCGGCTTGCCGCGCTCGCCCTGGCGGTCGCCGGGCTAGTCGCGTTGGCTCCTGCGACCGCCCGTGCCAACCTCGTGATGGTGCATTCCGCCAAGAGCGGGACGCTCGCTGGGGACCAGCTGACGCTGCACGGCGTCGGGCGCCGGGTCACCTGGGCCACCAACAAGGGCCGGTCGGGCGTGGTCTCGATCGCGCGGCTGCACCGGCGGCTGTTCCTGCCCGCGACGCCGTGGGCCACGGGCACGCTTCATATCGCGGGCCAGCGCGGCGGACAGGAGTTGGCGCTCAGGCTGCGCCGACCGCGCTACAACCGCGCGCGCCAAACCGTGCGCTACAGGGTCAAGCGGCTCAGCAAGCGCCGCCCCGCCCGCGCTTCCGGATTCCGTCCGCGGCGCCGATTCGGGGCCGCATCGCTATCGATGGTCGGCGCCAGACTGGTCGGTGACAACGGCGGCCTCGACTGCAGGTCGACGCTTGAGACCGACGTCAACTATTTATGGGAAGCCTCCGCCGAGGGGAAATGGCCTACCGACACCTGGGACCCGGGCATTCCCTTCCAGGCCACCATCGGTGGTGACGCCAACTCGGCGTCCTGGGGCTCCGACGGCGGCCTCTTGCGTGGCTGCAGTGTCACCGGCGTGTGGACGATCATCCCCTGGCCCGATGACCCGACCCAGCCCGTGCCCTCCGCCACAGTCACCGTCACCACGACGTATCCGTGGTCCGGCACGCCCAGCAACACCTGTACCTTGACGAACCCGGCCTTCACCTGCCAAGCGGTGACCAACGATTACGGCAGTGCCTCGTGGTCAATCGAGCCGTCCGGGCAGTAGGTCCCGGCTGCTCAGGGAGAACCCCACCCAGTCGCCTCCTCGCAATGGACGGCACGAGCGGCGCGGGCACAGCCGAATCGCCGGTCGCCCCCCGCTTCCGCCTTGAGGCAGAAACGAAAGCTGTCCTGTCCCTGGGGCAGTTCCCGCCGTCGCCAACCGCTGCACTCGCTTCGCGGGCCATCGGTCCGTGCGACCGTAGATAACTTCACCCCTCCGCAGGGGGCGAATCCGCGATTCGGCAAACTTGTACATATGTGGCCGCCAGAAGCAATCGACTTCCTGCGCGACCTCGAGGCCAACAACGACCGCGACTGGTTCAAGGCGAATCGCGAGCGCTACGACCTCTACCTCGTCGAGCCGGCCCGTGAGCTCGCCGATCAGCTCGCCGCCCTCGGCGAGCTGCACCTGTTCCGGCCCTACAACGACACGCGCTTTCACATGCGCCCGCCGATCAAGGAGCAGCTCGGGCTCGCGATCGGCTACGGCGGGGCCGGTGGCTTCTACGTCGAGCTCTCGCTCGACGGCCTGCTGGTCGCTGCGGGCAAGCACGCGCCGGCGTCCGATCAGCTCGTGCGCTTCCGCGCCGCCATCGACGACGGGCGCCGCGCCTCCTCGTTCGAACGGGCGATCAGAGCCGCCGAGGACGCCGGCATGGAGACGGCCCCGCCGCAGCTGAAGCGCGCCCCGCGCGGCTATCCGCTCGAGCACCCGCGCATCGACCGGCTGCGCATGAAGGAGCTGACCGTCTATCGCCGCCACAAGCTCGCGGCCCTGGCTGCACAAGCGCAGCGCCGACGCGCGCGTCCGCAAGGAGCTCGACAGCGCACGGCCGCTCGTGAGCTGGCTCGCCAAGCACGTGGGTCCCTCGCAGGCCGCATGAGCGCCGACACGCTCGTCTTCATCCCGGCCTGGAACGAGGAGGAGTCGCTCCCCGAGGTCCTGGCCGAAGCGCGCCGCGACCTGCCGGATGTCGACCTGCTCGTCGTGGACGACGGCTCGACCGACGGCAGCGCGCGCGTCGCCGCCGAGGGCGGCGCGACCGTGGTCAGCTTCCCGGAGAACCGCGGCCTGCGCCGGGGGATCGCCGAGGGCTACCAGCGCGCCGCGGACGGCGACTACGCGTTCTGCGGGCGTCTCGACGCCGACGGCCAGCACCCCGCCGCCGAGCTTGCCCGCATGCTCGCGCTGGTCAGGGCGGACGAGTGCGACGTGGCGGTCGGCTCGCGCTTCCTACCCGACTCGGGGCGCGACGGTGAGCGCTACCGGCCGGCGCCCGAGCGCGTCGTGGGCACATCGCTCCTGCGGCTCCTGATGCGCCTGCGGCTCGGGCAGCCGATCACCGACGGCACGAGCGGCATGTACGCGGTCAACCGCAGGGCGATCGAGCTGCTCGCCGACCCGTACGTCTGCGAATCGCCGGAGGTCGAGGCGCTCGTCCGGATCACCGACGCGAAGCTGCGGCTCGTCGAGGTGCCCGTGCACATGCGCCAGCGCGAGCACGGCGAGTCGTCGTTCCGCGGGAAGCGCGCCGTGAAGCTGGTCGCCGGGATCGCGCTCACCCTGTTCGCCGGCGAGCTGCTGCGGCGGCGCTACCGCAGCGGCTGAGCCTCGAGGCCGAGCGTCGCGGCGAGCCAGTCCACAGCGGCCGGCACGTGCGCGGGGTCGATGTGATGGCCGGCGTCGGACTCGTGGTACTCGACCTCGAGCCCGCCGCCCTCGAGCAGCTCGCTGGCGCGCCGCCCGAAGCCGACCTCCATGATCGGGTCGTTGCGACCGTGCGCGATGAACGCGCGCGTCGAGCGGCGGTCCTCGAGCGACGGCTCCCATCCCTCGACCACGGGGACGAAGCCGGAGAAGGCGAGGATGCCGGCTGGGGCGGGCCGCTCCCCTGACAGCCCGAGCGAGTAGCTCATCACCGAGCCCATCGAGAAGCCGCCGAGCACCGTCTGCTCCGGGCTCATTCCGGTGCGCGACCAGAGCTCGTCGTGCAGCGCCGCCAGGCTGCGGACGGCGGCCTGGAAGGTCTCAGGGTCGGGATAGCCCACGCGCGGCACGACGTACCAGTGGTAGCCGGGCGAGCCGGGCAGCGTCAGCGGAGCGCGCGGTGTGACCACGTGCAGGCGGCGGCCCGGATCGAGCACGTCCGCCAGCGTGAGCAGGTCGCGCTCGTCGGCGCCACGTCCGTGGTGGAGCACGAGCAGCCCGGCGGGGTCGCCGTCAGCCTCGCGCTCGCGAAAGGTGAGGTCGGTCATACCCGCCATCATGGAGGTCTCTGAGCGCGACCGCTGACATCGCCAACCTCGCCATCGACCGGCTGGACCCAGGAGCGGTCGTCGAGGTGAGGCTCTTCGAGGGCATGGACATCGCCGAGGGCACCGTCGAGCCCCACCGGCACGACTACCACGAGCTGATCTTCGTGGCAGGCGGCCGCGGGGAGCATCTGATCGACGGCTGCCGGACTCCGATCGAGGCGCCGAGCATCTCGATCATCGGGCGCGGCAAGGTGCACGAGTTCATCCGCGCCGAGGAGCTGCGCGGCGCGCTCCTGCGCTTCACGGACGCGGTGCTGCACGGGGGCTCCGAGCGGATCGCGTCGGGCTGGCTGCTGGCCGGGCGCGGCGGCCGCACGATCGCGGTGCCGCCGGATCTCTGCGAACACGGTCACGCCGATGTTCCGGGCGATCGCCGACGAGAGCAAGCGCGCGCCCGACCCCTACGGCGCCGACGTCGTACGCCACCTGATCGCGACGATCCTGCTCTGGACGGAGCGCTGGTACGACGCGGAGCGCCACGAGCGCGGCGCGGCCGACGACGCCGACGTGCAGCTGCTGCGGCGCTTCACCGAGCAGCTCGAGCGCGACTTCGCGAGCCATCACGACGCGCGCCACTACGCCGACGCGCTCGCCGTCCCGGGGCCCGCGCTTGCGCGCACGCTCTCCGCTCTCACCGGCCGCTCGACGAAGGAGCTCGTGACCGAGCGCGTGATGGTGGAGGCGGCACGCCTCCTGCGCTACACGGACCTCACGGTCGGCGAGGTCTCCTTCCGCGTCGGCTTCAGCGACCCGCTCTACTTCTCGCGCGCGTTCAAGCGCCAGACCGGATCGGCGCCGCAGGCGTATCGCGAATCGGTACGCGGCGACTGAGCGCTGCACAGAAGTCCATGAGGTCGTGGGCTTCCCCCATGGTCTTCGGGCCCGCCTTCCGTCAAAATAGTTGTACGCACAAGCAACCGGATGAGCCCGTCGTCAGGGGGCCCCGGGTGACAGAGAGGGAAGCACATGACCACCAGCGTCGCCACGGCCGTCTCGGCCGGCACCTACAGCATTGATCCCGTCCACTCGCGCGTCGAGTTCGCGGTACGCCACCTCGGCATCGCGACCGTCCGCGGCCACTTCGGCTCCTTCGAGGGCAGCTTCGAGGTCGGCGACGACCTCGCCTCCGCCAGGGCCTACGGCAGCATCGAGGCCGCGAGCGTGAACACGCAGGAGCCGCAGCGCGACGACCACCTCCGCTCCCCCGATTTCTTCGACGCCGAGCGCTTCCCGCGCATCGAGTTCTCCTCGAAGGAGATCCGCCCGCTCGACGAGGACCGCTTCGAGATCGTCGGCGACCTGACCCTGCACGGGATCACTCGCGAGATCACCCTCAGCGCGGAGATCACCGGCACGGAGTCGGACCCATGGGACAACGAGCGCGTCGGCCTCGAGGCGCGCGGTGAGCTCAACCGCAAGGACTACGGCCTCACCTGGAACCAGGTGCTCGGCTCGGGCAACGTCCTGGTCTCGGACAAGGTCAAGCTGGTCATCGAGGTCTCGGCCGTCAAGGCCTAGGGAGCTGGAGGCTCAGCCGGCCGGGGCACCGTCAGGTGCCCCGGCTACGGCCTACACTCGCCCGGTCGCCAAGCAGACTCAGCTGAGACGTGCGGACGCGCTTCGCAATCGCGAGCGCATTCTCGATGCCGCTCAGCGGGTGCTCAGGCAATCGCCGTCGGCGACCTTGACCGACATCGCCGCCGCGGCGGGCGTGGCCCGCTCCACCCTGCATCGGCGCTTCCGAAACCGCGACGAGCTGCTGGCCGCGCTGCGCGAGCGCCCTCAGGAGGAGTTTCCGGAGACGGTGGACGAGTCGCTGCCGGCGGGCCGGCTCGGGCGTGAGCGCCCTGTATCACTCGACGCGATCCAGGTCTTCGACGCGGTGCCGCCCTCGCTGCTTCCGGAGCAGCTGGTGGCCGAGGCGCAGCGGATCGCCGCGGTACCGGTCGCGCTCTACGTGCTCGACATCGACGGATCGCATCTGCTCCACATGGCCGGACCGAATCGCCTCGGCGACAAGCTCGAGGCGCCGCTGGCGATCGGCCCCGAGATGGACGCCGACGGCCTGGCGATGTTGCGCGAGCAGCTCAGCGCGCTGCCGGGCGTGGAGGTCTTCGCGCTCTGGCTGCGTGGCCGCGCCAACGGCGTGCTGATCGCCTTCGGCCAGCCGGCGGCGCCCTTGACCGAGCTCGCACGCCAGGCGGCCGCCGCGATCACACTCTCCGATCGCTACACCGACACCTTCGCCCGGGCGCAGCGGCGCAAGCAGCCGCAGGCTGCGGCGGAGATTCAGCAGAGCCTGCTGCCGCCGCGCATCGCTCGCCTGAGCGGCGCGGAGATCGCGGGGAACGTGCTGCCGAGCTATGAAGTGGCGGGCGACTGGTACGACGTGAGCGATAACGCCGACGGCGTGTGGATCACGCTCGCCGACGGGCTCGGTCCGTCCACGCGGGCGGCCGCGAGCAGCGCGGTGGCCCTCGGCGCGCTGCGCGCAAGCCGCCGCAGCGGGGCCAGGATCAGCGAGGCGCTGGTGGTGATGCACCAGACCCTGCGCCAGATGCCCGGCCCACGGGCTGAGATGACCGCGCTGATCGCCCGCTGGGACCCGGCCGGCCATGCTCTTCAGCTCGCGAGCTGCGGGCACGTCGCGCCGCTGATCCTGCGGGCGGACGGCGAGGTGGAGCTCGTGAAGCTCACTCAAAGCCACGGCCTCGGCGGGCGGGCCACGCCCAGGCCGATCGAGCACGAGACCGTGCTCGCCTCCGGCGACCGTCTCGTGATGGCCTCCGACGGCGTGGTCAAGCGCGGCGAGGGCCAGGCGGGGCTCGGCTACGACGACCTCGGCAAGGCGGCCCTTCGCTCCGAGCGCCAGACGGCCGCGGACACCGTGCGGGAGATCCACAGGACCGTCCTGGCCGCCAGCGGCGGCGACCTCGAGGACGACGCAACAGCCGTCTGCCTGTCGGTCCACTAGCGCTCTCGCCTGAAATGGGACAGCTTGTAGCGCGGGCCAGTCTCATTTGCGGCTTGGCGGGCACGGCTCCGGATTCGCTCACCAATGCGCGGGTAGCGCGGTACTCGTGGACATACGAGTTGACCTAGGAGGGACGCCATGACGACGACCCGTGCGACGGACTCGCCGGGCACCCAGGACCCGGCTGACACGCAGGAAAGCGGTACCGGGCAGCAGGCGCAGGACAAGGCGCGCGAGGTGGCCGGCCAGGCCCAGGAGCGCGCGCAGGAGGCCGCCGGCCAAGCGAAGGATCGCATTCGCGAGCAGGTTGACCAGCGCTCGACACAGGCGGGTGAGCAGGTGAGCGGCGCGGCCGGCGACGTGCGCAACGTCGCCGACGAGCTGCGCAAGCAGGGCCGCGACGGCCCGGCCCGCTACGCCGAGCGGGCGGCCGACCAGGCAGAGCGGCTGGGCGGCTACCTGACGAAGTCGGACGGGGACACCATCCTGCGCGACGCCGAGGACTTCGGACGCCAGCGGCCCTGGGCCGTCGTGGCAGGGGCGTTCGCGATCGGCTTCGCCGCATCGAGGCTCCTCAAGGCCTCGTCGAGCGAGCGCTACCGCTCGTCGCAGACCCAGCCGCGGCCGCTGCCGCAGGCCACGACCGGCGTCTCGCCGCAGCCCGAGGCGCGGTACTGAGATGACGCGCGACCAGACAGAGCTGCGTGAGCGACCCACGGGCGAGCTGCTCAAGCAGCTGTCGGACCAGACCACCTCGCTCGTCCGCCAGGAGATCGATCTGGCGAAGGCCGAGCTGACGGAGAAGGGCAAGACGGCGGGCGTCGGGGCGGGGATGTTCGGTGGCGCCGGCGTGTTCGGCGTGTTCGCCCTGGCCGCGCTCACGACCACCGTGATCGCAGCGCTGGAGCTCGTGATGCCGCTGTGGCTGGCAGCGCTGATCGTGACGGTCGTCTACGCGGCGGTCGCGGGAGTGCTCGCCCTGCGCGGCAGGGACAAGATCAAGGAAGCGGTACCACCGGTCCCGGAACAGACACAAGAAAGCGTGAAGGAGGACGTGCAATGGGCCAAGACCCGAGCGAAATCAGGCAGGGGATAGAGCAAACCCGAGGCGAGATGGGCGAGACGGTCGAGGCGCTCGGCCATAAGACCGATGTCACCGGACGAGCCAAGGACGCGGTCAGTGACCGGGTCCAGGGCGTCCGGGAGAAGATCTCCGGCTCGACGCCGGACAGCGGCGAGGTGAAGGAGGGCGCCAAGCGCGCAGCGGGGATCGCTCAGGAGAACCCCCTGGGCCTCGCCATCGGCGCCGCCGCGCTCGGCTTCGTGGCGGGACTCCTCGTGCCCTCGACCTCGATCGAGGACGAGAAGATCGGCCCCGTCGCCGACGACATCAAGGAGAAGGCCAAGGAGACTGGCCAGGAGGCGATGGAGAGGGGCAAGGAGGTGGCCCGCCAGGCCGCCGACACCGCCCAGGAAGCGGGGCGACAGCAGGCCGAGGAGCTACGCGATAGCTCCAAGCAGCGCACCGACGACGCGCGCGAGCAGGCCGGCTCGAGCGTTTGATGAGACGGCCATGACCAGCAACGGCAATCAGGGCCGGGAGGTCCGGCGCGACGCGCGGCCGGTGGGCACCGAGCGGAAGACAGGTCTGTTCGCCACCCTCAAGCGGACGGCCACCGAGTTCAGCGAGGACAACATGTCGGACTGGGCGGCGGCGCTCACCTACTACGGGCTGCTGTCGCTGTTCCCGGCTCTGATTGCGCTGGTCTCCATCCTCGGCCTCTTCGGCGATCCCGAGTCGACCACCGAGAGCCTGACGAACATCGTCACGCAGCTCGGGCCGAGCTCGGCTGCCGACACCTTCCAGGGGCCGATCGAGTCGATCACGTCGAACCGCGGGGCCGCGGGGATCCTGTTCTTCGTCGGCCTGGGCGTGGCGCTCTGGTCGGCGTCCGGCTACGTGGGCGCATTCATGCGCGCCTCGAACGTGGCCTGGGAGACGCCCGAGGGGCGCTCGTTCTTCAAGCTGCGCCCGCTGCAGATCCTCGTCACTCTCGTGATGATCATCCTGCTCGCGCTCGTGGCGGTGGCGCTCGTGCTCACCGGACCCGTGGTGGATGCCGTGGGCGGCGAGGTCGGCCTGAGCAGCACGGCGCTGACGATCTGGGACATCGCGAAGTGGCCGGTGCTGCTGGTGGTGGTGATCCTGATGTTCTCGGTGCTCTACTACGCCGCGCCGAACGTGAAGCTGCCGGGCTTCAAGTGGATCACCCCGGGCAGCGCGTTCGCCGTGATCGTCTGGCTGATCGCCTCCGCCGCGTTCGCCCTCTACGTCGCCAACTTCAGCTCGTACGACAAGACGTACGGGACGCTCGGCGGCGTCGTCTGCGCGCTCGTCTGGATGTGGATCACCAACCTCGCGCTGCTCTTCGGCATGGAGCTCAACGCCGAGCGGGAGCGCAGCCGCGAGCTCGAGGACGGGGTTCCGCGGGCGCACAAGGAGATCCAGCTCGAGCCGCGCAGCGAGCCGAAGGCGCAGCGCACCACCTGAAGCCGGCGGCGGCGCGGCGCGGTTCGGCGCCGCGCCGCCCGCCTCAGGGCGCCGGCGTGCTCAAGCGCACCGGGTGTCCGCCGAGCCGGCCGCGCAGCGAGGCGACCGAGCGGGGTTCGCGGGGGCGCCAGGCGATCCGAAGCATGCCGGAGCGCGGCCCGCTGACGCGCAGGCGCGCGCTCACGCGGCCCTCCCGGCGGTCCCAGACGGCCCGGCCGGTGACGGCGACGTCGGAGACGAAGCGGGTGCCGCGCATCCGCAGGGTCACGGGGGCGTGGGAGTAGTACGCGCCTAAGGCCACGAAGCGCCCGCCGCGCAGGCCGTGGCCGCGCTCGCCGTACATGAGGTTCCAGCGGGCGAAGGCGTCGCCAACGGCCCAGGCGGCGGCCCAGGCGACGCGCCTGTCGAGGGGGCTCGAGCGATCGCCCGCCGCGGCGGGATCGGCGACCGGCGCGCCCGCCGCCCGGCGCGGGAACTCGGGCACCACGTGGATCTCCTGCGTGCGGGCGGCGCAGCTCGTATCGCCCGGTGACAGCGTGCGCAGGAAGCGGCGCACGATCCCCGACGTACAGCCGTCGAAGTCGGCGAGCGCGGTCACGTGGCCGACGTTCGCGACCGGGACCAGGGTCGCGCTCGGGAAGAGCGAGGCCGCGCGGATCGAGTCGCCCATCGGCGTGATCACGTCCAGGTCGCCGTCGAGCACGAGCACCGGCATGTCGGGGTAGGTCGCCCCCACCGGTACGGGCGGGTCGGGGCGAGTGGGCTCCGGCCAGCGGATACAGCCGCGCACGGCCTGGTCGATGTAGAGCGAGCGCAGCCAGACCGGGTTGGCGAACGGCGCGTAGGCGTCCGGCGCAAGCAGCGCTCGCGCGGCGCGCAGCTGCGCCCGCCGCTCCGGCAGCGGGCTCGAGCGGTCCCAGATCGTCGGGTAGTCGTGGCAGGCGACGGCCGCGTACGCGCCCTCGGAGTAGCTCTTGACCGGGCCACCGCCCGTGAAGGGCAGGTCCTCGGCCGCTATCCGCAGGAGCGGCGCGCGGTCGCCACGCAGATAGGCGCGCTGCGCCGCCAGCAGGTCGCGGTAGATCGAGTAGTAGTAGGACGCGTCCCCCGCGATCTGGCCGAGCGCCGAGCCGTCGACGCGCACGCGGTGGGGCAGCCCGTCGGCGTCGCGACCCGTCCCGACGAGCGGCCGCTCCTCGAGCCGCTCGGACATCTGCCGGAGCTCTTCCAGCGGCGCCTGGGCGCCACAACTCGCCGAGCGCCGGCAGATCTCCTCCCATGCGAAGCGAATCGCCACCGACTCCTCGCGAATCCAGGGGTCGAAGCCGTCGACCGCGTAGGCGGCGTCGAGCACCACGGCGCGCACGCGCTCGCGGTGGCGGACCGCGAACGCCTGGGCGAAGTAGGTCCCGTAGGAGTCCCCGTAGACGTCCACGACCGGCACGCGCAGCCGGTCGAGCACCGCCGCCAGGTCGTCCGCGGCAGCGCCCGTGCCGTACGCGTTCGCCGCGCGCCCCAGCCGGCGTGCGCAGCGGCCGACCTCGCGGTCGTAGACGCCCTTGCCCGCCTGGAGGCGCGGGCAGTTGATAGCACCCGAGCGGCCCGTGCCGCGATTGTCGACGACGATCATGTCGTGACGGCGACGCAGCGGGCCGAGCAGGAACAGGTAGCCATCGGCGGAGTCGATCGAGGGGTAGCCGGGCCCTCCCTCGACCGTCACGATCGGCTCGAGCGCGGGCCGCGTCCGCTCCGTGCGCGGATACACGCGGAAGTGGATGCGCAGGTTGCGCCCGCCGCCGTCCGGCGTCCCGCGGTAGAGCGGCACGAGCAGCGAGCCGCAGCGCGCCCCCGAGCCGTCCTTGCAGGGCCGCGTCGGGCGCTGCGCGGCAGCGCTCGACGGAAGCGCGGCGAGCAACACCGCCAACGCGATCAGTCCGGCGCAGCCCCCTCGCATCGAGAGCGAGCCTAACTCGCTAGAAGAGCTCGCCGCGCAATGCGGCGCCGTAGCGCTCGGCCGAGCGCCGCACGATCTCGGGCCCGTCGGCGGGGATCAGGCGATCCCACCAGGCGCCGTAGATGGACTCGTACTCGAACGGCTCGACCGAGGCTGCGACTCGCTCGACCTCGCTCTCCGGCAGCGGCACGAGGTTCGGGTAGCTCCACATGAAGCTGACATGGCCGCGGTCGGGGATGACCTGGATGATGTCGCCGCACAGGAGCGCGCCCGCGCCCTCAGCTCGGTGCAGCATCGTGCCGCCCGGGAAGTGCCCGCCGCCGCGAATCAGCGTCAGCCCGTGTCCGAGCTCGAGCTGCTCGCCGTCCCAGTGCTCGATCGCCGGATCGGGGCGCATCACCCATTCGGCGTCGGCGGCGTGCAGGTGAACCGGGCAGTCGAAGCGCTGCGCCCACTCGACCATGCACGAGTAGTAGTGCGGATGGGAGATCGCGATGCCGGCCAGTCCGCCGCGCGACTCGACCTCGGCGGCGGTCGCCTCGTCGAGCAGCGTGATGCAGTCCCAGAGCAGGTTGGAGTCGCCGAACGGCACGAGCAGCGCGCGCTGGCCGATCGCGAACGAGGGGCTCGTGCCGATGCCGAACAGCTCGCCGTCAGCGCGTATCTCGTTGTCGTGATCCCCGGCCAGCTCGGCGAGGGTCGTCCACCGCTGTCCGCTCGGGGGGACGTACTGGCGCGGGTCCTCGCAGATGGGGCAGGAGTCCGGCGGCTCGGCGCTGTCTGCGAACTGCGTCCCGCAGGTCACGCAGATGTATCTCTCCATCGCCGAAACCCTATTTCCTGGGTCTAGCGGTCCTCCCCGCGCTGCAGCCGCTCGATGATCGCCCCGATTCGTCGGCGCGCCTCGGCGCGGCTCGTCACGGCGTGGTAGGGGTCCCCGGCGCCGGCCGCCCAGGGCACGAGCACGTCGAAGTCGAGCTCACCGATCAGCTCGAGGCTGGCGATGTAGGCGTCGCGGTCGCTCGATCCGTCGAGGAACGCGGCGACCCACTCGCCGCCGTCGAGATAGACGCTGTCACCGGTGAACAGCATCCGGTGGCCGGCCGACTCCCAGAGGAAGGCCGTCGCTCCGGCCGTGTGCCCGGGCGTCGGGATCACCTCGAAGTCCTCGTCGAGCATGTGGCGCCGCGAGAAGGTCCCGCGCACGTGCAGCTCCTCCTCCACGCCGGCGCGCTCGCGCTCGTGCACGAACAGCGGCGCGTCGAGGTCGGTGGCGAACATCGCCTCGTGCCAGTGGTTCAGATAGCGCCGCGAGACGCCGCCGAGATCCTCGAGCGCGGCGAGGTCACGCTCGAGCTCAGTCGTGCTGTAGATCAGGATGTTGCCGCGCGGGCGCTCCAGCAGGAACGCGCGCACCTCGAGCGATGGCGCGAACGGGAGCGGCTGCGGGGACGTGGCGTGGAGTCCCGGGACGACGGTGTCGAGCTTCGTCAGCTGCTTCACGAGAAGGCTCCTTCATTTCGATCACACTCGAAGTGTGCGCCTTCAAGTGCGCTTGAAGTCAAGGGGCGTCGGTCAGGCAGCCTGGGGGCGCGGCGTGCCCGCCCGACGCCCGCGCTTCGAGGGCGCGCCCCGATGCTCGCGGGCGATCTCACGCGCCGCCCGGCGCGCCTCCGTCCCGAGCAACCCGAGCTGGGCCGGCCGCGGCACGAAGCCGACGAAGCGCAGGCCCGGGGCGACGGCGTGGCCGTCGGAGACGACCGGCAGGCCGCGCTCGTCCAGCACGCCGAGGTGGCCGACGAGCGGCTCGAGAACGCTGCGGTAGCCCGTTGCCGCGATCACCGCGTCCGGCTCCGCGCGGGTGTCGTCGTCGAGCTCGACCCCGCTCTCGTCGAGCGAGCGGATGCCGGCCACGATCTCGATGCGGCCGTCCTTGATCGCCTCGATGACCTCCTTGTCGACGATCGCCGGCGCCACACCGAGCCGCTTCAGGCGGCTGAAGACGCCCTCGTCCGGAATGGGCAGGCCGTACGCCGACAGGTCGCCCAGCTTCTTCAGCTGGACCTTCCTGAGGACGTTGTCGCTGAAGCGCGTCGGGAACCGCAGGAAGATCCGGGCGAGCAGCGGGCCGACGGGATCACGCACGAGGATGTTCGGCGACGTCCTCACAGCTACCCGGACACGCTTCGCGCCGCCGTTGGCGACGTCGTAGGCGATCTCCATGCCCGAGCAGCCCGAGCCGGCCACGATCACATCCGCGCCTTGGAGGTCATTGGCGTTGCGGTACTCGGCCGAGTGGATGAGCCGGCCGCGGAAGCTCTCGCGTCCGGGCCAGTCCGGCACGTGCGGGGTGTGGGCGTAGCCGGTCGCGACGATCACGTGCTCGGCGCGCTCCTCCCCATCGCGCGTCCTGACGACCAGCTCGGACCCATCGCGGTCGATGCGCTCGACCTCGGCGCCGTGGCGCACGTCGACGTGGTTGCGCTGCGCGTAGTCCTCGAGGTAGGACACCATCTCGTCGCGCGACGGGAACATCCCGGTTCCGGCCGGATAGCGCTTGCCCGCCAGCCTGGAGAAGGGGCGGCTCGAGTTGAGCCGCAGCCGGTCGTAGCGGCCTCGCCACGACGACGCCACCCTGTCCGACCGCTCGAGCACGAGCGACGGGATGCCCTTGCTCCGCAGGAGGGCGGCCGAGGCGAGCCCCGCCGGTCCGGCGCCGATCACGATCACACGAGGGTCATGCATGGCCATCTCCGATCCGAGTCCAGAAGGATCCGAGTGTCGCGACGAGGTCAGCGAGCTTGTGTGCGATCGCGCACGCGTCCCGCTCGATCCGCTGCTTCAATCGAGGACATGGCTGTCTCCTCATCCGAGCAGCTTCGTGACGAGCTCGTCCGGCTGGTGCACCGCGGCCCGGGCGTCCGTGACCTCGCGCTCGGTGCCGCGCGGGTCCTCTCTCGCAGCGTGCCGTTCGAAGGCGTCTGCCTGCTCACGATGGACCCGAGATCGCTGTTGCCAACGGGCGAGGTCGTCGAGAACGGCCTGCCGCCGGAGGCATACATGCGCATGGCGGAGCTCGAGCAGGGCGGCGAGGACGTCAATGCCTTCCGCGCGCTCGCTCACAGCCACAACGGCGCGGCGACCCTCAGCACGGCGACACACGGCGAGCTCGAGCGCAGTCGCCGCCACCGCGAGGTCAGGCGCCCGAACGGCTTCGGCGACGAGCTGCGCGCCGTGCTGCGCAGCGACGCGAGGACCTGGGGCGCGCTCACGCTGCTGCGCGGCGACGACGGCAGCCACTTCGGGCCGGCCGACAGCGCGACAGTCGCATCGGTGTCCGGCGTGCTCGCGGAAGGGGTTCGGAGGGCGACGCTCCTCGCCGGCGGCCCGCGCGCGGAGGTTCCGGGCGACGCTGGCCTTGCCGTGCTCGCGCGCGACAACTCCCTCGTCACGGCCGACGCTGCCGCTGAGCGCTGGCTCGCCGAGCTTCAGGAGACCGGGGCAGGCGCCCCCCTGCCCCCGGTGGTCAGCGCCGTGGCGAGCCGGGCGCGCAGCATCGTCGCGGGCGAGGCCGAGGGGACCGCGCTAGCGCGCGCTCGGATCCGGGCACCGTCCGGCAGCTGGCTGCTCGTGCGCGCCTCGGCGCTTGGCGGCGAGACCGACGCGCAGCTGGCCGTCATCCTCGAGCCCGCGCCGGCTCACGAGATCGCACCGCTCATGGCCGACGCCTACCACCTGAGCGAGCGCGAGCGCGCGGTCACGCTGCTCGTCGCACGCGGCCTGCCGACCACCGGGATCGCGGCCCGGCTGCACATCTCGTCATGGACGGTCCAGGACCATCTCAAGGCCATCTTCGAGAAGGTCGGTGTGACCTCGCGCGGCGAGCTCGTCGCCCGGCTGTTCTTCGAGCCCGATGCTCCGCGTCTCAGCGAGGGCGACCCGCCGCAGCTCGCCTAGGCTGCGGGCGTGGGACGGATCGCAGTCCGGGTTCAGCCGCGCGCCAGCCGCGACGAGATCGCCGGCGAGCGCGAGGGCGTGCTGGCCGTGCGGGTGAAGGCCCCACCCGTCGACGGCCGCGCGAACGAAGCGGTGCGCCGGCTTGTGGCGAAACGCGTGGGCGTTCCGCCGAGCCGCGTCAGGGTGGTGCGGGGCGAGTCGGCGCGGGAGAAGCTGCTCGAGATCGAGGGCCGGGACTCGGACGAGCTGCGCCGCGCGCTGGCTCCCGGCGAATGAGCAACAAAAAAAGAGACGCAGACTTCGCGCCTGAGGTCCGCGCTCCTGGGCCGAAGCCCTGAAGCTATTGCGGGGCGAGCCTCTCAACCTCTGGCTTCGCTCTTTGCGCTCCGTCCGCGTCTCGGTTGAGGACTAAAGCAGCGGCCCCAGAGGTCGTCAATGGCTCCCCACGCGTCTATCCCGCTCATTGCGGACAAATGGGTCTACGAGAGCCTCTTCTCGGCTGCGACGACGGCCGCGGCGGCCTTGTCGTAGCGCTTGCCGGCGTCGCGCTCCTGCTCCTCAGCCTCCTCGAGCCCCTCGCGCACCTCGTCGAGGCGGCGGGCCGCCTCGGCGGCGCGCTCCTCGGCCTTCGCGACGCGCTCGGTCGCGCGCGCCACCAACTTCGCGGCCGTGTCGCGCTCGCGCCCCGCCTTGCGCTCCTCGAGACGCGCGGCCTGGAGCTCCTCGCGTGCCTTTGCCTCCTCGGCCTGCTCGCGCTCGCGCTTCGCCGTGTCCTGCTTTTCCACCTTCGCGGGCTTCTCGCGCTTGGGGGCCGTCCTCGGCGGCGCCGCAGCCATTTCGAACCCGCCGAAGCCGGCCACCGCCTGGCGCTCGCGCAGGACGCGCCCGGCGGCCAGCTCCGCCGCCGTACCCTCGTCGAGCGCGGCGGCGTGCAGGGTCGTAGCGAGCTTCTCCTCCAGCCCCTGCGAGCTGCCCGCCCCGGCTTCGGCGGCCTGAGCCGCGGCATCGCGCGCGAGCTGCGCGACCAGCTCGCGCTCCTTGGCCTCCGCCTTCTGGAACCCGGCGCGATCGCCGCCCGAGACGAGCTTGTCCTGGGCCTTGCGCAGCTCCTCGCCCGCCGCGAGCAGGTTGTCGAGGTCCTTCTTGCGGTTGCGAACGAGCTGATTGAGGGCCCAGGCGGCGAGCGTCGGCTTGCGCAGCGACTTGACCTCGTTGGCGAGCTCGCGCTCCTTGTCGGCCCGCAGGCGCTTCACGAGCGCGTCGCGCGCCTCGGTGAAGTCCGAGGGGGCCAGGCCATAGAGCTCGTCCGCGACCTTCTCGAGTGGGTCCTTCCGTTTCGCCACGGTCACAGGATTACCGGTTGCGCGGCCGGGGAACCTCATCGGCGTGTTCGATCACGTGGCGATCAGGGTCTAACCACAACCGGGCGCCGGGCTAGAGCCCGAGCGCCCAGCGCCCGCCCACCACGGGCAGGCTGATCGAGCTCTGCGAAGGCCGCAGCGACAGCCGCGTCCCCGGCGCCGGCCGGATCGTGTAGTCGTGATCCGTCGACACGACCACGAGGCCGATGCGGTGACCCGCCCTGAACACGTAGTCGTCCGGCTGCAGGTCCCAGTCGAAGCGGTACAGCTTGTCCTGGCGCACGCGCTGACTGCGGTCGATGCTGTGCCGGTTCTGCGGGTCGAGCCAGCCGCGAGTGACCATCACCGGCGCGTCGGCCGAGCCGGCCGCGCCGTAGTCGACGAGCACCGCGGTCAGGTTCGCTGCGTTGCGATTGTCGATCGACATGCGCAGGCTCACCTCGGGCGTGCCGCTGATGCGCACGTCGCGTCGCAGAGAGCGCGTGCGGTAGACGAGCCGATCGCTGCGCGCCTCATCGGGGCCCTGGATCAGAACGTCGTCGGTGTCGAGCTCGCGCCCGCGGTCGACGAAGCGCTGCAGGCCCGGCCAATCGCGGCCCCAGGAGCTCGCCGTCAGCTCACCGGGCGCGTTCGCGCTGCGCGCCGACAGCTCGAGGCTCGTGTCGCGCGCGCCAGGCGCCGGCCAGTCGGGCTCGTCGGAGTAGGAGCCGTCCTCGCGCTGAATCGTCGCGCGCGGCTCGTCCATGATCCCGTTCTGCACGCCGAACAGCCAATGGTCGAACCAGCGGTTCTCGGACACCTTGTAGGCGGCCGCCCCCGGTCCGCCGGGACCGCCGTGGCCGCCGTTGTGCAACCAGATCTTGCGCGGAATGCCGCGCTGCGCGAGCCGGTACCACCACTCGGCGAAGGCCTTCGTCTTGACGTTCCAGTCGTTCAGGCCGTGGACGACGAAGACGCTCGCGCGTATGCGGTTGACCTTGCCGAGGTAGTCGCGCGCCTCCCAGAACGGGCTCCAGTCCCCGGTCACGCGGTCCTGGGCGCGCACCAGGTACGGGATCGTGAAGTCGCAGCGGTCGGCCATGCGGCTGCCGCCGATGAAGGACGCGAGCACGTCGGTGTCCTCGCCGAGGTAGCCGTTCTCGCCGACGCCCTGCGTCTCCGAGTGGGGCGCTACCACCAGGCCGTTGGCGCGGTAGTAGTCGTACCAGCTCGAGATCGCCGAGACCGGGATGATCGTCTCGAGGCCCTCGACGCCGGTGGTCGCGACCTGGTTCGGAAGCGTGCCGTTGTAGGAGACGCCGGTCATGCCGACGGCGCCGGTCGTCCAGTCCGCCTCAACCCGGTCGCCGGCCGCGTCGAAGCCGCGCGCGCGGCCGTTCAGCCAGTCGATCACGGCCTTCGTGCCGAGCGTCTCGACACGGTCGCCGACGGTCGGGCAGCCGTCCGAGTTGAAGGTGCCGATGCTCTCGCCGAGCACCACGGCGTAGCCGCGCGGCACGTAGTAGTTGTCGAGCGAGCTGCCGGGCAGGTCCGCGCGAGCCTTGAGACGCGCGCGGGAGCGCGCCCGGGCGGACGTCGCCTGCGCGCGCTTCGAGCGGGTGGCGCGCGCGCTGCGCGCGGCAGCGGCGCGGTCGTCGAAGAGGTTCTCCTGCGGGAGCACGTCGAAGTCGACGGCGTGGTTGGCGGCGTCGCCGAAGTCGCCCCGATACGGGCTGTGCTCGAAGACCACCGGAACGTCGTAGCCGAGCGTCTGGGTCTCGGCCGGGCGGCTGATCTGGATCCGCACGCGGTCGCGGTGGCCATCCCCGTCGCTGTCGAGCTCCGTCTCGACGAAGACGACCTCCTCGATCGCCTGGGCGAAGTCGAACTGCGGCTGGGTCTGCCCGTTCTCGACCTCGAGCCACGGCGGTGGCGCCGGGTCGGCGGCGGCCGCCGGCCCCGCTGTAGCTGCGAACAGGCCCAGCAGCGCGACGGTCAGCACGCAGCGCTTGCGAAGTCGAGATAGCACGGCTCTTCTCCCTCTCGGACGTCAACCTTCCGCGGCGCGGACGCGCCACCGCGGGCATACCCGGGCCCGGCGAAACGCAACGTCAGCTCAGCCGCGGCAGATCAGGCTCACCTGAAGCTGCACCCGCTCGTCGTCTCCCGCCCTGGGGCCGGTCTCGACCTCGACCCTCGCCCCGCGACCGCGCTCCCTGTGCCTGACGCTGAGGCCGAACAGGTCGCGTGCGCTCGGCGGGCGCTCCTCGAAGAAGCCGACCGCCGAGCCGGAGCTCACGAGCCGCTCGCCACGACGGCAGCGGTGCATGAATGCCGCCCGGCTGCGCGCTTCCAGGCGATGCGAGCTGATCCGGCGTGCCAGGCGAACACCTCCGGCGGCCCTGGGCGGAGCGGCGGCGTCCGGCACGCAGCCGAGCAACGGCTGGAAGCTCCGGGCCTGCGCGTTGTTGTTCTCCGCGACGAAGATCTCGCTGTTGTCCTCCCCGTAAATCGGGCTCCTGGAGGCCTGAAGCAAATAGACCTCGAGACTGAATGGCGTGCTCGACGTCCAATCCGACCCGGCCGAGAGGTCCGGCGCGGGACAGACCCCGGTCCAGAACGCCTGGAACTGGTCTGGCTGCGTCTTCCCCTGGACCGCGACCCAGGGGCCCTTCACGGTCGTGCAGTTGTCGATCCCCTGGCACTCGACCTCGCCTGACGCAGCCGGCGCGGCCACAGCCGCACCACAAACCGCCACGAGGGAAACGAGCAGACGCAACGCGCGCATGGAGGTGAATCCTTTCTCGGGTGCAGGCGGCGTCAGCGTACTGAGCGGACGGCGGCTTCGGACTCGCGCGCGGCGCTCATCACCGGGGCCACACGCCGTCCCGGGATGAGGCTCGCGGAAACCATCGCTATCCCGAGCGCGACGGCGCCCAGCACGAACGCGGCGGTGAAGCCCGACTCGGCCGCGAGGCCGGTCGATGCGTCGATGTGGTCCGCGACGATCGCGGCGGCGATCTGGCCGCCGAAGGCGCCGCCGACGGTCCTCATGATCGTGTTCATGCCGGTGGCCTCACCGGTCTGGTGCTGTGGCACGGCCTCGACGATCAGGTTCGCCATCGACGCGAACGAGAGCCCGATGCCGAGTCCGAGCAACGTGACCGCGAGGATGATCTGCCACTCCTCCGAGTGCGCCACCGCCAACAGCGCGAAGCTGAGCCCCGCAAAGGCCGTGCCGAGCAACAGCGGCAGCTTCGACCCGCGGCGGCCGGCGAGCGTGCCGGCGATCGGCCCGGCGACCAGCATGACCGCCGCGGACGGCAGCATGAAGAGTCCGGCGCCCGTGACACCGACAGCGAATCCGTAGCCCGCGGCCGCCGGCATCTGCACGAACTGCGGGATCAGAATGAACGAGCCGAACATGCCGAACCCGATCAGGAAGCCGGTGACGTTCGTGGTCCAGACGGGGCGCCTGCGGAGCAGCTTGATGTCCACGAGTGGCTCCGGGACGCGCTGCTCGAAGCGCACCCAGTAGGCGAGCACGGCGGCCGCGACCGCGAACAGCCCGAGAATCTCGGGCGAGCTCCAGCCCCAGCGGTTGCCCTCGCTGACAGCGAGCAGCAGGCACACGAGTCCGGCGGAGAACAGGGACGCCCCGACGTAGTCGATCTTGGCCGGCGACTTGATCGGGGACTCCGGGACGAACAGGTGGGTGGCGACGATCGCCACGACCACGACGATGAAGCCGAGCCAGAAGATCCACTCGTACGAGAAGTGGTCGACGATCAGTCCGCTGAGCACAAGCCCCAGACCGCCGCCGATGCCGAAGGTCGCGGAGATCAGGCCGATGCCGGTGGCCACCCGCTCGGCCGGGAACTCGTCCCTGATGATCCCGAAGGCGAGCGGGAACACGGCGCCCGCAGCGCCCTGCACGGCGCGCCCGGCCACCAGCATGCCGATCGAGTGCGAGAGCGCGGAGATCACCGAGCCGACCGCGAACAGACAGAGCACCAGCACGAGCGTGCGCTCCTTGCCGAACATGTCCCCGAAGCGCCCGAGGATCGGCGTCGCGACCGAGGCGGTCAGCAGGTAGACCGTCAGCACCCAGGTGACCGAGGTCGTGGAGGCGCCGAGCTCGCGCTGGATCTCCGGCAGGGCCGGGGCGACCATCGTCTGAAGCAGCGCGTACGAGAGCGCCGCCAGGGCGAGGACGGCGAGCGTGATGCCGTAGTGCTGGCGCGGCTGCTCGCTCACGCGGCCGCTCCGGCCGGATGTGGGGGCTCGCCCTCGGGCTCGCGCACGCTGCGGCGCAGCGGATTCTCAGGGATCAGCAGCACGAGCACGAGCGCGATCGCCATCACGGGCAGGCCGAGCACGAAGACCGGGTGCAGCGCGTCCGCAAGGTCGGTGCGAGCCGCAGACACACCCGCCCCCCCGGCAAGCGCGCCTGCGGCCGCACCAGCGGGCAGTCCGGCCGTCACGAGCGCCCCCATGACGCTCACGCCGATCGTTCCGCCCGTGGTTCGAAAGAATTGGATGCCGCTCGTCGCGATGCCGAGCTCGCGGCTCGGCACCGCGTTCTGGACGACGAGCAGGAGGTTCTGAATGACGAGCCCGAGGCCGAATCCGAGCAGGATCATCGCGAGCGTCGCGGTGCCGTGCGAGGAGCCGGTGTCGAGCGAGCTGAGCACGGCGAAGCCGCCCGCCATCACGACCGGTCCGGAGACGATCGCCCAGCGGTAGCGGCCCGTCCGCGCGATCACCTGTCCGCTTCCGACGCTCGCCACGACCAGCGCCAGCATCAGCGGCGTCAGGACGAGGCCGGCGTTCGTCGCGGACTCGCCGAGCACGCCCTGCACGAACAGCGGGACGAAGATGATCGCCCCGAACATGGCGATTCCGAACGCGAACGAAGCGCCGCTCGCCGCGGCGAAGACGCGCAGGCGCAGCAGCTCGAGCGGAACGATCGGGTGGTCGATGCGGCGCTCGTGCCAGGCGAGCACGCCCAGAAGGGCGACGCCCACCGCGAGCAGCCCGAGCACATCGGCGGATGCCACCGTGGCGTCCTCGCCGGCGCGGACGGTCCCGAGCAAAATGCACGAGACGCCCGCGGCGAGCAGCGCCGCGCCGGAGTAGTCGATGCGCGTCGCGCGCTCGGGATGCGGCGGGATCTTGAGCGTTGCGAGGACGACCACGAGGGCAATCAGCCCAACCGGCAGCGAGACGAAGAAGACCCAGCGCCAGTCCGCGTTGTCCGCGATCCAGCCACCCGTCAGCGGCCCGAGCACGGAGCCCACGCCGAAGACGGCGCCGGTGAGTCCCTGCCAGCGGCCGCGGTCGGACGGGGGTACGAGGTCTCCGATCACCGCCATCGCGAGCGGTATCAGCGCGCCCGCGCCAAGGCCCTGCACGGCCCGCGCGAGAATCAACTGCGTCATCGAGCCGGCCGTGCCGCCGAGGACCGAGCCGGCCATGAAGATCAGGATCCCGGCGACGAAGAATGGCCGCCGGCCGTAGATGTCCGACAGCCGCCCGTAGATCGGGACGGTGACCGTCGCCGCGAGCATGTACGCCGAGAAGACCCACGAGTAGTGCTCGAGCCCGCCGAGGTCCGCGACGATCCGTGGTAGCGCCGTGGCGACGATCGTCTGGTTGAGGACAGCCAGGAGCATGCCGAGCAGCACGCCGGAGAAGGCGGCGATCGTTGCCCGGTGCGAGAGCAGGTAGCCGGGGCGCGGCTCGCTCACAGCTCCTCGATCACCACAGCGAGCCGCCGCAGCAGATCGGCGGCCACGACCTGCTCGTCCGGCTCGAGCGCCGCGGCGATGCGACGCCGCGCCTTGTCGTACTCGCGCGTCTTGTCGGAAAGCGCCTTGCGGCCCGCCGCGGTGAGCGAGATCACGACCGCGCGCCGGTCCGATGGATCCTCGATCCGAGTGACGAGCTCGCGTCCCACGAGCCCGTCGACCATGCGCGTGGCGGTCGGCGAGGACACGCCGGCGAGCTCAGCGAGCTCGCGGTTCGTCAACGGGCCGTCGAGAAGCGGCTCGAGCAGGTGGTACTGGGCGAGCGAGACGACCTCGTCGGCGGACTGGCGCGCGGCACGGCCGCGGGCCCGCCGGGCGGCGCGAAAGAAGTCGTGGAGTGCCTCGCTGAGCGCCGCCTCGGCGGCTGCTGAAGCCTGTTCGTCTGTGGCCCGTGCGCCCACTCAGAAAACGTTAGCACCACATTGTTTAGGTGCCTATCTATTTCGTGCTGCTCTCGGTGTACAACTCGCGGGGTGTGAGGAGTTTCAGCCTGAGGGTGGTTTTCCTAGACCCTCCTCTGGCCGATCCTGATCTCACATGGCCCACAGAACGAGATCAGGAGGGAACCCAATGATTCGCACCACATCCGTCGTACTCGCAGCTTCAGCACTGCTCGCCCTTCCGGCGGCGGGCAACGCCGCCACCACCTTCGGCAGCCGGCTGAACCACGACCCGGCCAACTCCGGCGAGTGCAAGGACCTGCCGACGCCCTGCACGCTCGCCTCGTACATCCACCCGAGCGACCCGAACGGCGACCCGTACGCGGGCGGCGCTCCGGTCGACGGCGTGATCACGAAGTTCCGCATCCGCGCCTACGGCATCGATGCGCCGGCGAACGTGACCTTCCGGCTCGCCCGCGTGAACCGCCAGGACCCGCAGAACGACGACAGCGCGCTGGCGACTGCTGCGGGAACGGGCCCGAGCGCGACCGTCCCCGTCTACAACCCCGGCGAGGACACCCCGGTGACCGAGGTCGCCGGCAGCCTGCGCGTCAAGAAGGGCGACTACCTCGCCATCGACGGCACGAACGTGGCCGCCACCTACAACTCGAGCGGCGACAAGTACACGTACCGCTACGACCCGCCGCTGGTCGACGGTCAGGGCCCGCGCGGCTCGAACGAGGCGACCGGTGAGCTGCTCGTTCAGGCCGTGATCGAGCCGGACGCCGACAACGACGGGCTCGGCGACGAGACCCAGGACCCGGCTATCGGGAACAACGGCAACGGCGGTAACGGCGGCAACGGCCAAGCCGACCGGACGAAGCCGCGCGTCAGCCGCATGAAGCTGAGCGGTGGCGCCCTGACCTACCGCCTCTCCGAGCGCGCGAAGGTGACCCTGCGCGTCAAGAAGGGCGGCCGCACCGTCAAGAAGATCACCCGCCGCGGCAAGGCCGGCCAGAACCGCATCAAGATCGGCGTCCGCAAGCTGGACGAGGGCCGCTACCAGCTGGTGCTGAGCGCGCGCGACCTCGCCGGCAACGGCTCGGCTGCCAAGCGCATCGGCCTACGTGTGAAGAGCTAACCCCAAGGCAGTCCCTCTCTGGCGCACCAGCGGCCCGCCTCTCGAGGCGGGCCGCGCGTCGTTGCGGCGGCTCAGCGCTTGGCGCGCGCGCGAGTCCGGCGGTTGGCCGCCCCGCCGCGACGGCGAGCCTTGCGAGTGTCGTTTCCGCCGGTGACGCGGCTCATGGCCTTCTGGATCAGGCTCTGACTCTTCTGGCTCCGTCCGAAGCTCGTAACGCGGTCGATCAGCGAAGGCATATGCGAATCCTTTCGGTTGGTTTCGCGCGCGCTTACCCGGAGTGGTCGGTCACATTCACCGCCTCGCGACCGCACGGCGTTCCAGCCTCCCTTTGGGGTAGGGTCGCCGCCCGTGAGGCGACTCGCACTGGTCCTCGCCGTGCTAGCAGGGGTGGCCGCGCTGCCGGCGGGTGCCGGCGCCGCGGTGATTCCCGGGCCCAACGGTCCGCTGATCTTCACGTCGGGGCGCGACGACGGTGCTGACCGCTGCTGAACGACGGCGCGGGCTCAGATCTGGTTCCTGGGCGCACCCGGCGGGAGCGGCCACGCGGCTCACCACCTTGAGCCTCTCCCACCACCGGCACGCGAGTGGTCTCCTGACCGGACGAAGATCGCCTTCGCTCGCGGTCCGGAGTCGACGGCACCCCGTTCGACGGCCCCTGGGACATCTTCGTCCTCGACCTCTCGATCCCCGGCTCGGCGCCGATCCAAGTCACGAACACCTGCGTCTGAACGAGGACCGGCCGAACTGGTCGCCGGACGGGACGCGGACTCGCCTACGCGAAGGAGGTCGCCGCCGGCATGTGGAACGTGGTCGCGAAGGCGCCGCATCGCTGGCAGCTGCAGGAAACGGTCGTGCGCACCGAGCACGTCGCTGGACCTGGGTGCTTCCGGTCAGTTCAGCCGACCACAGTGGTCGCCGGACTCGACAGACGATCTTCTACGGCCAGATCATCGCCGCCACGCCGCAGGCACTACGACATCTACCGGCGCCCGCCGACGGGCAGCAGCCCCCCATCGGGACTCCGGTCGTCACGGGCAGCACGAACGACTACCAAGCCGGCGCTCTCGCCCGACGGCACGAGGCTGTGCTTCACGCGCCAGGGCGCATGACGAAGGACATCTTCATCGGCCCCGTCGACGGGCGGCACCGCGGTCACCCTGTTCGACGACGGCCGGCATGGATCGAGTACGAGTGCGCCTGGTCGCCCGACGGCTCGAAGATCGCATTCGTCGCGGGGAGCCTTCGGCGCGGGTCAGATACTCGGAGATGCGCAACCCCGCCGGGCGCCCGGCCATCGATCTCGTCACGAACGTCGCCGGCCGCTTCGACGGCAACCCCGAGTGGACCTACAACCCGCCGCCGTCGTGCGAGAACCGGACGGTCCAGGTCGCCTTCAACGGCTTCGTGACGATTCCGCTGACCTGCACCGACCCGCCCGACCCGCCGGCGTTCGCGGCGAAGGATCCGCTCACGCCCGAGATCGGCACGCCGCCGACGCGCGGCAACCTCGGGCAGGTGCAGAGCAACAACTCGGTGATCTACACGCCGAACACGAACTTCACGGGCACCGACACCTTCACCTACTCGTCGACCGACGGCACCTCCCCCGCTCCGGCGGCCACCGTGACGATCAACGTCGCCGGTCCCACGCCGGGCGGCGGTAACGGGCCTGGTGCCGACACGACCCGGCCGGTGGTCTCGAACGTGAGCGTCTCGCGGAAGCGGTTCCGGCGTGGCAGCCGTCTGCCGAGCGCGTCGCAGACGCGTATCGGCACCACGATCTCGTTCCGGCTCAGCGAGGCAGGCCGCGCGACGCTCAGCTTCCAGCGCGCTCGGCCGGGGCGGCGCGTCGGGCGACGCTGTGTGCGGCCGACCCCGCGAAACCGGACGCGACGGTCGTGCAAGCGCTTCGTCAGGGCCGGCAGCTTCAGCTTCAACGCCAAGGCGGGCCTGAACCGCGTCCGCTTCGAGGGCAGGCTCACGCGCAGCCGCCGGCTGGCGTTCGGCAGCTACCGCGTGACCGTGGGCGCCCGCGACACCGCGGGCAACAGCTCCTCCGGCAGTCCGCGCGCGAGCTTCACCGTCGTCCGCCGCTGAACGACCGAGAGCCCCGCAGCGGGGGCTCTCGGCGGGTGGGGAGGGATCGCCTGGCGGCTACCAGATGACCATGCAGCCGGCTTCGTTCGCCATGTCCGACAGGTTGTTGATCGCTTCGACGAGTCCGGCGGCGCGTCCGATGTCGCCGTCGAGGACCGCGTCCACGAAATTCCCCTGCTGGTTCGAGATGTTCGTCTCGAATGCCTCGCAGACCTCGGCGTCAGCGGGGCCGTTCCCGGTGGGAGCGACCTCGAGGTGCACCGCGGCGGGCTTGGCCCACGGCCACCTTCTGAACGGCACCGAGGTCTGCGCGCATCGGGGCAGCCTGCGCGGCCGGCACGGACACGGCGGCGGCGACCGCCAGGGCGGTCAGGGCGATCGGGATACGGCGCCTGCGGTGGAGCATTCGGAGGCCTCCTGTTTCGGGAGCGGAGCGGCTCCCGTCATGCTGGGCCCGACGGCGCCGCGCGGGAAGGCACCCTGAGGGTGAAGCCTCCGACCCCTCGCTACCCGTCCAGGTCGCGCGGCGAGATCGTCCCGGTCTGGAACGCCCGCTTCACGAGCTCGGCGCGCTTCGACTGCCGCGGCAGCTCGCCCACCCCGAAGCGCTCGAACAGCGCGCGCAGGTGTGTCTTGACCGCCTCGACGCTCAGCACGAGCTCGTCGGCGATCTGCTGGTTCGAGGCCGGCGTCGCGAACTCGCCCTCGTCGCGAAACGGCCGGCACAGCGCCACTAGCACGCGGCGCTGGGCAGGCGAGACGTGAATCTCCTGGGCCTCGGGCGTCTCGGGGATCGTCGCCGTGATCTGCTGCAGCGGCGCGCAGTAGACGACCGTGGTGCCGCCGAAGCGGAGCACGTCGCGGTCGGTCAGGCGGTGCCGCTGGCGCAGTCGCTCCCCGTTGACGAACGAGCCGTTGCGGGAGAGCCCATCGTCGATGAGCACCCAGTCGCTCCCGCCTAGCCGTTCGAGTTGCGCATGCGTTCCCGACACGCGGTTGTCCCAGTTCAACTCCACCTCGCAGCCAGGCGCCCGGCCGATGGTGAGCCGCTGCTTCTCGCCGAGGGCGACGATCCGCTGAGTGCCGATGCCGTCGCGGAGGAGCAGATAAGGCTGGCCACGACGGTCCGCGGCGATCCGCGCCTGAAGCTCGGCGGGACTGGAGCCGTGCGGGTCGATTGGCGATGCGACCACTAGCTGTCTCCGCGGGGCTTGAAGGACAGCGCCTCGGAGATGCCGGTCGAGCCGAAGTGGCCGGCCTCGCGGGCGCCCTCGAGCGCGTAGACGGTGTCGCCGAAGCCGACGACGGTCATCCCGTGCCGAGGTGTACCCAGCCGGGCGGCGTCGCTCCAGCGCTCGCGCGCGATGTCATAGCTGAGCGTGGTCCCGAGCACGTCCGTCGAGGTCTCGCCGCCCACGGCCACGAGGCGCCCCTGCACGAACGCCGCTCCGAGCCCGCCGAGCGCGGTGGGCATGTCGGGCAGCCGCTGCCAGGAGTCGGACCGCGGGTCGTAGCGCTCGAGCGCCTTGAGGTTGAGGCCCGGGTCGAGCTCGCGCCCACCGACGGCATAGACGTAGCGGCCGTCGGAGGCGGCGGCGAGATGCTCACGCGGCGTCGGGATGTCGGCGGCGACCCGCCACTCCTTGCCGTCGAATACCTCGGTGCTCGGCACCAGCTCGTTGTTCGCCTGACCGCCCAGCACGACGAGCTGATCGCCGACGACCGCCGCGCCACCCGCCACGCGTGGCGACTTCATCGACGGCAGCTCGACCCAGCGCTGACCGCGCATGGCGAAGACGCGATTCGACGAGATCGCGGCGAGGTCGTTGCCGCGCGGGATCCATCCGCCCATCACCACGACCTCGCCCTTGTACGTCGCGGCCATGGCGTGGTGGAGCGCCACGGGCAGGTCGGGCGCGCCCGTGCTCCACTGCCTGATCGTAAGGTCGAGCCCGGTGACCGAGCGCAGGGCCGTCGGATTGCCGTCGGGTCCCCCGTGGAGCCCTCCGATCACCCACGCCTTGCCGCCCACCACGGCGCCGGGCGCCTGCTGCCGCGGTCTGGGTGAGGGTGGCAGCGCCTGCCACGCCGCGGCCGGCGCCGTGTTCGGGGTCGGAGGCGTGTTCCGCGCCGGCTCTACGTCGGGGTCGTCACCGCCGCCCAGCAGCAGGGCGACGGCCGCGATGCCGGCCAGCAGCACCACGAGCCCCGCCGCGAGCAGCGCCCGGCCGCGCCGATCCGGCCCGTCCGGCTCCGACTCCTGACCGCGAGGTGGCGCGGGCGCGGGCGGCGCGCCGTTGCTCTCGAGCGCGCTCACCGGCACGAGCGAGCGCGCGGGCGGGTCCGTGACGGTTTCCTCGAATGGGCGGCTGCCCTCGGCGAGAGGCCCGCGCGGCATCTCGAGAGTGGTTCCGCGATGCCAGTCCGACCCCCACGCGTCAGTGGCCGCCGCCGCGATCTCCCGTCCGAGCTCGTCGGCGCTGCCCTGGCGCTCGCCGGGCTCGCGCTCGAGCGCGCGCATCACGACGGCGGCGAGCGGCGCGGGCACCGCGGGCGCGGTATCGGCGAGGGGCCGCGGCTCGCTGTGGATGCGGCTGTAGAGCATCTGCAGCGGATTTCCCTCGGGCGGGAACGGCAGCTCGCCCGCGAGCAGCTCGTAGAGCACGGCACCCGCGCCGTAGATGTCTGTCCCCGGGCCGACGTCCGTGCCCTTGGCCTGCTCGGGTGCCATGTAGGCCGGCGTGCCGAGCACGAAGCCGGCGCGCGTGGCGAGCGTCTCGGAGCCGCCGAGCACCTTCGCGATGCCGAAGTCGGTGACCTTCACGAGGCCGTCGTTCGCGACGAGCACGTTGCCGGGCTTGACGTCGCGGTGAAGGACGCCGCGCTCGTGTGCGTACTGGAGGCCCGAGCAGAGCGCGATGACGGCGGCGCAGCCGGCAGGCGGCTCGATGCCGTCACGCGCGTACGCGTCGAGCGTCCCGCCGCCGAGCCGCTCCATCACGAGCAGGCACAGACCGTCCTGCTCGACGAAGTCGTACACGGGCACGATGTGCACGTGGCTGAACGAGGCGAGCAGCTTCGCCTCGTCGACGAAGCGCCTCCTGACCAACGGATTCTCGGCGAGCTCGGGCGGCAGCAGCTTGATCGCGACCTCGCGTCCGAGCTGGCGGTGTCGCGCCGCGAGCACCACTCCAGTCGAGCCCCGTCCGAGCTCTTCGCCGATGTCGTACGACGGCAGCACCGCCGCAACCTGCTCGAGCTCGAATCCCACCAACAACCAAGGATAAGGTGAGTCGAGGCGGCCGGCCCGCGCAGCAGGTCAGGCCGCGGCGACCCGCGGTGCCTGAAGGCGGTTCACGACACGCCGCCTCCTGCGGGAGACGCCACGGCGTCGAGCGGCACGTCCGGGTCCGCAAGGCGTCGCTCGTCCACCGGCAGCCGTTCCCGAACGAGGCTGTTCACGGCATCGGTGACATCCCAGACGTTGACGTTCATGCCGGCAACGACGCGACCCTCGAGCAACCAGAACGCGACGAACTCCCGGGTCGCGGGATCGCCACGGAAGACGACGCGGTCCCAGGAGCGGGCGAAGCCCGTGTACTCCATGCCGACGTCGTACTGATCGGAGAAGAAGTAGGGCAGGCGCTCGTAGGCGTCCGATCCGCCGAGCAGGCTGCGGGCGGCCGCCGGGCCCTGGTTGAGGGCATTGGCCCAGTGCTCGACGCGAATGCGCTCGCCGTAGAAGGGGTGGTGGGCGTTGGCGACGTCGCCGGCGGCAAACACTCCCGGCACGCTCGTCTGCAGGTGCTCGTCTACGAGGATGCCGTTGTCGACCGCCAGACCGGCCTGCCTCGCCAGCCCGGCGCGCGGCTCGACGCCGACCCCGACGACGACGAGGTCGCAGTCCGAGCTCGCCGCCGTCGCTGGTGCGAACTCGGGCGACCTCCTGTGAACCCTCGAAGGCGTCCACACCGGTTCCCAAGAGCAACCGGACGCCGTGGTCGGTGTGCACGTCGCGGTAGAAGGCGCCCAGCTCGGTCCCCAGCACGCGCTCGAGCGGGACCGAGGCCGGCTCGACGACGGTGACCTCGAGGCCGCGCTGGCGCGCGGAGGCTGCTACCTCGGATCCGATCCAGCCGGCCCCGACGACGACGACACTGCCGCAGTGATCCATGCGCTCGCGCAGCGTGTCGGAATCCCCGACGCTACGCAGGTAGAGGACTCCGTCGAGGTCTGCTCCCGGTACCGAGAGCCGGCGTGGCTCGGCTCCCGTCGTGAGCAGCAGGCGGTCGTAGCGCAGCCGCTCGCCGTTGTCGAGGGCCAGCTCCCGGCGTCCGGTGTCGAGGCTCACTGCCGACCGGCCCAGGAGCAGATCGATCTCGTGCTCGGCATAGAAGTCCTCGTCGTGCACGTACACCTTGTCGCGCCCGACTTCGCCGCGCAGATAGTCCTTTGAGAGCGGCGGGCGCTCGCAGGGGCGCACGTCCTCGGCACCGATGAGCACTACCCGCCCGTCGAATCCCTCCCGTCGCAGTGTCTCGGCGGCCTTGGCGCCGGCGAGGCCGGCGCCGACGATGACGTGGGTCTGGTCACTGGTCATTGGACTTCCTCGTGGTCAGCGCCAGGAACTCCTGGCGAGTGCGGGGGTCGTCGCGGACGCATCCGCGAAGCGCCGAGGTCAGCGTCTTGGCGCCGAACGTCTGCGCGCCGCGCAGCGACATGCACAGGTGCTCGGCCTCGAGAACGACACCGACGCCCTTGGGCTCGAGCTCCTGCTGGAGCCAGTCGGCGATCTGGGCCGTCAACCGTTCCTGGATCTGGAGATCGCGGCTGAAGAGCTCGACGACGCGCCCCAGCTTGCTGAGGCCGATGATCCGCCGAGCCGGGAGGTAGCCGATGTGCGCCACCCCATGGAACGGCAGCAGGTGGTGCATGCACAGCGAGTGGAACGGGATCGCCCGTACGACCACCAGCTCGTCGTAGGCGTCCTCGTTCGGGAAGGTCGTTGCCCGGAAGGGACGCGGGGTCAACAACTCGGCGTAGGCGTCCGCGACGCGCCGCGGCGTGTCGTGGAGCGCCTCGGAGCCGACGTCCGCGCCCAGCGCGAGCATGAGTTCGCGCGCCGCTCGCTGCACGGCGGCGTGATCGACGGGGCGCCGGGGCCGGTCTGGACCTACCGGCATCGGCTCCGCGAACGCGGGCAGGCCAAGGTTGCTCGTGGTCATGCCGCGTTTGCGCCGGGCACGGCCGATTTCTTACCGGGGCAGGCCGGCCGCTCGCCCCGGTCGGGCCTCAGCGCGCCGCGGCGGCCATCAACTTTGGGGCCACCTGCTTCTTGCGGCTCATCACGTCCGGCAGGTTGAGGACGCCGTCCTGCAACGACTGTCCGAAGGCGCGCTCGACCGTGGGGCTGTCGCCGGCGACGAGCAGGTCGGTGCCCTTCGCGAGGATGTCGGTGAGCATCAGCGCGGAGAGCGCGTGGCCCTCGCGCTCGCGGACGGCGCCGAGGGCCTCGAGCAGCTCGTCGCGGCGGTCGAGCACCGAGTCGCCGACGGTCTCGAGCTGCGCGATCGAGATCGTCCGGCCGCCGCCGACCTCGTAGTCCTTGGCGTCGTGCGCGACGATCTCCTCGGCCGGCACATGTGAGACGTCGGAGGTGTCCTCGAACATCTCGCGCCCGAACTCCCGGGCGTCGAGCGAGAGGATGCGCTCGAGGTGCTCGATGATCGCGTGATCGCGCGGGGTCGTCGTCGGCGAGTTGAGGATCACCGTGTCGGAGAGAACGGCTCCGATCAGCATGAGCGCCGTCGGGCGCTGGGGCTCGAGGCCCGCCTGACGGAAGCGCTCGACCACGAGCGTCGCCGTCGAGCCGACCGGGTCGAAGGTGGCGGCGACCGGCACGCGCGTTTCGATCGATCCGATGTGGTGGTGGTCGAGGATCTCGATGATCTCCGCCTCGTCGATGCCCGCCACGCTCTGCGCGGACTCCGCGTGGTCGACGAGCAGCACGCGACGCGGCTCGGGGTTGACCAGATCCGAGCGCGTGACGAGACCGACCGGGCGCCCGGATGAGTCGACCGCGACGGCGGCGCGGTAGTGGATTCCCTTGACGTCCTCGGAGATGTCGTCGATGAGGTCGTCGCGGCGCACCGTCAACGGCTTCGCGTCCATCAGCGCGTGGCAGGGAGCGGCCAGCGTGATCATGCGGGCGCTCACGTAGGAGTCGAGCCCCGAGCCCACAACCGCCGCCCCGCGCTCGCGCGCAAGCTCGAGCACGTCGTCGGGGGGTCGCGTGTCGTTGCTCGTGACGATCATGCCCGCGCCGTGCTCGACGGCCCGTCGCTGCACGTCCGGGCGATCGCCGACCACGACAACGTCGCCCGCCTCCATGCGCGTCGGCGAGCCCACGTCCATCGCCTGCACCCAGACCCGGCCAGAGATGCGCTGCTCGGCGTCGCCGACGATCAGGTTCCCGTCGAGCACGGTGACGATCGATGCCACGGTCGTCTCGGCGTCGAGCCGAGACGCCTCGCGCGACTCACGCACGTAGCGCCGGGCCAGGGCGCGCTCTGTCATCACGCCGACGAGACAGCCTTCGCGGTTGACGACCGGCAGCAGGTCGAGGCCGTGCTTGGCCATCGTGAGGCCCACCTCGCGCACCGGCTCGTCGTCGCGCGCGGTCGGGAACTCGTCGCGCATTACGTCACGCGCGCGCAGGAGAACGTGAGGCAGGAAGTCGGGCAGCGGCGCCTCGCTGCGCTCGATCAGCCAGGACGTCTGCGCATTCGGCTCGCCGAGACGTACCGGCTGGTAGCTGTGACCGTCGGCGAGGCGGTTCTTCAGCTCCGCGTAGCCGATCGCCGCCGCGATCGAGTCGGCGTCTGGATTGCGGTGACCTGTGACGTAGACGTGCGCCAACGGCGACAGACTACGAGCCCCAGCGAGCGCGGGCAGCGTTCGCGGCGGGACAGCGGCCCTCGTCCCGGCCGCAGGCCTCCATGTCGCACAGCCGGCAGAGCCAGCGCGTGGCGCCGGGCCCACGCATCATGTTCGGGATCACGCGCGCGAGGAGCGCCTCGAACTGCTCTCGCTCCTCGGCTTCGAGCGTCGCGAGCGCCTCGCCCAGGACCTCGCCGCGAGCGCGCACGACCCGCTCGGCCGCCCGCCTTCCCTTCGGGGTCAGGCGCACCGTGACCGAGCGGGCGTCCTCGCTGCTGGGCCGGCGGCTCACGTGGCCGGCCCGCTCGAGCCGATCGACCAGCCTCACCGCACCGGACGGGGTGAGGCCGAGCACGCGCCGGATCCTGTCGAGCGGAGGCTCGTCGAGGAACTGGTGCAGCGCGGACAGGGCGATCGCCGCCGTCTCCGACTGGCCCGCCGCGTCGCCGACCGCCTCGGTGGTGCGGTCGGCGACCGACAGGGACAGCGCGCCGAGCAGGTTGCCGGCGCGGTCGAGCTCGGTCATCCGAGGTCGTAGTCGAGGCTGACGTACGCCTCGGAGCCGAGCGGCGCCTTGAACTCGCCGCGCCCGTCGAGGCCGTCCAGCTCGCCCGTCCCCGAGCCCGGTACGACCGCCAGCTCTCCCTTCGCCACCTCGCCGTCGAAGGTGCCGCTCGTCCGCAGGACGAAGCTGCCGCTGCGGTCCCCCAGCCGGCCGTCGACCTGCTGCAACCCGACGAAGTCAGCGGTCTTGTCGGGCCGATAGCACATCAGCCACTCGACGCTGCCCTGGCCCTCGATGTCGCCGCTGATGGCCTGCTTGACGCTCGCGCGCGACAGCTTGCGGCCGTCGCCCAGTGAGCCGTACTCCTCCTCCTGCCAGTCCTCGACCTTGAAAGTTCCCTCGACGTGCTTGCTCATATGAAGTGCTCCTCCGATTATTTGTGTGACTCAGTCACATATATCCGAACGGGCGACCGGCGAAACGTCCTATCGCGTGCGCTGATTCACGCTGATGTCGATCTGAATTGCTCGCTTGAATGTCGCGCGCGAGAGTCGTGCTCCATGACCAGCGTTCTCACCCGCCTCTCCACGCGGCACCGCCTGCTCGGTGCAGCGCTGCTTGGTGCTCTGGCGCTCATCGGGCTCGCAGCGGGCGACGCCCAGGCCACGCCCAAGTGCTTCAGATGAGACAGCGGCGTCTGCACAAGGCGCTTGCCGCCGGCATGACGCCGGAGGAGCAGGCACTGATGGATCACATCGTCGACGTCTAGGAGGGCGTGCGCGCGCTCGGCCTGCGCACGAACGAGGCCGAGTTCGTACACGCCGTCCACACGCTGCAGATGTTCCTCATCAACAGGGTGCTCCACCGGCAGTGGCCCGCGTACTGGTCCGACTGGTTCGAGCCGCGCCGCTCGGTCGCAGCAAGCTCGGGACACCGCTGCGAACCAAGCGCCGCCGGCGCGAGCGGGCGATGCGCCCACTCTTGGCCGGCGGCCTCGTGCTTGGGGTGCTGGTGGCGCTGAGGTCGGCCCTCAGCCCAGGGAGCCCACCCGGATCGCCGTCAGCGCGGCTTCGTTCACACGCGCGTCGTTCCACACTCGATCGCACTTGAGCTCGACGGGGCCGCCCTTGTGGTCGATGGCGGAGTTGAGCGCGAGCGATTCCACCTCATGGCCGTAGGTGCCGTTCGGGCTCAGGTAGTAGTCGGGGGTCTCGTAGCCGGGGATCCAGCACTCGACCACTGAGATCCCGCCCATGTAGCCGGTGGTCGGGTTGCCCGCCCCCTGTACGTCGGCGTTCGCGTGCAGGATGTACTTGCCGGGCGGAAGCTCCTTCGAGACGAGCGTGAGCGTGCCGTTGAGCGCGCGGTAGCTCGGCGAGCGTCCCGCGTAGCCCTCCACGGCCGCGGGGTCGCCGGGCGGTCCCGGCTGGCCGGCCGGTCCCTTCGGGCCGGGCGGTCCGGCGGGCAGCTCGCCCGGTTGGAAGTCCAGGGGCTTGAGGCTGCCGTCGCGGACGTCGCCGCTTGTGAGCGACTTGTTCTTCACGTCCTTGCCGGTCAGCGTGCCGTCCTTGACGTTGTCCCCGGTGATCCGCAGCGCCGCATAGGAGCTGCCGCCGAGAGCGAGGAAGACGGCGATGGTCGCCATTACGTTTGCATAGCTGAGCTTTGGCACCAGGCGACGCTACGTTCGCCCCCTCGCCCGTTGAGTGACGATGGACACGAACGGGTGAGATCGACCAACTGGGTTGGACACGAGCCTCGTAGCTTGCCCATGGAGAGAAGACGACCGAGCCGGCGTGCGAAGAGGGCACTCGTCGACGAGCTGCGCGAGACCGTCGGCGACGAGGCCGTCGAGCAAGCGGACCTGGACATCGATCGTGCCGTGGGACCTCGCCGGTCCGGGGCCGGCGCCGAGGCGAACCGCTCGCGCGTGATGCTCGCCGTGGTCAGCGGCGCCGGGCTCGCGCTCGCAGTGGCGATCGCACTCGTCCTGCAGAGCTGGTGGGTGCTGATCCCGCTGCTGGCACTGCACGCGACGGTCACCGTGATCGTCGTGCGCACACAACTGCGCGCGACTACGGACGTCGAGAAGCCGGCGCCGACCACACAGGCATTCCTCGAGGAGGAGGGGGTCTCGGATCCCGAGGGCGCCCTGAACGACCTCGTGGCGCAGACCGCCGAGCAGAATCCCGGGGCGTCCGGGGACCGCGCGAACGACGTCGCACGCCAGCAGGAGTCGCTGACGCCCGACAGCCCCACCCGCCGCAGCCGCAGCGTCTAGGCACCCACCCCTGTTGCAATGATGGGCGCGTGGCCACGCTCAGCGCCAAGCAACGCGCGCAGCTGCCCGACAGCGCCTTCGCCTACATCGATTCCACGCGGCAAGCGCCGCCTGCCGATCCACGACGCGTCGCACGTCCGCAACGCGCTCGCCCGCTTCGGCCAGGTGGCCTTCGAGAACGACGAGGCCCGCGACCGCGCGCGTGGACGGCTGCTCAGAGCGGCGCAGAAGCACGGCATCATGCCGATCGGCTTCATCAGCTCGCAACTGCAGCCGCAGCGGAAGCTCCCGAAGGGCAACGTGACCTTCCTGCTGACCGACATCGAGCGCTCGACGCAGCTGCTCGCGCGCCTCGGCGACGACTACGCGGGCGTGCTGGCCGAGGTCCGGCGCAGGGTGCGCGCCGCAGTGCGCCAGGCGGGCGGAAGGCAGGTGTCGGCGACCGGCGATGACGTCTTCGCGGTCTTCGAGCAGGCCTCCTCGGGCCTCGACGGAGCACTCGGCATACAGCGCGCCATGCGAGAGGACGGTGGCCCCGGCGGCAACGAGGTGCGCCTGCGGGTCGGCCTGCACCGCGGCCGCCCGGCACTGACCGAGACCGGCTACGTGGGGCTGTCCGTCCACGCCGCCGCGCGCATCTGCTTCGCCGCGCACGGCGGCCAGATCGTGATGTCCGCCGCCGTGCGCTCCGCGATCGGCGACTCGTTGCCCGCCGGCGTGGGCCTGACGGATCTCGGCAAATGGCGCTTTCGCGGGCTCCCCGAGCCCATCGAGATGTTCCAGGTCGAGGCCCCCGGCCTCGACGACGAGTTCCCGCCGCTGCGCTCGGCCGAGCCCGCCTCTTAGGGCCTCCGGGTCACCACATAGCCCGCCGCCCCCCGCTCCGCCGAGCAGGCCTCGTGAAGCGGAGGCGTCAGCGGTCGTTGCCATCATCGGCCGCCGTGCTTCGCATAGCCGTGATAGGCTATCGCGGCGCTGGGCCTCCTCGTCCCGGCGGCGGCCTCAGCGCAGTGCGGCGAGGAGACCAACCTCCCGCCAACCGGCGACCTCGGGGACGGCCGGGCGCCGCTCGCCGTCGGCGACTCGGTGATGCTGGGCGCCATCGAGCCGATCCGTCGCGCCGGATTCGAGGTCGATGTCGCCGGCTGCCGGCTCTGGAGCCAGGGCCTCGAGCTGCTGAAGGAACGCGCCCGCGGGGGCACCTTGCCCGACCTGGTCGTGATCGGCCTCGGCACGAACTGGACGGTCAGCAACGACGACATCCACGCCGCGCTCGACGTGATCGGTCCTGAACGCGTGCTCGGCCTCGTCACGCCCCGTGAGCTCGGGGGCGAGCCGAGCTCCGACCAGGTGATGATGCGTCAAGCCGCGGAGCGCTGGCCCGAGCGGGTCGAGGTGATCGACTGGGCCGCGGCGAGCGACGGCAAAGACGCCTGGGTCTACGACGACGGAGTCCATCTCCGTCCGGCCGGGGCGCGGGCGCTCGCACGGCTGATGCGCCAGGCCGCGCTGCAGCCTGTGCCCGAGGAGAAGGCCGAGCGCGAGGATCGCCCCACCCCTCAGGTCACGGCCCTGCTGGGACGCGGAGCCGAGCTCGGCTCCGCCGGGTCCGGCAGCGCGCTGCCGGCGGTGCTCGTGGCCCTGCTCGCCGCCGTGGTTACCGCGCTGCTACTGCCGCTACGGCGATAGCGGCGACGTCCCGTGGCCCGCCCGCTCCGTCTCGAGCACATCGAAGGACCACAGTTCGGACGCCGTTCCGACAGGCCCCTCGGTGCGATGCTGGGCGTGCCCGGCGGCGAAGTCGGGGCTCGCAACCCAGGCGCGGAAGTCCTCCTCGGAGGCCCACTGGGTCATCACGAGGCAGAGGTCGCGGTCGTCGTTTGGCCGCAGGAGCTGGAAGGCCTCGAAGCCCTCGGCATCGGAGACCTTGCCGGCACGCGTCGCGAAGCGGCGCTCGAACTCCTCGAAGCGATCGCGCGGGACGGTGATGGCGTTGATCTTCACGATGCTCATTCGACCTCGATTCGGTTCGCGGGGGCTGCCGGTGGTGAGGGCGGCACTATGACGGCGCGAGCCGTCAGGCCGCCAGGGCGGCCAGCTTGTACTGCCGCGGGCTCATGCCCCGCACCCTCTTGAAGGCGGAGCTGAGCGCGAACGGGCTCGCGTATCCCACGCGGTAGGCGACCGAGCCGACCGTCGCGCCGGGCTCGAGCAGCAGGTCGGCGGCGAGCGACAGCCGCCAGTCGGTGAGGAACTTCATCGGCGGCTCACCGACGAGCTCGGTGAAGCGACGGGCGAAGGCCGCCCGCGGACTCCGGACTCGTCGGCCAGCTCGGCGACCGTCAAGGGTGCGCGGGATCGTCGTGGATCAGCCGCAGCGCTCTCCCGCACGACGGGATCGCTGTCGGCGCGGTACCACGCGGGCGCCTCCGCGTCGGGCCGGGAGGACGATGGCCTGGGGCGGCCTGCCGGGATCGTCGGCGAGCGTGTACGATCCGGACCGCGGATCACGGCCTTGTCTGCGGGGCCGAGCAGCAGCGCCTCGTCGTGGTCGGGCACCAGCGAGAGTCCCCACGCGTGATCGGCAATCAGCCGCGACGCTGCCGGATCCGCATGGACCACGGCGGGTCGAGGCGGCAGCCCCAGGGTCGAGTGCGGACGACTGAAGACTTGTGGTTGCCATAGGCCCCCGAATCCTTCAATCGATGAGCGCCAAGGCCCAGCAGACGGTTGGGCGAGTCATCAGCCCCGCCGGGACAGCCGGTCTGTGACTCGCCCCACTCCCTTGGCGACGCCTTGAAGCGGCTCGACGGTTTCCGCGACCGTCTCCACGGATTCCTCGAGCTGCTCCACCGAGTCCAGGCCATCGATCAGACTGGGGACCGCGGCCCGAACAACCCGCATTGACGCGGCCAGATCCTTGGCCACGGCCGTGAGGTCCCGGCCGCCGGCGATGAGCTCGTGCGTGTGGCCGTCGAGGACCTCACCCGTGTTCCGCAGGTCACGGCCTCCAGCCTCGATCGTCTGAGCCGTGGCGTTCAGCTCCCGCGTGGCGAGCAGCAGGTCCTGTCCGCCGGCGGCTAGCGCGAGGGCGCTTGTGTTCACCGTTCGGATGGCGCCGACCAGCGTCTCCAGCTCATCGAAGAGTGCGTCGAGGCGTTCGCGCGCCTCATCGACCGGGTCGGGGTCTCGCCGGGCGCGCTCCGCCACTGAGTTCAGATCGTCGGCCGCCCGGCCGATGACGCGCACGGCGCGCCAAGGGGCCAGCACGATGTCCAGCGGGCCCACTACGAGCCGCCACGATTGGGCGCTTCGGCGCACGCGCCTGGCTCGAAGCAGAAGACCGCGGTGGACACGTCCTTCTGGACGTCTATCCCGCTGATGAACGCGCGCACGCTTCGGCCGGTGATCCTCTCCACCGTCTCCGCGAAAAGGCGCTCGTTCGCCTGCAGTAACACCATCCGGGACTCCCAGACGGCCCGCTGTTTGCCGGCGGCGCTCAGATTGCGCTCGGCTGTCGTGAGCCCGTTCTCGAGCGTCGCGACCACGGTGTCAGGGCCGCTGTAGCCGCTGCGTGCCTTGGTCGGGCCAAGGCCGAAGAGCTTCTTGTGCAGACACACCAGAGCATTGGTGAGCTCCTCCAGCTCGGGCCCTTGGCGGCCGATCGACGGCGGCGTGCCATCGGCGCCGTCTGTCATCAGGTGCGGCAGAGCGCCGCGAGCGATCACTCCTTGCAGGGTGTCCAAATCGACCTCCTTTGCTTTGGGCGTTGGCGGACGTGCACAGAACAATGTAGATTGTTTGTCCAGTGTTCGTCAACTGTCTGTGCACGTAAGTGACACGCGATAGCGGTCCCCGCTGGCGCATCGGCGAGTTGAGCGCGCGGCTCGGGATAAGCCGCGAGGTTCTGCGCGCTTGGGAGCAGCGCTACGGGCTACTCACCCCGGAACGGAGCTCGGGCGGATTTCGCCTCTACTCGTCAGCCGACGAGGTCCGCGTGCGACGAGTGCTTGCTCTCAAAGAGACAGGCCTCGCGACATCGGAGGCGGTTCGCGTCGCCCTCGCCGAGAACGGCGGGACCACGACCCGCGCTGCCGAGCTTCGAGGGCGACCTGATCCACCGCGCTTGGCTGTCGAGGAGACGCGCAGCCGGCTGACGTCGGCGCTCGAGACCTTCGACGAAGCGACCACACAAGCTGCGCTCGACCAAGCGTTTGCCACCGTCGGCGTCGACCAAGCCGTTCGGGCCGTCGTCCTGCCCGCGCTCCGAGAAATCGGCAGTCGCTGGGAGCAGGGTCGCGTCGACATAGCCCAGGAGCACTACGCGACCAACCTGCTGCTGGGTCGCCTCATGACGCTTGCCCGCGGCTGGGATGACGGCCAGGGGCCGCGGGCCGTTCTGGCATGCGCTCCGGGAGAGCTTCACGTCGTGGGCTTGCTCTGCCTGGGATTGGCGCTCCGCGACCGCGGCTGGCGTGTTGTCTTCCTGGGAGCGGACACCCCAATCGCGGCGGTCGATCGCACGGTCACCAAGGTGGCTCCCTCACTCGTGGCCATGGCGGCGGTGCTCCCAGAGCTCTTCCTCGCCCAGGAAGAGGAGCTGCGCGCACTGAGCAGCCGCACGTTGCTGGGACTCGGAGGCGCCGGTGCGACGCCGCGAGTGACGGCGCGCGTGGGGGCGCTCACCCCACAGCCCGACCCGGTCGCCGCCGCTGACGAGTGGGGAAGAAGCGCTCATCCCGGCATGCAGCCGGCGTGAAGCGGCTCATGCGTGGGGTCTTGCGGCGGCCGGACCAGAACCCATCTGAGCCGCACGACCCCCCGGAGACTGGACCGCCTGAACGGCGTCGCGGTCCCACCGTCTCGCCGAGCGGTTCCCGATGGAGCTCTCCGGACGTCGGGTAGGTCGGCGGCTCTCGCCGCTCACCGTCGGCGCCGCCCCAGGCGGCGCCTCCAGTCACCTGCGAACAGAAAGCGAGTCACGCGCAGGAAGAGCTTGCCCTTGAGGGCGGTGTAGGGGTACCAGAGGAGCTCGGACCTGGGCGCCAGCCGCGTCGCGGTGATCGCTTGCGGGCGGCAGTACTTGCGAATCCCGTGTGCGCCACCGAGTCGCGCGCCGACGCCGGATTCTTTCCAGCCACCCTGGGGAAGCCGGAGCGCGGAGAGGTTCACGAACATGTCGTTGACGTTCACCGCACCGACCTCCAGGCGCCGAGCGATCCGTTCACCGCGGGCGCGGTCGCGCGTCCAGACGCTGGCCGACAACCCGTAGCTCGAGTCGTTCGCGAGCCGGATCGCCTCATCCACGTCTCGGACCTTCATCACGGGCAGCGTCGGCCCGAAGGTCTCCTCGCGCATACAGCTCATCGACTGGTCGACGTCCACGAGCAGCGTCGGCTGAAAGAACGCTCCTGGGGCGTCAGCCCGCTTGCCGCCGACGAGCGCGTGTGCCCCGCTCGCCAGCGCCTCGGACACGTGCCGCTCGATGATGCCGAGCTGTGCCTCGCTGGAGAGTGCTCCGACGTCGGCGTCGAAGCGGTTGCCGCCGACGCCCTGCCGTAGGCCGCGCACGCGCCGGACCACCAGCGCGACGAACTCGTCGTAGATCGGCTCCTCGACGAAGACGCGCTCGACCGACGTGCACGTCTGCCCGCTGTTGAACATGCCGCCCCAGACCGCCGCGTTGGCGGCCCGCTCGAGATCGGCGTCAGCGAGCACGATCATCGCGTCCTTTCCGCCGAGCTCGAGGCTGTACGGGATCAGCCGCTCGGCGGCGCGCTGTGCGATCTTCCTGCCCGTGCGCGTGGAGCCGGTGAACTGGATGAAGTCGGCCTCTTCTACCAGCGCGGAACCCGTCCCTCCCGCGCCGGTAAGGCACTCGAGCACGCCCGGCGCCCCCACGTCTTCGCGCCAGCCGCGGACGATCTCGCCGGTGGCCAGCGGGGTGAGCTCAGACGGCTTAATCGCAACCGCGGCGCCGGCCAACAGCGCGGGCACCGCATCGGCCAGGGCGAGCAGGATGGGGTTGTTCCACGGGCATATGACCCCGACGACGGGGTATGGCCGGGCGGCGATCGTGAGCTTCTTGCTCGCGGTCAGCAGGTTGTGCGGTCGCGGATGCGAGTCAGCCAGGAATTTCTCGGCGCGCTTTCTGTAGTACTCGAGCAAGTCGATCGCGACGGGAACCTCCAAGGTGGCCTCCTGCCACGGCTTTCCCGTCTCCCGCTGGAGCAGCTGCGCGACGCGCTCATCGTTGTCGAATAGCCAGTCACGCCAGCGCGCGACCCATTCGCCCCGGCCGCTCGGTCCGAGCGCCTCCCACTCCGGCTGATTGCGCCGCAGCCGCGCGACGGCGCCGCGCACCTCCTCGGCGCCCTGGTCGGGCAACGAGGCGAGCACAGACCCATCCGCCGGCGACCTCACGTCGAAGCCCGGGCCACGCGGCGAACCGTTCCCCGACGGGCGCGCCACGGTCCCCATCACTCCGTACCTGGCACCTCGGGGTAGCCCGCGCCCATCACTCCAATCGTCCCACCGCCCCCTCCGGAATGCGAATCGACATGTGCGCCTCGACGGGCTGCGCCGGCGCCTCGATCAGCGCCGCGAGGGCGAGACCGCCAGCGACGCCATGCGCGCCTGGGTCGAGGGCATCATCGCGGACGTCGACTGGAAGGACGAGCGCGATCTCGTCCGGCGCAAGCTCGTCTCGGAGACTCCGTCGCTGCGCGAGCTCGAGCGCGCGAACCTGGCGGTCGAGGCGCGCTCGGCGCAGCGGTCGGCGCGACCGGCGCTGCCGCCGTCGTCGCTGCGCCCGCGCTTGATCGCAGCCGCCGTCGCCGTGGGTGCTCTCGGCGCTCTCGGATTCTACGACGAGGAGCAGTCGCTCGACGACGTCGAGACGCCGCTCGTCATGGATGGCCTTGAAGAACGCGCCTCGGACGAGGTCGGTGTCCTGCCCCGGCCGACCCAGCACGCTTCGTCGAGCGTCGCCGGAGGTCGCCGTGCGGTGGCGCGCAGGGGACCCAGTCCGAGGTTGTAGCTTCCACGAGGGATGGCGACGACGGACGCTGACGCCGCGCGGGCGCGCGTCGCTGGGCACGATTGGTGGCACACGATCGAGGTCACGCCGGGCGTAGTCACGCCCGGCGGCTGGGACCTGCGGGCCACGGCCGAGCGGCTGCCGTGGCCACCGGGGCTCGCCGGCATGCGCTGCCTTGACATCGGGACGATGGACGGCTTCTGGGCGTTTGAGCTCGAGCGCCGCGGGGCGGGCGAGGTCGTCGCGAGCGACGTCCTCGACGCGACGCGGCTTGACCACTTCGTCGCCGACCGGTTGCGCGGCGAGCGGTACCGCCGCGCCTCCGAGCGTAACTTCGCGCTCGCGGCCGAGCTGCTCGGCTCGCGCGTCGAGCTGCGTGACCTGAACGCCTACGAGCTCGACCCGGCCGAGGTCGGCGAGTTCGACCTCGTCGTGATGGGCTATGTGCTGCAAATGCTGCGCGACCCGCTGCGCGGCCTCGAGGCGGTGCGGCGTGTCTGCCGCGGTCACCTGATCTTGCTCGAGACGGTGAGCCGTCCACTCGACTTGCTCCCTGCTCCGCTTGCGCGGCTCGACGCGCGCCGCGACGGCAGCGAGTGGTTTGTCTTCAACCGGTACGGCCTGCGCAAGGCACTCGCCCTCGCTGGCTGGGTCGTCGAGGAGACCACGCCGCTGCTCCGAGACCGGCCCGGGCCGGGAATCGGCCCCCACGAGCTCACGCTCCGGCGTCGCGCCATGCACGCCTTCGGCATCCGCGGCCGCAGCGTCGCGATCCGGGCACGACCACTCGACTAGCCGACCCGCGCGCCCCCCGCGGCCCGCCTCGCCCCCATGCGCCACTCATCGTCCGCTCTGAGCCGGAGCTCGCTGGTGAACGCAGATGACACTCGCTCGTCCCGATGGGCGGTTAGCCCCGCCAGGACCTGGTTGCCACAGCCCCGCAAGCGCTCGCCGCACACCCGCTCCAGGACGATGTGTGGCAGCGCAAGTCAACGGTGATTCTCGATGAAGGCCGGTTCTCAACCCGTTGACAGTCGTCCCGGATGTGGCTCGGGCGTGCGGCGTCTTTAGTACGCCGTTTGTTCGCTACTACTACTACGGCAGCCGGCCGACGATCTCGCGCATCTCGTCGGCGTTCCAGGCGCGCAACGTCGTCATGCGGAGATTGCCAAGCCGCGTCACGGCTAGGGCGTACGCAGCCATCGCCTGTTCGTCTGGCGCGACGATGACGATCACCATGTCGTGACTCCCCTGGGTCCACCAGGCGTGTTCGAGCTTGCAGCCGAAACTCTCTCCGAGTGCGCTCCCTTTCTCCAGACGATCGACGGTCTGGTCGACCGCCTGCACACCCTGCTCAGTCCAGTCAACGAGCACGATGTATCTGAGCATCGCTTCTCCCCTTTTCACGTGGTCGCGATCGTACTGCCGGGTCATGCCCCGTCGCGACCGCCGCGACCGACCTGGACACTCGGGGGTCCCTCCCCTTTATGTCTTACCCCAGACACCTCTCGGCTACAAGTGCCAGGCATGGCGGCGCGTCATTGCTGCTGTTCGCGCAAGGCCGCACTTGGGAGACGCTCGGCCTGTCGACGAGTAGGTCGATGCCCAGGGCGCCCACCACCGCGCATTGCATTGGCCGCTCAGGCCGGAGACATGACGACGACGGGGATCTCCCGCCCGGTGCGCGCTTGGTAAGCGTCGTAGTCCGAGTAGATCTGATTGACCTTCGGCCAGTAGCCCGCGCGCTCCTCGGCGGAGGCCAGCCGCGCCGTCATCTTTGTGCGGCGGCCGAGGATCTCGACCTCGGCGGCGCCCATCGCGCGCAGGTTGTGGTACCAGGCCGGCGACGTCTCCCGACCCCCGGCCGAGGCGACCAGCACGACCTTGTCGCCGTCGGCCAGGTAGAGCAGCGGGGTCTCGCGCCGCTTGCCCGACTTGCGCCCGACCGTGTGGAGGATGCACACGGGCGCTTTCTGCATCCTGCCACCAAGGCGCCCGCGTGAGGCCCGGTAGGCGATGACGTTGAGCCGGGTGAAAAGATTGAGGGCGCGCAGCCGCAAAGAACCCGCGGGCGGGACGGGTGGCGGAGCCATGTTCCGGACCCTACCTCGCGCACGAGGCACAGTAGTTCCGGGCTCGCCTCACCGTCCGCCAGGAGGATCTGGAGTAGACGAGCTGGGCCAGACCGCGCGAGCCGGGCGCCCTCCGAACGCAGCGCCGGACAGGGCTGTCGGCAATCTGCGTTCGATCAGGCGTCCGGCGGCTCCTGAAAGGCGCGCACCTCGATGCGGCCACCCAGTGCCTTTGACGCCTGCGTCGCCCACCGGACCGCGGCATCTTGGTCTGCGGCCTCGATCACCCAGAAGCCGCCGACGTACTCCGGCGCCTCAACGAACGGTCCGTCGACCACCACCGGCTCGTCGCTGCTGGCGTCGACGGTCTTGGCCGACGACGGCGGGTGCAGCCCCCCGGCGAAGCGAAACGCCCCGGACTCGCGTAGGTCCGTGTTGAACTCCTCCACGGCGGCCAGCGCGGCCTCCAGTTCGGCCGGGTCCATCGACGCCATAGTCGGCTCCTCGGCCGCGTCGTGGGGCACGGTCAAGAAGAACTGCATCACTCGTCGCTCCTTCTGTCGGGTGGTACGGGCCAGGCTTTCAGCGGCCCCCCAGATCACTTAGGTCTTGTGGGCCTCCCCTTGCCTGATGCCTGTTTGACTGCCGCGCTGGCCGAATCTCATCGGTCGCTCTGCACTACCGGCGACGACGAGATGGCAGCATCCCCGACAGCCGATCCCTAACGGCACACCCCTCGCGCGGTGGCAAGAACGAGGGCGTCACCTGCGACTCCCCGGAGGTCGCGGCGGACGAAGCGTGCACCCGCCGATGGCGCTCGACTCGCTTGCGCTTTCGCGTGGAAGGAGCGGCGCGACGCGGACCGCTGCCGCGCTGCTGCTTTCGCTCTTCAGCAGGCCTTTGGCCTTACCCTCTCGAGACTCTCGCTAGGACGAGCGCCCGGCGGCGTGGCTGATGGCGAGTGCTGCTTCTGCCTGGATGTAGTAGCGCCGTCCGGGGCGATCCGCCTCGTTGCAAACAGTGCTGCTCTCTCGTCCGGCGACGTGCAGACGGGCGTCACACCGACCGACGCGCGCGAGCGCTACGCGCCGGGCGCTCGGTACCCGACTTGCTGGGCCTTGCGCAGGGCATCCATCGTCTCGTCGACGGTCAGGAGCGCTGTCGTTTCGAGCGAGCTGAGCGCACCGCCGGCAGTAATCGCCAGCGCAACCGCAGCCATGGACGCGTTGTCGGGAGCCTCCCAAAGGGTGTAGGCGTCGTGTTCGCCGAAGGCGTACCAGAACCCGTGGAGCTTCCCACCGACCGACTCGATGTACGACTGAGCGGCCTTCCCGCGGTCCTCTGGGTTGCCGATCAGCCTGGCCCACGTCTCCGGCGTGTAGCTGAACCTCGTTAGATAGAGCGGCATCGTCCCTCCCTCTCGGTTTGCCGACCCGCGCGAGTCGCCGATAGGCGTCCGCAGTATGACCCGCCCGGAAAGCCATCTCATCGCAGCACCTGACTGACGCTCCGCGCGGGGTCGTTGCCGACGCGCCGCCGGGTGGACTTCCGCTTTCGCCTGTTTGCACAAGTTGAGGTCGCGCTGAGCCGAGTGCTGCTTCCCATGCAAAGCGGCAGCGGATCGCGGACTAGCGGCTTTCGTCCAACTCGATAGCCGGGTCCGTAGGCCGGGCGCTCTCGCACCTGCCTCTGAGCGGTAGCGCGGTTGCGCAGCATTCGGCCCTCGCCAGGGCTACCGCTCCGCGTCGGGCGTGGTCTCGCGGGCCGGCAGTCAGGCGGTCAAAGCGCAGCAGCGGGCACGTACGGTGCGATCCGCTTGACCGTCCTGGGCGACCGCGACCCCGCCGCCTCTCGAGAAGCGAAACGGGTCGCGAGCGCGCGCCGAATCACTGTGGCTGGGAGGGGGACGATGCGGGTCCCCCTGCCGCAGGGGTCCTGTCAGCGATCGGCTCCTGGTACGACGTTGACCGTCCAACTGCCGGTGAACGACCCACCGAACGCGACCCCGGAGACGACGAACGTGTGGCGGCCGGGCGGCAGGCCGCGCAGCACGCCGAGGTAGCCGACGGCGACGACGGTCGTCGGTCCCGGCGTGGCCCCGAACGGGTTGCCGGGCTGCGACACGACACCGAACTGATCGGTGATGGTCAGGAAACGGTCGCTGAGGACGTTCTGCGGCGGGCCGCCGTCGACGCTGACCGTGACCTGGAGGACGTCTTGGCGGACGTTCGCCAGGGCGCACGCGCGCTGCTCGGCCGCCGTCTCTGCGAAGTACGGCGGCGGCTCCGCGTCCGAGCACGAGGCGCCGGGCAACGGGACGAGCACCTTCGTGCCGGGCTTGACCGTGCAGGTGCTTTCGGGCTGGGCAACCAGGACCTTGCCTTCTCCGAGCAGCCCGCACGCCGGGACCGGCTCGCCGGTGTAAAGGGCGTGAATCCGGCGATCAGGACCTCCTCGGCGCTCACCCCGCCGCCGGAGGCAAACGGCGCGACCTTGCCGGCGCCCGCACCGGCGGGCGGGTCGGCCTGCGCGGCCGGCGTGATGACGGACAGCGCCGCGAGCGACGCCAGCAGAGCAACGGAGCGGTGGAACCTCATGACGAGCCCCCTGTGTTCGGTACGAGACGAAACGGTCCAATGCCACGAGGTCACAGCAAGCGCCGCGAGAGGGACGAGGTGCCGCCCCGCTGCCTGTCGCGCATTGCAGGAGCCGCGGCGTTGACGGCCTCCGGTTTCGCCACGTCCATTCCGGGCATGAGCCCGGTGAAGGGCCACGGACCTGCTTGCGCAGCGAAAGCAGGTGCTTGTCGTAGACCCCGCCCCAGGGCGGGGTCTCGCGCTCCTGCTCGCGGTGTTGGGCTGTAGATTCCTGGCGTTGATCCTCGCGAGTGAGAGCTGACATGCTGGAAGTGGTCGAGCGCAGCGGCGACGTGGCCGGCGTCGGCGCGCATTGGCGCGAAGCGCCGGCCGAGGGCCGCCCGCCGATCCTCTACGTTCATGGCGTGCCGACGGCATCCTGGGATTGGATTCCCTATCTGGAGCGGATCGGTGGCGTCGCTCCCGATCTCCCCGGATTTGGGAGCTCGGCCAAGCCCGCCAACTTCGACTACTCGATCGACGGGTACACCGACTGGCTCGAGTCGTTCACTGGCGCGGCGGGCCTCGATCGTTTCTCACTCGTTGTTCACGACTGGGGCGGGTTGGGCCTCGCCCTCGCGCAGCGGTTTCCGGAGCGGATCGAGCGGCTCGTCCTGCATACCTGCGTTACGTTTCTGCCCGGCTACCGCTGGCATTGGATCGCGCGGATCTGGCGCACGCCGGTCGTGGGCGAGCTGTTCATGGCCACGTCGAGCAAGTGGGCGTTCAAGCAAATCTCGCGCCAATCGAATGTGACCAAGGGGCCATTGCCCGACTCGCTCATCGACCGCTTCTGGCCCGACTTCGACCGCGACACCCGCCGGGCGATCCTTCGGCTATACCGCTCCGCCCCGCCGGAGGTCCTCGCTCGCGCCGGCGGGCAACTCGGTGAGCTGAGTTGCCCGACGCTGATTCTCTGGCCTACCAATGACCCGTACGTGGGTCCCGAATGGGGTCAGCGCTATGCGGATGCCATCGGCGCCAACGCCCGGCTAGAGATGATCGAGCGCGCCGGCCATTGGATGTGGCTTGACCGTCCCGACGTGATCGACAAGGCGGCGGCGTTCCTGGGTTCGACGCCCTGAAATGCACAGCACGGTGGTGCTGGCCCCGAGCTCTCGCTTCGGCAGGATTGGGCTCGTCTACTGATCCCGCGACACACACCCCAGACGGACGACGAAGCAGTCGCGCTCGTCAGCCCGTCCTGCCCCAGCGTCGCGCATCAGGCACAGCATGGGCGCGCCGACCCCAGCCGCGCCGCATTCCCACGCAGGCCTATCCGCTTTCGCAACCGCCTGCAGGAGCAACCGCCGTCCGCACCGACCAAGGCTGCTCCTTCCCATGTAGAGCAGCACTTCCGCTACTCGTCCGCAGCAGGTGTCTCCTAGGCGTCAGCGCAGACGACCTCATCCAGGCGAAAGGAGCAGTGGCCGGCTCGCGACCGCCGCGTGATCGCCAGCAAGCCAGGGGTCTTCAGTTCACGACAGACTTCGGACCTGCGGGCCCGCACCCCTTGCGGGTTGCCGTCACATCAACCACGGAAGGGCGCGAGCCGAATGCTTAGGTCGCTGATGGCGAAGCGGTGCAGGTACCAGGCGCGGCCACGAGGGACCTGCTTGGCCTCGGCTCGGAGAAGCCCGGCGAACTCCCGCTTGAAGCCCAACCGCGGGTACTCCTGGATGACGCTCTGGCGGACTGCATCGGGTATCTCGTTGCTGCGTAGGCCGAACACATCGACGGCTGCGCCGGCAGCTAGGAGGTAGGCCTCGGCACCGGACTCGAGGCCAACGCCGGGGGTGTAGTGCATGGCGATCGCGTTAGCAACCAGCTCCCGGATATCGGCAGGCACGCGGTGGCTGTCTGTGAACTCGCGTGCCAACGCGGCGCTGCGAACCGTGAAGTCGACGTCGGGCACCGGGCTCGGGATCCCGGTGTCGTGGAACATTGCAGCCAGGTACAGGAGCTCACGGTCGAACGTGATCCCGTGAAGTGCGCCGATGGCCGCGCCCCACCTGTAGGCACGACTGGAATGGTTGAGGAGTGCCGGTGTCAAGAGATCTTGCGCGGCGACATCGGCATCTCTTGCGAGAGGGGAGTCGGGAGGCACCAGGCTCGCCGGATCGATGGAACTCCGGCGTCCCGAGTGCATTCGGAGCACCATCGCGAGACGGCCGGCAAGAATGCTGAGCTCCCCCCGCAGCAGGGGCCGGGCAAGTGTCAGGCATTCCCGAGCGGTCAGCACTCCCCCGGTGCGTTCGGTCCATCCAATGGATCCGATCGGATCGGTGGGTCGTGGCTGGCTCATGGGGGCCTCTCAGTTCGGTGGTGTCGCGGTCGGGTGGCGGGGACAAGCACGCCGATGAGTCACCAAGCCGGCGCCGGGGCCCGAGAGCCCTGGTCAGCATCTCAGTGTCGCCGATAGGCGCGACCCGCACTCGCGACGGGGGACTCCCCACGAGTGGCGCTGACGCTCAGCTCGCTCGCCGACTGCAAGCGGGAGCGGTTAGCGTGGCGCTCGCTCCGGAGGAGCAGCGGTCGTGGCGATGCGGCGCGCTGGTCCACGGCGCGCGAAGGAGGAGCGAGCGAGCGTGCTCGGGTGAGATTGCCTACGTCATCCGCTCGGCCAAGAAGTCGGCGTCGTCGCCGACCCAGCCGAGCAGTGCCGAAGTTCGCGTGTGCTGCCAAGTCATGCCGAGCATGTAGAGCCCTGGCGACTCGGTCACGCCACGCACGTGCTGGACCTGGCCGCGCTCGTCCTTGAGCCCAGACACCTCGATCCATGAGTGATCGATCCTGAAGCCGGTTGCCCAGACGATCCCGTCGTATTGCGCCGAGGCATCATCGTCGAAGGACAGCGTGCGTCCACTCGCGCCGACGACGCGTGGCCGGATCTCGACACCGTGCCTGCGCAGCTCCTTCAGCCCGCCGCCGATGACCACGTCGCGCTGAGACAGTCGTTGCCCGAGCCGGGACGACACCGGAACGCGCGCCAGCCTCGTAGCCGTCAGCCACCACCAGATGTCGCGTCCGAGCGGCCTCTGGGGCAGCGTCGGCAGCTTCTGCCCGACCGAGATCTCAACCGATCGAGACTCCGATAGCTCCAGCGCGATCTGCTGACCGGAGTTCGCGCCGCCAACGACGAGTACCCGGCCCTCGGGGAGGTCCTCGGGCCGGCGGTAAGCGGAGCTGTGGAGCTGTGGTAATTCGGGGTCGACCTGCTCGGAAACGGGCGGGGTGAACGGAACCTGAAATGGCCCAGTAGCCACGACGACCTGCTTCGCCCGGATCGGGCCGCTCGTGGTCTCGGCGAGATAGCCCTCGTCGTCTCGGGTCAGGCGCGTGACCGTTGTGTTCAGCCGGACTGGGAGATCGAACTTCGCCACGTAGGACCGAAGGAACTCGGCAACCTCGTCCTTACCCGGGTAGCTGTCGCGGGCTGCCGGGAAGGACATTCCGGGCAGGTCGTTGAACTGCCCCGCCGTGAACAGACGCAATGACTCCCACCGGGAGCGCCAGACGTGGCCGACCTCAGGATTCGCATCGGCAACCACGAAGGACAGACCGCGTTCGGCGAGGTGGTAGCCCATCGCCAGACCGGCCTGGCCGGCGCCGATTACGAGGACGTCAACCTCATCGGGGCTGGGGGAGCTGTCAGTCCTCACCGCGCCAATGTAGCCATGACGATCATGCATTTCCGTGAACGTCGCTCCCCGGCATCCGATCGCTGCGCTTCTCCCTTCGCGTAATTGCGAGCGTCTCGCAAATCGAGCGCCAGACGCCCGGAATGGACGAGCAGCGGAGGTGCTGCTTCGCAGAGTGCTGGACCGGGCTCAACCGCTCCGCAACCCGCCGCTGGCTACAAGGCGAAGCCACCCGCGAGCAGACCCACGAACTGATCGCCAAGACGCTGGAGCACATACTGCGCACGTTCGGCGCCCCACTCGCCCCCCAAACTGGCGCACATCTCCACCCTCAGATCAGAACCGTCGAGCTCCATGACCAGGCAAGCGGCCACGCCGCGTCGGCGCCTGACGCGCTAAGCCACTATCGCTTCTCCGCTGGCAAGTCCGGGTCCGACCCCGGGCGGACTACTGTCTTCCTGTAACGGGGAGTGCCGCCTTTCGTCCAACTCGATAGCCAGGTCGCTCGGCCCGGCGCTTCGCTTCTGCCTCGATGCAGCAGCGCGGCGAGGTTCGGTCCCGGCTGCTCGCTGCGCTGCAGCTGATCGTCCATTTCACGAGCGAGCGAACGCTCGCATGGCTCGGGTGGCCGCCAGGCGGCCACCCCAGGCTGACTGGCGCAGTCGGCGGGCGACCGAAAGGCCGCCCGCCGCCGTCGGGCTCATCTCAGCAGGCTGCGTGCGCGCGGGGATTCACCGCCGCCGGGCAAGCTCGCGGGTGCAGTCCGCACCCTGATCGTCGCGGCGTCCCTGTCGACCCGGCGTCGCCGCGGCTTGGGGATGACGGCGTCTTCGGGCGGGACCGGTGACGGCGCGGACGCGGTGGGGATGTCCACGCTCGCGCCGTTGGTGACGGTCTCCGCCGTGACGTTCGGCGCAGCCGGAAGGTGGCGCGGAACGTCTTGCGCTGACCGGGCCGCAGCAGACCGGTCGTGAGGCACAGCCGACGGCCCGCAGCGCGTTGCAGACGCGCCGTGGACCGCACGAACCTCAGCGCGCGTGGCGCCCGGTCGCACGCACGCAGCCCGCGCACCGGCGCGTCGCCGCGGTTTCTCACGGTGATCCGGTACGTGATGAGTTGCCCCGGCAGCGCGGACCGCGTTTGTGTCTTCTTGTCGATGTCAATGTCTGGCGGCGGGCCTTCTCCACCACCCGAGCAGCCCCTGGGACCAGGGCCGTTACTCGGAGTGATACTCACGTTGTCGAACAGGTAGCCACCACCGGCGAGGGCAGGGGGCCCCGGCACGCTGGAGCGGAACTGCAGGCTGTTGATGGTCGCGGGCGTATTGAGGTTCGGCGGTGGTGCCTGCTCCGGAGCGGTGCGGTAGTAGTTCTCCCACGTCGTGAAGCACTGACCGAGGTCCACGACCGTCGACAGAGATTCGCACCAGGTCGTTGTCCAGGCCCGGGTTGACCTTGATCCAGAACCTGATCGTGTGCGGACCCGTGCGGCTCAAGCAGCGGGCCAGGGTGCGCGACGAACTTGCCATCGACCTCAGGGGCATCGTTGACGCTGACCTGAATACCGGCCGCGGTGTCTTGCAGGCCCACCCAGGACATGCGCGAGCCCTCGCCAGAGTCCGGGCTGACGCTCAAGAACAGTCCGGGCTGGTGGGCGGGCGTCTTGGACATAAACGCGAACTCGGCGATGAACACCTTATTGAGCCGCGCCTCGCCGACCTGTTGTGGCTCCTTTGGGGAATACGTCTGGTAGAAGAACTCACCAGACGCACATGCGTTCGACATACGCAACGATTGACTGCCGAACCCAGGAGGCTCGCCAGGAGGAGCGACAGTGTTGGCGACGACCGCCTGGTCGTACTGTCCGTTGGTTGGGGTTGGGACACACGCCGGGATCGCCCCAACGGGAGCGCTCTTCCAGGGGAAGCCGCCGACGCCGCTCTGTCCGTTGACGGACCCAAGGTGGAAGAGGGGCGGCTCAAAGAGCGTGATGGAGGCCGCTGCCACTCCGCCCGGGAGCAGAGCGAAGCTGACGAACGTGGCGAGCACCCCCACGATCGCGGCACGCGGGGCACGACGGGTGAGGCGGTTGGAATCGCGCACGGCGACCCCCCTCTCCGGAGAACATGACGGGCCAGACCGGAAAAGCCCTGATCTAGGCGTCGACCTTACCCCAGTTCTGCATGGGCGGTCAACCTATCGGGGTGGTCCTGCAAGCTGCCGTTCGCAAGGCCGCCGGATGGTCCCTGAGGCGCCCGTTCATCAACCCCATAACAACGTCGCCGACCGCGCTTGGGCACCACGTGCGGCTCTGAACGCCCGACCCTCGAAGCCGTGGGGCTCCGCCAGTAGTCGCCGAAGCAGTCCCTCAACCCTCGATCCGCGTCAGATACTTGTGCTCCCGGCACCACGTCCGGCAGTAGTTCTGATCCGTCCGAACGGGCGTGAACGGCTGACCGCAAGTACGACACGTCCGTTCGGGAATTGGGTCGCGACGCCGGGCGGCGTTCAAGCGCTCACCGTGACGCTGCCGGTACTGCCGCTTGGCGAGTGCGAAGCTCGCGGCACCACCAGGTCCGCCCATCCGGAGAGGCTCGGCGCTTCGCGAAAGCGTCAAGCGGCCTAGTCTCGCCGCACTTTGTACAGCGCTTCTCCGCCACCAGAGCGAAGTGTTCCACTGCGACCCGAGGCGACGGGCCCGCCAGCACGCCGAACTACCGCGGGTCACGACCTAGTCAGGCGACTGTTGCTTCGCATGGCAAGCGGTAGCCCGTATGGGCGGCGCGGCTTACGGCTGGCCCGGCTCGGAACGGCGACTAGCCAGCGGGATTCAGCCGGGCGCAGGCGCGCTCGATCTGGCGCTCGCCGGCGGCGAAGTTCGGCTCGTGGAGCAACTCCTCCGTGGTGGCGTCGAACTTCAAGACGCCCTTGAAGTCGAAAGGCACCTGGCCGCGGATCGAGACGATCACCTGCCCGTCCGGGGTGATCCGCGTCGCGTCCGAGCCGACGTCCTTGACCTTGAAGCTCCCGAAATCGGAGGTGATGCTCCCGGTCAGATTGACCGTGACGACCTCGAGCACCCCGCCGCCTTCGCGCGTGCGGGTTGTTATGTGGCCCGTCAGGTGGACGGTCGCCTCGACCCCGCACGCCTCGCTGAGTGCCTCGTCGACGAAGGTCTCGTCAATGTCCTCGCGGACGAACGTGGGCGGGACGCCAGCAGCGGACGCCGGCACTAGGGCGGCGGCCGCGCAGAGCACCGCAAAAGCCTTGGTTGTGGTCATGTGCGCGAGCATCTCGCAGACGCTCCGGAGGGTCAAGGGAACAGGCGCTCAGCCCGGCCAGACGCGAAATGAATCACCTGGCGGCCGATGACGCCGGGCCGTGGCGATGTGCTCAGCGCCGTGGTCAGGGTCGCGCCGTGGTGGCCGGGGGTGATCGGCGTCGCGCACTGTCGCTTCTGGACGAAAAGCAGCACTCGAGTCGGGCGTAGCAGTTCGTTTTCAGTGGCGGCCCAGCGTCTAGTCGCCGCCGACGACCCACAACTTCGGCATGTTCTGCTCAGCCTTAAGGATCACCGCCTGCCCTTCCCGGGCAGGTCTTCGAGCGTGTCCGCGTCCGGCAGCGCCTCGCGGAACTCGCGCGCGAAAGGACGGCTCCTGTCAGGCGGAAGCGGCAGCGCGCTAGCCGGCCCGGCGAAGGGCGCCGAAGCGGCGCCCTTCGTGGTGCGGCAGATTCTGGGTGGCGGCTAGCCGCCGAGCCGGGTGACGATCACGTTCGCGCCCGCTTGGTAGAGGAGGTCACCGGCGTCTCCGCCTCGCACGACACTACGGCTAACCAGGAAGCGTCCGCCAGCGGGCACGTCGACCACGGCAGATCCGGACTGCTGCGCCCCGTTGTTCGCATCGTCCGGGATGTCGGGCGTCCAAGTTGTGGCTACGGGCACAGTCCCTTCACAACTGGACAGGGCCGCGGACGTGCAGAGCCATGTCGTCGTGACGCCGTACTCCGCCGTCGCGGAAGCAGGGTTGGTGAAGTCGAAGAACTGAGCGGTCGAACTGATCAGGTAGCTGCCCTCCGCAAGTTGCACCGGGGGGAATAGCTCCACGCCCTGCTGCTCTGCAGTTCCGGCGGGCAGCGGCGCATCGCTGTCCAGAGAAACGTTCGGCACGTTCGTGACCACATTGGGGCTGCCGGGGAAGGCGGGATTGGGCGGGGTCAGCGCGTAGTGCACCAGCGACTGGCCGGGAGGCCCTTGCGCGCCGGTGTCGCCCTTGGCGCCGCTCTCGCCCTTGGCGCCAGGGTCGCCCTTGGGCCCGGCCGGCCCGGGTTGATCGATCTTCTGCTGGAGCTGTGAGGCCAGCCGATCCTTCTTGATCGTGCCCTTCTTGATCTTCTCGGACTTGATGGTGCCGTTCTTGATGTCAGCACCCTTGATCGTGCCGTCCTTGATGTCACTGCTCGTGATGAGCTGCTGGGCCGTGGCCGTGCCGGCGCCCACGATCAGTGCCGTGGCGACGCAGGCGACGATGGTCTTCCTCACGATCGTCCTCCCGTTGGTTGGCGAGTCGCCTACGGCGCGGACGCTCCACACCTGGGCGCTCGACCAAGCCTCCTGGATCTAACCCATCAATGTCAACCCGATACCGGGATGGGTATCTCGAGGTCGTCTTCGATGGCGTGATCCACCGGAAGTCGATCACTCCCGCGCAGGCCCGCCGATAGGCGACGCGCGTCATCGCTCCCGGCCCCAAGCGCTTACGGCGCGCGCCTTGCCCTCGATCCCCCTTGGACGAGCAGAGGCGCGCAACCTGGCAGTGCTGCTTCTCGAGGCGGCAGCAGTCTCCGCCACCACGCCGGATACGTCGCTCACTACGGCGTCGGACGAAAAGGAGCGGTCGGCTTGTAACGCGAGCGTGAGCACCCCGGGTCGCATGGGTCGACTAGCGCTCCAGTATTGGATGGCCTCTAAGCAGCAGACGGCGCAACAAGTTGGAGCCAGCTTGGAGCCCGTGCGGTGGTCCTAGGCAGAGCCCACCACACCCCGAATTGCCGCGTACCAGGGGTTTATCAGGAGGGTGAGCGACGGGACTCGAACCCGCGACCGCCTGGACCACAACCAGGAGCTCTACCTACTGAGCTACGCCCACCACGGAACGGTCGGAATGTAGCAGTGGGTTGCGCCCGCTACGGACGGCGTCAGCGGCGCAGTGTGAGGGTGTGCGTGGCGCGGTGGGATGGTCCGGACGACGCCCGAACCACTGCCTCGAAGGTCATCTTCAATTGGCGTGCGCGGAGCAGCGCCTTACGGGAGGCCTTGCTCGGGCGAAGAGTCAGGCGTGTGGTGCGTGCCGCCGAGCTGGCGTTCCCGCCGGCGACCGGAACCGGTGCGCTGCCGGGTGGCCGCAGGCCGTAGCGCTTCGCGTCCCGAGCCTTCATCAGCAGCTTGGCGGACATCGAGCACGACTCAGGGCAGAGCCCGGCGAAGGAAAGGCCGCGGCTTGCGACCCGGCGCAGGTTGAGCTTCCTGAACGTGACCGGTTGGTTCAGCACGAGCCGTGAACGGGTGCCGACGGCGACGGTGGTTGTGAGGATCGCCTTCTTGGCCTTACGCACAGCTGCACGGCCCTTCTTCGTCAGCCTCACGCGAAGCGCAATGGACGAGTTTGCGCCGACCGCCGTGCTCGCTCCCCCGAGCACCTTCGGCCGCCGCCCGGTGCTACGCAGCTCCGCTGTGACGCTGCAGGTCGTTCCGCAGCCGGCGACGACCGTCAGCCTCCCCTTCAGCGCATCGGCGCGATCGGCCTCGACCGGGGCGATGGCGAAATCAGGGGCCGTGGTGTCCACGCTGAAGGTCCTCGGCTGCGAGACGCCGGTGTTGCCGGCCGCGTCGGACTGCTCGACCCGAGCCGTCCACGTGCCGTCCGCCAGCGCGGCGGGCGTGGCCGACCACGCGCCGGCCGCGTCGCGTTGAACGACGAGTGTCTGTGCCGGCAAGCCCGCGGCCTGCGATCCCCGCCAGAGGCTTACGTTCACCGTGCCGGCATCCCCGGCGGCGACGCCGGCAGTTCCGCTGATTCGCGGTCGCAGATCGACCAGCGTTTCGCCGCCACCAGGTCTGTTGATCGCAAGCGCAGGCCCGCTCACGTCGACCGTCCACTGGATCTCAGCGGGACTCAGGTCCACGTTGTCGGCCGGGTCGCGCGCCCTGACGCGCAGCGTGTGCGCACCCTCAGGCAGGCCGCCGACGGTGTGTGTCGAGTTGCAGGGCGTGTACGGGCCGCCGTCGAGCCCACACTCGAACCTCACGTCGGGCTCGTTCGCCGCGAAGCTGAAAGAAGCAGCCTGCGAGGCGCGCGCTCCTGAGGGCCCCGCCGTGACGTGAGTCTCCGGTGGGGTCGTGTCGGCGAGGACACTCCCGTCGAAGTCGCAGATCGCGGGACTCGTGGTGGTACCCCAACTCTGGATCGCTCCGGTCTTGCCCTCGAACAGGTCGCGGACACGAAGTGTCCAGGTGCCGTTCAGGCGCTGCCCGTCGAACCTGGAGAGCTGGTCTGCCTGAGGCCTGAAGCTGCCGCTGTAGGGGGCGTGTGCGGCGGAGATGTTGACGGGAGCCTCGTCGTCGAAGATGGTGCCGCTCAGGTTCTGGCCGTTGTTGTCGGGGCCGCCGGGATGATCGGCCAGACGAACGGTCGTGCCCTGCGGCGAGGTGAGATCGATCACGAGGTCGCCCACCCATTCGTGAGTGATGTTGACCCGGACGTTCAGATCCTTGATGCGGCCGCCTGTCGAAACAGTCATCGTCGCCAATGCTCCGCCGGGGTTGTCGTCCGGGATCGACGGGTGCTGCGGACTGTTGTGGGTCAGCGGTGGCCCGGGCTGGCCCGTCGGCAGGATCACCGGGACCATCTGGTTCCCCTGGCCGCTGCTCAGCGTCAGGGTCGCCTCGACGTCAGCGCCGCACGTGGCGCCCGAGCCGAGCGTTCCGGCCATCGGCGAGTCGGAATCCGCGACGGTGCCGGCGCCGATATTGCCCCAGGTGGTGGATCCGTCCGAGAACGTCAGCCCCGGCCCTGTGATGCTTCCGTCCACGTTGGTGGCATCAGCGTCGCCGCCGTTGGCGATGCCGACATCGAGGGCGAAGGGCTCACTTGGCTCGAGGCTGCCGTCCGCGTCGCCCGGCGCCGGGTCGTCGATCGTGACGTCCTCTGGAGCAAGCACCGGCGCGGCCTGCTCGTGGCCATTGGAGACCACCAAGGCGAAGTCCTGATCGGTGGCATCGCCGACCCCGGGCACACCGTCTCCGCCCACGCTGGTGCCGAGCACCTCGACCGAGAAGGGCCCCTGAGCGCCGGCAGGCAGGACCACGCTCTCGAGGTTGTTGCGACGGTCGGCGTCACCGCCCGTGATCGAGCGCCCACCGGCGATCATGTTGCCCTTGTAGGTGCGGCCACCCTGGCGGACAACGAGGTCGAGGTCGTTGACGAACGCCTCGGTGCTGACCATGCCAGGCGCGTCCGTCCACGCCAGCGTGACCTTCAGGGGCCGGGTCGAGTCGGAGACCGCATACGAGCGGGCAAAGCGGGCACCCGTGCTGCCGAGGACGCTGGTCTGGTCCAGGTAGGAGCGCTGAGTGCCGTCGAGCACGGCGCCAAGGTGTGCTCTGCCCCATCCCTGGTCCGCGTTTGGAGCTGGGCCGAGCCTCGTACCCCTGCCGTCCTCACCGCCTGCGAGATCCGTGGCGGTATTGATCAGAATGGCCTTTGTCAGAGCTGGCGACGGAGACTCGGGGCCGTGCTCGCGCGTAGTACCAGTCGCGAATCAGCGCAGCCGCGCCAGACACTGCGGGCGCCGCCTGCGAGGTCCCGGACTGCAGGTTGTAGAGGGTGCTCGTACTGGGAAAGAACTTCTCGCAGACACCCGCCCCTGTGTAGGACGCGGTCTGGGGGGCAGCACCCGAGATCCGCGTCCCTGGTGCAACGAGATCCGGCTTCAGGCGACCGTCGTCGGTCGGTCCGCGGCTCGAGAAATTGGCCACGTCATCCGCATCGTTCGCGCCGCCATCGTCGAGATTGCAGGTAAGGCGGCCCAGCGGGCGCTGGCCCTCCGAGGCGCCCACGGTGATCACGTTCTTGGCGGTGCCGGGAGACGCGACCGATCCCCATCCCTCGTCTTCGGCCTGCGGCGGCTGGTTGTCCCGCCCATCGGCCTCATTGCCGGCGGCCAGCACCTCGACCATCTCTTGGTTGTCGGGCTCGTCCGGTTGCGCGTCACGGACAATCGCGTCGAACAACTGCGAATCGGCGCTGTAGGCCCCGTAGTCCTGGTTGCCCCACGAGTGGTTCGAGATCCGGGCCCCGCTCGCGTAGGCCGTGTCGGCCAGCTCCTCGAAGCCTCCGGTCGCAAACTGAAAGTCCCCGGCGCAGTTGAAGAACTTCGAGATCCCGATCTTGACCCGCGGCGCGACGCCGAGGCCGTACCTGAAGAACGCCGAGTCCTGCCGCGATGCTCCAGCGCCGGAGTAACCCGCCGCGATCGATGCCACGTTCGAGCCGTGGCCTCGGCAGTCCCGCGCGTCGCTGTCAGCCGTGAAGTTGTGTGCGTACGCGATCCGGCTGGCCTCCTGGCTTGACCCCGTTCACGTAGAGATCGGGATGCCCCGGCGTGCTTGCGCTGCCGGTGTCGAGTCCGGTGTCAGCGATATCGATCGCGAAGCCGAGCGTCGCGGTGCCGAACCCCTGAGAGTCGAGCCAGTTGAGGTAGTCGCCGCCTCCGGTAGGCGTGCCTCCTGACAGGTTCCCGGCCACGATCTGCGCACTGCGCTCGTCGAGTGGCCGCGGCCGCGAGTAGCCGGAGATCGAGACGACAGCCGGGTCGGCCGCCAGGGCCTCGCGCTCTGCCGCGCTGAGGGTCAGGTACTGCGTCGCAAGTGCGCCGACCGTCGAGCTGCCGCGCGTCGTCGGCCCCGCTGCCGCCGCGTCGAGGCGCGCGTCCGCGCCGTCGCTGCCGGTCAACGTCTGAATGGCGACCCGGCGCACATCGGCGTCGCCCGCAACCTCCTCGCTCAGCTTGTCTGCCGCAGTGACCCGCGTGACCGCCCGCACGGCCGTGTCCGTGCCGACCAGCCCAGCCAGCCGCTCGACCTCCGCCCCGCTCCCGTGCACGAGATAGCCGTTCTGCGGCAGGTACTGGACGATCCGTGCGCCCGAGTCGCTCAGGCGCTCGAGCCAGCCGTCCTTGACCGGGCCGGCGAACTGGACGACCGCCAGCGCCTCGTCGAGGTCGGGTGCGCCGCGCGACGCCAGCGATTCGCGCTCCAGCGGATCGAAGGAACCCCCCGGCAAGCTCACCCGCCGCATGTCGTCACGCCGGTCGGCACCGGCGGAGCGCAGGTCGGCGTCGTCGTCGCCACGGGCCTCCACCAGGGTGAAGGCGTCGTAGCTGGCGACGGTGCGGGCGTTCGAGGCGTCGAGTGCTGCCTCGGCTCGGGGCGTGTCCGGGACCAGCAGCAGGTGGGGCGAGCGGTCAGGCGTGGCCGATTGGGCGCCCACAAGGGGCACGACAGCAATGAGGCCGCCAAGGGCGGCCACAGCTAGAGCCAGACTGCGAATGCGCCAAACGTCGATTGCGAAGCCCTTTCCCGCGCCTCGGGACCCCGCCCTAGGGTAGCCGCCGGGCCGTGACGCGACTGGACGTAGTTCGACATCCGGTGCCCGCCACCCTCGTTCGGCTCGGCCGCGTAGCGGCCGCGCTGTAGCGCATCAACCGGTCCCTCGTACAAACGTCCAGAACGGTTCAGCGTAGCGGGGTGAGCTCGGCCGGGACGGTTTCTTCCGCCACCGCCTCGACGATCTCCTCTTCGGGCTCACTCTGCTCCCGTGCGCACACCACTCGGAAAGACCCGGTGCCCATGTTCGGGTTGCCGTGAATCGGCAGGCCGCGGATCGTGTCCCAGCCGAGCCGCTCGACCTCGAACGGGTTCATCTCGACGGCGACCGCAGGCCACTCGCACTCGGCGTTGTGGTGGTCGATCGCCTTGTAGATCGCCTCGAGGTTCTTGGACTCCGCCGTGCTCATCGCGCTGCCGGCTTGCCGAGGATGTTCTGGTAGTGCTCGATCGTGCGTCGCAGCCCCTCGCGGAACTCGACCTCGGGCTCCCAGCCGAGCAGGTCGCGCGCGCGTGTGATGTCGGGCTGGCGCACCTGCGGGTCGTCGAGCGGGAGCGCCTCGAACACGATCTCGGAGCGCGACTCGGTCAGCTCGATGATCGTCCTGGCCAGATCGAGCAGGCTCATCTCGTCCGGATTGCCGATGTTGACCGGCTCGTGGATGTCCGACTCGGCGAGCAGCACGATGCCGCGGATGAGATCGTCGACGTAGCAGAAGCTGCGCGTCTGCGAGCCGTCGCCGAAGACCGTGAGCGGCCTGTCGGTGAGCGCCTGGCGCAGGAACGTCGGCACCGCCCGCCCGTCGTGCGGCCTCATCCTCGGCCCGCTCGTGTTGAAGATCCGCACGATCGCCGTGTCGACCCCCTGCTGGCGCAGGTAGGCCATCGTCAGCGCCTCGGCATAGCGCTTCGCCTCGTCGTAGACGCCGCGCGGCCCGATCGGGTTGACGTTGCCCCAGTAGGTCTCGGGCTGCGGGTGGACGAGCGGATCGCCGTAGACCTCGGACGTCGACGCGAGCAGGAAGCGGGCGCGGTGCTTCTTCGCGAGCCCAAGCGTGTTGTGCGTGCCGTACGCGCCGACCTTGAGCGTGTGCAGCGGCAGCCGCTGATAGTCGATCGGAGAAGCCGGCGAGGCCATGTGGAACACGAGGTCGACCGGCTCGTCGATCTCGTAATGGCTCGTGATGTCGAGCATCTCGAAGCGGAAGTTCGCCCCGCTCGAGATGTGCCGGATGTTCTCGAGCGAGCCCGTCTCGAGGTTGTCGACACAGACGACGCGCTGCCCGCGCGCCAGCAGGTAGTCACAGAGGTGGGAGCCGAGGAAGCCGGCTCCGCCTGTCACGAGGGACGTGGGCATTCGGGCTCAGGCTACCGCGACATCGCCCCGGCGACCCCCGATGGGCGCGGCGCGTCAGACTGCCCCCCTCGGTGGCCGCAGACAACACACCCACCCGCGAGCGGCTCAGTCCCGGCGTCTTCCGCATGCCGGTCGAGCGCATCCGCAGCGGCTACTACTCGGACGCCTACTTCAACTACACGAAGGAGCTGCTCGAGGCGGAGAACCGGCATCCGCGCGTGACCATGCAGGTGTTTCAGCGCCACCGCTCCGTGCTGGGCGGGATCGACGAGGCGGTGGCGGTCCTGAAGCAATGCTCCGGGAGCCAGAGCCGGGACGGCTGGATCGGCGGCTGGGACGAGCTCGAGGTCCGCGCGCTCAACGAGGGCGACGAGATCGAGCCCTGGGAGACGGTGATGACGATCGAGGGCGACTACTCGCTCTTCGCCCACCTCGAAACCGTCTACCTCGGCTGCCTCGCCCGCCGCACGCTCGTGATGAAGAACGTCCGCGAGGTCGTCGAGGCGGCGGGCGGCAAGCAGATCCTCTTCTTCCCCGCCCGCCATGACCACTGGCTCGTGCAGACGGGCGACGGCTGGGCGGCGCACGTGGCCGGCGCCATCGGCGTCTCGACCGACGCCCAGGCGTCCTGGTGGGGCGGCCGCGGCATCGGGACCGTCCCGCATGCCCTGATCGCCGCGTATGGCGGCGACACCGTGGCGGCGGCGAAGGCGTTCGCCGACCGCCTCGCCGAGCACATGAACGTGACCGTGCTGGTCGATTTCGAGAACGACTCGGTGAGGACCTCGCTCGAGGTGGCCGAGGCGCTCGGCGACGACCTCTGGGGCGTCCGGCTCGACACCTCCGGGCAGCTCGTCGACCGGGCGCTCTGGGACGAGATGGGCGACTTCAGCCCCACCGGCGTGAATCCCATGCTGGTTCAGCGCGTGCGCGAGGCGCTCGACGAGCGCGGCTACGAGCGCGTGCAGATCGTCGCCTCGGGCGGCTTCGACGCGCCGCGCATCGCCGACTTCGAGCGGCTCGGCGCGCCGGTCGACGCCTACGGGGTCGGTTCGGCGCTGCTGCGAGGCTCGAACGACTTCACGGCCGACATCGTCGTCGTGGACGGCCGTCCGGGCGCGAAGGTCGGGCGCCGCTTCAGGCCGAACCCGCGGCTCGAGCGCGTGGACTGACCCAACGGGGTCAGGCCGGCGCCTTCATCTGCTCCACGAAGCCGCGCACGTCTGCCGCCGGCTCGCTGTAGGCGTCGCCGAGCGCCTGCTCCATCGCCTCCATGTAGTCCTCGGCCCACTGCGGGAAGTCGTAGTCGACTGCGCGGAGGAACTCGAGCGTCGCCGCCAGGCGGATGTCGGCGATCGAGGGCGAGTCGCCGCCGATGAACTTGCGCCCGTCGAGGAAGAACTCTCGGTAGACCTCGAGCGGCTGTGCGATCGCGGCCTCGGCGTCCTTCGCCGCCTTCGCCTTCATCTCGTCGTCGGCCGCCGAGGTCGCGACCTCGCCCGCGTACTGAGGGAAGCCGAGCGTCGGATAGGTCGCGCGCGCGACCAGCGGATAGAGCGTCCCGATCAGGTAGAACATCGCGCTGTCCACCATCGCCCGCTCGCTCGGGTCGTCGGGGTAGAACTGCGTCAAGCCGTGCTTGTTGCAGAGGTACTGCATGATCGCGCAGCTCTCCCAGAGCGAGCCCTTCGGAAGCCCCTGCTCCTCCAGCATGGGCGTGAGGAGCGCCGGGTCCTTCTGCATGAAGTTCGGCTCCTCCTTCTTGCCCCACACGTCGCGCTCGTCGAAGTCGAGTCCGGCGGCTCGTACGAAGATCCGAGCGGTGAGGTTGTTGACGCTCGGCCTCAGGATGCTCAGCGTGTTATCAGCCATTTGCTCCTCCGCGATATGGGTCCCGTGGCGATCGGTCCTCAGAGAGCGACGCTCGTGATCGCCTGACGAGCGTCTCGATTGCGTCGGCGAGATGGATCTGGGCGATGTTGTAGTCGTCCCGCTCGACGCGGATCTTGTGAGCCTCGAGCAGGACGTCGGCATGCGTGTAACCGAACGGGGGCTCAAAGCGATACGAGGCCAGCTCGATCAACAGGCCGAGCGGATCCTCGAAGTAGATCGAGTCCATGAAGCCACGGTCCTTGACGCCGCTGTGCTCGATGCCGCGCTCGTCGAGCCGCTCGACCGCCTGGTCGAAGCTGGCCTTCGACAGCGCGAACGCGACGTGGTGTACGCAACCGGGGTCGGTTGGGGTTCGCTCCGGGTCCGGCTTGCGTTCCTCGTTGGTGAAGATCGTGATGAGGCGCCCGTCGCCGGGATCGAAGTAGAGGTGGCTCTCGGACTCGCGGTCGAGGTTCGGCTGCTCGAACACGAACGGCATCCCGAGCACGCCCTCCCAGAAGTCGATCGACGTCTGCCGGTCCGCGCCCACGATCGTGATGTGGTGGACGCCCTGGCTCTGCAGTTTGCGCATCGGCCCCCTCGACCTAGTGCTGTACGAGCTTCGACTTGTAGTTGCTGCGCTCGAGGCTCCCCCATGGCACGAGCTGCACGTCCGTCTGGACCACGAGCACGTTGCGCAGTCTCTCGCGAATCGACTCGGCAAGCGAGTCGTCTGGCGCACCCCCCTCTGCGAGCTCGACGCTCACCGGAAGCGGCGGCTCCTGCTTTACGCCGGCGCTGCGGGGCCTGACCAGTATGTGCCCGCTGACCTGCGGGGCGAACGCGCTCACCACCTCGCGCAGCGCCGACGGGAAGACGTTCACGCCGCGCACGATCAGCATGTCGTCGGTGCGCCCGATGCAGCGCACGCGCGGACCGGTACGCCCGCACCGGCAGCCGCCCATGCGTACCTGCACGTGGTCGCGAGTCCGGAAGCGCAGCAGCGGCGCCGCCTCATGGCGCAGGTGCGTCAGCACGAGCTCGCCGCTCGCGCCGTCCTCGAGGGCGAGCGCCCGCCCGCTCTCCGGGTCGATCAACTCGGGGTGCACGAAGCCGCGCGCGCCAAGGTGCATGCCGTCCTGTTGCTCGCATTCGCCCCATAGCGACGGCCCGATGTCGCCGATCCCCATCGCCTCGGTGACGGTCGCTCCCCAGCCCCGCTCGAGCCGCGCCCGGAAGGCAGGCTCGCCGCCGCCCGGCTCGCCCGCCACCAGCACCCGCGCCACGCTCGAGCCGGCCAGGTCGACCCCGCGCTCCGCCGCGACCTCGAGCAGGTGAGCGGCGTACGACGGTGTGACCGCAACGATCTCGGGCTTCAGCAGCTCGATCGCGCTGAGCAGGCGAGCGGTGTTGCCCGTCCCCACCGGGATGTGGGAGAGCCCGATGCCGTCGAAGGCGGCCAGCGCCGCGCCGGCCACGAACGGGCCCGCGCTGTAGGTGCTGACGATGCGCTCGCCGGCGCTCGCGCCCGAAGCCGCGTAGCTGCGCGCCGAGCCGGTCACCCAGTTGTCGAGGTCGCCGGCCGTCAGCGGGATGTAGCTCGGCGTGCCGGTGGTGCCGCTCGTCGAGTAGATCCGGACGATGTCCTGCCGCTGCACACACAGGTGCGCGCCGATCGGGTTGTCGACCGTCGCGGTGGCCTTGAGCTCGGCCTTTTCGGTGAACGGCAGCTCTGCGATCTCAGCCAGGCCGCCCGGCGAGCGCATCGAGGCAAGCTTGTCGCGATAGAACGGGGAGTTCTCGAAGAGGTACTCGAGCTGGGTCCGATACGACGCGTCGTCGGCCGCCTGCTGCTCCCGCCAGGGGCGGGTTTCGACCTCGTCAGGCAGACGGGTCACCGCGCTCGTAGTCGATCGCCTCCTCGGCACGCGCCGCCATGAGGAAGCCGATCGGCTGCTCCCTCTCCTCCGCCAGGTGCGCGAGCAGGCTGGCCGTGCGGGCGAGGATCGGAACGGCCTTTACGGTCGCGGACGAAAAGCCGAGGTCGAGCATCACCGCCGCGATCGGCATCGAGACGTTCATCGGCAGCGGCCGGCCCCAGGCTGCCGCGACCGCATCGCGCAGCTCGCGCGCTAGCAGGACGTGCGGGCCGCTCACGCCGCGCTCGTCCGCCAGCTCGAGAATGCGCTCCGCGCGCGGGTCGAGCGGCCGGTGCAGCGGGTGCCCGAAGCCCGGCATCTTGTCGCCGGCTGCGCGCACGCCGGTGGCGACTTCGCCTGCGACCGCCGCGGGCTGCTCGCCCGCGGCCACCCTCGCCTGGGCCTCGTGGAGCAGCCGCGCGCACTCCTCGGCCGTGCCGAGCACGACCGGCCCGGCTCCGAGTATGCCCGCGGCGACCGCGCCCTGGAGCGAGCCGGGATCGGCGGCCAACGTCATGCGCGCCGTGACGTTGGTGGGCATCATGCCGTGCTCCGCGATCGCGACGAGCAGCACGTCGAGGAAGTAGCGCTGCTCCTCGCTCGGCTCGTGGCCGGTGAGCAGCAGGTGGAAGTACTCCGTGAAGCTGAGCCTGCCCATCAGATCGCCCGTGAGGTCGCGGCCGCGCACCTCGACCCTGTCGGGATAGGCCTGGCTGATGTGGCTGACGGGGGCGCCGGCCTTGCCGATCTGCATGGCGTTAGTTTGCCGCCCATCGAGCTTCGGCGTCACGCGTTCGCGTTCCCCCGCCAGGTAGCGCAGCCCGGCTACGACGGCTGGCCGAAGCCGTTTTCCCGCCCCTGCCCGGGGTAGCAGTCGTGCATGGCCACACCCGACGCACCCCGGTCCTCGTCCAAGCCGGCACCTCAGGCCGACGCGCCGCGTCGTGAGGGCCGGACCATGATCCCCGGTCGGGAGCGGCGCCGGCTCAAGGTCGAATCCGTCCTGATGCGCATCGTCGCGACCGGCGGCATCGTCGGCATCGGCGTGTTGCTCGGAGCCATCCTGGTTTCGCAGGACGTGGCCGGCTGGATCGTCGGGCTCGTCGTTGCGCTCGTCAGCGTGATCCTCTCGGCCATCCTGTGGTCGGCCCGCCAGCTCTGACGGCGGCACTCCTCTCGCCGACGTCGTGATTGCCGACGCAGGCTCCGGGCACCTGCGGATTTCAAGCAATCGCCGGGAGACGGGGGATGGCTGAGGTCACCGACACATATCAACGGACGGACGAGGACAAGCCGGTCGGCGACCTCGTACGCCAGCTGACGGAGCAGAGCTCCACTCTGATCCGCCAAGAGCTGCGGCTCGCGACGGCGGAGCTCCAGGAGAAGGGAAAGCACGCAGGGATCGGCGCAGGCATGTTCGGCGGCGCCGGGCTGGTTGGTCTCTATGGCGTCGGCGCGCTCATCGCGGCAGCGATCGTCGGGATCGGCACGCTGATCGAGCCCTGGCTGGCGGCGCTGATAGTCGGCGTCGTGCTGCTGGTGGTGGCGGGCGTCGTTGCGCTGCTCGGGAAGAAGCAGGTCGAGCAGGCCACACCCGCCAAGCCCGAGCAGGCAATGGACAGCGTGCAGCAGGACATCGACACCGTGAAGGAGCGAGCGCGGCGATGAGCGATGCAGCGCGGGGAGAACCAGGCGAGACAACCCAGGATCCCGAGCGGCTCCGCGACGACATAGAGCGGACCCGCGAGGAGCTCGGAAGCACGGTCGAGGCGCTCGCCGCCAAGGCCGACGTCAAGGCGCAGGCGAAGCAACGCGCCGAGGAGGGCAAGCAGGCGCTACGCGATCAGACCCAGCGAGCTCAGGAGAAGGTCTCGGAGCTCCCCAGCCCGGTTCCCATCGCGGCCGGGGTGGTCGGGCTCCTCCTGGTCCTGTTCCTCCTGAAGAGGCGCTGAGATGGCGAAGGCTCTCTACACCCCGATCTCGATCGTCTTCAGCGTGCTCGGTGCGGTTGTCGCGGGCACCATCTTCAAGCAGATCTGGAAGCGGATCTCGAACGAGGACGAGGCCCCCAAGGCGCTCGAGTCCGAGTACAGCTGGCGCGAGGTGTTGCCGGCGGCCGCCGCCCAGGGGCTCGTGTTCGGGGCGGTCAAGGCAATGATCCAGCGCGGCGGGGCGAAGGGCTTCGAGCGCGTGACGGGCGTCTGGCCCGGCGACTGACGAGTTCTGGTCAGCGCCGCGCGAGGACCTCCTCGAGCGGCCGGGTGTTGAGCACGTGGGCAGCGGTTGCCCAGCCGCGCCGAGCGGTGGCCACCGAGAGTCCCATGTTGTCGAGCCCGCGGACCGAGTGGGCGTCGGTCGAGCAGACGATTCGGACGCCGGCCTCGAGCGCCTCGCGGACATGCTCGCCGCTCAGGTCGAGCCGGGGGGCGAGGCCGTTGACCTCGACGGCCACGTCCTCCTCCAGCGCGACCTCGAACGCTCGTCCGAGGTCGAGCGCGTTCTCGGGGCGGCGGTTGATGATCCGCCCGGTCGGATGGCTGAGGCAACGGACGCTTGGGTGCCGAAGCGCCTCCTCGACACGCTTCGTCTGCTCGCGCCGCGGCAGGCGCTGGCCGCCGTGGACGCTGGCCTGCACCCAGTCGAGCTCCGCCAGGACGTCGTCGGGCAGATCGAGCCGGCCGTCCGGCAGGATGTCGCACTCGATCCCGCGCAGGACCCGGAAGGGCGCCAGCAGCTCGTTGGCGGCGGCGATCTCGTCGGCCTGACGGCGGACGTCGTCCGCGCTGAGCCCGCGCACCGCTCCGACCGCCGGCGTGTGGTCGCAGATCGCCAGGTACTCGTAGCCGCGCGCCTGCGCGGCACGGGCCATCTCCTCGATGCTCTGGCGGCCGTCCGACCAGGTCGAGTGGCAGTGCAGGTCGCCGCGTATGTCGCCGACCTCGACGAGCGCGGGCGGCTCATCGCGGAACGGCTGCTCACGCAATTCGGGCGGGCACCAGGGCACGTCGAGCACCCGGTAGACGCTCTCCTCGTCGAGCGCCTCCGGCAGCGGTTCGAGCGCCGCCACGTACTCCGGAGAGCCCGTGGCGCGCACGAGGGCGGTCCCGAAACGCTCGGGCTCCGCGACGACGAGCTCCACCGGCACGCCCTCGATCGTCACGCCCACGGCACTGCGCTCATCCTCCTCGATCAGCGCCACGACCTGCGGCAACGTGCCGAAGCGCGCGAGCGCCGCCGCCGGGTCGGGCGCGGCGCAGACGACAGCCAGGTGCTCGCAGGAGTCCCGCCAGCGGCGTACGTCGCCCGCGACCTCACCGTCCAGCGCGGCGGCGATACCCGCCGTGAGCTCCAAGGCCTGGGTGAGCAGGAGTCCCTGGCGCGGCCTCGGCTCGCCCTCCCGGGCGAGCGCCTCGATCAGCTTGGCCTCGGTCTTCGGCCCGATGCCCGGGGCCGAGCGCAGCCTGCCCTCGGCAGCAGCCGCGCGCAACTCGTCGGCCGTGTGGATCTCGAGCGCCCGGGCGAGCTCCACCGAGCGCTTCGCGCTCAGGCCGAGGTAGCGGCCGAGGCCGACCAGGTCGGGTGCAAGCTCCCGCTCGAGCTCCGCAAGCTCGGCGATCTGGCCGGTCTCGACGAGCTCGCGCAGCTTTGCCTCGATGCTGCGCCCGATCCCGCGCAGCTGGCGTACACGCCCGGTCCGGACCAGCTCGGCGACGGGCACGCCCGCGTTGCGGATCGTCTCCGAGGCGCGGCGGTAGGCGCGCGCCGTGTACGGGTTCGCGTCGGCGAGCTCGAGCAGCGACGCGAACGCCTCGAGGCGGTCGGCGATCTCGGCGTTGTCCACGCGAGCAGTGTGGCTACGGCACGAGAATCGCGCGTCCCTGGACGCGTCCGCCGTCCAGGTCGGCCATCGCGTCGTTGATCGCGTCGAGCGGATACGTGCTCGTGTGCAGCGTGACCTTGCCCTGCGCCGTGAGGGTCATCAGATCGTCGAGATCGACGTAGGTCCCCACGAGGTTCCCGATGAAGGAGATCTCGCGCGAGATGATGTCGATGGTCGGCACGTTCAGGTTCTCGCCGTAGCCGATCACGTAGTAGAAGCCGCCGTCCTGGACCATCTCGATGCCGTCCTCGATCGCGCCCTTCTCGCCGACGAAGTCGATGATCGCCTCGGCGCCGCGGCCATCGGTCAGCTCCTGGACCGTGTCGCGCTGGGAGCCGTCGACCTGCACCGTGTGGTCGGCGCCGAGCTCACGCGCGAGCTCCAACGCCTTCTCCGAGGGGTCGACCACGATGATCTCGGTCGGCGTGTATGCCTTGAGGCACTGGATGCCGATGTGGCCGAGGCCGCCCGCACCGATCACGACTGCCCTCGTCCCGGCGCCCAACACGGGAATCGCCTTCTTGACCGCGTGGATGGCGGTGAGGCCGGCGTCCGCGAGGGCCGCGATCGCCGTCGGCTCCAGGGACGGGTCGAGCTTCACGACCGAGCGTGCGCTTGTCAGCAGCAGGTCGGCGAAGCCGCCGTCCCGGTTGATCCCGGGGAAGGAGCCGACCGTGCAGTGCATGTCGTCGCCGTCGCGGCAGGGCCGGCACAGCCCGCAGGCGATGAACGGATGCACGATCACGGTGTCGCCCACCTCGACATTTGTGACGCCTGAGCCGATCGCGTGCACCCAGCCGGCGTTCTCGTGGCCGGGGGTGTAGGGCAACTCCACCTGCGACTTCTCGGCCCACTGACCCTCCTGGATGTGCAGGTCGGTGCGGCAGAGGCCGGCGGCTCCGATGCGCACGACCACGTCGAGCGGGGCGAGCGGCTCGGGCTCGCCGACCTCGTCGAGCTCGAGCGGCTGGTGGTACTCGTGCAGTCGCGCGGCCTTCACACGGCCACCTCCTCCCGTTCGGTTTCCGGATACCTCGCCCGCAAGAGGTCGCGGCACATGCCGCCGTTCGTATCGAGCGACAGCGCCGTGAGGCGCGCCATGCGCGTAAAGCGGGCGAGCTCGTCGGCCCGGACAGGCGTGCCGTCACCCCGCACGAAGGCGGGTGCGTCGTCCGAGGCGTCGATGCCGAGCGCCCGGCGCAGGACGCGGCAGCGTGCCGCGTCGGGACCGGCCAGGTCGCGCATGCGCGCGGATGCGGGGTCGGGCACCGCTCCGAGCAGGCGCCCCTCGCGGGCCACGAGCGCCTTGCGCCGGAAGAGCGCGCGCAGCTCGTCCAGCTCGGCGCGTGTCTCACCCGGGAACGCCGCGGCGAAGCCCTCGCCGCGCGCGACCGCGCTGTTTATCTCTCGCCCCGTGTAGTGATCCTCGAGCTCCACCCGCGCGCTGCGCACGCCGGGCACGCGGTGAATCGCCGCCTGGGCGTCGGCGGCCATCAGGAACGCGAAGTTGGGCGCGCATTGCGGCGTCGGCAGCCGCAGCCGCACTGACACGTCGCCCTCGGCGCTCACCTCGCAGGAGCCGACGAAGCCGAGCGCCGTGATCGGCTCGTCGAGCTCGGGGTCGTAGACGCTCCCGAGCTCGCCGAGCACACGGCGGCGCAGCGTCACTCGACGCCCACCGCGCTCTCCGGCGAGGCCGCCTCGGCCTCGGCCTCGGCGGGCCGCAGCTCCTCGGGCACCTCGACGTCGTAGAGCTTCGCGCCGTTGAGGCCGAGGATCTTCCGCTTGCCGTCCTCGTCAAGTCGCGGGTAGTCCCCGTACTCCGGCAGCTCCGGCATCTCCCAGTCGAGGAAGCCCTCGACCTGCCACTTGGGCTCCCAGATCGCGTAGTCGGAGCCGAACAGCATCTTGTCTTCGCCGACCCAGAAGAGGAGCTCGCCCATCACCTTGGCGAAGAAGTTCGGGCGGGCATGCATGAGCCCGCCGATCACGACAGCGAGACCCGCGTAGACGTTGGGCTCCTGGGTCGCCATGAAGCAGAAGTCCTCGATCCGCGGCAGCCCGACGTGCTCGACGATGAAGTTCAGCTCGCCGTTGTAGTCGGTCGCGACGTGGTCGACGTCGGAGACGTCGAAGGAGTCCTTGTCGAGCGGCCAGATCGTCGGCCCCTTGTGGACGTGGACGTTCTTGATCCCGAGCTCGACGCACTTGTCGAAGAACGGCCGGGCCTCGTCGTCGGTCAGCTTCCAGCCGCGCGATCCGTTGCGCCACTCGGCGGTGTAGAGCTTCACGCCCTTGAGGTCGTACCTCTCGTTGTCGGCCTCGAGCTGCTCGAGCCCGGCCTGGCCCTCACGCGGGTCGAAGCGGCCGTTGACGATCAGCTTGCCGGGGAAGCGCTCGAGCAGGTCGGCGTTGTGCTCGATGTCGTTGAAGCCGTTCGTGTACCACTGCTTCAGGTACGTCGACTGGAACACTCCGACGTCCACGCCGCCGTCGACGAAGACGTCCTTCTCGAAGTCGTCGATGGAGTACTTCTGGAACTTCTCGAGCGACCAGTGCGTCGCCGGCGGCCCGAGGCTCTGATAGGCGTGGAAGCACTCGATCCAGCCCTTCGCGTACTCCTCCTGGCCGGCGACCCAGTTCGCGGGCGAGGCATCCCAGAAGTGCAGGTGGCTGTCGAAGACGAAGTACTGCCGTCCGTCCTTCTCGTACATCAGCTCCTCCTTGCGGGTCGACGATCGAGCGTCGCTCCTGGCAAGGTGAAGGTACCGCTTCGGCGGCGCCGCCTACGGTCCGGCGTTGGCCCGCACGGCGTTCGCGAACCCGAGGTAGGTGTCGCCCTGGAGGATGGCGGCGTTCCTGCCTCTGGCGGACGGCAGCCCTTCCTTCGCGTTCAGGGCGGCGGTGACGAGCGGCACATCGCGCGGCGAGCGCCCGCAGTTCGTCGCAGCCGGCACGGAGAACGAGTTGTCGACCAGCCTGGCGCCGAGGAAGCTGAAGATCCCGAAGTCGTCGCTGAGACCGACCTCGCCGATCGAGCCCGTCAGCGGCGTCCCGGGCGGCGGCGGGGAGGTGCTGCCGGTCACGAGCCTCAGGGTCACCGGGCTGGTCGGCGAGCCGATGTAGCAGTTCGGGCCCAGAGTCGGGTTCTCCAGGTGGATCCGGAGCGGCAGCTGGAGCGCCGGATCGTTGCTGCCGAGGAACGCTCCGGCGTTGAACTTGATCTGGCCGACGACCTCTGCGGTGGCGAACACGTCGTTGGCGGCACTCGGTGGGATCAGCGCGCCGGGCAGCAGGCCGACGAGGCCACCGGGCACCGCGAGCTTCGTCTTGGACAGCGTGTCGGCGCCGACGGCGCTGTAGAAGAAGTTGTTTCCGGCGCTGTCCGATCCGCCGACCCCACCCTGGAGCACGATCGGCGTGTCGGCGGTGATCGCAACCGTCGTGTTGCCGAGCTTGAAGGAGCCGGACGTGGTCGTCGAGTGGATGCATCCCTCGACCACGAGGTTGGTGAACGGGCAGTTGGCGAACCTGGCGTAGTCCCCTGTCGGCACCTGCGCTGCGGCCGCCCCGGCGCCCACGCATCCCGCGACGAGCAGAGCTGCGGTGGCCATTGCGGTGCGTAGGCACTTCGTCATGCGAGCTCCCTCGAAGCGGTGGTCAAGCGGGGACGGGCACTGTAGCCCTCAGCGTTTCTGGAATTCAAGGGGGTACGCAGCGCGAGGACGCCGGAACCGAAAGTACGCTGTGCCCGTGCTCGCCAGACGCCGGATGGTCGCGCTGGGCCTGATCGCAGCAGTCCTGCTCTGCGCGGGCGGATGCGGGGACGACGACGACAGTGATGCGGACACAAGCGCGCCGGCCGTCGCGCCGTCACCGGACGATGCGTTCCGCGGCTTCTCCGCCGCGGTCGAAGCCGAGGGCCTGGTCGTCACCAACCTGCCCGCCGGCGAGCTCGAAGGAGCGGAGGCCGGACGCAAGGTAACGGGCGACAAGAGCGGCACGGCGCTGCTCTTCAAGACTGCGGGCGAGGCGAAGGACTACGCCGACAAGGTCGCGCAGGGCGGCGACATGAAGACGACGACGGTCGGGACGGTCGTATTCACCGCGGCCACCCAGGCTGACGCCGACTTCTTCGCGGACGCGTACGAGGGCGGCTGACCGGCCGAGGCGCCCCGAGCCTGCGATCAGCTCTCGACCGGGCGCAGCGGTTCCGAGCCATCCCAACCCTCGGCGCCGCCGCTCACCATCTCGAAGAAAGCACGCAGACCCTCGCTGTCGACATGGATCTCGATGTCGTGGCCCAGGACGGCGGAGGCGTCGTGCAAAGTCATGTCAGCTCCTGCGAGCTGAGCGCTCAGGTACTGCGCCAGACCTCGCTCGTCGAGCGAGCTTCGCAAATCGGCCACCTCCGTCACCGGCACCGCGTAGGCGACGTGATGAACACGCGGCCGGGCACCCGAGAAGCCCTTCTCGACGCGCCCGGGCGCCAGGCTCACGGCCTCGATCAGCTCGACCGCCCCGCCGCCGCAGCGGCCAAAGGCGGAATTGTGAGCGAACTCCGCCGGCTCACCGCGCGAGAGCACGTTCTCCAGCGGCACGCCCTCGACAAGGAAGAACGGCCCGGCGCCGAGCCCGTCGACCATGCGATTCACGGTCGCCTCGATGTCCTCGACGACGTAGGCGTAATGGTGCGGCTCGCCGAGCTGCGGTCTGAACAGGTCCTCCGGCACAACTCTCCCTCCCAGTTCTTCGTTGCTCGCGGGAAGCTAACCGCCTCAGGTTGGCGCCTCCCGGCTTCGACCGAGCGTCAGCTCGTCCTGCCTCCGGCCAGCTCCTCGGGGCTGTACTCGTCGTGCCTGCGTGTCCATGAGCCGATGCGATCCTGCGGGACGCCCTCGGGTGCCTCCTGCCACTCCTCCTGGCGGCCGAACGGCGTGATGTCCAGCAGCGCCCAGATGCTGCTGAGCTCTTCGGCGGCCCGGGCGGTCGTGTAATAGCTGCGGTAGATCTGGTCCCCGTCGCGCAGGAAGACGTTGATGCCGAAGTACTGGTCCACGTCGAAGTCCGCCGAGAAATCATCGCGCGTCGTGTACCAGGGCCAGTCGGCCCAGCCCATGCGGGCGCGGTAGTTGCGGATTGCCTCCTGCGAGCCGGCCGAGACGAAGACCAGGGTCGTGTCGCGCGCGCCCAGGTGGGTGAGGTTCGGCAGGTTGTCGGCGAACAAGGTGCAGCCGGGGCAGCCATCCTTCGGATAGCTGGCGATGTCCATGTCGGGATCGAGGAAGAAGCGGTAGACGATCAGCTGCCGACGGCCCTCGAAGAGGTCGAGGAGGCTGACCTCGCCCTCCGGTCCCTCGAAGCGGTAGTCCTTCTCGACCCGGACCATTGGCAGGCGGCGGCGTTCGGCGGCGACCGCGTCCCGCGCACGGGTGAGCTCCTTCTCCTTGACGAGCAGCGCCTCGCGTTTGACGTTCCACTCCTGTTCGGACGCGACAGCGGTCGGGATGGTCATCGGTCTTCTCCTCGTCGGGCTCGGACAGACGGCGGTCAGACCGCCGCCATCAGACATATACTCAACTAGATGGTTGAGCAAACCTCGTTGGACCGGCTCTTCCACGCCCTCGCTCACGACGCCAGGCGCGACATGCTCGACCGGCTGGCGGCTGAGGAGAACCTCACGGTCGGGGCGCTCGCCGAGCCGTTGCCGATGTCGTTCGCCGGAGCATCGAAGCACGTGAAGGTGCTCGAGCAGGCCGGGCTGATCGAGCGGACGGTCGAAGGCCGGCAGCACCGATGCCGGCTACGTGCCGCCACGCTTCAGCCGGCGAGCGCCTGGCTGCAGCACTACGAGCGCTACTGGACGGACCGTCTCGACGCGCTCGAGGACCTGATCGCCCGCACTGGCGACCGGTGACGTCCGTCAAGCTGCAACGGACGATCCCGGCATCGCCGGCCAGGATCTACCGCGCTTGGCTCGACCCTGATCTCCTGCTGCTGTGGTCGGCGCCGATCGAGTGGGAGGCCGTTCGGGTCGAGGTCGACGAGCGTGTCGGCGGGCACTACCGCTGCTGGCATGTTGACGCGCAGGGCCGCGACGTCGGCGGCTACGACTGCGAGATCCTCGAGCTCGTGCCCGACGAGCGCATCGTGCTGCGCTGGCAGTTCGTCGGCCCAGACCGCCGCCCGCTCGCAGACGCCAGCTCGCGTCTGACCATCACGCTGCGTCCAGTGCCCCCCGACGCGTGCGAGCTCACCCTGGTCCACGATCGACTCGACGACCTCGAGCGACGCTTGCCCGGCATGACCGACGCCACCCGCCGCGGCTGGACCGGCACCATCATCCGGCTGGAACGGGCCGTCGGCGCAGGCTCTTAGCGCGTGCGGAGGAGAACGTCGGCCGGGGTCGAACCGCTGCCGCATGAGCACCTCCCGCCGGATGCTGGGCTCGATCAGGGCGCGACTGACGTACGCGAACGTCGTGGCGTCGGGGGCCCTCTTCGTGGCGCTGGGGGGCGCGTCGTACGCCGCGGTGTCGCTTCCCGAGCGAAGCGTGGGCGCCAAGCAGCTCCGCAACGACGCGGTGAAGCAGTCGAAGCTCGCGCCTGGCAGCGTGGGTAGCGAGCAGCTGCGCCGGCGATCTGTGAAGGCTCCGAAGCTCGCCGACCGCAGCGTGAAGAAGCGGACTCTCGCGCCATGGGTACGCGGTCAGCTGACGAGGCGCGCCGCCACGGGGCCACAGGGCCCCGCCGGCCCTGCCGGCGCGCGCGGGCCCGCGGGACCAGGCGCTACGGCGATCCGCTATTCGGCGCAAGCGAGCACCACCCCCGCCCCACAACCCGCGGTCGACGTGGCCGGGCTGAGAATCAGCGCAAGCTGCGACGTCTCAGGCGGCACGACCACCCTCAACCTCTCTCCCCAGGCCGAGGAGGACGGCACCCTGTACGAGACCGTGACCGCCGACTCCGGCACCGATCCGGCCGAGTCCGGCCCCGTGGACTTCACCGGCAACCTGCAGATCGCCTTCCCCGCCGGGGCCTCCGCGGTGCTGGGCGGCCCGTCCGCCACCGACGGCTTCACCCGCATCGGGGCCGACGCGATCTACGTGACCGCCACCCGCACCGTCAGCCTCCAGCTCTTCCTACTCGTTCAGGATGACGCGGATACGGACTCGGGCAGCTGCTCTATGAACGGTGTGGCGGTCCCAGCGGCCTAGTCGATGCCCCGGGCAGGATTCGAACCTGCGACCCGCGGCTTAGAAGGTGTCCGTTCTGACGGTTCGACGCGCCAGGGTCGGGACTCAAGTGTCGGGTGACGACGGTGATCAGCGCGAGTCCACGCCGAGCCCCGTTCGAGTTGGTGGGCGGGGCGTCACCGTCCTGCCACCCCCTCGAGCGCTTCGACGGCGGCACGGAGCGCTATTCGCGACGGCCTGACTTAAGCAAGTCCTTCCAAGTTCCCGCGTCCGTGTCGGCCGGGTCGGTCGTGTGAATGAAGTCGAGCAGCACGTCGAGAAAACGTTGCGGGTCGTCTAGATGCGGGAAGTGACCGGCCCCCTCGAAGACTTCGAGCCGGCTCGACGGCACGAGCTCGTGCGCGGCTATGCCGTGCTCGACCGGAATGATCGGATCGCGGTCTCCCCAGACGAGCATGAACGGGATGTTCTCAGCCAGATACAGCCGGTCGCTGGCGTCGACTCGTTGGCCCCCGGGCTCCACGATCGAGCGGAGCGTGTGCACGAACGCGGCCCTGGCGTCCGGGTCGGCCAAGGAGGCATGACCACGAGCCAGCTCCGCTATGTCGGTGCCGGCGTGCAGCCCGACCCGCCCGAACGCGCGTCCGATTGCGCGGCCGGCGTCGAGCAGCCGAGCGCTAGCCAACAGCGGAAGCACGACCTCGGAGAGCGGTAGGGTCGCCGCGCGTAGCAGCAGGTTGACCTCGCGACCAAGTCCGCCGCTGTCGACCAGTACAAGCCGCTCGCACCGCTCGGGGAATTGATAGGCGAGCTGCATCACCACGCCGCCGCCGAGGGAGTGACCGACGAACGTGGCGCTCTCCTGGCCGAGCGTGACCATGAGATCGCGAACACCACTGGCGTACGCGCCGAGCGAGTAGTCGCCTCGCGGCTTCGCGGACTGGCCGTGTCCAAGGAGATCAGGGGCGATGACCGTGAATCGAGCGGCCAGGTACGGCATCACTCGATCCCAGGTGGCGGAGGTCGAGGTGATGCCGTGTACGAGGACGATGGCCGGGCCGCTCCCGGCGCTGCGGTACGCCACACGGTGGCCGTGGAGCGTCATCTCCTTGAGCTCGAAGTCCTGGGGAGCAAGCCGCCGGGCCTCCGCGGGCGTCGGTGTCTCCGTGGCGTTGGGCATGGTCTGACCCTAGTGCTCATGGATGTCGCAACGGACGAAAGAGGAGGCGTCTCCATGACGCCGCCATCGCTTCCGCAAGTCGCGCGAAGCAGCATCACGGCTCGTCGAGCTTCCTCCTCGTCCGGGGCAGGCGTCTGACGCGCTCATGCCGACGCGCTCGCGCGGCGCGAAGCAGCAGTAGGTCCACGCCCGCGTGGTCCGGACGGTCCGGGTGCGGCCGATCTGCCAGAGGAAGCGTCCTCCGCGAGGACCACACCGGGGGGGCGCCGGTTACGCCGCTGCCGCAGCTGTCTCGAGTTGGCTGAGTGCGCGGCGCAGCAGCCGTGAGACGTGCATTTGGGAGTAGCCAATGCGCTCGCCGATCTCACGCTGGTTCAGGCCGTGTATGAAGCGCAGCTCAAGGACCGTGGCCTCCACGTCGGGCAGCTCCTTCCATTCGCTCGCTATTGCGTCGCGTTCCGCGACGAGCTCGTAGCCCGAGTCCTCGCCTCCGAGCAACTCGACAAGCGGTGCGGCCGCATCGTCGTCACGCGCCGTTGGGGCGTCGAGCGATGCGGCCTCGTAGCTGGCGGCGGCCTGTTGCGCTTCGAGTACCTCCTCGACGGGGCATCCGATTGCGCCGGCCACCTCACGCGGCTTCGGCGAGCGGCCAAGCCGCTTGGAGAGCATCTCCGTTGCCCGACTCACCACGAGCGTGCGCTCTTGAAGGTCGCGCGCCACGTGCAGGGCCCAGCCCTTGTCGCGGAAGTGGCGCTTCAGCTCGCCCAGGATGGTGGGTGCGGCATAGCTCGAGAACTTCGCGCCGCGATCCGGGTCGAAGCGATCGATCGCCTTGATCAACCCGAGGCTCGCCACCTGGAGCAGGTCGTCGAAGGGCTCGTCGGTGTAGGTGTAGCGCCCGGCGAGGCCGCGCGCGAGCGGCAGGCATCGCTTCACAAGTTCCTCCCGCGCCGCAAGGTCGCCCTCCCGGTGGTAGCGGATCAGGAGCGCTCGTTCGAGCTCCCGCGCGGCAGCGCGGTCGCGGCGTTCGGGGTTGGTGGTCTGGGCCATCCTCGCGGGCGCGAGGGCTATTGCAGGCATGGGGAACCTCCGTCGGTCTTATTGACGCAAGGTCCGAGTCGCGACTTCGAAAAGGGCTGGCCGCGCGACGTCCCCTGATAACCCGAGGACATCGCTTCGAGTGGCTCTGGTGCCCCTAGTCGCGCTTTCCCAGCAGACTGATGCTGCTCCCCGATCCCACTCCGGGACCGAAACGAACTGCGTACTCTACCGAGAACAGACCGGTCTGTCTACCGCTAGCCTCTCATGCGTGTCTGCCGTCAAAGCCATACCGCAAGCGACGCCGGATGCGCGGGAGCGCATCCTCGACACCGCGTACGAACTCTTTTCCCGCCGTGCGGTCCGCGACGTAGGCGTGGACGAGGTGATCGAACGGGCTGGGGTGGCGAAGGCGACCCTGTATCGCCACTTCCCGTCCAAGGACGACCTGGTGATCGCGTTCCTCGAGCGCCGCGAGGAGCGCTGGACGCTGGCGTGGGTCGAGGCAGAGGCGAGGCGACGCGGCACCACACCGGAGGAACAGCTACTCGCCATCTTCGAGCTATTCGACGAATGGTTCCAGCGCGACGACTTCGAAGCCTGCTCATTCATCAACGTGCTGCTCGAGATGGGCCCCGGACATCCCGCCGGCCAGGCGAGCGTCCGGCATCTCGCGAGCATCCGAACGGTCGTGGGTCGCCTCGCAGAGGAGGCCGCATTGCGTGACCCAGCGTCCTTCGCCCACTCGTGGCACCTGCTCATGAAGGGCTCGATCGTGTCCGCCACCGAGGGCGACGCCCAAGCGGCACAACGAGCCCGCTCGATGGCACGCCTCCTAATCGAGCAACACCGCTAGCCCCCAATACCGCTTTCGCCTGAAAGCACAAACGATTCCGGACGCCCGACTCGACCCTCGTCGGTCGCGCAGAGGCCCGATGCGTTCGGCTGGGGGCCGACTCACGGCGACAGGGGGTCTTCGTCAGCGCGGCCCCTTCTGCGCCGCCGTCACCGCAGCGGACTATGGCCGCTCAGGTTCGAGCATGAAGACCATCACGGAGGCGTTCGCGCGAGCGTTGTGGTCTCCGAGCATGGCCAGGACCTTCCTGCCTGCCGGTGACCTCTTCGGTCGCCGCCAAAACTCGTCGGCGGCCATCTGGCGTATCCCGCGACGCAGAAGCTCCACCGACTCCACCTCCCCTTCGGCCACGAGCGACCGCTCGACCTCGGTTTGCACGTCGCCGAGGATGACCACCGCGAAGTCGCTTCCGATGTGCGCCCTTGCCAGGGTCGGGCCACGCCCAAACCGCTCGCGGTAACGCTGCACAGTCGCTGTGGCGAGTTCCCCGTTGGCCTTGGTCATGCGCCAGCCGATGCGTAGTCCATGGATCCTCTGCGCAAGGCTATTACGGACTCCCCGGTTTCTGGCCGCCCACAGTGCTGTCGGGTTGGGTGGAGAGGAACTGGGTACCGATTCCTATGCCGGCCGGAGGTACGTGCCCGAGGACTCGGCGAGTAAGTGGCTTGCGAGCGTCTCGAATCGTCCACGGATCCGAGAGGCTCCCTGAGCGTAGAGGACCCGCCAGTGCACCCGGCCGGCCCGTTCCTTTCGGCGGGCGAGGGGTAAACGGCGCCCAGTGAACGGCGAGTAGCCCGGCTCCTGCCCCCCTGATAACGAGACGAGAGGTCTTGTCTCCCTCGACCGGACTTCGTATCGGCTGGCGCCTGTCGTTACTTGCGGTTCGGCGCTGGAGAATGTGTGACGATTGCCCCAAACTTTTGCACTGTGCTCGTTTGGGGTATTCGGGGTGTAGGCTACGAGCCTTCGCTAGCAACGGCGCGCTCTGCCTCCTCGACCTAAGCCGGTCCCCCTCGCAGCTCGCAGGGTCCGCCGGTGACTACCTTCAAGGAGTTTCTGATGGCAGCAACAGACGTAACCCGCGGCAGCGTGCGCGCGGATGAAAATGGATCGCCGGTCGGCAGGGTCGCTCGCCGGCTCGCGACCGAGACCAAGCAGGCGTTCAAGACCACCGAGTTCTGGGCGATGGTCGGCCTCGTCGTGGCCATCCTCATCAGCGCCGCCGTGATCAACGGCGGCGACAGCGGCACGGACGAGTTCATCGCCCGTCAGGCATGGCTGTATGTGTCGATTCTCGGCGCGGGCTACTTCATCTCGCGCGGACTCGCCAAGTCCGGCAGTAGCGAGCCGTACACCGACGAGCCCAGCGACCGCTAGATCGGGCCGTCCGTTTCGTGGTCTCCGGCCGGGCGGTGGGTAGCAGGTTGTGCCCAGGGCTCGGTCGGACCACCCCGCCACCACAAGACTGAGAGTGATTCGTGACTAAACAGCAAGAGCAGAAGATCGTGCAGTACTTGAACGAGGCCCATGGTGCCGAGCTGGCGCTCGTGCGCCAGTTGCAGGCCCAGATCGCTATGACCCCCAAGGGTCAGTACCGCGACGGGCTGGAGACCCACCTTAAGGAGACTCGACGCCACGCCGAGCGTCTCGAGGGCCGGTTGGCCGAGCTGGGACAGGGCAACAATCCGCTTCAGGTCGGGCTAGGTGCCCTGGAGAGCCTCGTTGGGCAGGCCTTGGCGCTGACCAAGACCCCGCTCGATCTGGTTCGCGGAACCGGCGGCGAGGAGAAGGTGCTCAAGAACGCCAAGGACTCGTGCGCCGCGGAGGCGCTGGAGATCGCCACCTACACCGCGATCGCCCGGCTCGCACGCATCGCCGGCGACACCAAGACCGAGCGCCTGGCCAACTCGGTGATGGCTGACGAACAGCGGATGCTGGACCGGCTGTCCAAGGAGATACCGCGCCTGACCGACCTGGTGGCGCGGGCGGAGTTCGACGGTGAGGGCTCCTATGAAGTAACCGAGACCGGGGCCGCCGACGCTGTACGCAAGGTGGGCGGCACCGCCAAGCGCAGCGCGCGCCGGGGTGCCGGACAGGCCAAGCGGACAAGCCGCCAGGCCCGCAAGGTGCCGGGAGTGGCGCGCGCTGAAGGGACCGTGAAGGGAGCCGTGGCCTCCGAGTCGGATCTGGCCATCTCGAACTACGATTCGCTCAGCGCGGACGAGGTTCAGGAGAAGCTCTCCGAGCTCTCGCAGGTTGACCTGGCCAAGGTCAGCGCCTACGAGCGCAAGACCCAGAACCGTTCCACCATCACCAGCCGCATCGAGGCCCTGCAGGCGTCCGAGCCCTGGCCCGGCTACGACGAGCTAGGTGTGGAGGAAGTCCGTGCCGTGCTGTCCGAGGGCGACGACACCCGCATCAAGGCGGCCCGCAGCTACGAGCGGAAGCACAAGAACCGCGCCGGCGTGCTCCAGGCCACCGAGCGCGAGCTCAGCAACGCCTAAGCGCCGTTGGAGCAAAGGGAGGGGGACGTCCGTGTCCCCCTCCCCCGTTCTTCGACCCGGCCGGGTCCTCCGCCCCCGTGGGCGGCATCGGGATAACCGAAGCCGCCGAGCACCGGGCGATGCACGGCCAGCGGCGTGACGAATGAGGGGGACGGTGGCGGTCAGCGATGCCCTGGTGCTCGAGCGCGAGCACGCCGCAAGCGCGCGAGGCGCCTGAGGGACCAGAGCTTGTCGGCTCCGGCCCATGCGGCGAAGCACAGACCGCCGGCCGTGCCCGTCACCGTCATCAGCACGCCGGCCGCTGCAGCGGCGGCCACTCCCTGGCTGCCGAGGATAAGCACGGCGGCCGCCGCGCCGACGCTGGGACCGACCGGCAGCTGGCCGAGTGTCACTACGGCGATCAAGACGGCGATGGCGTCGAAGAAGGAGGCGTCGACGCCGACGGCATGGAGCAGCAGCCAGTTGCGGAAGATCTGGGCAGAGACGGCCACGAGGCGGCTCTCCGTGTTTTTGCCTCGACCTGGGTACGCCGGTGAAGCAGCCAGTCCCGCAATCGGGGCGGCTCATTCGCCTAAGGCCCACGGCATCCGTCGTGTAGCCAGAAGTCGACTTGCGCCAGCCGTCCGCGAGAAGGACGAAGTCCGCGGTAGCAGGGCTCTTCAAGAACGCACCCGTCAGGATTAGGACCTAAGACCCTCGGCAAAGCGCCAGCCAACGGCTACGGCAAGGTGAGGTTTCCCCCGCGAGTCTCTCCCGGCGCGCCGCCTAAGCATCCCTCTAGAGCGGCTGGAGTTGTATCAGTGTGAATGCGCGATCGGCGCTGGGGTTGACTTCGGTCTGCCATCCGACCACACGCCGTCCCGTTGCCTGCTCGATTGTCGCGCTGCACTCGTTGGCCACGCGCCCGGTGAGCACTTGTCGCGCTTCCCTGACCAGTGGCTCGTGTCCGTCTCGGACAAGCGTTCTCTCGAGTGTTGTGAGCATGTCCTGCACGACGACCGCTACCTGGTCGTGCGTGCTGTACGCCTTCACCTTCGTCGGACCTTTTCCAGAGCTCCGCTTCAGCGCCCCTGTTATGGCGTTGCAGATCGCCATTGCGGCCGGGCCGTCGATGGTGTTCCGCTCCTGGTTCGCAGAAACGGGGTTCGTCTCTGTCTTGCGGCCTCCATTTGGGACGCCGCCCTCCGGCTTTGTTGTGCTCACGGGAAGTTGGGTGACAGGCGCCATACGGATTCCTTTCTATGTGGCTCTGCGCGGGCAAGGGGCCGGACGGCTCCCGAGCGACGCGGATGTCCAACACCGTCGGTACAATAGCGCAATAGCTATTGCCGCAATAGCAGTTGCTGCAATGCCAGTTGCGGCAATAGGAGTTGCCGCAATCCCAGTTGCCTTTTGGGGCCTTTTTCCAATCGCTGCGACCAAATGGAGCCAATGGCCGAAGACGAATTCCTTACCGCCCTAACCACGCTTGAGGGCGTCCTCGCCGACAACGGCAGGCGTACAACCCTGATCAAGAAGCGGATCGCCCAGCTCCGCCGCTCGCGCTCAAAAGGTGTGTCGTATACCGAGCTCGTCTCCGGCGATGACAGTCCGCTCATCGTCCAGCTGCTCACCGAGAGCTCAAAGGCCCTGGACACCAGCGGGGCGAACGTGCGCCGAGCGGAGGCGCAGGCACTACACGCCGAGGGCATGACGATGGAACAGATCGCGGACCGCTTCGGTGTCACACGGCAACGCGTCTCGACGCTCCTACGCAAGGCCCGGGAATGACCCAGCCGGCGCTCGCGAACCGCCGCTTTTATGCAAGCAGCACTGTGGGCGCCCTAAGCGAGGAGTTCGGGGCGGTCACTCGATGGCGGGCTGGGAGATGGCGGGCGGCTCGCGGCCAGCGAGCAACCAACCGGCCGCGATGGCCGCCCACGGGACCCCAACGACCATGAGGACGAGGTAGAGCACCGGTATCCGACTGAGATAGCCGAGGTCGTCAAGGTACGTGGCCACGACAACGACGTAGGCGCCGGCGACGCCGAGGAGCGCGCCCAGGAGGGCGAGCCCGCCTGAGGTAGCGGCGGTCAACGTTCGGCGGACCCTGCTCGTGGCTCCGGCCGCGGTCAGGGTGCGGAGGTCGCCGGCGGTTTCGCTGCGGATCAGACCGACGGTCATGGCGAGGATTGCGAGGGCCAGGAGGGCGCCCGCGGCCGTTGCAATGGCGCTGAGCTCCGCGTGGGAGGTGCTCTCGCGCTGGGTCTCGAGCGTCAGGCCGGCGTTAGCCGCGAGCTCACGGGCATCGGCGATCTGTTCGCTCGTCAAAGGCCGACTCGACTCGACGAGCCAGCCGGAGGGGATCTGTCTCCAGCCGCGCCGGCGAAGACCGTCGAGCGTGATGAACGAGGTCGGCGCAAGGCCGGGTTCCGCCCCCGGAGAGCCGAAGAGCTTCCGGCTGTCGATCCTCTGGACGTTCGTGATGGCACGTTCGGTCGCCTTTGATTCTCCGCGTGTCTGGGACGTTGGCTGCTCGCTGAAAGTCACGAGCTCGTCGGTCGAGACGGACCGGTCGGCCAGGAAGTCCGTGCTCGGATCGACCGCGGCGGGGTCGATTCCGAGGTAGCTGAGCAGGGTGGGCGTGGCGACGTAGAGGCGCGATTCCATGACGTAGCAGGTCGCCGGACCGAAGCAGTTCATTGCGCGCCGTGACCAGCGCTGGCTGTTGGGGTCATCGATCTTCCGTGAGAAGACCTGCGTGAGACGTTCTCGCATGCCGTTGTTGGCCATCGGCCGTGCGCCCGGTTGGTAGGCGTTGTGGAGCGGAATCACGACCGCGTCGTCGAGACCAGCCGCGAGCCCGCGGACTCGCTCAGCCATTCGTTCGAGCTCGGCGGGCGCCTGGATCGCGACGACCTCAGCACCGAAGGTTGCACCGGTGTACACGCGGATCTGACGGTCGGACAGGTTGGGCGGTTCGCCTGCCGACTCCTTCTCCTCAGCCGCCGCGACGATCACGACTGCCGCTGCGATCCCGAGGGCGAGGGTGATCGCGGCGAGTGCCGCTCCCGAGCGCGCCTGATAGCGGGCGAGGTCTCGCAGCGCCAGGCGCGGAGCGATTGGGGTGCGCCCCGCGGCGCGGGCGAAGAGGCGGATCGCAAGTGGACCCAGGAGCAGGGTGCCGACGATCGTCGCCAGGATCCCGGCGATGATCAGAGGCTCTTTGTCTCGATTGGAGAGCGCGAGGCTGGCGATTCCCGCCGCAATCAACCCCACGGCGACGATCGTCGAGTGGTGTGTGGCCCTAGGCCTGGGTGGTCGCCCTGAGAGGGCGAGCGTGACGGGGATGCGGGCGACCAGTCGCCCCGGCCACCAGGCGGCAGCGGTTGCGCCGAGGACCGCGACGAAGACGATCGCCACCAGCAGGGTCCAGGGCAGGCTCAGCGGGTCGATGCGATGGCCGACCGCGGGTTCGAGCGTCGGGACGAGTGCGAGCCATATCGCGAGACCCACGATCGCCCCGATCAGGGCGCCGATCGCGCCGACGACCGTGCCGTTGGTCAGCAACACGAGCCGGAGATGCTTCTCGGTGGCGCCGATCGCCGCGAGCGCGCCGAGCTGGCGGAGCCGTCGCTGCGCGATGACGGCAAAGCCGGCGGCGGCAACCAGCGTGGCCAGGAGCAGGAAGACCGTGGCAACGGAGAACATCGCCAACGCGTCCGCCCCCCGGTTGCTTTGCCGACCCTCGAACCCGACGATGGCGGACCGCTCGTCGCCGGCGTGCGCATCCATGAAGGCGCCGACCGAGGCGGCGCCGGCGTCAACCAGGACCGTCACCTCGTCCGGCGCCCCCGGAGACGAGGCGGAGACGAGGGCGAACTCGTCGCTCAGATCACGTGGGTTCTCGACGATGCCAACGACGGTCCGGCGACGGCCATCGAGGGCCAGAGGATCCCGGATCTCGAGTCCGAGGAGCGTGGCCACGCGGTCGGTGACCGCGACCTGGCCGGGGCCTGCCGGGTAGCTGCCTCGGTCGAGCGCAAGGCGTCCGTCCCCGTATGGTCCGTGCGGATCCTGGGAGCGGAACTCGACCTGGTCGACGCTGCCGGGGACGCGCAGCGAGCGATGGCCGATGACGTCGGTCGTTCCGAACCGTTCCCTGGCAGCGGCGAGGCCGGCTTCCAGGCTGCCCTGATCGGCGCCGTCGAACCGGATCAGATGGTTGGCCGAGCCGAACTCGGCGTCGTCCGCGGCACTCGAGTTGTAGGCGATCGTGACGCTGGCGATCGCGGCGGCCGCCGCGACGACGAGGAGAGCGATCACCAGGATCTGCTGGCGCCACTCGCGGCGGAACATGCGCCAGGCCCACCTGACGACCGCGCGGCGGGCGGCAACGCCGCCGTTCGCCGGCCGTCGCAGCGTGGAGGGGTGAGCGAGCGCCGTCATTGCCGGTCACCGGGCCGCGAGGAGCGAATCCGGGCCGGGCGGAGCGACCGTCTGGTCGACCACGTGGCCATCGCGCAGGAACACGACGCGGTCGGCCCACGAAGCGAGGTGGGCCTCGTGGGTTACGACGACACCGGCGACCCCCCGTCGCGTCGCGGCGCGCAGCAGGCGCATGACTGCCTCGCCGTTCACAGAGTCGAGGGCGCCGGTGGGCTCGTCGGCCAGCAGCAGTCCGCGCTCCCCGACGATCGCCCGCGTGATCGCGACCCGCTGGCGCTCGCCGCCTGACAGCTCGTCGGCGTAGCGATCGGCGTGGTCTGCGATGTCGAGCTGCTCCATCGCCTCGAGCCCCGTCGCACGTGCGGCCTTGGCGCCTATGCCGTCGAGCTCGAGGGGCAGGCTGACGTTCTCGACCGCCGTCAGCCCCGCGAGCAGGTTGAAGTCCTGGAAGACGTAGCCGATCGAGCGGCGTCGCATCCTCGCCTGGTCCGAGCGCGAGATGCTCGCTAGATCTACGCCTTGGACGAGCACCTGGCCGCTCGTCGCCTGCTCGAGGCTGCCCGCGATCGTCAGGAGGGTGCTCTTGCCGGAGCCGCTCGGCCCCATGATCGCGACCAGCTCGCCGCGCTCGACCGAGAGATCGACATCGCAGAGCGCGTGCACCCCCGTCGGCCCGGAGCCATAGACCTTCGATACCCGGCGCAGTTCGAGCGCGCTGGTCATTGCGAGACCTCCATCGGGTCGGTTTGTTCGAGTGGCATGTCGGCCTCTGGGGCCGGGGCGAGGGCCGGTCGCTGCTTCAGGCGGACGTCGGCGGTATCGAGCCAGCGGATGATCGCCTCGAGGCGGAAGAGCTCGGCGTCGGCGACGAGCGCCACCGCCATGTCCTCCTCCCCCGCCGCCGCCTTGACCTGCGTGTAGCGCTGCATGATCTCGACCACGTGCCGGCGGTGTACCTGCAGGATCTCGTGGATGTCGATCCCGGGGATCTGAAGCGCAACCAGCACCTTGATCACGAGCTCGTCGCGCGGAGGCGGAACGAGGTCGGGCGGGGTGCGAAGCCAGTCGGCCAGCTCGCGGTGGCCGGTGGACGTGATCCTGTACCGCTTCCGCAAGCTGTCGCTCTCTCCGTCGTCGGTTTCGACCAGCCCGTCCCGTTCGAGGCGCTGGAGGGTCGTGTAGACCTGGCCGACGTTGAGCGGCCAGACCTCGCCGGTCCGGGCCATGAATTCGTTGTGCAGCCGCAGGCCGTACTTCGACCTCTCGCTCAGCAGCGCAAGGAGGGCGTGTGGGACGCTCATGAGTGGCCTCGGCAGGTGAACATACTGGGTACTATACTGGGTATATCCAGTCCATCGCAAGCATTCTCTTGGGCGTGCGCAGGCCCCGCCGCAGACAGTCCACCGGCACCGCTTGCGGGGGCCGTGGACGCGCCGGCGGCTGCCACGTCGGGGGCGCTGCATACTGAGGCTCGCTCAGTGCGAAGGCGACACGCCTCGGCGCCTGTTCGCCGCTGGCGACGACGACCGGTACCGTCGGCCCGCCTTCCAGCAGAGCGCCGCATTTCCATGCCAGCGGGTGTCTCCGCGGAAGCGGCAATCGCTAGCACAAAGGAAGAGGAGGAGGCGCCAACCGCCATCCGTTCGGCTCCCGCGCCGCTCCCGCTCGCGTCGAAAGCGCTCTCGACCGTCGCGCTCGCTGATCGTCTGAAGCAGGCACCACATCGCCGGCCACACTGGCTCCCGGTCATGCGGGGAACGCAGGCGTGCTGGTTCCTGCTTCCGCGCGGAGCAGAGGCCGCCGCGGGATCGGCCCCTAGTCGCGTCGCGTGACCAAAGCGGGTCTTCGCGACGCTGGCGTCGGCCAGGCTGCGGCAACCCCGTAACCATCGCCTACGCGCCTCCGCCGGAAGCCTCGGAGAGTGCCGGGGGTTGTGAGACGGGCAGTCTGAGCCAGAGAGGCCTCATCGAGGATCCACGTTGGGACACGTTCGCGCCTACAACGGTGCTGCTGAAAAGGGGACCTGCTTCGGCGACTACTCGGGCAGCCCACCAGCTACTCGAGATGAGCTTCGTTCAGTACCACTTGCCCCGTGCGAAGCCGCCGAAGGCGATCAGTCCGATCAAGACGATGATCAGCCCGATCCAAAGGCTCCACACGAACATCAGGACGATCCCGACGATCACGATGATGCCGCCGAGCGATATGCCTGCGATTCCACGCCGATCATCCGATCCAGCCACGCGTTCCCTCCTCCGGGTCAACTTCCTGCCGCACCGCCTCTCTACCCCCGTGCGCAGTTGGCGCAACCCTGGGGACCGGCGTCAAGGTCTCATCGTCTGCCCGCTCCTGGACGCTGCGCTCGAGCTCTTCTGGAGACGCCGAGGCTGCGTCCCACGGATGCCGAGCGACCCGGACGACCTGGCGGCTACCCCCGCACGGGCAGCTAGTTGCAGAGGACCCATTGCGCGAGGCCAAGCCCGCGCTGTGAGCGCCGCAGCTTTGACAGGTCATGTGTGCGATCACTGGCATCGGCGGAGTTCTCAGGGACCGGCTTCCCAATTCGGACGAGCGCACTCTCCGCTAGACGCCGAGACCCCACGGAATTTGCAGCGTTCCCAGCGAAGTGCATCCGGCCAACGGGGGAACGTCGTCCGGGGATCTCTTATCGCTGCACGAAATGCCCCCGCCCCGATGAAACGACGTCTCGGCCGAGGTCTTCTACCTCGAGCCGGTCATAGCCGCCTAGCGAAAGGACGGGCTAGCTAGCCGGGAATGTCGCGGGGATCGTTCCCGTGGGAATCCTTCTCGCGGATGCTTCCGTCTTGGCCATGAACCACCAGCTCGCTGTTCTGTTCTTCTGCGAGGTGGCGGCCCTGCCTAATCGCTTCTTCTTGAGTGGTGTGTGTCGAGCGCTTCTTTCCGCCGATCTCACACGTCCATCGGTCTCCGCTGGGGACTACGTGTACGTCTGGCATCGAGGCCTCCGCCAATGTTGAAAGTAGAACTATGTGGGGAAGCACCGCGCACGCTGGCGCCGCGACGACGCCTGGTTGGAGACCAGGCGGAGGGTTGAGGGAGTGTGCCTCCGCCTGGCCGTGTTCCAGCGTCCCGGACGCTTAGCGGTCCCGGTCTCGCCCGTTGGGGCTGTCGGGCTCATCCCAATACGGGTCCGAGCTTCCCGACTTGGCCAGACCGCGAGAGATGAAATACGCGCCACCGAGAATCGCGACGTACAGCCATGCCTGGCGGGCGATGAACTCATCGGTTCCGTTGTCGCCCCCATTGATCACGGCTGCGCTGATCAGGATCGCGACGATCAGGCCGATCATGGCCCAGAACTCGGTGGTCTTGAACGCAGCCTTGGTCTCCGTGCTCAGTCGACGGACGGCACGGCCTACGCCGGGCCGTGAGGTGGCGCGATCGCCACCGGTGGCACCTGTGGTAGCCATTCGAATGAACCTCCGCGGTCCTGTGGTGATTTCGAAGCTTCCGACCCAAACTCGCGCTACACGAGCCGACCCAGCACTTCGTTGTGGAATCCAGGTCCGGGGAGACGTCGCGAGTCCGCTCCGCATCCACCCGACGATGCCTCCTGCCCGGCCCCGATCGGCTCAAACAGACTGACCAGAACTGGACATGACAGCCCACAGACCCCTTCGTTCTCGAGGGGGCGAGCCCCGAGGACGAGGATCGCCTGACAGGCGCCATCTCGCCGCGATCTTGGTCTAGATCGCGGTGTTGGCGTCGGGGAGGTCCTGGCCGATCTTCATCAAGCGAGGCGAGGCGAGGCGCATCGACTGGTCGGACGAGGACGCGGTCGAGTTCGGGATCGACTGGTCGCTCGAGGGCGCGTCAGGTACTTGTGCTCCCAGCACCCGCGCGGGCAGCGTCGCACGGGGCGCGGATGGTCCGGGTGCTGTTCGCCACGATGCAGGGCATCGCTGCCCTCGTCCACGCGGGCATCGTCGCGCCGAAGCGCCTCGACGGCTCGTCGCCGACGCGATCGGGCGCTTCCTGCACGGCCACAGCCTGGGGCACTCCTCAGATGCCGCGGCGCATCCGAAAGTGACGGTCCAGCTCGTTCGCGTATGCACCGCCGAGTGTTGGCCTGTGCTCGTTTAGCCATTCAAGGAAGGAGATGTGTCCGAGCGCGGGCTGATGTGAGACCAGCAGCCCAGAGGTCAGGCCACGAATCTCGTCGGCGGTGAGAACGACGTCGCGCACGACAAGGCCGAGTGCGCGCGCGAGCGCGGCCATCGCGGCAGGCGGTGCGTGCAGGATCGGCGTACGTCGACCGAGAGCGTCCCGAATGGCTCGAACGAGTTCTTCAAACGACATCGTGTCCGGCCCGGCGGCGTCCATGATCACGCCGCCGCGACCATGCGCGGCTCGGAGACAGATGCGCGCGAGATCGTCGACGTGGATCGGCTGCACCAGGTAGCGGCCGTCGCCCGGCACGACGAAGAGCGGCATGCGTCGCAGGATCCAGGCGATGTTGTTGGCCAGGATGTCCCGCCCACCGCCGAAGAAGAACGTTGGCCTGACGATCGCGTACGGAACGCCGGCAGTAGCCAGAGCGTGCTCGACGAGTGCTTTGCCGCGGTAGTAGGGAAGCGGCGAATCGATCGAAGGATTCGCGATGCTCACGTGAACGATGCGAGCGACGCCGGCACGTCGAGCTGCCTCGAACAGCGCTCGCGAGTTGGCGACGGCGTTGGCGAAGGTCGTCCGGCCTCGCTCGAATCGGACCCAGTAGGTGTTGTAGAGAGTGGTGATCCCCTCGAGACTGCGCGTCAGCGCGGCTGGGTCATCGAACCGATAGGGCGAGGCTTGGACTCGTGCTCGGAGCGGGTGCTCGCGATCCGGATGATGCGTGAGGGTTCGTACCTCTCCTCCGGACTCGATCAGGAGTTCGGCGATACGCGAACCCGAGTAGCTGAACGCTCCCGTGACCAGGTCGGTCTCCGTGGCACGGCGGCTCATGGATTCTCCCGGTGCGCTGCACGTGCGGTCGAGGGAGCGGGCCGCGTGACTGCCGGCCGTGGAAGATTGTTGGCGTCGAGGTACAACAGGAGATCACCGCAAGCGGCGCGCAGGCCCTGGTCGAGCGCCCACCATTTGACGGCCGAACCCGGCGGCAGAGCCCGGCCGGCCAGCACGGCCGCGCCGTGCTCCTCGCCTACCGCGGCGGTGCGGTCGAAGGACTCGTCGTCGACGACGATGATCTCGGCGAGGTCCGGATCGCCGGTGAGCGGCGCGAGGCATCCGGCGAGCCGCCCTTCTTCATCTCGAGCCGGTCTGAGCGCGCTGTTAGACCGCTCGGCAATCGGGCTCGGCGACGTGAGCGGCGGGCGCCGGCGGCGTCGTCTCCCGAGCTGGCGCATCAGCCCCGGCGCAGCGGCGAGCTGGCGGGCGCGAAAGATCACCACGCGGCTTCGGCGAGGGGCGCGTGACCGGCCTCCACGCCGCCTACCGGGAACGCGGCGCCGATCTCCCGTTCGGCGATCCCGGCCGCGACCACGGTGCCCCCATAGAGGGCTACTACTGGCGAATCGTGGCCGGGGAGACGGTGCTCGTGGTGCTCTGCGGCGTGGGGCGGGGAGCCGACCGGCGCTGGGGACTCGTCGCCCTGGCCTCCCACCCGGGCACGCATGTGCGCTACGCGACCACCGCGCCCGCCGTGGGGTCGCCCACCGGATTCGGGGTGCGGGCCGGCAAGGTCCTCGAGGGGTCCTTGGAGCGCGTCCGGCTGCGGCTCGGCGATGAGGACTGGCTCGACCTCCGGCTGAGCGCCCGTTTGATTTGGCCGCGCGGTGCCTTCGGTGCGCTCGGCGCCGCCAGCGTCGTTCCGGGGCTCGCTCAGTACTGGCATCCCGTCCTGCTCGACGGGGCGGCGTCTGGCGAGGGCTGCGTGGCCGGCCGGCCGCTTCGGCTCGACGAGGCGACGGTCTACGCGGAGAAGAATTGGGGGCCCGGCTTCGCCGGCCGTTGGTGGTGGGGCCAGGCGAGCGCCTTCCCGGAGGAGGGCCTCGGCGTCGCTTTCGCCGGCGGCGCGCTCCCACGTCTCGGCGCGACCCCCTCCGCCGTCGTGCTGTGGCGCGGTGGCCAGGTTCACCGCTTCGCCCCGCCCCTCGCCCGCTCACGGGTAGCGCTGGGCGACCGCCGCTGGCGGGTGCGAACCAGTTCGCCCCGGTACCGCCTCGAGATCGATGGCCAGGCGACGAGCTCCGGCCACGTCCTGCCGGTGCCCGAACCCGGCGAGCCCCACGTCGAGATGCGAAGCGAACAGGTGCTGGCGGGACGGCTGGCGGTTCGGCTGAGCCGCGGAGGGCGAACGCTCATCGACTCGGTCTCGCCGCTGGCCGGTCTTGAACAGGGCCGTCCTGCGAGTGAGGCGCGCCGTCCTCCGCCCGCTGCACCGCGGCCTTGAGCGCGTCCGTGCCCACGAGGCCCTCGAATGGCCCGATGAGCGCCCACAGAACGCGCAGCCGTCGTTCGGCGCCCGAGTCGACCGGCTGCACGCGCGCCTCGGACACCAGCTCGAACTCATTGCCCTGGCCTCGCTCGACCCAGTGCGCGAACAGCACTCGTACCGTGCCGCTCCTGTCCCAGTCCCGGAAGGCCTCCGGACCGGCGAGGTCAGGATAGTCGCGAGCCAGCGTCCAGATGCGCCCGCACAGTCCCGAGATCAGCAACCCCTCATCCTCCTCGAGAACGGTGAATGGGTACGTGCGAAAGAGCTCGTCGAAAGACTGGTCTGGGCTCGTACCAGGTATGCGCCAGCGGATCAGCCTGCCGAGCAACGGCGTATCGGACAGCCTCACCGTGAGCGCCGCACTCCATAGCTGCGTGGGGTCGACGAGGCTGGCGCGCCGGTGGTGTGTACGGATCGCCGGCTCTGGTAACCAGCGGTCGAGTAGCTCGAGGGTCATATATATCCGGTACGCATACCCGCGGACAAAGGCCGACACATCCGCCTGATCCAGCACAAAAAGGAAGCGCTCTGGTTCTACCGGTTCGTTTCGCCGCTGTATGACCGTTGGGTGAATCCGCTGTTCTGGACGCCCCCGATGCGGGCCCGCGCCCTCTCCGCGGCGCAGCTCGACCAGCCCGGCCTCGACACGGTCGACGTCGGTGCCGGCACCGGCTTCGCCACCGAGGGTGTCATCGAGCATGTGGACGCCGCGCGCGTGACGATGCTCGACCAGAGCGCCGCGCAGCTGCGGCGCGCGCAGGCGAAGCCGGCGCTCGCGGCGTGCCGCAAGCTGCTCGGCGACGCCGAGGACCTTCCATTCCCAGACGACGCCTTCGACCGCTACGTCTCCTGCGGCAGCATCGAGTATTGGCCCGACCCCGAGCGGGCGATCCGCGAGGCGCACCGCGTGCTGCGCCCGGGCGGCCTGGCGATGGTGGCGGGCCCGCTGCCGCCGTCAGGGCGTGCGGCTCGCTGGCTCGCGGACGCCTGGATGCTGTTTCCCAGACGCGCCGACTACGTCCGCTGGTTCGAGGCTGCGGGCTTCGCCGACGTCCGCGTCCTGACGATGGACCCGCCGTGGGCCGCCTCAGCGGGTGACGGCGCGTACGCGGTAGCGGTCGCCGGCCGGGCCACTCGGAACGGCGCTCCTGCGCCCAGCTGGGGCGAAACGGTCCCCGAACGCGCCGACGAGCCCTGGACGGTGCGGCGGCTTGTCCGCTTCGCAGCCGGCTCGCTCGCAGGCGCCCTGTTCATCCCCATCGCGATCTTCATGAAGCTGCGCGCGCGGCGGGCGCCGGGGCGGTCCCCGTGAAGGGCGCCGGGCTTGCGGTCGCCGTCGCGGGGCGGGGCTCGCCGCTCGCGGCCGCGCACACCCTGTGGCGCTTCTCGCGACCGCACACGCTGATCGTCACCACGACGAGCATTTTCGGCATCTACGTCATCGCCGCGGAGACGCTCCCGGGTGCCGCCGTCGGCGACGGGCTCGGTGACCTCGCGCTGACGCTGCTCGCCGGCGCGCTCGTGAACCTCTACATCGTCGGCATCAACCAGTGCGAGGACGTCGAGATCGACCGGGTCAACAAGCCCGGCCTGCCGATCCCGGCCGGGCTGCTGAGCGTCCGGGCCGCATGGTGGCTCGTCATCGTGTCCGGGCTCCTCGCACTGGCCATGGCGCTGACCCAGGGCTGGGTCGAGACGGCCGCGGTGGGAGCCGCGCTGGCGATCGGGACGGCCTACTCATCGCCGCCCTTCCGGCTCAAGCGCTTTCCCGCGCTCGCCGCGGCAAGCATTTCGCTCGTCCGCGCGGCCGTCGTCAACGTCGGCGTGTACCTCCACTTCGCCTCCACGCTCGGAGGCCGTCCGGGCCTGAGCGAGCTGCCCGGGCCAATCGTCGCCCTGACCCTGTTCGTGCTGCCCTTCTCCTTCGCCATCGCGGTGCTGAAGGACATTCCGGACGCCGAGGGGGATCGCCGCTACCGCATCGCGACCTTCACGGTCCGCCTCGGAGCCCGCGCCGCGTTCGTCATGGGAATGACCGCGCTGGCGGGCGCCTACCTCGCGATGATCGTCGCGGCGCCGCTGCTCTCGGACGATGCGTCGGCCGCCGTCCTCGTCCCGGGTCACCTTGCATGCCTCGCCGTGCTGCTGTGGCTCGCGGTGCGCGTCGACCTGACCGACCGCGTCGCCTTCACCGCTTCTACCTGCGTGTCTGGGCGCTCTTCTTCGCGGAGTATCTGTTGATGCCGCTGGCGGTGGCCGTGGCCTAGCGCGGGCCCCTCGCGCTCGTGCGAGAGATGCTCACGGCCTATTCCGGCAGACACCGACGAAGGCGCCGACGGGCCTGGGTGCCGTGCCGGCGGACGATCACCATTCCATTCGTCCGGCGACCCGGGACCACGATGAGTGCAGTGCCCGGCCGTTGACGCTTCCGGTGCGACAATCAGCAGCCTTTCGTACGGATTGCCTGGGCGAGCATTCGATGCGACCAATATGCGACCTCGAGCGCCGCCAATGGTGCATTCGCTCGCATCTCCTCGCATCCAGCGGCCTATGCGCTGACCTGCAGAACCGCTCGCTTGCAGGACTTTTCATTCGAGTGCCGTGCGTCGCAAGTGCCCCGGGCAGGATTCGAACCTGCGACCCGCGGCTTAGAAGGCCGCCGCTCTGTCCAACTGAGCTACCGGGGCGGATACCACGCAAAGCCTAGGCCCGCCGTCGGCAGCTGACGAGGTCAGCCCGCGCCGATCGACGAGCCCGAGAAGAAGAAGAACCAGACCTCGAAGACGACCGCCGCGAGGATCACGCTGACCACCACGATCTTCTCGGCCCCGGAGATCCGGGCTGCGCCGCGGCCGTGCTCGGGCCGCTCGGCGCGCATGCTGCGCAGCCACGGGGCATGGGTACGAACGGTCGGCTGGGTTCCGGTCGCCTCCTGGTACGCGCCCATGGTGAGCTTCAGCAGCTGGTAGAGCCCCCAGCTGAATGCGATCAGGCAGACGATCACAGCGGCGAACGCCCCCATCGACGGCTGACTCTCCTCACCCTGGATGCGCGACCCGATCCAGAGCGCCAGCAGCGGGCTGCCGGTCCAGACGTTGAGCGCGAGGAACGCCATCAGAGCCGCCAGGAGGATCGGCTTGACGCGCCCGCCCGGGCGCTCTCCGGCATGGGTCTCTGCCATGAGGATCGGGGTGCCCGGATTTGAACCGGGAACCTCCGCCACCCAAAGGCGGCGCGCTACCAGGTTGCGCCACACCCCGTCGCCGGCGAGTGTAACCGTGGCGGCGGGAGATCGAGGCAGCGTCGGGTAGGGTGGCCCGTCCCGATGGCCGACGTCCAGCCGCTCCGCACTCTCCGCTACGAGCCCTCGGTGGCGGGGCCGCTCGAGGACGTGATCGCCCCTCCCTACGACGTGATCGACGAGGAGCTGCGCGCCGAGCTCGTCGCGCGCAGCCCGCGCAACGTCGTCGAGATCGACCTGCCTGAGCCCCCGCCCGGAGGCGGCGACCGCTACGAGCACGCGGCCGCGACGCTGCGGGAATGGCTCGACGCGGGCGTCGTCGTGCGCGAGGACGAGCCCGCCATGTGGGCGCTTCGCCAGGAGTACACTGGGCCCGACGGCTCGGCGCGTGCGAGGACCGGCTTCTTCGCCCGTGTGCGCGTGGAGGACTACGGCCCGGGCCGTATCCGACCGCACGAGCGCACCCACCCCGGGCCCAAGGAGGACCGGCTCCGCCTCACGCGCGCGACGCGCGCGAACCTCTCCCCCATCTTCAGCCTGTTCGCCGACCGGGATGGCGCCGCGACCGTCGCGCTCGAGCGGGCCACGGCGGGTGAGCCCTTCGCGGCGGTTGCCGACCACGAGGGCACGCTCAACAGCCTCTGGCGGGTCACCGAGGAGATTGGCTCCCTGCAGGACGCGCTCGCAAGCGCCGAGCTCCTGATCGCGGACGGGCACCACCGCTATGAGACGGCGCGCGTCTACGCGGAGGAGATCGGCGGCGAGGGCGATCACCGCTACGTGCTGATGCTGCTCTGCTCCCTCTCCGACCCGGGCCTGCTCGTCTTTCCCACCCACCGCCTGCTGACGGGCCTGAAGGACGACACCCCCAAGCAACTCGCGATCCGCGATGCGGTCAAGCGCGACTTCGATGTCGAGCAGCTGGCGTCCACCGAGCAGCTCGAGCCGCGCGAGGACGGGCCGGTCGCGTTCGGCTACATGGACAGCTTCCAGAAGCAGCCCTACCGCGTGACGCTCAAAGACCAGTCGATCGCCGACCTGGCGCTCGCCGGGATGCCCGACCCGTATCGCCGGCTGGACACCGCGGTGCTCGAGGCGATCGTGCTGCGCGGCGCGCTTGGAATGTCGGAAGACGACATCTCGCACCTGCGCGGGCTCGACTACTCGAAGAGCCTCGAGGACGCCATCGACCGGGTGGAGTCCGGGGCCGTCGACGCCGGCTTCTTCATGCGCGCGACGCCGGTCGAGCAGGTGCGCGAAGTCGCCGAGGCAGGCGAATCGATGCCCCCGAAGTCGACCTACTTCTACCCAAAGGTGCCAACGGGGCTCGTGTTCAGCCCGCTCGCCTGACGAGTGGGTGCCGGTACGCTGGTACGTGAGCCATGACGCCCACGGGTCGCTCAACTGGCCCCCGATCGACATCGGCGCTGGGATACGCAAGTGTCGCGTCCGGCGAGCCGCTCGACGGGCCGGGCATCGAGGGTCAGCTGGAGGCAATCGAACGCGCCTGCGAGCGCCTCAACCTGCGTCTCGTCGACATCGCGCGCGACCACCAAGCCGACGGCGCCGAGGACGCCGATCAGCCGGGACTCCTGCGATTGCTCGACCGGATCGACTCGGGCGAGGCCTCCTGCCTCATCGTCAGCGACCTCGAGCGGCTCACCCGCAGTACGGCGCAGCTCGAGACGATCCTCGAGCGGCTCGAACAGGGCCGGGTGCGGCTGGTCGCGCTCGACGTCGGGCTCGACTCGGCCACCGAGGCGGGCAGCCGCGCGATCGGCCTGGGTGCCGGGGCGCCGGCGCCCGAGGCGCCGGAGCCCGCCCCCGTGCGCGCGTTCGGCTACGCCACCACCGCGGCGCACGCGGGGCAGGGAACGAGAGACCTGGCCGAGCAGCGGCTTGCCATCGAGCGCTACTGCGCTACGCACGGGATCGAGGTGGTCAAGGTCGTACGCGAGCGCGAGCCCAAGGATGGCCAGGCCCTCGATCGCGCCGGCCTGTCGTTCCTGATCGAGCGGATCGCGGCGGGCGACGCATCCTGCCTTGTCGTGACGGAGCTGCAGCGCCTGAGCCGCTCGGTCACCGAGCTCGGCACCATCGTCCGGTCGCTCGAGGGCAACAAGGTCCGCCTCATTGCCCTCGAACTCGACCTGGACACCGCGGAACCGGGAGCCCACACGACCGCCCGCGCGCTCGCCTCGGTCGCGGGGATGGACGACCGCCTGTCCGAGCGCACGCGCAAGCGCCTCGCGTCCACGCGCGCCAAGCGCCGCTCGGCGGGCGCTGCGAGGCCGAACTGGGACGCGATCCGCAAGCGGATCGCGAGCATGCGCGCCGACGGCATGACGCTGCAGGCGATCGCGGACACGCTCAACGAAGAGGGTGTGCCCAGCCAGCTCGGCGGCACGAAGTGGCGCCCGTCGAGTGTTCGGACCGCCGCGGGTTACAAGCCGCCCAGCCGGTCGACCTGACCACGGGCGCACGCCCGGCGGCCTGCACTCCGGCGCAGCGACAACGGCCAACGCGCCAATCGAGCCGAGGACCAGAGCAGGCGCGCCTGACCTCCGCGAGCTGAGTGCCCAGACCGCTGCGGACCCACAATCCCTGCTCTGCTGGGTTTTGCTTTCCCGCGCGGGGGCGGCCTGCCGACTGCACGGACGCTCCAATGCGGAGCGACTATGACCTTTCAGCCGTCGCCTTGTTGCTTGGGTACAGGGTCGCGTTTACGCTGGAACCCAGTGTCCCGCGCCATGAGACCTGGCCCTGTGACGGCCATAGCTTGCGCTTGCGCCGTGGTCTTCGGGGCGTCTTTCTTCGCCGCCGGCCTCGCCGATCAGCCCGGCAGGGCAGCAGTTCCGGACGCGGACCCGACATCGAGCCAGCCGGTAGCGAGCGGCCGCGAACTCAGGCTCGCGCCAGCGCGTGAGTTGCCCGCCCTGCGGACGCCGCCGAAGCCACCACCGGCACCCGAGCCAGTCCAGGCGCCCGTCGCCCCGCCTTCGAATCTGACGCCCGCGCCGCCGCCGCCCCCGGCTCCGCCCCCGGCAGCTCCTCCGGTGCCCGCGGCCGCGCCGCCCCCGGCTCCTGTCCCGGCCCCGGCGCCGGCCCCCGCGCCGCCGCCGACGACCGAGTTCTGGGAGTCGGGCTGATGCCGCGGCGTCGCGGAACTCCGGGGCGGCACGCCCAAACGAATGTCGACGTGGGCACGCGCGTCGACGGGTATCGGGTCGAGCGCATCGTCTGCCGGCGTCAGGGCCTGAACACGCTCGCCGAAGCCACCGACCGCCACGGCGGACGGACGACCCTGGACGTGCTGGCGCAGCCGCTCAGGGACGACCGCGAGCTGCGTAGGCGGGTGGGCCGGCTTGTGGTGCTGCGCCGCGCCGTCAATCACCCCAATGTCCTCGGGCTGCTGCGCTCCGTCGACGGCGGCCAGCGCCTTCACATGCAGGCTCTTCCGCACGGTGCGGGCACGCTCGCCGACCTGCTCGCGGCCGGACGGCTCGAGCCGACGCACGCGCTCCGGATCCTCGGCCAGGTGGCGGGCGCGCTCGAAGCGGCGCGCCACAAGGGCCTGATTCACCGAGCGCTCTCGCCTAGCTCGATAGTCGTGCAGCCCGGCGACGAGTCGCATGTCTTCCTGACCGATTTCGGGATCGGCACACCCCGGGGGCGCGCCTGCCAACTGACGAGCACCGTGCAGGACGCGGCCTACCGGTCGCCCGAGGAGATCCGCGGCGAGCCGCCCGGGCCGGCGAGCAACGTCTACTCGCTGACCTCGATGCTCGTCGAGTGCCTGACAGGCGCTCCGGCCTTCCCCTACCAGCGCCCTCTCCTCCTGCTGCACGCGCACCTCACCGAGCCGCCGCCGCGACCGTCCGAGCGCGATCCGAGCCTGCCGAGCGAGCTCGACGCCGTAGTCGCCTCGGGCATGGCAAAGAACCCGGGGCAGCGCGAGCCCTCAGCCGCCACGCTTGTCCGCGCCGCCGCCGACGCCCTGGGCCTGCAAGTGCCAATCCCGGTCATTCGGGAGCCCGCGAGGAGGCCCGTCCCGAAGAAGCCTCGCCGCACCCCGGCGCCGGTCCGCAGCTCTGAGCCCGGGCCCGCCCACCGGGCCAGGGCCCGCGTGACGCTCACGAGCAGACGGCTGCTGAAGCGCGTCCCCGCGTGGGCCGCCCTGGCGCTCGCGGCGAGCGCGGCCGCAGGGTTCGTCACGGGCAACGCCATGATGTCCGACGATCGACCGCCGCCCGCGAAGGTGGTGTCCGGGCCGGCCGCGAAGCCGACCGAGCGCCCGCCAGTGGTGACGACCGCAATCGACCGCCTGGACGCACGCCGGGTGTCACTGCGCAGGCGCCTGGACGGGGCAGCCGACGCGCGCGGCCAGGCCGCGGCGGCCGCGGCCCTGGGGGCGGCGTACGGCCGCGCCGAGGCGAAGATCGCCGCCCGCGCCGCCACGCAGGCCGAGCGGCAGCTGGCCGCGCGTCTTGGCCATGCCGAGGCCGCTTACGGGACGCTCGCGGCGGCCGCTCGGCGGACCACTCCCGGACGCTGGCGGCTGGCCCGCGCCGCCGCTCTCGAGAGCGAGCGCGAGCTCGAGCTGTTGCTGCGCACGGGCTCCTGGACCTAGCGCCCGGCGGCGCGGCCGCCACCGAGGGCGGGCGCAGGCGCGGGTAGCATCATCCGCCTTGGTCAAGATCTACACACGGAAGGGCGACGACGGCACGACCGGCCTCTGGTACGGAGGCCGCGTCGCGAAGTTCGCGGGCAGACCCGAGGCCTACGGCTCGGTGGACGAGGCGGGCTCCGCCCTCGGACTGGCGCGCGCCGCGGCCGAGCGCGGCGGCGAGCTCTATGAGGACATCCTGCGCCTGCAGGGCGAGCTGTTCATAGCCGGCGCCGAGCTCGCCACGGCGCCCGAGGCGACCGATCGCCTCGAGGAGGGCGTCTCGCGCGTCACGCAGGACATGATCGACCGGCTCGAGAGCGACATCGACCGCTACATGGAGCGGGTCGACCTGCCGCCGAAGTTCGTGATCCCGGGGGGCACCGAGCTGTCCGCGCGGCTCGACGTCGCGCGCACCGCCGTGCGCCGCGCCGAGCGGCGCGTGGCCCAGCTCCAACAGGAGGGCGAGCTCGCCGGCGACACCGTCCTCACCTATCTGAACCGGTTGTCGGACGCGCTGTTCGCGATGGCACGCTTCGCCGACGAGCCGGAGCCCGAGCTATTCGAGGGAAGAGGATGAGAGCGATCTCCAACCGCGTCGGCGACCGGCTGCGCCAGCAGGTCAAGGTCCGCGGGCACGAGCTCAGCGCGGACGAGCCGAAGGACCAGGGCGGCGAGGACAGCGCCCCGAGCCCTCAGGAGCTGCTCGCCGCGAGCCTCGCCTCCTGCACCGCCGTGACGATGGAGATGTACGCCGCGCGCAAGGGCTGGGACGTTGGTGACATCACCGTCGACGTCGACTACGAGCCCGCCCACCGCGGCTCGCCCACTCGCTTTCAGATGACGGTCAGCCTCTCCAAAGAGCTGCCCGAGGAACAGCGCGAGCGGCTCATGCAGATCGCCGCCAAGTGCCCGGTGCACCGGACACTCGAGGGTGAGGTCATGTTCGACGAGCGCGTCGAGCTCGTCTGAGCTAGTCCGCCCGGCGCTCCCACATCTCGAAGACCCCGACGTCCTCGAAGCCAAGCCTCCGGTAGACCGGATAGCCGAGCTTGGTCGCGATCAGCGTCACGCTCTCGCTGCCGCGCTCGGCCGCGTCCGCGAGCCCGTGGGCGAGCAGCTTGCCCGCCAGCCCGGCGCCGCGCGCCTCCGGTACCACGGCCACCATCTGCACCTCGCTGTGCCCGTGGCTGTCGACGATCATCAGCGTCGCCACCGGCTCGCCGCCGCGGCGCTCGACGTAGATGTGGACGTCGTCGAGCGCAAGCCCCTCGAGCGCGCGGCTCCAGGAGTCGGTGCCGAACGTGTAGGAGCGGTCGTTGATGCGCCCGGCGTCGGCGAGCTCGCCGCGCGCCGTCCAGTCCTCGAGCGCATCAGCCGGCGGGCGCGGCGGCGGCTCGGCGAGCGTGCGTCCCATCGCCGCCGGGTCGGCGTCGAGAACGTGGCCGCGTTCCGCGAGCAGCGCGGTCGCCGCCTCGCGGCCCTCGGGCTGCACCCAGACGGTCCATTTGGCGCCGATCTCGGCGTAGGCGGCGGCGACCTCGTCGTAGGCCGCCTCCAGCTCCTCGGGACTCCTGAAGAGAACCGCGTTCGCCACCGCCCGCTCCGGCGTTGCCGGGACCACCGCGGCGATCACCCCCGGCGGCTCGAGCGCCTGCGCCCCGGGCGACGCGCGGCCCACGCGCCGGTACCAGTGGAACATCGCCACGTGAACGCGCTCGATCATGACCGTCCGATAATAGGCGCGTGAGGGAGCTGCTTCTGACGCCCGAGGCGGCCGCGGCGATGGACGCCCCGGGCACCAAGGATGCCGCCGTGCTCGTGCCGCTCTATCCCGACCTGCGCGCGGTGTTCACCGAGCGGCGAGCCGACCTGCGCCGCCACGCGGGCGAGATCTCATTCCCGGGCGGCCGCCAGGACCACCCGGACGAGGACCTGCGCGAGACGGCCCTGCGCGAGGCGCACGAGGAGATTGGCCTCGAACCGGACGACGTGGAGCTGATGGGCGCGCTCCCGCCGGTCGGCACCTTCGTGACCAGCTACCGGATCTTTCCGTTCGTCGGGCGCATCCAGCACGAGCACGTCTGGACCCCGCAGGAGAGCGAGGTGGCACGCATCCTCGAGTTCTCGCTCGCCGATCTCGTGCGCGGCCACGAGATGAAGCGGCTCGTGCGCAAGGGAGTGCCGATCAGGACGCCGACCTACACGGTCGACGGCCACCTGGTCTGGGGAGCGACCGCACGGATCGTGCAGTCGCTTCTGGAGCGGCTCGCCCCGCTCCTCTGAGGCCAGCCAGGTGCCGCCGGGGTGACCTGAACCCTGCGCAGCCGGCCGAGCCGGCTGCTTCGGCGCTCGGGGCGCGAGCCCCCGGATGGTCTCTAAACGTCCTTTTCGATGGGGACGGCGACCATGTTGCCCCACTCGGTCCACGAGCCGTCGTAGTTCTTCACGTTGTCGTGGCCGAGCAGCTCGTGCAGCACGAACCAGGTGTGCGCCGAGCGCTCGCCGATGCGGCAGTAGGCGATCACGGGGTCCGAGCCGTCGATGACCTTCTTCGCCGTGTAGAGCTCGCGCAGGTCGTCGGCCGGCTTGAAGGTGCCGTCCTCCTGCACCGCCTGCGCCCAAGGCACCGACGAGGCGCCCGGGATGTGGCCCGAGCGCTGGGCGCCCTCCTGCTCGTAGCCCGCCATCGCGATCAGCTCGCCGGAGAACTCCTGGGGCGAGCGCACGTCCACGAGCCTGGTGCTCGTGTTGAGCGCGTCGTGCACCTCGTCGCGGAAGGCGCGGATCGCGTCGTCGCCCGGCTCCGCGCCGAATTGCTGCGGCTCGTAGCTCGGCTTGTCGCTGCTCGTCGGCCGCCCCTCCGAGATCCACTTCTCGCGCGGGCCGTTCATGAGCTTGACGTTGTCGTGGCCGTAGTACTTGAGATACCAGTATGTGTAGGCGGCGAACCAGTTGTTGCGATCGCCGTAGAGGACGATCGTGTGCTCATTTGAGATGCCGCGGCTGCCGAGCAGCTCGCCGAACTCGGCCGGCCCGAGGAAGTCGCGCTTGACCTGATCCTGGAGGTCCTTCTTCCAGTCGAAGCCGATGGCGCCGGGGATGTGCGCCTCCGCGTAGAGCGCCGGGTTCTCGTCGACCTCCACGATGCGAACCGAGTCGTCGCTGAGGTGATTCTCGACCCATTGCGTGTCCACAAGTACGTCCTTCGCGTAATCGCTCATCTCTTCTCCCTGAAAACTCTCGAATCCTGGTCGGGTATCAACCCTAGACGCCCGACGGCCGCGCGCGGTCTATTCTCCGCCTTCGATGGAGCATGCGCCGCTTCGACCGGTTCCTACCCGGCCCGCGGGTCCCGTTCACGCCGCGTCGGCTGCCGGAGCCGTGGCGGTGGCGCTGCCGGGCTTGGACGAGCGTGAAACGCGCGCGCTGGCGCTCGTCGCGCTTGCCGGCCGGTCGCGCGCCGAGGTGGCGGGCGAGCTTGGAATCGGAGCGGACGACCTCGCTGAGGCGCTCGCCCGCGCGCGCAAAGCCCTGCGCCGCACGCTGCAGCCGCTCACGGCCAGCGGCTGGTGCGAGCGCGCCGAGCGGCTCATCTCGGACCGGCTCGACGGCGAGCTCGAGGAGCGCGGAGCCGCCCGCCTCGACGTGCACCTGCGCAATTGCTCCCGCTGCGTCGAGCACGAGCGGAGGCTCGTGCAGGCAACGGACACGCTGATGGTGGACGCGGCGGTTGCCCCGGCGGCCCTGCCGTCCCTCGCCCCCGCGCCCGCCCCGGTGGAGCTGGCCGTGGTCGCCGCGCACGAGCCCGAGCCGCCGGCCGCCCCGGAGCCCACCCCGAGCTCACGCCAGGTCGCGAGCGGGCTCGCCTGGCGGGTGCTCATGGTCGTGGCGGTGATCCTCACGCTCGCGTCGCTCGCGCTCGTCGTCGCGGGCCTGCTCGGCACCGACCTCTGAGCGCTCAGAGGATGCGGCCGACGGCCGCGCGCATCGAGGCGAGCCACGCGTCGTGGTCGGCCGGGTCGTCCGTCACGACCTCGACCGGCATGTGCCAGGTGGTGCCCGCGCGCCTCACGATCTCCTTCCCGGCTCGGAGGCTGTCTGGGCGGGCCGTGCCGGCGGCCTCGTAGACGAGCCCGCGCACGTGGGTGTCGACGAGCCGCTCGGTCAGCGTCTCGAGGCGCTCGCCGTTGACGGCCGCATCGTTGGCGCCGCCCATCAGCCAGCAGACGGCGCTCACCCCCGCGAGCGACTGCATGAGCGAGCCGAGCCGGTCCGGGTCGGCCACCACGGCCTCGATGCCGCTCTTCTCGATCGCAGCGCTCCGCTCGGGATCGCGCGTGGTGCCGCGCACCGCGTGACCGTCGGCGATCAGCGCGGCCGCCAGTGAGCGGCCGCGGCAGCCGCAGCCGACGATCAGGACGCGTGCCACTCAGCCCTCGCCGCGCGCGCGGCGCCGCAGCTCGTCGCGCCAGCGCTCATCCTCCGCCACCTGGGCGTGGACGTCGTCCTCGGTCAGCTCGGGCCGGCCGCTCGCCCGCCGGCGCGCATTCTGGGCCTCGAGCATCTGGTCGATGTCGTCGACCTCGAGCTCGGCCTCCAGCTCGGGCGAGCGGGTGGGCCGCCAGTCGACCTGCTCCGCGCCGCTCCCCGGGTACCACTTTCCGATCGCGAGGAAGATCGCGAACACGACCGCCCCC